>NZ_FSRU01000002.1:0-1224020 GCF_900142845.1 Paraburkholderia phenazinium
GGCTGGGCTTCCTGGTCGAGGATATCCGCCGTCTGCTGGCCTTGTGGCAAGACCGTTCGCGTGCGAGCGCCGAGGTGAAGGCCATCGCGCTCGAACACGTTGCGGATCTCGACCGCCGCATCGCAGAGCTGACGGAGATGCGCGACACGCTCTCGCATCTCGCCGAGCATTGCCATGGCGATGCCCGGCCGGATTGTCCGATTATCGAAGGTCTCGCCGATCCGGAAACGGCCGCCACGCACAGTTGCCATACCGGTTGACGACCCTAAGGTGCAACCCGGGCGCAGATTCGTTGCAACCGGGCCACATAAATGCACTATGATGGTGCTTAGATGTGGCTCGATTCCGTCAAAATCAGTTTGAAACATCACTTAAGTTATAAAAATCAGTCGCTTATCGTCAAATTTCCGATGCACCATTCCAAAACGGAATGCACGCCATTCGGGCATTTCACTAGCCAGGTTGCACCAAAAGCCTATAATCCGGGTTAACCCTTCATAAGGGAAATCCCTGATGCCCAATCCACCGGGGATTCATTTTCGATCCTTGGAGAACATCATGTTTGCATACCTTCTTGAAAAGCTGAGCACCTGGTTTGAAACCGCTGAACGTAGCCGTCGTGAGGCTTACCTCGCGTCGTCGTCGGACATCGTCCAGCTCGAACAGCGCATCCGCTCGCTCGAAACGAACGGCTACTCGCTGTAATTCAGGCTTGCAGTACGTTTGACCCGCGGTAACGCAGATCGCCCACCAAGGGGACTCTCTCCAAGGCGCGCGGTCGCAGCAGTAGAGCGTAAGGCCCCGTATAGACGGGGCTTTGTCACATCTGGCGTCTGCGTTTTTTCCGGCGCTCATCGGTTGACTGGCTCGTGTCGTTCAATATCGACTAGCTTGAACGTTGCCACCGCGGTAAGGTAAAGCGTTTTTTGCGCAATCCGGCATTCTCGCAACCAACCCGGTCCGCTCATGGCTCCAGTCCGATTGATTCGCTCCTTGCAAGGGGCCGTTGTTCCCGCGCTGTTCGCTACGGTCGCGATGCTGACGCTCGCCGCGCCGACGGCATTTGCCGCCTCGTCCAGCGGCGGGCAGCCGTTGATACTCGATACGCAGCAGGGCATCAGCGACGGCCACAGCGGCACCGTGCTGCAGACTGCGCCGCTGTCACACGAGCGGATCGTTCAGGCGAAGCCGATCGCGACACCTACCGAGCTCACGCCGAACTCGTCGGTGCCGATCGTCGTTGCCCCGTATATCCAGTTGCCTGCCGGGGGTGGCACGTCGAACTCGCATTCGACGCCGCAGCCCCGTCCGGCGCAGTCGTCGCAGTAGATGCGGTAGACCGCCGCGCCAGCCTGCGGATCTCCGCCGCCGGCTCTTCAAACAAGCGCCTAGAGGTGAATGCGCTGCAGGGCAGCTCACCCTTGAATCGCCTCAATCGCCGCGGTGTTCCACCTTGAATTGCGCGGCTTTGTCCTGGCCGAGTGCCTGCACCAGCCACGGCATGGTTTCTTTAAGCGTTTTAGCCAGCGTATAAGGTGGGTTCAGGATGAACATTCCGCTGCCGAAGAGCCCAAACCCATCTGACGGCGGATTGCTGACGGTCAGCGACACGTGCAGCCAGTTGCGCTCCTGCAAACGCTTCAACTGATCCGGAAAGCGTTGCGATTCAGGGCGCGTCACCTGCGGATACCAGACCGCGTAGGTGCCGGTCGCAAAGCGTTTGAGGCTTTCCTCGACGCAATTCAGCGTACGCGTGTAGTCGCGCTTGTCTTCGAACGAAGGATCGACCAGCACTAGCGCACGGCGCGGCGGAGGCGGCAGCAAGGCCTTGACGCCGTCGAAGCCGTCGCCTGCGTAGAGCATGGCGCGCCGGCCGGCATCGCGAAAATTGTGCTGCAGCACGTCGATCTCGGTGCTGTGCAGTTCGAACAGGCGCATGCGGTCCTGTTCGCGCATCAGCCGCCACGCGAGATACGGCGAGCCGGGATAGAAGCGCAGATTGCCGTCGGCGTTGAGCGCGGCGACTTCATCCACGTAATCGGCCAGCATGGGCGGCAGATCGGTGCGTCCCCACAGTTTGGCAATGCCGGTCTCGAACTCGCCCGTCTTGGTGGCGTAGCCTTCCTTCAACGAATAGACGCCGGCGCCGGCGTGCGTGTCGATGTACCAGTACGCCTTGTCTTTCTGGGCGAGGTAGCGCAACAACTGCACGACGACGGCGTGTTTCAGGACGTCGGCATGATTGCCTGCGTGAAAGGCGTGGCGGTAACTGAGCATGATGAGGTGAGACTCGAAAGAGGGCGTGCCGGTCGATTGAGGGCCGCGGTGGACCCAACGTGGGTCCGCCCGCGCGGGGCGCCGCGTTGCGACCGGAAGTGCACGTGCAAGGCGGACGCGTATTGTACGCGAGCCCGCGTTGCCGTCCGAGCGGCGGCGGGATCTGGACCACAACCTGGCCCCTGGTCTACCGCACCGGCTGTCCGGGTTCCAAGCCGCCGGGGGGCGGTGACAGGTTGCGTTTGCCGCGCTGCCGCTCGCGCGGCGAACGCGGCAACGCGCTTCACTCGTACGTGTCGCCGACGATCTCTTCAATCTTCAGCTTGAGCTCCGGCGTAATCTTCGCGGCCACGTCCTGAGCCTTCATGTTCTCGGCAATCTGCTCGACGCGCGACGCACCCGTGATCACGGTGCTGACATGGGGGTTCTTCAGGATCCAGGCAATCGCCAGTTGGCCGACCGTGCAACCGAGCTCGTCCGCCACGCCGCCGAGCTTGCCGACGACGCCGTTCTTGCCCGTATCCGTGACCTGCTTTTTCAACCAGTCGTAGCCCTGCAACTGGGCGCGGCTGTCAGCCGGTACGCCGTCGCGATACTTGCCGGTCAGGAGGCCCGAGGCGAGCGGGCTCCACGTGGTCAGCCCAAGGCCGATGTCCTCGTAAAGCCGCTTGTACTCCTGCTCGACGCGCTTGCGGTGGAACAGGTTGTACTGCGGCTGTTCCATGACAGGTTTGTGAAGATGATGCCGCTCCGCGACGTCGTAGGCCGCACGGATTTCGTCCGCGCTCCATTCGGACGTGCCCCAGTAGAGCGCCTTGCCGCGCGTGATCATGTCGCTCATCGCCCAGACGGTTTCTTCGACGGGCGTATTCGGGTCGGGCCGGTGGCAGAACACGAGATCCACGTAGTCGAGCTGCAAACGCTTCAGCGACGCGTCGATTGCGTTCAGCAGATACTTGCGGTTCAGCGTGTGGTACTGGTTCGGCGCTTCCTGAAGGCCCCAGAAAAACTTCGTCGACACCACATAGCTGATGCGCGGCCACGCCAGTTCCTTCAAAGCCTGTCCCATGATTTCTTCGGATTTGCCGCCGGCATAGACCTCGGCGTTGTCGAAGAAATTCACCCCGGCGTCGCGTGCCGCCGCCAGCGATTCGCGTGCCGCGTGCGTGTCCACCTGATTGCCGTAGGTCACCCAGGAACCGATGGACAGTTCACTGACTTGCAGGCCGGAGCGGCCGAGTCGTCGATAGTTCATGCATTTCTCCTTGCGAGTTGATGCAGCCGGCATTTACTCCTGCCAGCGAAATCGGGCGCCGAATCGGGCGCGACCCATACAGTTTAAAGAGATACGGATTTCTGCGTGATTTCCGGATGACTTTCACGGGGTTCATGCACAATAGCAAAGTTGGCCGCAGTGCAGCATTCGTCTGAACGGCCTATGCCGTTTGGTCAGCTTTACGCCGCCTGCGTGTCGTGGTGTCATTGCTCATCAACTGTATGGAGGTTCTGGATGTCGTCACTGAACACGAATCTGAATGGCAAAGTCGCGGTTGTCACGGGCGCGGCGAGCGGGATCGGCAAGCAGATCGCGCTGACATTGTCGGCAGCGGGCGCCGCGATTGCGATTGCCGATCTGAATCAGGATGGCGCGAACGCCGTCGCTGAAGAGATCAAGCAGGCCGGCGGCAAGGCCATTGGCGTCGCAATGGACGTCACGAACGAAGAAGCCGTCAATCAGGGTATCGACAAGGTGGCCGCGGAGTTCGGCTCGATCGACATCCTCATTTCGAATGCCGGCATCCAGATCGTCAATCCTATCGAGAACTACGCTTTCTCCGACTGGAAGAAGATGCAGGCCATCCACGTCGACGGTGCGTTCCTCACCACCAAAGCGGCCCTGAAGCACATGTACAAGGACGATCGCGGCGGCACGGTGATCTACATGGGCTCGGTCCATTCGCACGAAGCCTCGCCGCTGAAGTCGGCGTATGTCGCGGCCAAGCATGCCTTGCTGGGTCTCGCGCGCGTGCTGGCGAAGGAAGGCGCGAAGCACAACGTGCGCTCGCATGTCGTCTGTCCGGGCTTCGTGCGCACGCCGCTCGTCGACAAGCAGATTCCCGAGCAGGCCAAAGAACTCGGCATCAGCGAAGAAGACGTGATTCGCAACGTGATGCTCGGCGGTACGGTGGACGGCATTTTCACCACGGTGGAAGACGTCGCGCAAACCGTGCTGTTCCTCTCCACTTTCCCGAGCGCGGCCTTGACCGGCCAGTCCTTCATTGTGAGCCACGGCTGGTTCATGCAATAAGGAGACGGTTATGGCGCAACGCAATGTCAAGCGGGCGCGTGCCGGCACCCTCGGCGACGGGGATGGCGAGCACGCCGGAGCAGCGGCTGGCGTTCGCGCCAGCCGGCATGTCCAGTTGCCCCAATACGAAACCATCGCGCTGATGCTGCAAGGCGGCGGCGCACTGGGTGCCTATCAGGCCGGTGTTTATCAGGGCCTCCACGAGGCCGGCATTGAGCCGAACTGGGTCGCCGGTATTTCGATCGGCGCGCTCAACACAGCCATCATTGCCGGCAATGCACCGGAGCATCGCGTCACACGGCTGCTCGAATTCTGGGAGACCATCTGTCAACCGGCTTTCGCGCCGCCGCTGCCGCCGTTCCTCGAGCAGACGCTGTTCAATTCCAACGACACGATCCGCAAGGCGTTCACCGCCATGCAGGCCACGGGGGCGATCGTCCAGGGGCAGAAGGGCTTCTTCGTGCCGCGCTTCCCGCCGCCCATGCCCACCGTTTCCGGGCCGCCGCAAAACGCCAGCTACTACGACACGTCGCCCATGAAGTCGACGCTCGAAAAGCTGTGCGATTTCGACCGCATCAACTCGGGTGAAACACGCGTCTCAGTCGGCGCGGTGAACGTCGGGACGGGCAATTTCGCGTACTTCGACAACACGCACATGAAATTGCGGCCGGAGCATTTCATCGCCTCGGGCTCGCTGCCGCCGGGGTTCGGTGCAATGGAAATTGATGGGGAGTACTACTGGGACGGCGGCCTGATGTCCAACACGCCGCTCTACGAAGTCGTCCAGACCACGCCACGTCGTGACACGCTCGCGTTTCAGGTGGATCTGTGGAGTGCCATCGGGCCGGTGCCGGACAATATCACCGACGTGCAGGGCCGCATGAAGGACATCCAGTATTCGAGCCGCACGCGCCTCGTTACCGACATGCTGCAGCGTTCGCAGCGTTTCAGGCACGTGCTGCGCGAAGTGCTCGACCGCGTGGCGCCCGAACATCGCGACGACCCCTGGTGCAAGTTGGCGGATGATCTGTCCTGTTCGAAACGCTACAACGTCATCCATCTGATCTACCGGCAGAAGGAGTACGAAGGGCATTTCAAGGACTTCCAGTTCGGCTTGTCGACCATGCGCGAACACTGGGAAAGCGGCTTGCAGGATATCCACAACTCTCTGGCGCAACCCGACTGGCTGGCGATGCCTGATAACGACGCCGGTTTCGTCACGCACGACATCCATCGCGACAAACGCTGAGGGTTTAGCTGAAAGCGTGGTTGAGGGTTTAGCCTCAACGGTTCTTGGCGCCCAACAAAAACGGCGCCCTGCTGATCGCAGGGCGCCGTTTTCTCCGCCAGGCCAGGCCAGGTCAGGCCAAGCCAGGTCAGAGCGGAGGATAAGCGGCTTCCAACTGCGCCGCCGCCTCAGTCCATTACTTCAGGACTTGAGCAACCGCGCTGGCCACGGCATCGAGATTGCGCGTGTTCAGCGCAGCCACGCAGATGCGGCCCGTACTCACGGCATAGATGCCGAATTCTTCACGCAGACGGTCCACTTGCGCTGCCGTCAGGCCCGAATACGAGAACATGCCGCGTTGCGCGTTCACGAAGCTGAAGTCGCGGTCCACGCCGCTTGCTTTCAGGCGTTCCACCAGGCCGTTGCGCATGGCGCGAATGCGGTCGCGCATTTCGCCGAGTTCCGATTCCCACGTCGCGCGCAGTTCCGCCGAGCCGAGTACCGCTGCGACAACCGAGCCGCCATGGGTGGGCGGGTTCGAGTAGTTCGTGCGGATCACGCGCTTGAGTTGCGACAGCACGCGCGACGCTTCTTCCTTGCTGCCGGTGATGATGGACAGCGCGCCGATGCGTTCGCCGTACAGCGAGAACGACTTCGAGAACGACGACGAGACGAATACGTTCAGTTCAGCGAGTGCGAACAGACGCACGGCGGCAGCGTCGGATTCGATGTTGTCGCCGAAGCCCTGATAGGCGATGTCGAGGAACGGCACCAGTTCGCGCGCCTTGACGACTTCGACGATCTGCTGCCATTGGGCCGCGGTCAGGTCGACGCCGGTCGGGTTGTGGCAGCACGCGTGCAGGACGACGACCGTGCCGGCTGCATAGCCGTTCAGGGCCGCCAGCATGCCTTCGAAGTTCACGCCATGGGTCTTCGCGTCGTAGTACGGGTACGAGACGACTTCGAAGCCTGCGCTTTCGAACAGCGCACGGTGGTTTTCCCAGCTCGGGTCGCTGATGGCGACCTTGGAGGCCGGGTTGACGCGCTTCAGGAAGTCCGCGCCGATCTTCAGCGCGCCCGTGCCGCCCAGTGCCTGTGCGGTCACTACACGGCCCGCGGCGATCAGCGGCGAGTCGTTGCCGAGCAGCAGCTTCTGCACGGCCGCGTCGTAGGCAGCAATGCCTTCGATCGGCAGGTAGCCGCGCGGCAGCGCCGCTTCGATGCGAGCCTTTTCCGCGTCGCGCACGGCGCGCAGCAGCGGAATCTTGCCTTCTTCATTGAAGTACACGCCCACGCCCAGGTTGACCTTGGTGGTGCGCGTATCTGCGTTGAAGGCTTCGTTCAGGCCCAGGATCGGGTCGCGGGGAGCAAGTTCGACGGCGGAGAACAGAGACATGATGGTTCGGCAGTAGTGAAAAGAGGGACGGCTCGAGCCTGGCTGCGGCACCGGTGGGGCAGAGCCTGTGCGGGCGGCCTGCGGTTGATCAGGCCGAATCGGGCAGGTCGGTGTCTAAAGACGGTGTCTAAAAGAGCAGCAGCGAGCGCAGCATGCCATTGTAGCGAATCCCGGGGCGTTTTTTGGGCCGTGGCCGCATCCAAAAGCGATTATTTGCTTGAAAAACAGCGCTTTGGCACCAGTTTCGACAAGCGGGCGGCACTGCGCCGGCGTCTGCGGGCAGCCCGGCAAGCGGTGGCGCCGCGGCTTTGCCGGGATCCGCTCTGGCGCCGGAGCCATACCCGGACAACCACCGCAGATCGGCCTGAACGTCCTCCGCAATCCAGCCATTTCCGGCCGCATCAGGCTCCTGTCCTCCACTCAGCCCGCGCTCCCGCAAACCGCTAGAATAGTCCTTTGCCCAGGCCCCGGTGCCGCACACATGTCCGAACATCATCTGACTGAAGTCAACGACGCTCTCGACGAGTCGAAATTCGTGACGTTCGACGACTCGCCGTTCCAGCTTTACCAGCCATACCCGCCCGCCGGCGACCAGCCGAGCGCCATCGACACGCTCGTCGAAGGCGTCGAAGACGGCCTGTCGTTCCAGACGCTGCTGGGCGTAACCGGTTCGGGCAAGACCTTCACGATGGCCAACACCATCGCGCGGCTCGGCCGCCCGGCCATTGTGTTTGCGCCGAACAAGACGCTGGCGGCCCAGCTTTACTCGGAGTTTCGCGAGTTCTTCCCGCGCAACGCGGTCGAGTACTTCGTCTCGTACTACGACTACTACCAGCCGGAAGCGTATGTGCCGCAGCGCGACCTGTTCATCGAGAAAGACTCGTCGATCAACGAGCATATCGAGCAGATGCGGCTCTCGGCGACCAAAAGCCTGATGGAGCGGCGCGACGTGGTGATCGTCGCGACGGTGTCGGCAATCTACGGTATCGGTAATCCGTCCGAATATCATCAGATGATTCTGACGCTGCGTACCGGCGACAAGATCGGCCAGCGCGACATCATCGCGCGGCTGATCGCGATGCAATACAACCGCAACGAGACCGAGTTCCAGCGCGGCGCGTTTCGCGTGCGCGGCGACACCATCGACATCTTTCCGGCGGAGCACGCGGAGATGGCGGTGCGGGTCGAACTGTTCGACGACGAAATCGAAACGCTGCAATTATTCGATCCGCTGACGGGCCGCGTGCGCCAGAAGATTCCGCGCTTCACCGTGTACCCGTCGTCGCACTATGTGACGCCGCGCGAAACCGTGATGCGCGCGGTGGAAACGATCAAGGCCGAACTGCGCGAGCGGCTCGAGTTTTTCTACAGCGAAGGCAAGCTGGTGGAGGCGCAGCGTCTGGAGCAGCGCACCCGTTTCGATCTGGAGATGCTGCAGGAGCTGGGTTTCTGCAAAGGCATCGAGAACTACTCGCGGCACTTTTCGGGCGCGGCGCCGGGCGAACCGCCGCCGACCCTGGTCGACTACCTGCCGGGCGACGCGCTGATGCTGCTCGACGAATCGCACGTGCTGATCGGCCAGTTGAACGGCATGTACAACGGCGACCGCGCGCGCAAGGAAAACCTCGTCAATTACGGTTTCCGCCTGCCTTCGGCGCTGGATAACCGGCCGCTCAAATTCAACGAATTCGAGCGCAAGATGCGCCAGGTGGTGTTCGTGTCGGCCACGCCTGCCGACTACGAGCAGAAGACGGCCGGGCAGGTGGCCGAGCAACTGGTGCGGCCAACGGGTCTCGTCGACCCCGAAATCGAGGTGCGTCCGGCCCGTACCCAGGTCGACGATATCCTCTCCGAGATCAACGAGCGCGTAAAGGCGGGCGACCGCGTGCTGGTCACGGTGCTGACCAAGCGCATGGCCGAGCAGCTGACCGAGTTTCTCGCCGATCACGGCGTCAAGGTGCGCTATCTGCACAGCGACATCGACACGGTCGAGCGGGTCGAAATCATCCGCGACCTGCGGCTCGGCACCTTCGACGTGCTGGTGGGGATCAACCTGCTGCGCGAAGGGCTCGATATTCCGGAAGTGTCGCTGGTGGCGATTCTCGATGCGGACAAGGAAGGCTTCCTGCGTGCGGAACGCTCGCTGATCCAGACCATCGGCCGGGCGGCGCGGAACGTGAACGGCCGGGCGATCCTGTACGCCGACCGCGTCACGGATTCGATGCGCCGCGCGATCGACGAAACCGAGCGGCGGCGCACCAAGCAGGTCGCCTTTAACCTGAAGATGGGCATCACGCCGCGCGGTGTGGTCAAGCGCATCAAGGACATTATCGACGGCGTGTACAACGTCGACGAAGCGCGCGCCGAACTGAAGGAGCAGCAACAGCGGGCCAAGTTCGAGGACATGTCGGAGAAGCAGTTGTCCAAGGAGCTCAAACGGCTCGAGAAGCAGATGATGGAGCACGCCAAGAATCTCGAATTCGAAAAGGCGGCTCAGACGCGCGATGAGCTCGCGCTGTTGCGCCAACGCGTGTTCGGCGCCAACGTCGGCGATCATCTGACCGGCACCAACTGAGATTTCGGCCCGGCACCCGCAGCCGGCCGGCAAGCCGTGCGGTGCTCAGCCGCGCGGCCTGCGACTTCAGCGTTCCCTTCGTCACGTCCTTCCGTTGGATCTCATTCCAGCCGCGCTGCGTTCAATCTGACCCCGAGTCGAACTATTCTGTAAGGCTACAAAGATAGCTCTGTCAGAACAACGCCCCGCCTATCCGGTACGCCAAGTCCTTTGTCCACAAGGGTTTCTTGGCGCCGCCATTTGTTCTCAACGCCGAAGAATGATAAAATCCGTTCAATATTGAGAATGGTTCGCATTAGCGTTAGTAATTTTGAGAAATGCGTTTGAATGGAATGCCATACCTTTCTCAATCTGGCGTTTCAGCCCGGCATTCGTCGTCTTAGTCTAAAAAAACAAGGAGTTTCAATGCGAGTCTCTTCATTTCTGCGCGGCGGTGTGGTGGCCGTCGCGGCGGTGGCCACGATGTCGGCCATGGCCGCTGAATATCCCATCGGCAAGCAGCAGATTCAGGGCGGCATGGAAATCGGCGCGGTCTACCTGCAGCCAATCACGATGGAGCCCGAAGGCATGATGCGCAAGGCAGCGGATTCGGACGTCCACCTCGAGGCCGACATCCACGCCGTCAAGAACAACCCCACCGGCTTCGCCGAGGGCGACTGGATGCCCTATCTGCAGGTGAGCTACGAGCTCTCGAAGGCCGGTTCGGCGCAGACGCAGAAGGGCGAGATGATGGCGATGGTCGCCGACGACGGTCCGCACTATGGCGACAACGTCAAGCTGCAAGGCCCCGGCAAATACCACCTGAAGCTCTTTATCGCGCCGCCCATGCAAGCCGGCCACATGGCCTTCGGCCGTCACGTCGACAAGGAAACCGGCGTGGGTCCGTGGTTCAAGCCGTTCACGCTCGAATACGACTTTACGTATGCGGGGATCGGCAAGAAGGGCGGGTATTGATTCACGCGATTCACGCAGCCGGCGCATGAAGGCGCGCCGGGTTTTCCGGAAGGACCCATGAGAATCAACCGAAAGATCGCGATCCTTGCCATGACGACTTCGCTCGTCGGCGCCGCCCATGCTGCGGACCTGCCGACCTTCAAGCTCGAGATGGCGGACGGCAAGCTCAATCCGGCGCGCATCGAAGTGCCGGCCGGCCAGCGTATCAAGATCGAAGTGCGCAACGCGGGCAAGGGCGCGGCTGAATTCGAAAGCGTTCAGTTGCGCAAGGAAAAAGTGCTGGCGCCGGGCGCGGAATCGTTCGTGGTGATCGCGCCGCTGTCGCCGGGCGAGTACAAGTTTTTCGACGATTTCCACCAGCAGGCGCAGGGCGTGATCGTCGCGAAGTAGTTGAGGCGCGCGAGCTGTGTCGACGGTGTGTCGAAGCGGCGAAGGGTCTGGGTGCGGATGCAAGGCGTCCGCTCAAGCAGTAGGAGAAGTTCGATGGGTCAGGTGTTGTTCATCGTGTGGCGGGAGAGCGTCGAGGCGCTGCTGGTCGTCGGCATTCTGTATGCGTGGCTGAAAAACGGCGACGACAATGCGCGGCGCGGCCTGCCGTATCTGTGGGCGGGCGTCGGCGTGGGCATCCTCGCGGCGATCGGGCTCGGTGCGGCGTTGATCGGTTTCACCGAGGTGTTGTCCGGCGACGCGCAGGACTACTTCCAGACGGCGATGGTGCTGGTGGCCTGCGTGCTGATCGTGCAAATGGTGCTGTGGATGAAGCAGCACGGCCGCACGCTCAAGCGCGACATGGAACAGTCGCTGCAACAGAGCACGCGCGATTCGAACGGGTGGGGCATTGCCGTGCTGGTCGCGCTCGCGATTGCCCGGGAAGGCAGCGAGACGGTCATCTTCCTGTATGGCCTCGGCTTCGGCCAGTCGGGCCACGTGGACGGCGGCCAGATGCTGGCCGTGCTGCTCGGTCTGGGCCTGGCGTTCCTGACGTTCTACGTGCTGCAACTGGGTGGCAAGTTCTTCTCGTGGCGGCTCTTTTTCCGCGTCACCGAAATCATGCTGCTGTTTCTCGGCGCGGGTCTGTTCCAGGCCGGCGTCGACAAGCTGATCGACAAGGAGATTCTGCCCACCTTCGTCGACCCGCTGTGGAACACCTCGGCGCTGCTCGACGATTCGAGCACGTTCGGTTCGCTCGTCGCCACCCTCACGGGTTACCGTGCCCATCCCGCGCTGACGAATCTGGTCGCTTATGCGGTGTACTGGGGCGTCGTGTATCTGCTGGTACGCCGGGCTAACCGGCGGCCGGCGCAGCGCGCGGCAGGGCGCGCAGCATGAGGGGTGCCCTTGACCACGCCGGCCATTCGAGCCGTCCCAGCCGGCTCGCCGCGGCGGGCCAGTGGATGCAGCGGCATGGTGCGCTGATTCGCGTCGTCCAGTGGGGCGTGGTGGCGGTCTATGCCTTTCTGATTCTCGTGCCGGCCTTCACGCCGTTGCCCGATGACACGGCGCATCTGTGGAGCAACCTCACGCTGGCCGCGCAGTTCGTGTTCTGGGGCATCTGGTGGCCGTTCGTGCTGCTATCCATGGTGATGCTGGGCCGCGTATGGTGCGGCGTGCTGTGTCCGGAGGGCGCGCTCGCCGAGTTCGCCAGCAAGTACGGCCGCGGCTGGGCGATCCCGCGCTGGATGCGCTGGGGCGGCTGGCCGTTCGTCGCCTTCGGACTGACCACCATCTACGGTCAGATGGTGAGCGTCTACCAGTATCCCAAGGCGGTGTTGCTGGTGCTTGGCGGCTCGACCTTCGCCGCGATGATCGTCGGCTTATTGTATGGACGCGAGAAACGCGTCTGGTGCAAGTACCTGTGCCCCGTCAACGGGGTTTTTTCGCTGCTGGCGCGGCTCGCGCCGTTTCACTACAAGGTCGACGAAGACGCATGGCGCCGCTCCTACAAAGAGGGCGAACACGGGCATCGGGTGATTCCGATCAACTGCGCGCCGCTCGTGCCGTTGCGCAACATGAAGGGCGCGGCGGCCTGCCACATGTGCGGCCGCTGCAGCGGTCACCGCGATGCCATTGCATTGACGTGGCGCGCGCCATCCTCGGAAGTGGTGGAACTCGGCGACCAGCAGGCGAGCGCCTGGGACACCGCGTTGATTCTCTACGGCCTGCTTGGCATCGCGATTGGCGCGTTTCACTGGACCGCGTCGACATGGTTCGTCGACCTGAAGATGTTCCTCGCGACGTGGCTGGTCGACCGCGACATCACATGGCCGCTCGCCACCAACGCACCGTGGTTTCTCTTCACGCACTATCCTGAGCAGAACGATGTGTTCTCGTGGCTCGACGGCACGCTGGTGATCGGCTACATCCTCGCCACCGGGTTCGTCTACGGCACGACCCTGCTCGTGCTGTTGATGGGCGCCACCCGCACGCTGGGTCGCTTTAGCGCGACACGCTTGCATCATCTCGCGCAAGGGCTGATTCCGCTTGCCGGCGCGGGCGTGTTTCTTGGGCTGTCGGCGACCACGCTGTCGCTGCTGCGCGCGGAGCATGTTTCGCTAGGGTGGGCGGCGGATCTGCGCATCGCGATTCTGGTGGTGGCCAACCTCTGGAGCGCCTGGCTCGCGTGGCTCGTCACGCGGCGCTACAGCGCGCGGCTTTTCCAGCGCGGCCTGGCAATGCTCTGGTTTATCGCCGCCCTTGCGGTCGTCGATAGTGCCTGGTGGCTCATGTTTTGGGGCTGGACGCGCTAAAAACACCAAAGCCGTGGGATGTCGCCATCCACACGGCTTCGTCGTTCTGTTCATTCAGCAGTTGCGACCCGCGCTTCGGCGCCTGTCCGCATTGGGTGGGAACCAAAAAAATGGCCTGGCTTGCTGCGACGGCTGGCTTGGTTATCTGCACGAAGGGGTCTAGATCTCGCGTGCAAGCCGTCGTTGCTGGCTAATGCCCAACACCTCTCGAGGAGGTGGTCCCCACAATACCCGGTGTGTCCTTCGTTACTTCGTCAAAATCAGCTTGCCGAGCCGTGTGGCGCGAAGCTGGTAAGTCTCGCCGTTGTGCACGATGCTCACGTGGCTGTGCCCTTGCAGGAGCGTTTCGCTACGTACCGACGGCGCGGCCGTTCCCGTCTTCGGCGCGACGGCATTGCCGCGTTCGCTGGACGGTCTCGGTGCGGTTGCCGTCGTGCCGGTTTTCGGACGGCTGGTCAGCGCAGCGCTCGCGGGGCGGCGCAGGCTAAGCGTAGAAGAGCGCGTGAGGTCGTTCATTCGTTCCGTCGGGTTGTCGATTCGATGGACTAATTCTAAATGATAATCGTTCCCATTTACAAGTCCATTAATTCATCGGAATAATGTTTCGATAGTCAGGGGGACGTAAGTTCGAAGATGAGAGGCGCGTGCGGTTGAGCGTGGAGCCGCGCCGCATCCGTCCGGCGCGCGACCCGGACGGACAACGGGCCGCCCTTCGTGCTCAATGCAGCGCGTCAGGCGCCTTGCGGCCTTGCACGTACTGACGAATCAGGCGGACCGTATCGATGTCCGACTCGCGGTAGGCCGATTTGACGATTTCCTGCGTCTGGCGCGCATCCTGATCGTCGGAGACGGGCAGGGTGGTGCTGTACTCGAAGCGCAGGAACAGTTGCAGTTCGTCGGGCTGTTCGATGGTCATCGTGAGCGAGCCGCCCACATGCGTTTCGGTGGCGAGGATGTCGTAGCGCACGCTCTGATCGGGCGAGAGCGTCACGCGGTCGCGTACGGTGACCTGCCCGTAGTGCAGTTCGCGCTCGAGCGTGCTGTCGGTGCGCGACAGGATCGTGCACGTGTCGAGCCCCAGCACGAACAGTTGCGGCTGCTCGGCGCGCAACACCAGGCCTTCCCACAACTGCTCGCGGGTCATGGTGTCGACGAACGGATTCAACGGATCGTTGATCTGGACGAGATGTTCGAAATTCAAAACGGTGGCTTCCTCTTAAGCAATGGGTCCGAGCCCGCTGCGATGCCTTCGGGCTGGCTCAAGCGGCAGCCAGGCCCGAGCGGATCGAGATCGGGTGCGTCAGGATCTTGTGGACCGGGCAGGCATTGGCGATCTGCAACAGACGTTCCCGCTGCTCGTCCGACAGGTCGCCTTCGAGCACGATACGCCGGTCGATCGTCGAACCTTCGCCGTCGGTCTCGATTGACAGCGTCACGCGGACGTCGGCGAGCGGCCAGCCCTTGCGCTGTGCATACATCTTCAGCGTGATCGATGTACAGGCGCCGAGGCTTGACAGCAACAGCGTCACCGGGCCAGGGCCGCGGTCGCCGCCGCCGAGCGACTCGGGTTCGTCGGCGAGCCATGTGTGCTTGCCGTCGTCGAGAAGAACCTGGAAATTCGTCGAGCCGATGTGGGCTGTGACCGTGGACTCTGCCATGCGCGCTCCTGAACCGGGACGGGATGCGCCGCGCGGCGCAGGGAGGCTGCGGCGCGCGGCATGAGTCGCTATTGTGAACGAAATTGTCCGGCTTCGTGCCGTAGAGGTCAGTGCGTAATCTGCCCCATCCGGCCTGCCTGATAGTCGGTCACCGCCTGGCGAATCTCGTCTTCGGTGTTCATCACGAACGGACCGTAGCGCACCACCGGCTCCTTCAGCGGCACGCCGCCCAGCAGCAACACCTCGAGCGGTTCCTCGCCGGCCGCCAGCGTGACCGTCTCGCCGTCGTTGCCGAACACGACCATCTGCCGCGCGCCTACTTCGCGGCGCGCCTCGCCGTAGAAGCCCTTGCCCGACAGCGCGTACGCGAACACCCGGTAATTCGCCGGCACGGCGTGCACGATCTGCGCGCCCGGCTGCAACGTGAAATGCTGATACAGGATCGGCGTGCGCGTTTCGATCGCAGCCGCCACGCCCAGCGCTTCGCCTGCAATCACTTTCACGCTGACCTGGCCGTCCTCGGAGGTCGCGACCGGAATCTGGGCCGACGGCATTTCCTGGTAGCGCGGCGCGATCATCTTGTCGCTGCGCGGCAGGTTGACCCACAATTGCAAGCCGTGCACGCGGCCGCCGCTGCGCACGAACTCCGGGTCCGGCATTTCGCTATGCACGACGCCGGCGCCCGCGGTCATCCACTGCACATCGCCGGCGTGCAGCGTGCCGGAGTGGCCTGCCGAGTCCTTATGGCCGAACTGGCCCTCCAGCACGTAGGTGACGGTCTCGAAGCCGCGGTGCGGATGGTCCGGCGCGCCCTTGGCTTCGCCGGGCGCGTAGTCGATCGGGCCCATTTCGTCGAGCAGCAGAAACGGGTCGAAGTCCATCAGCATGCGGGTCGGAAACGGGCGGTGGACGATAAAGCCGCCGCCTTCGGTCGTGCGAACGGCGGGGTACGTGCGTTCGATCGTGCGTGTCGAGCTCATCAAAAGTCACCTTGAAAAATGGGGAATAGCGTTATTTCTGAAACATAGAGCTATTATAGGGACCGTTTTTAGAGGTGCCAGCCACCGTCACGCAATGGATTGTTCTATTCATGGAACGATGAGATGAAGATCGATTCGCATAATCTGAACGACCTGATGTACTTTTCTCAGGTCGTCGAGCACGGCGGGTTTTCCGCCGCCGAGCGGGTGCTGGGTATCTCGAAGTCGCGCTTGTCGCGCCGTTTGACCGAACTGGAGGCGTCGCTCGGCGTCCGTCTGTTGCAGCGCTCCACGCGCAAGCTGGCGCTGACCGAGGCCGGTCAACTGTTCTATCAGCATTGCCAGGCGATGCTCTCGGAAGCGCAGGCGGCGGTCAACGTGGTGCAGCAATTGCGCTCGTCGCCGCGCGGCACGGTGCGCGTGAGCGTGCCGGTCACCATCTCGCAGACGCTGCTGTCGCAGATCCTGCCGGAATTCATGCACCGCTACCCGGAAGTGCGCGTGGTGATGCGGGTGACCAATCGCGTCATCGACCTGTTCGAGGATTCGATCGATGTTGCGTTGCGGATCCGCTCGGAGCCGCCGGAAAACGCCAATATCGTCGTGCGGCCGTTGTGGCGCACGCAGCAGATGCTGGTCGGCGCGCCGAGCCTGTTGCAGCAAAACGCCCCGCCGTTGCTGCCGGCCGACCTGGACCGCTTCGAGACACTCGATACGCCCACCACCGACGGCCGCCACGTCTTCCAGCTGATCTCGCCGGAGGGCACGCGTCACGCGCTCGAGCACGAGCCGCGTCTGGTGAGCGCCGATCTGATGACGATCCGCGAGGCGGTGCTGGCGGGTGTCGGCATCGCCGCGTTGCCCGAGATGATGTACGGGGCCGCGCTGCGCGCCGGGCAACTGTCGCCTGTGATGCCGGGTTGGACCTTGCCGTCGCCGCAACTGTATGCGGTGTTTGTGTCCCGCCAGGGCATGGTGCCGGCGGTGCGCGCGTTCGTCGACTATCTGGTTGAAATGCTGGATCCGGATACGGGTAAGCACATCATGGGCGAATGTCCGACGGCGGCGGAAAAACGCAAAGCCGCGCAGGCGGCGCCGGGGTATGCGGCAAACCCGGCGGTGGGCCAGGCGGTTGCGCAACCGACCGCGTGAACCCCAGCCACGCAGCGTCATATCGTTTTGGCATTTAAGCGCCGTCTGCGATGAGTACTTTCAATGGGCGTTTGCTTGAATGCCCGGGCCTGCGGGCATATAGTGAAATCCCTCCGCTAAGGAGTCTCTTACGCGGAAACTCATGGCCGCTATCATAGCGAGCCTGATAGGGCTGATCGCGCTGTCCGTGTCGACCACGGCTGTCGCATGTGGAGACACTCGCCACTCATCCGATGGCAAGTGATCTCGCCGCCCGAAGGCGCCGAGTGCGCACAAAAAAAGGCCTTCATCCGACGATGAAGGCCTTTTACTTTTTACGGCGCGTTTTAGCCCTTGAAACAAGGGTCTTTCGCGTTTCTAGCGGGCAGCGTGCTAGTGGCTCACCGGTTGCGTCACGAAACCGATTTTCGTGAGACCGCCGGCCTGCGCCGCGGACATCACGTCCGCCACCTTTTCATACGCAATCTTGCGGTCCGCGTTCAGATGCAGTTCCGGTTGCGGGTCCGCCTGCGCGGCTTGCGCAATCTTCGCGCGCAGCTCGTCGCTGCTGACCGCTTTGTCGTCCCACAGCACGGTGCCGTCGGCCTCGATCGAAACGTTGACCTGAGCCGGTTTCGTCTCTTCCTTCTGGCTGCTTGCATGCGGCAGATCGATTTTCACCGCATGCCGGATCACCGGGATCGTCACCATGAAGACAATCAGGAGAACCAACATCACGTCGACGAGCGGCGTCATGTTGATTTCGTTCATCAGGCCGTCGTCATCGTCGCTGGCGAAGGGGCTCATTCCCATCGGAGTACCTCGCTGATCAGTGAGTGCGCGTGGCGAGACGCAGGCCGTCGCCGCGCTTGGACGACGACAGGCGCGCGCCCGTCACGAAGAACGCATGCAGGCCGTGGGCGAAGCGGTTCAGCTTGGTGACGATCGCCTTGTTCGCACGGGTCAGCGCGTTATAGCCGAGCACGGCGGGAATCGCGACGAACAGACCGAACGCGGTCATGATCAGCGCTTCGCCGACCGGACCCGCCACCTGGTCGAGCGAGCTCTGGCCGCTTGCACTGATCGCCAGCAGCGCGTGATAGATGCCCCACACCGTGCCGAACAGACCGACGAACGGCGCCGTGCTGCCGATCGAGGCGAGGATCGCGAGGCCGCTCTGCATGCGCGCGATGCTGTCGTCCATGGTGTCTTTCAGGCAACGCGTGACCCAGTCCGACACGTCCATGCGGTCGTGCAGATGCGGTTGCGTCTGATGATGGTGATCGGCGGCTTCCTGACCCGACAGCGCGAGCGCGAGGAACGGGTTGTCCTGCGGCGACGAAGCACCGGCGCCGAGTTTCTGCACGCCATCGGAGAGATCGTCCGAATGCCAGAACGACTGTTCGGCGTTCTTCGTCAGGCGCTTGAGACGCATCACGTTCCAGGCCTTGATGACGATCACGCTCCACGACAGCACCGACATGATCAATAGCGCGAGCGCGATGCCGCGCGTCACGAAATCCCCTTGTGCCCAGACGTGGGCTAAACCGTAATTCTGCATTGCCATTCCTTTTTTAAAGTCTGCTTCAGCCGTTCGCTCGCGCGAGCGGCCCGATGATTCAGTGCTCAGTCGCTCAGGCCGAACTGGTAGGGCTGCGTGTAGGCCGCCCGGATCGGCACGCCGTTCTCGAGATAGGGCTTGCATGAGCTCGCCTTGACGGCGGCCAGCGCGGCGTCGTCGAGCCGGTCGTAGCCGCTGCTCTTTTTCAGCTCGACGTTCTCGAGGTTGCCGGTCAGGCCGACGACGAACCGCACGTAAGCCGTACCGGTTTCGCCGCGGCGCCGCGAGAGGGCCGGATAGTCGGGCTTGGCGATATTGCAGTCGAGATGCGAGACGTTCTTCGGCGCGGTGATTTCCATCGTCGGACGGCCGATCGCGGGCGCGGCCGCGGCGGCCGGCGGCGCAGCAGGAGCGGCCGGCGCCGCCGGCGCGGATGGCGCGGGGGCGGGTGCTGTGGGCGACGGGCTCGCCGCCACCGGCAGCGGTGCCGGCGTGGGCTTGGGCGTCGGCCGCGGCTGCACCTTGGGTTTGGCGTGCGGCACCGGCGGCGTGGGCTTGGGCGGCGGCGGAGCGAGTGACTGCAGGGCGACCGGTGCGGCGACGGGCGCGGGACTCAGCAACTCGGCGGTCATCGTGCGCGATTCGAGCGGGCGGGCCGGCGGGGTAGTGCGGGCGCTCAGGACCACCGCGAGCAGGGCGACGTGGATAGCGGCGACCGCGGCGGTCGCTTTGACGGTGCGGGAATTCATGCGGCTGGAAGGCGCCGGCGCGAAGCCGGCCGGGACGGACTGCGAGGCGCGCATGTTAGCGCGACCGCGCGCCGTCGATACCGGGTCTACGACAAAGCAACGTCATTTTCGGAATATCAGCAGCGAAATGCACAGTGTGGTCACGAAACCAATCAGCAATTCCATCTCGAACTCCGGTTACGGGGTGAGCGGTAGCTGGCTGGTAACGTGTACTGGCTTGCTGACGGCAGTGGACTAAAGCGTGAGGCCGCGGCGGACTCAGGCGCACGGCGAGCGCCGTGCCGGCAGGATCAGGCGGCCTTGCGCTCGTAAAACGTGAGCGGAACCGGATGCGCGTGATGTTCGACCCCGCAACGGCTCGCGCAGACGCCGCTTTGCGCCATGACATCGCGCACGGACTCCTCGCACTTGCCGCAGCAGGTGGCGACGCCCAGCTCGAACTGGAGTTCGTCGAACGAATCGACGCCTTCCGCGATCGAGGCACGGATCTTCCGGTCGGATACAGATTTGCACACGCAGACAATCATGGTTGGGCGCAATAGCTAACGTTAATGCGAATTATTATCATTTTGTTTGATGCATTTGGCAAGCGTCCTGCGGGAATTTTTGTAACAAAACCAGCCTGTTAGGAGGGATACCCCGGATTCGGGGATAGGGCTGGATGGGGCCGCACCGGCCGGATTGGCGGTGGACGGGGGCCGCAGGTGGGCTGGACGATGCCCGGAGATCGGGTGAGAGACTTGCCGGCGGCGCGCCCGAGGCGCGTCCGGCGGCGCGGTTCAAGCCGCCTGGGAATCCGGCGCGACCGTGCGCCGCGACGGGATCACGACGCGCTCCACGGGCGCCTCGATATGCAGCAGGGTGGCGGCGAGCTGTTGCAGATGCGCACCGTCGCTGGTCGAGCAAAAACGGGGCAGATCGGCCGGACGACCGGGTTCGCTGCGCAAGCCGTGCTGGTCGAGCACGCGCTCCAGTTGGCGCGCGATGGCGACGCTGGTGTCGATCAGCGTCATGCGCTCGCCGACGATATCGCGGATCGCCGCGTCGAGAAACGGGTAATGCGTGCAGCCGAGCACGAGCGTGTCGGCGCCGGCATCGAGCATGGGCTGCAGATAGCTGTCGAGCAGCGCGCGCAGTTCGGCCGAACCGACGTCGCAGCGTTCGATGGCTTGCACGAGGCCGTGGCCCGGCTGGCAGAGGAAACGGCAGTCGGCGGCATAGCGTTCCAGCAGCGCCTGAAAGCGGGCGCTGCGCAGCGTCACCTGGGTGGCGAGGACGCCGGCCACGCGGGTTTTCGATTGCACGGCAGCGGGCTTGATACCCGGCTCGACGCCGATCAGCGGAATGCTCAGTTGCTCGCGTACCAGCGCGATGGATTGAGCCGTCGCCGTGTTGCACGCTACCACCAGCACCTTGGCGCCCTGCTTGACGAGCCACTGGCCGATCGCGAGTGTGCGGTCGGCGATGAAGTCGTCGTCGCGCTCACCATACGGGGCGTACAGCGAGTCGGCGACATAGATGATCGATTCGTCCGGCACTTGCGCGCGCAACGCGCGCAGTACCGACAGGCCGCCCAGGCCCGAATCGAACACACCTACCGGCGCACAGCCTGTCTGAGGCTCGACGACAGCGCGCGCGAGGGGCACGGTAAGACCTGCGTCTGACGAAGCGTTAGGCATGGGTGCAGTCATGGAAACGGACAAGGGCACGGACAGGGTCACGGGCTGGGGCAAACAACGCAAGGGTACATTCAAACGCAAGGGCGAACTCAAACTCGAACTGGAACGACCCAGCCCGCGCAGCGCGTTGAACCCGCGCGCGGGCTGCGCCGCTTAGGATTCGATCGAACCCATGCCGCTTTGCTGGTAGTTCTGGATGCCGACCTTGTCGATCAGATCCAGTTGCGTTTCCAGCCAGTCGATATGTTCTTCGGTGTCGTCGAGAATCTTCACGAAGATTTCGCGCGAGATGAAATCGCGTACTGATTCGCAGTACACGATGGCTTCCTTGCAGGTGCTCTGCGAAATCTGCTCGAGCTTCAGATCGCATTCGAGGATTTCTTTGGTTTCCTCGCCGATCAGCAGCTTGTGCAGGTCTTGCAGGTTGGGCAGACCGTCGAGCATGAAGATGCGTTCGATCAGCCAGTCGGCGTGCTTCATCTCGCCGATCGATTCGTCGTACTCATGCTTGCCGAGCTTTTCGAGGCCCCAATGTTTGTACATCCGGGCGTGCAGAAAGTACTGGTTGATCGCAGTCAGTTCGTTCTTCAACTGCGAGTTCAGATATTCGATGACCTTCTTGTCGCCTTGCATGGTTTTTTCCTTGTGGGGGCTCTGAAATACGATTTTCAACAACAATAAACGCCCGATCCGAAAAAGCCAAGGATCGCAACATCTTTTGACACATACGAACGGCGAACCATGACCGCCCGGCGCCGCATCAATGAAAAAGCCGGGACCGCGGGTCCCGGCTTCATGCCATCAGACAGCGGGCGCAAGACCTGACCTGAACCAGGTAGCAGAGCGGGTGTTAAACCGTCGCGACCGGAATCTTGCCGATCTTCGCTTGCCATTCCTTCGGGCCGGTCTGGTGGACCGAGGTGCCGTTCGAATCGACTGCCACTGTCACCGGCATGTCCTGCACGTCGAACTCGTAGATGGCCTCCATGCCGAGGTCTTCGAACGCCAGCACCCTGGCGCTGCGGATCGCCTTCGACACGAGGTACGCCGCGCCGCCCACAGCCATCAGATAAGCCGCCTTGTGCTTCTTGATGGCTTCGATGGCGACCGGACCGCGCTCGGCTTTACCGATCATCGAAATGAGACCTGTTTGCGACAGCATGGTCTCGGTGAACTTGTCCATCCGCGTGGCGGTGGTGGGGCCAGCCGGGCCGACCGCTTCGTCGCGCACCGGATCGACCGGGCCGACGTAATAGATCACGCGGTTGGTGAAGTCCACCGGCAGCTTTTCGCCCTTGGCGAGCATGTCGGCGATGCGCTTGTGCGCAGCGTCGCGGCCCGTCAACATCTTGCCGGACAGCAACAGCGTCTGGCCCGGCTTCCATGCGGCGACTTCCGCCGGCGTCAACGTGTTCAGATCGACGCGCTGGCTCTTTTCCGTGTCCGGTTCCCATTGCACTTTCGGCCATGCGTCGAGCGACGGTGCTTCGAGCTTCGCGACGCCCGTGCCGTCCAGCGTAAAGTGGGCGTGCCGGGTGGCCGCGCAGTTCGGGATGATGGCGATCGGCTTGGAAGCAGCATGCGTCGGCGCCGCCATGATCTTGACGTCGAGCACGGTGGCGAGGCCGCCGAGACCTTGCGCGCCGATGCCCAGCGCGTTGACCTTCTCGTGCAACTCGATGCGCAGCTCTTCGATCCAGTCCTGCGGGCCGCGCGCGATGATGTCCTGGATGTCGATCGGATCCATCAGCGATTCCTTCGCCATCAGCATCGCTTTTTCAGCAGTGCCGCCGATGCCGATGCCGAGCATGCCCGGCGGACACCAGCCGGCGCCCATGGTCGGCACCGTCTTGAGGATCCAGTCGACGATCGAATCCGACGGGTTCAGCATGGCGAACTTCGACTTGTTCTCCGAGCCGCCGCCCTTGGCCGCGACCTGCACGTCGACCTTGTCGCCCGGCACGATCTCGTAGTGGATCACGGCCGGCGTGTTGTCCCTGGTGTTCTTGCGGGCCCCTTCCGGCGGGCTCACGATCGACGCGCGCAGCACGTTGTCCGGGTTCAGATAACCGCGGCGCACGCCTTCGTTGATCATGTCGGTGACGCTCATCGTCGCACCGTCCCAACGCACGTCCATGCCCACCTTCACGAACACCGTGACGATGCCGGTGTCCTGGCAGATCGGGCGCTTGCCTTCGGCGCACATGCGGCTGTTGGTGAGGATCTGCGCGATCGCATCCTTGGCGGCCGGGCTCTGTTCGAGCTCGTAGGCGCGGCCGAGGGCCTGGATGTAATCGAGCGGGTGGTAGTAGCTGATGTACTGAAGCGAATCAGCAATGCTCTGAATCAGATCTTCCTGTTTGATGACGGTCATGGCTAGCTCTGTGGGGACAATGGCGCTTGTCGTACCGATCGCAATGCGCGTTCAGTCTTGCGCCTTCAGGGGAGGGGAAACGGGTTGCTCGCGCGCCGGCTCGTGAAAATGGGCCGGGTGCGTATGCGTGGTCAGACGGTCGACGAGGGCCATCACGACCGCGGACAGCAGGAACGCCAGATGAATGATCACCTGCCACATGATGGTGTGCGTCGTATTCTGGTCGGGGCTGATGAAGGTCTTCAGCAGGTGGATCGACGAAATGCTGATCAGCGCCATGGAGAGCTTCACCTTCAGGACGCCGGCGTTGACGTGATCCAGCCATTCGGGCTCGTCCGGATGACCCTCGACGCCGAGGCGCGAGACGAAGGTTTCATAGCCGCCGATGATCACCATGATCAGCAGGTTCGAGATCATCACCACGTCGATCAGGCCGAGTACGACCAGCATGACGTTGGTTTCGTCGAGCGTCATCGAGGCCGTGACCAGGTGCCAGACTTCCTTGACGAACAGGACGACGTAGACCGCTTGCGCGACGATCAGCCCGAGGTAAAGCGGCAACTGCAGCCAGCGGCTCATGAAGATGAGCGACGGGATAGGGCGCATCGGGCGGCGCGGGTTACCAGCGGAGGCGGAGCGCGGAGCGGACATGGGCAAGAATCAGGGCGATGAAACCGGGCTGAAAGCGGGGGCGGCGCGCCGGCGCGCCAGGCACACCGGGAAAGCTCGCGGCAGGCGCGCTATTGTACAGCGACACCCGGGGCAAGCTCGGGGAGACGGGCAATCTCGTCGATGCGACACGACGCGCCGTCGCCAGCCCGCCGCATGCTTTCGCCGGCGGCGCTCGCGAGCGCCGCGACTGGGCGGTTCAGTGCGGCGTGCCGCTGTAGAGATCGCAGGGGGCGCCGCAGGCTTGATCCGCGAGTGCGAAGTGCGCGATGACACGTGCCTTGCCGGGACCTCGTGAACCCTCGCCGGCCACGATGCGCAGCGTCTTCAGCCGCAAAGGCGTCGCCGGCGGCACGGCAACCTGACCGGCGCAGTGCGCCGTCGACAGATTCTTCTGCGGGACCGATTCGTCGAAGATCGAGAAGAGCCGGTACGCGCCCTCGCGCAGGCGCGCCTCGGCCGCGTGCGCCGCCCATGCTGCGGCATCGCCCGGCAGCACGAAGGCGCACTGCGCGCCGCGGTCGGCAAAGTGACGTCGCAGGGGGCTCTGCAGCGCGGCCAGACCGCTGGAGGTGATCTGCGAGACGCGGTAAGAGGTGCCGACGTAATCCTCCATCAGCCGCAGTTCGTCGAGGAAACGCTGCACGGTTGCGTCCGGCGGCGCGACACTGCGCAGCGCCGCGCCGATGCGGCGATGGCCGTCGTCGACGAAGTCGGTAATGGCCGGGTAACGCTCCGCATTGGAACGTCGGATGAGGTCGTCGAGGCGTCGCTGGTCGAGGGGACCTGGCCCGCGGAAAAGATTCATTGCGTCCTGAGGAAATGAGCGGATGTAAAACGGGGCGGCGAGGCGTCACGCCGCCCCTTGACGCGGCCGGCGTCACAGCGACGGCCGGCTGTTGTCAGGGCTGTGTCAAGCGTCGGCTCCTCCGCCGGCATCGATCGCGCCCATGCCGCCCATACCGCCCATGCCACCTGCACCGCCCATACCGCCTGCACCCCCCATACCGCCGACCATTGACGAGAACATGGAGAGCAGCGGTGCGACAGCGGAAACGAACGACTGGAGCATGTTCATGATCTGGCCCACCAATCCCGACATGCCGTTGCCTGTACCGTTGCCGTTGCCCGCGCCCTGCTGCGTTGCGTCACCTGCTTGCGGCGTCGCGCCGCCGCCGTCGATGGTCGCGTGGTGAGCGTGCCGCGTAGGCGCGAGGCCACGCTCGCCCTCTCCCATGGGCGTATGCGCATGGCTCGACCCACCCGCGCCGTCGGGCGGGAACACCCGCAGGGAATTGCGGGCCACGTCGGTCTGTGGGAGGTTTTGTTCCCTTGTCGGTATATCGGCCATGTCGGCCGGTGTGCTGGTGTAGATGTTATTGATCGTGTTGCACATGAATAATCCTTGTGATGGGTAATTGAATCGCTTTGATTCCCTTGCGCGGAACCGAGCGTAATGTTTGAGTATTCGCCTTTTGTCATGCGAAGAAGAAAATTAGCTCATTTCGGATAAATCTCCTCATTTTTGATTAAAGTGGAGCGGGCAGCGCCGCGGGGTCGATCGTCTTCAGGTCGATCGGATGTTTCTGTTCGAGGATTTGGGTCACGCAAATGATCCGGATAAATCCTGTGAAATTGCAGATCGTTTCTTGCGTCATATCAATTTCAAGTGCCCATTTCGATATCAGTTTTCCTACCGTTAAAGATTCCTGGCGGGCAATTTCCTCGATGATTCGCCAATAGATTTCCTCAAGTCGGAGACAGGTCGCGAATCCGTTGATTCTGACAGAGCGCAACCGTGGCCTTGCAAGCTGCGGAGTGAAGTTGCAATACCGTGTCATCCGCATGTGGGTACGCACGTAGGAAGTGTGGAGCTTAAAGCTGCTATTTCGGACTCGAAGCCGGAAAATGCGACGTCTAATTTTAGAAAAATCTGGTTTATACCGTTTGGATCGAAGATGCTGTTTGCCATGATGGATCGAATTAATTAAGCGGTCCATCAATCCTCGCTCTACGCCGGCGAGGTGGGTAATACAGGTATAAGACTTATGTGAGGTGCGAATTTGCTCTATTTCGGGATAAATGAATCATGCTTGATGAATTCGATCGCGGACGGATGCTGCGTACTGGAATTCAGACAGTCAAGCGAATAGGGGGGTGATGCCGCCGTGTTTGAGTGTTTGTCAAAGTCATACATCTGTATGACCTGAGCCGATTGAAGCGCCATTAAATTTCTGGTCAACGTAGCCAACAAAACGTAGCCAGGAATTTTTCATGCTTATGAACGGGCGCAACGATTCGACCATCAGGAAGAGCCACGGCCGGCCGCGGCCCTTGCCGCCGTGCATGCGCCGGGTCGCCATGCAGCACTTCGCGGGTCAGCTCGGTGTGGTGTGGGCGGTGCTGTCGATGCCGGCAGCGGACGCGGCGACGCCGATCTGGCATGGCGCGCCGCTTCACTACGCGGTGACCGGCGCACCGCTGCCCGATGTGTTGCGCGACGTGCTGGCCGTCGAAGGCTTGAGCGCGGACGTGGGCCGGGACGTGAAAGGTGCGGTCAATGGGCGCTTCGACGATACGCCGGGCAATGTCTTCACCCAGCTTGTGGAGGCCTATGGCCTCGTCTGGTATTTCGACGGCAAGGCGATGCATGTCTCGACTGCTGCGGACGTGCGTAGCCGGGTGATCCCGTTTGCGCCGATGACCCGCGAGGCGGTCGCGTCCTTGCTGCGCAACCTCGATCTCGACGACGCTCGCCTGCCGATCCGTTACTCGGCGACCACCGTCAAGGTGGCGGGCCCCTCGAAATTCGTCGACGCGGTGGCCGATGCGGTCGACAAGGCGCAACGGCAGACCACCGTCGAGCCGTCATTCGATGCGACGGTGATCCGTGTCTTCCCGCTGCGCTATGCGCAAGCGCAGGACGTGCGTTATACGGTCGGTTCGCAGGAGCAGGTCATGCCGGGCGTGGCGACCCTGTTGAGCCGGTTGATGACGGATACCTGGCAGGCCACGACGCCGCGCGCCGCCCGCTCGCGCACGGACGACCCCCGCGCCGACCCCCGCGCCGCGCCGCGCGCCGAGGCCCGCGACGCCCGCGGCGGCCCGCCACCGCTGCCCAGCCTGCTTGGCCTGGGGCTCGGCGCCGCGCCGGCCGCCGGCGACGACACGGCCGTGCCGCTGCCCGCGACGGACACCGCGCAGCCCGCCGTGACCCCCGCGCGGCGCAACATCGTCGCGGACCAGCGCAGCAACTCGGTGGTCATCAGCGACATCGTTTCGATGATGCCGAACTACGAGCGCGCCATTGCGATGCTCGATCAGCCGCAGGACCTGGTCGAGATCGACGCGGTGGTGATCGACGTCTCGTCGAATGCGGCGCGCTCGCTGGGTGTCAGTTGGGGCGGCGCGAATGGACGCATCAATGGCGCGTCGGGGACCGCGAGCGCGCCGCTGAGCCTGGGCACCCCGAGCTTCGCGACGGCGGCCAGCGCGGCGAGCGGACTGAATCTCGCGACGCTGGTCGGCAATTCGGCGCAATACCTGTTCGCCCGGATCCAGGCCCTGGAGAATACCGGCGAGGCGCGGGTACTGTCGCGCCCGCAGGTCCTCACGCTGAACAACACGGAAGCGGCGCTGACCTCGCGCAGTTCGGTGTATGTGCGCGTCGCGGGCAACCAGGCGGTCGATCTCTTCAACATCGACACGGGGCTGACGCTGAAGGTGACGCCGAGCGTCGAATCGACCGGCGAGCCGCGCCGCAATATCCGCCTCAACATCCAGATCGAGGACGGCTCGTTCAATACGACGGCGTCGGTGGACAGCATTCCGGAGGTCGACAACCATTCGGTCGTCACCCAGGCCGTCGTGCGCGACGGCGAGAGTTTGCTGATCGGCGGCTACCAGTACGAGCGCAGCCAAAAGACGACGTCGAAAGTGCCGGTGCTCGGCGACGTGCCGTATCTCGGCGCGCTCTTTCGCGACACGCAGACGACCCACGAGCGCCTCGAGCGCCTGATCCTGATCACGCCGCGCCTCAAGCAACGCTCGGGTGAGGGGGAAGCGACCTCGAACGCCGCGCTGGGCGACACGGCCCCGACCGCCGCCAGCGTCGGTGCCGACGCCGATGTCAACGCCGCGTTGCGGGACATGGCGTCGCGCGCTGCACTGGGTGCCTCGCCCACTTCGACGTCGTTACCGTCGAGTCCGCCTGGCTTGCCGCCGGCGCACGAGATGCAGTGGGAGAGCCGCCATGACCGCTGATGCGCTCATCGTAGTCATGGACGGCGTGCACGCCGGCGCGAAAGTGGTGCTGTCATCCGGCAAGCCGGTGCGCATCGGCAGCGGCGCGGACGCGGACCTGATGGTGATTGACGAGGGCGTCGAAGCGCAGCATGTCACCGTCGAATCTCGCGGGGTGTTGCTCGCGCTGCTGGCCCAGCACACGCACGTCGCGGTATTCGGCCGCGCGCTCGCGCCGGGACGGCGCGTGCTGTTGCAGCGCGGCGCGTGGTTTTCCGTGGGTGTCGTGACCTTCCAGTTCACGGGCCGCGATGTGCCGGACGCGGCGCTGGCGCGCAACGCTGAGCGGGCCTATCTGCTGCGCTATGCGCCGCTTGCGTATGTGGCCAAACGCTGCGCCGATGCGTCGCCCGTGACGAAGGCGGCCGTCCTGGCCATGCCGCCTGTGTTCGCGCTGCTGGCGTGGCTAGCCGCGAGTCAGTTTGCCGGGACTGCGCATCCGGCGCGCAGCAACGATGCGTTCCGGCTGGTGACGACGCATCTCGACCCAAAGACCGGGGCGCTCGTCTACGAGGGCTACGTGCAGTCGGCCGCCGATCTCTCCGCGCTGACCGCGAGCGCCTGGTCGCAGCAACGGGCGCCGGTCATGCATGTGCTCGTGCTCGACCAGTTGCAGGAGCAGCTCGGCGACTTCCTCGCGCGCTACTACCGCGGGGCCGAGCTGCACGCCGCCGCGCCCGGTGCGTTCACGGCGACGCTGCCGGACGATCATGGTTTTCTGTCGCCGGAGGCGTGGGACTACGCACGCGTTGCACGGCTGGCGCGCGCCGAGATCGGCGGCTTGCGCGAGGTCGTGTTTCCCGGCCACGTCCAGCCAGGCGCACGGGTGCGCGTACCGCTCGACGCGCTCGGCCTGAATCTGCTGGCGAGCCGTCATGCCGTCTGGCTCACGGACGGACAGGGCGTGCGCTACTTCGTGGGCGCCCGGCTGCCGCTCGGGCGGATCACGGCCATCTCGACATGCGCGGCGGACGTGACGCGCGACGACGACGGTTCGGTCTACGAATTTTTTACGGATGCTGACCATGGACAGAAAATCTGTCGCTAAAAGCATGCTCGGTGGCTGCACCGATCTGCCGATCGAAGCACAACTCGCCGAAGGCGGCGGCGCCGGCCGCGCGACGATCGAAGCCCGCCTGACGGCTGAGATCGAGCGTGTGAACGACGCGTTGTTGACCGCTACGCCGGTGGTGAAAAAAGAACTGATTCTGCTTGTCGAGTGTTTGCGCGCGGCTCGACAGGTGGTGGAGCGAAGCGTCAGCTTCAGAAACGCGCGCAATTAACCTAAGGAATGCAAATTATGAATACGATCAACCCGACTATGTCCCCGAACCTGGGCGGCAACGGCCTTACCGGCGGCCAGGGCGCAACGGGGACGAACGCGAGCGGCGGCATTTCGACAGCGAACATTCTCGCCGCCGTGCTGGCGAAACTCCAGAAGGACAACGCCAACGTCAGTCAAGCCGAGCAGGCAGTGCAAGGTGGCGGCGGTGCGCAGCAGGGCGGCAACGGCGTCGGCGGTACGCAGGGCAACACCGACATGCTGAAACTCCAGCAGGCGGTGACCGAAATGAACACGGACAACTCGCTCGGCACCAATCTGATCCAGGGCGTGGGCGATACGCAGAAGGACACCGCGAAGGCCACCCACTAACGCTTCTCTAACCAGGACGAAGACGCCCTCGCGGCGTCTTCGGGAGCCTTTGCAGATGCAGGACGACACCTTGGAACTGCTGATTTCGATCGGCCACTACGCCCGGATCTATCGACGCTTCGACGAAGCGCGCTACCTGTTCGACCGGCTGGCGCTGCTGTACCCGCGGCGGGCTTTTCCGTACCTCGGGCTGGGTCTGGTCGAGCTCGACCGCGAGAACTATCGCAGTGCCTCGTTGCTGTTCGGCCGCGCGGTGGAAGCCGTGCCTGAGAGCACGCTGGCGCGCGCGTGGCTCGGTGTGTGCCAGGTGTTCGAAGGCCATTACGCGCTGGGCGCACGCACGCTGATGAGCGTGGCGGATGGCGATGAGCCCGGCGCCGCCTCGATGGCCGCGGCGTTCCTGAAGCTGCCCGAATGCGCGCGCCATAGCCGCGCCGCTCGCGCCGCGCAGGTCGAGCCTGCCGCCGCTCCCTTTTCAACCCTTGAACGACTGACTATTCGAAACGGGCATTGATATGTTGCAACCCCCTGTCACTATCGTTCCGGTGCAAACCGGCGCGCTGTCCGCCGTCTCTCCGGTGTCTCCAGTAAGCGGCACGTCCGCGGATGGAGCCGGTGCGGGTGCCTCACCGCTCGAGCGTCTGCTGGCGAGCGCGCAGGACAAGCAGGACACCTCGACGCAGCAACTGTCGCAGCACCTTGACCGGATCGGCTCCGGCGGCCTCTCGACGAGCGACCTGTTGCGTCTTCAGGTCGACCTGAACGCCTTTGAGGTGCAGGTGCAGATGACGGTACGCGTGGCCGACGTGGTCGGCACCTCGATCCAGACGCTTACGCAGCGAAGCTGATGCGGCGCGCCCTGATCCTGCTGCCGCTCCTGTTGCTCCTCGCCGGCTGCAGAACCTCGCTTTTCGAAGGCCTGGACGAGGACCAGGCCAACCGCATCATCGCCGCCTTGAGCCATCACGGCATCAACGGCTACAAGGAGCGCAACGCGGACCAGAGCTGGAACATCTCGGTCGACGACGCCGACGCGGTGGTCGCCACCGAGCTGGCGAGCGCGTATGCGTTGCCGCGCGGCGGTCACGCGAATCTCGGCGAACTGTTCAAGCGTCAGGGGCTGATTTCGAGCCCCGAGGAGGACCGCGTCCTCTACGTCTATGGGCTGTCGCAGGAACTGTCCGAGACGCTCGAAAAGATGGACGGCGTGCTGCTCGCCCGCGTGCATATCGTGCTGCCCGAAAAAGATCCGCTCGATGCGACCCAGGACACGCCGCCCTCGGCGTCCGTAATGATGCGTTACCGCAGCGACTACAACCTCGAACCGATGCGCGACCGGATTCGGGCGCTGGTGGCCGGCAGCGTCGAAGGGCTGACACCCGCGCGGGTGTCGCTGACGCTGCTGGCGGTGACGCCGGTGCTGACCTTTCCGGGCAACTGCGCGGACGGCGTCGACGTCGCCAATGCGGCCGGCGGGGTCGCTGTCACCACCTGCCGCAACGACGGCGGCACGGGGGCCGCGCGCGCGACGACGATGCTCTGCGTGTTGGCCGTGATCGTCATGATCGTGGCCGGCTTCCTGTGGTTCTGGAACTCCGGGGCACGCACCTGGTTGACGCGGAAAATGAAGCGGAACGCGCGCGGGGCGAGCGCCAGGACCGAGCCGGGCCTGCCCCGGCCGCACGAGCGTAATGAGGAGTCCGACGCAGACGGGGCGGCGCCCGGCGAAGGCACTGCGGAAGCTGCCGCCGACACGCCCAGGTCCGTAACCGGCCGAGGAGAGAACCCATGAAACACGCCTATACCTGCGCGCCCGCCTACTGGGCGCATCACAGCTGGCTCGAATCCGGGCGGCCGATCCATCACGAACGGGCTGCGCGCGCTGCTCACGCCAGCCTGTTCAGAAGTTATCCGCAACTGGTTCAGGTGGCCCTCGCCGACGTTCCGCCCGCGCTGCCGCTCTGGCCGCGGCCGGCGTGCGCGCGCCTGTGCCGCATCGCCGCGGCCCTTGGGTTCGCCGCTTCGTTGCGCCGCGTGGTCGCCGCACAGGCTCGCGCTGCCTTCGCGGCCGGCGTCGCGCCGAGCCTGCTGGTTGCCATCCAGCGGCACCCGCGCGCCGGTGCGGCCGACCTGAACGTCGAACCGGCGCCGTCGCTGTTCAGCCGGCGCGACATGACGGCGCTGGGACTGGCGGTGGCGATGCAGGCGGCCGCCGACTCGCGCTATGCCTTCTGGTGGAGCCTGCGCTTGCCGCGCGAGATCGCCGAGGCCGCCGGGCGCTTTCACCTGCACGGACTGTCGCCGCTCGAGGCACGCGAACTCGTGACCGACGCGCGGCGTTTGATGGAGGGGCGGCCATGCTGATCTGTCGAATGGGCGAATGGCGCATCGAATCGGACGGACATATAAGCGCGCTCGAACTGAAATCGCTCGAAGGTCTGCGTGCCGTCGAAGCGGAGCGCGCCGCCGCGGCCGCGCTCGAACGCGTGCGCCTCGGGACGCGGGGTCGCGAACTGAAACGCCGTGCATGGCGCCGCGGCCACGCGGCCGGCAAGGCGGCGGCGCTGCGCGAACAGGCCGCGCGGGCGGCGGTGGTCGCGTTTGCCGCTCATCGTCTCGAGGAGCGGCTGACGCAAATCGTGCTGGCCGCGGTGACCGATATCGTCGGCGCGCTGCCGCCGTCCGCCGCGTTGACCAATCAGTTGCGCCGCGCGGTCGCCGTCTCGCAATCGCAACGGCTCATCTCCGTCCGCGTGGCGCCCACTGTGTTCGATGAAGCGACGCGGCTGATTGCAGCCGTCGAAAAGGAGCTCGGCGCGCCGCTGTGCGTCGTGCTGGCCGATGCCGGCTTGCCGGCCCATTCGTGCGTCATCGAAACCGAGGCCGGCGTGATCGACGGCGGTCTGAAAGTGCAGTTGCGGGCGCTGGAGCAGGGCATCCGCGAGGGGGTGGCAGCGGTGCTGCGCCGCTATGACGTGGCTGACGGTTCAGGGCGCACGCGGCTCGACACGATTGGGCAAGGTGTCCGCGAGACGCTGGCTTTGCTGGCGGCGGCTCCGCCTGCGCCGCTACCCACGCCGCCCCTTGTGACAAACACCGGGCGCGTGGTGCAGCGGCCGTTCGCGCGGGAGGCGGCATGATCGTCTGGCCGGACCTGGAGACCCTCGCCCTGGTGGATGCGGAGCGCCACAACCTGGCCATCCGGCATTTCGGCCGGCCGCGGGCGGTGCGCGTCGGCAGCCGCCGCTTCACGCTGGCGTTCGAACCGTGCCGGGCGCGCTATCCGTTGCTGCTGTCCGGCGTGGCGGCACAAGGGCCGTTCAGCGCCGCGTGCGATGCCGGCGCGCTGCTGCCGGAACTGACGCCCGCGGTGATCGGTACGCGCGGCGATACGGCGCTGACGCACGTCGCCGATGCGTTGAGCGACTGGTTGTGTGCGCTCGAAGGCCTGTTCGGCTTCACGATCGACCTCACCGGGATTGCCGGCGACGCCGTCCCGCCGGCCGGCGCATACGGCATTGCCGTGACGCATGTCGGGAGCGGCCGGGTTGCCCATTTCTCGTTTAGCAGTCCTGCGGTCGATGCCTGGCTGCGGCTGCATTCACCGCCGCCGCCGTCCAGCGATGCGCTGCTCGGCCGGCTGCAAGTCCGCTTGCCGGTCTGCGCAGCCGGCCCGTCGATGTCGCTGCCGCGCCTGCGCAAGGTCGCGGCAGGCGACGTGCTGCTGTTCGACCGCGATTCCTGTTATCTGCGCGCGCCGTTGCGATTGGGCGCGTGCCGGATTTTGCTGAAGTTCACTGAGGAGTACACCTTGATAGACCAAGTCATGAATGAGCAACCTGCCCCCGTCGAAGTGACCAGCGAACTGCTGCCGATCGACTCCCTGACGTTCGCCTTCGACGCGGTGCTCGGCACCCTGTCGTTATCGGTCGCGGAACTGGCTCATCTGCGCCAGGGATCGATCGTCGCGTTCCGGCTGCCCGCGCGCGAGCGAACCGTCACCCTGTTGTGTCAGGGCATTCCGTTTGCGCGCGGCGAACTGATCGACATCGACGGTTCGCTCGGCGTGCGCGTGACCCGCATGACCCATGAGGACCTGCCGGCATGACCGCCCAGTTCGACCCGCTCCAGGTCGTCAGCCTGTTCTTCATGCTGGGCCTGCTGCCGCTCGCCGTCACGATGACCACTTCGTTCACGAAGTTCAGCATCGTGCTGACGCTGTTGCGCTCGGCGCTCGGCGTGCAGCAGGCGCCGAGCAACCTGGTGATCTCGGGTCTCGCGCTCGCGGCGACGCTGGTCGTCATGGCGCCGACCCTCGCAAAGATCGAAGCCGCGCTGCCGACCGGCGATAGCGGCGAACTGGTCATGCCGCGCGCCACTGAGCTTTATCAGGCGCTACGCGGCCCGCTTGGAGAATTCATGCTGGCGCATTCGCGGCCCGACGAGCGGGCGTTTCTCGTCGGCGCCGCGAAGCGCATCGATCCGCAGCGCGACGCTCACGAGACCGACTTGCAGTTGCTGATTCCAGCCTTTCTGATCAGCGAAATCTCGAGCGGATTCGAGGCGGGATTTTTGCTGTATATCGCCTTTCTGGTGGTGGATCTGGTGGTCGCCAACGTGCTGAGCGCGATGGGCATGATGATGCTGTCGCCGAGCACGGTGTCGATTCCCTTGAAGCTTTTCATCTTCGTATCCGTGTCAGGCATGTCGAAGCTGATGCACGGCCTTATTGTCAGTTATGCAAAATGAACGGTGTCCCTTCTCTCACCACCCTGTCCAGCGACGCGCTCATGCTGGTGTTCTGGCTGTCGCTGCCCGCGCTCGCCGTCGCGACGCTGGTGGGCTTGCTGCTCGGACTCCTGCAGTCGGTGACGCAGGTTCAGGATCAAAGCTTGCCGTACGGCGCCAAGATCATCTGCGTCGGCGCGGTGCTGATGGTGACCGCGCCGTGGGCGTGCCGCGAACTCGCGCGTTTTCTCGCCCATGTCTTCACTTTCATCGCGGCGGGGCGTCTGCAGTGAGCATGAACGACATCGGCTATCTCGAGGGTTTTGCGTTCTGCACGATCCGGCCAGCGGTGGCGCTGTTTCTGATTCCGTTTGGTCAGAGCGGCTCGCTCGGCAAGGCGTTGCGGCTGCCGCTGCTGCTCGCGCTCGCCATGCTGCCGCAACAGGCCGGCTGGCCGCCGCACCTGATGCTGTCCATCTGTGCCGAGGCGGCGACCGGTATGGCGCTCGGCCTGTTGCTCGGCACCGTCTTTCATGCGGCGAGCGCGGCCGGCGCCGTGCTCGACCAGCAGGGCGGCTATGCGAGCGCGGCCGTCTACGATCCGCATTTCCAGCAGGAAGCGGCGTTGTTCGAAACGCTGTTTCTGCAGTTTGCCGCGCTGACGATGTTCACGGGGCCGGGCTTGCCGCTCCTGTTCGGCTTCTTCACCGATGCCTGGGTGCTGTGGCCGCCGGGACGGTGGCGCGTCGATCTGGTCGACGTGTTCCGGCAATTCGCGCTGCGCGATCTCGCCGACGCACTCAGCGAAGGCGTGCGGCTCGCCAGTCCGTTGCTCGGCCTCATGCTGTTGATCGACGTTGCATTCGGGCTGATGTCGCGGCATGCGAAACGGCTCAACCCGTTTGCCACCGCCCGCACGGTCAAGGCCATGGTCCTGTCGTTTGCCGCGGTGCTCAGTGTGCCCGCGCTGTTCGTGCAGTTGCGCACCGCCTTCGATCACGTGATCCATCTGCGATGAGCGACAAGAGCGAAGCCCCAACCCCCAGACGGATTCGCCGCGCCCGCGAGGACGGCAATATCGCGAGGAGCACGCACCTGACGGTGGTGGCAAGCGGCCTGTGCTGGTGGCTGTATCTGTTCATCGAGGCGCCGCGTCTCTATGCGCTGGGCACACGGCTGATCCTGCAGGTGACGACGCTGGATGGCGCGCGCCCGTTCGACGAGCGGCTGGCGTCGACGCTCGCGCTCCTCAGCGCGTGCCTGCCCACCGTGCTGAGCACGCTGGGCGTCGGTGCCCTGGCGGTGCTGGTGCCGGAACTGGCGCAGACGCGCGGGACATTGGCGTTCAAGCGCATCGCACCGGATGTGAAACGCCTGAATCCTGTCAACGGGCTCAAGCAGATGTTCAGCCTGCGCCTGCTGTGGGACACGCTGCTGACGCTGCTGCAGTTTGCGATCCTGCTGTATCTGTTCGTGCAGGCGCTCCTTGCATGGTTGCGGCAACTTGCGCCCATGTGGACGTTCCCGTTGCCGGTTCATCTCGGCTACATCGCGATGTCGCACTCGCACCTGCTCATTTCCATGGTGGCGTCGCAGATCGCGCTCGCTGCCGCCGACTATTTCATCCAGCGCTTTCTGTGGCTGCGCGGCCTGCGCATGGACAAGAACGAAATCAAACGTGAATACCGCGACGACGAAGGCGACCCCTACGTGAAAAGCCGTCGCCGCGCGCTTCATCGGGAGCTTGGTCAATAACATGTCGAACCGTTCCATTCTTAGCCGCTACGATCTGTCGGCCTTATTCGAGCGTCACGCGGATCTCGCGGTCGGCGTCGGCATGCTTGCCGTGCTGGCACTGCTGATCGTGCCGGTGCCGCCGTTCGCGCTCGATCTGTTCATCTGCGTGAGCTTTGCCGCCAGTCTGACGATGCTCACGACCACGCTGTATGTGTCGAAGGCGGCGGAACTCGCGAGCTTTCCGTCGCTGCTGCTGATCACCACGCTGCTGCGCCTCGCACTGGCGATTGCCTCGACCAAGATGATCCTGCTGCATGCGCATGCCGGCCAGATCATCGGCGCCTTCGGTCAACTGGTGGTGGGCGGCAATGTCGCCGTCGGGCTGGTGGTGTTCGTCGTGCTGGCCGCCATCCAGTTCATCGTGGTCGCGAAGGGCGCGGACCGCGTGGCCGAAGTGGCCGCGCGCTTCACGCTCGACGGCATTCCCGGTCGCCAGATGAGCATCGACGCCGACATGCGCAACGGCGTGGTGACGGCCGCGCAGGCGAGCCGGATGCGCGCGGCGCTCGAACGCGAGACGTATTTCTACGGCTCGCTCGACGGTGCGATGAAGTTCGTCAAGGGCGATGCGATGGCGGGGCTCGTCGTCGCGCTGGTGAATATCGTCGGCGGCCTGGCGGTGGGCATCGCGCAGCGCGGCATGTCGTTCGGCGATGCACTGCATACCTACACGATTCTCACGGTCGGCGACGGGCTGGTGTCGCAGATTCCCTCGCTGATCGTGTCGGTGGCGGCGGGCGTGCTGGTGACCCGCGTCGCCGTGGGCGACGGCAAGGACGTGCACCTCGGCGGCGACATCTACCGGCAACTGGCGACGCATCCGAAAGCCATCGGCATGGCCGGCGTGGCGTGCCTGTCTCTCGCGGCGATTCCGGGCTTTCCGCATATCCAGTTCATGGTGGCCGGCGCGCTGTTGCTGACCCTCGCGCTGACCTTGATGCGCAACGCCGCGCTGGCGACGAACTCGCAGCGCGCGCTGATGCCGGAGATGACACGCGACGGCGGCAACTACGTGCCGCGCATTCTCGACGACGTCGAACTGGGCACCAGTGCGAGCTTGCGGCTGCGGCTCGGCCTGAAGGCCTTCGACGCGTTGCGGCCCGAGGCGCTGAACCGGCAGCTCGGCCAGTTGCGCCGCCGTCTGATGATCGAGCTGGGCCTGCCGTTTCCGGGTCTCGCGTTGCTGCGCGATGGGCGGCTCGCTCCGGAGCGCTACATCGTCGACATCGAGGACGTGCCCTATGCGAGCGGCACGCTGGTGGCCGGACATACGCTGCTGAGCGGCGAGGAGGATGCGATCGGGTTCGACGGCGTCGAAGGCTACCGGCCGCGCGCCGCCAAATCGGTCTGGGTGCCGAACGCCACGGCGGCGTCGATCAAGGATCCGGAGATCCTCAAGGCGAGCGTCGACGAGGCGCTGTGCGATCACCTGGGCGAGGTCTGCGAACGCTCGGCCGCCGATTTTCTCGGCACCCAGGAGACCCGCTTCCTGCTCGATCAACTGGGTATCGAATTTCGCGAGCTGGTGGCACAGGCAGGGCAGGCCGCGACGACGGTGCAGCTTGCCGGCGTGCTGCGGCAATTGCTGCAGCAGCGGGTGCCGATTCGCAATCTGCGCGCGATTCTCGAAGCCGTCGTCCGCGTGCCGGCCGGTGAGCGCACGCTCGACCGGATGGTGCGGGAGGCGCGCATCCAGCTTGGCCGGCAGATCGTGCGCGGCTACGCCGACCTCGAGACATGGACGCTCACGGCGGCGGTGCTGGATCCGGCATGGGAGGCCGGCCTGGAAGCGCAGATCCGCGGCGGCGCCGACGGTGAGCCGCAGTGCGTGTTGTCCGCGGAAGAACTGGGCCGCGCGCAGGAGATCTTTGCCGCGGAGCTCGCCGGGATCGCGCTGATCGTCACGAACGCCGTGCTGCGTCCGCACCTTGCGCGCTTGTTGCGCGACTTCGGCCGGCGCGTCGAGGTGCTGGCGATCGAAGAGATTCCGCTGGACGTTTATCGTATTCATGCGATCGCAACCCTGGGTGCGTTATGAACCGGCGCAACCTGCAATTGTCTGGAGACGAGGTGCCCGTGTTGAGTTCAACACCTGCGTTGCGCGGGCGGGTGATCGAAGCGCGCGGCGTGGTGGCGCGGGTGGTGGGCGTGTCGCTGCGCATCGGCGAGAGGGTGCGGCTCGTGCGCCCGGATACGCTGGAGTCGCAATACGGCGAGGTGGTCGGCTTTGCGCACGACGGCACCCTGGTCATGCCGCTCGCCGGCCTCGCGGGTCTGTCCGACATCACCGAGGTGCAAGGCTGCGGTTCGGCGTGGGGCACGTTCGATGCGGCGGGTCTGCTCGGCAGGGTGGTGGACGGTCTGGGCAACCCGCTCGACGGCGCGCCTGCACCGGTGCCGCTGGCGACCGATGCGGCGGCGCACGCGGCGGCCGGGGCGACGCTCAATCCGCTCGAGCGGCCGGTCATCGCCACACCGTTTGTCACCGGCGTGCGCGCGATCGACGCGCTGCTCACCTGCGGCGTCGGCCAGCGCACCGGCATCTTCGCACCGGCGGGCGGCGGCAAGAGCACGATCATGGGCATGATCGCGAACGGTGCTTCAACCGACGCCATCGTGGTGGCACTGATCGGCGAGCGGGGCCGCGAGGTGGCGGAATTCATTCACGACCATCTCGAGCGCCGGCGCGGCTCGACGATCGTGATTGCCGCGACGTCCGACCGCCCCGCCGCGGAGCGCATCAAGGCGGCGGAACTCGCGGCCAAGGTCGCGGCGGACTTGCGCGCCACGGGACGCAACGTGCTGCTGCTGTTCGATTCGTTGACGCGCTATGCGCGCGCCTTGCGCGAACTCGGCCTTGCGGTCGGCGAGCCGCCGTTGCGTGGCGGCTTTCCGCCTAGCGTGTTCGCGCAGTTGCCGCGGTTGATCGAAGCGGCCGGCGCGACGGAGCAGGGCAGCATCACCGCGTTCTATACCGTGCTCGCCGACGAGACGGACTTGTCCGATCCGGTCGCGGAAGAGGCGCGCTCGCTGCTGGACGGGCACATCCAGTTATCGTCGAAACTGGGGGCGGCGGGTCACTATCCCGCGATCGACATTCTGCGCAGCCGCAGCCGCCTGATGAACCGCGTCGCCGATGCCGCGCAGCGCGCCGACGCCAACCGCGTGCGCGACTGGCTGGCACGTTATGAGGAGGTCGAAATGTTGTTGCAGATCGGCGAATACGAACGGGGTAACGACACCGGGACGGATCTCGCGATTGACCTGCGCCCCGAGATCCAGCGCTTTTTGCGGCAGCCGTACGACCGCAGCAGTCCGTGGGTCGAAACGCGCGCGCTGCTGCGCGAGTTGTGCGCCGATGCGCCCCCGGTGTGATGCGCAGCGCGGCACAGGAGGCGGATCTGTGGCGGCTGCTCGCGCGGGTGCGCGCCTTGCGGGTGCGCCGCCGGCTGCGGGCGCTGGCCGACGCGCGCCGCCACGAGCGGCGGGCTGCCGATGAGGTGGCGCAGCGGGTGGCTGCACTGGAACACCATGCCGACGCGCGACAGCGCATGCTCGCGTTTTGCCGGCACGATCGGCGGGGCGGCGGCCAGTGGCATGCGACGCTGCGTGCGCACGATGCGTCGACACCGGTGTTGCAGCGGCACCTCGCCGACGCGCAGCACGCGCACGCGGCGGCACGCGATGAAACGAGCGAAGCGCTGCGTGCCTGGCAGGTTGAGAGGGTGCGCCATGACGACGTGCAGCAGCGCTGGCGAACGGCCGTCGCACGCGCCGCATGCGACGGCCCGCAGGACTAGGGCGGCTACGGCACGCACGGGAACAGGGGGCACTCGTAGGGCGGTTCGATGCCGCACTCATGCGTCGATCGTGCGTGCGGCATGTATCGGGGGCAATGACAGATGCAGTTGCCCCCTCATCGTATGGTCTGCTTACGTGTTGGCCTTCTTGATCTCGTCCGGCGTCGCTTCCTTGCCGGTGGCGGGATTGATAAAGCCGCTGCCGTCGCGGGCGGCCACAAGGGTGAAGCCGTCCGGTGTGGCGGCATCGAGCGCGCGGCCATTGTTGCTCTTCTGCACGCTCAGGCCTGATTTGTCCTGCGCGCTCAAGCCCGTGACCTCATAGGCCTGATTGCCGCGGGTGATCGTCACCTGATCCGCGTACGAGATCGACTTGTTCTTGGGGTCCGGCTGGGAATTGACGGTGACCTTGGTGTTGTCGGGCAGCGTGAACGTCATCGGGCCGTTGAACATCGCAGTCGACGAATTGGAATTGGAACCGCTTTGGTGCTGGGTGAGATGCGGATCGCCATAGATCATGGTCTTGTCGCCGGTTGTATTGTTGGTCATGACCATCGTCGAATTGGATTTGTCGAAGTCGAGCTTGTAGTCGCCGAGGTTGATGCTGGCCTTATTGTTGCAGACTGCCGTGTTGCTCCACTGCGTCTGGTTGGTGCTGCCCGAGTTGTTGCAGCCGCAATGGTTGATCGACGGCGTGCGGTCGCAGCCGCGCGATTGATTGGCAAAGCCGCTGTTGGTGCGGCTGCTGTTGCCGTAGCCGGATGGATTGCAATTGCTGCCCGGGCGCATCGGTTGCGGGTTCGCCGCCTGAGCGCGATTGATAATGGTGCCCTGCGCGGAGAACGTGGTGGTCCGGCCATTGCCGGCGGTTTGGCTGGAGATTGAGAACGACGTCTTCGAGAAGCCGCCCATCATGTTGGACATCTGGCTCGCCAGATTACGGGCACCATTGGACCCTGTGGCAAGCGGCAGCGGCGACGATGCGCGGTTGCCGACAGAGCGATGGGTGTCCATGTTGTTTTGGAACGAGAGAACCGAGGTGTTGATTTGCATTGCTGCTTGCATGTCGAGAGTCCTGAGGTGAAAGAAGTCGGCGTGTGCTGGATAGCCGGAACCGCGGTGCCGACGGTATGGAGTGGGCTCCGCGGATGAAATAGTAGAGGCGCGATTGCTGCGGCGCGCCGTACTTATTTATAGCGTTGGGCGTTACCTCGAAAAATAAATTATTTCGTTTAACTACCTATTTAAGCTGTGCATCGCCGACGCAATCGCATTCGTTTCATGTTGTCGCGGGGCCCGGCTGGTTTGTAGCGCCGTGCGTGGGCAGCGGCGGCAGGTCGGGGTTGGGCGGCGACGGCTGCGCCGGCGGTGTCCGGGTTGGCTGGAGCGTCGTATAGACGGGTGTCGTTCCCGACGGGTTGACCAGTTCCTGTTCGCCTGTGTAGATATTCTTCGCGAAGATCGGCGTGTCGACGGGTACCTCGGTCAGACGCAGGCCGATGCGGGGCGTGACGGCCCCATCCTGAGGTGTCGCCGCGGCGATTTCGTCGATTCTGAATACGGTATTGGGTCGGAATATCCATTCGTGTTCTCCGGACGCCAACGTGGTGACACGATAAACAAAAGGCGTCGCCGACTTCGACTGGATGTCGTAAAGAGCAAACGCTCCGCCGGGTGCAGCGGCGTACTCGCTGTCCGCCAGCGTTGCGTTCGTATATTCGCTTTCGCTGGACGCGGACATGAAAGCCGGTGAATTGGTCACGTAGTCGCCCGGTGCAAACTTGCTCGCGTAGTCGGCAGGGACCTCCGCGACGCGAAGCAGGCGGCTATCCTGGTCCGGCCGCGGCAGATGGGTCAGTGCGGCTTGCAATGCATGCGCGCGTGAGGCGGTGTCGGTTTCGTAGCTGCGATCGCGCAATTGCCGGTTGAGGTCGAAATTGACGTCCTCGTAGTCGGAGCCCGTCGAGTAGGTTTCGCTGAGATCCAGATAGGTCCAGTTTCGGAGGGCCTCTTGCTGCGAGTCGGGAAGATTGTCGAACGCGGCTCGGTACCGTCCGTTGAACGCGATGTCATCGAGTAAAGCGTCCGCGTCGGAGTGCCACGCCGGCGGATTGAGCGTTTGCAGCATCTCGGCGGAGAGGGGAGTGCCGGATGCGTTGGAGACCTGAAAGCGTTCCTCGAACGGTTGCTCTTGTGGAGGGGCGAGAGCCGGTGCGTTGTCCGGGTTCATGCCGCCCTTGAGTCCCACATCGTTATGGACCTCCCAGCCGCCTTGAGCATCGGTCCTGACCGGATATTGAGGCCGGTACGGATTGTCCGCCTGATACACACGCCAGGTGTTGTTGTCGCGATCGAAGCGGGCGGGATACGTCTTTCCACCGCTGTCGAGGTAGTACCGCCCTTTGTCGTCCGTGAATATGCCTGGCTGGCCAGTGGCGGGTTTCAGGGCGCCGGGCGCGGGCTGCACGGCGTAGTCGTCGGGCAAGCGTGCCTTCGTGCCGGTGATGCGCTGCGATGCCTCGGCGGCGGCCGTGTCCACGCTTAGGCCCTGCGCTGCAGGGCTTGCCGCCGCTTGCGTGGCTTGCGCGCCCACGCTGCCGGGTTGACCGGACGGCGCGGGTGGGAGGGTGGGGCTTCTGTCGCCTGTCGCGACAGGGTGCTCGGGAGCGTACCCTTCGGGTGGCGCCTTGAGCACGCGGGTCGCACTCTTCGCGGCAAGCCGTTCCGTGAAGGCCGTTGCACCTTCGCCCGCGACAAGACCCAGCAGGCCGGAAGCCAGGTCGATGCCGAGGCGCGTGTTTGCCGACAGCAACGAGTGGGGATCGAACGCGGCTGTGAGCGGCGCGAACGGCGTCATGCCCAGCAGGAAGCGGGTGGCGCCTTCGAAAATCTGCTCAGCCAGTTTTTCCCCGCGCGCGCGTGGCGTGATCGAAGCGTCCTTGTATGAGCTGTCGTGCAGCACGGCGTTATACCGGTCCGCCAGATCGCGGACGTAGTCGGGGCCGGACGACGGCAACTGTTTCAGGATGTCCAGGTAGCTTTTCGGCGCGTCGACGCCATAGACGTTGAGTTTTCGTCCCGCCTCCACGGTCCATTTGACGAGCTTGTCGTGCAAAGCAGAATCGTCCCGCATCCGTTGCGTGAAAGCCAGCAGCCGACGGTCTGCCAGGTCGTCGCGACCCGTGCCCGGATTGGTGCTGTACAACTGGCGACCGATCAGCTCGTAGCGCTTGCCGGGGGCGTTGGTGAGCGCATCGGCTTCGTGGACGATGCGGTCGACCTCCGCGTTCGCCTCGGCCCATTTGCCGGCTTCCTGCGCGGTATGCTGGTCGATCGCCTTGGCGATCTTGTGCTGCAGAGTGTGTTTCAGCTCGGCGGCCAGCGTGAAGTAGCGCTCGCGAACAGCCGGCGTCGCGGCGATGACGAAGCCCTGGCGCAGCCGGCGCAGTGCGCTGAGTTCCTGCTGGTTCGCCAATCCGGTCAGGTAGCCTGCGCCGACTGGACGGTTGAAGACGCTCAATGCCCGCTCGACCGGATCGTTGCTGGCGGTGTTGACGCGTTCGAGCAGCGCAGTGCCCAGCAGCGACAGTTGTTGATCTACACGTTGACGGTCCGCGGGGGCCCTGGCGTCGCGAAACGCGACATCGAGCGTCGCAAGGGCGCCGGCATAGGCCTCGTATTCGGGCTGCGGCAGCGCGGTGAGCAGTGGCTGCATGTGATTGACCTGTTGTTCGAACTGCTGAACTTCGGGAGGGTAGCCGGTCAGGTTTTGCTGCAGCGCCGTGCCGAGCCGCGCCATGTTTTGCTCATCCTGATGGCTGCTCGTCGACAGGCTGGTCAAGTTGGGCAGGGTGCTGGTGTCATGCGCGCCGAGCAACTGCTCAAGTTCCGCGCGCGTGGCGCCGGGTAGCAGCGGTCGCCCGTACGGTGAGTAGGGAGATGCCGCCGCGGCGAGGGGTGCCGATGGCGTCGATGGGGCCGGCATCGGTGAAGACGGGGCGGGGTTGTCCACGGATCGCTGAAGCCGGCTCGGAGCGAGGTTGAGTGCGGCCCGGGAAAGCGGCGACAGTAGCGGCGGCACCTGATCGTTGCCGTCCGGTTTATCCCCGCCGCGTACGGGTGGTTGTCCCGCGTTCGTCGAGCTGGATGACGTGTTGTGGATAGCCGGTTGCCGCTGCGGCTGGTCACGAGGCAACACGGTGTTGCTGTCCGCATCGGGCTGCGGGGTACTCGAAGACGCGCTGCCAGTCGCGTTGATCGGATTCGTGCTCATGGGCATTCCCTCTGCATGTGTAGAGGCGGGATCGAGCGTGCGCTCGATCTGGCCGGAGGATTGACATGGGTGGTGACGCCCGTGTAGTGGACCATCCGGGTACAAGCGCGGGTGCCGATCCTGTATCACCACGCGTCCGATCCATTGATGCACACGTCGGCGTTGCTTGCGCGGCGCAGCAAAACGGCTTTGCACGATGGCGCGACGTCGCGAATTCGCTCCGGCCGCGACGTCGCAATCCGAGGCCGTCTCCGGTAAAACCCTGGTATCGCTCGCGTATGCGAGCCGATCCAGCGCAAGTAGCGCCGGCGCTTTCCATGACACCGGTGGACCGCATCGGCTAACATGACAATCCGGGGTGCCTCGGCACCCGAGGTGCCACCTTCGCCGGATGTAAGTGGCGGGTAAGTTGCGGCATCTATCGTGGCAGCAACGCGGCGTCGCCACAGCATGGCGCGCCGGCACAGGCTTTACGTTTCGTCTTCACCAAGGGGTTGTCGATGTCTGCGATTGAATCGGTTCTTCAGGAACGCCGCGTTTTCCCTCCCTCTGCCGACGCAGTGGCAGGCGCGACGGTCTCCGGCATGGACGCGTACCGGGCGCTCGTCGCCGAAGCGGAACGCGATTACGAAGGCTTCTGGGGGCGTCTTGCGAAAGAGACGCTGAGCTGGCACAAGCCCTTCACGAAGGTGCTCGACGAGTCGAAGGCGCCGTTCTATACGTGGTTCGAGGACGGCGAACTGAACGCGTCGTATAACAGCCTCGACCGTCACGTCGAAGCCGGCCACGGCCAGCGTACCGCCATCGTCTTCGAAGCCGACGACGGCGCCGTCACCAACGTCACCTATCAGGATCTGCTGCAGCGCGTGAGCCGCTTCGCCAATGCGCTCAAGAAGCGCGGCGTCAGGAAGGGCGACCGCGTGGTGATCTATATGCCGATGTCGATCGAAGGCATCGTCGCCATGCAGGCGTGCGCGCGGATCGGCGCGACGCATTCGGTGGTGTTCGGCGGCTTCTCGTCGAAGTCGCTCAATGAGCGCCTCGTCGACGTGGGCGCCGTGGCGCTCGTCACCTCCGACGAACAGATGCGCGGCGGCAAAGCCCTGCCGTTGAAGAACATCGCCGACGAAGCGCTTGCCATGGGCGGCTGCGAAGCCGTCAAGAGTGTGATCGTTTATAAGCGCACCGGCGGCAAGGTCGCATGGCACGAAGGCCGCGATCTGTGGATGCATGAGATCACCCAGAGCGAGTCCGATCAGTGCGCGCCGGAATGGGTGAGCGCCGAGCATCCGCTCTTTATCCTCTATACCTCGGGCTCGACCGGCAAGCCGAAGGGCGTGCAGCACAGTACGGGCGGCTATCTGCTGTGGGCCGCGCAGACCTTGAAGTGGACCTTCGACTGGAAGCCCACGGATGTGTTCTGGTGTACTGCCGACATCGGCTGGATCACCGGCCATAGCTACATCACGTATGGCCCGCTGGCGCTCGGCGGCACCCAGGTGGTGTTCGAAGGCGTGCCGACCTATCCGAACGCGGGCCGCTTCTGGGACATGATCGCGAAGCACAAGGTCACGCTGTTCTATACCGCGCCCACGGCGATCCGTTCGCTGATCAAGGCCGCGGAAGCCGACGCGAAGATCCATCCGAAGAGTTATGACCTGTCGTCGCTGCGCGTGATCGGTACGGTCGGCGAGCCGATCAATCCGGAAGCGTGGATGTGGTATCACGAGAACGTCGGCGGCGGCCGTTGCCCGATCGTCGATACCTGGTGGCAGACGGAAACCGGCGGTCACATGATCACGCCGCTGCCGGGCGCGACGCCGCTGGTGCCGGGGTCGTGCACGCTGCCGCTGCCGGGCATCATGGCCGCGGTGGTGGACGAGACCGGCCAGGACGTACCGAACGGGCAGGGCGGGATCCTGGTCGTCAAGCGTCCGTGGCCTTCGATGCTGCGCAACGTGTGGGGCGATCCGGAGCGCTACAGGAAGAGCTACTTCCCCGAAGAACTCGGCGGCACGCTCTACCTCGCCGGGGACGGCGCGGTGCGCGACAAGGAAACCGGCTACTTCACGATCATGGGGCGGATCGACGACGTGCTCAATGTGTCGGGCCACCGGCTCGGGACGATGGAGATCGAGTCGGCGCTGGTGTCCAATCCGATCGTCGCCGAAGCGGCGGTGGTGGGACGCCCCGACGACACGACCGGTGAGGCCGTGTGTGCCTTCGTGGTGCTGAAGCGCTCGCGGCCGGAAGGCGAGGAAGCGGTGAGGATCGCCAACGAATTGCGTGCGTGGGTTGGCAAGGAAATCGGGCCGATCGCCAAACCGAAGGACATCCGCTTCGGCGACAACCTGCCGAAGACGCGCTCGGGCAAGATCATGCGCCGCTTGCTGCGCTCGCTGGCGAAGGGCGAGGCGATCACGCAGGACGTGTCGACGCTGGAGAACCCGGCGATTCTCGATCAGCTTGGCGAGTCGCTGTGAGGGTCCAACCGGATGGTTGAATCGCCGGGCTAATCGGCAGCGCTTGAGCCGAGTGGCTCGTTGCGGTACTCGTACGACGGCGCATCATTCGATGCGCCGTTTTCCTTTTGTGCACCCGTACAAGTGAATCTTGCCGGGGGACGAGTTGGACGGAGGCATGGGCGCGGCCTTGCGCCTCTAGCCATCTTGACTCTGCGGCTTTTTTTGAGGCGGTGTATTGGCTGGACGTGGCGCTGTCTGTTTGGCTTGCGGCCCGGAAGGTCCGGCAGGCTGTTGCTCCGCCGGCAAACGCGGTGGCTGCGTCGGACTCAAAGGATAGCCGAGCCGGCCGTCGGGGAGACGGGTCGGCTGCCTGAAGGCCGGCGGTTGCCTGGTCCGCGGCGGTCGGCGGGAAGGGGGCGAGCCACCCGTCGCACTTTTCGCGAAAGAGGAAAACGGCTTGCTCAACGCGTCCACGAAGATCGCAGTGCCTTCGTCGAGCGTGTAGTCGCGCTTGATCTGAACGCCACCCACATACTTTCGACGCGGACCATCTTTTGCTTTGGGAGCGGAGACGGGTGTGGTCGTTTCCACGTTACCGGGATTGCCCACGGCACGCCGATCCCGACTTGCATCCGGACTCCCAAACAATGGATCGCGGCGCAGTTCGTTGTACACCTCACGTGCCCATCGCTCGGCGTCCGAGAGTGAGGCCCCTGCGCGTTGCTTTTGCTCAATTTTCCATACACCTTTCTCGAAACCCTGAAGACGCACCCACAAGGCGCGCGGGTCGACAATCGGTAACGTCAACCCGTCCTTCACGGGTTCGCCTGACGCAGGTGCGTTTCGTACTTGTGCCACCGCCGAACCCGTACCCGTCGAATCTGCGCCGTTGACTACCGGTGCAGAACCGGAATGGTCGTAAGCTGATCCATTTTGAGCATTCACTCTCACAACCAACCCTCCAGAAAAGGACCAACCGGCGAACCGGATGTCCGAAGCACCTTCCCCAATCACGAGGATATTCAAGCATTTCAGGACGATTCCTGGCGCCGCAGGGTTCGCTGCGCGGAATTGATCAACTGAAAAGGATAGCTAATCAATGGAATCGTCTCGCCGAGTCCGGTCTTTGCCACGTCACGCCCAGCACGGTTCACCGTGGCGCATCGTTTGAGCAGTCCACCCGGCAATCGTCATTGTGCCCTCAAGGGTATGAGCGGGGCATTATTCCAGTAGTTCCGACGGAGGCACACACAGCGCTCTGGACTGCGCAACCGCGAAGGCTTGCGCGCGAACGTCTCGAAGTATTGGGGTAATGCCTCCCGCGAAACCATGAGGTCACTATCGGATACGGCCAGGCGGACGCACTGCGGACGGCTTCTGCGTGAGTGAAATCCGAGGGCTTACGCCTGACCACCGTCTATCGCGAGGTCATTGATGAAAGTTGATCGCAGTCTTGCCATCTACAGCGGGTTTGAACAGACAGTGAACGAGGCGGCACATGCTGGCGTGAAGCCGGGCGGCTCCCGCATCAGCCGCTCCATCATTTCACCGGGTGGAGCGGGGCAGTCCAAGCCGCAGCAGGAAGCACCCGCCCATAACGGACCCGACAAGGTCGAATATGTGGGCGGTGTTCGGATCAAGTCGAAGTACACGTTGGAAGAGGTATTGCGGATCGTTAAAGATGCGCTTGGACATCCCGTGGGTGCCTTCGCCGCCAGTACGACCGACATGCACCATGTTCTGGTGCACGATAGAAATATCGCCGAATGGGAGCGCGCCCAGATTGCGGAAGACTTCAAGCAGATCGACTCGATTATGGTAGGTCTGCGAAATTTTCATCCTGTTGGTGCGGCGATGAATCTAGTCTCTGTCAATGCCGGTGCGCTTCACACGCTGGAGGAAAAGAAGCCGCTAACCCTGGATCAGGCGGACGATTTGCTCTTCAGCATCAACGATTTGCCGTCCGCGGACAGCGTCCCGATTCCTGTAAAACGCCTGGCGACGGAGGGTGGGGCGAGACGCCCGAGGTACAAACCTCCGACGCGAATAAAGGGTGGCCGTGTCGGCTATCCTGCCAGCCCGACCCATCCTCCAAAATTGCCGATTGACGCGAAGGGTAAGAAGGAAACCCAGGGAAGCGGTGGAGCGGGCGCGTCTTCCAGCACCGGCGCGACGAGTACCGGCGCAACCAGACCGGTTCCTGGGACGAGCACGACGCCCCCTTCAAAACAGAAGGGCGGCGCCGCGAAGCTGGTGTCGGCGATCAAGGCGAAATTCTCCAGCGACGCCCATCGGATAAGAAATGGAAAGATCGAGGCACTTAAAAATAAAGGTGCGATTTACGTAGGTGAGAAATCGGAGATCAGGACGAATTTTGATTTTTATCGTTACGACAATGATGTAAAAATGTCGGAGCCAGTTAAATCTTCGAATGCTGGAACTGAAAAAACGAGGGAGGTTCTGTACACCGGAAATGGCAAGGGGATTACCTCGCTATGTCAGGGTGGGAAGATGTACTACGGTGGATGGGGGCGCGGCAATCGTAAATTGAGCTCCCAGACGGATGTCATTGAACTAGCCAATGGCAAGGAGGGTGTGGGCGCGGTCAGGATAGCCTTCGCGGATATTCCACCCAAAGGGTCTCTGCTGGTGACCGCCGGCGGCCTGAGTGGATGCACCGTGATGTTTGCGGCCGACAACGCCCATTTCTACGCATACCACGTTGGAACGTCGACTCCAACGCGTAACTGGAAGACGGCTCAGGACGGCGTGCGTCTTCTCCGCCAGGCGCATGAACAGTTAAAACCAGATGCAACAAGGAAGGCGCTGACGCACCCGGAAAACAACGATCTGATCGACGTGGCGAAGCAATATCCATTTGCCTCCGTCATATATTATGGAAAACACGGTGAGAGTGGAGCACAGGCCGATACGCGGATTACCGGAGCGGCCGGACCTGCGGCGCAGGGGACCCATATTCACGATTATTTTCAGCCGGACGTAAAAGGGGCGCCAATCGGCACAGCCTTCGCGCTGATTCGCAAGGACGCGCGAGGGCGGATTTCGGTCAGCACGCTTTACGAACGAGGCGAACTGCCGATCGCAAACTATAAAAGCGACGCCAAGGGCAATGTGATGTACGACTTTCACGAGAACGACGCTCAAATCGACAGGTTTACCCCTCAGACGGGTTGACGGTCTTGCCCAGTCGATTTGCCGCTTCGCTGTCAGGCACGCGGCTCAGCGCTCACCGCCTCCCGATGATTCTTCGCGCATGGCGGTGGCGCCACGGACAATCCCGATTGCCCGCACGGTGTCTTTTTGGTAAATAGGCGCATGACCACGCCGCATACCTCCGCCCAACCCGCGCTGAACCCGCTGCCCGAGCCGCCACCGGTCTCGGAGGCGATGGCGCGCGCGCATCGACGCTACTGGCGCTTCAATCTCGTTTGCATCGCCGTGCTGATGACGGCGGGCTTTCTGGTCTCGTTCGTCGTGCCGCTGGCCGCCCCTTCGCTATCGAAGGTGCGCTTCGCCGGCTTCAGCCTGCCGTTCTACGTTGGCGCGCAAGGCGCAATCCTCGTCTATGTCGCACTGATTCTCGCCTACATCGTGCTGATGCAGCGCGCCGACCGCACGCTGCAACGCGCGTTCGTAGCGGACGCGAACGCCGCAGCAACGGCGCGCGGAAACTGAGCCGATGACGCTCACGCATCGGCTCATCCGCTCCTACGCGTTCTACACGCTCGGGTTTCTGGCCTTCATCTATGTGATGTGGCGCATCGAAGCCGTGACCGGGCCGGGCGTGTGGATCGGCTATGTGTTCCTGTTCGTGCCGATTGCCGTGTATGCGGTGATCGGCCTGCTGTCGCGAACCTCCGATCTGGTGGAGTACTACGTCGCGGGACGGCGCGTGCCGTCGGCCTTCAACGGCATGGCGACCGCTGCCGACTGGTTGTCGGCGGCATCCTTCATTGGTCTGGCGGGTTCGATCTACGCGACCGGTTACGACGGCCTCGCGTATCTGATGGGCTGGACGGGCGGCTATTGCCTCACGGCGTTCCTGCTCGCGCCGTATGTGCGCAAGCTCGCGCGCTACACGATTCCGGATTTCCTCGGCACGCGTTTCTCGAGCAACGCGGTGCGCGGCCTCGCGGCCCTGGCTGCGATCCTCTGTTCGTTCGTGTATCTGGTCGCGCAGATTCAGGGCGTGGGGCTGATTGCGACGCGCTTTATCGGCGTCGATTTTGCCGTGGGCATTTTTTGCGGACTGGCGGGCATTCTGGTGTGCTCGTTTCTGGGCGGCATGCGCGCGGTGACGTGGACCCAGGTGGCGCAATACATCATCCTGATCCTGGCGATCCTGATTCCGGTGTCGATGATCGCGCATAAGGACGGCCTCGGCTGGGCGCCGCAATTTAACTATGGACACCTGATGGAGAGCGTGGAGACACTCGAGCGTCAGGTGCGCGATGCGCCGCTGGATCAGAGCGTGCGCGACGACTACCGGAAGCAGGCAGCAAAACTGCAGGTGCAGATCGACGGGCTGCCGCAGTCGTTCATCGACGAGAAGCAGGGGCTCACCGAGAAGGTGGCGGATTTGCGCCGGCACAACGGCCCGCTACGCGACATCAACACGAGCGAGCGCGCGCTCGAAAGTTTTCCGCACGATGCCGCGGCCGCGAAGATCGTATGGACGCAACAGCGCGAGGTGTTGTTGACGCGCGCCTCGGCGCCGGTGCCGATGTCCGAGCCGTTTCCGCCCATCAGCGGTGAAGACCGGCGCACCCACGAGCGCAATTTTCTGTCGCTGCTGCTGTGTTTGTCGCTGGGGACGGCGAGCTTGCCGCATATTCTGACGCGCTATAACACGACCACTTCGGTGGCGTCGGCGCGGCGTTCGGTCGGCTGGACGCTGTTCTTTGTCGCACTGTTCTATCTAACGGTGCCGGTGCTGTCCGTGCTCATGAAGTACGAAATCCTGACGAATCTCGTGGGGCACCCGTTTGCCGATCTGCCGCAGTGGCTGACGCAGTGGCTCAGGATCGAGCCGAACCTGATCAGCGTCGTCGATACGAACCGCGACGGCATCGTGCAGTGGAGTGAGATCCAGATGCAGCCGGACATGATCGTGCTGGCGGCGCCGGAGATTGCGGGGCTGCCGTATGTGATGTCGGGGCTGATTGCGGCGGGGGCATTGGCGGCCGCGCTTTCGACCGCCGATGGCTTGCTGCTGACCATCGCGAATGCGCTTTCGCACGACGTCTACTATCACATGGTCGATCCGGCGGCATCGAGCCAGCGGCGCGTGACGATCTCCAAGATCTTGCTGCTGGGGGTGGCGCTGTTTGCGTCGTATGTGGCGTCGCTGAATACGGGGAACATCCTGTTTCTGGTGGGAGCGGCGTTTTCGCTAGCGGCCTCCAGCCTGTTTCCGGTGCTGGTGCTCGGCGTGTTCTGGAAGCGCACGACGCGGCTTGGGGCGGTGGCCGGGATGGTGGCGGGGCTCGTGGTGTGCATCTATTACATCGTCTCCACATACCCGTTCTTTACGCAGATGACTGGGTTCGTCGGGACCCGGTGGTTTGGCATCGAGCCGATCAGTTCGGGCGTGTTTGGCGTGCCGGCGGGGTTTCTGGTGGCGATCTTGGTGAGTCTCGCGGATCGCAAGCCGGATGCTTATACGCGGGCGTTGGTGGACTATATCCGGCATCCGTGAGGGTGGCTGGATGGGCGCTGGGCGGGGGGTTCGGGGTGGTTCGAGGGGCGTTTTGCCGGTGTTTTCGGACGGGGCTGGCGCGCGCCCCAGAGTTTGCTATAATTCGACTCCCGCCGGAGAGATGGATGAGCGGTTTAAGTCGCACGCCTGGAAAGCGTGTATAGGTTAATAACCTATCCGGGGTTCGAATCCCCGTCTCTCCGCCAAGATATTGATCAAGTAAAAAGCCGTTGAATCCAGCAAAGATTCAACGGCTTTTTGTTTTTCTGGCCCATCAGCGGCCCCATCATCGACCCGCCGCCATCCAACACGCGCGAACCCGGACCCCATCGGCACGCCCCATCAACACGCACATCATCAACACTCCTCACTGCACCAGGCCGCGGCGCGCAACACATAGCCCTGACCTATCACCCCCTTTAAATAATTTGATGTTGGCCGCACGGAATAACCGCCCAGGTTATGCCGTTATACAAGGGCGCTCGCGGCACGTGTTGAAGGCAAGCACTCCAACCCGTCATTGCTGACCGCTAACCAACACCAACATTACGAAAAGATGAAAACGGGGAAGACCTTGTGGATGACGGCGGCCGCCTGTGTGGCAGCCATGAGCGGCGCCGTGCCGGCAGCCAATGTCAATGCCGCCACGCTTGCGGTCCATGTCGCAGACCAGGCAGGGGCTCCCATCGCAGACGCGGTGATTTACGCGACTCCAGTGGATGGCCGGTTGCCGGCGCGTCCGCCGGCCGGCGCGGTCATCGCACAGAAGAACAAGATGTTCGTACCGCTCGTCTCGGTGATTCAGACCGGCGCATCGGTCAAGCTGCCGAATCTCGACGATATTGCGCATGACGTCTATTCGCTCTCCGCACCCAAACGCTTCGAACTGAAGCTCTATCGAGGCGTTCCGCCGCACCCGGTCGTGTTCGACAAACCGGGCCTCGTGGTGCTCGGCTGCAACATCCACGACATGATGGTGGCGTACCTGCTCATTGTCGATACGCCGTACTTCGCCAAATCCGACGCCAGCGGCAATGCGACGTTCGCCAACTTGCCCACCGATCGCTATCGCGTGACCGTCTGGCACTATCGGCAGAGCGACGCGAACGCGCGGCCCACGCAAACGATCGACGCGAGCGCGAACAGCGCGGCGACGTTCACCGTAAAACTGGACGCCGAATAACCGGCGTATTGCGCGGAGGTCCTGTGCGCTTACACAGGTTGCGATCGAAAATCGCACTCGTCTTTGTTCTCTTGATGCTGGCGATACAAGCCGCGGTGTTTGTGGCCACCCGTAGCGTGATCGCGTCGGTGGCGCACGCGCATGTCGACGCCCAGTTGGCGATGGGCGAGCGCGTGTTCAGGAAGGTCCTGCAATCGGACACGGAAAAACTGAACCAGGCGGCGGCGGTCGTCGCAGCCGATTTCGGCTTTCGGGAAGCGGTCGCCTTGCGCGATCAGACGACGGTGCTGTCAGCGTTGCAGAATCAGGGTGACCGCATCCATGCCGACATCGTGATGCTGGTCGGGCTCGACGGCAAGCTGATCGCCGATAGCCGGGATCCGGCGAGTGCGGGGAAGCCGTTTCCGTTTCCGTCGCTGATTCAGCACACCACGCACAAAGATGCGTCGTCCATCATTGGCGTAGTCAATGGCCGGCCGTACGAACTAGTGCTCGTTCCGGTAAAAGCGCCGTTGACGATTGCATGGGTCGCGATGGGCTTTGCGATCGACGATATTGCTGCCCGAGAAATGCGGGAGGTGGCATCGCTGCACGTGTCGTTCATCGCGCGGCCGGCCGGCGGTCAATGGACGGTCCTCGCAAGCTCGCTGCCCGCTGAACAACGCACCGCGCTTGAGCGTGCAAGCCGCACCGCGACGCTGGTCGAGCGGCAAAGTGCGAGTGTCTCTCTCAACGAAGGTTTCGGATCGCGGATCGTCTGGCTTGCGGTGTCGAACCAGCCGGTGGCTGCGGTGTTGCAGACATCGCTTGACGAAGCCATGGCGCCGTATCGCAAGCTGCAATCGACGTTGTTCCTGCTGACGCTGGCCGGTGTCGTCATCTCGATCGCCGGCGCGACGCTGACCGCGCGTAGCGTGACACGGCCGCTTGCCGAGCTGACCCGTTTCGCGCAACGCATCGGCCGCGGCGACTATAGCGCCCCGATCCAGATTGCGCAGAAAGACGAAATCAGCGCGCTGGCGGCGGCATTCGGTCAGATGCGCGACGACATCGCCGAGCGCGAGGCGCGCATCACCGATCTGGCGTACGTTGACCGGCTGACCGGATTGCCCAACCGGGTTGCTTTCAACGAATGTCTTCAGCAGGCCATCGAAATGGCCGCGCCGGAACGCAGTCCGCTTGCGGTGATGATGCTGGACATGGATCGCTTCAAATATGTGAACGACACGCTCGGTCATCACATCGGCGATCTGCTGTTGCACGAAGTCGCCAAGCGCCTCATACGCTGTGTCCCGGGCGACACAGACACGGTTGCCAGACTGGGCGGCGACGAGTTCGCCATCTTGCTGCCGGGTGGCGAGCTGGGCACTGCACAGCGCATCGCCCAGGCGATGCTGAAAGCGCTCGAAGAGCCGATCGTCATCGAGGCCCATGTGGTGGATGTGGCCGCGAGCATTGGCATCGTTATCTTCCCGGACGACGGCGGCGACGTGCACTCACTGTTGCGGCGAGCGGACGTCGCCATGTATCGGGCGAAGCGCACCAATGCCGGCATGTCTGTGTACGATGAAAGCGAAGAGCGCTATGGCGAGGAACGCCTGTCGCTGATGAGCGAATTGCGGCATGCAATCGAGTACGGCGAGCTGCGTCTCTACTACCAGCCCAAAGTCGATCTCGCCAGCAACGACATGTCGCACGTCGAAGCCCTGGTGCGCTGGGTGCATCCGGTGAGGGGCGTCGTGCCGCCGGGAGAGTTCATCCCGTTCGCCGAGCAGACCGGCTTCATTCGCTCGATCTCGCGCTGGGTCGCAGGCGAAGCGATTTCCCAGTGCGCAGCCTGGCACGCAAAGGGGATCGCACTCAGCGTGTCGGTCAATGTCTCCGCCCGCGATCTCGCCGAGGCGGATTTCCCCGATGTACTCGAAGCGTTGTTGCGGCAGCACGGCGTCGAGCCTCGCTGGCTGTGGCTCGAGATTACGGAAAGTGCGTTGATGGATGACCCGGCACACGCAATCGCCATACTCGATCGCTTGCATCGACTCGGCATCCGCCTGTCCATCGACGATTTCGGTACCGGGTATTCGTCGCTTTCGTATCTGAAGCGTATGCCTGTCGATGAACTCAAGATCGACCGCTCATTTGTGATGGGCATGGTGAGCGGTCCGGACGACGAAATTATTGTGCGCTCGACGATCGCGCTCGGGCACAACATGGGTTTGCGCGTAGTCGCCGAAGGTGTAGAAGACGCCACGACGCTCGAAACGCTGCGAACCTTGCATTGCGATGTGGCGCAAGGCTATCACCTGGGCCGGCCGTTGAGCGCCGACGGAATCGAGTCGTGGATAACGAGGTGGGCCGAAACGGTTGCCTCTGCCGCTTTAGCCGATGAAGTCTGAACGACATGCCGGTCGGAGCCTGTCGTCAAGCTGACGTGGCGACGGTTACCGGACTGGACAAGAAAGAAGGAGCGTAACGACAATGAAAAACATCACGATTGTTCGCTGGCTCGCCATGACACTCGGAGGCGCACTGCTCGCGCTGGCGGTGGTCGGCGGCTACGGATTGATGCAGCTTCACGCGTCCTATCAGCGCATCGAAGGGCTGGAGACGCGTACGATACCGAGCCTGAAATCGATATCGGCCGCGCTCGATGACGTTGCCGCCATGCGGCTTGCCGTTTACCGCTATGTTGTCGACGGTGTGGACGACGCCAGCCGTTCGGGGATGAAACGGGAGGTTGCCGAGTCGGACCGTCAGTTTGACGAAGTGATGGCTCGTGCACTGGCTCAGGAAGTCTCCGACGACACCGATCAAAAACTGTTCGTGGCGGACGGCGCCCGCATGGCCACCTATCGCGATGCCCGCGACGCGTTCTTCGAGAAGATGCAGGCGGGCGACCGCGATGGGGCGCTCGCGATGCTTCACGACGGCGGCGCCGTTCATAACGCTGCGCTGGCGCTCAACGACGGCCTGCACGAGCATCTGAGCGAGGACATCGCGCGCGGCAAGCTCGTGCGCGAAGAAAATGCAAACGCCTACCGGCTCGCGTTCAGCCTGATGCTCGCGATCGCCGGCGCAGCGCTCGTGCTGACCGGGATACTGGGGGGCCGCCTCTATCGGCTTATCAGCCGGGGTATGCGGCAGATGCAGGACACGCTGCAGCGGGTCAGCGAGTCGCTGGATCTGTCGCAACGCGCAAGCGTGGTGCGCATGGACGAGATTGGTCACACGGCAACGGCATTGAACAGCCTGCTCGAGCAGATGGCCGGCGTCGTCGCCGAGGTACGCTCGTCGAGCGATGCGGTCGGTGTGGCGTCGAAACAGATTGCTGCCGGCAACCTCGATCTGTCTTCGCGGACCGAACAGCAGGCTGCGTCGCTGCAACAGACGGCCAGCAACCTGGGCGAGCTCACGGCAACCGTGCAGCAAAACGCCGACGCCGCACGCCAGGCCAACGCGCTTGCGATCAGCACGACGCGAATCTCCGATGAAGGGAATCTCGCGGTCGAGCGGATGGTCGGCACGATGAACGAAATCGCATCGAGCTCCTCGCGGATCGCGGAAATCATCTCGATGATCGAAGGCGTGGCCTTTCAGACCAACATCCTCGCACTGAATGCGGCGGTTGAGGCGGCTCGCGCGGGCGAAGAAGGGCGGGGCTTCGCCGTGGTCGCGGCGGAGGTCCGTAGCCTTGCGCAACGTTCGTCGTCTGCCGCGAAGGAGATCAAGGATCTGATCGAGCAATCGGTCGCCACGATTCAGTCGGGCTCACAACAGGCGCAAGAGGCGGGTCGCGCCACCGCGGAGGTGCAACAGGCAATACGCCGGGTCGCGGGCATTGTCGAAGAGATCGCTACGGCGTCGGATTTGCAGGGTCACGGTATCGAGGAAGTCAACGTCGCGATCAGTCAGATCGATCAGGTGACGCAGCAGAATGCGGCGCTGGTCGAAGAGGCGGCGGCTGCCGCACAGTCGCTCGACGAACAGGTGACGCGCCTCGACGGGGCGGTTTCCGTCTTTACGGTCAGCAACGGTACGTAATGCCGGTGGGTGCAATCCTGCTCCCCTATGCGGACATGAAAAAACCTTCACGCGTTCGAAGTGGCAACGACAAGCCGTCCAGCCTATGCTGAAAGCGCAACTTCTGCACCGGCCCATTTGCTAGCGCAACACGGGCCGTCTAGCCGAAGGGTGTGATCAGACAAACTGGAGGAAGACGCTCATGAAGACCCCCTTGAAGTACGCATTGCCCCTCGGGCTGATGATGGCCAGCGCCTGCGCCATGGCCTCGGACCGGCTTACCCCGCACCAATGCAACAGCTATCCGTTCAAGCCGGCAAACGGCGAATTGACGCACCGTGACATGATGCGCGAGCTGACCGAACTCGAGGCCGTCGGTTACCGGCCGGCCATCGACAACTATTCGCTCGACATCACCGACGCTCGCGCGCGGCTCATGGCGAAATATGCTACGGACTGCAAACCGGATCAGCATGCGGCGGACGCGCCGCCGTCGAATAGCTGAGGCTGGTCGACCGCTGGGCGAGGAGGGCGCCGGCCGCGACTGCGGTCAGGCGCCCACGCGGGCCATCCACTCGGCGATATCGTCGACCACGGTGCCTTCGATACCATAGTAGCCGTGCGGCGACAGCGACGCGCATTCGTTCGACGAGCGCACCTCGCCCCCTTGCACGAACAGGACGGTCGCGTGGGTGTTGCGCATCGATTGCGCAATGGCGTCGGCCATCGACGGCGGGGCCACCTTGCAGCGATCGTCGCGGTTCGCGACCACGAGCGCGGGGATGTGGACGTCCTCCGGATGGGCATCGAATACCGTCTCGTGCGAAGCGCCCAGGATCGATACCGATTCGGTCAGGATCACGCCTGCGAGTTCCTCGCCTCTCGCGTGCGAGGCCGCATTCATGGCCGCAATCGACCCCTGGCTCGTGCCCATCACCCAGACGGGCGCGTTGGCCTGCTCGTGGGCGAAGGCGACCACTTCGCGTGTCACGGCGGCATAGGCGTCGGTGCTGCGCTTGCCGCGCATCGACTGGTGATCGATGGCGTCCACGAGGACGACGCCGTAACCCCTGGCAGTCCAAAGATCGCGCGAGCGGACGACAAAGTTGTCGCCGTGCCTGATCACGCCGTCTTTCTCGATACCGATATCGTCGGCGCCACCCGAAAACATCACGATGATGCCGCGCACTTGCGACGGCGGCGCGTCGTACAGCACGCGTTGAAACTCGCCGCCTTCGAGCGGCAGGTCGCGTACCAGTACGCCGCCTTGCGATGCGACGCCGATGGCTGCTTCGTTCGCGGGGTGGTGGTGATGCGGTTCGAAGTCGGACGCGTATGTCGTGGCAGTCGCAAACGCGCAAAGCGTGGCGGCAACGAGGGCTGTGCGAAGGCAAGCAGTTTTAAGCGAGAACACGTAACGCCTCTTGATCAGGGTTCAGCAAAACGTCATGTCGCCCAGGTGGATGACAAAGGCGAGGATACGAGACACGGCGCCAAATTGAAAATACCTGTGAATGGCGGTTGCCATATCTCCTGCGTATGGGAGCCCGGTGCTCAATCATGATGTGTGACGCACGACCCGCGCTGCACGTCGAAAACCGACCCGCTAGAATAGAGTCACGTTAAACCGCCTGTCCGCCATGCACTCACACGAATCCCTCCAGAAACTGGACGTCATCGCAGCCGACCAGCTTGCCGAGCATCTGCCGGCGCATGTCATTGGCCATTTGCCGCCTGGCGAAGTGATCGTATTCACCGTCAGCGACGACGCTTCGGACACAGCCGCCTTCAGCGCGCGCTACGGCTTCGGCCTGGAAGATTGCGCGAACACGATCGTGATCCGCTACAAGAAGGACAGCGCCGAGCACTACGCCGCGATCGTCACGCTCGGTTCGCTGCGGCTCGATATCAACGGTGCGGTCAAGGCGCATCTCGGCGCGCAGCGGCTCTCGTTCGCCAAGCGGGAGGTCGCGGTCGAACATAGCGGCATGGAATTCGGCGGTATCACGGCGTTCGGGGTTCCGGACGATTGGCGCATCCTCGTCGACGCTGCGGTGATGGAGCGCGAGCAGGTCGTGATGGGCGCCGGTTTGCGCGCGGCCAAATTGCTGCTGGCACCGGCTGTGCTGCGCAGCTTGCGGAACTGCGAGATTGCGGCGCTGACGCTGGCCGAGGAATAAGCCGCGCGGGCCGCCCCCTGCGCAACCCGAACGCGCCCCGCAAATATCCCTTAGCTTCAACCACTTGCCCGCTTTGCCCGCGAGTTATCCACATCCTTACGAACAGAATGTGTGGACAACTTGCGAATCGGCGCGCGCGGGTTTGCCACATGTCGAAGCATCGATCAAACAATATAAACCGTATATACTGTTTATATTGTTTATGACATGGAGATGACAATGAACGAACCCAGCATCAAAAAACCGACCAAGAAGGCCTTTCACTTTCCGAAGGGTGCAACGGCGACCACCGCAACGGATGACGCCCAGGCCGCCGCACCGGTCGAAGCAACCGTGAAAGCGCAGGCGGCCGCAGCACCGAAAGCGTCGCGCGGCAGCAAGGCCGCTGTGAAGGCAGAAGCTGCGCCGAAGGCGAAGGCTGTAGCGAAAGACAAGGCCGCACCGAAGGCAGAAACCGCCACCAAGGAAAAGGCAGCGCCGAAGGCGAAAGCCGAACCGAAGCAAAAGGCCGCGCCCAAAGCCAGAACCGCAGCGAAAGAGAAAGCGGCTGAGGTTAGCGTAGTGGCGGCCGACAAGCCCCAGCGCGCGAAGAAGGACACGGCGGAGAAGGACGCTGCGAAAAAGGAAACCGCGAAAAAAGCCGGCACGAAGAAAGAAGCTGTGAAGAAAGAGGCGGTGAAGAAAGAAGCGGTGAAGAAGGAAACCGTAAAGAAAGAAGTCACGAAGAAAGAGAAAGTCGTCCGCGACAGCTTCACGATGCCCAAATCCGATTACGACAAAATCGCTGCCCTGAAGCAAAAATGCCTCGACGCCGGCGTGTCGGTGAAGAAGAGCGAAGTGCTGCGTGCGGGTCTGCTGCTGCTCGAAGGCGCAACGTCGAATCGTCTGCTGGCGGCGATTGCTGCGCTGGAAACCGTCAAGACCGGCCGCCCGACGCAGTCGTAACGTAGGGTCGTATCGGCTGCGCATTTCGCGTTGACCTGGAGAGTCGCCCCCCGTCGGATTCCGCGACGGGGGTCACGCAAGTGACACTGCTTTTCACTATCGTGGACAGGCTCACTCCTATCGTGGAGCGGGCCTCGTAGCAGATACCGGAGACTTCCATGAGCGATCAACACGAAGTTCATCACCATCACCACGAAGCAGCCAAGCACCTCGATTCGGCCGCCAGGCACCATCGCGAAGCGGCGAAGCATGCCGAGTCGGGCGATCACGAGGCGGCCAGCCATCATGCGCATCTCGCGCACGGTCATGGCCTGCATGCGAGCGAGCACGCCGAGCATGCCGCCAAGAAGGCAGCGCATCTGCACAGCGGTCACTGATTAGCCGTGTGACTGTGTATGGGCCGGAAGGCGCGCCCGAACCGAGCGCGCCCTCCGGACAGCACAAACCGCTTACCTGATCGACTGAATCTGCGCCTGGCTCAGTTCCCACGTATGCGGCGGCAGCGGAATGAAGTGCACCGTATCGAGGTACGCTTCATTGGTTTCTGACGGCACGATCGACCACAGCAAGAAGCGGCGCAATGCTGCAGCCGTCGCTGGATCCGCCTGCTTCGTCGACACCACCGCATACTCATAGTTGACGAGCGGGTAGGCACCCGAGGCCGGCGCATACACGAGACTGAGCCTCTCATCAGCCGGTGTGCGCGGACCCAGCGACGCGGCGCCCGCCGTGATCGTCTCCTTGGTGGGCAGCACGAATTCGCCGGCGCCGTTCTTGAGCGCGACGGTACCTAGCTGCGCGGCGGCCAGCTTGTCGGAGAAGCTGACGCCGACATAGCCGATCGAATACGGCGTCGACTGCAAGGCCTGCACCATCCCCGCGTTACCCACGGCCGTCGCGCTACCCGGCACGTTCGGCCACGCGATCGTCGTGCCGTAGCCCTTGTCGTTTTCCCAGTCCGGCGTCGCGAACGACAGGAACTGTGTGAACACGAACGTATCGCCGGAGCCTTCGGCGCGGTGGATCGGCACGATCGCATGATGCGGCAGCGCGACGCCCGGATTGAGCGCCGCGATCTGCGGCGCGTCCCAGGTGCGAATCGCGCCGTTGTAGATCCCGGCGAGCACCGGTCCATCCAGCTTGAGATGCGCTGCGTCAAGACCGGGCAGGTTGTAGTTGACGGTCTGCGCGGCAATCGCCAGCGGCACGTTGATGATCTGCGGATGTTGCCGCATCTCGGCATCGGACATATACGCATCCGACGCGCCGATCAGCACCTTGCCCGCCAGCACCTGCTGGATGCCGGCCTCCGAGCCGGTTCCCGCCACGTTAATGTGGATGCCCGGATGCGACCGGGTATACGCATCCACCCAGGTCGTGAAAAGCGGGTACAGCAGGGTCGAGCCGGTTTCGGTCAGCGTGAGGTCTTGCGCATTGGCAAATGCGCCCGTCATCAGCGCAAGCGTTGCAACGCACAGCGGCGCTGCGGCCCAATGCCGCCAGCGCAGGCGCAGTACCGGGTTCTTAACGTGGTGAGTCATGCCTCTCTCCGTCGCATTACTTGGGAAGCCATCTTGTGGTTGAAGCCGCCAGGACGATGCGTGGACGGGTTAGTGTCCAATCTCGTCGAGGCTCACACCATTCGTTTCGATGCGGAAGATCCACGTCACCACGGCGCCGAGAATCGACGTACCCACGAGAATGTAGAGCAGCGGGCCGGTGCCGATACCGGTCAGCAGTATGGGAAACAGGAACGCCGTCGCCACCGCGCCGATCTTGCCGACGGCGGCCGCAAAACCGGCGCCGGTGCCGCGAATCGCGGTCGGGAACACTTCGCCCGCCAGCAGATAGGTCTGCGCGTTCGGTCCCAGGTTGGTCATGAAGTTGAACAGCATGAACCCGGCGAAGATGATGACGGTCCGGGTGGAGCCTTCGAATCCATCGGAGAACGAAGCAAGCAGCAGTCCGGCCGCGCAACCGATGAAGCCGACCACCTGCAGCCAGATGCGTCCCACCTTGTCCGCGAGGATGACCGCGAAGATGATCCCTACAATCAGCAGCATCGTGATCAGCGCAGCGCCCTTGGCGGCGAGGATGTCGTTGAGGATCAGGTCGGTGATGCTGCGCACGTGGTCCTGCTTGGCGCCAAATGCGGCGCCGAGGATGGTCGGCGTGAAGATGCCGATCCCGTAGGTGCCCAGATCCTGCAGGAACCACGGCACCGAGGCGAGGATCGTCGCGCGCAGGTTGCGCCTGGCGAACAGCGCGAAAAAGCTGCCCTGGCCGCCGTGGCCGGTGGCGGCGTTGTCGATCTCGCGCGACAGCGCGATGCTGGTCGGATACTGCGGCGTGCGCACCAGCAGGCGTGTCGCTGCCGCCTCGGCACGATCCACCGCGCCGCGGATATGCAGCCAGCTCGGGCTTTCGGTGATGAAGAAACGGCCAACGGTCACCGCCAGCGCCGGGATGATCGCTGTGCCGTACATCCAGCGCCATGCATCGAGGTTCGGGATCGTCGAGAGCACGAGAAAGCCCACGGCGGTACCGCCCAGGGCGCCGAGCGCCTGGAAGCCGAACGCGGCGAGCACCAGCTTGCCGCGGCTTGTACTGGGGATGCTTTCGGAGATGATCATGTGCGCGGTCGGATAGTCGCAACCGAGCGCGACACCGAGACCGAACAGGCAGATCACGAGCGAAACGAAGTTGGTGCACATCACCAGCAGCACCAGGAACGCGCAGAAGATGACCATCTCGACAATGAACATCCGCTTGCGTCCGAAGTAATCGGACATGCCGCCCAGACCCACGGCGCCGACCAGAATCCCCATCAGGCTGGCCGCGCTGATCAGACCGTTTTGCGCCGCGCCGATGCCGAATTCGCGCGAGATCAGCGGCAGCGCCACACCGGTCATGAAGACGACGAAGCCTTCGAAGAATTTGCCGGCGGCCGCCAGCGCCCAGATGCGCCATTGCATGCCGGTCATCGGCACGGAAGGCAGATGCGTGCCGTCGGGCCACATCGGCCGCTCGTCGATGTACTGCTGGACGGATTTCACACTGGCGCGTTGCAACCGGTCGGGATCTGCCACGTCTTGCATACCAATCTCCTGGTGGTGTGTTGCTATTGCGCTTGCGATGGGATGGGGAAGGCGTGTCGCATGCATCCGCTTCGACGGGCGGCGCGGCACCCTCGCGCGGAATGGCGATGTCTGCGGCCATGTTGCCGCGCGTGGGTGTCGTTCGGATGACAGGCGCGACCAGCGGGCCGCTCGCCAGGGAAAACCCCGCTCTCTGCGGGAGTGCTAACGGATCGGATCAGCCGCGGCTGCCGCGCGAGATTTCCTCGCCCGCGCGATGCGGCAGGCGCAGCGTCACGGGGATGGACGCGAACGAGCACAGCCCCACGACGAGGAAGGCCGGCCAGAAGTCGGTCCAGGCCACATGCGTATGGTGATGCAGCAGTTGCGAAATTTGCAGAACAATGCCGCCGACCGTCACGCCGAGGCCAAGCGACATCTGCTGCACGACGCTGCCGAGGCTCGTTGCCCGGCCGACATCGCGGCTTGCGATCTCCGCATAGGTCAGCGAGTTCAGACTGGTGAACTGCAGCGCCGGAAAGAACCCGCCGAGCAGCACGACGAACCAGATGAGCCAGGTGGGCGTGCCCGGAAAGAACGCACCGCAGATCGCAATGGCGATGCCGGACAGCGCGGCATTGACGACCAGCACGTCGCGAAAACCGTAGCGCCGCAACACCGACGACGCGATGGTCCGCATGAACATGCCGCCGAAGGCGGAGGCACAGGTAATCAGCCCGGACTCGAACGCGCTTTTGCCGAGCCCTTCCTGCAACAGCAGCGGCAACAGGAACGGCAAGGCTCCGAGGCCGATCCGGAACAGCGACCCGCCGGCCACGCTGGCCTGGAAGGTGGGAATGCGCAGGAAGCGCAGATCGAGCAGCGGCAGTTTGATGCGCAGCGCGTACGGTACGTAGCAGGCAAGCAGGAACGCGCCGCACAGGCACATGCCAACCGCATTGCTGTTCGACATCATCTCCCCGCCGATCAGCGACAGCCCCAGCAGAAACAGCGAGGCGCCGCCGGCGGAGAGAAAGAAGCCGATCCAGTCGAGCGGCCCGGGGTGCGGTTCACGGGTGTTGACGATATGGCGATTGGTCAGATAAATGCCGAGCACACCGACCGGCACGTTGATGAAGAAAATCAGCCGCCAATGCAGATACGTGGTGATGAAGCCGCCCAGCAGCGGACCGGCGGCAGGCCCGAGCATGGCGGGCACGCTCAGGTAGTTCATCGCGCGAATGAACTCGGACTTGGGCACCACGCGGAAGATGATGATGCGCCCGACCGGCACCATCATCGCGCCGCCCACGCCCTGGATGAAGCGGGCCACGGTGAAGGTGGCGAGCGAGCTGGATGCCGCGCACAGCAGCGAACCGGCCACGAAAATGCCGATGGCGGTGCGAAACACGGTGCGGGCGCCGAAGCGGTCGGCGAGCCAGCCGCACACGGGGATGAAGACGCCGAGGCCCAGCACATAGCTGGTGACGGCGATCTTGAGGGTGACCGGATCGCGGCCGAAGTCCCGTGCCATCGAGGGCAGGGCGGTCACGATCACATTCGCATCGACACTTTCCATGAACATCGCGCACGCGACGATGAGCGGGGCAAGAAGCGCTTTCTGGACAAGTGTCATGGGTGAAACGGTCAGCGGAGGGCCTGCGAAGTGCCGATTATGGCATCGGAACGCGTGGAATTGCGCTGAAGTGTTCCCTACATGAACCGGAAGCGCGTTTTGCGAACGCTCGGACGGATCTTGACCTTCGAGGCACCCTGCGGCGTGAGATGACCGCCGGATGCCGCACAGCGCATCAAGCCCGCAGGGGCGGAATGCTCGATTGTTTGAGGAACTGAGGCTCTTCGCGCCACTGGGTGGCCTGCTCGAACGCATAGCCGAGCGCCAGCAGCCGCGCTTCGCTCCATGCCGGACCGACGAACGACAAGCCGATCGGCAGGCCGCGCACGAGGCCCGCCGGGACCGTCAGATGCGGATAGCCGGCCACCGCAGCGGGCGTGGAGAAGCCGTCGCCGCCGCTGTCGCCGTTGATGAAATCGGTGAGCCATGCGGTGCCGCCGGTCGGCGCGACGATCGCATCCAGCTTGTGCTCGCGAATCGCGCGGTCGATGCCTTCCTCGCGCGAACCCTTGCGGCAGGCGGCCAGCGCCTGGACATAGACCGCGCTGTCGAGGTCGCCCAGGGCCTGCGCCTGGATCAGCAGTTCCTGGCCGAAGTACGGCATCTCGCGGTCGCGGTGCGTGTTGTTGAATGCAATCACATCGGCGAGCGTGCGAATCGGCGCGTGTGGGGCAAACGTCGCGAGCCAGAGCGGCAGGTCGTGCTTGAATTCGTGCAGCAGCACCGCCTGTTCCTCGGTCTCGTAGCCGACCTTCGGCAGATCGATCGGATCGACCAGTACGGCACCCTGCAGGACAAGTCGAGCCAGCGCGTATTCGATGCGCTCGTCGATTTCATCGTGGCCGGTGAAGAACTCGCGCGCCACGCCGATGCGGGCGCCGCGCAGCGCATTCGGATTCAGCGCTGCGAGATAGTCGTCGGGTGCGGGCGCGCCGAGGGTCGCCGGATCTTGCGGGTCCGGGCCGGCCAGCGCGGCCAGCAGCAGGGCGGCGTCGCCGACGGTGCGGGCGATCGGCCCGGGCGTGTCCTGAGTATGCGAGATCGGGATGATGCCGTCGCGGCTGATGCGCCCGACCGTCGGCTTCAGCCCGACGACGCCCATGATCGACGACGGCGAGACGATCGAACCGTCGGTCTCGGTGCCGATCGCGAGGCGCGTGAGGTTCGCCGCGACAGCCGCCGCCGATCCCGAACTGGAGCCGCTGGTGGAGCGGTCCAGCGCATACGGATTGCGCGACAGGCCGCCGCGTCCGCTCCAGCCGCTCGTCGAGCGCGAGGAGCGGATGTTGGCCCACTCGCTCAGATTGGTTTTGCCGAGGATCACGCCGCCCGCTGCACGCAGGCGTGCGACCAGGTGCGCGTCGCGCGTGGCGCGCACGCCGTCGAGCGCCAGCGAGCCGGCCGTCGTTGCCATCCGGTCGCCGGTGGCGATGTTGTCCTTGACCACAATCGGCAGGCCATGCAGTGGACCGCGCACGGTCCCGGCCGCGCGCTCGGCGTCGAGCGTCGCAGCAATCTGCAACGCATCCGGATTGAGTTCGATGAGGCTGCGCAACTGCGGACCTTGCCGGTCGAGCGCGGCGATCCGTTCCAGGTAGTGACGGCTGTTTCGCACGGCGCCGGTTGGGTCGGGGGCGGCCGCGGCGCTTGCCGGCTTGGTGGGCAGGGCGGAGGCGTGCTTCGTGGAGAGGGCGGAGGCCAGCAGGCCGAGTGAAGCGAAAAAACTGCGTCGTCTCATAGTGAGTTTTCTTGTTGAAATGGATACGCGGGGTCGCTACGCGGTGCGCGTCCGGGCCGTGGCCTTTGCCTAGGCACGCCGGAGGCGAATCGCAATCGCGCGAGATTACCTTAACAAAATTAGATGGCGGCGAAAGTCCGCACGGCAGACGAGGCGAAAGGTGGGGCCGCGCGCCGCGCCGCTGGGCGTTGGCGATGCGCTAACATACGGCGAGGCAAACGACAGTAGAACAACAAACGTCATGCAACGAATCAAACAGACGCCGCGTGCGGACTGGCCGCAGCGTCTCGACGACATCGGCTTCCGCTTTCATTCGATCGACAAGAACGGTGTCGCCCAGCCGCCCGACGCGAGCCGGTTTCCGTATTGGCTCGAAGACGCGGCCTACGTCTTTGGCGAGGCCGAAATCGAGGCCCTGTGGACGGCCACCCAGGAATTGCACGCCCGCTGTCTGGAAGCCGTGGATTATGTGATCCGCGCCAATCTGTTTGCGCGCATGGCGATTCCCCCTGCATACGAAGGGCTGATCCGCGCTTCCTGGGAGCGCCGCGATCCGTCCGTCTATGGGCGCTTCGATCTGACGCTCGACCCGAACGGGGTGCCGAAGCTCTACGAATACAACGCCGATACGCCGACCTCGCTGATCGAATCGAGTCTCGCGCAATGGTTCTGGAAGACCGACGTCCAGCCGGCGCACGATCAGTTCAACAGCATCCACGAAGCGCTGATCGAACGCTGGGGTGGGCTGCGCAAGCATTACCCGCAAGTCCCGACGCTGCACTTCGGCTGCATCTTCGACAGCCTCGAAGACATCGGCAACGTCGAATATCTGATGGAAACGGCGGTCCAGGCCGGCTGGCAAGTGAAGATCCTCGACATGACGCGCATCGGCGTGGACGCGGCCAGCCGGTTCTACGACGAACAGGACGAGCCGATCCAGTTGATGTTCAAGCTTTATCCTTGGGAGTGGATGATCCGGGAGCGTTTCGGCCGGCATCTGATCTCGAGTCCCACGCGCTGGGTCGAGCCGCCGTGGAAAATGATTCTCTCCAACAAGGCCATTCTGCCGGTTCTCTGGCAGTTGTTTCCCGATCATCCGAATCTGTTGCCGGCGTCGTTCACGCCGTACCTGTTCGACGGCGTCCCGCATGCGAAGAAACCGTTCCTGTCGCGCGAAGGCGCGAACGTGACCCTGGTACAGGACGATGGACAGGTGATCGAGCACGAGGGCCGTTACGGTGAAGAGGGCTTCATCTATCAGGCGTTCGCGCCGCTGCCGCGCTTTGGCGAGCGCTATGCGACGCTGGGCTCGTGGGTGGTGGGCGACGAGCCGGTGGGGCTGTGCCTGCGCGAGGAGTTTCATCCGATTACCAAGAACACCAGCTATTTCGTGCCGCACTATTTCATCAAGAGCTGAGTCGATGACCATGCATAAAACACAAAAGCGACCGACACTGATGCTGATCGGCGCGGCGGGGACACTGGCCGGGGCGGGCCTGATCGCGGGCTGTCACAACGATACGCCGGTCCAGGTTGAACGGGCCGAGTATGCGTCGCAAGCCGATTGCGAGCGCGACTGGAATCGTCCCGACGATTGCGCGCTGCTTGCCGATGGCGGGCAGCCGGCTTCGGGAACGTCGAGCTCGTCGGGGACGTCGGGTTCAGCGGGCGGGGCGCATGGCGGAGGCGGCGGAGCGCACTGGTACGGACCGTACTACACGAAGAGCGGCAAGGTGTACCACGCGGACGGCGACGAGACCGATGAGATCGTGCGCGCCTCCCATTCCACCCAGATCAGCGAGTCGACCCATTCGGAAGGTGCGTTGACCGGTCATGGCGGCGGCGAGGAGGGCATCTCGCGCGGCGGCTTCGGCGAGTCGGCTCATGCGGGTGGTGGGGAAGGTGGGCACGGCGGCTAAGGCGACATGACGCACGCAGGCCAGGCTTGCCGCGTCGTGGGGTTGTTGCACAGTGCGCGATTGACAGCCTCTTCGAGACGCAGCGGTTCACCAAGGCGGCCGAACGCGCAGGGCGAAGCCGTAGTGGCGGCGACAAGCGCCGCAGCAGATGTGTCTGAAACCGCGTTGTCGATTTTGAATACGTCAAACGCCATTACCCTATGCGGCTTTCCCGTCAATAGCGCCAGGCACAACAGCAGGGTTGTCGCGCAAACGTGCTGCGGTGCCGCTCGGATCCCGGAGTCACCATCCCGGCTAGCGTCGACTTGCATTTGAGAAGCCTCGCAGGGCAGCCGACTAACGCTCACGCAAACCTTCCCCGGCAGTCTGCACCAACGGATCAAGAAAATAACTTGCCACACTACGATGACCGGTCCTGATTTCGGCCGTCACTTCCATTCCTGGCGTCAGATTGATGGATTTGTTGTTGACCCGTATCTGGTTGGTCGGCAGGAGAATTCTTGTCGTAAAGGTCAGCCCCTGCTTTTTGTCGCTCCCCCGTATGGCATCGTTCGAGACGGAGATTACCTTTCCGGTCAGGTAGCCGTAACGCGTGTACGGAAAAGCCTCAATCTTGACGATCGCTTCCTGTCCGACGTTGACGAACCCCACGTCCTTGTTTTCGACGTTGGCTTCGACCTCCACGGGGTCGTCCGGCACAACCTCCATCAGCGCCTGGGCCGTGGTCACCACGCCGCCAAGCGTATGCACGGACAACTGCTGGACGGTCCCGGTGACGGGCGCGTAGAGCGTCAGCAAATCCTGGCGGGTCATGGCTTTGGTTTCGTCCTCCGTGGTCTGGGCGAGTTGCTGGTTTGCCTTGTCCAACGAGTCGAGTTGCTCGCGCGAAAACTGCGAGATCATCTGTTCGATCGTCGCCCGCTGCTCGGCGATACCGGCCACGAGTTCGCTCGCGTGGCTTCGCTGGGCGGCGAGTTCGTGCTCCTGTTCAAGCGCCACCTGCTCTTTGCCAAGATAGTCGTGTTGAGACACGTAGCGATCAGGTGCGAGCGTCTTGTAGTCGTTGGCCTCACTGCGTGCGAGCGGAGCGGTCGCGCGCAGTTTTGCCACTTCATGCTGAGTGGAGGCCAGTTCGGCCTCGCGTCTTGCGAGCTCCGCATGGGAAACTGCGAGCTTGTCGGCGTATTCCCGATACAGACCTTCGGCGAAGCGTCGAGACTCTTCTTGCTGCGTTTGCGAAGCACCGTCCACCATAGCGAGCGTCGGTACGCGCCCCGTCTTGAGTGCATCGAGTAGTGCGCGCGCACGCGCCGACGATAGCGCGGCATCGATCCGGGCCGAACTTGCCTTGTGCGCGTCAGCGGCCGCTTGAGTCGTGTCGAGAACCAGCAAAGCCTGGCCTTGCGTTACCCGCTCACCGTCCCGAATCAGAATTTGCCGGACCACGCCGGTGATAGCCGGCTGCACGGTTTTCACGCGCGCACCCGGAATCAGTTTGCCTTTGGCGGTCGCGACGATGTCCAGTTTGCCGAACACGGCAATCAGGAGGATCAGCACGCCGAGCGTCACGATGACACGCATGGTCCACCGCGGCGCGGGATGTGACGGAGCCTCGATCAGCTCCAGAGTCGCGGGTAGGAACTGCCGCTCCTGCGCTGTACGCGCAGGCGCGTCGAGTTGATCGCGGATTGTCCATACGGAGCGGAAAGTTGCTCCGTAGCGCCGGCACAGGTCTCCGAGCGCCCGGATCTTCAGGAAATGCGTAGGCATCAGGTACTTTGCAAAGAGACGAGGTGCGCGTAGTAGCCGTCCTGTTGCAGCAATTGGTCGTGGCTGCCGCGCTCTACGATCTGGCCTCTGTCCATCGCCACAATCTGGTTGGCATGACGCACTGCGCTCAATCGGTGCGCGATGATGATGACTGTGCGGCCGCGGCACATCGCCAGCATATTGTTCTGAATCACCCGCTCCGTCTCGAAGTCGAGCGCGCTGGTGGCCTCGTCGAAAATCAGTATCCGCGGGTTGGTCAGCAGTGCGCGCGCAATGGCGATACGCTGACGCTGTCCGCCGGACAGCGAAGCCCCGCGTTCTCCCACTATCGTGTCATAGCCTTCGGGTAGCTCCGAAATGAAATCATGCGCACCAGCGAGTATTGCGGCCTGGGTCACCGCATCCAGCGAAGCGCCAGGATCTGTCACGGCAATGTTCTCGCGTATCGAGCGGTTGAAGAGCAGGTTTTCCTGCAGCACGACGCCAATCTGCCGCCGCAGCCACGCCGGATCGGCGAGTGCGAGATCGATCCCGTCAATGCGCACGCGCCCGCTCCCGGGAATGTACAGTCGCTGCAGTAGTTTGGTCAGCGTGCTTTTCCCCGATCCCGACCTGCCGACGATGCCGACAATCTCTCCCGCCGGAATCGTCAGATTGATTCCGTTGAGGACCGGCTGGCTATCCGGGCGGTAACGGAAGCGCACGTCCTCGAAGCTGACTTCTCCTTTGAGTGCAGGCAAGGCCTGGCGACTTTGCGGCAGTTCCGTGCGCGTGTTGAGGATGTCGCCGAGGCGCAGCATTGAGATCCCGACCTGTTGAAAATCCTGCCAAAGTTGGGCCAGCCTGAGGACCGGCGCACTGACGCGCTGCGACATCATGTTGAATGCGATCAGTTGACCAACGCTGAGCTTGCTGTCGATAACCAGCTTTGCGCCGAAGAACAATGTTGCCAGCGTGACCAGCTTGCCCACTAGCTGAATCAGTTGCTGCCCAAGGTTGCTTAGCGAGTTGACCCTGAAACTCGCGGTGACATACGCCGCGAGCTGATTGTCCCAGCGGTGGGTGAATAGCGGTTCAATGGCCATGGCCTTGACCGTTTGCACGCCGGACACTGCCTCGACCAGGAACGACTGGTTGTCGGCTCCGCGGGCGAACTTATGATTCAGACGTTCCCGTAGAAGAGGATTCAGCGTCATGGAGAGAGCAGCATAGACGGGCAGCGAGATCGCGACGATCAACGTCAGCCAGACGCTGTAGATACACATGACGCCGAGGAATACCACTGAGAAGATCAGGTCGATGACAGCGGTCAATGCCTGACCAGTGAGGAAGCTACGGATGCTTTCAAGCTCGCGTACACGTGCGACGGTGTCGCCTACGCGCCTCGCTTCGAAATAGCCGAGCGGCAATGCCAGCAGATGACGAAAAAGGCGCGCGCCAAGTTCAACGTCGATACGATTGGTCGTGTGTGCGAAAACGTAGTTTCGTAGACCCGTGAGTACGACTTCGAATACCGAACTCACCAACAACGCCACGCAGACGACGTTAAGCGTGCTATAGGCACGGTTGACGAGCACCTTGTCCATCACAACCTGGAACATCAGTGGCGAGACCAGTCCAAAAATCTGCAGCATCACCGAGACCATCAGCACTTCGAGAAGCAGCCGACGGTATTTGACGACAGCTGGAATGAACCACGAGAAATCGAAGCGAGCCAGGTTGCCTGCGAGCGATGCTCGAGAAGTGAATAGCAGCATGCGACCGGAGCATCGATCCACGATTTCACTGACTGGTGTCGTGCGAGGCGTCTGCATGCCGGGTTCCAGTACCAGCGCAGTTGCTCCGTTCGAGCCCGCGATAATGAAGTGGTGACCGGTGCGGTCCAGTGCAAGCGCGGGGAATGGGGTTTTCGGCAATCGTTCGGGCAGCAGATTTATGGCGCTCGCTCTGAGGCCGATTGCGCGGGCCGAAAGAATCAACTGCTCTTCGGAAAATGCATGGCCATCGGTCACGCTTGCGTGCCTGAGTTGCGATGCCTCCACTGCGATGCCGTGGAGGCGTGCAATGACGACTAGTGCGGCCAGTCCGGCATCTTCGATTTGAGCCGGTCGTTCTTCGAGTCCCATTGTTTCGGAGCAGTGCGTGCGAATAGATATCGGCGGTGGGGTGCTTTCCGCCTGAGAAGGGAAAGCACCCCAACGTGGGGAGGGAGGGGGGCCTAGTGCGGGGACGCCGCCAGCAAAAGCTGGGGGTTATCGGGCGGAATGGCTGCGAGGCTGATTGAGGCCGAAGTCTCCGGGGCGTATACAGCCATCGCGTGGACCAGTTGTGCTGCCTGGTGGTCGGCGGCGGAGTAAGCCGTGGCGATCAGGCTATTGGTGCCGCTGCCCGAACTCCAGGCGACAGCTCCCGTGGCGGGATCGAATTGCAGAGTGGGTAACGATACGCCGCTGAGCGTGTTGTATGCGGTGGTAGCCCCCGTGACCGGATCGATCACGAACTGGCTGGACGGTCGATCTCGGTTGATGTAGTCCCGCTCAATCGTCTTCCCGTACGAATCGAACTTAAGAACGAGGCCCGTGCCATCTCCGTTGGAGAACGTCCACTGCCTCGCCTCGCCGGTTTTTGGGTCGAATAGTTCGTCACCATATGAACCATCCGGGCTCACGACCAACTGCTCGGTCATCACGTCGGCTGCATTGTAGGTACGCTCCCACACCCGATCGTCGTCGTCGTACCGTGTGACCAGGGTTTGCGAACCGTCGGCATGGATGGCGATGCTATTTGTCGTGCCGGCGGTGACCGTTGCGCCTCCGCAGGGACCATTAGGATCACCGGCTACCGTGAGGATGCCGTCTGAAATGCTGAGGTTATCCCCGGTGACTTCATTCCAGACGGTATTGCCTGACGCGGAATTGAGCGTGATTGCCGTGCCGGCATCCGCGTAGATGGTGTTGTTTGCTCCCGTGATGCTAGCCTGTGTTCCGGCCGCAAGCGATATCTGATTGTTGTCGCCCTGGACAGTAACCTTGTTGTCCTTGCCTTCGACGTCGATGAACTGGTAATTGCCGTTCATGGGTGCAATGGTGTACGTGCCCGATGAGCCTGCGACGTAGACCTCGGTGACTTTGTTTCCCTGTGGATCGGTGAAGCTGTTCGAGTAGCTGCCGTCTTTGTGGATGTCGAGGGTTAGTGGGCTGCCGGCGCCTGCCGCCGGGACGGTCCAGAGGCTCTTTTCCGCGCCCGTTGAGGAATCGGTCAATGGGTCGTCGTCCGTGACGTTGCCGATAATGTACGTTACGCCGGACGCAAAGGTGTAGGTCTTGGCGTCGCCTTCCTCTGTAATGCTGGCTGGTGCTTCGGCCGTGTAACCGGTAATCCAGCCTGCTTCATTCACCTGAGGGAGAAGCATGCCTCCGGATAGCGTGGCCGACATCGCTTCAGACATCTGACTTGCGAAAACAGTTTGATCCGACGGGGAAAGTTGGTTGTAGTAAGGTTGGATCAGGTTCTTTAGCTGGGTGACGGCGTTGGACAACGTGTTGTCTGGATTGGTATCGAAGACCGAGGCCGCGACCATGAGCGAACCCACGACTGTCAGCGTGACGGCTACTTCGGGTAGCGACACTGCACCTGCCATCAGCGCCGCACCTGAAAGCGCATCAAGCTGGCTGGTGGTGATGGCTCCTCCGTCTCCGTTCAGCACGGCCTTGAGAATAGGCGCGCCAGCCAAACTGAGCCCGAGCACAGATGACCTGGCCCCTGCTCTAGCTAACAGTTCGGCCGCTTCTGTGGACGCTGGGGACAATGTCTCCAGTCCCTTCTGCATTCCTGCTGAAACCACACCAAACAAATCGTTCGCTGCAGTAGCAGTCGCACTTATTTTGTCTCGCGTGGCTTGAGCGGCGAGCGCTTGTTGGGCAGAATTGGTCGCATCCGCCACGCTGACCGAAGCACCCGTGATAAAGGCCGTGACATCGGCGATGGCTTCGCTGAAATTTTGCGTATTCATTTAATTTACTCGAGACAGGTTTTTCTTGAGTTTGATTGCATTCGAGAGTGAGATGGCCCACAGGGGAAGCGTGGCCGCATACTCCCATATCAATATTTCGCCAAATGGCTCCCGATTACTCTTTAAATTTTTACTCATTTTTTCTCGACTCAACAGTGCGCGTCCATCAGTCATGGTGACCAAAGTCGGCCAGAAAAATCCCTGCCCATCTTCTAGAACAAACCCTTCCACATAGAATTCTTTCCCTGAATTCATGTTTGACATGATCTCGTGACTAGAATTTAATGCTCCGTCTTGTACTGGGTAGGACCGTCCGTCTGCAGCATGAAAAATGCCGGTGTACCGTTGAATTGCCTTGGAGGAGTAAGTGTGTTCGCCAGTGAAATTTCCGACGCTTTTTATTAGCGGCGCCTCAGGTGGAATTGCCCCCCGGTATGGTAGGGCGTTCAGCATGTTCGCGATCGGGAACGCCACAAGAAGGCCAATTGCCGTATTGAGGACGCCACGCTTCCAGTTGTGCCCTTCTCCAATCTGATAGTCCGATCCATTTCTCAGTATTGAAAATGCTTTGAGCAAGCTTATATGTGACATAAGTTGTTTTCGCTGGGCAATAACGGCAGGTCAAAAATTTGGTTCGGCAACGTGATGGTATTCGAGGTGCAAATCCTGTCCAGCTGGTGTACATAACCGATCCAATTGAGCAACTGTCCGTTTATCAACCAAGTGCACGTCAAGGAGTTATTGTTCCTGTGTAAGATATTGCAAAAATAGAAAGTGCGTTGTCATTTTTTGTAAAAAGACGGTGGGCGACGATCCGGGGGTGAAAATCTCAATTGAAGATTTATTTGATCGGATATCTCTCAATGAAAAATTGAGAAAATAAGAATCGAATGCGCTGATATCCTTTAGCCCGCATCTCAGAATGCAGCCGCGTCATCCAATCGCGCAAACCATAGTAAGAGTCGCGCCGGAACCTCAGCCCATCCCTGGCGCTATGATGAAGCCACCCGTAACGACACCCCGTCACCATGCGTATCGCCCCGCTCCCACCGCTCCAATGCCTGATCGCGTTCGAATCGGCCATGCGTCATGCCAGTTTCACCAAGGCCGCCGCCGAACTGCATCTCACGCAAAGCGCAATCAGCCGCCAGATCGCCCAGCTCGAAGATTTTTTGGGCCGCTCGCTGTTCGTGCGCGAGCATCGCTCGCTGCGGCTCACCATCGCCGGCGAACGCTACGCGAAGCACGTGCAGTGGCTGCTCGCCAACTGCTCCGAGGCGACGCTCGACGTGATGAAGCGTTACGGCGACCAGGAGTTGACGATCGCCTGCTCGTCCGGCGTCGCCGTGCTATGGCTCACGCCGCGCCTCGGCGCCTTCCGCGCGGCGTACCCCAACATCCATCTGCGCATGATCGTGCGCGACGGGCTCGCCTCGCTCTCGCCGGCGGAATTCGACGTCGGCCTGTACTACATCAGACAGCGCGCCGAACCGCATTTCACGGCACGCCGGATCTTCGACGAGGAGGTCTATCCGGTCTGCTCGCCGGGCTACCTTGACGGCCGCAAGCTCGAACCCGCCGACCTCGCTCAGGAGACCTTGCTAATGCAGGAGGACGGCCAGCGGCAATGGATGTCGTGGCCGGAATGGTTCCGGCTGAACGACGTGCAGATGCCTGGCTCGCCGAAGTCGGTGGTGGTGAATCACTATCCGCAACTGGTGCAGATGGCGATTCTCGGCCAGGGTGTGGTGCTCGGCTGGCGCCACATGATCGATGCGTGCCTCGCCGAAGGTTTGCTGGTGCGGGCCACACGCGCTTCGGCCAGTCACGGCGGCGGCTACTACGTGGTGTCGCCGAACGACCGCTCGCAGAACCAGGCGGGGCGGCTGTTTACAAACTGGTTGTTCGAGCAGGCAGAGCGGCAGACGATGCAGCACGCGCCGCAACAGACGGCGCGGCCGGCGGCATAAGAAAGCATAGAAAGCCCGGAAAGCCCGTTCGCATGCGCTACGCGCATGCATGCATGCGATTCTTTCGTTTCAGAAAAAAACCACAACGCTCCTAGGATCGGTCTTGTGCATGCGGGGGTGCCGCTCAATCCTGAACCGGCGCGCTGCTGACAGCTCATTCAGATGAGGAAAGAGACCATGCAAGGAACGCTTTCACCCCACGTGGCGCTACCGCTCGACTCGCTCACGCGGCAGCGGCGCCGCGCGATTCTCGCCACCGTGCTCGGCAACGGCCTCGAATGGTTCGACTTCACCGTGTATAGCTTCTTTGCGGTCATCATCGCCAAGCTGTTCTTTCCGACCGGCAATGAACTGACTTCGCTGCTGCTGACGGTGGCGACCTTCGGCGTCGGCTTTTTCATGCGTCCGGTGGGCGGCATCGTGCTGGGCATCTACGCCGACAAGGTGGGCCGCAAGGCGGCCTTGTCGCTGACCATCCTGTTGATGGCGGCCGGCACCGCGCTGATCGGCCTCGCGCCCACCTATAGCCAGATCGGCGTGTGGGCGCCGCTCCTGATCGTGGCGGCGCGCCTGCTGCAAGGCTTTTCCGCCGGCGGCGAAATGGGCAGCGCCACCGCGTTTCTGACCGAGTACGCCCCGCCGGACAAGCGCGCGTATTACTCGAGCTGGATCCAGTCGAGCATCGGCTTCGCGGTGCTGCTCGGCGCGGCGGTCGGCACCTTCGTGACGGCGCGGCTAAGCGCCGATGCGCTGCATTCGTGGGGCTGGAGAATGCCGTTCCTGATCGGCATCCTGATCGGACCGGTGGGCTACTTCATTCGCAGCCGCATGGAAGAAACGCCGGCCTTTATCGCGGTCGCGGAAGAAGCGAAAAGCGACTCGCCGCTCGCCGAAGTGCTGCAACGCTTCCCGCGCGAAACCTTCGCGAGTTTTTCGATGGTGATCCTCTGGACCGCGTGCACCTACGTGCTGCTGTTCTACATGCCGACCTACTCGGTGCGCACGCTGCATCTGCCTGCGTCGCAGGGCTTTCTGGCAGGGATGCTGGGCGGTCTGATGATCATGTGTTTCTCGCCGGTGGTGGGCAAGCTGGCCGATCTGTATGGCCGCCGGCGCTTCCTGTCCGGCGCCGCCGCCGCGATCCTGCTGCTCGCCTGGCCGATGTTCGTGTACATCAACCGGGCGCCGGGTCTGGCCTCGCTGCTCGTGTTTCAAGGCATCTTCGGACTGCTGATCGCCGCCTATACCGGCCCGATTCTCGCCGCGTTTGCCGAACTGTTCCCGACCAAAGTGCTGTCGACGGGTCTCTCGGTCGCCTACAACTTTGCCGTGACGATCTTCGGCGGCTTCGCGCCGTTCTTCATCACGTGGCTGATCGCCTCCACCGGCAGCAACATGGCGCCGGCCATCTACGTGATGATCGCCGCGGCCATCAGTCTCATCGGAACCTTCTACGTACGCGACCCGCGCCGCCTGCGCGGGTAACGCCGGTTCTTTCTTCCAGGAAGCTATTCATGACCATCACGGTAATCAGCGGCGGCAACGTACTGGACCTGTCGCAGGGTACGTTGCTCGAACATCATCATGTTGTGATCGAAGACGGTCACATCGTCGAAGTCACCGACCGGCCGGTGGATCTGCCGGGCGCGCGCGTGGTCGACGCGCGCGGCAAGACGGTGATGCCGGGCCTGATCGACTGTCACGTGCATGTGCTCGCGTCGAGCGCGAACCTCGGCACGAACGCGACCCAACCCAACATCCTCGCGGCGATTCGCGCGCTGCCGATTCTCTCGGCGATGCTCGGCCGCGGCTTCACGAGCGTGCGCGATGCGGGCGGCGCCGATTGGGGGCTGACCCAGGCGCTCGCAACCGGCCTGATTCCGGGGCCGCGCATTTTCCCATCCGGCAAGGCGTTGTCGCAGACCGGCGGGCATGGCGATTTCCGCCCGCGTGGCGACATGCTCGAACCGTGTTCGTGCTGCTTTCGCGCCGGGGCGATTGCGCGGGTGGTCGACGGCGTCGATGCCGTGCGGCTTGCCGTGCGCGAAGAAATCCAGAAGGGCGCGACGCAGATCAAGATCATGGCGTCGGGCGGCGTCGCCTCGCCGACCGACCCGATCGGCAACACCCAGTATTCCGAAGACGAGATCCGCGCAATCGTCGCCGAGGCGCATGCGGCCAATACGTACGTGATGGCGCATGCGTACACCGGCCGCGCGATCGCGCGTGCCGTGCGCTGCGGCGTGCGCACGATCGAGCACGGCAATCTCGTGGATGAAGCGGCGGCGCGCCTGATGCACGAGCATGGCGCCTTCGTCGTGCCGACGCTGGTGACCTACGACGCACTTGCGAAGCACGGAGCCGAGTACGGCCTGCCGGCCGATTCGATCGCCAAGGTCGAGACCGTGCGGCAAGCCGGCCGCGACTCGCTGCAGATCTATGCGCGCGCCGGCGTGCCGATGGGTTTCGGCTCCGACCTGCTCGGCGAGATGCATACGTTCCAGAGCGACGAACTGCGGATTCGCGCCGAGGTGCTGGGCAATCTGGAGACGCTGCGTTCGGCCACGACGATTGCCGCGCAGATCGTCGACCGGCCTGGCAAGCTCGGTGTTATCGCTGCCGGTGCGATTGCGGATGTGCTGGTGGTGGACGGCGATCCGCTGCGCGATATCGGCGTGTTGACCGGGCAGGGCGAGCGCATCGAGTACGTGTTCCAGCGCGGCGAAGTGGTGAGTCAGCGGGGACGGGTGGCGTCGAGGTAAGGGGTGGGCTGCGCCGGCAGGTTGCGGCCGCTGCTACGGTGATGGGTGGCCGCCCCAGTCCCGCGAACTCCGTCGCCAGCCTTAAGCCTGTTGCGGCGCCGCGGGTACCTCAACCGGCACCCCCTTGCGCCAGCGCACCGTAGCCAGCAACGACGCCGCCACGATCAACCCGCCGCCGACCCACGCCATCGGCGCGATCCGCTCGCCTAACCACAGGCACGCGAACAGCGCGCCAAACGCCGGCTCACTACCCATCAGCAGCGCGACGCGCGTCGGGCTGCTGCGTTTGATTCCATAGTTCTGCGCAAAGAACGCGAACAGCGTGCAGGCGAGCACCAGATAGAACACGCTGCCCCAGAACGTCGGATGCCCTGCAAACGACGGCACGGGTTGCCATTGGTCGCGGGCAAACAGCAGCGCCACGGCTGCGCTGCCGAATGCCACCACGCCGGATTGCACGGCGGTCACGGTCAAAGGCGGCAGTGCCGCATCGCGCATCACGCGCTTGGTCACGCAGACGGTCACAGCACGCAGAAGCGCGGCCGCGAGGATCAACGCATCGCCGGGACTGAGCGTGAAGGTGTCGCCTCCGGTCAGCAACCACGCACCGAGCAACGACAGCGCTACAGCCGCCCATTCGATGCGGCTCGGCCGGCGCTTCAGAAGCGACCACTCGACCAGCGGCGTCAACACCACGCACAGGCTGATGAGAAACGCCGCGTTGGCCGCGCGTGTGAGCAGCAGGCCGAAGGTCTCGCACAGAAAGATGCTGAACAGCAGCACGCCGGCGCCGAGCACGCCGCGCAAGGCGCGGGCGTCGGCATGACGCAGGGGCCGTAGCGCGGGCGACAGCACCACGAAGGTGATGCCGAAGCGCAACGCAAGCAGCCCGAGAACCGGGTAATAGGCGAGCGCGCTTTTGGCGACGCCATAGCTGGTACCCCACACCACGGCGACGGCGAGCAGCATCAGGTCGGACAGGAATTGCAGGCGTTCGGGTCTGGACATGGCGAACCTCGGAGGACAGGTGCGTATTGTCCAGCCTTGCGTGCAGGGTGATAATCGGGCCGCGACGCATAGCTTTTGTGTCGCGCATGCATTAATCCAGCCGCGCTTCTCTTTCTACGGTCACGATGAACCCCAACGAACTTTTCGCCCTGTTGCACGATATGGCGGTGTTTGCGCGCGTTGTTGAGGCCGGCAATTTCTCGGTGGCGGCGCGCCAGCTCGGCAGCACGCCGTCGACGGTCAGCCGGCAGATCAAGCGTCTCGAGGACGCGCTCGCCACCCGCCTGCTGGAGCGCTCGACGCGCAAGGTGCGGGTCACCGAATCGGGTGCGCAGGTGGCGCGCTACTGCCGGGAGATGGTGAGCGCCGCCGCGGGCGCGGTCGATGCCGCCGGTCAACTCGCCGGCCGCCCCCAAGGCAAGGTGAGCGTCAGCGCGCCGACGCAGTTCGCCCGCACGGTGATCCACCCGCTCGTGCCGGGTTTCCTGCGCGCCTATCCGGAGGTCGATCTCCAACTGCTGTATGCGGACCACGACGTCGACCCGCTGGACGACGATCTCGACCTCGTGATCCATTTGACCGAGCGGCCGCCACCCGGCCTGGCAGGGCGGCGGCTAGGGACGGTGCGCTGGCTGCTGTGTGCGTCGCAGGCCTATCTGGACGCGCGCGGCACGCCGCAAGCGCCGCGCGAGCTCGCCCAGCACGACTGCATCTATCTCGGCGAAACGGCGGACGATAACCGCTGGCGTTTGCGGCGCGGCACGCACACGCAGACCGTCGAGGTGCGCGGGCGCTATATCGCCAATCATGCTGGCGCGCGGCTTGAAGCGGCGCAACAGGGCTTCGGCATCGCCAACCTGCCGGAATTCGCGGCGGCGGATGCGCTCGCGCGTGGCGAACTGGTGCCGGTGTTGCCCGACTGGGCGCTCGAAGGACAGGCTTATGTGGGCACGGTGTGGCTGCTCTATCCGCCGAACCGGTTTTTGCCGTTGAAGGTGCGAGCCTTGATCGATTACCTGGTCGAGCATCTGCACGGCCTCGAATGACCGGACCTCAGGATGGCACAATAGGCGCAGCGTCCCGCCTTATCCCGCGTGAACCCTGCCAACCAGGAGCCGAGCGATGCAAACCCATCCCGTGCGCCTTTCCCCGGGCGACGACCTGCGCGGCGCGCTCGAAGACGTGCTGCGCGCACGCAATCTGACGGCGGCCTTCGTGCTGCAGGGCATCGGCAGCCTGAGCGTCGCGCAGTTGCGCTTCGCCGGTGTCGACCAGCCCACCGAGTTACGCGGTGACCTCGAAATTCTCACGCTGGCCGGTTCGATCTCGCCCGATGGCGCGCATCTGCACATGTCCGTTGCCGACGCGCGCGGCCAGGTGTTCGGCGGACACGTGGCGCGCGGCTGCAGCGTTCGCACGACGGCGGAGATCTTGCTGGCGCTGCTGCCCGAGCATCGTTTCTCACGCGAGCACGATGCGCGTTCAGGTTTCCCGGAACTTGTGATCCGGCCTGAATCGCATCAGGCGTGAATTAGCGCGCCGCTTGCATGAAGGCGCGGACTTTCGCTTCGTCGACCGGATTCCACCAGACGCCGCCCACCTTCAACGAACTCGCGACGATCACGCCGTCGACGATGGAAAGAATCTCCGCGACGTTGCGCTCGGTGCAGCCGCTGCCCACCAGCAACGGCAAGGTGGTCGCGGCGCGAATCTGCCGCAGGTAATCCGGGCTGGCGGCGTCGCCGGTGCGCTGGCCGGTGGCGATGATCGCATCGGCATCGAAGAATTCCACGTCGCGCACCAACTCCTCCAGCGCGCGGTCCGCGACAATCGCATGCGCGCCGTGCTTGACGTGCGCATCCGCGAATACGCTGATGCCGTCGGCCCGCAGGCGCGCGCGGTAGCGCAATGCGCTGGCGGCGGCCCCTTCGATCAAGCCCTCGTTCGCGACATACGCGTTGGCCCACTGATTGACCCGCACGAAGGCCGCCTGGCTCGCCGCGGCGATTGCGAGCGCCGGAATCGCCGCATTCGCGAGCACGTTGATGCCGATCGGCAGGCCGGTTTCCCGCGCGATGCGATCCGCCGTCACGGCCATGAACGCCGAGGTCTCATGACCGATATCGTCCGGCTTCGAGAACGGCACGTCGCCGTGATTTTCGATGATCAGGCCATCGACGCCGCCGCTCGCATAAGCGAGCGCATCGGCGCGCGCGGCCGCATACAACGCTTCGCTCGACGCGCCCTGATAGCGCGGCGAACCGGGGAACGCCGGACAGTGAATCACGCCGATCACCACACTGCGAGGGCGGCCAAAAATCTGCGCGACGCAGTCGAGACGTCCACGGCCAACACCAGAAGAAGTTTCCATATCGATTCAACTTGCCTGAAGGGGAGGAACGGAGGAGTGCAGCAAATCGCGCGTCGTCGCGCGGTCGGGAAAGCTGGCTTGCGCCCCGCGTCGCGCGACGGCATAGGCGGCCACGGTCTGGGCCCAGCGCAGCGCGAGCGGCATGGCGAGGTCTTGCGCCAGCGCGGCGAGCAGCGTGCCGCAGAATGCATCGCCGGCGCCGACGGTATCCACGGCATGGGTGGGTATCGCGGCGAGACGGTAAATGCCGTTGTCGTTGCACCAGAGTACGCCGTTTGCGCCAAGCGTCACGCAGACCTCGCGGGCACCGGCGCGATGCAATGCCGTGGCCGCCTGCGCGGCATCATCTTGCGCGGTGAGCGTCGCGGCTTCGACGCGGTTGACCACCAGCAGATCCACGTCGGCCAGCATGGGCATGCAATCGAAGCAGACGGGTCCGGGATTGAGCAAGGTACGGCGCGCGTTGAAGCGCGCCGCGCATAAGACGTCGGCGGTGACGTCGGCGCTCAGGTTGCCTTGCAAGGCGATCCAGTCGCCGGCGCGGGTGGCGTCGAGTACGGCGCCGGGCTCGGGGTGAAACCCCGCTGCGACTTCGTTGCGCGTGACGATGGTGTTCTCGCCTTGAGCGTCGACGGTGACGATGGAGAGATCGGTCGGGCGGGGCACGCGCAGCACATGTTGCGTGTCGATGCCTTCGGCGTTCAGATGGGCGATCAGCCGGTCGCCGTCCGCGTCCTGGCCGACCGCCGCAAACAGTTGCGTGGATGTGCCCGCGCGTGTCGCCGCCAGCGCCTGATTGGCACCCTTGCCGCCGAAGTCGGAGGCGCTTTGCAGGGCGAGCGAGGTTTCGCCGGCGAGCGGCAGATGCGCGACGCGCAGGCTCAGATCGATCGCCGCATTGCCGACCACGCAGACGCGTTCCTGGCGATGCGTCATCTACTCGCCACCCGAACTCAGCCAGTCGAGGCAGTTCAGCCACAGGCGCGCGTTGCCGTCCCAGTCCGAGAATTCCGGCGGCAGCCAGTGATGCGACATGTCGCTGGTCCACGCAAGCGTGCGGCCCTTGCCATACGTGCCGGCAACCAGTAACGGATGCCCGGTCTCCGGCACGGTCGCAATCAGCGTGGCGTCCGGCTTGAGCTGGACTTCGTTGTAGCCGAGCAGATGCGGCCACGCGGTGCCGAGTCCATCGACGAGCGGATGCGCGGCGACCACCTGCGGCGTGAAGCCTTCGGGCACTTCGACGCGGTCGTCGTAGGGCAGGCAGGTCACCGGCAGTACCTCTTCGACGGGCGTGCCGCGAAACCGCGCGCTGCCATTGATGCCCTGAAAGCTCAGATAGCCGCCGACCATCATCAGCCCGCCGCCCGCCGCCACATACTCGCGCAGCAGCTTGAGCCGGTTCGGCGTGCGCTGGCTTTTGGCCCACGTATCGGGGTGCAGCAGCAGCGTATTGGCGCCGATGTCGGACAGGATGATCGCCTCATAGGCGAGCAGGCCTTCGAGCGTGCTCGGAAAGTCCTCCTGCGCCTCATGGCTCGGCATATGGCGGATCGTGTAACGGCTGTCTTTCAGCGCATCGAGGAACAGCTTCGCGCCGTTGTGATACGTCACGGTCGGAAACTGGTCGAAGCCTTTGATGTGCGTTGCCGTGCTGGTCCAGCTTTCCCCCGCAAGCAGGATCGAATGCGCGGAATGAGCGGATGGGGTCATGCGAAATCTCCTTTAAGGCACGTGTGCCAGCCGTGTCGGCGGCGGCACACGCGGCGTTAAACCGGTTTACCGTTCAGTCGGCAATCGCCAATGGGCGGCGGGAGTGCGCGCCTTCATTCAGCGTTGCCGCGAAAAGACCTTCGCCGGATTGGCGATCATCATGGTTTCGATCTGCGGGTTCGTCACGCCATGGCGTCGCAACCGCGGCACGAAATGCTTGAGGATGTAACCGTAGCCATAGCCGCCGTAGCGGGTCAGCATGGTCTTGAGAAACACGTCTTGCGACATCAGCAGCCGGTCGACGAAGCCCGCGTCGATCAGCGCCTTGATGGCCCGCGCGTTCTCTTCATCCGATGGCGACTGCGCGTCCTCATCGGCGTAGTAGTAGTCCATGCCGATCATGTCGTATTCGAGCCAGGCGCCACGCCGCGCCAGGGTGTGCTGGTACTCCGTGTCCATGTGGCTGGGGTTCATGTGGCATAGCACGGTGTGTTGCAGGTCGGCGCCTTCGGCCTCGACGACGTCCAGCACGCGGTGTCCATGGCGCACCCAGCCTGGCAGATGGATCGAGAGCGGCACGCGGGTCGCGGCGCTCGCGCGCGCGGCCGCCCGCAGCGACTTTTCTTCGTTGGGCGTGAAGGCTGCGGAGACCCCGATCTCGCCGATCAGGCCGGCCACGACGTCGGGCTTGTCGTGCGCACCGCCGACTTCGAAAATCAGTTGCTCGGCCAGATCGTCGATCGACCGCTCGCTGACGTAGCGGGGATGCGAGGGCTCCAGATAAAAGCCGGTGGACATCACAATGTTGAGCCCCGTGCGCCGCGCCACGACTTGCAACGCGGCCGGGTCGCGGCCAATGCCGAGGTTGGTCGGATCCACCACCGTCTCGCCGCCCAGCTCGCGAAAGCGCATCAGTTCGTCGATCGCGGCTTCGACATCGAACAGTTGGCAGTTGTCGCGGTTCATCAACGGATTCATCCGCAGCGCGCCCAGAATGCCGATATGCACCTTCTGCTCGCCGATCTCGCGATCGCCGCAACATGAAGGCGGCACCCACTTGCCCGACGCATCCAGCAGGATGTGCTCATGCATCAGCGTGACGCCCATCTGCGCGACCGGCAGCGGGCCGAGCACGGTCATCACGTAGCCGCTGTCCACGCCGATGGGCAGCGGGGAAGCGTGGCGGAAAATCGACCTCATCGCTTGACGCTCCTTAGCCCTTGCGACTGCGTTGCGGCGAGAAAATGCGCGTGTTCATCCAGATGGCGAGCAGCATGATGGCGCCCTGGATGATCTGCGTATAGAACGGCGAGACGTGAATCAGGATCAGCCCGTTGCCGAGCACGGCGATCGTGAGCGCGCCCAGCAGCGTGCCGAGAATGGTGCCGCGGCCGCCGAACAGATTCGTACTCCCGAGCACCACCGCGGCGATCACCGCGAGTTCGAAGCCGACCCCCTGATTCGACGAACCGCTGCCCAGACGCGCGGTGGTGATGAGTCCCGCAAGCCCGGCCGCCGCGCCGCTGAGGATGTAGACCTTCAACGTCACGATGCGCACGTTGACGCCGGCCCGCCGCACGCCTTCCGCATTCGTGCCGATGCCGACCACGTAGCGTCCAAAGCGCATGTGCCGCAAGGCAAACCAGCCGGCAAGCAGCGTCGCGATGGAGATTACGGCGGGCATCGGCACGCCGAGCAGATGTCCGCGGCCGAGTTGCACGAACCAGCCGTCGTTTTCGATCGGCACGGAATAGCCCTGCGTGATCAGCAGCGCAAGGCCGCGCACCACCGAGAGCGTGCCGAGCGTGACGATGAAGGCCGGCATGCCCGCCCAGGCGATGAAGTAACCGTTGATCGCACCGATCAGCGCACCGAGCAGGAGGCCGCCGATCAGCACGACGCCGTCCGCCACACCCGCATGCAGCGCGATGGCGGCAAGCGCGCCCACCAGCGCGAGGGTCGAGCCGATCGACAGGTCGATGCCGCCGGTGGTGATCACGAGCGTCATCGCGGTTGCGACGATCAGGAGCGGTGCGCTCTGGCGCAGCACGTTCAGCAGGTTGCCGGTGGTGAGGAAGGTATCGGTGGCGAAACTGAAGGCGACGGCGCAGCACACAAAGAACACCGCGATGCTGGCAACCCCCGCGTTGCCGCCGAGCCGGTTCTGCAGCGAGCGGTGCGGCGCCTTCGGGTCCTTTTCCTTTTGCATGGCGATTTCCACGATCAGTTCTCCGCAAGAGCCCGCGCCGAGCGCGCTTTGAATTTACGTCCGACGATCAGGTCGACGATCTCCTCGAGATTCGTCTCGCCGATCTTGCGGTCCGCCACGTTCTGTCCTTCGTACATCACGCTGATGCGGTCGCAGACGAGAAACAGGTCCTGCAGGCGATGGCTGATCAGGATCACGCTGACGCCGCGGCGGCTGATGGTCTGCACCAGTTCGAGTACGGCTTCGACTTCGGCCACGGCGAGCGCCGCGGTGGGCTCGTCCATGATCAGCACTTTCGGGTCGAACGACACCGCGCGCGAAATCGCAATGGCCTGACGCTGGCCGCCCGAGAGGTTTTCGACATCGAGACGCGTGCTCGGAATGCGGATGCCCAGACCGTCGAGCATCTCGCGGGCGTCGTGATGCATCTTCGCGTGATCGAGCATGGGGATGCCCAGCATGCGCCGCATCGGCTCGCGGCCGAAGAACAGGTTGCCGGCCACATCCACCGTATCGCAGAGCGACAGGTCCTGATAGACCATTTCGATGCGATGCTTGCGGGCGTCGCCGGGGTCTTCGAAACGCACCGGCTCGCCGTCGATTTCGATGCGGCCGCTATCGGGAATCACCGCGCCCGCCAGCACCTTCGACACCGTGGATTTGCCCGCGCCGTTATCGCCCACCAGTCCGAGCACTTCACCCGGCGCCACTTCCAGAGTCACCCCGCGCAACGACTGAACAGCGCCGTAGCTCTTGGTGATGTTTTCCATGCGTACGCGTGGAGGGATGGCATCGCTGTTCATCTGGGTTTCCTCGTCCTGAACGGCACCGGCTGCTTACTTGAAGATAGCGCGGTATTTGTCCACATTCGCCTTGGTCACGATCGTGACGGGCACGGAGATGTTCTTGTCGACCGGCTGTCTGGCGATCAGCTTGAGCGCCGCGCCGACGGCCGCCTTGCCTTCGCCCTCGGGATCCTGCTGCACGACGGCGGTTACGAAGCCGGCGTCGATGCCCTTGATGGCCTGCGCACTCAAGTCCCAGCCGACGATCTTCAGGTGATCGGTCGAGCCTTGCGAGAGGGCGGCCGCCACCAGGCCGATCAGCGCGGGTTCGCCCGTTGCGTAGACGATCTGCAGATTCGGATTGCCCGAAATCAGGTTCTCAGCCGCCGTTTGCGCCTGATCCTGCACGTTCTGGCCGTCGACGGTCGACACGATCTTCGCGCCCGGCGCACTCGCCACGCCTTCCTTGAAGCCATCGAGCCGCACGTTCTGGATGAACGAATTCAACGCGCCGACGACGCCGATCTGCGCCTTGCCGCCGAGGCTCCTGTTGATGTAGTTCGCCGTGTATTTGCCGATATCCACGCCGACCTTCTTGTTGTCCACGCCCACCTGCACCGAGTTGTCGCCGTTCACGATGGCGTCGATGGTGACGACCGGAATGCCGGCCTTCTTCGCTTCGGTGATGGCGGGCTTGATGCCGTTGACGTCGATCGCGACCACCAGAATCGCATCGACCTTCTGCTGAATATACGTCTCGATCGCGTTGTTTTGCGCGTTCGGGTCGTTGTTCGAGTTGTAGATCTCCAGATTGACGCCGGCCGCTTTCGCCGCGGCCTGCGCGCCCTGGTCCATCTGTGTGAAGAAAAGCGCTTCCTGGTTGATCTGCACGAGGGCGATCTTCTTCTTGTCCGCGGCGCACGCGGATCCGGCGGCGCTCAACACCGACAGCGCAAGGAGGGTGGCGGCGAGCCGGCGCAAAGGTAGTGCTGCGTTCATCGAAATCCCTTTTCTGAGTAAGCGGAGCGGCGCGCTGCAAGGCGTCGCCCCGGGAGTGGAAAAGACTTTCAAGGACGCAACCGACATTGCGCCCGCCTTCTTGTAAACCGGTTTATCAAAAGTAAGCGGCGAGTATTTCGCTGTCAACCGTTTCAATAAAGACCAGGGGAAAGTACGGGGGCGGCGGATGCGGAGTGGGGCGAGCGGCGCCCGGCAAGCTTGGGGTGCGGCGCGCGCCGCGGCCCGCCTAGCGCTTGCGCGGCGGCGCCACGGAGGCGCGCTCGATCAGGCTGACCGGCAGGCGGTGCTCCGGTTTGCCGGACGTCGCCGCCGAGGTGGAGGCCAGTGCGGTGGCCGCAGGGTCGCCGGCGAGCATGGCGAGCAGGATCGCGACGCCTGCGCGGCCCAGTTCGCGGGCCGATTGGCGCAGCGTGGTGATGGGCGGCATGAGGAGGCTGGCGAACTCCATGTCGTCGAAGCCGACGATCGACATATCGGCCGGCACGTCCAGACCGCGCTCGCGCAGCGTTTTCAGCATGCCGACCGCGAGGTAGTCGCTGGCGGCAAATACGGCGGTGGGGACCACGTCACGCGCGATCAGTTCGGCGGCGGCCGCTTCACCGAAACGGCGGTCATAGGCGCCGTACAGCACGAGCGACGCATCGAACGGAAGGCCGGCCTCGTCGAGCGCGCGCCGGTAGCCTTCGAGCCGCTCGCGCACGCTGAAGAGCGTCTCCGGACCGGTGACGTAGGCGATGCGCGTATGACCCGCGTCGATCAGGTGGCGGGTGGCCAGATAACCGCCCTCGACGTTGTCGACGAAGACCTTCGGCACGTCGACACCCGGCACGTCCTCGTCGATCAGCACGATGTTGCTGCGCTCGCCGATCAGCCGCTTGAGCGAGCCGTCGTCGGGGCGATTGGTGGCGAAGATCAGGCCGTCGAGATGCTGGGTGTCGAGCCAGCTCAGATAGAGCGCTTCGCGTTCGAGCCGGTTGCGCGTGATGCACAGCGACAGGCCGAAGCCGCCCTCCGAGGCGGCTTCCTCGACCGCGTCGGCGAGTTCGGCGAAAAACGGGTTGGCGACATCGGGCATGGCAAGACCGATGGTCTCGCTGCTGCCGATGCTCAGGCGCCGCGCGAGGCTGTTCTGCCGGTAGTTGAGGGCGATCACGGCGTCGTCGACGCGCTTCTTCGTCTCCGCCGGCAGCGTGAGCGTGCCGTTGAGGTAGCGTGAGACGGTCGCTTTGGATACGTTGGCCAATTCGGCGACGTCGCGGATCGTGGAGACTTTTGCCAAGTGAGCGGTTCCCGGTAGGTGCGCGGCTAGTTTATCGTGCGGGGCGCGTTGAAGGGGCGCGGCATGCCCGACACGCGCAGCGGACCTTAGCGCGTCACTTCCTCTACCTTGTAGATCGCGAGCTTCAACGAGGGATCGTCATTGGCCTGAAACGTGGCGTACTCGGCCGACAACATTCCCCTCGTTCGATGATGCAGCCGCTTGCGTCCGGCGACGGTCGCGCTGATGTCGTGGCTTTGCCACCAGGCGCTGAATTCCGTGCAGCCGCGGCTAAGGCGATCCTGCAGTTCGATAAACGCCGGATCGCCCGCCCACAGATCGTGGCTTGCGCGAAACTGCGCGACCATGCGTTTCGCCTCGCGGGCCCAGCTTGTGCCGAACAGGCTGCGCGCATCCGGGTCCGTCAGCATATAGATGAGGATATTGCGCTGCGCTAGCGGGATCCTGCCGAAGTCCTTGAACAGGTCGACCGCTGCGGCGTTCCACGCCAGGATGTCCCAGCGGCGCCCCGTGATGTAGGCGGGCTGGTCGAGATGTTCGACGACCCGGCGTACCGTATCCGGCACGCTTTCGAGTACGAAGGGACGCCGTTCGGCGACGCGCGCCAGCGCCCGCAAATGGGCGTGTTCGGCGGGTTCGAGGCGCAGCGCGCGAGCGAGTGCATCGACCGTGGTGGAAGAGGGACTGACGTCGCGCCCCTGCTCGAGCCGGATATACCAGTCCACGCCGATGCCCGCGAGTTCGGCCACTTCTTCGCGCCGCAGCCCGGGCGTACGCCGACGCCGGCCGTTGGCAATGCCGAGCGCGAGCGGGTCGAGCCGCTCGCGGCGGGCGCGCAGAAAATTGCCGAGTTCGGCCCTGCTCGGATCGGTAAGGTCGCTCATTGAGACGCTCTGGGAGGGACTGGCTAATCCTGGGATAGTACCAGTCCTGAATACGACGCACAGCCGCGCTTACGATGCGTTCTTTCCACGTTGGAGGGACATCATGAAGGCCGCCATGCTGAAGGCGTTCGGAGCGCCACTGGTGATTGAAAACCTGCCGGACCCAGGGGCCGGCGCGGGTGATGTCGTGGTCGACATCGTCGCCGCCCCTGTCCTGTCTTACGCGAATGAGGTGTTTAGCGGTGCCAGGCAATATCCGCTGTCGCTGCCGCTGGCCTCTGGGGTCGGGGCGATCGGGCGGGTGCGCGCCGTCGGGCCGGATGCGACGCGTCTGGCTGTCGGAGATTGGGTGTTTTGCGATCCGACGGTGCGTTCGCGCGACGACGCCGTCTCGCCCGACGTCATGCTGCAAGGCTGGATCGCGCCCAGCGCCGGCGCGCAACGCTTGCAGACGGTGTTCCGCCACGGACCGTTCGCCGAGCAGATGCTCACGCCCATGGAAAACGCGGTGCCGCTCGGCGCGCTGGATCCGGCGGACGCGGGACGCTGGTGCGGCCTGATGACGATGCTGGTGCCCTACGGCGGTTTGCTCGCAGCCAACTTGCAAGCCGGGGAGACCGTGCTGATCAGCGGCGCGACAGGCCACTTCGGCAGTGCGGGTGTGGCGGTTGCGCTGGCGATGGGCGCGGGCTGTGTGGTCGCGCCGGGCCGCAACGCGGCGGCGCTCGCGGATCTGACGCGCCGCTTCGGCCCGCGCGTGGCGACCGTCGTGCTGACCGGCAGCGAGAGCGAGGACACCGTTCGCATGCGCGCCGCCGCGCCGGGCCCGATCGACAAGGTGCTCGATCTGATGCCGCCGCTGCCCGACGCGGCGCCGGCCCGCGCCGCGGCCATGACGGTGCGGCCGCAAGGCACCGTCGTCCTGATGGGCGGTATCCGCGTGGGTCTGGAATTGCCGTACGTGCATCTGATGCGCAATGGCATCACCGTGCGCGGCCAGTACATGTACCCCCGCGATGCGCCGGCGCGGCTCGCCGCGTTGATCCGGTCCGGGCTGCTGTCGCTGGAGAGCTTCGAGGTCAGCGCTTTTCCGCTCGAGCAAACCAACGAGGCGGTCGTGCACGCGGCGGAACATGGCGGCCCGTTCCGCATCACGGTCATCGAGCCGTGATCGCGGATGCGGCTAGCTTTGCTCGCCGCTGCGCGCAGCGCCGCCGATCATGCGCGCATGCTGCGCTTCCGTCTGGTCGTCCGCCGGGAACATGCATTCGACGCGCAGTTCCTGCGCGGCGATCGTCTGCGGCGTTCCGACCGTCGTGACCATCGAGAAGTAGTTCAGCACCTGACCGTCTTTGGTAAAGCTGAGCGGGATGACGGGCAGCACCGGCGTCACCGGTATCGCGCCCAGCACCTTGGGGCTTGTCCACTCGCTTTGCACATCCGGGTAGGCGAGCAGGGCGCTTAGGAGTTCCTGGGTTTTCCCGTCGATCGCGCGCCCGACGGATTCGCGGTACACCCGCTGGAGCAGGCTTTGCGCGACCGCTTCCCAGTTGGCGACGAACGGGCGCATGCCGTGCGGATCGAACATCAGGTGCAGCATGTTGCGCGGCCCGGTGCGGGCCGCCATGTCGATGAAGCAGTTGAAAAAGCGCGGTGTGGCATCGTTGGTCATCAGCACGTTCCAGTAGCGGTCCATCACCAGGGCCGGAAACGGTTCGTGCTGGCGCAGGATGCGTTCAAGTGCGCGGGTGACGCTCTGCATGTCCTGCGCGTTCCATGCGCTTTCCGCGTAGAGGGGGGCGTAGCCCGCCGCGAGCAGCAAGGTGTTGCGTTCGCGCAGCGGCACGTCGAGCGCCTGCGCCAGGTCCAGCAACATCTGGCGGCTCGGCACGCTGCGCCCGCTTTCGATGAAGCTGATGTGCCGTTGCGACACGCCCGCATCGAGCGAAAGGTCGATCTGGCTCCTGCCGCGCGTGTCGCGCCAGTGGCGCAGCAGCACGCCCAGTTCGCCGGCCGGCAGTTTGGCATTGAGGTTCGGTACAGTCATCGCGTTTTTCTTCGCAAGAGGGTTCGGCTCATGGGCCGTGCATCTTTAGTCCGGCAGAGGGGCGCGCGCAGGACCCGGCGTGAAACGAATCCTGCGCGCGCGTTCGGCCTGGTTTCCCTTAAGCGGCGTTCCAGGCTTGCGCCTTGAAGCGGTCCTCGACCGGCGTGCCTGCCATATTAGTCGTGGTGGCGGCCATCGTGGAAATGCCGATGCTGGCGATCACCTCGAAGATCTGGCTCTGCGAATAGCCCGCCGACGTGAAGCGTTCGAGTTCCGCGTCGCTTACATTGCCGCGCTTTTCGATCAGGGCCCGGGTGAGGGCCGACAGCGCCGCGTACTTCGGGTGGGCTGGCAACCTTCCCTCGCGCATGGCCTTGACGTCGCTCTCGGCCATGCCGTCCTCAAGGGCAAAGGTCGAGTGCGCCGCCACGGTCCACGGGCACTTGATGGTGACCGCGTTGGTAAGCAGCAGCGCCTGCTTCTCGCATTCGTCGAGACTGCCGCCGTGGAAACTGCCGAAGCTGCCGGCGAATCCGTTCAGCAGAACGGGGTTGGCGGCCATGGTCGCCATGACGTTGGGCAGGAAACCGAATTTCTGCGTGAGCGCCTGCAGGGTCGGCCTGGACTGTTCCGGGGCCGATTCGATGGTGTGAACGGTAAAAGTTGGCATTCCTAACTCCTTGATGAACGAATCGAACATGACTGCATGGGTATCTCCGTGGCGGTGCGTTTTTGCACCGGCGTCGAGAGGAGATGACTGCCATGGTAGCGATCGTACGCAGGAGTTCAATTACATCGCAGGTAATAAGGAGGCGTCTCGCCCCTGAGGCCCAGGCAGGGTGAGCGTCAGGGGCCGGCTGAAGCGGCAACGGCGTGCGGATGGAAGAGGGCGCGGAGACAGCTGTTACGGTTGCGGGGCGTCGGGCTCCGGCGGCAGAAAGCGCGGCTGCACCGCTACGAGCTGATCGTCGGAGGTGGCTACCAGCCACAGACGGGCACGCTCCACCTGCAGGCGATTATGGTCCTTCAGCGAGCCCATCGACACGGCGGTTTTCCAGGCCACCGGCGCCACGCGGCTGGTTCTGCCCGACGGTGTGCCGACCAGCAAGGCATAAGGACCAAGCGGCAGCGAGACGAGCGGCAGCGCGGGCTTCACGCGCACCCGCCAGTCGACGAAGGGCATGTCGCTGAACAGCAGCGGCGCGGGCAGGCCGTACAGGACGGTGAAGTCGTACAGCGCGAGGTGTTCGCGCATGCCTGCATACATGCGGCGGATATCGGCGACCACCGCGGCGCGGATCTCATCGTCGAACATCGCCTCTTCCGCATAGCGGGCTTGCGCGTCCAGGGCGTCCTGCTGATAGGCGCTGAACACCGCGAGCTCCATGCAGTCTTGCGCCGCACGCTGCACGTCCGCGGGCGATCCCGCTTCCTCCGGCTTGCCCAACTGCGCCGCGCGCAGGAAACGGTCGAGCGCGGCTTCCCGGATGGCGGGGCCTTCGACCTTGGGATCGTCCACGGCATCTTTGCCGAGCGGGACGTACACGTATTTTTCAGCAGCGAAGCGCGACTTCTTGCCGTCGTCGAACTTCACTTCGCCGTTGCTGCAGTCGAGATAGCGCGTGCCGATTCGGCCATGCTCCCACACGAAGTTCTTCAGCATGGGGCGCAACGGATGCAGCGTCTCGCGTTCGGTCATGGACAACTCCAGTGCCTCGGTTGGGTGCAGCGGCAGGCGGATGCCGCTGCTGCTTCGTCTCCCATCATGGCATGCTCGCCGGACCTTCGCGAGGGGTTTGGCGTGCGCGCTCCGCTGTCGAGGTTGGCGTCCTGCTGTAAATTGGCACCGGGGCTGATCCCGTCACGCCTTGCACGCATGTTGCCGTCCTGCGGCACACTGTCCACCCGCGATTGAATGGCGGCTTGTCCGCGGCTAACCGATAGAGAGGAAAGAGCATGGATCTGCAACTGAAAGACAAGCTGGCGCTGGTGAGCGGCAGTACCGCGGGCATCGGACTGGCTATCGCTACGACGTTGGCGCAGGAAGGCGCACGCGTGATCGTCAATGGCCGCTCGCAACAGGCCGTGGATAAGGCGCTCGCGCAGGTGAAAGCGCAGACCGGCGCGGACGCGCTGGGGTTCGCGGGCGATCTGAGCCAGGCCGGGACGGCCAACGAACTCGCACGACGCTATCCGGACGTGGAGATTCTCGTCAACAACCTCGGCATTTTCGAGCCGAAACCCTTCGAAGAGATTCCGGATGAAGACTGGCTGCGCTTTTTCGATGTCAACGTATTAAGCGGTGTGCGTCTGGCGCGTCTCTTTCTGCCGTCCATGAAGCGCGCCAACTGGGGGCGCATCATTTTCATTTCGAGTGAAAGCGGCCTGCAGATTCCGGCGGAAATGGTCCACTACGGCGTGACGAAGACCGCGCAGATCGCGGTGGCGCGTGGCATTGCCGAGTCCGTCGCGGGCACTGGAATCACCGTCAATAGTGTGCTGCCGGGGCCGACCCGGTCGCGCGGCGTGGGCGACTTCGTCGAGAGTCTGGCGAAGGCCGATGGTAAATCGGTTGAGCAGGTCGAGCGGGAATTCTTCGAGCAGGTGCGGCCGACTTCGCTCATCAAGCGCTTCGAATCGACCGAGGAAATCGCTTCGCTGGTCGCCTACGTGGCGAGTCCGCTGGCCTCTGGGACGACCGGAGCCGCGTTGCGCGCCGATGGCGGCGTCGTGAAGAGCGCGTTTTAACGCAGGTTCCGTATCCGCTCGTGGGATCATACGGCTTTCGCGAGGCGCCGACGCCTCGCGTGCCGAACGAAATCAGGCGAGACCAGGCAAAGCCAACACGGAGCGGATGAGATGATCGATGGACTGGTAGGTGGGCGGCTCTACGGCGAAGCCCAGATCCGCACGGGACAGAACGGCAAGCGTTTTGTGACATGCAAGGTGCGGGCGACCACCGGCGACGGCGACACGCTGTTCGTCAATGTGATCGCTTTCGACGACGACGTGCAGACCGGTTTGCTCGCGTTGAGCGATGCCGATAGCGTGGCGTTGAGCGGCGCGCTCACGCCGAAGGTGTGGACCGACAAGAACGGGCTCGTGAAGCCCGCGCTCGATATGGTGGCGCATGGGCTGTTGACGGCCTATGACGTGCGGCGCAAGCGTTCGGTGATGACCGGACAGCCGGCGGAACAGGACGGCGGCGATCCCGATGAGGCGCTTTGAGCGCCCGGTGTCCTCTCAGTGCCCTTTCAGTGCCCGCTCAGTGACAAACAACCGCGCAGGTCATGGCGGTCACGCCGGCCACGGCTCCGAGCACGACGCCGGTCGCAAACGTCTCGACCGACGACGCACAGCCCTGCAGATTGAGCAACCCCGCCAGCACTAGCACCTTGATCACGCGACTCATGGTTGTGGTCCCCCGTGTTTATCGCGCGCATCGTAGCAAGTCCTTGTCTTGATGGGGCTTTCCAAAACTATCGGGGCCTTACGCCGTGATCTCGCGGTGCCGGCAGTCCGTGCTTGCAGCGTCGATGGAAAACTGTATAAATATACAGTATAGTGTTCCCTTCAAATCCGCCCTGCGGCGATTGATCCGTATGGTCGGGCGCGGTGAATCTGTACGGTCGTCAAGCGGCCGTAAGATATGGCCAACTCATTCAGACGGTCGGACAAATTGTCATCTACAGGAAAAATCCGCATTCGCGGAGCGCGTCAGCACAACCTCAAGAACCTCGATCTCGACCTGCGCACAGGCGAGATGACGGTCGTCACCGGCCCGTCGGGGTCCGGCAAATCCAGCCTGGTGTTCGACACCTTGTACGCGGAAGGGCAGCGGCGCTACGTCGAAACGTTCAGCGCCTACGCCCGGCAGTTCCTCGACCGGATGGACCGCCCGCAGGTGGACCGTGTGGACGGCGTGCCGCCCGCCATCGCGATCGACCAGACCAATCCGGTGCGCAGTTCGCGCTCCACGGTCGGCACGATGACCGAGCTCAACGATCATCTGAAGCTGCTCTACGCGCGCGCGGCCGAGCTATTCGACCGCAAGACGGCGCAGGCCGTGCGGCACGACTCGCCGGAGACCATCTACGCCGAACTGGTGGCGCGCACCGCGCAGGACGATCCGCGCCTCGCGGTCACGTTCCCGGTTGAGCTGCCCGAGTCCGCGAGCGAACAGGAGGTCGAGCAATGGCTGTCGGCGAGCGGCTATACGCGCGTGCAGGCGCAGCGCGAGGTGCAGTCGCCCACCGGCCCGCGCAAGCTGCTCGACGTGGTCGCGGACCGCTTCCGCCTGAGCGCGGTGGACAAAGGGCGCGCGGTCGAAGCCATTGAGGCGTCCTTGAAGCGCGGCGCCGGCCGCGTCAACGTTTACGTGCTGCCGCAAGCGCCGTCTGCCGAACCGTCCGCCGCGTCATTGGTCGAGCCGTCCGCCGAACCGCAGATCTGGCGCTTCTCCACCGGCTTGCACAACCCGGACAGCGACCTGCGCTACGCCGATCCGCAGCCCGCGCTGTTCTCGTTCAACTCCGCCTACGGTGCGTGCGAGACCTGCCGCGGCTTTGGGCGCGTGATCGGCGTCGACCTCGGCCTCGTGATTCCGGACGGGCGCAAGACCTTGCGCGGCGGCGCCATCAAGCCCATGCAGACGCCTGCCTGGAAGGAGTGCCAGGACGACCTGATGCGCTACGCGGCCAAGGCCGGCATCCCGCGCGATACCGCCTGGGCGGAGCTGACCCAGGCGCAGCGCGACTGGGTCATCAACGGCTCGCCCGACTGGAACGGCAAGTGGCAGAGCCACTGGTACGGGGTGAAGCGCTTCTTCGAATACCTCGAATCGAAAGCGTACAAGATGCACATTCGCGTGCTGCTGTCGAAGTACCGCAGCTACACGCCGTGCGAGACCTGTGGCGGCGCGCGTCTGAAGACCGAATCGCTGCTGTGGCGCCTCGGCACGAAGTCCAATGCAGATGCCGTGCTCGAGCCGGCGCTGCGTTTCATGCCGCGCGGCGTGGACTGGAACCGCACGCAGCTCGAAGCGCTGGCGGGCCTGACGGTGCACGATCTGATGCTGCTGCCCATCGAGCGCATCCGCCGTTTCTTCGACGACCTGAGCCTGCCCAGCGCGCTGCTCGACGATGCGCTGAAGCTGCTGCTGGCGGAGGTGCGCACGCGCCTGAAGTATCTGTGCGACGTCGGGCTCGGCTACCTGACGCTGGACCGGCAAAGCCGTACGTTGTCGGGCGGCGAGGTGCAGCGGATCAACCTCACCACGGCGCTCGGCACCTCGCTCACCAAAACGCTGTTCGTGCTCGACGAGCCGAGCATCGGGCTGCATCCGCGCGACCTGAACCGGATCGTCGAGGCGATGCATCGCCTGCGCGATGCGGGCAATACGCTGGTGGTGGTCGAGCACGATCCTTCCGTGATGCTCGCGGCGGACCGCCTGATCGACATGGGCCCCGGTCCCGGCGAGCGTGGCGGCACGATCATTTACGACGGCGTGCCGGACGACATCCGTTCCTCCGGCACCCTCACCGGCGAATATCTCGGCGGACGCCGTCACGTGGCCGACGTCTCGCACTGGTCGAGCCGGCCGGTGAAGAAGGACACGCCGCGCATCGTGCTGGAAGGCGCGAGCGAACACAATCTGCGGGACGTGACCGTCGAGATTCCGCTGCAGCGTCTCGTCTGCGTCACGGGCGTGTCAGGCTCGGGCAAGTCGACGCTGGTGCAGGACGTGCTCTATCCGGCGCTGGCGCGCCACCTGGGCGTCGCCACGGAATCGCCCGGCGCGTTCCGGCGTCTCGTCGGCGCGGAGCAGGTGAACGAAGTGGTGTTCGTCGACCAGTCGCCGATCGGCAAGACGGCGCGCTCGAATCCGGCCAGTTATGTCGGCGCGTTCGACGAGATCCGCAAGCTGTTTTCCAAGGTGCCGCTCGCGCAACAGCGCGGCTACGGTCCGGGCATGTTCAGCTTCAATTCGGGCGATGGCCGTTGCCCGACCTGCGGCGGCTCGGGCTTCGAGCACATCGAGATGCAGTTCCTGAGCGACGTCTATTTGCGCTGCCCGGATTGCGACGGCCGTCGCTACCGGGCTGAACTGCTCGAGGTGAAGATCGAACGCGGCACGCCGGCGCGCGCGCTGAGCATTGCCGACGTGCTCGAACTGACGGTCAGCGAAGCCACCCAGTTCTTCGCCGCGGATGCGGAAGTCCTGCGCGTGCTGAAGCCGATCGTCGACGTGGGCCTCGAATACGTGAAGCTCGGCCAGCCGGTGCCCACCTTGTCGGGCGGCGAAGCGCAGCGCCTGAAGCTGGCGGGCTTCCTCGCAGAGACGGCCCAGGCCGGCACGGCGCGCAGCGCGAAGCAGGCCCCGGCTGCACGCCTCTTCATGTTCGACGAACCCACCACGGGTCTGCATTTCGACGACATCGCCAAGCTGATGCAGGCGTTCGGCAAGCTGCTGGCGGGCGGCCATTCGCTGATCGTGATCGAGCACAACCTCGACGTGATCCGCGCGGCGGACTGGTTGATCGACCTCGGCCCGGAAGGCGGCGACGGCGGCGGCCGGGTGCTGTGCGCGGGCACGCCGGAGCAGGTCAAGGCCTGCGCGGAGTCCTACACGGGCCAGGCCTTGCTCCAGTACGACGCGGCCATGAGCGCGGCGGCCGAGCCGGCATCGCAAGGCATGCCGCTGCAAAAGGCGTTGACGGCGGCGCGGGCGCGCCGCGCGGTCGAAGGCGAGGACGTGGTGCGCATCGTCAATGCGCGCGAGCACAACCTGAAATCGCTCGACGTCGATATTCCGCACGGCAAGTTCAACGTCATTACCGGCGTGTCCGGTTCGGGCAAGTCGACGCTGGCGTTCGACATCCTGTTCCACGAAGGCCAGCGCCGCTACCTCGAATCGCTGAACGCCTATGCGCGGTCGATCGTGCAGCCGGCCGGGCGTCCCGAAGTGGATGCCGTGTACGGCATCCCGCCGACCGTGGCGATCGAGCAGCGCCTCTCGCGCGGCGGTCGCAAGAGCACCGTGGCGACGACCTCGGAAGTCTGGCACTTCCTGCGCCTGCTGTACGTCAAGCTCGGGCTGCAGCACTGCATTCACGACGGCACGCCGGTGAGCGCGCAAAGCGTCGAGTCGATCGCGGCGCAACTGCTGCGCGACCACAAGGGCGAACACGTCGGCTTCCTGGCGCCGCTGGTGGTCAACCGCAAGGGCGTCTATACCGATCTCGCCAAGTGGGCGAAGGCGCGCGGCAATACCCATCTGCGGGTGGACGGCGAGTTCCTGCCGGTCGACCCGTGGCCCAAGCTCGACCGCTTCCGCGAACACACCATCGAACTGCCGGTGGCGGACCTCGTGGTCTCGGCGGATAACGAGGCGGAGTTGCGCCGCCTGCTCGACGAGACGCTCGAGCTCGGCAAGGGCGTCATGCATCTGCTCGCGCCGCTGGACGGCTTGCAGAACGCGCTGACGAGCGGCCGCGCCACGGCGAAGCTCGGCGAGGTCAAGGTGCTGTCCACCAAACGCGCCTGTCCGGTGTGCGGCACGAGCTACCCGGAGCTGGACCCGCGGATGTTCTCGTACAACAGCAAGCACGGCTGGTGCACGACCTGCGTCGGCACGGGCCTCGCGCTCACGCGTGAACAGCGCGCCGCCTACGACGACACCGTGATCGCCGAAGACGGTCGCGGCCGCGAACAGAGCCTGCCGTCGGAAGAGCAGGAGCCGGAAGGCGTAGTCGACGAACCGTGCGCGGATTGCCACGGCACGCGTCTGAATCCGACCGCACGCGCGGTCACGTTCGATGCGCAGCCGATCGTCGATGTCGCGCAATGGACGGTAAGCGACACGCGCCGCTGGATCGACGGGCTGGAACTGTCCGGCCGCGACGCGGAGATCGCTCGCGACGTGGTGAGCGAGATCGGCAGCCGCCTGCAGTTCCTCGAGGAAGTGGGCCTCGGCTATCTGAGCCTCGATCGCGCGGCGCCGAGCCTGTCGGGCGGCGAGGCGCAACGCATCCGGCTGGCGGCGCAACTGGGCAGCAATCTGCAAGGCGTGTGCTATGTGCTCGATGAACCCACTATCGGCCTGCATCCGCGCGACAACCAGATCCTGCTGAACGCGCTGCGCAAGCTCGGCGAGAAGGGCAATACGCTGGTGGTGGTCGAGCACGACGAGGACACCATCCGGCGCGCCGATCACATCATCGACATCGGGCCGGGCGCGGGCAAGCGCGGCGGCATGCTGGTGGCACAGGGCAGTGTGGCGGATCTTTCGGCGCAAGCGGATTCGTTGACCGGGCAGTTCCTCGCCAACCCGATCGTGCATCCGTTGCAGCCGCGCCGCACGGTGAAGCAGAAGACCCGAAGCGCCGCGGCGGTCCCGGAACAATGGCTGACCGTGCACGGCGGCAAGCTCCACAACCTGCGCAACGTGACCGTCGGGCTGCCGCTGTCGCGTCTCGTGGCGGTGACGGGTGTGAGCGGCTCGGGCAAGTCCACGCTCGCGCGCGACGTGCTGATGGCGAACCTGCTGGATGCGGTGGGGCGCTCGGTACTGTCGTCGCCGGCCACGCGCCGTGCCCGCAAGGCGGCCGCACAAGACGAACCGGCTGCTAACCGCCGCTCGAGCGTGCTGGCCCGCAGCGCACCGCGCGCGCAACTGAACGTGACGCACGCGTGGCAGGGCTGCGACGCGATCACGGGCTGGGAAAGCATCGACCGCGTGCTCGAAGTCGACCAGACGCCGATCGGCAAAACCCCGCGTTCGTGTCCGGCTACTTATATAGGCGTGTGGGATGCCATCCGCAAGCTGTTCGCCGGTACCCTCGAGGCGCGCGCACGGGGTTACACGGCCTCGCGCTTCTCGTTCAATACGGGAGAGGGTCGCTGTCCGGCTTGCGAAGGCCAGGGCGTGCGGACGATCGGCATGAGCTTCCTGCCGGATGTGAAGGTCGGGTGCGACGTCTGTCACGGCCAGCGCTTCAACCCGGAGACGCTGGCGGTCACGTGGCGCGGCAAGAATATCGGCGACGTACTGACCATGGAGATCGACGAGGCCGTCGAGTTCTTCGCGCCGATCACCAGCATCGCGCATCCGTTGCAACTGATGAAGGACGTGGGCCTCGGCTATCTCACCCTGGGGCAGCCGTCGCCCACGCTCTCGGGCGGCGAAGCACAGCGCATCAAACTCGTCACGGAGTTGAGCAAGGTACGCGACGACGTCACGCGGCGCGGCCAGAAAGCGCCGCATACGCTGTACGTGCTCGATGAGCCCACGGTCGGCCTGCATATGGCGGACGTGGCGCGGCTGATTCGCGTGCTGCATCGTCTCGCGGACGGCGGTCACAGCGTGGTGGTCATCGAGCATGACCTCGACGTGATCGCCGAAGCCGACTGGATCATCGACCTCGGTCCGGAGGGCGGTGTGGGCGGCGGCTCGATCGTGGCGGCCACAGATCCGGAAGGGCTGGTGCGGGTCCGCGAAAGCCATACCGGCGCCGCGCTTCGTCCGGTGCTGGAGCGTGCGGCCCGTCAGCCGACCCATCAGCCGGCGCTATCGGTCGAGGCCGGCGAAGGCACCCACGGCTGACGCGAGAGGGAGCCCTCTGTCGCAAATTTGCGACGAGGGTTTTCCCGGCTTGCGGCTGGGGGTGCCGTTCATTCTCAAATACGGTTTGCAGCCGCTTGGGTGCCTGGAGTTCACCTCGTAATTGGAGGAAATGCTCTAAACACTGTCTGTTCCTATCAAAAAAAGTTTGACGGACGATTTTGTCTTGATATCGTCCGATTCATCAAGCGCATCAAAGCGCGCGCGCCGGGCCGGCGAGATGTTTGCCGGCTCCGTGCACACCGATTTCTATTGTCAATTCAATGATTCCAGACTGGAAGGGAATGCGCTCGCACTTTAGTTGTGCATTCAACCTTCCGGGGACACTGGATGAATTTGTCCGTCGCCTGGGTAACCGGCTTCATCCGGTTTTCACCGCGGGCGAGCGCTCACCCAATTTTTCAACCGACTTCGCGGCTGACGTCGCGCTTTCAACGAAACTAAATTTGCTTAGATCAAACAAATTTTGACTACTGGATTCTGTCTTGCTATGGTTCCGCCACTCGATAAGAAGGCATCAGCCGCACTCGCAATAGGCAGCAAGATTCGCGCGTTGCGACAACGGCTCAAGCGCACGCTCGATGAAACGGCGAAGGCGGCAGGCATCTCCAAGCCGTTCCTGTCGCAAGTGGAGCGCGGGCAGGCCACGCCGTCGATCACGTCGCTCGTAGGTATCGCGCAAGCGCTAGGGGTAACGGTGCAGTACTTCGTTGAGACGCCGACTGAAGCCAAGTCCGTGTGTCGAGGCGACGACCTGAAGTTTTTCGGTTTTGCCGATTCGGCAAACCTGTTTGGCAGGCTGACGAATCTGTCGGTGGACCGCAAGCTGGAAGCGATTCTGGTGCGGATGCCGGCCGGTCAGCAACCGTCGGAAGTGACGACGCATGCAGGGGAAGAATTTTTGTACGTGATGAGCGGCCAGATCGCTCTCACACTTGAAGGTACGACCTTCATATTGCAGGCTGGTGACACCGCGCATTACGAGTCGACTGTCCCGCATGCATGGGCTAACACCGCAGGGGAAGAGACGGTGCTGGTCTGGGTCGGAACGCCAAGATTGTTTTAGTCGCAGTGCCTTGTGTTCGAGATGGATCGGTCGAAACATATCCATCAGTAGTCCTACAGGTTAACCCGTAGCTTGAATATGCAATACGAGTCGAGTAGTGAACGGTCCGGTCATGACTCGTGTTCATCGAGCTGCTGAAATGAAGTTGAAAGATTAAACAATAAATTAGTAAGTTTTTAGTAGTCCGAAATCAAATAAGTCGGAGTGCCCCGTCTTCTCGCTGCAGTGGTTTAGACGCTAATCGGTTGGTGGAGTGATATGACCGCGGGGCAACTTTGGCGAAAGCGGCGCAACGTCGCCGCAATTCGAGTAGAGGGGTTCACAAGACCTCTCTTCGCACAACAGGTGTGGCCTTACTGACGAGTGAGAAGGGGAAAAATGAAACAACGGGCATTGGCGTTGGCCATCAGAAGAATAATCTGGGCCGAACTCGCATTGACGACTGCATTCGCCGTTCCGGCGTTTGCGCAAAGCCAGCCGGCGGCAGCTCCTGCAGCCGCGGCCTCGGGTACTGCAGCGGCGGCCGCTCCGGCTCCTGCTTCGGGCGCGGCGGCCAGCAACAAGAACGTCAAGCAGTTGAAGACCTTCGAAGTGACGGGTTCGCTGATCCGTCAGGCGGACAAGACGGGCTTCAATTCGGTTCAGGTGATCTCGCAGAAAGACATCCAGCAGAGCGGTGCAACTTCCGTATCGGACTATCTGCGCCAGACTTCGGCCAACTCCGCGAGTAGCTGGAGCGACGCCAATCCGGACAGCTTCGCACCTGGCGGCGCAGGCATCGCATTGCGCGGCCTGAGCGAGAAGTACACGCTGGTGCTGATCGACGGTCAGCGCGCTGCGCCCTTTGCATTCGCAGTGAACGGCACCGACACGTTCTTCGACCTGAACACGCTGCCGACGAACATGATCGACCGGATCGAAATCGTCAAGACCGGCGCTGTGTCGCAGTACGGTTCGGACGCTATCGCCGGCGTCGTGAACATCATTACCAAGCACGATTTCCAGGGCCTGCAGCTCGACGGCAACATCGGCGGCGCGCAGCACGGCGGCAATGGCACGGGCAACTTCAGCATCCTCGGCGGCTTCGGTAACCTGACCGAAGACGGCTACAACATCACGGCAGCGGCCAGCACGTTCCACCAGAGCGGCATCATGCTCGGCCAGCGCGATACGACGTCGCAATACAACGCGTACTCGCCTGCGTCTTACTGGGTGAACCCGGCTACCAATACCGCTACGGCGATTGGCTGCGGCGCTTCCAACAGCCGCGTGGTCCCGGCAAGTGCGTCGGCCAGCACGTTCGGCTCGCTGGGCGGCACGGTCTGCCAGCACAACATCACGGATGAAGAGTCGCTCGCCCCTGAGTCGGATCGCTCCAACATCAAGATTCACGGCGACTTCAAGATCAACGACCACATCCAGGCCTTCGCCGACGTGTGGGAAAGCTACAACCAGACGACGCTGTACGGTACGACGGGCGTAGGCGCAATTGGCTGGGCTGGCGTGCCGCAGGTGTACAACCCGGCGCTTGGCGCACCGCAGTCGCTGAATACGACCAACGTGATCGCGGCGAACAATCCGTACAACCCGAACCCCGGGGTCGCGACGCCGATCAACTATCCGTTCGTCAACAACCCGCAAAACGTTACGACCACGGCGAACTTCTACCGTCTGTCGACCGGCTTGAAGGGCGACTTCAGCACACCGCATCTGGGTGACTGGAACTGGGCGGCGTCGTACGGCCATTCGCAGAGCGAAGTGTCGAACTCGTATTCGAACGAAGTGTCGGCGGCGGGCTACAACCAGTTGCTCGCAGGCGGCTACGATTTCGCCAACCCGTCGGCTACGCCGAACGGTCTGAATGGCGTGTTCGGCACGCTGAACAACCAGGCTATTTCGAAGCTCGACACGATCGATGCGACGATCTCCACGCCGAACCTGTTCACGCTGCCGGGCGGCGATGTCGGTATCGGCTTCGGTGCGCAGTTCCAGCACCAGAGCGAATCGATCGACACGGCAGCCGGCTATGCGACCGGCGACTTCATTACGCCGCCGTACCAGACGGTGGAAGGTCAGCGTAATGTCGCCGCGGTCTATTACCAGATCGACATTCCTATCATCAAGAACCTGACGTTCAGCCAGTCGAGCCGCTATGACCACTATAGCGACTTCGGCGGTGCGTTCTCGCCGCGCTTTGCGTTGCGCTATCAGCCGGTTCAGGCCTTTACGACGTACGCGTCGTTCAACCGCGGCTTCCGCGCACCGACGCTGATCGAAGACGGTAAGGCAACGAGCTTCGGCGTGCAGAACGCGGTCGACCAGGATCCGGCATCGCCGCAGTACGGCCAGGCAGGCAACTACTTCCTGGAATCGACGGCAGGCAATCCGAACCTCCAGCCGGAACGTACGAAGAACTACAACATCGGCTTCGAACTGTCGCCGACCCGTACGACCGACATCGGCTTCGACTGGTACAAGATCGACATCACGAACGTGATCGGTGTCGAACCGCTGCAGGGCTTGATCGATCAGAACAACCCGAACGTGGTGGTGCGTGACCCGAGCACGAACCTGATCAACTTCGTGAACACGCAGTACGTCAACGAGTCGTACCTGAACACGGATGGTTTCGAAGCCACGCTGCGCCAGTCGCTGCCGACGCCGCTCGGTACCTTCACGGTTTCGGCTGACTGGGCGTATGTGCTGAGCTTCAAGACGCCGGGTCTGGCTGACGGTCAGACCAACGCTGCCGGTAACAACAGCGCGATGGCCGAAACCTTCGGTGCTTCGTTCCCGCGCTGGAAGGGCAATACGAGCCTGAACTGGAACTACCACCAGTGGAATGCCACGCTGACGTGGCAATACACGGGTCCGTACGAACAGGATCTGGTGTCGGGCCCCGGCATCGAGTCGTCGGTTCCGTCGTATAGCCAGTTCAACCTGTATGCTCAGTACACGGGCTTCAAGCACTGGACGCTGTATGCCGGCATCGACAACATTTTCAACCGTGCGCCGCCGTATGACCCGTACTGGTTCAACACCATCGACAACACGGGCTATGACGTCTCGCTGTATTCGTACATCGGCCGTTACGCTCAGATCGGTGCAACGTATAAGTTCTAACAAGTTGTAAGCCTGTTGACGATTGGTCGCTCCGGCATTCTTTGTGCCGCCGGAGCGACTCTTTTTTTTAAGTAGCACACTGTGAACTTCTCCGTACGTCGCCGCGGCCAGCATTGCCGTATCGCCGACCCGGCCAGCGCGAGAAGAACGCAGGGATTGTTGTCGGCGCCGGGGTCGTTTCGTGCAGGCCCCGCGTACGACGCTAACCCATAACCCAAGGCGCCATGCGACGCCTTAAGTGACCTTGACGATGGCGGTTGCGTCGCCCTGGTCGATCCGACGAACCGTGCGTTGGCCATAAGCCGGCGCGCGACCTACGCATACTGATGATGAGACTTGTGAAGTTTCGGTTGCCGCGCGCTGCATGGACGATCTCTTGCGCATCGGCGACACGGCAAGCCGCCACGCGCGCCGCGCCGGCTTTCGCTGCCGCACTGCTTGGCGCATTGAGTCTGGCCGTCACGCCGGCCCATGCCGCCTCTGCGATCGCCCAATACGATCAGCCCAAATATCCCGCCAATTTCACGCATTTCGACTACGCGGATCCGGACGCGCCGGCCAACGGCTATCTGAGCTTCGAGAACCACGACGAACTGCAGAGCTACGACTCGCTCAATCCGTTCCTGGTACGCGGCGCGCCCGCCCCGGACATCGCCAACCTGATGTTCGATACGCTGATGCAGCGTAGCTGGGACGAACTCGCCTCCGAGTACGCGTTGATCGCGGACGATGTCGAAGTGGCGCCGGACCAGACTTCGGCGACCTTCCACATCAATCCGGCCGCACGCTTTTCGAACGGCGACCCGATTACGGCCGACGACGTCAAGTACTCGCTCGATACGCTGAAAAGCCCGCAGGCCTCGCCGCTCCTGAACTCGCAGTTCGCGATCATCAAGAGCGCGACCGTGCTCAACAAGTCGACCATTCGCTTCGACTTCGTGCATCCGGAGCGCGACGCGCCCCTGATCGCCGGCGATCTTCCGGTGTTCTCGCCGAAGTGGGGCATGACGGCCGACGGCAAGCGTCCGCCGTTCGATCAGATTTCGACCGCGGCGCCGATTGCGAGCGGTCCTTACCTGATCGCCCAGCGCAAGAACGACAAGGACATCGAATACGTTCGCAATCCCGACTATTGGGCGGCGAACCTGCCGACGCGGCGCGGCATGTACCGCTTCGAGCGCATCCGTTTCAAGCTTTACGTGGACCAGTACACGCAGCTCGAGGCCTTCAAGGCCGGCGACGCGGACGTCAAGGTCGAGTACAGCGCGACGCAATGGGCCCGCAAATACGTCGGCAAGAACTTCGACAACGGCCTGCTCAAGCAGGTCAACGTGCCGGACGGCCCGGCCCAGATGCAGGGCCTCCTGATCAACCTGCGCAAGCCGATGTTCCAGGACGTGCGAGTCCGTCACGCGCTCACGCTGGCGTTCGACTATGACTGGATGAACCGGATGATGTTCTACGGCCAGTACGTGCGCACCAACAGCTATTTCGACGCCAGCCCGTTCGGCGCGAAGGGCATGCCGGGACCGAAGGAACTGGCCTTGCTCGATCCGTTCAAGGCGAGCTTGCCGGCTGAAGTGTTCGGACCGATGACGATGCAGCCCAACACGCTGCCGCCGAACTCGCTGCGCAGCAACCTGCGCCAGGCCCGCGACCTGCTGGCGCAAGCCGGCTGGCACTATCGCGACGGCGCGCTGCGCGACGCCAACGGCACGCCGATGAACATCGAGATCATCGACGACCAGCCCGGCATGGACCGGCTGCTGCTGCCCTACATGCAGGCGCTCGGCATGCTCGGCATCCAGGCGCACATGCGCGAGATCGACAGCGCGTTGTACCAGAAGCGGCTCGACAACTTCGAGTACGACATGACCACCTATATCTACAACCCGGTGACGATTCCGGGTGCGGAGCTGGAGCGCCGGTTCGGCAGCGCGGCAGCCTCGCAGATCGGTTCGGAGAACTATCCGGGGATCAAGTCGAAGGCGGTTGATGCGATGGTCCGCGCGGCGCTGGCAGCCAATACGCTTGACGATCTGGAAGCGGCCACGCGCGCGCTCGACCGCATTCTCATCAACGAGTACTACCTCGTGCCCGAGTACTACGCGCCGAACACGCGCATCGGTTACAAGACGACACTTGCCTATCCGAAGGTTATCCCGACCACGTATCAGGCCGAGGACTGGATCATTGACTACTGGTACAAGAAACCGCAGGCCGCACTCAGTGCAGCCACGCCGGTTTCCGCGCCGTCCGCAGCAAACTGAGGTTCACCATGCTTGCTTACATTCTTAGACGTCTGTTGTTGATGGTGCCGACCCTGATCGGCGTCGTGACCCTGACCTTTGTCGTCACGCAGTTCGTGCCGGGTGGGCCGGTCGAACAGGTGATGACGCAACTCCGCCACGGCAAAAGCCGTGGCGGAGAGGCGGGGGCGGGCGGTGGCGGCTATCACGGCAGCCAGGGTGTCGATCCTCAGCAGCTCGAACAGATCAAGAAGCAGTTCGGCTTCGACAAGCCGCCGCTCACGCGCTACTTCCTGATGATGAAGAACTACGCGACCTTCAATCTCGGGCAGTCCTACTATCAGCACGACAGCGTGTGGGAGGTGATCAAGTCCAAGCTGCCGGTCTCCATCACACTCGGCTTATGGACGGTGCTGCTGACCTATGTGATATCGGTGCCGTTGGGCATTGCGAAAGCAGTGCGCAACGGCTCCCGCTTCGACACCGTGACCAGCGTGCTGGTGCTGGCCGGCTACGCTATTCCGGGCTTCGTGCTGGGCGTGCTGCTGCTGATGCTGTTCGGCGGCGGCACCTTCTGGCAGGTGTTCCCGATGCGCGGCCTGACTTCGGATAACTTCCAGGACCTGAGCCTCGTCGGCAAGGCGCTCGATTACCTGTGGCACATCGTGCTGCCGGTCACGGCGTCGGTGGTGGGTAACTTCGCCGTGGTCACGATCCTGACCAAAAACACCTTCCTCGAGGAGATTGGCCGGCAATACGTGCTGACCGCTAGAGCCAAAGGGGCGCCGGAGCGCGACGTGCTGTGGAAGCACGTGCTGCGCAACGCTGCGATTCCGCTGCTGACAGGTCTACCCGCCGCTTTCGTGGGCGCCTTCCTGAACGGCAACCTGCTGATCGAAACCCTGTTCTCGCTCGACGGTATGGGCCAACTGTCGTACGACTCCGTGATCCGCCGCGATTACCCGGTCGTCCTCGGTTCGCTCTTCCTGTTCACGCTGATCGGTCTTGTAACCAAACTTATTGCTGACGTCTGCTATGTCCTCGTCGACCCCCGCATCCAATTCAACCGCCTGGGCCGCTGATCCGGCGGCGGTCACGCTCGTCGCGTCGGTGTCGCCGTGGCGTCGCACGTGGCTGCGTTTCAAGAGCCAGCGCCTCGGTTACTGGAGCCTGGTGATTTTCGCTACGCTGTTCGTGATCAGCCTGTTCGGCGAAGTGCTCGCCAACGACCGGCCGCTGATCGTGCGCTACGACGGCCATTACTACTTTCCGATCGTGAAGGACTATCCGGAGACGGTGTTCGGCGGCGATTTCCCGGCCGGCACCAACTACCTGGACCCGTATATCCGTTCGCGTTTCCAGGGTAACGGCAACTTCGCGGTCTATCCGCCGAATCACTATCACTACGACACGATCGACTATTTCGCGGCGCATCCGTATCCGGCGCCGCCGTCGTCGAGCAACTGGCTGGGCACCGACCAGTTCGGCCGCGATGTGCTGTCGCGCCTGCTGTACGGCTTCCGCCTGTCGGTGCTGATGGCGTTTGCGTTGACCGTCTCGGGGGTGGCGATCGGCGTGCTGACCGGCGCTGTGCAGGGCTTCTACGGCGGGCGCACCGACCTGATCGGGCAGCGCCTGATCGAAATCTGGAGCTCGATGCCGGACCTGTATCTGCTGATCATCTTCGCGTCGATCTTCGAGCCGACGCTGTGGCTGCTCTTCATCCTGCTGTCGATGTTCGGCTGGCTGGTGCTGTCGGACTACGTGCGCGCCGAATTCCTGCGCAACCGTTCGCTCGACTACGTGAAGGCCGCCCGCACCATGGGCCTGTCGAACTGGCAGATCATGTGGCGTCACGTGTTGCCTAACAGCCTGACTCCGGTGATCACGTTCCTGCCGTTCCGCATGAGCGCGGCTATCCTGTCGCTCACCAGTCTCGACTTCCTCGGCCTCGGTGTCCCGCCGCCGACGCCTAGCCTCGGCGAGCTGCTGGCCGAAGGCAAGAACAACCTGGATGCATGGTGGATTTCGATCTCGGCGTTCTCGGCGCTGGTGATCACCCTGCTGTTGCTGACCTTCATGGGCGACGCATTGCGCAACGCGCTCGACACACGCATGCGCGGCTCGGCATTTGGGGGTGGCAAGTAATGAACAAGCCTGTGAACAAGCCTTTGCTGGAAATCGACCGCTTCTCGGTGCGCTTCGGCGAGAAAGTCGCGGTGCAGGAACTGAGCCTGTCGATCGGGCGCGGCGAACGCGTCGCGCTGGTCGGCGAATCGGGCTCGGGCAAGAGCGTCACCGCGCTGTCCATCCTGCGTCTCGTGGAGCAGGCGGAACTGAGCGGCCGCATGCTGCTCGACGGCGAAGACCTGCTGCAGAAGACCGAGCAGCAGATGCGCGGGATTCGCGGCGCGGATGTCGCGATGGTCTTCCAGGAGCCGATGACGGCGTTGAACCCGCTGTACACGGTCGGCAAGCAGATCGCCGAAAGTCTGCGGCTGCACGAAGGCATGCGCCCGAATGCGGCGCGCGAACGCGGCATCGAACTGCTGCGCCGCACCGGCATTCCCGAGCCGGAGCGCCGCATCGACAGCTTCCCGCACCAGTTGTCCGGCGGCCAGCGCCAGCGCGCGATGATCGCCATGGCGCTCGCCTGCCGCCCGCGTCTGCTGCTGGCCGACGAGCCGACCACCGCACTCGACGTCACGGTGCGCCAGCAGATCGTCGATCTGCTGATCGAATTGCAGGAACAGGAAGCCGCCGAGCGCGGCATGGCCGTGCTGCTGATCACGCACGACCTGAATCTGGTCAAGCGCTTTGCGCAGCGCGTGGCGGTGATGGAAAAGGGCGTGCTGGTGGAAACCAACACCACCCATGCGCTGTTCTCGAACCCGCAGCATCCCTATACGAAGCGTCTGCTCGACAGCGAGCCGCAGCGTTGCATCGACGAGGTGGAAGAGGGCGCGCGGCAGATTCTCGACGTCAAGGGGCTCGCCGTCGACTATCACGTGTCGGGCAAAGGCTGGCGCTCGATGTTCGGCAAGTCGACCTTCCGCGCGGTGCACGACGTGGACCTGAGCTTGCGCCGCGGCGAGACGCTCGGCATTGTCGGCGAATCGGGCTCGGGCAAATCGACGCTCGCGGCTACGGTACTCGGCCTGCAGCATCCGGCTTCGGGGACGATCGACATTGACGGCCTCGCGCTGTCGTCGCTGAAAAACGCCAAGGCCAAGCGGGCGCTGTACTCGCGCATGCAGGTGGTGTTTCAGGACCCGTTCGGCTCGCTGTCGCCGCGCATGACGGTCGAACAGATCATCGGCGAAGGCCTCGCCGTGCACCGTCCCGATGTCGACGCCAAAACGCGGCGCGATCGCGTGGGGGCCCTGCTCGAAGAAGTGGGCATGCCGGTCGAATCGATGCTGCGCTATCCGCATGAATTCTCCGGCGGCCAGCGTCAGCGCATTGCGATTGCCCGCGCGCTCGCGGTCGAACCCGAACTGCTGGTGCTCGACGAGCCGACCAGCGCGCTCGACGTGTCGATCCAGAAGCAGGTGCTGAACCTGCTGACCAATCTGCAGAAAAAGTACCAGCTAAGCTACCTGTTCATCACCCACGATCTCGCGGTGATGAAGGCGATGGCGCATCGCGTGATCGTGATGAAATCGGGCCGCATTGTCGAAGCGGGCAATACGATGGACGTGCTGCATGCGCCGTCGCATCCTTATACCCAGTCGCTGCTGGCGTCTTCGCTGATGGTGCCGCAGGCGGACATCCAAGAGAAAATCGCATGATTGACGAACGGTGGGCGCAAGCCGCCCGCACGCTGAGGAGCGACGCGGATTTCTGGTCGCTGCGCATCGTCGACGAAACCATCGACGATCACGAAGTCCGTGACGACATCGCCCAGCCGTTGCATACGCTGCGCGACCGCGGCGCCATGCTGATCGCCTACGTGGGCGCGGGCGCCGGTTATGCGGCGAGCGCCAACCTGTCGGCCGCCGGTTTGCAGGCTGCGCTGGATATCGCCACCGCCCGCGCCAAAGCGAGTGGGGCGCTGTCGCTGATCGATCATCGCGAGATCGCACGTCCGGCCACGAGCGGCCGCTATGTGTCGCCGAACGCGGAGCATGCGTTGCCGACCCGGCGCGAGTGGCTCGAGCGGCTGGCGCACGAATGCGCGGCCGCCAATATCGACCCGCGCATCGTCGAGCGTACGGCGAGCGTGCAGGTGACGCAGACCGATCAGCTCTACATCACCGGCGACGGTGTGCGCATCGACCAGCATTTCCGCTTCGTGATGCCGCAGTTGAGCGTCGCCGCGCATGCCGACGGCGACACCCAGGTGCGTACCCTGGGCGGCCACTACGGCACGCTCGCGCAGGGTGGTGTCGAAGTATTGGCGCGCTACGGCTTCGACGGTGCGGGGGCGCGTGTCGCCCACGAGGCGCTGCAATTGCTGGCCGCGCCGAATTGCCCCTCGGGCAAGCGCGATCTGCTGCTGATGCCCGACCAGATGATGCTGCAGATCCACGAATCGATCGGCCATCCGCTCGAGCTGGACCGCATTCTCGGCGACGAGCGCAATTACGCCGGCTGGAGCTTCGTGAAGCCGGAGATGTTCGGCAGCTATCAGTACGGATCGAACCTGCTGAACGTCACGTTCGATCCGGACCTGCGCGAAGAGGCCGCGGCCTACGCTTTCGACGACGACGGCAGCGCGGCGCAGAAGCACTATCTGATCCGCGACGGCGTGCTCGAGCGGCCGCTTGGCGGTGCGCTGTCGCAGCAGCGCACGGGTCTGCCGGGCGTGGCGAATTCGCGCGCTTCGAACTGGAACCGGCCGCCGATCGACCGGATGGCCAATCTGAACATCGAACCGGGCGACCAGTCGCTCGAGCAGATGATCGCCAATATCGAGCACGGAATTCTGATGCGCAGCAATACGTCATGGTCGATCGACGACCATCGCAACAAGTTCCAGTTCGGCTGCGAGTTCGGTCAACTGATCGAGAACGGCAAGCTCACCGAGATCGTCAAGCAGCCCAACTATCGCGGCATTTCCGCGAATTTCTGGCGCAGCCTGTCGGCGGTCGGCAATGAGAGCACCCGCCAGCTGTTCGGCACGCCGATGTGCGGCAAGGGCGAACCGGCCCAGGCGATTCGGGTCGGCCATGCGTCGCCCGCTTGCGTGTTCAGCAATATCGACGTCTTCGGAGGCGCATGATGAGCGACTCCCTGATCCCGCACGACGCGGCCGCGGTGGACTGGCATCGTCACTTCCTGCTGCTGGCCGATGCGATCGACCGTGCGCAGCAAGGCGGCGAAATCACGCTGACCTCGTTCTCCGCGGAGCAGTCGGATTTCATCCGCTTCAACGCGGCCAAGGTGCGGCAGATCGGCAGCGTCGCGCAAGGCAAGCTGACGCTGCGCCTGATCGACGGCGCGCGCCAGGCCTATTCGACGCTGACGGTGTGCGGCGATGCCGACGCCGACCTGCAGGACGTGAGCCGCGCGCTCGTCACCCTGCGCGAAGGATTGCGCGATGCGCAGGACGATCCTCATCTGCTGTTCGACACGTCGCAGTGGGAGCGCTCGACGCGCCGCGCCGGCAAGGTGCCGGAGCCGCACGCGCTGGTGCGCACCGTCGCCGAATGTGCGAAGGGCCTCGATTTCGTGGGGTTTTACGCGGGCGGCACGATTGTGCGCGGCTTTGCGTCGACCAAAGGCAGCCGCGGCTGGTACGAGGTCAGCAACTTCAACTTCAGCTGGTCGCTGTACGATCCGAGCGGCCGCGCCATCAAGACCAGCTACGCGGGCGACCACTGGAGCGACGCCACCTTCGCCCGCAAGGTCGAGCAGGCCGCGCAGCGCTTGCCGATCCTCGCGCTTACGCCGCGTGCGCTGTCGCCTGGACGTTACCGTTCGTATCTGGCGCCTGCCGCGCTCGAAGAGTTGCTGGGGGTGACCGCATGGGGTGGTTTCTCGGCGCGTGCCCAGGCGACCTCGCGTAGCGAACTGTACAAGCTGCATACCGGCGAGGTGGCGCTGGATTCGCGCGTGACGCTGACCGAGGACCTGAGCCTCGGCATCACGCCGGGTTTCAACGACGACGGCTATCTGCGCGCGAGCGTGCCGCTGATTCAGGACGGCCGCAGCATGGAGCGCCTGACGAATGCCCGCAGCGCCCGCGAGTACGGTCTGCAGCCCAACGGTGCGCTGGACTCCGAAGCACCTCTTGCGCTGTCGATGGAAGGCGGCGACCTGGCCGAAGACGACGTGCTGACGCAGCTCGATACGGGTCTTTATATCGGCAACCTCTGGTACGTGAATTTCTCGGACCGGATGAATTGCCGTCTGACCGGCATGACGCGCTTCGCGACCTTCTGGGTGGAACGCGGGCAGATCGTGGCGCCCGTGGAGGCCATGCGTTTCGACGACAGCATGTACCGGCTGCTCGGCGATCAACTGGAGCGCCTCGGCGCCCAGCCCGAACTGCTGCTGAGCGACTCCACCTATGGCGAGCGCGCCACCGGCGGCATGCATCTGCCGGGACTCCTCGCGCGCTCGTTCGAACTGACGCTGTAAGGGGATGGGTCAAAACATCACGCCACCGTCCCCATCTGAGCGCTTCACGCTGCGCGCGTTGGGCGTAGCGGACGCGGAGCAGCTCCACGCCCTGGAGCTGCAGCCCGCGATGTTGCATGGCAATCCGAGCGCGCCGTATCCGACCCTCGAAAAAACCCGCACGCGGCTCGCGAAAGTCCCTTCGCCGGGGGTGGCCATTGCGGCCGTGTCCGGCGATATACTGATCGGCTTCGGAGAAATGATCCGTGGCACGCTGCGCCGTGCCCATACGGCAAAAATCGCGGTCGGCGTGCACGAGGCATGGCATGGCCGCGGGGTCGGCAGTGCGTTGATCGCGGAAATGCTCGATCTTGCCGATCACTGGCTCGGCCTGCGTCGCGTCGAACTCAATGTGTTCACCGACAACCTGCCGGCCCTTGCGCTGTACAGGAAATACGGTTTCGAAGTAGAAGCGACGCACCGCGCAGCGGCATTGCGCGACGGTGTGCTGATCGATAGCTACTTCATGGCACGGTTGCGTGAGCCGATGCCATTCGCAACGGACCAGAATAATGAACACGAGCAGCGAGAGGTTTGAGAGAGCAGCAGGGACAACATCGCACGTGAACGTGCGCGCATGCGAAGCATCGGACGTGGAAGCGATTGCCGACATCACGAATCAACCGGGTGTGCGGTACGGCACCCTGACGATCGGCTATCGCACGCCCGAAGCCATGGCGTCATGGTTCGCCAATTTGCCCGCGGGCGCCTTGGCCTTGTGCGCGGAGCTGGATGGCCGCGTGGTCGGGTACGCCGAGATGGTGGTGGCGCGGCCGCGCCGCGCGCATAGTGCGGGTTTCGGGTTGTCGGTGCACGACGCCTACCTGCGGCGTGGTGTGGGCGCCGCGCTGCTGGCCGCGCTCGTCGACTGCGCCGACCGCGCGCTCGGCCTGCGCCGCCTCGAACTGACCGTGTTTGCCGACAACGTGCCGGCCATTGCGCTGTATCGCCGCTTCGGTTTCGTCGAAGAAGGGCGCTCGCGCGGCTATGCGATGCGCGACGGCGTGCTGGCCGATGTTTTGCACATGGCGCGCCTCGCTGACGCGCCATCTTTCGTGCCGCACTGACAGGAATCCTGAGTGCCCTCATTTTTTATCGACCGACCGGTCTTCGCCTGGATTGTCGCGTTCGCCATTATCGTGGCGGGCGCGCTAGCCATTCCGCAACTGCCGGTTGCCCAATACCCTCGCCTGTCGCCGCCACGCATCGTGATCGTGGCGAGTTATCCGGGCGCCGCGACCGAGGTGGTCGACGGCGACGTGGGCAGCATCATCGAGGAGAGTCTCGATGGCGCCGACGGGATGCTGTACTACGAAACCAGCAGCGACGGCCAGGGCAACCTGGAAATCGACGCGACCTTCTCGCCGGCCACCAATCCCGACATCGCGATGGTCGACGTGCAGAACCGCCTGAAGCAGGTCGAACCGCGCCTGCCGCAGCAGGTCGTGCAGAACGGCATCAGCGTCTTCAAGGCGTCGAACACCTTCCTGATGCTGGTGGCGCTGACCTCGACCGACGGCACGCGCGATTCGACCGAACTCAGCAACTACCTGAACCGCTACGTGATGCGCGAGCTGAAACGCGCGCCCGGCGTGGGCTCGGCGGAACTGTGGGACTCGGACCAGGCGTTGCGGATCTGGCTCGATCCGATGAAGCTGCGCGAGTATGGACTGGCCGCCGGCGATGTGAATGCCGCGATCACCGCGCAGAACGCCACGGTGACGGCCGGCACCCTGGGCGACGCGCCCTTTGTGCCGGGGCAGCAGATGGTGGCGTCGGTCACCGTCAAGGGACAACTGATCTCGCCGGAGGAGTTCGGCCAGATCGTGCTGAAGGCGAAGCCGGACGGTTCGGCCGTGCGCCTGCGCGACGTGGCGCGCGTCGAACTCGGTCGCGACGACTACTCGTTCTGGTCGCGCCTGAACGGCCGCGCGTCGGCCACCGTCGGGATTCAGCTAGGGCCGCGCGGCAATGCGCTGGAAACGTCGAACGCGATTCGCGCGCGCCTCGCCGAGCTGGCGAAGAGCATGCCGCCCGGCGTGCAGATCGAGATTCCTTTCGACAGCGCGCATTTCGTGCAGATCGCGATTCGCGAGGTCGTGTACACGCTGATCGAAGCCGTGGTGCTGGTGTTCTTCGTGATGTGGCTGTTCCTGCGCGACCTGCGTTATACGCTGGTGCCGACGGTGGTGATTCCGGTCACGCTGATGGGCGCCTTCCTCGCGATGTGGGCGTTCGGCCTGTCGATCAACGTGTTCACGATGTTCGGCCTCGTGCTGGCAATCGGCATTCTGGTCGACGATGCGATTGTGGTGGTCGAGAGCGTGCACCGCGTGATGGAAGAAGAGGGCTTGCCGCCGCGCGAGGCGACCCGCAAGGCGATGTCGCAGATCGGCAGCGCGATCGTGGGCGTCACCGCCGTGCTGACCGCGGTGTTCGTGCCGATGGCGTTTTTCCCGGGCAGCGTGGGCGGCATCTACCGGCAGTTCTCGGTGGCGATGATCGCCTCGATGCTGGTGTCGTCGTTCATGGCGCTCTCGCTCACGCCGGCGCTGTGCGCCAACCTGCTGAAGCCGACCGGCACCACGCCGCATCAGCGCGAGGCGCGCCGTGGCTTGCGCGGCTTCTTCGCGCGTGCCGCGTCGAAATTCGCCGATGGCTTCGACGGCGCGTCGCGCGGTTACCGCTGGCTCACTACCCGCACCGTGCAGCGGATCGGCCGGGTGCTGGCCGTGTATGCGGTGCTGGTCGGCATCTGCGGCTTGCTCTACTGGCAGATGCCCGGCGGCTTTCTGCCGACCGAGGATCAGGGCCAATTGCAGGTGATGATCCAGTTGCCGGCCGGCTCGACCCAGGCGCGCACGCTGTCGGTGATCAAGCGGGTCGAAGCGATCCTGCATCGCCACCCCGAAATTGCGCACGTGACGAGCCTGATCGGCTGGAGCTTCCAGGGCACCGGTCAGAACGTCGGCATGGCCTTCGTCGAACTGAAGGACTGGGACGACCGCAAGCTCAGTGCAATGGAGTTGCAGGACAAGTTGAACGACGAGTTTTCGAGCATTCTCGACGGCTCCGTGGACGCCCAGTTGCCGCCCTCGGTGCCGGGCGTGGGGCACTCGGACGGCTTTGTGTTCCGGTTCGAAGATCGCGGCGGGGTGGGGCTCGATGGCCTGAAGGCCGCGCGCGAAGCGTTGTTCGCGAAGGCGAAGACGGATCCGGCGCTGGTGGACGTGCACTCCGAAGACCTGCCCGACGCGCCGCGTGTCGAACTGACGATCGACCGGGCCAAGGCCTATGCGCTGGGCGTGTCGTTCGACAAGCTGTCCGACCTGCTGGGCAGCACCTTCGGCTCGACGTATGTGGACGACTTTCCAGATGTCGGGCGCATGCGGCGCGTGGTGGTGGAAGGCGACGCCTCGACGCGCATGACCGACGACGACCTGATGGCGCTCTCCGTGGAGAACGCGCAGGGCAACATGGTGCCGCTGTCGGCCATCGCGACGCGCAAGTGGACTGTTGGGCCGGTGGCGCTGTCGCGTTACAACGGTTATCCGTCGCTGGACGTGAGCGGCCGCGCGGCGCGCGGCTACAGTTCGGGCGCGGCGATGGCCGAGATGGAGCGGCTGGCCGCGTCGTTGCCGGTGGGCGTCGCCTACGACTGGGTGGATGCCGCGCGCGAGGAAACCGTGGCGGAGAAGCAGACGCCGCTCCTGATCGGTTTGTCGTTGCTGGCGGTGTTCATGGCGCTGGCCGCGCTGTACGAGAGCTGGACCATTCCGTTCGCTGTGCTGATGGTGGTGCCGCTTGGGGTGATCGGCGCGGTGTCGGCGGTGCTGATGCGCGGTATGCCGAACGACGTGTACTTCAAGGTGGGGATGATCACGGTGATCGGCCTGTCGGCGAAGAACGCAATTCTGATCGTGCAGTTTGCCCGCGATCTGCACGCGCGCGGCTTGCCGTTGACGCGCGCGGTAATCGACGCCGCGGGCGCGCGCTTCAGGCCGATCGTGATGACCTCGGCGGCGTTTCTGCTGGGCGTGGCGCCGCTGGTGATGTCGAGCGGGGCGGGGGCCGAGAGCCGCCAGTCGATCGGCACTGGCGTGTTCGGCGGGGTGCTGGCGGCGACCTTGCTCGGGCTGGTGTTCGCGCCGGTGGCGTTTCACGCGGTGGCGTCGCTCACGGAACGGCGGCGCCGGCGTCCGGCCGGGCCCGAGCATGCCGCGACGGATGAACGCAAGCCGGATCCGGCGCGGCCTGCGCGCGCGGATCGGGAGCGGGAGCGGCAGGAGACCAGTAGCAAGTGAGGCACAGGCGAGCCGCAAACGGGCGACCGACGCGCGGCGGTGCGGTTGGCCCGCGTGTCAGTTGGCCGGCCGCCAGCGCGCGCCCTATTCGCTTAGCGGCCGGCCTGCTTCGACCCAACGCGTCAGTTCTCCGAGCGTCAAACGGTAGCGAGCGAAGTTGTGCTCACCGAGCCGCGCAATGTCGCCTTTGACGATCTCCGTGAGCCGCTCTGCGTCTTGCGGCGGCAGGCTGAATTCGGCGACGGCTTCCTTGAGTGGATGGCCGTCGCGCACCACACGGCTCACCAGTTCGCTGATGGCGTCGCGGTGTACCGCGCGAAACAGGTCAGGCAAGCCCGTCGAGGGCGACTCGCCGAGCGCCGCGGCGATATCCGCCTGGGAGACCGGATGATGCCCGGTGTCCCGCTGTTCGGCCAGGTACCGGAGGACGCTCTCGTAGAGTTCGCGCTTCGCCATGTGTTTCGCCAGGCGGGTCTGGAATGAACCAAGAATGAGCTAAGAATGGTTCAAGATCCAAAAAATAAACCTAAGCGCGGTTGTCGGGTGCCACAGAAAGTGAAAACTGTGCCAGGTAAGTGAAAAACTGCTGACACGGTTAGTGAAAAAATCCGGGCGGCGGCCCCTACCCGACGGGAGGTTGACGTCCGCGACCGTCGCTGATTGGTCACCCGTCACGGACCCTCGGTCCATCACGACCAATGACTGCTCCCCGGGCGCTTTGAGACATCCGTTTTCAACGTCAACAGCGTAAAGCGTCCCAGAAGGTATGTCGCTGCAATCCCGTGAGCGGAGTAGCGAAGTACCGCGAAGCGTTCCGGCTGTACGAATTTCGCGGTAACTGAACTGCATATACCTTGTTGGGAAGCGCGAAAGGAGCGACATGACGAGTTTTTGAATCGGCAAGGTTCGCCCGAACAAACCATTCAATACTTAACCGCTGTCGGCGGCCATCCAGAGACCTGGTAAGGGTCTTACGCCTGGCCCAGCGGCGGCCGGTAGTTTGTATTGTCAATTTTTTACAAGCGCGTTCAGATGCGAAGAATCACAGTATTGGTAGCGTTGCGCTGAGAAGTTCTGCTGGGACACGTCGGTTTGAGAGCACTCTTCACTAAACCAGCTTGGAGGTCGAAAGATATGAAGGCCGCGCACTATTCCTCAAAGGGCCCCGCGCGAGACGTACTCGTCGTTGGCGAGCAGCCTGATCCGGCCCCTCAAGTGGGCGAAGTCCTGGTGCGCATTGCACACTCGGGCGTGAATCCTTCAGACGTCAAGTCGCGCTCGGGCGTCACAAGCTCCGCCATGGAGTTTCCGCGCGTTATTCCTCACAGCGATGGCGCCGGCGTTGTCGAAGCAGTTGGGGAAGGCGTGTCGAAACAGCGGATCGGACAGCGGGTCTGGACGATCAACGGCCAGTGGCAGCGACCGTTCGGTACAGCAGCCGAACTGATCGCCTTGCCCGAAAGCCAGGTTGCGCCGTTGCCTGACAGTGCGTCGACCGAGACGGGCGCCTCACTTGGGATTCCGCTTTTGACGGCTTGGTACTCGGTTCATGCTTGCGGAGGACTTCTCGGCAAGACGGTCCTTGTCTACGGTGCCACCGGCGCGGTAGGTGGCTACGCGACGCAACTGGCCGCGCTCTCGGGCGCACGAGTCATTGGCGTGGCGGGCAGTCGGGAGAAGTGCCAACTCGCTTCCCGCCTTGGTGCCGAGTGGGTCATCAATCGCAACGAGCAGGATGTGGCTGTTTCGGTACGTGAGATCACGGCCGGCCAAGGTGTGGACGCCATCGTTGAAGTCGACGCAGCAGCAAATGCCGGCAAATATGGAAAACTGTTGAAGTTCGGCGGCGACGTAATCATCTATGGTTCGGGGGCCGGAGTGATCGAGATCCCCTTCAGGTCGATGATCGTTGGTTTCGCGAATCTACGATTCTTTATTGTCTACAACTTGCCCATCCCGGTGAGGAAGGTAGCCATCGATGTGCTCATCCCTCTGTTGGAACGAGGGGCGCTGCAACATCCTCAGGTCGAAATTTTTCCCCTGTCGGAAATCGCGAAGGCCCACGAACGCGTCGAGTCTGGTGCGAACGCAAAGATCATCGTCGACATGCGCGGATAGAGGCTCACGATCCTCAAGCTTCAGCGCACTCTTTTCACCGCCCAAAAAGAATTCCGGGACCATGCCACACGATTTTGCGCAGATTGACGCCGTCACCGGCCAGATACGAGTATGAAGGTCCCCGCGAAAACCACAGGCTCGCCGCGTGTCGGGGGCTTGCTGCTGCTTTTGCCGCCTCCATTGTTCTGGGCCGGCAATTTTATCGTCGGCCGGGCGATGCACAACCACGTTCCGCCGATGGCGCTGTCGCTCTGGCGCTGGGTGATTGCACTCTTCTTTATGCTTCCCTTTGCCTTCCGGCCGATGCGCCGCGACTGGCTCAAATACTGGAAATATCGCTGGCGCGTGCTAGGCGTGTCGCTGGCTGGCGTTGTGTCCTTTAATTCCCTTGTCTATCTCGGGTTGCAGTCGACCACGGCGTCAAACGCTCTGCTGCTGAACTCATTCATCCCTATCCTGATCGTCCTGCTAGCCGCGATCTTCTATCGACAGCGGCTGCATATGGCCCAGGTGCTCGGACTCACGTTGTCGTTTGCCGGCGCCCTCACCATCGTCATGCATGGCGATTGGTCGAGCCTGTCGTCGCTGTCCTTTTCCCGCGGAGATCTCCTGATCTTTTGCGCGATGGTGTCCTGGGCTTTCTACACTCTGTGGTTACGCGGCTTTCCCGCAGACATCGACCGCATCGGCCTGATGGGCGCCCAGATATTGCTAGCGCTCGTGGTGCTGGTCCCGCTGTGGCTCTGTGAGCGTGCATCCGGCGTCGCGCCTACGTGGGATATCCAGTCGATCGGTGCTTTGGCCTATCTTGGCATCTTCCCGTCCGTCGTCGCCTATCTTCTCTACAACATCGGAGTGGCACGCTTTGGGGCAACGCGAGCCGGCCTCTCAATTCATCTGATCCCGCTCTTTGGTGTCGTGCTTGCCGTGCTGTTCCTACATGAGACGGTTCACCGCTATCAGGTTCTAGGCATGGTCGCGATTGTGGCCGGTGTTGCATGCGCCGCGAGAAATCGGAGTGAGATCAAGCGTCCCGGACCTTGGTCTACCAAACCTCTCACCCCGTCATGAGCTTTCAGACTTGATTTTCAGACTTGGCAGAACTGCGCCAAAAGATCGTCCTAGCAACGTGCATACGCTCACGCTCACCGCATCATTGCGCTCGCCCATGCCGGATGAGGAGCCCAAAACAGCGGCCTGTCTATAATAGGCACAATATTGTGGATGGTTCGGAGAACGCAGAGCAAGTTGCGCCTTGGGACGGCGGTTCGCTCCAACGCGAAAGGAAAGCCCTGCAGGAGGCCCTGATGAAGGATCGCGTCGAGTACAAACGCAGCAACGAGATTCCTGGTCTCGTGCTTAGCGAGGCGCGCTTTTCCGATTTCCGCTTCGAGCGTCACTACCATCTGGACTACCATGTCGCGCTGGTGACCGAGGGTGTCCAGCGACAGGGATTCCATGGCGAAACGCTGCTGCTCACGCCGGGCAGCATCCAGTTGATGCCACCCGGTGAAGTGCATGACGGCATCAGCGCCGGGGACGAGTCTTACACACTCAAGACGTTTCGCCTCTCACCTCAGTTACTGAATGGGCTCGGAGAGGAAATCTCGGGGCAGAATCGCTTCCCTGCACTGGGCGGGGCGGTCCTTCAGGATTCGTCGCTTGCCGGTCATCTGTCCCGATTGCACGATGCACTACGGGCGGCTGCGCCGGGGTCCGAGCCCATGGAAGTACAGTCCGAATGGCTGACCTTACTTGACCGCTTGTTCGTCCAGACGCGTATGGTCAAGCCGCAGTTTGTCAAAGGCACACTCACGCCAGTACAGTGGCAGCGGGTCAGGGAGTATTGCGACGTCCACCTGGCCGAAAAAATCACCCTCGAAGAGCTTGCCGCCCTTTGCAACCTCGAGCGCTTCCATTTCCTCAAGCTCTTCAAGCAAACAGTCGGCATGACTCCACATGCCTGGGTCGTACGCCTGAGACTGGAGCGCGCGTGCTCCTTGCTGAGTCACACCGACCGATGTCTGACGCAGGTGGCTCAGGAAGTTGGCTTCTACGATCAGAGCCACTTCAATCGGGCGTTCCGGCAAGCCTTTGGTGTATCCCCGTCGAAGTATTGACATTCCAGATCGCAGCAGACGAATGGGTCTGGCGCTTCGCCCTCCAGCACTCCCCAGCACTCCCCAGCACTCCCCAGCACTCCCCCAGCACTCAGACGAAGCTGGATCAACGCGGCATTAGCGGCACGCAGCCATATCCCAGGCAGCTAGACCACGCGCGGCATCTCATCCGCGCCGAGCGCCCCGCCGACGATTGCACCCCACCATTGCAAACCCTCAATTTTTTACAAGCGGGACGGGCGTACGTCCTTTAACTTGGAGTCATGCGGGAAGTGAGTTGTCTTTCCGCGATTGTCGCGCTGCACGAGTCGCCTTTGGCCAACAAGCCGCGTCTCACGTCAAATGCGTTTTGACGAAGCATGACCGCAATGAAGAATATGCATTGAGGAATACGAAATGACACAACGGACCTACTACAACAGCGACGAACTGACGATGCGCACGCTGGTACTCGACTGTTCGCCCGCAGACGACGGCAAGTTCCGTGTGACGCTGGCCGCGACCCTGTTCCACCCGCAAGGCGGAGGACAGCTCTCCGACCAGGGCAGTATTGCCGGCGTGAAGATCGGGCGCGTGATTCAGGAGGGTGATGAGGTTATTCACATCGCCGATCAGGAAGTCGCCGTCGGCGATGCGCTGATTGAAGTATCGCCCGGGATCCGCATGCTGCACGCACGACTCCACTCCGCCGGTCACCTAATTTCCGGAGTCGTGGAGCAGATGGGTTGGTACGCGAGCAAAGGTCACCATTGGCCTGGTGAGGGACGAGTGGTTTTCGAGCCACGCGGTAACCCACAGCCGCTGACCGCCGAAGGCGTGGAGCAAACAGTAAATCAGCTCATTGCAGATGATGTGCCGCGCCATCTGGCCGAAAACGATGGCATGAGATCCGTATGCTTCGGTGACCTGCCGATGCATAGCTGTGGCGGCACTCACGTCAAGTCCGCTGGACAGGTCGGACGTATCAAGATCCTGAAGCTCAAAGAGAAGAAAGGCCAACTCTCGATCCAGTACGACCTCGAATCCTGAATGTTCCGTTTTCACTCGTGCCATGTGCCCGTGTACGTCGGGCGTCGTGCGTCGGCACGTACTTCACCCTTAAGGAGATTTCATGAACCGCATTGAACTGGATGCTCGTCTCGCAGAACTTGGCATCGAACTGCAACCGCCGAAGGCGGCGATCGCCAACTACGTACCCACCGTTCTGGCAGGTGGCTTTTTGCACATTTCTGGACAAGTCGCCTTCAAGGACGGCAAGCCGTTTGCGCTCGGCCAGGTCGGCCAGGAAATAAGTATCGAGCAAGCGAAGGAAGCAGCGCGGCTGAGCGGCATGGCGATTTTGTCGCAACTTCGTTCGCAACTGACGGACGACCTGAGCGTGATCCGCGTCTGCTCCGTGACAGGCTACGTGCACGCAGCCACGGAATTCACGGAGCACCCGGAAGTCATCAACGGTGCCTCGGAGGTCCTCGTTGCAGTGCTGGGCGATAAGGGAAGGCACAGCCGCGCCGCAGTAGGCGTATCGAGCCTGCCGTTTCGTTGCCCGGTTGAGGTCTCCGCTGTCATCCAGCTTGGCTAATGTCATTCGCTCATAAGGCAAACGATCTAAACGCAAGCCTCGGGCTATCCGCCCGTTGGCTAGCGAATGGGTCTCCTTTTTCGATGAAAACCAACATCGCCCGGATGAACGACGACATGCGCAGATGCATTGGTGACGCCATGACGTTGGAGCTGGGACCGATGTCGAGGTGTTTGTATCAAATGCCAACGCCTTTCACAGATGAAGTCCTGCTATGACATTGCATATCGAAACACCGCTAATCAACTCCCGAGCTCTCTCACTCAGGACGGGCAGAACAGTTCTCCTGAAACTTGAAGGCCTGCAACCGGGTGGCTCATTCAAGCTGCGGGGCGTTGGTTTCGCCTGCGAAGAACATAAGCACCGGGGAGCGCGGCGCTTCGTCACCGCGTCAGGAGGAAACGCCGGGTACGCGGTGGCCTACGCGGGCCGAGAGCTTGGAATTCCGGTGACGGTCGTCGTGCCGCAGACGACATCTGAGCGAGCCCGTGCCCTCATTCGGGGCGAAGAAGCAGAGGTCATAGTTCACGGAGCGTCGTTCGGTGAATCCAATGACCACGCACTCTCGATTCTGCGCGATGGTGACGCGTACCTCCATGCGTTCGACGACCCTCTACTGTGGGAAGGTCACGCGACGATGGTCGAGGAGATCGCGCGGCAAACCGAACGCCCTGACCTGCTTGTTTGCTCGGTCGGCGGTGGCGGCCTGCTTGCAGGCGTCATTGAAGGACTGCGGCGAGTCGGCTGGAGCGATATCCCGGTATTGGCAGTCGAGACCGCTGGCGCCAATTCGTACGACCAGGCACTCAAGGCTGGGGAGCCGGTCACTCTCCCGAAAATCCAATCCGTGGCCACGTCCCTTGGTGCCAACAAGGTAACTGCCCGCATCGTGACGCTTGCCAAGGAACATCAGATCCGAAACTGCCTGGTGACTGACGCTGAAGCGATTCAAGGCAGCGTGACCCTGCTCGAAGAGCATCGCCTTCTGAGCGAGCCGGCCTGCGGTGCATCGGTAGCGGCACTCGCCCGGGTTCCGGAGTATTTCCCTGACGCTCAGCGCATCGTAGTCATTGCTTGCGGTGGTGTAGGCACAACGAGTCAGCAGTTGCTGGAGTGGTCCGATTTCTACCGGCTGGAATGCGACCCGCTCACCGCCAGTCATTCCGATGAAGTGAACTCGCTCGAGAGTCAGCAATCATGAACGACATTCTTATCAGTTCGCTTGGCGACGAGCTGTACGCCGCAGTTAAAGACTGTCGCGTGCTCGACCCGCTCACCAGTCGCTACGCCGATCTGACGATCGAAGACGCGTACCGCATCCAGCAACGCCTGAACGCCCGCCGCATCGAAGCGGGAGAACGCGTCATCGGCAAGAAGATCGGTGTGACGTCGCAGGTCGTGATGAACATGCTCGGGGTTTATCAGCCTGATTTCGGCATGCTCACCGACGTGATGCTTTATGAGGAGGGCGACTCGATTCCGGCCGCCTCCCTGATCCAGCCCAAGGCAGAGGGAGAAATCGCCTTTGTGCTCAAGCACGATCTGCAGGGACCCGGCGTGACTGCAGAGGATGTCCTCGCCGCAACCGGTGGCGTGATGGCCTGCTTTGAGATCGTCGACTCGCGCATCCGCGACTGGAAAATCCGCATCGAAGACACGGTGGCCGACAACGCATCGTGCGGCGTGTTCGTGCTTGGCCAACGCGTTGTCGATCCGCGCGAGGTCGACCTGGTCGGATGCGCGATGAAACTGGAGAAGAATGGCGAGGTGGTGACCACCGGCTCAGGCGCTGCTGCGCTTGGGAACCCGCTCGAAGCGGTTGCGTGGTTGGCCAACACGTTGGGCCAACTGAACGAGTCATTGAAGGCAGGTGAAGTGGTGCTGTCTGGCTCATTGGCGGCGATGGTTCCAGTCGCAGCCGGCGACAACCTCAATGTTTCTATTGACGGCATCGGCAGTTGCTCGGTGCGGTTCATTTGATCGATTCGTTTGATCCAAAGGAGGAGACATGGCAAAGAACAAGGTGAAGTGCGCATTGATCGGACCGGGCAACATCGGCACGGACCTGTTGGCAAAGCTGCAACGCAGTGAAGTGCTGGAACCCGTGTGGATGGTAGGTATCGACCCCGAGTCTGACGGCCTTAAGAAGGCGCGGGAGCTGGGACTGAAGACCACGTCCGAAGGCGTAGACGGCTTGCTGCCGCACGTGAAAGCCGACGGCATCCAGATCGCCTTCGATGCGACTAGCGCGTACGTGCATGCGGAAAACTCGCGCAAGCTCAATGAACTGGGTGTGATGATGATTGATCTCACGCCGGCGGCGATCGGCCCGTACTGCGTGCCGCCCGTGAACCTGAAGCAACACGTCGGCAAAGGTGAGATGAATGTCAACATGGTCACTTGCGGCGGCCAGGCAACGATCCCCATGGTGTATGCAGTGTCGCGAGTGCAGCCCGTACGGTATGCCGAAATCGTCGCAACGGTGTCCAGCCGATCGGCCGGCCCAGGAACGCGCAAGAACATCGACGAATTCACGCGCACGACAGCCGGAGCAATCTCGAAGGTCGGAGGAGCGAAGGAAGGTAAGGCGATCATCATCATCAACCCCGCCGATCCGCCACTCATGATGCGCGACACCGTGCATTGTTTGTTAGAAAGCACGCCCGATGCCGCCGCGATCGAGAAGTCGGTACACGAAATGATCGAGCAGGTACGCAAGTACGTGCCCGGCTACAGACTCGTCAATGGCCCAGTGTTCGACGGTGATCGGGTCTCGATCTACCTGGAGGTCGAAGGCCTCGGCGACTATCTGCCTAAGTATGCCGGCAACCTGGACATCATGACGGCGGCCGCCGCACGCACCGCCGAGATGTTCGCCGAGGAAATTCTGAGCGGCTCGCTCAAGCTCGAACCCGTCGCTCACTAGGGAGGAATCAGACATGAACTTCAAAGGCAAGACGATCGTCGTGCATGACATGACGCTGCGCGACGGAATGCACCCGAAACGTCATCAGATGACACTGGACCAGATGAAGGTGATTGCACAGGGTCTGGACGAAGCAGGCGTGCCGCTGATCGAAGTCACGCACGGCGATGGACTGGGCGGCAGTTCCGTGAACTATGGCTTTCCCGCTCACACGGACGAGGAATACCTCTCCACCGTCATCCCTCTCATGAAGCAGGCGCGCGTCTCGGCGCTGCTGATTCCGGGCATTGGCACGGTGGACCATCTGAAAATGGCACACGAGCTTGGCGTGAACACGATCCGCGTGGCCACACACTGCACGGAGGCCGACGTCTCGGAACAGCACATCACGCTCGCGCGCAAGCTCGATATGGATGCCGCCGGCTTTCTGATGATGGCGCACATGAATACGCCCGAAGGTCTCGTGAAGCAGGCCAGGCTGATGGAAAGCTACGGTGCGAACTGTGTCTACGTGACTGACTCCGCCGGGTACATGCTTCCCGAGGACGTACGGGCCCGTCTCTCCGCTGTCCGTGCGGCACTGAAACCGGAGACCGAACTTGGTTTTCATGGTCACCACAACCTAGCAATGGGGGTCGCGAACTCCATCGGTGCCATCGAGGTTGGCGCGACCCGGGTCGATGCAGCCGCCGCGGGTTTGGGCGCCGGTGCCGGTAACACGCCGATGGAAGTGCTCGTCGCGGTGTGTGATCGCATGGGCATTCAGACGGGCGTCGATGTCTGGAAGATTCAGGACGTGGCCGAGGACCTGGTCGTACCGATTATGGATTTCCCGATCCGCGTTGATCGCGATGCGCTCACACTCGGTTACGCAGGCGTGTACGGTTCCTTCCTCCTTTTTGCAAAGCGCGCAGGACAAAAGTACGGCGTACCGGCTCGTGACATCCTGGTCGAACTGGGGCGCCGTGGCATGGTGGGCGGCCAGGAGGACATGATCGAGGACACCGCTCTCACCCTGGCCAAGGCGCGAAATCTGGAACCGGCCGCTGCGGACCCGCGTGCGGCGTGAGTTCAGCTTCTAGGGCGATCGCGGTCTTCACTGCGCACGTTTGTTTCGGTGGGTGGACACGGTATTTGCCAGACGCGGCCTTCGACAGCACGTCGCTTTGTTGGGCTTGGAGGAAGAGATTCGATGTGTTTGAGCAGATGTTTGGATATCCACCCGGAAGTCGCTGCGGCATTAGGCGCAGGGCGACCCGTTGTGGCACTGGAGTCGTCGATCATCTCGCATGGCGCCTCCTGGCCGGGGAACGCTGAAACAGCGCTTGCGCTCGAAGCCGAAGTCCGCGCCCACGGCGCGATACCCGCCACCTGCGCGATTCTGGACGGCCGTATCAAGGTCGGGCTGACGCGTGACGAGATTGAGCGCCTCGGTCGCAGCGGCCACGATGCGGCTAAGGTCAGCCGGCGCGATATTCCGATTCTTGTTGCATGTGGCGGCGATGGCGCAACGACGATCTCGGCGACGATGATCATCGCAGACCTAGTGAAGATTCGTGTGTTTGCTGCCGGCGGTCTCGGCGGTGTGCATCGGGGCGCGCAGGAGAGCTTCGACATCTCGGCTGATCTGCAGGAACTCGCCCGCACGCCGGTGGCATTGGTGTGCGCCGGCATCAAGTCGATCCTCGACACTCAGTTAACCTTAGAATACCTGGAGACGCACGGCGTACCAGTGATCGGCTACTGCACCGACAGCCTACCCGGATTCTTTACTCTCGATAGCGGGTTCGGTGTCGATGTGCGCCTCGACGATCCTCACCGGATAGCTCGTGTCATGAAAGCCAACTGGGACCTAGGCCTGAACAACGGCCTTGTTGTTGCCAATCCGATTCCCCAGCCATTCGCGTTGCCACGTGAGGTCATTGATCTCGCGATTGAACAAGCACTGGCGGAAGCGGATGCGGAAGGTATGGTCGGCAAAGGCGTGACACCGTTCCTTATTTCCCGTGTGAATGCATTGACTGGCGGGGCGAGCGCGGGAGGCAGTGTTCAGATCGGTCTCAACAACGCCAGGCTTGCAGCCGCGATAGCGGTCGCTTATGCGTCGCTTTAGAGCCGGTACCGACCCAGACATGGCTCACGCGCCCCATAGACGCACGGCACCGAGCAAGGGACGGGGCATGGCGGCGATCTATGAATGCTGACCAAATGCCAAATCGCTTATCGACCGGTGGCCATGTCAAGAATCCGCCAAAAGGAACGACCGGTCCAACCCGCTCCGCCAGCGAATGGATCGTCCTTGCATATTGAGCGTCCGTACCGAGTTCGCTTCCGGTCGTTCCGAGCGCTCGCCGGGGCTATGCGCGACTGCCCGGACGGTCTTCGTACTGTATGAGCCAGCTATGTACCGTTTGCCATGGGTCGCCTTTCGCCCGAAAGGTCAGGAAATAAGGCCTATGCCGAGTGAGCCAAAGGAAAAACAGGAACATCGGTTGTCCAGTCGTTTTATCGCCAGCCCATAGCGCCCACGCCCGCTGAATTTCAGCCTTCGCGTCATCCTTCCTGATTCGCTTCTTTGGCTTGGTCTCATAGCAGTCCAGCCACGCGTCAAGGGGGTCGTCCGGCAAACCACCTTCGGTCATCCGACCCGGACTCGGACGTTCGATATACGTCGTGCCGCTTGGCGTTTGCCGGATAGCAGCGCACCACGAACACCACCTTTCCCCATTAATGCAAACGGGCTCCGCACCATCGGGGCGCGGCTCATCTGTGCGTCCGCAAGAGGGGCAATAAGGTTCGGATCTGGGTTGCATCTTGAGTCCGTCGTGGCAATGTTCGCAGGCATTGTAGCGACCCGCGCGGACGGCGCGGCGGGCCGGGATTCGAGCCAGCCCACCCATCCGCTTGTCGGCGGGGGGTGATGAGGGCTGTCCGCATTTTTTCAGGAGTAGCGGCACGGTTGAGGGAGTTTTTCACTTTCAGCGTCGTAGTTGGAGATGTTGAATGTCACTTTTAGTGAAAAATCGCCTGAAATTCAACAACGCATTTTTCATGAATGGTGACACCCGACAGCGGTCTCAGATCGGTACGGCCAGGTGCGCATCACATGGCGCGGCGCGGTTGGCTAAACTTGCCTACCTCGGAGAACAACACGCCAAAGGAACGCCATCGTGACACGCACTACCCGCAAGCGTCTGCCTTGCCTTGCATCGCTCATGCTATTGACCGCCGCGCCGCATGTCTGGGCGGCGGGCCTGGACTGCAGCCGCGCCGAAGGCGACACGCAGACCGCAATCTGCGCCCATCCCGACCTGCAACGCCTCGACCTCAGACTGTCGGCGGCGTACGGCAGACTGATTGGCGCGCAGTCGCAGCAGCGCGCGTCGATTCGCGAGGCGCAACTCGCCTGGCTGAAACTTCGCGATCAATGCGGCGCCCAGACGGACTGCCTCAAGGACAAGTATCAGGAGCGCCTCGGTGCGTTGCAAAACCAGTTGCGCGAGGTGGACGCATACAAGCCGGATAGCGTGGACCTGCAGGCGCTGCAGGATTTGCGCGCCGCCGTCGAGGCGATGCGCAGGACCGATCCGCAGTTTCCGCTCGAGAAGGTCCTCGCCGGTCTGGCGATCAAGACGGGGCAGACGACGTTCTCGAATGTCGGGGATAGCGCGAGCGACGACGGTGCGCATTTTCCCACTGTGCGGCCGGTCGGCGTGACGGCCGACGAGTGGAACGCCTTGCTCGCCTCGCGGATCGACGGAGGCGGCGAGAACGGCACCGCGTCCTATACGCTGCTCCATATCGACGGCAACCCGCAGCGCGATCTGGTGATCGACTCGTACAGCGGCGGGACCGGTCTGTTCACCCTCACGAGCGTCCTGCGCCGTAAAGGCGGCAAATTCGTAGGCGCGTACTTGCCCGCCAGTCAGCGTATCGACGCGAATGCGCAGGCAAGCGATGCCGACACGGCCGCCACCGATGCCGCCGCCGATCTCGCCGACGGCCAGACGGCGTTGTACTCGCAAAGCGACCGTGGCGCGAATCAGGACGCTGTCTGGATCAGCTTGCGCGGACGCGTCTACGCGGCGTATCGCAACGGCTCGTACGGCCAGGACGATGTCTATCTGCTCAGGCCGTTGACGATCGTCGGCGCGGTGCCGAAGCTGACGGTTCACTACCGCTACAACCTGTTGCTGCCGAAGGTCCAGAAGAACGAGGACAAAGGCACGGTGACGACGCTCGACGACCCGCTGTACGCGGCGTTGACGCACGCAGTGGCTCAGTTGAACGCGGAGCCGGTCAAGAGCAGTGGGGACGAGACGAAGCCGCTTTGTCCGGTCCCGCCCAACGTCACCGGCGACGAGCGTCTCGAGTATGAGAGCTACGGTCCGGGTCACTACAGCTACGATATCGTCGGCGACGTCCCGGTGTGGCTGGGACATCAATGCTATCTGGGGCGCGTGGTCGACTGGTTCGGCCGCTATTCCGCAGACGGCGTCGAGGCGCAGCTCTGGATGCGCAAGCCGGGTGACGTCGAGAACACCCGCACCTTTACGATGCATGGCGTGCGGACTACAAGCGGCGTCGATACATCGGTTGGGAAGGTTGAGGCGGACAACGGCTAGTCACGCTTGCGTGACGCCGAATGCATCCATGCCGCTACCGGTCAGGCGCAGCGTCTTTGACAGGGGCAGGGCAGGGGGAGCGGAAAGACGGAGGGCGTTGAGAACGCTTATTGAGAACGCTTAATGAGGCGGCAGGCGCCGCCTCATTCACAACAATTTACTTCGACGCTACCAGAATCCACAAACGGGCAAGGTCAGCCGATCCATCGTCGCCCTTGACCGCCTTGAACGCCTGAATCGCCTTGGCCTTCTGTCCGGCGATGAAATACGCTTCGCCCAGATGCAGTTGCGCCTGATCCGGATGTTCGAGGCCGCCCTTGGCAATCAAGGCTTCCATCGTCGCCAGACCCTGCTGCGCCTGACCCGCGAACACCTGATTGAAGGCCGCATCGAACGGCGGAATCGGCACGCCGTTGCTGTCCACCGTGCTGGTCGCACGCTTGGCCGCCAGCGCCTGCAGACGCTTCTCGCGATCCGCACCGGCGTCGTGACCCAGCACGCCGGACGAGAAGCCCTGATCGATCACCTGCTTGCCTTCGGCCGTTGTGCCCGCAACGATCGCCAGCTGCGTCATCTGCATGTAGTCGTCAGCCGTCGTCAGCGAACCGGTAGCACGGCGCAGACGATAGGTGTCGATATCCAGACCCGACGAGTACCCCGGCTTGCTGCGAATCGCCGAGAACAGGTCATCCCAGTACGATTGCTTCGGGTGGAACGCCACCAGCTTTTCGAGCGCACCGCGATAGGTGGCCGAATCGTTGGACTTCTGTGCGCACGTACCCAGCAACTGCAGTTGCGACTCGTCCGGTGCATGACCGGCGCGCGCCTGTGCATCCACGGTAGGCTTGAGCAGGCTCACCACGTTTGCGCAGTCGCCCGACAGGTAGTACGACTGGATCAGCAGGACGCGCATGTCCGGGTCCGTGCCGCCTGCCTTCAGGTAGCGCTGCGCGGTCCTGATAGCCTGCGGATAGCTCTTTTCCTGAAAGTAGATGCCGGCGAGCGCCGCCGTGGTGCGCTGTTCGTCCGCGCCCGTCAGCTTGCCCGATGCCAGCAGCGTTTCGTAGGCCTTGGCCGCGGTGCCGGAGTCGCCGGCCGCGGCGGCAGCCGCACCGCGCATCTCTTCGACCATATAGCTTTCATACGGCGTCTTGTTCGGCACGGCGTCCGCCTGGGCGATCTTCGCCAGCGCGTCCTGGTACTTGTGAGCCCGGTACGAATCCTGCGCCGCGTTGAGCGGCTTGGCCACTTCGGGGCGCAGCGTGTCGGCGGCATGTGCGCCCGGCAGCACGACGAGGGCAGACAGCCCCCCGAAAGCGGCCGCGATCACGGCACGCTTGAACCGTTGATGGATCATTAGCTCTCCCACTTCCTTATTGCATGTACTGCTCGTTGCCGATCAAACCGATCTTGGTGGCGCCGACACGTTGCGCCGCAGCCAGCACGGCAGCGACGTCCTTGTACGGCACCAGCTTGTTCGGCAGCAGATGGATCTCAGCCTGCACCGGCTCAGCAGCAACCTGAGACAGCTTGGAGTTGAGCGTGGCCTGGTCCGGGATCACCGTGCCGTTCCACATCATCGTGCCGTCGAAGTCGATATCGATCTGCACCACCTCCGGCTGCACGAGCGGCGGGGGAGGGTTGCCGACCGGCAGGTTCATCTTGATGGCGTGCGTCTGGATCGGAATCGTGATGATCAGCATGATCAGCAGCACCAGCATCACGTCGATCAGCGGCGTGGTGTTGATGTCGACCATCACATCCGGTTCGCTACCGCCGCCCGAAGATACGTTCATTCCCATAATCAGCTCCTTCCTGTCGATCGGACCGGGCGCTTGAGCGCCGGGTCCGATCCCATGCAACGCTTAACCTCCGCGCGGCGGCGGCTCAGTAATAAACGACACCTTGGCGATGCCAGCACGCTCGCAGGCGGTGATCACGCGGCCGATAAACTCGTAACGCGTGTTCTGGTCGCCGCGCACGTTGACTTCCGGCTGCGGTTGCATCACAGACACGGTCTTCAACTGCGTGAGCAGCGTCGCTGCATCCACATGCTTCTCGTTCCAGAAGAAATCGCCATCGCGGTTGACCGCGATCACGATACTTTTGGGCGTGGTCTGCAGCGGCTGGACTGCCTCATTCGGCAACTTCACCGGCACCGTGTGCGTAACAACAGGAATCGTGATCAGGAAGATGATCAGCAAAACCAGCATCACATCGACTAGCGGCGTGGTGTTGATGTTGGAGATGACTTCGTCGTCATCCCCATCTTGCCCAACGCTCATAGCCATGACTTACCCCGCTTGTTCGACCAGCGTAGCCTTCTGACCTGCGACGCCGCGCTTCGAGCGACGGCTGCCGGCCAGCAGGACGGTGTGCAGTTGTGCGCCGAAGGCACGGACACGTTCCATCACCGACTTGTTGCGGCGAACCAGGAAGTTGTAGCCGAGCACAGCCGGAACCGCGACGGCCAGACCGATTGCCGTCATGATCAGCGCTTCACCGACCGGACCTGCAACCTTGTCGATCGATGCCTGACCGGCGATACCGATGGCCGTCAGCGCGTGATAAATACCCCAGACCGTACCGAACAGGCCGACGAACGGCGCCGTGGAGCCGACCGTACCGAGGAAGGCGAGGCCGTCCTGCAGGCGGTTCGACACGTTGGTGATGGCGCGCTCGACCGACACGTCGATCCAGGTGTTGCGGTCGACGGCTTCGAGCAGCGCTTCGTCGTGGTGTTCGCCGGCTTCGATCGCGGTTTCGGCGATGAAGCGGAACGGCGACGATTCGTCGAGCAGCTTCGCGCCTTCGGCGAGCGACGGAGCGGTCCACAGCTGTTCGTCGGCGCTCTTGGCGCGACGGTTGGCGCGGTATTGCTCGAAGAACTTCGTGATCATGATGTACCAGCTACCCATCGACATGATCACCAGCAGGATCAGCACGAAGCGGGCAACGAAGTCGCCGTTTTTCCACAGGGCGCCGAGGCCGTACGGGTTGTTGACGGTTTCGGAGGTGGCCGGTGCCGGCGGCGGCACAGCCTGGTCCGCGGGCGCTGCTGCGGGTGCAGCCGTCGGTGCGGCGTCGGTTGCCGATGCTGCTGCTACGGTTGCGTCGCTAGCTTGCGCGTAGGCAATTTGCGGTGCGACAAAGGTCGTCGCCGTGGTTACGGCGAACACCATGCTTGCCGCCACTGCGGCGAGAGAACGCTTCTTCATGTCTGCTCCAGTTCATGCGTTGAACTTGTACAACGTGACTAATAAATCGCTACCGGTACCGCTCGGTTCGTGGGTTCAGTTCAGGTTAAACGAGAACGGAACCTGGACACGGACAGGTTGGCCTTGGGAAACGCAACTAAACTTCTTTACAGCATTGAACGCCGCGCGATCGAGTGAAGAGTCTTCCGACGACTTCGCGACATGCTCATCCGTAATATGGCCCTGCGGATCGACTACGAATTCGATGAGTACGTCACCCGTGACGTTGTTTTCCTGAGCTTCCTTCGGATAGACCACGGATGAGCGGACCTGATCGGAGTTCGGGCATGCCACGTCAACCTGAGCGCTCACCGGCTTGGACGGTGCGACCGGTGCGGGCGGGGCAGGCGGCGGCGCGGGCTGGGCCACGACCGGTGCGGCCTGGTGCGTAATGGTGGGCTGCGGCGGCGTCGGCACGTTCACTTCCGGCGGCGGCACGAACGGCGGCGGCGGCGGTGCGAACTTCGGCGGCGGCAACTGCACGACAGGCAACGGCGGCGGCGGAGGCGGCTTCACCGGCTCGATGATCTTGGTTTCAATCGGATGTTGAATGACCTGCACCACCTTGGTGGCGAGGCCGTTGAGCAGTGCATAAATCAGCACCACGTGGAGGAGAAGAACGGCGGCAATACCGCCAAAGCGGCGCACGGGGTTCTGCTGCTTTTTCCCGAACTCGCGCGGGCGCCCAGTTCTCTGAACCGGGGACGTGCCCGCCGGAAACTGCCCTTCAACTTTCATAACCACCTTCGTTCCTCCCGGCGTGAACCGCCCATTTCCGTGACTGCAGCGTTCTTGCTACGTCGAAACATTGTTTACTTCAGCCCCAATGCGGGCGCGCAACATTCTTTTGGACTCCAGATGGGGTGTCGCCGTACCACTCGCCCCGGGCTCCAAGGCCTCAGCCTTCGCTTCCTATCCCGGGTGCAACGGCATCACGCCGTCTGTGTGCAAGGCGTGTGCCCGCTTCGGACAGATTCTGAGCGGTCCGCGGGGATGAGCGGAAACAGCCAGTAATCTATCTGCGTAGAAGTACTAATAGACGGTATTTGATACATCCCCTTCGGTTTGGCACAGGCTGCGACGAACGAAAAGAAGCTCGAACGTCACACGTTTTTCACAGGCCAGCGCTACTTGGCTGTGATTCCTGCGACGGAACGATATCAGTTCAAAATCGCGCGTCAAACTTTTTTTGATAGGGGCATACTGTGTTTAGAGGGTGCGCTCTAATCGTGAGCGGGCTGTTGCGCCAGTTTGCTTACAATCACGGACGATCCGGCCAGAAAATCCGTTTGCGCTCAACGATATGCCGAATGATGTTGTAAGGTTGTGAAGGCTCGCGTTAATACTGATTTACGGCACGCTGGAAAACAGCATTAAGAATAGGCGCTGCGCGGGTCGATTCTAAAGCAGGCGAGCGGTTGACTGCACGAGGAAAAAAACGTATTGCGGCCCGAGCAGGCGGTGCAGACGAAGCGGGTGCAGTTGGCGTTGCGCGGTTCGCGCGTGGCGAGGGCGGCGCTTGCGCACTATGAGAGTCGCAGTGGCGTCGCAAGCGCGATGAATGCGCTTCGAGAGGGGCGCGGCAGAGATGAAAATCTCTGCCGCCAACATGAAGAATTTTTCAGGGCGGGCGTTTGCCCGATTCACGTTGCACGATGGGCTTCCGAGCGACGCTCGATTGGCGCCCGATTGACAATTAGCTGGCCGGATTGGCGACGCCCTGCGCATTCGTCGCGGATGCGGCCGGCATGCAGTCGGCGCGATATTCAGCCTGCAGTTTCTGTTCGGCCGCCTGGATGTCGGCGGGGTAGATGTTTTCGTTGGCGGTCGGGTCATAACCCACGGCTTCCAGTTCTCCGAGTTCGCGCATCAGTTGCTTGTGCGTGACCTCGCCCTTCGTGTGCGTGAACGGATACGAGTTGCACTGCTTCGGCGTGAGTCCCGGCGCAGCCATGGCAGACGCGCTGCCTGCGAGCAGAAGGGTCATCAAGACGGTACGGGTGGCGAGTTTCATGTTTGCATCCTCCATGGATCAGGTGGTCAAGGGCAGCGGCAAGGGGCCGTTGCATGCAAACAGGCTAGTGGATGGGCGATACCGTTTCGCCCTCGCAACCATGAAAGATCCTTCATCTCCAGGCCGCGGCCGCGCAGGCCGCCAAACCGGGCGTCGCCCGCTCACCCCCGCCGGTGCTGGCGCCCTTCGCGAACTTAAATGTTTTTTAATGAAACCGATGCGTGACGGTTACTTGCGCGCGCGTAGCCTGTGCACATCGCTGTCACCCCTACGCCACGGTGCTTTGCGTGCCGTCCGACTCGAATTCAACCCGCTAGCCGAATATGGCATCATGTCCTTCTACCGATAACCCGTCGCGCACGCCGCTCAAGTTGGCCGAGTTTGTCGCTGCGCGTGAAATCATCATGTCGCGAGTGCTGACCATCGAAGATGACGAGATCACCGCCAACGAAATTGTCGGTGAGCTGAAGAGCCGCGGCTTTACCGTGGACTGGGTGGCGAACGGCCGCGACGGCATGGCGCGCGCCATGAGCGACGAGTACGACGTGATCACGCTCGACCGCATGCTGCCGGGCGTCGACGGGCTGACCATCCTCACCACCATGCGCAGCATCGGCATCCAGACGCCGGTTCTGATGCTGAGCGCGCTGGGCGACGTGGACGAACGCGTGCGCGGCTTGCGGGCCGGCGGCGACGACTACCTGACCAAACCCTTCGACCCCGAAGAGATGACCGCGCGCCTCGAAGTCCTGTTGCGCCGCAGTCAAACTCCGACCACGCCGTTCGAAACGACGCTGCGCGTCGGGCCCCTCGAACTCGATCTGATTTCGCGCAAGGTTCAGCGCGACGGCGAAGAGATCGTGCTGCTGCCCACCGAATACCGCGTGCTCGAATTCATGATGCGCCACGCCGGCCAGACCATTACCCGCACCATGCTGTTCGAAGCGGTGTGGGGCTACCACTTCGATCCGGGCACCAACCTGATCGACGTGCACATGGGCCGCCTGCGCAAGAAGATCGATCCACCGGGCGTCAAACAGATGATCCAGACCGTGCGGGGCTCGGGTTATATCCTCGCGTGAGCAGACTATCTTGACGGACCACTCTTTCCCCGCGCAATCCGCACTGGGGCGCCGCTGGCATTCCACGACCTTTCGCCTGATTGCGGTCTATGCCGTCATCTTCTCCCTTTCGGTGATGTCGCTGCTGGCGTTTATCGGCTGCGCGGTGACGGGCGACATGGAGCGCGAAACCGACGTCGTGATGGAATGGCAGCTCATCTATTTCGACTCGATGCCGCATGGCGAACTGGCCGCTGCCATTCATCGCCGGCTCGAGCACGAGCGGATGCATGCTAACTACTACGGGTTGTTCTCCGCCGACGGCCAGCTGATCGCCGGCGACGTGCTCAAGCTGCCCCCCGATCTGCAGGCCGACCGGCACGGCATGACACTCCACCACACCTTGCAGGTCACGGGCGGCGAGCCGGCCCCGGTGGTGCGGGCGATGGCCGAGCGCCGCCACGACGGCGAAACGCTCGTGCTGGCGCGCGACCTCACGCACATCCTGCGGATTCGCGAGACCATCATCAACGCCTTGATCGGCGGCGGCGTGCTTTGCCTCGTGGCGGGCGTGGTGGGCGGCCTCGCTCTCAGCGTGCGGCAGATGCGCCGCCTGAAGGCGATCCGCCGCGTGACCCTGCGCATCGCTCAGGGCGATCTCGGCCAGCGTTTGCCGATTGGCGGCCGCGATGAAATCGACATGCTGGCGCATCTGGTCAATCACATGCTGGCGGAAGTCGAACGCCTGATGAACGAAGTGAAGGGCGCCTGCGACGGCATCGCCCACGATCTGCGCACGCCGCTTGCGCATGTGCGCACCTTGCTGGGACACATCGCCGAGCGCTCGGACGCGCTCGAAGACGGAGCCTTGACGACGCTGGTGGAACGCGCCCGCGGCGAGACCGACGCGTTGCTCGACCGCTTTCGCGCCATGCTGCGCATCTCCGAGATCGGCACCCTGCAACGGCGCGGCGGCTTTGCCGAGGTGGAACTGCAGGCGCTGGTCGAAGAGGTCGCCGAACTGTACGAGCCGCTCGCCGAGCTTCGCTCGCTCAGCTTTGCGGTCGAAGCCGAGAGCGTGCAAGCCATTCACGGCGACCGGGCGCTCCTGTTCGAAGCGTTCAGCAACCTGCTCGACAATGCCTTCAAGTTCACGCCCGCAGGCGGGGCGGTGCGCATGGTGCTGAGCCGGACGCCTGCGGGGCCGCTGGTGGAGATCGTCGACAACGGCCCGGGCATCCCGCTGGATGAGCGCGACGCCGTGCTGCAACGCTTCTACCGCGGCGAGCGCACGCGTCACCTGGCCGGTTCGGGCCTCGGTCTCAGCATCGTCTCGGCGGTGATCCGCGTGCATGACTTCACGATGCGCATCGGTAACGCGGAACCTGGCGCACGCGTGAGTATCGAATGTTGGTCGAGGACATTGGCATGACCGGTTCCGCTCGCCCTCGCGTGTCCGGTTTCCTTTCCCATCCCGCTTTGACAGGTGGCTGAATGCGCATCCTGTTCGTCGCCGCACCGCATCCCGAATCGTCATGGCTGTATAAGGCCTTGCAGGAGAGTGCCCACAGCCTGCAGCGCGCGGAGGACCTGCGCGACGGCGCGTTTCTCGCGACTCAGGAGGCGTTCGATACGATTGTCGTGATGTCGCTCGACCCGCCGTCGTATGCGGGCTTGCTGGCGGCGCTGCCGCAGTTTGTCGAGGCCGGCGCGGGCGCCGCGCTGATCGTCGTGCTGGGCCAGTCCGGTGCGCAGGATCGCACCCGCGCACTGCGGGCCGGCGCCGACGCCTGTTTCGGGCAACCGTATTCGTTCATCGAAATGCATGAACGGATGCAGGCGCTGCGGCGCACGGCGGTCTCGCGCGCCGCGCACGATCAACCGGCGAGCGCGGCCGCCGCGAGCACCACGCTGGCGCTCAATCCGCTCACGCACGAACTGGTGGACGGCGAGCACCGGCTGGTGGTGACGCGGCGCGAATACCTGCTGCTCGAGTGCCTGCTGCGCCAGTTGAACGCGCCCGTGCCGCGCGAGCAACTGATTCGCTATGCGTGGCCGGAAAAGGACGACGTCGATCCGTCGAGCGTCAATCTGGTGGTCTCGCGCCTGCGGCGCAAACTCGCGCAGCATCTGCCGGGCGTCCACATTGAGACGGTCAGCCGTTACGGCTATCAGATTGCGACGGGATCGTCCTAGCGCCTGGTTCCTGGTCCTTAGCGTCTGGCATGGCGCCTCCAGGAGGCGCGGAGAATAATGAAACGAGCGCGCTCACCCATCCGGGGAGCGCGCTCTTTACATTGGCGAAGCGCAACGAGGCTGGCAGAAGCGGGACAGTCCCATGCCGTGCCGGTTTTAGTGCGAGTAGATCGTCGAGTTGAGGTAGTTGAGCTCGCCGTCCTTTTCGGATTGCACCAGTTCCTGGTAGACCTGCGCGCGCGTCTTGGCGCCGTTGGCTTCGGCCGTCGGCGGGACCCATTGGCCGGCCTGGCCGACCGACGGGGTCGCGTTCGACGCGACCTGGGTGGCTGCCACCGGTTGCTGGGCCGCCGCCGGAGCGGACTGTGCGAAAGCCGAAGCGGTAGCCGTGGCGCCGACGAATGCGATAGCGATCATGAAAGTCTTCATGTTGGTTCTCCTTACTATATTCAGGTTGTCTTGTTTCGGGTTGGTCAGCCCAGGCTGCAAGCGATTCGCTGTCTGGTTGATGAACAGGATAGTCAACGCGGTATAGCGGATTGACGGTGTGAAGGTGAAAAGAAATTCATACTGCGAAGGCGCTGCGCGCCCTCGCGTCGAGCGCACGCTCAACCGGCATCCGCCAGCTTGCTCACCGCAACCGGCTGGGCCTGCGCCTGCACCGGCTTCGCAGGCGCTGCGGCCACCGCAGACTGATCGGCCGACCATCCGCCACCCAACGCCTCGATCAACCCCACCGAAGCCAGCAGACGCCGCGTATTCACGTTTAACGCGAGGATCTGCGTATTGAGCTCGGTGGTCTGCGCGGTCACCACGTCCAGATAACTGACCACCCCGTCGCGATAGCGCGACATCGAGAGATTCAGGGTGCGCTGCGCGTCGGTGAGCGCTTCGTTTTCCTGCGTGGCTTCGTCACCCAGATGATGCAGTTGCGCCAGATTGTCTTCGACCTGCTGGAACGCCAGCAATACGGTGGCCTTGTATTTGGCGCCGTTCTCCGCCAGCGTGGCGCGTGCTTCCTGGGTGATGGCTTCGCGGCGTCCGCCGTCGAACAGCGTCATCACGAGACTCGGACCGATCGACCAGATTTCATTGGGCGCCATGATCCATGGCGACAGCGTGTCGCTCTGGAAGCCGCCGTCGAGTCCGAGCGAGACATCCGGGAAGAACGCCGCCTTGGCGACGCCGATCTTCGCGTTCGCTTCCGCCACGCGCCGTTCGGCCGCCGCGATGTCGGGCCGCCGCTGCAGCAGCGCGGCCGGCACGCCGGTGGGAAGCGACGGCAGATAGGCCAGTCCGATCGACGGTGCCAGCGAGAACGACGAGGCCGGTACGCCGGTGAGCGACGCGATGGCATGCTCATACAACGCGCGGCTGGCCTTGACGTCCTCGGCGGAGGCGCGCGCCGAAGCGAGCTGGGTCTGCGCGCGCGATACATCGAGGTCCGAAGCAATGCCGCCGGCGTGCCGGCTCATGGTCAGCTTCAAGGCACGCTCGTAGGTGCTGATCGTGTCCGCGAGAAGCTGCTGCTGCTCATCGAGTCCGCGCAGATTGAAATAGGCGTCGGCGAGACTCGCCTGCAGGCTCAGACGTACCGAGGCGAGATCGGCGTCGGCGGCCTGGGCGGCCGCGCGGCCCGCGCTGACTTCGTTGCGCACCTTGCCCCACAGATCGAGGTCGTAGTCGATGCCGACGTCGACGGTATTCGATCCATACACCGACGGTTGATCCGTGCCGCGCAACGGCCGGTTGTCCGATTGCCGGTTGGTCGACACATTGGCGCCCGCGCCGATGGTCGGGAACAGGCCCGAGCGCGCCTGCGCCAGATAGTCGACGGCCTCGTCATGCCGTGCGACGGCGGCGGCCACGTCGGGATTGGCCGCGGCCACCAGCACCTCGAGCCTGTCGAGCACCGGGTCGTGATACACCTGCCACCATGCGTCGCGCGGCACCTGATCGGCGGGCTTCGCCAGTTGCCACGCGCCGCCCTCCTTGAAGGCCGTCGGGATCGCCGTAGGCGGCACCTGATAGGTCGGCGCAAACGAGCAACCGCTGAACAGCGCGCTGACCGCCAGCGCGACACAGAGGCTGCGCTTGAACGTGAACTCAACCATGAGCGCGCTCCGCGTCGCGACGGTCGGCGAGCGAGGTGGCGGGCGCGTTGGACGCGTGGGTGGCAGCAACCCGCACTGCGTCGCCCGTGGCGATCGAATCGGGCGGGTTGTCGATCACGCGGTCGCCGGCGTCGAGGCCCGAACCGATCTCGACCTGGGTGCCCAGATCGGTGGCGATCGTGACGGGCTTGAGGATCGCGTGATTGTCCTTGCCGACCACCGCCACCTGCAAACCGCTTTGCCGGAAAATCAGCGAGCTGGCCGGGATCAGCAGCGAGTGCGGATCGGTCGGCATGGCGAAGTGCACTTCGGTGTATTCGCCCGGAATCAGCAGACCGTTCTGATTGTCGACCGCCAGCTGCACGAGCAGGGTGCCCGAGGACGGCGTGATCGAATCGTCGGTGTCGACCAGCTTCGCGTCGAACTTCATGCCGGGGCGTTCGGGCACGGTCAGCGTCGCGGTCATGCCCGGCTTGATGGCGGCGGCGTCGCTTTGCGGCACGCTCACATAGACTCGCAACTGACGCGCGTCGGACACCGTGAAGAGTTCATGACCGTCGCCGCCGCCCGCGTCGATCAGGTCGCCGATGTCGGTCTTGCGCGCGGTCACGATGCCGTCGAACGGCGCGGTGATGCGCTTGAACGACTCCAGCGCTTCGAGGCGGTTCACGTTCGCCTGGGCCGCCGCGACGCTGGCCAGCTTGGCGGTGAGGTCGCTGGTCTTTTCATCGGTGTCCTGCTGCGAGACCGAATCCTGCTTGAGCATTTCGGTCCAGCGTTTGGCGGTGGACGCCGCCAGCTTTTCGTTCGCCTGCGCATTGTCCAGATCGGCTTTGGCCTGCAGCAACTGCTGGTCGAGATCGGGCGTGTCGATCACGCCGAGCAGTTGTCCGGCCTTCACATGCGTGCCGATATCCGCATACCAGGCATGTAGATAACCGGGCACCCGCGCATAGATCGGCGCGTCGACGAAGGCCGATAAATGGCCCGGCAGGATCAGCGATTGGGTGGCGCCCTGGCGGCTCGGCGTGTAAGCGGCCACGGTCGGAATGGCCTGCTCGGCGGACCAGGTGGTCATTTCCTGTTTGGCGTGCACGCGGGTGAAGATGCCGGTCGTCACGACCCCTGCGGCGGCGAGCAGCACCACGATGCCGACCAGCTTCAGATGACGCAACCGCTTCGGCGAATTGATTTCGATATCAGTGGACATGGACGACTCCGGTGTCGGAAGTAGGGTGATCTTTATCTTTGGCAGGAGGATGCTTCGCCGCATCGCGGCGGTGCACGAGGCTAAACACAACCGGGACGAACAGCAGCGTGGCGAAGGTGGCGCAGATCAGGCCGCCGATCACGGCCCGGCCGAGCGGCGCGTTCTGTTCGCCGCCGTCGCCGAGGCCGAGCGCCATCGGCGCCATGCCGATGATCATGGCGAGCGCGGTCATCAACACCGGACGGAAGCGCGTGAAGCCGGCTTCCATTGCGGCGACCAGCGCGTTGCCGGTCGCCGCGAGACGCTCGCGGGCGAAGCTCACCACCAGAATGCTGTTGGCGGTCGCGACGCCCATGCAGAGAATCGCCCCGGTCAACGCCGGCACCGAGAGCGGCGTATGGCTGGTGAACAGCATCCAGACGATGCCGGCGAGCGCCGCGGGCAAGGCGGTGACGATCACGAACGCGTCGGCCCACGAGTGGAAGTTCACGACGATCAGCATGTAGATCAGCACGATCGCGCCGACGAGACCGAGCGAGAGTCCGAGGAACGCGCTGTTCATGGTCTGCACCTGGCCGCGCAAGGTGACCACCGAACCCTTCGGCACGTCCTTGGCGGTGGCATGCAGGATTTGCTGGATGTCCGAGGCCACCGCGCCGAGATCGCGGCCTTGCGTCGTCGCGTAGACGTCGTAGAGCGGCTCGATGTTGTAGTGCGAGACGACCGCATCGCCGACGCCGCGCTCGATGCTGGCGATACCGCCCAGGATCTGCGACTGGCCGTCCTTGCCCGTGATGGGCAGATTGGTCAGCGCCGAAAGCGACTCCATGCGGTATTGCGGCGTCTGCGCCACGATCGGATACGACACCCCGTTGTTGGGATTCAGCCAGTACGTCGGCGACACCTGGCTCGTGCCGGAGAGGCTCGCCACCACGGAGTTGGTGACGTCCTGCTCGGTGATGCCCAGTTGATCGGCGCGCGAACGGTCCACCGAGACCGTGAACTGCGGGTAGGTCGAGTCCTGCTGGATGCGCGTATCGGCAATGCCCGGAATCAGGCGCATCTTGCGCATCACTTCGGTGGCATAGCGCTGGTTGCCGTCCTGGTTCGGGCCGGCCACCTGCAGGTCGATCGGTGCGGGCGCACCGAAATTCAGAATCTGACTGACGATATCGGCCGGCAGGAACGAGAAGGTGGTGCCGGGAAACTCCTGCGGCAGCAGCTCGCGCAGTTTCTTCACGTAGTCCGCGGTCGGTGCATGATTTTCGTTCAGCGAAATCATGATGTCGCCGTCTTCCGGACCGGTCGTGCCGCTATTGTTATAGGTCAGGTTGATACCGCTGTTGGGCAGGCCGATATTGTCGATGATGCTGGCGAGTTGATCCGGTGGGATCAGACGGCGCACGGCGTTTTCGATGTGATCGAACTCGTCGGCCGTGTCTTCGATGCGCGTGCCGATCGGCGCGCGCACGTGCAGGGTGATTTCGCCCGAATCGATGCTCGGAAAGAAATTGCGGCCGAGCCACGGCGCGAGCAGGAACGAGGCGCCCACCACGATCAGGAAGCCGACCACGAAACGCTTGCGGTTCGTGAGCGCGAGGCCGAGCACGATGCGGTAGACGCCACGCACCCGTTCGAAGCGATGCTCGAAGCCGCGCTGAAAGCGCACCAGCGGATTGCGCGAAAGGGGGGCGTGGTGCGGGCCGCTGTGCGAGTCCATCACGGCTGCCAGTTCGCCGGAGGCATGACCGCCGGAGGCGTGCGGGCGCAGCAGGTATTGCGCGAGCATCGGCACGAACGTACGCGACAGCACGAACGAGGCGACCATCGCGAAGATCACCGCTTCGGCCATCGGCACGAACAGGTAGCGGGCGATGCCGTTCAGCAGCAGCATCGGCACGAACACGATACAGATACACAGCAGCGAGACGAATGCAGGGCCGACGATCTGCGCCGCGCCGTCCATGATCGCGGTTCGGACGTCCTTGCCTTGCTCGAGGTGCCAGTTGATGTTTTCGATCGTCACCGTGGCGTCGTCGACCAGAATCCCCACCGCGAGCGCGAGACCGCCGAGCGTCATCACGTTGAGCGTTTCGCCCATCGCCGAGAGACCGGCGATGGCGGCCAGCACGGCGAGCGGAATCGACGCCGCGATGATCAGCGTGGAGCGCCAGCTACCGAGGAACAGCAGGATCATCAACGAGGTCAGGGCGGCGGCGATGACGCCTTCGCGCGCGACGCCGCTGACGGCGCCTTTCACGAAGGTCGACTGGTCGCCCATCGTGACGAGCTTGAGGCCGGGCGGCAGCGTCTCTTCGATGAGCGGCAGTTTGGCCTTGACGCCCGCGATGATGTCGAGCGTCGAAGCCGAACCGTTCTTCAGGATGCTCATCAGCACCGCACGGTGGCCGTCGACGCGCACGATGTTGGTCTGCGGCGGATAGCCGTCGCGCACGTGGGCGACGTCGCGAATGTAGATGGTTGCGCCGTCCACCGTCTTGATCGGCAGCGCGTTCAGTTCCTGCAGCGCGAGCGGACTGTTATTCAGTTTGATGTTGTATTCGAAGCGGCCGATTTTCTGCGTGCCGGCCGGAATGATCTGGTTCTGCTGCGCGAGCGCGTTCGCTACGTCCTGGGCCGAGAGCTTTTTCTCCTGCAGCGCCTGCGGGTCGAGGTCGATCTGCACTTCGCGCGTTTTGCCGCCGTAGGCGGTCGGAATCGCCACGCCGGGCACGCTCAGCAGTTGCGGGCGAATGAAGTTGGTCGCGTAGTCGGCGAGCTTCTGTTCGTCGAGCGTATTGCTGGTCAGCGCCAGTTGCAGCACCGGCACGGTCGACGCGCTGTAGTTCAGGATCTGCGGCGGCGTCGTGCCCGGCGGCATCTGTTTCAACACCGTTTGCGAAACCGAGGTGACCTGGGCGGTCGCGGTGCGAATGTCGACGCTCGGCTGAAAGAAGATCTTGACGATGCCGTAACCGCGGAACGATTGCGATTCGATGTGCTGGACGTCGTTGACGGTGGTGCCGAGCGTACGCTCATAGTAGGTGACGATGCGTCCGGCCATGTCGTCCGGTTGCAGGCCCGCGTAGTTCCACACGACGCTGATCACGGGGATGCGGATATCGGGGAAGATATCGGTCGGCGTGCGCAGTGCGGACAGCGGGCCGATCACGAGGATCAGCAACGCAAGCACGATGAACGTGTAAGGCCGCGTTAAGGCTAGCCGGACAATTTTTAACATCGAAAGCTGCTCCGTTTAGATACATACGCGCAATGCTCCGCGTGCGTCAGTCGTTTAGGGCAAGTACGAATGGTGGATTACCCGATGACGGTATTCTGGAGAGCAGGCCCTAACAGGCGGTGCCTAAAAAAATGAAACAAGTTTTAGGTGTCCGGCATAACGGTCACCCCGTCGCCGCGGCGGCGGCGCAGCACCTTGCCGCGAGACGTGGACATGCAGGAACGCCGGCTCCAGCGCCGCAAGCGCCCGTGCTGCATGGAGCACGGGCGCTTGCCCGGAGGGGGGACGATAGACGTGACGCCGACGTGTCAGCCGAACAGATAGCCCGAGCCGCGAATGGTGCGGATCAGCGGTCGTTCGCCGGGCACGTCCACTTTCTTGCGCAGACGTCCCACATGCACGTCGATGAGGTTGGTGCCCGGATCGAACCGGCAGCCCCAGACCGCTTCGAAAATCATCGTGCGTGTCAGCACCTGGCCCGCGTGACGCATCATGAATTCGAGTACGCGGAATTCGGTGGGCTGCAGTTCGAGTTCGCGCTTGCCGTGCGTCACCCGGCGCCGCACGAGGTCGAGTTCCAGCGCGCCGGTGCGCAGCAGGGTCTCGGCTTTCGCATTGCGTGGACGGCGGCGCAGCAGCACTTCGACGCGCGCAAACATCTCGTCGGGCGAGAACGGCTTGGTCAGATAGTCGTCGCCGCCGGCGCGCAGTCCCTGAATGCGATGATCCACATCGGACATCGCGCTCATCACCAGCACCGGGGTTTCCATGCCGACACCGCGCATGGTGGCGACGATGGTCAGGCCGTCGAGATCGGGCAGCATGCGGTCCAGCGTGACGACGTCGTATTCGCCCGCCATCACCTTGGCCATGCCTTCGCGGCCGGTGCGCGCCACGTCCACAGAGAAGCCGCTTGAAGTCAGGGTGCGCACGATGTCGTCGGCGATCAGTTCGTCGTCTTCGATCGTCAATATCTTAGGCATGGTTCGCGATTGCCTTTATGCTGGTCCATCAAGCCACCACCCGCAGCGCGACCGGCTTGTCCGGGGCGCGGTACTGGCTCACTGCATAGTCGATGAAGCTGCGCACCTTCATCGAAAGATAGTTGCGGCCGGAATAGAGGATCGACACCTGACGCGGACCACCGTTGACCTCGTAGTCTTCGAGCACCGGCACGAGCCTGCCCTGCGCGAGATCTTCGCTGACGGAAGGCAGCGGCAGCAGCGCGATGCCCATATGGTTGAGCGCGGCCACCCGCACCATGGCGCTGCTGGTGGCCGTCAAGGCGCTGCCGGTGTTGACGCGGTACACGCCATTGGTGTCCGCGAATTCCCAGGTGCGCGAGGTGCCGTCCGATACCGTCAGGAGACCGTGGCGATTCAGGCCGGCCGGGTCGCGTGGCGTGCCGTGGCGCGCCAGATAGGCGGGCGAAGCCACCGTGACTTCCTCCATGCTGGTGAGCGTGCGGCTTACCAGCGTCGAACTGGCGAGACGCCGGTCGTCGGAGAAGCACACGTCGAAGCCGCCTTCGACCATGTCGATATGCGTGTCGTAAGTGGTGACGTCGAAATCCACCCGCGGGTGCAGCGTCCGATACGACGCGAGCAAGGTACCGAGTCCGGAAGTGGCGAAGGTCATCGGCGTGGCGATACGCAGCGTGCCGCGTGGATCGCGCGTGGTCTGCACGAGGTTCGATTCCATTTCATCGAGCTTCTCGATGATCGTGCGGCAGCCGTCCAGATACTCTTTGCCGACTTCGGTGAGCGACAGGCTGCGCGTCGTGCGGTTGAGCAGGCGCATGTTCAGGTGTGCTTCGAGCATGCTGACACTGCGCGTGACGGCGGCAGCCGACATGCCCAGTTGTCGCGCGGCGAGATTGAAACTGGCGAGATCGACTACGCGTGTGAAGACACGCATCGCTTGGAGCTGGTTCATGATCTGTCACGAGGAAAGGACAATGCATGCATCATGGGCGTTCGCGGGTAAATCGGAACAGCCAGCTTGATTAAGTCTTTTTTAATTTTGTGCAATGTTCGTGAACTGCGCGGATACATTGCGCGCCTCGGCGGCGCAGTGCGCGAGCCGGCTTGCAAAAGCGACAGGCAAAAAAAGAGCGCGGCCGGAGCCGCGCTGCTAAGGAGATCTTGAAAAAGACCGCAGTGATGCGGACAACCCAGTATAGGGTGTCGCGTGCGAGCGGTGGGGGCAAACTCTGAAAGACATTGCTGCGCAAAACGGAACAACGCGCGGCATCGGCGTGGCGACTCACGATTGACCATTCATGCCAACGATGCGCAAATCGCGAATCGCGAAAGAGTCCATTGCGCGATACCGCGTGAATCGTTCAGGCGCGCAGGCCCACCGTGCAGCCTAATTCATCAACGCGTGCGCTTCTTCCAGTTCCAGCGTTTGCAGATGCTGCGACAATGCTTCGTTCAACTTGGCGAGACTCGGCGTGGGCAGTGCGAATCCCGCCCAGCCCAGACCCGTATGCCGCATGAATAGCACCGCGCCGTCATAGAGCGGATGCTTTTCGGTGTGCCAGCACGGGTCCATCTCGATCACATACTGGTGCGTGCGTGAGGGCTCCTTCGGCACTTCGGGGCGCATCGCCGCGCGGATCAGACTCAGGCGCTCGATCACGGCATCGATTTCATGCGCCTCCAGCAAAACCGACGCGTCGTCCACAGCGACCCGCACTGAATGGGTGCCGTACTCGTTCATCATCTCGATGGTCATCGCCATGTCCTGACTCCTCATACCTATCACGATGGGGAAATTATGGAGCGACTGTACGGGGCGCAGGCTGAAAGAGAGCAATCGTTTGATGAAACTTTATTTAATGAGCGCGGCAACCCGATCCTTGCGGCGATCCGGCGGGAAAGGGCGAACTGTTGGCAGACGGCTTCGAGGTCTGACGAATAGGCTCGAAGTCATCTGGTGGGATGACCGAGGCTCGCACCCCGGCAGGAATCAGGTGGAACGCGAGTGAAACTGGCAAGGGGCAAAAATATGCGCAACGTACACAAGGCAGTCTTTCCCGTTGGCGGACTCGGAACGCACTTCCTGCCGGCCACCAAGGCGAGTCCCAAAGAGATGCTGCCGGTGGTCGACAAGCCCCTGATTCAATATGCCGTCGAGGAGGCGATCGCCGCAGGCATGACGGAACTGGTCTTCGTCACGGGCCGCGGCAAGCGCGCCATTGAGGATCATTTCGACAAGTCGTACGAGATCGAAGCCGAACTGATCGCACGCGGCAAGCAGGACCTGCTCGACCTGGTGCGCGGCATCAAGCCGAGCCACGTCGATTGCTTCTACGTGCGGCAAGCGGAGCCGCGTGGGCTCGGTCATGCGGTGCTATGCGCGGAGAAGCTGATCGGCGACGAGGCGTTTGCCGTGATACTCGCGGACGATCTGATCGACGGCCATCCACCGGTTCTCGCGCAGATGATCGACGTGTTCGACCATTACCACTGCTCGGTGCTCGGCGTGGAAGAGATCGAAGCGCAGGATACGCGCTCCCATGGCGTGATAGAAGGCAAGGCCTGGGACGAGCGGATCTTCCGCATCTCGGGCGTGGTCGAGAAGCCGGAACCGGCGCAGGCGCCGTCGAATCTCGGTGTGGTGGGACGTTACGTGTTGACGCCGGGCATCTTCGATCAGTTGCGCAAGACGCGGCCGGGTGCCGGCGGCGAGATCCAGTTGACCGATGCGATCCAGTCGCTGCTCGCCGACGAACAGGTGCTCGCCTACCGGTACCACGGCCGGCGTTTCGATTGCGGCACCAAGATCGGCTATCTGAAGGCGACGGTGGAGTTTGCGCTCAGGCATCCCGAGGTGAAGGCGGGCTTCGAGGCTTATCTGCATGCGAAGCTCGCGGCGGACTATCCGGAGATGACCGTCTGAGTGGATGCGGCTGTGTCTCAGCGGAAATACGCCTTGGTGTTCTCATGCACGTCGGCGCACGCCAGCAGTTCCGACGGCGCCATCCAGACATAGTCGCTGTGCTGCTCGAAGCGGCCGATCGGCGCCGCGTCGCGCAACAGCAGCATATAGCCGAGCACGACGTAGTGCGTCGAGATATCGGCAGCGCCGGCGAAATTGTCGTCGTAGTGATGTTCGAACACGCCGCGAAAGCACGCCGTATTCTGCGAGATATTTTCCAGCCCAAGTTCCTCGCGCACGACGCGGCTGAACGCGCCGTTCAACGACTCGTCCTTGCGGATCCGCCCACCGGGCACGAACCACGTGCCGCGCGCCGGACGATTGACGCGGCGCCCGAGCAGCACGCGGCCGCGATCGTCGACCACAATCAGGTCGATCGAGATGAGCGGGGTGAGGCGGACGACGTCGAGAAATTCAGGTCGGGCAAGCATGGTCTCATTCATCTCGCTCTACGCGTGCAATTCGGGACGATACGCCCCATAGCAGCCACGCCAGTCCCGCCGCGATCAACAGCAGCATGACGAGCGAGCCGAGCATTCCGCCAAGCAAGAGCCAGTACCATGGCAAGTCATGCATGACGTCTCCGCAAGCAGGGATCGTACGGTACTGCAAATGGAAGGGTGGGGCCGCCGATGGCGGGTGGCATTCGCGCGGCCATGAGGCCAGGGGCCAACGGCTGGTCCGTTGACGGCGAGTCAACGGTCAGTTCGTGTCCACAATGCCGCGGTGCTTTCAGTCTAGCGCCTGGTTCCACCGCGCCGGGTCCGGCATCCCTGCCAAATGCGCCGAACTCTCTGCACATCAGGACAAACCTACTGTGCGACGTAGCCGGCGGGTGTCGTGACGTTGGCCCGCGCGAGCGCGGCGTTGGTCGAGATCACATAGATAGGCGTTTCGCTGAGCGTGAGCGCCGCGATGCCGTTGCGGTAGGCGAGGCTCGACGGGTTGCCCATCATGTCGAGCACCGTCACCTGGCCGGAGCTGCCCGGTGCGTCGACCTGCAGGTTATAAGGTACCTGGTAGGTCGAACTGAAACCCTTGCTGGCGTCCCAGACCGCATTGTTGTGGGTCCACAGCGCCGTGATCACCGCGCCGCCGTTCAGTTGCTGGAACGCATACGCATAGACGCCGGGCGGCAGGCCGTTGAGCGGCCCGAGCGTATTGGTGCCGTCGACGATGCGTGTCATGGCGGCGGTGGCCATTGCCGCGGGCTTGGGGCTGATCGCCGACGGCCCGAAGCCGCCTTGCGGATCGGCGAGATCGAAGAACAGTCCAAAGCCGATCTGGTGTGGAAAGTCCGTCGCGTAGAACAGAAACGTCACGTCGGCGCCTTCGCCGAGCAGGATCAGGTGCGTGCGCGCGACCACCGCGCCCTGCGCGAACAGCACGTTCGGCGCCGGATAGTTGGGGCCGTATTGCGCGCCGAGATCGTAGCTGATGCCGGTTTCGGTGACGAACAGCCGCGCGCCGGGCTTGAGCGTGGTGGCGATCTGCTGGCGTAGCGCGCGCATCATCGCCGGCAGCGCTTGCGCCGCCTGTGCCGGATCGCTGGCGCCGACGAGCCGCTCGGGTGGATGCGAGGGCGAGCTGCCGATGTCGTAGTAGCCGTGAATCGAGACGCCGTCGAGATAGCGCCCGATGCCGAGCGGCGCGAGCCGTTGCAGCCAGGCGGTATTGGTGCCGACCGAGGCGTTGGTGGTGCCCATGATCACCGCGTCGGGATCGGTCGCGTGGATGCCCTCCCAGGTGGCCTGATACAGTGCCACCAGGTTGGCGTCCGTGTCGCGCCACGGCAGGCCGCTGTTGTAATCCGGCTCCCAGGTCACCTGATAGTAGTTGCGCGATTGCCGCGGGAATCGTTGCGTGCGCACCTGGTTCGACTCCTGGCCGACCCGGTTCATGAAGCTCTGGTACGCAGGCAGCGAAACCGGCACATAGCTGTGCGTGGCGACGTGCGTGGGGCTCGCCCATGCCGGAATGCCGTCGAGCTGGATCAGCCGCATCAGATCGCCGGCCTTGAAAAACGGCGCCAGCGGATACGTGTTTGCATTGAAAGTGTTGGGACCGTTCGGCTCCAACTGGTACCAGTTGCGGTTGTCGTTGGTCCAGCGCAGTCCGAGGACGGGATAGAGCGGGCGGTAGCCGTCGCCGGAACAGCAACTCTGGCCCGGCGTGACATAGGCCGCGCCCTGGCCGCCGAAACGGTGCAGGTCCTCGCGCGCATAGCTGGGCGCGCTCAGCACGCCGGACAGTTCGGGCAGCACGCCGAAGGTCGCCATGCCGGCCGGCCGCGTGCCGCGCGTGGGCAGTCCCGTGCCGGCCGAACTCAAGCTGGCGGAGATCGCGAAGTAACCGGCGAGGGTCGACACGCAGCTTAGCGAGACGACCTGCGGGCCGCTCGCCACGTTGAACTGCCCGGAGGCGCGCACGTTGGCCCACGCGTCGACGATCTGCCAGTCGAGCGTATCGGCCTGGCGCGCGCGGGTGGTGAGCGTCACGGCGAACGGCTGGCCGTTCGGGAAGATCCGTGTGCCGTCGCTGCCGGGCGTGTCGGCTTCGATCGCGGCGCCGGTCGGTGTCGCATTGGCGGGTTCGGACGGCGCGCTGCACGTCAGCGTACTCATACCGGGCGTGGCGATGATCGACGGCGCGCTGGGCGCGGGTGCCATGCCGCTGTCGTACCAGCAGCGCTTCTGCGTGCCGGGCGCGGGGTCGCCGAACACGGAGTTGTTGCACGGCGTGCCGCCGGTAAAGGTCAGGATCACGTATTGCGTATCGCTGCCGTACTTGACGTCGTGCTTGCCGGAGAACGCGCACATACCGCGCTCGCCGGCACACGCGGTCCACGTGATGGCGGGGCGGTGTATGGCGGTGGCGGCGCCGGGCGGCGTTTCGGGTGCGCGCGCACTCGGCCGGTCTGCGGGAGGCGGGGCCGCCGGCGCCGCGCTCGACAGAGTGGGATGGACGATCCAGCAGCTCTTGAGCGCGCCGGGTGCGGGGTCGCCGAACACCGTGTTATCGCAGGGCGTGCCGCCGTTGAGCGTCAGCATCACGTAACGGCTTGGCGTGCCGTAGCGAACCTGTTGCGTGCCTGTGAAGTGACAGACGTCGCGTTCGGTTGCGCAGAGGGTGGTGGTCGTTGCGCCTGCAACCTGATTCGATGTCGCCGGTGCGGCCGGTGCAGCCGCGGCGGCTTGCGGGGCACGGTCTGCGCCTGCGTTGGCCGTTGCATTCGCCGCTGCGTTCGCGGACGCGCTTGCGGGCGCAGTGGCGGCGCCGTCGCGCTGGCTGCAGGCGGCGAGGGTGAGCATCACCAGCACACGAAGCACGGCCTTCGCCAGCGGCAATCCCGTGCGCCGGCGACGGAGTACCGGTTTTGCAGCGTCAAGCTCCGAAGCCGGTGGGTGTCTCATGATGCCTGGAATAATCATGGAAGACAGCATCAGGCCGGCGCCGTGAAGATAGCGCAGGCAATATTCACATCCTTCACGCGTGCGCAGTGAAGCCCCGTCCTGTGCGCGACGCCACGCCACGGACCGTGCGCCTGCTTTGCCGTTGCGTCAATGTGGTGCAGCGTGTCCCCCACATCGTCGGCGTGTCGGCGGACGCCGCACACGACGTCAACGCCAAGCATAGTCGATGCCTACCTGGCTCGCCACGACAAAGCCCAGGTCATGAGAGCACTCGAGGTCGCGCGTCGTGCAAGCCGGACCCCCCGGCTGACAAATCATGCAATGGTGCGATCGTACGAGGTTTGCCGGCGCGAAGCGGTAAATTCGATTCACCATAGATAATACGAAGTCCGAACTATCTTCCTGCAATTGCGGATGCTGGCCGAAACCGCCCCGGACGATGCTGCGCGGACATAAGAGGACGCATATGAGCCGCATGCTGAAAATGCGGCATGACGAATAGATCGGATGCTTTAAAACAGTCTTCTGTTTCAATACTGAAACATTTTCTGAAGCTGATTTTTCTGTATGGTTTTGATACAAATTCGCTAGTGGGTTGTAAATACGGCATTTGGAAGATTTCTAGAAAATAAATAATCCCGCTGTGCTTCACGGCGTCATCTTCGGCCGTCCCGGTCGCTCTCGCGAATATCATGTTTGAAACGTTTTTTAACGTTCGAGCCGGTGGCGAACCGGGCCGCCTCGCGCAATCCCAATGCCATCAAGACTGGTACGGCACGTGCTTGTTGCGATGCATCAAAAAGTTTCAGATCAGGCCATCGTACGAGGATTCCTCCACAGGACTCCTGTCCCACGCAGCGCAACATCGCCGTCTCCCGGCGATTTCGCCTGTCGTACCGGTTTGCGCTCGTCCAGTCGACCGTTGATTCATCATATGTTTGCCGCACCCGCTATTCCGGGGCGTTATCACGTATGAAACGGGTCAATGTCGCGATAAGCCAAGCTGTTGTACATTCGCATCAAATTGCCAATTTGCGAATTTATATATAGCGACGCAATCCGCCAACATCGCGCGCATTTCGGTCACTGTCATCAACGGCGTTTTTCGGCGTGGATATGATGCGGTGCAATGATATTAAAAAGCGAGAAAATCAGAAGACTCGGCCCACAACGTATGACATGGTAGGGGAAGATCATGCCGCATATGTCCGTTGATACTGCGAGGATTACCTGGCTGCACACACCCAACGTGAACGTGCGTTGTGCAGCTCGCCGCGTCGGCATCCTGCTGTTCGATCGATTCGGTCTGCTGGGCGCAGGCATCGTCGCCGAGATGTTCCACACGGCCAACGAAATCGCCACCGCTCACGGCGGCGACGACCCCCCTTACGAAGTACAGTTTCTCTCGATGGAAGGCGGCAGCGTAGCCAGTTCGTCGTCGGCGCGGATGTGGACGGATGGCGTCGATGCACGCTATAGCATCGGTTTCGATGTGCTGTTCGTGGCGGGCGGATACGGCGCCAACGCAGCGGCACGCGACGAGCGTCTGCTCGGCTGGCTGCGCTCGGTGCGCTCGCGAACCCGAACCATCGAACCCATCGCCGAAGGCCGTCTGGTTCTCGCGGCCGCGGGTCTCGCCGAACACGACGACATTCGCCCCACCAGCCCGTATCTGACCCACGTCGCACACGACAGCTCGCCAGGCGAGGTCAACGACCGTCACGACTCGAGCAAGAGCGCCTTGATGCTCATCAAGCGCGACCTCGGTCTCGACGTGGCGCGCGGCGTCGCCGACCGGGTGATGCCGGGCATGGGCGCGGCGCTGATGCCGCGGCTGGCCGAGGGCGGCACCATGAGCGTCGGCGAGAAGATCCGCGCGGCGGCCCGCTGGATGGAGGCCAATTGCGATCGTCCGGTGTCGGTGGCCGACGCGGCGCACGTGGCGGCCATGAGCGAGCGCAATTTCCTGCGCCGCTTCAAGCACGAGATGCACGTGACACCATCGGATTACCTGCTGCAGGTTCGCTTGCGCATTGCCTGCAATTTCCTCACGGAAACCGAACTGCCCGTAGACAAGATTGCACGGCGCAGCGGCACCGGCAACGGCGACCGGCTGGCCAAGATCTTCCGCAAACGCATGGCGCTCTCACCGACGGAATATCGCGCACGCAGCCGTACCTCGTCTCACGAATAACGCTCTCAAACCGTGTTTCGACCCTGCAGGTAAAAGAACGTCCTATTAGTAATAGGAGTACTAAAAATGGTAAATGCGTACCGGGATGAAGCCGAGCAGGACGGCAGTACCGGCGACGGCGCCGACAGGCTGGCACAGGCTGTTGCGCCGGCCGCTTGTCTGAGCATTGCCCCTGTGATTCTCGCCGGCGGCTCGGGAACCCGGCTTTGGCCGCTGTCGCGCGAGCATTACCCCAAGCAGTTGATCGACGTCATCGGCACGCATTCGCTGTTGCAGGACACGGTCCGGCGCATGGAAGGCTTTCCCGTGCAATGGACGGTGCGGCCCGCACCGATCATCGTATGCGGCGACGAACACCGTTTCGTCACGGCCGAGCAGTTGCGCGAAAGCGGCGTGACGGCCCACCTCGTGGTCGAACCGGCGCGTCGCGACACGGCCCCTGCATTGACGCTCGCTGCGGCACTGGCGGTGCTGGACGGCGAAGACGCCATCCTGGTGGCGATGCCGGCCGATCACGCGATGCTCGACACGGCCGCCTTTCAGCAAGCTGTTGCACGCGCCGCAGTGCATGCGCAACGCGGCGCGATGGCGACGCTGGGCGTGCCGCCGACGCGGCCCGATACCGCGTTCGGCTATATCCGGCTCGGCGCTGAAATCGACGAGGGCGCTTATCGCATCGACCGCTTCGTCGAAAAGCCCGCGCTCGAGCTGGCGGCGCAGTACGTGGCGTCCGGTGCGTACTGGTGGAATAGCGGCATCTTCGTGGTGCGCGCGTCAGTGTGGCTCGCGCTCGTTGAACGTCTGCAGCCGGCGATGGCCGAGGCCTGCCGCGCAGCGGTGGCGGACGGCAAGGCCGATGGCCCGTTCTTCCGGCCGCAGCCTGAGGCCTTCGGCCGCGCACCGTCCGATTCGATCGACTACGCGGTGATGGAACGGCTCGGCATCGCCGGTCCCGCAGGCGAGCCGTTCGAGGGCGTCGTCGTGCCGCTGGTAGCGGGCTGGTCCGATCTGGGCTCATGGGATGCCGTGTGGGATGCGCTCGACAAGGACGCGGCCGGCAATGTCGCCCGCGGCCGGGTGCTGTTCGAAGGCGCGACCTCCTCGTATGCGCACTCGGAAGGGCGCCTCGTGGCCTGCGTGGGCACCAGCAATATCGTGGTCGTCGAGACGGCCGACGCCGTGCTGGTCGCCGACCGTGCGCACGTGCAGGACGTCAAGGGACTGGTGGCGCGCATCAAGGCACAGCATTCGCCCGAAGCGGATGAGCACCGCAAGGTGCGCCGCCCGTGGGGCTTTTACGACTCGATCGACCACGGCGACCGCTTTCAGGTGAAGCGCATCGTGGTCGATCCCGGTTGCCGGCTTTCCTTGCAGCTGCACCACCATCGCGCCGAGCACTGGGTGGTCGTGCGCGGCACCGCGATGGTCACGCGCGGCGAGGAGCGCTTTCTTCTGAGCGAAAACGAATCGACCTTCATTCCCTTAGGGGTGCGGCACCGGCTCGAAAACCCCGGCAAGGTGCCCCTCGAGATCATCGAAGTCCAATCAGGATCGTATCTCGGCGAGGACGATATCGTGCGGTTCGACGATACGTACGGCCGTTGCAATTGAGTTTGGCGCAGGTGGCAAAACCGTTTCAATGCAGGTGGTGGGGAGAGAAAAATGATCAAGCCGGAAGCATTGGCCGCGCGTCTCGTGGACGTCGTGCTGGTCGTTTCGGGCGCGGCTATCGCGTCCCAGATCCGCTTTGACGACATCGGTCAGCGCAATATCTATTACGCCTTCGTCGCGTTCTCGGCGGCGTTCGCCCTCGCGTTGTTCCCGGCCTTCGGCGTCTATCAGTCATGGCGCGGCCGCTCGAAGATGGGCCTGATCGGCCAGGTGTCGCTCGCCTGGCTGACCGTGCAGACCTGTGCGCTGGTTCTGATGTTCACCTTGCACCGCAGCGACTTCGTGTCGCGTCTGTGGTTCGCCTACTGGACCGGCACCACGGGCGCGCTGATGATCGTTTCGCGCGTGCTGGTGCATCGCGTGCTGGCCCGCGTGCGGCATGCCGGGATGAATCTGCGCCAGGTGGCGGTGGTGGGGCGCGGCGCCCATGCGGCGCAACTGGTCCGCAAGATCGACGGCTGCACGGCGGCCGGTTTTCGCACGGCGGCGGTGCTGGACGTGGCGCATGACGGGCCGCCGCTAAGCGGCGTCATCAACGGTGTGATGCCTGCCGTGCCGGCCTTCGACGACCTGCATGCCTTCGCCGACTATATCCGTGCGCAGGACGTGCACGAGTTGTGGCTGGCCTTGCCGCTCTCCGAAGAGCACACCATCCACGCGTGCGTGAAAGAACTGCGCGACGACCTCGTCAATATTCGCTTCATGCCCGATCTGCGCAGCGTCGCGATGTTCGAGAGCACCATGATCGATCTGCTCGGCGTGCCGGCGATCAACCTGGTGGCTTCGCCGCTCTCGCAGACCTCGCAGTTGCAAAAGGAAATGTTCGACCGCCTGTTTGCAGCGGTGGCGCTGCTGTCCCTCGCGCCGCTGCTGGTGGCGATCGCAATTGCGATCAAGCTGTCCTCGCGCGGACCGGTGCTGTTCAAGCAGAAGCGCAAGGGCGCCGACGGCCGCGTCTTCACCATCTACAAGTTTCGTTCGATGCGCCCGCATATCGAGAAGGCGGGCGCGCTCAGCCAGGCAACCCGACACGATGCGCGCATCACGCGAGTCGGCGCGTTTCTGCGCCGCACCAGTCTCGACGAGCTGCCGCAGTTTTTCAACGTGCTACGCGGCGATATGTCGGTCGTCGGACCGCGCCCGCACGCCCTCGAGCATGACGATCTGTATCAGAAGGTGGTGGCCGGCTACATCCAGCGCTACCGGATCAAACCGGGCATCACCGGTTGGGCGCAGATCAACGGCTTCCGCGGTGAGACCGACCGGATCGAAAAAATGGAGCGGCGTGTTGAGCATGACCTGTACTACCTCGGTAACTGGTCCTTCGGATTGGACATGCGCATCATCGCAGCAACAATCGTCAAGGGCCTGGTGAATAACAATGCTTATTGACGCGGTGAGGGAGACAAACATGTGTCAAATAAAAGCGGCAACGTATAGGGTTGGCGTCGTGCACTCAACGGCGCATCGTATGCGGGTGCTCGGCATGATGGTGACGGTGACGATGCTGTCGGCCTGTTCGATCGCGCCGGGCATGCGCATGATCCAACCGCCTACGCTACCCGTCAGTAATACTGACGATGGCAAGGCCACCGGTGAGGAGCAGATCCCGATCACCGACATCACGCTGGCATCGGTGCAGCAGCAACGCACGATGCAGGCACAGCCGGGCGCAAGCGGCGCCGCGCCGCTGTATGGCCAGCCCGGTCCGTACAAGATCGGCCCGGGAGACGTGTTGCAGATCACGGTCTGGGATCACCCGGAACTGGCTGCCGCGGTGGGTCAGCCGAATGCGCCGAACCGGCCGTCGGATGCGGCCGCGGGCTTCATCGTCGACCACGAGGGCAACCTGCAGTTTCCGTATGTCGGATCGCTGCACGTGGCGGGCGACAGCGCCGAACAGGTGCAGCGCAAGGTGGTCGCCGATCTCAGCAAGGTTATGGTCAAGCCGCAGGTGACCGTGCGCGTCGCGTCGTTCCGCGCCGAGCAGATTTACATCGACGGCGAAGTGCGCTCGCCGGGCGCGCAGTCCATCAACGACATTCCGATGACCCTCACCGAAGCGATCAACCGCGCCGGCGGCTTCAGCCCGAATGCCGATCAGAGCCACGTCGTGATCGTGCGCGACGACAAGACGTACGAGATCAATGTCGCGCAGATGCTCAAGAACGGCGAGAACCCGTCGCGGGTGATCCTGCAGAACGGCGACCTGCTGCGCATTGAGGGCCGCGACGAATACGCCGTCTATGTGATGGGCGAAGTGGGCAAGCCGGCCACGGTGACGCCGATGAAGGACGGCAAGCTGACGCTGGGCGAGGCGATCTCGCAGGCCGGCAGCGTGAATCCGGGCACGTCCGATCCGAAGGAGCTCTATGTGATTCGCGGCGAGCCGAACGGCAAGCCGCAGATCTATCACCTCGATGCGCGCTCCCCGGTGGCCATGCTGCTCGCGAACCAGTTCGACCTGAAGCCGAAGGACGTGGTGTACGTCGACGCCAGTGGCCTCGTGCGCTTTAGCCGGGTGCTGGATCTGCTGTTGCCGCTGGTCAATGCAGGCGTGACGGGAGCGGTCGTGGCGAAGTGAGTGTGAGCGGGGCAAGCAGTGCGGGCGGTGCCGGCAGGACAGGCGCTTGACAGATCGGGACCCGGCGCGGCGCGCCGACCCAACGCAATCGTTGTGCAGGACTCGAGACACCATGGCTACCAATTTCGAAAATCGTTACGTCGATATCCAGAGTGCGGACGAACTGCATCTGTCGGATTACCTGTCCGTCGTGGCGCAGCATTGGCGCATGATTCTCACGGTCACGGTGGTGGCGCTGCTGATCGGCGCCACGGTGGCGTTCGTGCAGACGCCGGTGTACAAGGCCGACGCGATGATCCAGGTGGAAGACACCGCCGGGGCCGAGGGCAATGCCAACGGCAACAAGGATCCGTTGACAACCATGGCGTCGATCTTCGACACGAAGGCGGTGACCTCGGCGCAGATCGAACTGATCCGTTCGCGCCTCGTGATCGACGAGACAGTGCGCAAGCTGCATCTGGACATCGCGGCGGCGCCGCGCATGCTGCCGGTGATCGGTCCGCTGCTGGCCCGTTTGCGCGGCGCCGATGGTCTTGCCGCGCCGCTGTTCGACATGCCTCAGTATGGATGGGGCGGCGAGCAGATCGCCGTGACGCTGTTCGATACGCCCAAGGAGATGTATGGCAAGCCGTTTGTCCTGACCGTGCAGCCGGACGACTCCTATGTCGTGACCGATGAGGCCGGCGCCGAAGTGTTGCGGGCGCGCGTGGGGCAGATGGCGGTGGGCGTCACGACTCACGGGCCGGTGCGTCTGCAGGTCGATCAGCTTACGGCGCGCCCCGGCACGCAGTTCGATCTGAAGCGCGCGTCGACGTTGGATACGGTCAACAAGCTGCAGAAAGCGCTCAACGTGGTGGAGACCAGTGTGCAGTCGGGCATCATCGCGGTGACCCTCGAGGGCGCCAATAGCGAGTTGACGGCGGCCATCGTCAATAGCATTGCACGGCAGTACGTCCAGCAGGACATCGACCGCAAGTCCGCCGAGGCCGAGCATACGCTCGCGTTTCTCGACCAGCAGTTGCCGCAGTTGCGCTCGGAACTCGATCAGGCCGAGCAGCGCTACAACACCTTCCGTAACCGCCAGGGCACGGTCGACCTGAGCGAGGAAAGCCGCCTGCTGCTGCAGCAGATCGTCGAGAACAAGACCAAGCTGGTGGACCTGCAGCAACAACGCGCCGAAATGGCGACGCGGTTTACCGCGGCCCATCCGGCGGTCGCGGCACTCGATGCGCAGATCGCCGCGCTGCAAAGCGTGCAGGGCCAACTGACGCATAACGTGTCGACCCTGCCCGATACCGAGCAGACCGCGCTGCGTCTGTTGCGCGACGTGCGCGTCGATACCGAGCTGTATACGAACCTGCTCAACAGCGCGCAGCAGTTGCGCATCATCAAGGCGGGGCAGGTGGGCAGCGTGCGCGTGGTCGATTATGCGGAACCCGCCGACGACCATGTGCGTCCGCAACGAGCCCTGATCATCGGCATCGCTGGCGGACTCGGTCTGGTGCTGGGAATCTGCGCCGCGTTCACGCGCCGCACGCTCTACGGCGGCGTGCAGAAAACGACGGAGATCGAAGCGTTGCTCGGCGTGCCGGTCTGCGCGGTGGTGCCGCGCAGCAGCCTGCAACTGCGCGTGCAACGCAATGTGGGTTTGCGGCGGGCCGGCGTGCATGTGCTCGCGGCTCAGGCGCCGGACGACGTCGCGGTCGAAGGGGTGCGCAGCCTGCGCACCACGCTGCAGTACGCGCTCACCTCGGCCCGCAACAACGTGGTGATGCTGACGGGGTCGCGGCCCGATGCGGGCAAGTCGTTCATGTCGGTGAATCTGTCGGCGCTGGTGGCGTCGGCGCATAAGCGCGTGCTGCTGATCGACGGCGACATGCGGCGCGGCGACATCCACAAGCATTTCGGCCTGCCGCATACCCCGGGTCTTGCCGACGTGCTGAACGGCGCGGAAATCCAGGAGTGCGTGCTGCGCGACGTCTTGCCGGGGCTCGACGTGCTCACCAAGGGTGGCTTGCCCGGCAATCCGTCGGAACTGCTGATGAGCGAGCGCTTTCGCACCTTGCTCGAACACTTCGCCAAAGTCTATGACCTCGTGATCGTCGATACGCCGCCGGTGCTCGCGGTGACCGATGCCGCGCTGATCGGCAAGCATGCGGGCACCACGCTGATGGTGGTGCGGCATGGACGGCACCCGGCCATGGAAATCTCCGAGGCGCTCAAGCGCCTGCTCAATGCAGGGGTGGCGCTGCATGGCGTGCTGCTGACCGACGTGCCGCCGCCGAAGCTCAACCTGGGCGGCTACACCGGCTACTACGGATACGAGAGCCGCGCGGACTGACGCCGCCCGCGCGGCTCGCGCTGCATGAACCGAGGTTCGCTTTTTCCCGCTTTCTCAAGTGCGTCCGGTGGACCGTCGGACGCACGGCACTGCAGTCAAACGCTTGACGAGGGGAACACAATGAATCGGAAGGTTGCTTTGATCACCGGCATAACAGGGCAGGACGGCTCATACCTGGCGGACTTGCTGCTGTCCAAGGGCTACGACGTGCACGGCATCAAACGGCGCACCTCGCTGTTCAACACCGATCGGATCGATCATCTGTGTTGCGATCCGCACGTGGCCGACCGGCATTTCTTCCTGCATCACGGGGATCTGACCGATTCCTCCAGCATCGTGCGCATCATCCAGCGCGTGCAGCCCGACGAGATCTACAACCTCGCCGCGCAGAGCCACGTGGCCGTGTCGTTCGAGGAGCCCGAATACACCGCGAATGCGGACGGCCTCGGCACGCTGCGGATTCTCGAGGCGATGCGCATTCTCGGACTCGAGAAGAAAACCCGCTTCTATCAGGCCTCGACCTCCGAGCTCTACGGACTCGTGCAGGAAGTGCCGCAGAAGGAAACCACGCCGTTCTATCCGCGCAGCCCGTATGCGGTGGCAAAGCTGTACGCGTACTGGATCACCGTCAATTATCGCGAAGCGTACGGCATGTATGCGTGCAACGGGATTCTCTTCAACCACGAATCGCCGGTGCGCGGCGAGACCTTCGTGACGCGCAAGATCACGCGCGCCATTGCCCGCATTGCGGTAGGGCTGCAGGACGACATGTACCTCGGCAATCTGTCCGCGCTGCGCGACTGGGGTCACGCGCGCGATTACGTCGAGATGCAATGGATGATGCTGCAACAGGACACGCCGGAAGATTTCGTGATCGCCACCGGGCAGCAGTACAGCGTGCGCGAGTTCATCCAGGCAGCCGCGGGCGAACTGGGCGTGACGGTGCGCTTCGAGGGCGAAGGCGTCGACGAGGTGGGGGTGGTCGACAAGGTGGAAGGCAAGGAGACGCGCCTGTCGCCGGGCGATGTGATCGTGCGGGTCGATCCGCGCTACTTCCGGCCGACCGAAGTGCAAACGCTGCTGGGCGATCCGTCCAAGGCGCATGCACGACTGGGCTGGCGACCGTCGACGTCGTTCCAGACGCTCGTCAAGGAAATGGTGCGCTCGGACTTCCAGATTGCGCGCCGCGACGCGCTCGTCACGCTGGCCGGCTTCAAGGCCCTTGAACATCACGAGTAACGGCCATGGACAAGAGCGCGCGCATTTTCGTGGCAGGCCATCGCGGCATGGTCGGCTCGGCCCTCGTACGCCGTCTGCGAACCGACGGCTACAGCGCAATCCTGACGAGGACCCACGCCGAGCTCGACCTGCTCGATCAGGCGGCGGTGCGCCGTTTCTTCGCCGCCGAAGCGGTGGACGTGGTGTTGCTGGCGGCCGCGCGAGTGGGCGGCATTCTCGCCAATTCGACGCAGCCGGCCGACTTCATCTATCAGAACCTGGCGATCGAAACCAATGTGATCCATGCCGCGTATCAGGCGGGCGTGACGCAACTGGTGTTCTTCGGCTCGTCGTGCATTTACCCCAAGGCGTGTGCGCAGCCTATCGAAGAAGCGTATCTGCTGAGTTCGGCGCTCGAGTCCACCAACGAGCCGTACGCGATTGCCAAGATCGCCGGCCTGAAGCTGTGCGAGGCCTATAACCGCCAGTACGGCACGAAGTACATCGCCTTGATGCCGACCAACCTCTACGGCCCGAACGACAACTACGACCTGCACAACAGCCATGTGCTGCCGGCCCTGATCCGCAAGGCCCATGAGGCCAAGCTGCGCGGCGACGCGACGCTGACGGTGTGGGGCACCGGCACGCCGCGGCGCGAGTTCCTGCATGTCGACGACCTCGCCGCGGCCACCGCGTTCGTGCTGGAGCAAGGCGTTCCCGATGGTCTCCTGAACGTCGGCGTGGGCGAAGACCTGTCGATTCGCGAGCTGGCGCAGCGAGTGGCGCAAGCGGTTGGCTTTCACGGCGAGATCGTGTTCGACACCTCGAAGCCGGACGGCACGCCGCGCAAGCTGCTCGACGTCTCGCGCCTCGCACGCCTCGGCTGGCGGGCCCGCATCGGTCTGATGGAAGGGATCGAAGCCACCTATCTGGACTTTGTCGAACGCTTCGGCGCAAGCATGCTCTCCGAAGGGACGGTCTGATATGGTGGCGAATTCCGTGACGATTTTCCATAACGTGGTCTGGTCGCGTCACAAGGGCGTGGTGTTTTCGGCCCTGTACTCGATCTCGGCGGCGAGCTCGATCAAATATTCTATCGTACAGATTTCGGATACCGAAACGTTTCGGATCGGTTTCTCCGATGTGGATTATTCCTACCACCGCTATCCGATGCGCAAGCTGTTCGACGGCTGCTACGAGGATGTGCCGCACTGGCGCATGATGTGGCGCCTCACGCTCGAAGTCCTGAAGACCCGCGCTGACCTCGTCGTGCTGCCCGGCTATCACCGGCCGGAGTATTGGGCCATGCTGCTCGCCTGCATCGTCACAGGCAAGCGGCGCGCCGTGTTCTGCGATTCGACCGGGCGCGATCGTCCGCGCCGCATGCTGACCTCGGTTCCGAAGCGGGTGTTTTTCTCGCTGTGCGACGGCTATTTCGGCTTCGGCGAGCGCAGCCGCGAATACCTGATGTCGCTCGGCGCCAAGCGCGAACGCATCTTCGTACCTTGCCAGGCGGCGGCGCTGCCGTGGTCGTTCGTGCCCGAGCGTGCGGTCGCCGACCGCGTCGCCGCGCGGGCCGGCGAGCGTCCGGTGTTTCTGTTCGTCGGCCGCCTGTCGCAGGAAAAGGGCATCGACGCGCTGCTCGAAGCGTTCGCGGACGTGAAGCAACAGATACCGGCGGCGAAACTGCGCATCGTCGGCACCGGGCCGCTCGCCGATCCGTTGCAACAGAAGGTGACCGAAGCCCGCTTGAGGGATGGGGTGTGCTTCCTCGGCAGCCTGCAGGACGAAGCCCTGTCGCGCGAGTATTTCGCCGCCGCCTGCCTCGTGTTGCCGAGCCTCAGCGAACCGTGGGGGCTGGTCGTGAACGAGGCGCTGAACCACGGTTGCCCAGCGGTCGTCAGCGACAACTGCGGTTGCGTGCCGGAACTCGTGATCGACGGCGTCACCGGTTATGCGTTCAGGTCGGGCGATGTTGCGTCGCTGCGCCGTTCCATGCTGAGGGCGCTCGAAGCCTTCGCCGATGCAGGCGAGACCGCGACGCAATGCATGAAGGTCATCCAGCGCTTCGATCCGCCGAGCGCGGCCGCCAACATTGCACGGGGCTGCGCCACCATGCTGACCCGCTAGACAGGCAGGTGTCGTACCGCAGTTGAGCGTTTGCGCCGCTGCAACGCGCCGTTGGGCGCGTGGCGGGGTGGACGCCGAAGGGGGATCTTGTATGAGGCTTCTGATCGTAGGGCTTAACTATGCCCCCGAGCTGACGGGAACCGGCAAATATACCGCCGAGATGGCGGAGGCGCTGGTCGCCCAGGGGCATGAGGTGCGCGTGATTTGCGGCCAACCCTATTATCCGCAGTGGCAGGTCGCGGACGGCTATCGCGCGTGGCGCTATCGCTCCGAACAGAGGCTCGGCGTGCGGGTGCTGCGTGTGCCGTTATGGGTGCCGCGCGTTCCCACGGGCGTGAAGCGCCTGCTGCACCTGGCGAGCTTTGCGCTCGCCGCCTTGCCGGTTCTGGCCGCGCAACTGCGGTGGCGTCCGCACGTGGTGATGAGCATTGCGCCGAGCCTGATGAGTGCGCCGGGTGCGTTGTTGCTGGCGCGCGCGAGCGGCGCCAAAACATGGCTGCATATTCAGGACTACGAGGTTGACGCCGCGTTCGAACTGGGCGTGATTCATGGTACTCGAGCACGACGCTTCGCACTCGCGATCGAACGCACGCTGCTGGCCCGTTTCGACGTCGTCTCGAGTCTCTCCGAAAAGATGGTGGAGCGGGCCGTCCTGAAGGGCGTGGATCCGCTCAAGACGTGCGGTCTTATCAACTGGGTCGATACGCGCGTGATCGCGCCGCTGCCGCATGTGAGTTCGTACCGGCAATTGCTTGGGCTCGATCTGCCGGTTCGGCAAACCGTCGTGCTGTATGCGGGGAATATGGGCGCGAAGCAGGGCCTCGACATTCTCGCCGAGGCGGCGCAGGCGCTCGCGCGGCGTCACGATATCCATTTTGTGTTTTGCGGCAATGGGCCTGCGCAGGCGCAACTCGAACAGCGTTGTGCGGGTGCGCCCAACTGTCACTTCATGCCGCTGCAACCGGCGCAGCGTCTGAACGAACTGCTGAATCTCGCCGACATCCACGTGTTGCCGCAGCGCGGCGGCGCGGCGGATCTGGTGATGCCGTCCAAGCTCGGCGGCATGCTCGCGAGCGGCCGCGCGATCGTGGCGATGGCCTGCCCCGGCACGGAACTGTTCGACGTGGTCGCGCCGCGCGGCGTGGTGGTGCCGCCGGAGGACGTGACGGCGCTGGTTGCCGCGATCGAGGCGCTGGCCGCCGATCCCGCACGACGGATCGCACTCGGTCTCGCGGCACGCGACTATGCCGAGCGCACCTTGTCGAGCGCGCGGGTGTTGGGCGGCTTGAATGCGCGGCTGCGCGCGCTCGCCGGGCAGGACGAGGTGACGGTGGGCAGCGTGGATCTGTCTAACTCCACCGCCGTGGATGGCGTGCCGGGCGGCATCGCCGGCAGCCTCACAGCGGGCCTGGCGAGCGGTTTGACAGGCGCGGTATCGGGCGGCGTATCGGCCAATGCGTCAGGCGATGCCGCGGAAGAGCAAGTGGGTGCGGGACGGCTTGAGCCAACCCAGGTCGAGTGAATCGAGCGGGCCTTGTATAGCCCGCGTCAGCAGAGCGCGCGATCTAGTAGGGCAGCTTGTAGACCGGGCGTGTCCCGGCGCCAAGGCCATAAGGTTGCGGCCCGGCGCCGCCCAGCGCGTAGGGATCGCCGGGCGCGGCCTTCGCCTTGCGCGCAGCCGGCGCGGCAATCCCGCCGCCGGCCTGCGGCATGCCGGGCGCCGCGAGCATGTGCTCTTCCGGCGTGGCGGCCTGGCCTCCCGGCATGCCGGGCGTCGTGCCCGGCTGCACGACGCCGGCCGTCTGCGACTGGTAGATATCGTCATACGCTTGCGGGCCGCCCCTCAGTTGCGCTTCGTTCGCATCGTAGGGCGTCACGGCGGCGGCGCCATCGGCGCGTGCGGCCTGGGTCGGAAAAAGCGCGCACGTCAGTGCAAAGGATGCGGTGAGTGCAGTGCGTCGAACGATGTCGATCATGTCGGTTCCTTCGCTCGTTGCCATGCCTGTTATGGGGCGCGATATCGCTATGGTAGTGGCTATCGCGACACGCTTTGAACGCGATGCTAGTGCAAAGACGACAAAGCCCGTGCAGATGGAGCCAATCGCCTGGAGCGGAAATCCAACTCGCAGCGGCATGTGCAAAATTTCCTACTTATCACCGTTCCTTACGCGACGCGGCGGTCTGCCCGCGCGACGCACCGGTGACCAACGTGCCCTCCGTATGCGGGTGAGCGACGGCATTCCACTGAAGCGGGGTATGCGGATGAAGCGTGACGAGCTCGACGGCCCGCTGGAGTGGGACCCGGACAGCGTTGGGACGCCGTTGGCCCCGCCACGCGTGATCGACCTGAGCCTTGCCGGCAAGGGTAATTACGTGCGCCGCAAGAGCCGGCTGGTGGAGGCGGTCTGGTTCGTGGTCGAGGCGTGCGTGATCAACAACCGGCTGGTGCCGTTTTCCGCGCTGCGGGTCGCGCTATTGCGCGCGTTCGGCGCGCAGATCGGCAGCGGTTGCCGTTTCGTGCATCCGCTACGCGTGAAGGCGCCCTGGAATCTCGAGGTGGGCGCGAATTGCTGGTTCGGCGTGGACTCGTGGATCTATAACCAGGCGCCGATCCGGATCGGCAGCAACGTGTGCATCTCGCAAGGGGTCTTTCTCACCTCGGGGTCGCATGACGCGGCCGGCAATATGGATTTGCAGGTCGCGCCCATCGTGATCGAGGACGGCGTGTGGATCAGTTCGAAGTGCGTGGTTCAGAAGGGCGTGACGATCGGACGTTCCGCGGTCGTGACGCCGCTTTCGGTGGTGCACCGTTCACTGCCGGCGGCGGGCATCTACGGCGGTAATCCTTGCCGTTTCATTCGCCAGCGATTCAGTTCCTGAGGAACGGCGGCACGGCCTGGCGGGCCGCGCTGCGTTCTTGTCGTGCCGCATCTTGTAGCGTGACCGATGATAGATGAGCGTCGGTGAATGAGCAGTAGTACTAAAACGGGGAGGTTACGGGATGTTTATCGATACCCGTAGTGTCGAGGAAGGAACGTGCGTAGGGACCACGGTCTGCATCATCGGTGCGGGCGCCGCGGGGATTACGCTGGCGCTCGAAATGGAACGGCTCGGCATCGATACCTGCGTGCTCGAAAGCGGCGGCTTCAAGCCCGATGAACAGACACGCGATCTGTACCGCGGCGAAAACGCCGGGCTGCCCTATCAGTTCGCCGACGGCAGCCGCAGCCGCTATCTGGGCGGCAGCAGCAATTGCTGGGGCGGCTGGTGCCGCCCGCTCGACCCGCTGGATTTCGAAAAGCGCGACTGGGTCGCGCATAGCGGCTGGCCGTTCGGTCTCGACGAACTCATGCCGTTCTATGCGCGCACGCACGCCGTGCTCAAACTCGGCCCGAACAATTTCGACCCGCAGTTCTGGGAAACGGCGATCGGCCGGCCCGACGTGCGCCGTTTGCCGCTCGTAACCGGCAACGTCCGCGATACGGTGTCGCAATTCAGCCCGCCGGCGCGCTTCGGCAGGCTGTACCGCAAGGAACTGGAGAGCTCGCGGCGCATCAGCGTGTACCTGTATGCCAATGTGCTCAATATCGACACCGATAGCGCGGCGCGTACCGTAACGAAGGTCGACGTCGCGACGCTAAGCGGACGTCACATCAGCGTGCGCGCGAAACTGTTCGTGTTGGCAACCGGCGGCATCGAGAACGCGCGCCTGCTGCTCGCCTCGAACCGGATCCGCCCGGCCGGCCTCGGCAACGGTCATGACCTCGTCGGCCGCTTCTATATGGATCATCCGCGGCTGATGTCGGCGGAGATCCAGTTTAGCCGCGCGTGGTCGCGCAACAAGCTCTACGACATCAAGTACCACTACCAGAATGCTGCCGTATCGGCGCACGGCACCCGCATTGCCTCGCAGTTCGCGCTGACCGCGGAGCTGCTGCAGCGCGAGCGCTTGCTGAACGCGCGCGTGTGGTTCTTCTCGAGGTTCGCCGGCGAAGGCAGCAAGGCGGCCGAAGCGCTGATCCGCTGCAAGCAGGGGTTGTTGCACAAGGACCAGCCAGGCTGGAAGCTGGGGCGCGATCTCGTCACCATGGCCTCGCACCCAACCGATACGGCGGGCTTTGCGCTGACGCGCATCCTGCATCCGCGCGCATTGATCAGGAGTGTCAAGTTGCAGGCCATCGTCGAAGCGGAGCCGAATCCCGATAGCCGTGTGACGCTTTCGGAGCAGAAGGATCAGTTGGGCATGAACCGGGTGCGCGTCGCCTGGCAACTGACCTCGAACGTGCAGCGGACGTTCGACCGCACCTTCGCGCTGATCGCGGAAGAGTTGCAGCGCAGCGGCGTGGCCGCAGTGAAGCTCGATGCGCCGATCGAGGGGCAACTCTGGCCCGTCGGCCTGGAGGGCACCTGGCATCATATGGGCACCACACGCATGCACGATTCGCCGGGCGAAGGGGTGGTGGACCGAAACTGCAAGGTGCATGGCATGACCAATCTGTTCATTGCCGGCAGCTCGGTGTTTCCGACGGTGGGCGCCAATTTTCCGACCATTACCATCGTCGCGTTGACGCTGCGCCTGGCAGGCCACATCGCCGTCGAACTGAGTACGCCGCAAGCGATGCTCGTGAGCCAGCCCGGCCTCGACGATCCCCCCAGCGAGGTGGCCGCGCCTGCTCCGAGCGAACTGGCGTGGGCCGCCTCGATCGCGCCTGCGCCGGGGAATGGTCTGCTATCACTCGGCAAGCAATGACGGCAATGAAAATTCTTCATTTACTTGCTTCGCTCGATCCGCGCGCCGGCGGCCCCGCGGAAGGCGTGCGGCAGGGCGGCGCGATGTTGCGGGCCATGGGGCATCAGGTCGAGGTGCTGACGTTGGACGGCGCCGACGCGCCGTTCCTGCAGGACTTTCCATTGCCGTTGCATGTGTTGGGGCCGACGCGCAGCACGTACGCCTATTCTGCGCAACTCGTGCCCTGGCTGCGGCAGCACGCGCCGGAGTTCGACGCGGTGATCGTCAACGGACTCTGGCAGTACCACAGCTTCGGCACCTGGCGCGCGCTGCGCAATCTCGAGGTGCCGTACTACGTGTACGTGCACGGCATGCTCGACCCGTGGTTCAAACGGACCTATGCGTTGAAGCATCTGAAGAAATGGCTGTACTGGCCGTGGGCGGACTATCGCGTGCTGCGCGATGCCCGCGCCGTGCTGTACACCACCGAGGACGAACGTCTCGCGGCGCATGAGTCGTTCTGGCTCTACCGCGCGACCGAAGCCGTCTCGACATATGGCACGAGTGCGCCGCCGCGCAACGACGACGAACTGCGTGAAGCATTTCTGTCGGCGTACCCGCACTTGCGCGGCAAGCGCGTGATCCTGTTTCTCGGCCGGGTCCACGAAAAGAAGGGCTGCGATCTGCTGATCCGGGCCTTTGCGAAGGTCGCGGCGCTCGACGCCGAGGTTCATCTCGTCATGGCCGGCCCCGACAGCAACGGTTGGCTTGCGGCCTTGCGCGAGCAAACGGAACAACTGGGTCTGGCCGCGCGCGTCACCTGGACCGGCATGCTGCAGGGACCGCTCAAGTGGGGCGCCTTCTATGCGAGCGAGGCTTTCGCGCTGCCGTCGCATCAGGAGAATTTCGGCGTTGCGGTGGCCGAGGCGCTGGCGTGCGGCGTGCCCGCGCTGATCTCGGACAAGGTGAACATCTGGCGCGAGATCGCCGCCGACGGCGCCGGCTTCGTGGCGCCGGATACGGTCGAAGGCACCGAGCAGAATTTGCGGCGCTGGCTTGCGCTCGATGCCGGCGCGCGGGCCCACATGGGCGCGCGGGCGCGGGCGCTGTTCAAGGCGCGCTTCACCGTCGAAGCCATGGCGCGCGATCTGTTGAACGTGCTGGAAGGCGAAGCCTTCGCGCTGCCAGCAGGGCTCGACACTTCCGCTGCGCGCCGGGCGTAACGATGAGCAACGGGACACGAGGCACCGCATGAACCACACGTTCCATCGGCCGGGGCTGCAGGCATGAGATCGACCTCACGCGAGCCGCGCAGCGCCTTACCCGCGCTCACCAGCATCCGCTTTTTCGCGGCGTTGTGGGTGGTGGTGTCGCATCTGGCGGTGATGGGCTACGTGAATTTCTCGGCGCCGGTGCGCTGGGTGGCGGGCGACAGCCGCCCGGCGGTGACGTTCTTCTTCGTGCTGTCGGGCTTCATCCTCGCGCACAACTACGGCGACGGCCTCGATGGCGAGGGGATGCGGCGCTTTTACGTGGCGCGCTTCGCGCGGATCTATCCGATGCTGGTGTTCTCGCTGTTGCTGGCGGCGCCGGTGACCGCCATCCTGCTGATCTCGGACGACCACGCGCACCTGTTCGAATGGTACGGGCTGCCTGGCAATCCTGCTCTGCCGCTGATTGCCAGCCTGCTGGCGCAACTGCTTTGCCTGACCGCCTGGCTGCCGTTTGCCGCGCTCAATCAGCCCTGGGATGGGCCGACCTGGAGCATTTCGTGCGAGGCCTTTTTCTACCTGGCGTTTCCGCTGCTGGTGGCCTTCGTCAAACGGATCACGCCGGCTCAACGCGGCCTGCTGCTGCTTGCCGGGTTCTGCGCCCAAGGGTTGTGGATCGCCGCGCTGCCGCATTTGCTGCCGCCTTCGCGCAGCGGCTTTCTGACCTCGCAGTTTCCGCCTACTCATCTGTTCGAGTTCGTACTGGGTATTGCCGCGCAGTGCTATTGCCGCGAGTTGCAGCGTGGTGGGCGGCGGTACGATCGCGAGGCGCTGCGGGCGTCGCTGCTGGCGGTGCTGGGGATCGGCGTACTGTCGGTGTGGCGTCCGCTCGCGCCGGCCTACTATCTGCTGTCGCCGTGTTTTGCGCTGCTGGTGGGCGGCATTGCCATGCAGAAACGGCCCGCCTGGGGGCTGCTGGGCCTGCGGCCGATGGTCGTGCTGGGCGAGGCGAGTTTCTCGCTTTACCTCATCCACGTCCCGCTGATTCATCTGGCCGAACTCGCCGGCATCGGCCCGCGCGGCGCGCTTGCACTGCTGGCCGGCATGGTGGGCTTGAGCGTGATTCTCTTCTTCGCCATCGAGCGGCCCATGCGGACGGCGATCCTGCGGCGTTACGGGCAACGCGCGAGCGCCGCGCCCAGTCCGGCTATTACCGCATGATTACGGCGTTTGCGGCCGGCTGACGGACCGCTTTGCGGGCCGGGCCCACGGCCATGCAGCCATGCAGCCCCACACCCACACACCCGCACGCACTACGGCAGCGCACGCCGCTGGCAGATCATGAAGTACTGCGAACTCATCCACCAGGGCAACCAGTCAAGCGGGCTGCGAAACACCTGCTCGACCATGAACTGTGTGCTGACGAGCGAGCGCAACTCCCGGAAATCGAAGCCCTTGTGCGTGATGCGGGGATTCTCGGGCCGTGAGATCCTGAGCCCTGCCACGGAGCGCAATACTTCACCCGCCGAATAGCCGACGCGAATGTCCCGGCCGCGGATCGCCCAGTTCACGAGCTTCGGAATGACCGAGGCGCCGTACATGATCGGCACGGAGATGATCAGCACGCCGTCTTCGTGGAGGATCTGCGCGGCGTTATTCAGCAGCGTGTCGAGTTCGTTCGGGTAAAGGTGCTCGCAGACTTCCAGCACCGTCAGGATGTCGACGGAGCCCGGCGCCAGGTCCTCGAGGCGTACCTCGTAGCGAATCTCGGGATAGGCCGGCTGCATATATGGATCGAGGCCGATCAGGCGCAGGTCCGGGCGAATCTGCCCCAACGTATGCAGGAAGAGTCCGGGACCCGAGCCGAAATCGACCACGGTCGCATCGGGAGCGCAAAAGCGTTCGACCAGTTTCAAGGCGAGGGCGATGCGGGCCCGGTGTGCGTAGCGTGCCAGCGGGTTGGCCGATTCGACGGTCTGGCTGGCATAAGAGATATTTCTCATCATGATCTCCCGATTGTTCTCTGTTCTGGTTTGGTTATTGGGGCGGCGGCGGACGTTTTAGGTGCTTAGTACTCCGTCGCTGACTGCGCCCGGTGGCTCGCGGCTGCCGGTGGAGGGGAGACGGGAAGAGAAGCGGGAAGAGGGCGTGCGGCTTGCCGGCGCCCGATCAGCCGCCGCCGTGCCCAGCGCGAAACGGGCTGCTCGATTTCGCGCGCCGTGACGAGCGCGGCCGCATGCGCGAGCAGCAGGACGACGACCGCACCGAGCGCAAACGTGGCGACCGGGTAGTGTCGCGCGACATCCGACAACGGCGTCTTCAACGCCATGCGCACGGCAAAGATCGCCAGAAAGTGCCAGATGTAGATGCCATAGCTGTTCTGGCCGATACGCAGCACGACGGGCGCCAGCAGCATGCGGGCCGGCACGCCGCACAGGGCGACCAGCAACGCGGCGGACGCGAACGCCACAAGCACCGGCACGGCGGCAAACGCCTCCATGCCGATGGCGGCGACCAGCAGCGCACCGAAGCCGGCGAGGGCGGCTGCCGCCGCGACGGTTGTCAGGCGCGACGCCCGTTGAGCCCCCGACAGCAGCGGCTTGTAAAGATGCCAGAGCCAGAAGCCGACGATGAAGCACGGCAACTGGGTGGGCGGCCAGTAGTAGAGAAAGGTATTGTTCGGCACTGTGCAGCCCGCGTGGCCGAGACACGCTCCGGCGTAGAGGAAGACGCTACAGAGGAGCGCCGTGCCGACAGTGATGGCCCACAATCCTGAGCGTGTTTTCGCGGCGAAGAACAGCAGCGGCGCGAGCGCATAGAAGAACATTTCGATGCCGATCGACCAGCCGCCCGGCACGACGCTGTTGACGGCGGACGGCACCCACGCATGGATGAACAGCAGGTTCGCCACGACATCCGTCAGGTGATGAGGGGCGAGCACCTGGGCGTGAGCGAAGCGCGTCCCCAGCAGGTCGAGGATGCCGTACACGGCGACGCCGATGTAGTAGAGCGGCGCAATGCGAAAGAAACGCTTGATGTAAAACATGCGCACGGCTTCGCGCGTGCTGGCCGTCTGCTGCCCGGCATCTTCGAGCGTCTTGCAGATCGTGATCGCGCTGATGACGAAGAACAGTTGCACGCCGTATTGGCCGTACTCCGTTACGTGTTGCAGCGTGACAGGCAGGTTCGGCAGGAACAACGCCAGATGTATTGCGATGACGCCGGTAATGGCCAAAGCGCGACCCACGTCGAGGATCGCAAATCGCTGACTGGCGCTCATCGACTCCCTCCAGAGAACTGCTTTTTTGGGGCACTCCGCGCTGGGACGCCAGCATCTGGCTGCGAAGCAGCTTGCCGCCCCTAACGCCTGCTGTCGGTCCACCCGGAACCCTTGGCTCCACAGTACCCGCGCCCTTTATTGCTTTTCCGCCATAGCGGCACGTTTTTCCGACAGATTGCTTGCAGAAGGCTCAGTTTCTTACCGACGAACACTAGGCTGTACACGCCGCGTACGAACCCCATTGAAATGCAGCCGGTACTATCGGTCCATACGAACAGGGGGCGCTGTGAAAACCAACTACGCCGAATTGCATTCGCTCCGCGGCATCGCCGCGCTGATCGTTGTCAGCACCCATTTCCTGATCATCCTGCCGCAGTTCTATAGCGGCGTCACCTTGCACAGCGGCTGGCTTTCGGTACTCCTGAAATACACGCCGTTCCACTTCCTGCTCGGCGGACACGGCTCCGTGGTCCTGTTCTTCGCGTTGAGCGGATTTGTCCTCGCGCAGGCGTTTCTGGGCGGTAAGAAGGTGTCCTACGGGACCTATCTGATCCGGCGCGTCCTGCGCATCATGCCGGCCTACTGGATTGCGATCCTCGCGGCATGCGCGCTCGCGAGCATCGTGCCGGGCTATAGCGACGCCAGACTGAGCGACTGGTATCGCGGCGTCGCGAATCAGCCGCTGCCCACACTCGACGTCGTGCTGGGCCACCTGTTATTGATCGGACAGTTCGACACCGAACGGGTCAATCCGGTGGTCTGGTCGCTGGTGCACGAGATGCGCATCTCCATCATCTTCCCGTTTCTGGCGATGTTCGCGGCGCGCCGTCCACCGAAATTCGTGCTGCTCGTGACGGCGCTGGCCGTGCCGCTGTCGATCGCGCTGCAGTTCCTGTCGGCGAGCTTCGGGGCGACGCTCGAATACGTCCCGGTGTTCATGTTCGGCATTCTGCTGGCGATGCATCTGCCGGCCTGTTCCGCATGGTTTCTCGCGAAGTCCGGCCTGTTCAGGATCGGCTCCGCGGTGGCCGCCTTCCTGCTCATCTACTACGTGCGCACCAACGAAGCGACGCCGATGTGGATCAGCAGCATCCTCGAGTACTTCCAGGGGGCTGCCGCCACGCTGCTGATGCTGGTCGCGATCAGCTCGGCGCGCACCGGCCGCGTGCTCAAACACAGTGTGGCGCGCTTCTTCGGCGATATCTCGTACAGCCTGTATCTGTGGCACGTGCCGGTCCTGATCGCCACCATCAAGCTGCTGGGAGCGTCGTCGTTGCCGCTCGCCGTCGTGATGCTGATCGGCCTGAGCCTCGCGGTGCTGGTGTCGCTGCTGAGCTTCCGTCTGATCGAACGGCCCTTCATGGCGCTCGGCAAGGCGCTCACTTCAAAGCGCAGCAAGCTCGTTGTGTCGTCTACCTGATGGCGGGCACTTCGTCGCGCATGCGTCAGGCACGGCGTTTGGGTCTACTTATTTTTGCGTGGGATGGTTAGCCGGAACCAGGCGTGCACTCCGCAAGCTAGGAGATCGCAAGCTGCAGCGTTTTCTTGAACTGGCTGAGCGTGTTTTGCGCCAGCATATGACCGGCGGGCGCGCCCGGCAACGCGTGCACGGTGGCGCCCTGGGCGCCGTCCGGGAACAGTTGATCGAGCGCCGCGTTGATGGCGGTAGCCGACAGCTCGTCGAGCACCGGACCCAGTTCGCCGTTGCGGCAGAACCAGCCGATCAGGCCATCCGAAGTCGCAATGACCGGCTTGTTGAAGCGGTAAGCCTGCACCAGCACACCGCTCATGCCGTAGTGTCCCTTGTAGCCGAGCCATACCGCGTCGCAGGCGGAAAACAGGTCGCGTTCGAGATCGTCGGGAATGAAGCGGTCCAGAATCACGGGAGGTTGCGTCAACGCGCTTGTGACGCTGTGCAGGTAGGCGCGCGTGTCGGCGTCCTGCTCGCCGGCAATGAGGAGGCGCACCGGGTCCTGCCGTTCGGTCAGCGCGTCGATCAGTTCGTGAATCCCTTTGCGTCCGGTGATGGCGCCATACACCAGCAGATAGCGGCCGCTTTCGAGCTGCAGGCGCCGGCGCGCTTCGGCGGGGTCGCTCGCGAGGGTGTCGGGAAACGGATCGGCGAGATACAGCACGGCCGCGCCGCCGAGCGCCGCGCCACGCTGCTCCGCGGCGCCGGTGTACCAGTCGCGCAAGGTCGGGTCGATGGACAGCAGCGTCTTCATGCCGGAGGCGCGCAGCGCGCGGCGAAACAGGGCCGCCTTGAGCGTATTGACGAGCGGCCGGCGCGGAGCGCGCACGCCGACCTGGCTGTGATGAAACGACGCCCGCATGGTGATGCCGATCCACGGGGTCGCGCCGAACGGCGAGCCGAAAAAGGGCAGCGCGTAGAAGAAGTAATCGACGTAGGGGACGATCACGAGCGCTACGCCGTACTCGCGGCTGACGCTGCGGTACAGGTGCTGGAAATCGCGCAGAAAGCGCACGTAGCTCACCGAGCCGAGGCGGCCATGACTCGCCTGCGCGGGCGGATCGACAAAGGCGATCCGCAGGCTGGCGTCGTCGGCCGCGGCGAGCCGTTGCGCTAGCGGGTGCGTCGCATTCGCCGAGGCGGTCACGATCACGCAGCGGTAGCCGGCTTCGATGCACGCAGCCGCGGCCCATTCGGCGTAGCGCCAGCGATGTCCGGAGAACTCGGGTTCGATAACCAGGACGGTGTCGTTTGTCATCTCCCCACGGTAGCGAAAAACATGGCCGCGGGCCCGCGCGGGGCCGATATCGGCTATGAGATGGCGGTCCCCGCATAAACAGCCGCGTTACCGTGTCAGGCAATGGTTGGCTCATGCAAGCAGGGGAGGCTTCAGTGCGATCGATAAGGGTTCCGCTTGTCTCGATGAGGCCTGCCTTCGGCGGCAGTGCGGCGACCTGGGTCCTGATCCAGCAGGTGCTCGTGCGCGGCCTGGTGGCGCTGAAATTCCTTGCGATCGGCCGCATGCTCGGGCCGGCGGCTATCGGCAGCGTGAGCGTTGCGCTGCTCTCGGTGGCGATTGCCGAATCGTTGAGCGATACCGGGCTCGCGCAGGCGGTGGTGCAGGCAAAGACCACGCCTACGCGCACCGAACTCGGTGCGGTTTGGACCACGCTCACCACACGGGGCGCGCTGATCGCGCTGCTGCTCATCGCGCTGGCGCCTTTGATGAACGCGCAATTCCATCTGGGCGGCTCGCTCGCGCTGCTGCAACTGGCAGCGGCATTGCCGTTGCTGCGCGGTCTGGCTTCGCCCGCCTATTACGTGGTGCAGCGCGAGCGGCGTTTCCAGCAACTGGCCGGCGTCGAAATCTCGGCGGCGTTCGCCGATTGCGCCATTGGACTCGCCTGCGCATGGGGCGGCGCGGGTGCGTATGCGGTATTGCTCGGCATGATGGTCGGCGAGAGCCTGAAGACCGGACTCACCTGGACCACCATGACGCCGCGGCCGCCGGTGCGTCTTGCGTGGCACGGCATCGGCCATTACGTGAATTTCAGCCGCTGGATCTGGGCGGGCAGCGTCGTCAATCTGCTGCTGAACCAGTTCGACAAGGTGCTGGTGGCGAAACTGCTGGGACCGGTGGCGCTCGGTGCCTATCAGATGTCGTCGAAGCTCGCGCAGATGCTGCTCGCGGATGCGGCGATCGCGCTGGGACAGTATCTGTTTCCGACCTTCTCCGCGCACTACCGGCGCGAAGACGGCTCGGCGGCGAGGCTCTTTATACGCTGCCTCGCGCTGATCACGGTCGGGCTGGTGGCGATCGTGCTGGTGCTGAGGATGACCGCCGGGCCGCTCTTCATGTTCGTGCTGGGGCCGGCGTGGATGTCGGCGGTGCCGCTGTTCCGGATCTTCGTCATCAACATGGCGATCGGCGCGGTGATCGCGATTCTGGTGGCGTACCTGCGGGCCATAGGCGCGCCCAAGGCGGCCACCCAGGCTTCGGTGCTGCAGGTGATCATGCTGGTCGCGATCGTGCCGCCGGCGACGCACTGGTGGGGTGTCACGGGCGTGGCGTGGGCCATGACCGCCGGTCTCGCGGCGAGTGCGGGCTGGATGCTGTACCGAACCGTGAAGAGGCCGTGATGCAAACTGTTCATCGGACGCAGCGCTTGCCGGAGGGCGCGCGTGCCATCGCTCGCGTGGCGACATGAGCGCACGCTGTCTTCATGCGGGCAGGACGGGCGCAGTGCATGCCGCGAGGCGTGGCTGCGAACGGCTGGCCCATCGGGGCGCGAGCCTGGGTTACGACACGGTAGCACCTCTTCATGGATCGAGCGGTATGGGTATCAAGGTGATACGGACGGCATTGCCGGAGGTCGTGATCGTCGAGTCGGACGTCTGTTACGACGAACTGGGCAGCGCGTTCGAAACCTTCAACGCCGACGAGTTCGCGAGCCGCGTCGCGGCGGACGTCGAGTTCGTGCAGGACGATCATTCCCGCTCGCGGCGCGGCGTGCTGCGCGGGCTGCACTATCAGATCCAGCATCCGCAGGGCAAACTCGTGCGGGTAGTGGCGGGGGACGTGTTCGATGTCGCCGTGGACATCCGCCTCAGCTCGCATAACTTCGGCAAGTGGATCGGCGTGCATCTGAGCTCGGCCAACCGCCGGCAGATGTGGGTGCCGCCCGGCTTCGCGCACGGCTTCGTGGTGATGTCGGATATGGCCGAGTGCCTGTGCAAGGCGACGGACTACTGGTTTCCCGAACACGAGCGCAGTCTGTTGTGGAGCGATCCGGATATCGGCGTCGACTGGCCCATCGAGTTTGCGCCGATCCTCGCCGCGAAGGACGAAGCGGGTAAGCGGTTGTATGAGGCGGAGTATTACGCTTAGAGACGCCGCTTGGAGACTCCGCCTGAAGGCTCCGCTTGGAGAGCGTGCGTTTTCATAACCCCGTGGCCCGCAGCCGCTCCCCGACGAATTCGATAAAGGTGCGCAGCTTCGCCGACAGCCGGTGCCGCTCCAGATACACCGCGTAGATGTCGGCGTTCGGCAGCGCCCAGTCTTCGAGCAGCGGCACCAGCTTGCCGCGCTTCAGATACTCGCCGATCTCCCACTGCGAACGCACCACGATGCCGCGGCCGTCGAGCGCCCAGTTCAGCACCGTGCTGCCGTCGTTGCTGCTCAACGGACCGCTCACCTTCACCGTCTCGTCCTTCTTGCCGCGCGAGAAATGCCACGTGCCGTAGGCCGATTCGTTCTCCCGCAGCACGATGCAGTCGTGCTGGGTCAGGTCGTGCGGCGCGAGCGGCACGGTGCGCCGCTTCAGATACGCCGGCGAGGCGCACACGAGGCGCCGGTTTTTCAGCAACAGCCGCGCGTTGATGCGCGCGTCCGGCACCTCGCCGAAGCGGATCCCCAGGTCGAAGCCCTGGTCCTGCAGGCTCACCGGCCGGTCCGTCAGATGTAGCTGAATCTCCATCCCCGGATAGCGTTCGATGAACGCCGAGATTGCCGGCGAGATCTGCGCGCGTCCGAAACCGAACGAGGCGTTCACGCGCAACAGGCCGGTCGGCTCGGCGCGGCTCTTGGTGACGAGCTGCTCGAGCTCGGCCAGCTCCGAGAGAATGCGCGAGCCGTTGCCCAGATACAGTTCGCCCTCGCTCGTCAGGCTCACGCGCCGGGTAGTGCGGTTCAGGAGCCGCACGCCGAGACGCCGCTCGACCTGAGCAAGCCGTTTGCTCACCGACGGCGTGGTCACGCCGAGTTCGCGCGCGGCCGCCGTGAGGCTCTGCTGGCGCGCCACCAGCGCAAAAAAGCCGAGGTCGGAAAGGCTGTCCATTGTTGCCTCACAGTTAAGGATAGATTGCTTTGGTCGACACCCTATCGCACCAAGCAGCAATTAAACTACCTGAAATCACAGGAGATTGCGATGTTTGAGGATTTCAGCGATGTGAGCACGGTCATCGACGGCGTGAAGATTCATGCGCTCCGCGGCGGCGCCGGACCCGCGCTGCTGCTGTTGCACGGCCATCCGCAGACCTCCGCGATCTGGCACAAGGTGGCGCCGGTGCTGGCGCAACACTTCACGGTGATCGCGGCGGACCTGCGCGGCTATGGCGACAGCGGCAAGCCGGCGGGCAGTGCGGACCACAGCAACTATTCGAAGCGGCGCATGGCGCTCGATCAGGTGGAGTTGATGCATTCGCTCGGCTTCACGCAGTTCGCGGTGCTGGCGCACGATCGCGGCGGCCGCGTCGCCGCACGCATGGCGCTCGATCATCCGGCTGTGGTGACGCGGCTCGTCACGCTCGACGTGGCGCCGACGCTGGCCATGTACGAGAACACCTCGTTCGAGTTTGCGCGTGCCTACTGGCACTGGTTCTTTCTGGTGCGGCCCGCGCCGTTTCCGGAGACATTGATTCGCGCCGACCCGGATCTGTATCTGAAGCAGACCATCGGCGCGCGCAGTGCCGGGCTCAAGCCGTTCACGCCGGAGGCCTACGCGGAGTACCTGCGCTGCCTGAGCGACCCGGCGACGGCGCACGGCATCTGCGAGGACTACCGTGCGAGCGTGACGATCGACCTCGAACACGATCGCGAGGACCTCGCCGCGGGTCGCAAGATCGCCTGCGAGTTTCTTGCCTTGTGGGGTGCCGAGGGCGTGATCGAGAAGTGCTTCGACGCGCTAGCCGAGTGGCGCCCGTGGGCGCCGCAGGTGCAGGGCGGGGCCTTGCCGTGCGGCCACTATATCGCGGAGGAGGCGCCCGAGTTACTGCTCGCGCAAGCCTTGCCGTTTCTGCGCGCCTGATCGCAGCGCCAACCGTTCGAGAAGCCCAATCCACTCATTCCATCATGTCGAACCGAACGCTTTACCAGAAACTGGTTGATTCGCATACCGTAACGTCCATCGACGAACAGAACGTGCTGCTGTACGCCGACCTGCATCTGATGAACGAGTACACCAGCCCGCAGGCCTTTGCCGCGCTCGAAGCGAAGCGCCGTGCAGTGCGCCGGCCACGCCAGCAACTCGCGGTGGTGAGCCATATCATCCCGACCCACGCGGAGACGCCGCGGGTGATTCGCGATGTCGCGTCGCTGCTGCAGGCCAATAACCTGGCGCGCAACTGCGAACGGGAAGGGATCCGGCTGCTGGCGGCCAACGATCCGTTGCAGGGCATCGAGCATATCGTTGCGCCCGAGCTCGGCCTGATTCGCCCCGGCATGGTGGTGCTGTGCGGCGATAGCCACACCACCACCTATGGCGCGTTGGGCGCATTGGGCTTTGGTATCGGCACCTCGGAAGTGGAGCATGTGCTGGCGACGCAGACGCTGGTCTACCGCCTGGCGCGCACGATGCGCATCGTGGTCGACGGGGTCTTGCCTTATGGCACGGCCTCGAAAGACCTGATTCTGTGGATCATCAGCCGCATCGGTGCGCAAGGCGCGCGCGGCTATGCGGTCGAGTTCGCCGGCTCGGGCATCGGCGCGCTGTCGGCCGAAGCGCGCATGACCCTGTGCAACATGACCGTCGAAGCGGGCGCGCGCGCCGCGTTGATCGCGCCGGACGCCACGACGTTCGAGTACGTGCGCCGGCATGCGCTATTCCTTGACGAGACGGCTTGGCGCAACGCGCTGGTTGACTGGCGCGAGTTGATCTCCGACGAAGGCGCCGTGTTCGACGCCGAATTCCGCTTTGACGCGCACGAGGTCGCCCCGTTCGTCACCTGGGGCACGAGCCCCGATCAGGCGATGGCGGTCGACGCCCAGGTGCCCGACGAGGCCGGGCAGGCAACACCCGAAGCGGCTGCGGCGCTGCGCCGTGCGCTCGGCTACATGGGTCTCTCGGCGCATCAGCCCATCGCGGGGACGCCGATCGACCGGGTCTTCATCGGCTCGTGCACCAATGGCCGCATCGAAGATCTGCGCATCGTGGCGGGGCTCGTGCGTGGCCATCACGTCGCCCCGCAAGTGCGGGCGATGGTGGTGCCCGGGTCCGGCAGCGTGCGTCGCCAGGCCGAAGCCGAAGGACTCGCAGCGATCCTGACCGAGGCCGGCTTCGAATGGCGCGAACCGGGCTGCTCGATGTGTCTTGCGATGAACGACGACGTGCTGTCGGACGGCGAGCGCTGCGCTTCGACCACCAATCGCAATTTCGAAGGCCGCCAGGGTCGAGGCGGACGCACGCATCTGATGAGTCCCGCGATGGCCGCCGCCGCCGCACTGACCGGCTGCATTACCGATGTCCGCACTCTGGAACCGCACCATGACTAAGCTCACCCTGATCGAAGGCCGCGCCGCGCCGCTGCCGATCGAAAATCTCGACACCGACCAGATCATGCCGAAGCAGTTTCTGCGCATCATCGACAAGGCCGGTTTGAGCGACGGCTTGCTGTACGACCTGCGTTTCGATGCCAACGGCGCGCCGCGCGACGATTGCGTGCTCAACCAGTCGCGTTACCGCGGCGCGAGCGTGCTGATCGGCGGCGCGAATTTCGGCTGCGGCTCGAGCCGCGAGCATGCGGTGTGGGGGCTGCAGCAGTACGGTTTCGCCGCAGTGATCGCGCCAAGTTTTGCGGAGATCTTCTATTCCAACGCGATGAACAACCGCTTGCTGCTGGTGCAGCTCGAGCGCAGCGAGGTCAACGAACTGCTGTCGTTGAGCGAAGCGCCGGAGCGCGCCGACGCGTGGCTGCGTATCGACGTCGAACAGCAGAAGGTGACCACCGCGGCCGGCCGTGCGTTTTCGTTTCCGCTCGGGGCGCGCCACAAGCGCATGGTGATGGACGGCATGGATACGATCGACCTGACGCTCGCGTCCTTGCCGGAGATCGAAGCATTCGAGCGGACGCATTTCAGCCGCCATCCGTGGGCGGCCGTGATGTAAGCGCCGCGGCTTGCGCGGCGCCGTCAGCGCCCGCGCAAGTCACGCCCCCTCGTCGTACCTCAACGCCGCATTGCCCCACTACCGCCTAGGTATTCCCCTGAGCGGGAAGGGCGCAGCTTTGCCCAAAAAACGGAGGAGACATGAAACGCAAGCCGTTCTACAAGATTCTTTATGTGCAGGTACTCGTTGCGATCGGCGCCGGCATTCTCGCCGGACATCTGGCGCCCGCCGACGCCATCGCGCTGAAGCCGCTCGGCGATATCTTCATCAAGCTGATTCGCATGATCATCGGGCCGGTGATCTTCTGCACCGTGGTTACGGGCATTGCCAGCATGCGCGACATGAAGAAGGTCGGCCGGGTGGGCGGCAAGGCTCTGCTGTATTTCGAACTGGTGTCGACTTTCGCGCTCTTCATCGGTCTGCTGGCGGCGCATGTGCTCGCGCCCGGCAAAGGTTTCAACGTCGACCCGGCCACGCTCGACGGCAGCATGGTGTCGGGCTACGTGAGCCAGGCGGCGCATGGCGAGGGCGTCGCAGGTTTCCTGATGCATATCGTTCCCGAGACTTTCGTCGGCGCCTTCGTGCAGGGCGATATCCTGCCGGTGCTGCTGATCGCCATGCTGTTCGGCGCGGCGTTGGCGTTGCTGGGCGAGGCAGGCAAGCCGGTGGCCGAGCTGATCGAAGCGCTGTCGAAAACTTTCTTCCGGATCGTGCATCTGATCACCCGTCTGGCGCCGCTCGGCGCATTCGGCGCGATGGCGTTCACTATTGGCCGATACGGCATCGCCTCGCTGTTGCCGATGATGAAGCTGATCGGCGCGTTCTATCTGACGGCGTTCGTCTTCGTGATCGGCGTGCTTGGCGTCGTGACGCGTCTATGCGGCTTTAGCATCTGGCGTTTTCTCGGCTTCATCAAGGACGAACTGCTGATCGTGCTGGGCACGTCCACTTCAGAAGCGGCGCTGCCGCAGTTGATGGAAAAGCTCGAGCGGCTCGGCTGCCCGCGGGCGATTGTCGGGCTCGTCGTGCCCACCGGCTATTCGTTCAATCTCGACGGCACCAATCTCTACATGACGCTGGCGGTGCTGTTTCTCGCCCAGGCAACGAATACGCACTTGAGCATGACCCAGGAAGCGACCTTGCTGGCCGTGACGATGCTGACCTCGAAGGGCTCGACGGGCGTCACCGGGGCCGGCTTCATCACGCTGGCGGCGAGCCTCTCCGTGGTGCCCACCGTGCCGATGACGGCGATGGTGCTGATTCTCGGCATCGACCGATTTATGTCGGAATGCCGGGCATTGACCAATATCATCGGCAACGGCGTGGCGGCGATCGTGGTCGCTGCGTGGGAACACGAGCTCGATCGCGAGCGGTTGCGCCTGGCGTTGGGGAGCAGACGCCTGCGAGCGGGCAGCGGCGACAGCGCGGATGCCGCTGCGCTCGAAGCCAACCCCAACGCGAACCTCAACGCGAACCGCGGCGCGGCCTTCACGGCCCCGCCAGCACCACCCCCAAACTTGCGCTGACGACCAGCAGCGTGCCAGCCAGTTGCAGCGCGCTCATCGGCTGACGCAGCACGACAAAACCGGCTAGCGCGCCGATGGCCGGCTCGATGCTCATCAGGATGCCGAACGAAGAGGCGCGCATATGACGCAGCGCGATCATCTCCAGCGCATAGGGCAGCAAGGGCACCAGCACGGCGAGTCCCGCTGTGGCGCCAAGCTGCGCGAGCGGGACATGTCCGCCACTTTCGACGAGACCGAACGGCGTGGCCACTACGGCCGCGGCAAGCAGCGACACGGAAAGCCCTTCGAGGCCCGCGAAGACGGCGCCGGTCTTCTTCATCAATACGATGTAGCTGCCCCAGCCGAGCGCCGCGCCGAGCGCGAGCAGCACGCCGGGCGGATTGCCGACCCAGCCGCCGCGATCGTGCGCGAGCATCAGCACACCCGCGATGGCGAGCGCGGGCCAGACCAGCGCGCGGATGCGCCGCACGCCGAAGGTGGCGACCGCGAGCGGTCCGAGAAAATCGATCGCAACCGCGAGACCCAGCGGAATGCGCTGGATCGCGGCGAAGAAGCACAGGGTCATGCCGGCCATGGCGACGCCGAGCGTGCCGGCGGCCAGCCACCTTGACGGCGAGTAGCTGCGCAGGGGCGGCCGCACGATCGCGGCGAGCACCACGGCGGCCCAGCACAGGCGCAGCCAGGTGGTGCTGAACGAGCCATAGGCCGTCATGGCGGGCGCCGAGAGCGCAGCGCCGAACTGCACGCTGGACATCGACAGCAGCGCGAGCAACGCCGCCGCGCCGGCGGCGCGCTTCGACGACGCCCCGGCGAGGGGGACGGTCCCGGGCAAGGCAGGGGAGATCGTGGAACCCTGTCCCGCCGCGCCGCCGGCGGCAATGGGTGTAACCGGATCCGCGGAGCGAGGTGTGGGGCCAGGCGCAGTGTTGTCCTGCATGTCGAGCTCATCGAAAGAAGTGCGCCCATCATAACCATGCTCGCGACGTTAAGATAAGCTGATATTCCTTATGCCGGTATCACGAGCGTTAATAATGATGCGAGATCTCGATAGCAGCCTGCTGCGCGCTTTTGTGACGGTCGCTGAGACCGGCGCGGTCAGTGCCGCGGCCACGCGGTTGGCGCGCACCCAGGCGGCCGTCAGCATGCAGTTGCGGCGGCTCGAGGAAGAAGTCGGCCAGCGTTTGCTGGACCGCTCGCCGCGCGGCGTGCGTCTGACCGAGGCGGGCCATCGGCTGCTGCCGTATGCGCATACGATCCTCGGCGCCGGAGCCGACGCACGGCGTGCACTGAGCGCGGAGCAGGTGTCCGGCACGGTGCGCCTCGGCATGCTCGAGGATATTGCGGTCGGGCGTCTGCCGCATGCGTTGCGGCGCTTTTCGAGCGCGTATCCGCAGGTCGCGCTGGAGATCGTCGTCGATAACAGTGAGGCGTTGTCGGCCCGCCTGGGCGAGGGCAGTCTCGATGTCGTCGTGGGCGATCCGGCGCTAGTGGATGCGGCGCCGTTGATCGCATGGAGCCAGCCGCTCTTCTGGGTCGGCGCGCGCGGTTTCAGCCGCGCGGCCGATGAACCCTTGTCGATCGTCGCGTTCGGCGCCGGCTGTCTGTGGCAGCAGCAGGTGCTGACGGCGCTGCGGCGCGCTGGGCTCACGTGGCGCATCGTCTGCACCAGCACGAGTCTGCCGGCGGTGCAGTCGGCGGTCGAGGCGGGCCTCGGGGTGTCGGTGCTGCTCGACGGCAATATCCGTCACGACGCCATGCGCGTGCTGGGTGAGAGCGACGGCTTGCCGCCGGCGCCGGTGGCCGACTTCGGGCTGTTCACGCGGGCGGCATCCGCGCCCTCCACCTCGCCCGCGCTACCCGGCACCCAGGCCGCGGCCGTGCAGACCCTGCAAACCTTCCTCTGCGAGGAATTGAATATCGGTCTTGCAGGGCTTTAGGCAACGCGCTTCGCCTGCCACGCATGCAGTTTTTACGAGATTTTTTCTTGCGGGCGATCCCCGGCCAAACCTAAACTTCGATCAACCTGATGAACTTGGATGGTCAAGGTGAACAAACGCGCAGCCACGCAGCAGCCCAAACGGATCGATTATGTCCGGCGCGGTCCCGGCCGCATCGAACTGCGGCGCTTCGACCCGGCACGCGATTCGTTCGATGCGCTCACAACCATGTTGCACCGGGCCTTTGCGCGGTTAGGGGAGATGGGGCTCAACTGCACCTGCGTCGACCAGAGCGCCGCCGTCACCCGTTCGCGGGCCACGCGTGGCGATTGCTACGTGGCGGTGTGCGACGGCCGCATTGTCGGCACGATGACGCTGTATGCGCCGGATCGCGACTCGCCCTGCGAACTGTACCGCCACGGCGAAATTGCCAGCATGCGCCAGTTCGGCGTCGAACCGGCCTGGCAGGCACGCGGCATCGGCACCTTGCTGTTGGCGTTCGCCGACCACTGGGCCGCCACGCGCGGCTACGCGGAACTCGCCCTCGACACCCCGCAACCCGCTGCCCATCTGATTGCGTTCTATCGCGGTCATGGCTTCCGCATCGTCGACTTCATGCGCTTTGACGGCAAACGCTACGACAGCGCGATTCTCAGCAAGCCCGCCGTGGCCGCACGGACGCTCGCGACATGGTCGCAGCGGCTCGAACTGCCGCGCCGGCAGATTGCCCGCGCAGCGTAAGCGCCCGGCGATCCATGCGCGACCCCTTAAACAAACGTGTAGAAGGACTGAAGAAACCGATGGTGCGCCCAAGACCAGGGATGATGTTCCGAGGCATGCTCAAGGTCGTATTGATTGCGATTGCGGCGAGCCAGATCCTGACCACCGCCTTCACCGTGCTTGCGCGGCAGATCGATGCGGGCCTGTCGCCGCAGATCATTTCCGTGTTCGGTTTCGTGACCTGCGGTCTGGTGTCGATGTGGCTGCAGGCCGATGCGCGCCGCGCTTTCGGCTTTGCGAAAGAGAAGGGCTTTGTCGCCGCCGCGCGCGACGGACAACCGGGTCCGCGGATCGCGGCCGATTGTCCGCGGCGCTGGCTGGTGGTGCTGCATATCGAACTGAATCCGGCAGCCGTCACACCTTGAAGCGGGCTCGCCTCGCGTGAGCCGGAGCGCAACCGCAGCGCAACTATTGCAAGAGCGGGCAGCAACTATTGCAACGAGGCGAGCCGGCGCTCAGCGTCTGACCACGCCCATCAGCAAGGTCACGAGGAAGATCACGATAAAGATAAAGAACAGGACCTTGGCGATCTCGGCCGCGCCGGCGGCGATGCCACCGAAGCCGAACACCGCGGCGATGATGGCGATGATGAAGAAAATAGCAGCGTAGCGAAGCATGGCCCCTCCTCGAAGGATTGCTGGAATGAGTGAAACGGCGGGTCTTCGTTAGCCGCATGCGCCTGTGTCTCCGTCGACGCAGGTTCAGCGCGTGCGTGCCGCCGTTTCCTGAAAGAGCAACTCCTGTGCCCAACGAGGCCGGCTGCGCGGCTGGAAGACCGGTTCGCCGCCGCCGAACCGGCTAAAGAAACAGGCGTGAGCGCCGATATCCGTTAAGTACCCATCCGGACATCGGCTCATGCTCTTTCGCAAACCTGTCGCAGTACTCACATTCACACTTTCGCTGACTGCCACGACGGCCTTCGCAGTCGGCATGCATGCCGACGAGCCCGCAGCGGCAGCGTCCGATTCGCAGCCTCCGGCGCCTGGCGCCGCTTCAGCAGCGTTTGTCGGGCGCATCCGGCTGCTGCTGGTCCGCATGGGCATCGACCCGGATGGCGCGAACGGCAAGTCACTTCTGGTGTGGGCGGGTGGCCTGATGAGCGATCCGGACTGGTCCGCGCTTTTGACTCGGCGCAATGGCCCGGGTGTTAGCGCATTCAATCTCAAGACGCTCTCGCTTACGCCAGCCGCACGTCTGCAGGTATTGAAGGATTTCAGTGTTCTCGCGCCCTACATGCCTGCCGGGGTGTTCGGCGGCGCCAGGCTCGATGCGGCTGACTTCGGCAAATTCCTCAATGCTCTGCCGCCCGGGGGCGTGGCGGCGTTCGAGAACCTGCTCGATGTGATGGTGAAGCAGCACGATACGATGGATCCTGCCGAGCACTACAGCACGGCCGAGTTGCTTGAACTGGAAAACCGCTTCGACACGATCGCGGAGACTGCATCGGCGAACCATAAGATCGCCGCTCTCGATGGCAAAGGCGGCGCGCTCAACGGGCAGGATGTTGCTTTCCTCGCCGGTTTGATCGTCGATCTGCCCGAACCGTTGCGAACCCGTGCGTCCTGGGCGCTCCTTCCCGGCACGAACGGGGATGGCCGCTCGTACGGAGCGATTACGCGTGGTGTGCTCGACGACCCCTATCCGTACCTCGCGGACATGTTCGACGACCGTGCGTTGCCTGCCTCCTTGCATGAGCGCCTTCCCGCAGACGGGTCGCGGCCCCTGCCGTTCAGGCGTCTGACCGTTGAAGGCAACTGGGTCGATACGAAGAAGCCGGGCAGTCCGCATCCGTGCCGCTATGTCTACGCCAACCTGCACGATAACGGCGTGGTGGCCGAGGTGGCCGAGCGGCTCGCCGATTCGGGCCAGACAGTCGAGGGGCCGGCCTACTTCACCACGAACTACGGTCTGGTTGCCTTGCGCAAGCAGAGGGTAGGGTTCGGCACGGATTGGGCGCCGGTGGCACAAGTGCTGGACAGCTCGACAGTCGCCCTCGGCAGCCGGGTACCCGCCGAGGGTGAGCAGGTCGAGTTTCCGGTTGCGCAACCGTCCGACGACGGTGTTCAGAGCGCGCGCTGTCTGATGGGAAAGACGCAGCCTGCCGCGTCGATTTTTCCAACCCTGAAGGGCGACGCGGTCGACGTGACCTGTACGCACGTCGCAGAACACGGCGCCGGTTGGTCCATCAAGTCCGTCTGGTTGCCCGACTACGGTATTACCCTCATGACCGGAGTGCGTAACGATGGGGAGCGTCGCTTCGAGATCAAGAGCGTGACGGTCTCGGAGTAAAGCAAACGACGAAGAGCCACAAGGTGCGCCGTCCCTTCAATCTCGACCTGCCGCCGTGCCGCTAATGAGCGTGCACTGAGCGCAGCGTGAGCGGCACGCCTTGCCATGCCGCGACGCGGTTGCGCCCAGCTTCCTTGGCGCGATATAGCGCGGCGTCGGCGTGGGCGAGCAGTTCGGCGGCCTGGATCGGCTCGTCGGGGCGAGCGGTGGCGACCCCGATCGAGACGCTCACACAGCCGGCCTCGGTGAAGGGCGCCGCGACGGCGAGGCGCGCGACCGCCGCATGCAGGTTCTCGGCGAGGCGAGCGGCCATCTCGCGCTCGCAGTCCGGCAGCACGACGACGAACTCTTCGCCACCGAAGCGCGCCACAAAATCGGCGCTGCGCCGCAGACTCGCCTGCAAGGCGCCGGCCACCGCAACGAGGCACTCGTCGCCGCGCAGATGGCCGAGCGTGTCGTTAAAGCGTTTGAAGTGATCGATGTCCACCATCAGGATCGACAGCGCGCGGCGCTCCGCGTTGGCCTCGGCCAGCGCGGCGGGGTAGCGCTCCTCGAAGTAGCGCCGGTTGAAGATACCGGTCAGGCCGTCGCGCGAGACATATTCGCTCAGGCGCGCATTGGCCGCGTGCAGCTCGCGGTACAGATGACTGATCTCCCAGATCAGCACGCCCAGCACCGTGCTCGAAGCCAGCACCGATTCGAGCCGCGCCACATACCAGCCCATGCTGTAGCGGGCGTTCGCCACCAGCGTCACCAGCACGTCGCCGAGTCCGGCGAAGAGCGCGACGGCGAGCCACAGTTCGAGCAGGCTGCGCAGCCGCGTCGTGACAATCAGATAGAGCAGCGTAGCGGCGCCGACGATGGCGATGCCGATGCCCGACGGACTATGCGCCAGCCGCTGATAGGCGTGCCCGTCGATCAGCTTCGGCAGCCACGCTTCCCCGCGAATGGCGAGCGAGCAAAGGGCCACCGACAGGCAAACCGGGCCGCCCACCAGCACGAGGCCGGCGAGGCGCGTCTGCGCACGCGGCAGCGGCGCAGGAAAGCGGCGGCGCACCAGCAGGGCGGCGAAGATCAGCAACGGCGAACCGCAATGCCAGAACGCCCAGATCCACACGGCGCCTTGCGCGCCGGTGCCGAGCAGGCCGGTCGGCGAAAACACGCCGGGAAACACCAGCAACTGGATCGCCACGGTGACCGAGGTGTACGCATACGCACCCGCCAGTGCCGCGAGGAAGGGCCCACGGGTGATCATGAATTGCGTCCACAGCAGATAGGCGGTGAGGCCCTCGGTGGTGAACACGGCCATCGCGAACAGGGGCAGGAAGGCCGCGATATGCGGCTCGGCGACGCCGGCGACCGGCAGGGTCGCCAGCACCACGCACAGAATGAAGCCCGCCACGGCGTACGCCGCTACGCGATGTTGGCGGGTGACCGCCAGACTCATGATGCTGCTCTTCATGCGAGGCTTGACTGGAATGGTGAGATGGCCGGAGAAGGCCGGCTGAAGCGGCGTCGAAGTGTAGGGTCGCGTTTGTCCATCGCGCATTCTAGCGACAGGTTCGGGGTTTGGGCGCTGCCGGCCGGCGGCCGCGGCGAATATTGCGGCGGATTGTTGGGGATTCGCTGCGGCGCCGGGGCCTCTCCGCTTAAAAAGACGCGGCACGGGGAGTGGTCCGTGCAATAGCGCCAATTGGCAATTTTCGAATGACGGTGCAGTGAAGCGGGAATGAGGTGGATATGGGGTTGGAAAGCGGGCCGAAAAGCGTGCGGAAAAAGCGCAGAGAAGTCCGCCATTCCCGGCTGGATATTCCGGTCATAAAGGAATGATTTGCGCTTTGCGAAGTCATGGGATAACGTTTGCGCCAGATCCCCGTCATCAATTAAATCGAACCACTGTGCGTTACCGTACACTCGGTTTCAAATGTCAAAGATAGTTAAATATGAAACGCGCATAGCTTCAAATTTGACGGATGTAAAACGTTTGCGCTGCCTGATTTGTCCCGCTTCATCTCGTAAATGGCTGATAACTCGTTGATCTGACTCGTGTTGGGAGGCAACGTGTTGCAAAAATACCGCTTTTCTTGTGCGGAGGACGCGCTAGAATGCGCGCCGAATCATCGTTTCGGCCTGTGTCTCGCGCACCTTGATCCATCCTGTTTGCAACAGCGTGAATCCGGCCATTTGCTTTTTCCGTATCTGGAATGCTGTCGGTCATTAACGGCAGAATTTTTGAATCGAATCGGTAAATTTGGCCTGGCTGGATGGGCCGTGCATCGCCGGTTGCCAATAAAACATCCAAAGCGATCATAAGAAATCAGATGCTAACGAGGATTGCGCCGGTATTCGGCGTTCGAGTGGAGGCCCCGGGGGTGGCGCCGCTCATTAAGCAGATTAACGGGCGCGCGATTATCGAGTGTTTGGCATGGGGGATTACCCGGATATTGGGCCCGGCCAAAACGCCACGAGATTCGATAACGCCACTGGCTATCCGCACGCGGGCGTCGCGTGCGGTGCGTGGGCGCGCGGCCGTGCCGGTCGTGCTGACGGCGCTCATGGCGCTGCTGGTGCTGGCGGCGAGCCTTGCGCCGTGGCAGGCCGCGCACGCCGGCGATGCACCCACGGGCGCGGCCGGCCGTCCGGCGCAGCCGAATCTGGCGTTCTTCTACGGCGCGAATCCGCCGGTCGAACTGCTGCAAGCGTTCGATGCCGTGGTGGTCGATCCCGCGCGTGGCTTCGATCCGGCCGCGCATCCCTTGCCGCATACCGTATGGCTTGCCCGCACGCATCCGGCCGACTCAGGCGCAACGCCGGAGGCTGTCGCGCAAAGTTTCGGGCCGCTGTGGCAGCACGGTTACCGCGGCTTCCTGCTCGACACGCCGGCGGCGATTGCGGCCGCCGAGGCGATTCGCGCGGCGCATCCCGATGCACGCCTCGTGGTTGCCGGCGCCGATGCGCTGCAGGCGGCACTGCCACATGCGAAAGCGCTGTATGCGGTGGTGAGCGACTCGCTCGTGCGCGGTCTCAACGACACCGCCACGCTGCCCGCCGACGTACCGGACGCGCTGCGCGCGAGCCGCCTCGCCGCGGCGCGCAGCTTCATGCAGCAGACCGGCGTGCCGGTGGTCTCGCTCGAATACTGCCCGCGCACCGATCGCGAATGCGCCCGCACGACGGCGGCGCAGGTGATGGCGAACGGCGTGGTGCCGTATGTGACGAGCGTGGCTCGCGATATTGTCGGCGTGGGGGCGATCGAAGTCCTGCCGCGCAAGATTCTGGTCGTGCAGGACCGCGATATCAAAGAGCCGCTCGATCTGAGCGTCGGCGTGCGCGATCTCGCCACGCCGCTCAATTACCTCGGTTACGACGTCGAATACGTCGACTTCTCGAAGCCCTTGCCCACCGGCATCACGCCGGACCGCTATGCGGGTGTGGTGGCGTGGCTGCAGGGCAATGCGCTGCCCGACCCGCAGGCGTGGCAACGCTGGGTCGCCGCGCGCATTGTCGATCATGTGCCGGTGGTGTTCCTCGGCCAGTTCGGTTTCGATGCGACCGGCGCGATCGGCGATGCACTCGATCTGCAGGCCGTGCCCGGCACCATGGCCGCGCCGGTCAATGTGATTGCCCGTGATCCGATGGTCGGCTTCGAAATCGATCCACGCCCCGATCCGCGCGATCTGCTGGGCGTGCGCGTCGGGGTCAAGAGCCACTCGCTGCTGCGCCTCTCGGCTAACGGCGCGCTGATCGATCCGGTCGCGCTGACCCCGTGGGGCGGCTATGCGCTTAATCCGTACACCTCAGTTTCGCTCGACAGCATCGGCCAGGAACGCTGGGCCATCGAGCCGCTCAAGTTCCTCACCGCGGCGTTGCGTCTGCAAGCCATGCCGTCGCCGAGCGTGACTACCGAAAACGGCCGGCGTTTGCTGATGACGCACGTCGACGGCGACGGCTTCGCCTCGCGGGCCGAATTCCCCGGCCCCGACTATTCGGGCGAAGCGCTGTACGAGCAGATTTTCACGCGCTACAAGATCCCGATGACGCTTTCGGTCATCGAAGGCGAAGTGGGGCCGGCGGGGCTGTATCCGAAGATCTCGCCGCGTCTCGAAGAGATCGCCCGCAAGATGTTTGCGCTGCCGTATGTGGAGATCGGCACGCATACCTACTCGCATCCGTTCCAGTGGGAAGACGTGGACAGCAGCACCGGCGCGAAGGTGGACCGCGGCGGCGGCGATGCGGCGTTCTCGCTGAATATTCCGGGCTACAAGTTCAATATCGACCGCGAGGTGAGCGGCTCGATCGACTACATCAACTCGCGCCTCGCACCTGCCGGCAAGCGGACCGTCGTGCTGCAGTGGTCGGGCGATTGCCAGCCGCCGGGGATCGTCGTCCGTAAGGTTTACGAAGCAGGCGTCTACAACTTCAACGGTGGCGACACCGTCATCACGAAGTCGGCGCCGAGCTGGACCAACATCGCGCCGATCGGCGTCGACAAGGGGCCGGGCGCGTATCAGGTGTACGCGCCGAACCAGGACGAGAACGTTTATACGAACGACTGGCAAGGGCCGTTCTACGGCTTCACGCGGGTGCTCGAAACCTTCGACATGACCGACCGGCCGCGCCGCTTCAAGCCGATCGATATTTACTACCACATGTACAGCGGCACCAAGGTGGCGTCGCTGCGTGCGCTGGATCAGATCTTCTCGACTGTGCTGGCGCAACCGGTATTGCCGGTGCATGTCACCGATTACATCCGCAAGGTGCTCGACTGGCGCTCGTTTGCGGTGGCGCGTCAGGTGGGCAGCCGCGACGGCTGGCTGGTGCGCGGTAACGGCGAAGTGCGCGAGCTGCATTGGCCCAATACCACTACGCCGACGCTTGAGGGAGCCTCGGGTGTCACCGGTTTCTCGGCGGGTCCGGACGGGACGTATATCCATATCGACGGCGGCGCCGCGCGGTTTGCCTTCGGCGCGAATGGCGGGAATGCTACGAACGCTGCGGCGCGTAACGTGCCGTACATCGCCGAGGCGAATGGTTTCGTGCGCAACTTTCACCCCACCGCAGGCGGCCTGAGCTTCGAGTTCGGCGGCTATTATCAGCCGTTTGTTTCGCTGGCGAATGCCCAGAGCTGCAGCGTGAGCGTCGACGGCAAACCGGTTCCCACACGGCGCGACGGTGCGCTGCTGCGCTTCGACACCGCCGGTGTGGCCGCCACGCAAGTCGCCTATCAACGCGTCGAGGTGGCCTGTGCTCGCTAGCCGCCCGCGCATCGCTTCCACGTGGCTCGTGCTGCTGCTGGCGGCCGTAGTCGTGCTGACGTTCTATGCGACGTATCCGCATGGCGGGTTGCGCGAACGGATGACGGCGGCGGCCGAGCCGAGCGATCTGAGCGCGGCCTATCTGGAGGCATGGTTGCGCGTGCAGCCTGACAACGTCGAACTGCTTACCACGCTGGGCACGCAGTACGCCCAACTTGGCCGCGGCGACGACGCCGAACGCATCGCGCAGCGCATGGACGAGCAGCATACGGACGCGCTGCATCGCGCGGCCGTCATGCTGCGCCTGACGGTAGCGGAGCAGCAGGCGTTTGCGATTCCCGCGAACGATCCGCGCCGCGCGGTGGCGCTGGCGAAACTGCGCGAGCAGTTTGCCGCCGTCGCCGGTCTCACATGGGACAACGGCGAGCTCGAGATTCTCGCGGCGCGTGCAGCGGCCATCGACGCGCCGGAACTCGCGGTGCAGTTGTACACGCGCCTTGCTGTTCAGGATCCGCATGGCCGCCAGCGCTGGAACGCCGAGGTGGCGAAGTACGGCCTGTGGGTCGGCCAGTATCGCCGCGCGGCCGATGCATGGTTCCGCCAGCAGGCCGATGCGACGACGCGCGACGAACAGCGCCGTTGCTTCATCGCCGGCATCCGTGCGCTGCAGTCGGGCAATCTGCTCGACGAGGCGCTGAAGGCCGCCGACGAGCATGTCGGCACACTCGCCGACGATCGCGATACCTTGATCGTGCTGCTCAATCTGGCGCGGGCGGCGCAGCGGCCGGATCTGGTTGACCGTTATGCGAAGGCACTGGTCAAGTACACGAACTCAAACACGAACGTGCGGCCCGACGAGCCGCATGGCGGGTTCGAACTCGCGATGCTGGCGGTGAGGGCAGGGCGTGCGCATAAAAACGCGCCGGCGGCTTATGCGTATATGGATGGCCCGCAAGGGAGCAACAGTATGCGTGACTGGGCGCCGGTGCGGGTGTTGAAGGCGGCGGCTAGTGCTGAAGCGGTTGCCTCCGCATCTGCCTCCGCCTCCGCATCTGCGGCAACCTCAGCGTCCACGGCTGCAGCAACCGACGTCGACGTCGCCGGCCTCGTCTATCAATCGTTTCTCGAATCGAACGATCTCGACAACGCGCAGAAGGTCGCGGCCGCGCAGGTCGCCAGAGACCCGCATTCGGCGCTCTGGCTCAAGCGCCTCGCGCAGGTGGCCGAGTGGAACCGCGCCGCGCCGCTCGCGCTGCAATCGTGGCTTGGCTATGCGCAGGCGTCGAACGATCCGGCCGGCTGGGCCAACGTGCTGCGTTTAGCGCCGATGCTCAACGACGACTCCGCCTATCTGGCCGCGCTGGTGCATGCATCGAACGCGGCGCCGGCGGACCTGAAACTGGTCGACTCGGTGATTGCCACCTATGAGCGGCTTGGCCGCCCGGACGACGGCCTCGCGTTTTTGCAGGCGCATGCGCGCACCGCGGGCAGTCACGCAATCGACGAGCGCATGGCGATTCTGGCCGAGCGTGCCGGCCATGACGAACAGGCCCTCGCGATCTGGCGCAACCTGCACACGAGCGAACCCGGCAATACCGCGTACGCGCTGCACGCGGCAAGCATCCTGTATCGCCAGGGCAAGTATGCCGAGGCGCTGGCGGCGCTCGAGTCGGCGCGTGCCGGCGCACGCGACGACGACGTGCTGTTCTGGCGCAACGACGCGCAGCTCGCGCGCCTCATGCAACAGGACACGGTGGCGAACAACGCGTACAAGCATCTGCTCGCGAGCGGCGCCGAGGCGCCCGAAGACCTGAGCGCGATGACCTACTTCTACGACGCGTATCCGCTCGATGCGGGCCGCACCGCGGAGCTGCAGTATCAACGCGACCACACGCCGCGCGCCCTGCAGGAAGCCCTCTATTACTACACCGACGCCCAGGCGATGGACCGCATCGCCGCCTTGCTCGATAGCCTCACGCCCGAGCAGCGCGCCGCCGCCGAGAAGTCGGCCAGCTTCCTTGGCGTGCGCGCCGAATACTACCGGCAGACCGACCGGCCGCTCGACGCGCTGCACGATCTGGAGCGCGCGGTGGATCTGCCCGACGCGACCCCGGAAGTCCGCGCGGCGCTGCTCTGGACCCTGGTCGACTACGGCAGCGACGCCGAGTTGCGCAAGGTGCTGGTGCGCTGGCGCGACGATGCGGCGCAAAACAGCCTGCTTTGGGGGCCGTTCGCTGCTGCCGGGCTGCGTCTGAACCAGCCGGTCGCCGCCCTGCAGTATCTGCGTTTGCAGGCCGCGCTGATGTCGCGCGATCCGCTCTGGCTGCTGACGCTGGCGGACGCCCAGGAGATGGCGGGGCGCCCGGACCTCGCATGGTCGATCCGCCGCAAGGTTTGGCTGCAGATCGAGCAGGACGAGCGGGCCGTGACGACCGGCGGCACTAGCGCGCAGGCAGCGCTCAAGCGGCGCGCCTCGCAGGATGCGGAAGCGCGCGAGCAGTTGCGCGGCCGGCGGGTGTCGCTGGCGGAGATCTTTGCCGACGCCGACGTGTCCACAGGACTGCTTGACGATCTGCTGAAGCACGACGGCGGCCGCGACGACACCACGGCGGCGCGCCGCACGTTGCTCGGGGATGCGCCCGGCTTGCCGCCGGCGCCGCGGGTGTCGGCCAGCAAGGCGAAGGACGATGGGCGGCTCAAGTCAGCGGTGGCGAAGGATGTGGCCGTGGCGTGGGCGTTGTCGCACGAAGCGAATCCGCTCGCAAAACGTTGGCTCGCCGAGCAGTACGTCAACCGTCTCGCGCAACCGGCCGATTCGCAACTTGCGCTGGCGCTCGCCGAGGGCGACGTGGCGTCGATGGAGCGTCTCGTCGACAAGGAAGGGGCACGTCTGCCGCTTTACGGCCGCATCGATGCGACGATCGCACTCGATCGTCCGGGCCAGGCCGAGCAACTGTCGTTCATCGGTCTTGCCGGCGCGCCGGAAGATACCGAACTGCATACGCGTCTCGTCGATACGGCGCTCGGCTGGCCGCAATACCTCGGCACCACGGTGGAGAACTACGTCGAACATCCGCTCGATTACGTCGAGCAGACGCTGGCCGGCACCATGAAGATCGCGGACCTCTATATGGTCGGCGTCACCGGCACGCAGCGCTATCAGTGGTCCGTCGATCAGACGCAACTGGTTAACGTGCCCGGCGTGGATCGCGCGCTCGACCTGTTCCTGCGCCGCCAGACCCAGGATACCGACTGGCAGGTGACAGGCGGCCGGCGCGAAGGGCTGGACAGCTTCTATACGCTCGATGTCGCGGGCGAACTCGGCCGCAATTCGACGTTTACGCTGACGGGCAGCGCAGGCCGCGACCAGACCGCGACGGAATCGCAGGCGCTGCTGGTGGGCGGTATGAAGGACAACCTGATCGGCGGCTTCACCTGGCGCATGACGTCGCATATCTACGCGTCGGGTACGGTCGAAGCAGACCGCTTCTATAGCCAGGCGCGCGACTACCTGGGCAGCGGCGTGCTCTCGACGGGCGAGCTCGGCTACAAGATCCGCACCGATTATCCGGACTTCACCGTGCGCCTCGTGGGCATTCGCGGCGAATACGGCGCGAGCGGCGAGGCCGACGCGCTGATCTCGCGGCTTGCGCCGGCGAGTGCGGGCCCGACCAGCGCCGCTACCTTCATGCCGCTGACCTATGCGCAGTACGGCATGTTCTTCGGCTTCGGCAACGACCTGCTCGACCAGTACACGCATCGCTGGCGGCCGTTCCTCGATGTCGGGATCGTGCACAACTCGTTGCAGGGATGGGGGCCGCAAGTCAGCGTGGGCGTGGCCGGCAGTGTGTTCGGCGGCGACCATGCCGCGTTGTACCTGGAGCATGAAAGCGTATCGCAGGTCGGCTCGACGCCCATCACCGTGATCGGCGCGCGTTATAGCTGGTTCTACTGAACGGATCAAGCGGCTGACCGGGCGCGGCATGCGCACCGCAGGGCGGCCGGAACGAATATCGACGTTATTTGAGGAGAGGTTTCAATGAACGGATTCAAGAGCGGTATGCGTCTGGCGTCGTGGTGTGTCGCCGCGGTGGCGGCGTCGTTGCTGTTTGCGGGCTGCGGTACGCTCAAGCAAACTGCGGCGCCCACACTCGGCGCGGGCGATTCGGTTGCGATCGCATCGATTGCGAACTACACGGAAACGCCGTCGGCCGGCCGCAGCGCGGAGGCGATCGCGGCGAGCGTGCTGCGCGCCAACGGTCTGAAGGACGTGCGCTTTGCCCCGGCCGAGGCGGGTTCCAACGCGCTGTTCGACACCGCGCAGAGCGAAGGCGCGGACCAGAAGCTCGAATGGGCGCAGTCGCAGCAGGTCAGGTACATCCTGACAGGGGCGGTGGAAGAGTGGCGCTACAAGACGGGCGTCGACGGCGAACCGGTGGTCGGTCTCACACTCGAACTGATCGACGTGCAGTCGGGCCGCGTGGTCTGGAGCGCGACGGGCGCGCGCAGCGGCTGGAGCCGTTCGAGCCTGGCGAGCGTGGCGACTTCGCTGATCGGCCATGTGCTGGCGCCGCTTGCCGCGAGCCACTAAGCGCGCGGGCTGGATCGCTCAGGCGATCGTCCCGCCGAAGGCTCCGGTGCAGAGGCATTTGCCTGCCCAGAGCCGATCATTTGCATTCCGACACGTCATAAGGAAACGGCCGTGAATACCGCCGCCACGCAATCCGCTTCAGCCGCCTCGAAGACGCGCACCTCCAATCCGTTCGGCAACCTGGGGCGCGTGCGTCGTTTCGTGCTGCCGGCCGTCACGCGGCCGTTTGCGGTTGTCGAGACGGTCGTGTTCATTGCTATCGTCGTCGGCGTGAGCTGGTCGTTCAATCATCAGGATCCCTTGCTGTTGCATGCGGGCTTCCCGTGGCTGTGGTTCGCGCCGTTGATCGTGGCGCTGCGCTACGGCACCTTGCCCGGCCTGCTGGCCGGCGCGCTGCTGCTGGCGGCGTGGAAACTGCTGTATCCCGCGAGCGATGCCTGGCCGGTGATGGTGTTCGTCGGCGGCTTGCTGCAGACGGTGATCGCCGGTCACTTCGGCGACACCTGGGGCCATCGCGCCGCGCGTGCCTCGACCATCAACGGTTACCTGAACGACCGGCTGGTGGCGATCACCAACAGCCACTATCTGATGCGCCTGTCGCACGAGCGGCTCGAGAAGGACCTGCTGTCGAAGCCGACCACGCTGCGCGATTCGATCACCGAGTTGCGCCGCCTGTCCATCACGGAAGAGGGGAGCGGCGCGGCGGATACGACGCAGGCAGCCATTGCCGCGCCGTTGCGCGCCTTGCCGGGGGCACATGGCCTGCTGGAGTTCGTCGCGCAGGTGTGCCAGATCGAAGTCGCGGCGCTCTTTCCGGTGCGCAACGGCCGGGTTGGCAGCGAGGCCGCGGCGCGCGTCGGCGACGACTTCGAGTTGGCGCCCGACGACATCCTCGTCACCCATGCCATCGGCACGATGAGCGTCGCGCACCTGAAGAGCGAGGACATTCCCGCGGCCCAGTCGCAGTACCTGGTGTGCGCGCCGCTGGTGAGCGCCGACGGCCAGTTGCTGGCGATGCTGGTGATCAAGCGCATGCCGTTCCTGTCGCTGAACTTCGACAACCTGCAACTGCTGCTGGTGCTGCTCGGCTACTACGCGGACGGCGTGGAGCATGCGAGCCTCGTGCAGGGCATCCTCGCCGCGGTGCCAGGCTGCCCGTACGACTTCGCGCTCGACCTCGGCCGTCTCACGCGTTTGCAGCGCGAGGCCGGCATCGCGTCGTCGATGGTGGCGCTGGCGTTCCCGCGCGACGAAGCGGGCGACTCGCTGTTCGAACACGTGATCCGCCGCCGCCGCGCGCTCGACCTGATGTGGCCGGTGCAAACGGCGTCGCAGTCGGTGCTGGTGAATCTGATGCCGGCCACCGACACGACCGGCATCGACGGTTACCTGGCCCGCATCGAGACCAGCCTCTCGGCGCAGTTCAACCTGGATCTGGAAAGCGCGCGCGTCGGCGTGCATACGCTGCATCTGGGCGACATGGAGCCGGGCCCGGCGCTGCAGCGTCTACTGAAGCGAAGCGGCCTCGATGTCTAAGCTCATGTCTGCCCTCGTCAACGTGCTGCTGTTCGCCGGCTATGTGCTGGTGGAGGCGCTCGCGTACCAGGGATTCCTGCATGCTCCGGCCGGCATCGATCCGCTGCTGGCCGGCATTGTCGCCCAGGCGCTGGTCGCATTCGTGCAGGCGCTGCTGCTGCGCTGGATGCTGCCGACCCGTTACCGCGAGCCGCGCTTCTGGACGCTCCTGCTGCTGTGGGTGCTGTGCACCTTCGTGCCGCTGGGCGCAGGCTTCGTTCTGCTGACGAGCTGTCTCTGGGCCGCGTGGTTTCCAGGCACACGGGAAAGCGATCAACTGGCCGACGTGCCGCGTCCCGAGTTCGTCACCTACCTGGTCTCGCGGGTCTCGCACGGCGGCGGAGCGCGTTTGCAGGCGCGTCTGATCAATACGCAGGTATCGTCCACCGACCGGCTCACCGCACTCGTCGCGATCCAGAGCATGCCGACTCGCACCACGGGCACGCTGTTGCGCGACCTGCTGGCCGATCCGATCGAGGACGTGCGCCTGATCGCCTATGGCACGCTCGACCAGGCCGAGAACGAGATCATGCAAAAGATCTTCACGACCGGCAAGGCGTTGGAGCAGGCCAAGGACGACAGCGAGCGCCATGCGATCAACCGGCGCCTCGCCGAGCTGTATTTCGAACTGGTGTATCAGAACCTCGTGCAGGGCGCGGTGTATCGCCATACGCTCGAGCAGGCCGACCGCTACGCACGCGCCGCGCTCGCAATCGACGAGAAAGACGCGGCGTTGTGGCTGATCCGCGGCCGCCTCGCGCTGGCCGAAGGCCGCCCCGATGAAGCGGGGCAGTATATGGAACGCGCCCTTGAACTGGGTTTCCCGCGCGAACGGCTGATTCCGTGGCTCGCCGAAGTGGCGTTCCTGCGCGGCGACTACGCTCAAACCGGCCAATGGCTCGCGACGCTCGGCAATGCCGCGGCGCTGCCGACGCTCAAACCCACTGTGACTTACTGGTCATCATGAAAGAGTCCCTGATGCGGCGCGCCGCCGATGCCGATGTCTGCCTGCTGCTGGAAGGCACCTTCCCGTTTGTGCGCGGCGGGGTGTCGAGCTGGGTCAACGAAATGCTGCGGGCTTATCCGCAGACCCGCTTTGCGATCGTCTTTATCGGCAGCCGCGAGCAGGACTATCACGGCGCGGCCTATGCGCTGCCCGACAACGTCGTGCACTTCGAGACGCATTACCTGTACGAGGCCGCGCAGGCCGATGCACGTCGGCCGCGCGAGATCGAAGGCGACGTGGCGGCGTTTGCGAAGTCGGCGGAACTGCATGCCGCGTTGCGCGACGTGCGCGGCGCGGATGTCGGCGCGCTGATGGCCGAGATGGTGCCGACGCTCGGCGAGCACGGCACGCTCAACGAGGCGCAGTTTCTCGCTAGTCGTCAATCGTGGAATTTCATTGTCGAGCAGTACGAAAAGTACTGTACCGACCCATCGTTTACCGACTACTTCTGGACCGTGCGCATCATGCACAAGCCGCTGTGGCAGTTGGCGAACGTCGCTGAAAAACTGATCCCGGCGCGCGTCTATCACACGGTGTCGACGGGGTATGCGGGTTTTCTGGGTGCGCTGCTGCACTACCGCACGGGGCGCCCGCTGCTGATTTCCGAGCACGGCATCTACACCAAGGAACGCAAGATCGACCTGCTGCAAAGCCAGTGGATCCACGACAACCGCGGCGCGTTCGAGCGCGACATTTCGCAGATCAGCTATTTCCGCGAGCTCTGGGTACGCTTTTTCGAAGCGATCGGCAAGCTTGCGTATGACGCCGCCGACGAGATCGTGGCCCTGTACGAGACCAACCGCCTGCGCCAGGTCGCCGACGGCGCCGCCGCCGAGCGCACCCGCAGCATTCCGAACGGCGTCGACGTGGAGGGTCTCGCGCCGCTCGTCGAGCAACGGGGCGCGGGGCGTCACCGGGTGGTGGCGCTAATTGGCCGGGTGGTGCCGATCAAGGACATCAAGACGTTTATCCGCGCCATGTTTGTGGCGTCGCGCAGCATGCCCGACATCGAAGGCTGGATCATCGGACCGGAGGAAGAAGATCCGGCCTACGCGCTCGAGTGCCGCGCGCTGGTGGAAAGCCTCGGGCTCGCCGATAACGTGAAGTTCCTCGGCTTTCAGCGCATCGACGCGGTGCTGCCGAAGATCGACGTGATTGCGCTGACCTCGATCAGCGAGGCGCTGCCGCTCGTCGTGCTGGAGGGCTTCGCGGCCGGCATTCCGTCCATTACGACGGATGTGGGCGCGTGTCGGCAGATGATCGAAGGCCTGAGCGACGAGGACCGCGCGCTGGGCAGCGCGGGCGCGGTCGTGCAGATCGCCAATCCGGCCGCTTTCGCGCAGGCCGTGGTGGCGCTGCTGAACGACGATGCGCGCTGGCAGTCGGCGCAGCAGGCCGGGCTCGCGCGGGTACGCCGCTACTATACGAAGGCGCAGATGACCGGCAGCTACCGGACCCTGTATGACCAGCTCGCAGCCACGCCCGACGTCGAGCGTCGCAAGCACGGCGCTGCGGCCGGCGGCTGCCCGGTGCATCACGGCGCGCCGGGCGGGACGCGCGCCGCTCAAAGCGGGGAGACACGCTAATGGCCGGGATTGGTTTCGAACTGCGCAAGATCCTCAAGCACGAGACGCTGTTCGGCGTCGCCCGGGCTTACGCATATGCCGGCCTGATCAGCTCGGGGCCGCTGATCCTGTCGATCTTCGGTATCCTGATCATTGGCGTGATGAGCCTCGCGTTCGTCATACCCAAGTACGCGATCGTGCAGTTTCAGGTGTCGGTCACCTATCTGATCTCGCTGAGCCTGATCCTGACCGGGCCGCTGCAACTGTCGTTCACGCGCTTCATCTCCGACCGGCTGTTCGAAAAGCGCGACGATCTGGTGCTGTCGAACTACAACGGCGTCGTACTGGTCAGCACGATTGCCGCGGGACTGGTCGGCGTGGTGGCGATGCTGCTGGGCTTCAGGAGCGAGCCTTTGGCGTATCGCGTGCTCATGGTGGCGGGTTTCGTGGTGGTCAGCAATATCTGGATCGCCGTGATCTTCCTGTCCAGCGTCAAGCAGTACCGGCAGATCCTGTTTGTGTTTCTGATCGGCTACGGCTGCACCGTGGCGTTCGCGCTGATGCTCAACCGCCATGGGTTGGCCGGACTGCTGGGCGGCTTCGTGGCGGGGCATCTGGTGTTGCTGGGCGGGCTGTCCGGACTGATCTACCGCAACTATCGCAGCGGCCGGCTGATTTCCTTCGAGGTGTTCGACAAGCGTTTCGCCTATCCGACGCTCGCGCTGGTGGGGCTGTTTTTCAATCTCGGCGTGTGGCTCGACAAGTTCATGTTCTGGTACGCGCCCGGCACCGGCGCGCCGGTCATCGGGCCGCTGCACGCTTCGGTGATCTACGATATCCCGGTGTTTATCGCCTATGTGTGCGTGATGCCCGGCATGGCGACGTTTCTGGTGCGCATCGAGGCGGATTTCGTCGAGTACTACGACGCCTTCTACGACGCCGTGCGCAGCGGCGCGACGCTGCGCCACATCAACGACATGCGCGACATGATGGTGGGCAGCGTGCGCGCCGGGCTGTATGAGATCATCAAGATTCAGGCGGTGGTGCTGCTGCTGATTTTCGCTTTCGGACAGAACGTGCTGCAGGCGCTGCATATCTCGCCGCTGTATATGCCGCTCTTGACCATCGACGTGATTTCGGCCAGCCTGCAGGTGGTGCTGCTGGGTCTCCTGAACGTGTTCTTCTATCTGGATGCGCGGCGTACGGTGTTGAAACTGTGCGTCGCGTTTGTGGTCCTCAACGGCGCGCTGACGTGGCTTACGTTGCAGATGAGTCCCAATGCCTATGGCTACGGCTTCGCGCTGGCGCTGCTGATTCTGGTGGTGGCCGCCGTGCTGACGCTGGACCGCAAATTCGCCAAGCTCGAATACGAAACCTACATGCTGCATAACTAACCGATCACGCGAGATGCGGATGTTCATGGTGCGCACGTTGTGCCGTTTTGCTGCCTGGGTGGCCTGCTTCGGCACGGCTGCGGGCCTAACACCCGCGGCACAGGCCCAGACCCTCGCGCCGGTTGGTGCGGGCTGCAGCGCCGCGAATGCGGCTAACGGCGCCGCGCTGCCGTCGGTGGCGTTCTTTTATGGCGAACCGGTGCCCGTCGAACCGCTCTCGCGATTCGATGCGGTCGTGGTGGAGCCGGATAGCGGTTTCGATCCGGCGGCTCAGCCCGCGGGATGCACGGCGTGGTTTGCCTATGTCAGCGTCGGCGAAGTCACGCCGCAGCGGGCGTATTACGCGGCCATGCCGAAGGCCTGGCTGGCGGGTCATAACGCCGCGTGGGCCTCGAACGTGGTGGATCAGGATGCGCCCGGCTGGCCGGCGTTTTACGTGAAGCAGGTGATTGCGCCGCTATGGCGCAAAGGCTATCGCGGCTTCTTTCTCGACACGCTCGATTCGTATCAGTTGATAGCCAAAACCGACGAGGCCCGCCGGCGCCAGCAAGCGGGACTGGTGGCGGTGATCCGCGCGATCAAGGCGCGCTACCCGCGAGCGTTACTGATGTTCAACCGCGGCTTCGAGATCCTGCCGCAGGTGCACAATCTGGCGTACGCAGTGGCGTTCGAATCGCTCTACAGCGGCTGGGATCAGGCGAAGCAGCGCTATACGCAAGTGCCGCCGGCGGATCGCGACTGGCTGCTGGTGCAGGCCAAGGTCATCCGCGAACAATACCGCTTGCCGGTGATCTCGATCGACTACTGTGCACCCGGCGATGAGCAGTGCGCCCGCGACACGGCGCAGAAGATTTGCAAGGACGGGCTGGTGCCGTACGTGACGGACGGCGCGTTGCAGACGGTCGGGGTAGGGCGCGTGGGGATCTGCGAGGACACACCGGCGGCCACCCAGCCTTAAGGCGAACGAGAGGCAGCCGCGCGTGTTTGACGCCGGTACATTCGCCTGACGTGCGTACGCCGCGACCGCCTGGTTCGGGAAGGCGTCTCAATGTGCAGAAGCGGGCGGACGCTGCTCGCTCGCTTCGGGAGCGGGATGCAGATCGAGCCGCCGTCCGGCCTTGAGCAACTGGCTCGGGACATCGTGACCGATCAGTCCCGGCAAGTGTGCGGAGGCTTCCAGCGCCTGGGTCAAATCGACCCCCGTGTCGTAGCCGTTCAATTCCAGCATATGCACGAGCTCTTCCGTGCAGACGTTACCTGTCGCGCCCGGTGCGTAGGGACAGCCGCCGAGGCCGCCGAGCGAGGCGTCGAAGCGGTCGATACCCGCGTCCAGCGCGGCCATCGTATTGGCGAGCGCCATGCCGCGCGTGTTGTGAAAATGCAGGGTGGTTTCAAGCTGGGCGAACTGGGCGCGCGTGCGTTGCGCCAGTTGCCGCACCTGGTTCGGGTATGCCATGCCTGTCGTATCGCACAGCGTGACGCCGTGCACGCCGAGTTCGGCGAAACGCGCTACCCAGCCGAGTACGTCGTCCTCGGGCACATCACCCTCCATCGGGCAACCGAATGCGGTCGACAACGACACGTTGATCGCCACACGTGTCTTGCTGACCACCTCGATCACATCGCGCAGTTGTGCGAACGATTCTTCCCGGCCCATGCGCAGGTTGGCGCGGTTGTGGCTTTCGCTGACCGACATGACGAGGTTGACCTCGTCGACGTCGCACGAGAGCGCCCGTTCCGCGCCGCGGACATTGGGCACCAGCACGGTGTAGACGACGCCCGGCGCACGCACGATGCGATGCATCACCGCTTCGGCGTCGCGCAGCGCCGGAATCGCACGCGGCGAGGTGAACGAGGTCACTTCGATCTTGGCGAAGCCGCAGGCGCTTAAACGGTCGATCAGGGCGACCTTGTCGTCGGTTTCGATAAAGCGCGCTTCGTTCTGGAAGCCGTCGCGGGTGGCGACCTCCTGGATGTAGAGGCGAGGGCGGATGGCGCTCATGTGTGGCTCCGGAAGGATGGGGTGCGTCAGATGACGCCGCGTTCGCGCAGGGCCGCGCGTTGGGCGTCGTCGAGGCCGAGCGAGGCGAGCACCTCGTCGGTGTGTTGACCGAGCGTCGGCGCGCGGCTGCGCACCGTACCGGGCGTGGCATCGAGTTTGGGCAGCACGCCCGGCAGTTGCACCGGCGTGCCGTCGTCGAGCGTGCTGTCGAGGATCATCTCGCGGGCGCGGTAATGCGGGTCGGTGGCGATATCGGCGACGTCGTAGATCTTGCCGGCTGGAATCCGCGCTTCGTTCAGATGGTCCAGCACCTCCTCGAGCGAGTGCTGCGCGGTCCAGGCGCCGATGGCGGCGTCGAGCCGTTCGACGTTCGCCACGCGGCCGTCGTTTTGCGCGAGCGTCGGGTCGGCGGCGAGGTCGGGGCGTTCGATCACTTCCATCAGGCGCCGGAAGATGCTGTCGCCGTTGCCCGCGATCAGGGCGAACTTGCCGTCCCGGCAACGATACGCGTTGGAGGGCGCGATGCCCGGCAGACTGCTGCCGGCCGCTTGCCGGACCGCGCCGAACACCGAGTATTCGGGCAACAGGCTTTCCATCATATTGAAGACCGACTCGTAGAGCGCGACGTCGATCATCTGGCCTTGGCCGCCTTGCTGGTCGCGATGGCGCAGCGCGAGCAGAATGCCGATCACGCCATGCAGGGCCGCGAGCGAATCGCCGATCGACACGCCCACTCGTACGGGCGTGCGGCCCGGCTCGCCGCTCAGATGGCGCAACCCGCCCATGGCCTCGCCGATCACGCCGAAGCCGGGCAGGTCGCGATACGGGCCGGTCTGGCCGTAGCCCGACACGCGCAACATCACGAGCCTGGGATTCAGTTCATGCAGGGTGTCCCAGCCGAGGCCCCAGCCTTCGAGCGCGCCCGGGCGGAAGTTTTCGATCACGACATCCGCCTCGGCGGCGAGACGCCGCGCGATGTCCTGGCCTTCGGGGTCGCGCAGATCGAGCGTCACCGAGCGTTTGTTGCGCGACTGCGAGGCCCACCACACCGACGTGCCGTCGTGCAGCATGCGCCATTTGCGCAGCGGATCGCCCGTGCCGGGCGGTTCGACCTTGATGACGTCGGCGCCGAATTCGGCGAGCAGCCGGCTCGCGAACGGGCCGGCAATCAGTTGTCCGAGTTCGAGGACGCGGATTCCGTCGAGCGGGCGAGCCATGCTGTCGTCTCCATCCAGTGTGTTCCGTTGCACAGGATAGTGACGCCGCGCGGCGGACTTGGGAATGTCGGAATGTTCACGGACCCTTTCCCGGGGGGAAAGGGCGCGGGAGTGCGGGAGTGCAGGGGTTGACGGGGCGTCCGGGTGCTGCAGTCCGGCGACGCTCAGCCGGCCGCCGGCACGCCCGCCAGGAAGTCGAACAGCCTGGCCGCTTCGGGCGTAAGCGCTTCGGCGTCCTTCGCGCCGATCCATAGCGTGCGTTCGGCCCAGGCGTCCGTCAACTGCACGGCGCGCAGGCCGGCTGCGAGGATCTCCGGGCGCACCGCCGCCGCGGGCAGCATGCCGATGCCGAGGCCCGCTTCGATCATCCGGCAGATGCCGTCGAAGCTGCGCATCTGGATGCGCAGCCGCAGCGGGCGCTCGGCGGCGAGAGCGGCGTCCATCATGCGCAGCAGCAGCGAACTGCCGCTGTTCAGGGCGACGTAGTCGTATTCGAGCGTATCGGCGAAGGCGATCTGCGCGACGTCGGCGAGCGCATGGCCGGCGGGGACCAGCAGCACCAGCCGGTCGCGCCGGTAGAGGCGTTTGTCGACCAGCGGCGCGGGCACGTTGTCCGCGAAGATGCCTAGATCCGTGCGGCCCGCGCCGAGTGCTTCGATCACTTCGCCGCTCAGGCGTTCTTCGAGCGTGACCTTGACGCTGGGGTTGTCGGCAAGGAAGCGCTGCAGGTCGGTGGGGAGGAACTGCACGATGGCCGAGGTGTTGGCCCAGATCCGCACGTGGCCGCGCACGCCCACCGCGAAGTCGCTCATCTCGCTCGCCATCCGGTTGACCTGGTCGAGCACCTGCAGCGCGTGGGTGAGGAGGCCGTGTCCCGCCGGCGTGAGTTCGACGCCGCGCGGATGACGCACCAGCAGCGCGCAGTCGGTGGCCCGCTCGAGGTCGGCGATGCGTTTGCTGATCGCGGAGAGCGTCATGTGGCTGCGTTCGGCCGCACGGGTCAGGCTGCCGGTTTCGGCGACCGTCAGAAAGACGCGCAGGGAGTGCAGGTCGAAATGCGTCGGATTGACCATGAGGGCGGGGGCCTGGAGAAAGCGGGACGGGAGTCTGATTTTACGGCTTCCCGTCCGCCTTATGGCCCCGCCGGTGGTCCCTTGGGTTGTTTTCTAACGCAACTGCGTGACAGCGAGCAGCAAGACCATGCTGCCGATCGCGCCATCCAGCACGCGCCACGCGGTAGCGCGGCGAAACAGCGGGGCGAGCGCCCGGGCGCCGTAGCCGAGTCCGACGAACCACACGGCGCTGACCGCCATCGCGCCGAGCGCGAACGCCACCCGGCCGCCCAGCGCTTCACGGGCGCCGGCGGTGCCGATCAGCAGAAAGGTGTCCAGATACACATGCGGGTTGAGCCATGTGAAGGCGAGCGTCATCAGGACGATCGGCATGGCGCGCTGGGTGGACTGAGCGGCGGGCGCGGAATGCCCCGAAGCCGGATCAGCCGGGGCGTCGACCGCCAGCACCGCATGGCCGGGCCGCACCGCGCGGCGCAGCGCGTTGACGCCGAACCATGCGAGGTAGGCAAGCCCGACGTACAGCATGGCATGGACGAACACCGGATAACGCTCCACCAGCACCGAGGCGCCGCCCACGCCCGCGGCAATCAGGATGAAATCCGACACGGTGCAGAGCAGCACGATCTTGCCGATGTGCGAGCGCATGATGCCTTGCCGCAGCACGAAGGCGTTCTGGGCGCCGATGGTCACGATCAGCGACGCGCACAGCGCCGCTCCGTGGGAGAAAGCGAGCCAATCCATAAGAGATCCAGTAGACGGGTGAGGCGGAAAGGCGCTAGTCTGCGGCTTTGTTTAGAATAAGCGAAGCTAATTTACGTAATGCCGATTAAGGAACGCTAATGCTCGACTACGCCTTGCTGGATGCGCTCGCTGCCGTGGTGCGCCACGGCTCGTTCGACCGCGCGGCGAGCGCGCTGAATGTGACGCCGTCAGCGGTGTCGCAGCGCGTGAAGCTGCTAGAGGAGCGGGTGGGCAGCGTGCTCGTCAAACGTGGGCAGCCGTGTGTGGCGACCACCTCCGGTGCGCTGCTGTGCCGGCATACGGAGCGGGTGCAATTGCTCGAATCGGAGTTGACGGGGCGCTTGCCCGCCGTGCCGGGGGCGTGGGTCGAGTCGTGGCCGACCTTGCGGGTGGCGGTCAACGACGACAGCGTGGGCACGTGGTTTATCGATGCGGTCGCCGGTTTTTGCGTCGAGCGGGAGATGCTGCTCGATCTCGTGATCGACGATCAGGACCACACCGCCCAGCGGATTCGCGACGGCAGCGTGCAGGGCGCGGTGACCACGCAGGCCGAGCCGGTGCAAGGCTGCCGTTCGGTGCGGCTGGGACGGATGCGCTATCTGGCGGTGTGCGCGCCGGATTTCCATGAACGCTACTTTGCCGATGGCGTCACGCGCGAGACGTTGCAGCGCACGCCTTGCGTCGACTTCAATCCGAAGGATCAGTTGCAGAAGCGTTTCATGCGCCGGATTACCCGCGCGGAAATGGATCCGCCGTTGCACTGGATTCCGCATGTTGCCGGCTTTTTGCGGGCGTGCGTCACGGGGATGGGGTGGGGCCTGTGCCCGGAGCGGATGATCGCGCCGCATCTCGAGAGCGGCGAGTTGGTGGACATGGCGCCGGGTAAGCCGGTCGATGTGGATCTGTACTGGCAGAGCTGGCGTCTGTCGATTGGGTGGCTGGATGACTTCGGCAGCGTGTTGCGCAAGCGGGCGGCGGAGTTGCTGGATTGAGGAATGTTTTCAGTTTGCGCTTGACGGTTAGTCCAGCGCGATAGCTGGAGCGATCAGGCCGAAGGCTTGTGACGGCCTCCAGCCTGATCATCGGATTTGCTGGCGCCGGGGCGTCGGTGGCTGACTCGAGCGCTTCGCGCGAGCCGCCATCCATGCTACGGCTAGCGGGGTTAGTGTCCCGCGGGCGAACCCGGAGGAGGGGGCGTCTGCAGGGATCCGCGTCCGTTACCCGGCGATCCGGGCGGGTCTTGCTGGGGTGAACCGGGCAACGAATAGGGACTTAGATTCACGGTTCCGAATGTTTGCGAAGGCGAGCCCGGAGGAGGTGAGCCTGGAGGGGGCGTCTGCAAAGCTCCCGGGTTGCTGGCCGGCGATGCGGGTGGGTGTACCCCTGGCGAGCCAGGCGGGGTATAGGAAACCAGAGGTATCGCCTGAAATATGTAGGGAGGGGATTCAGGCGGCGGAGGTGCTGTGGAAGTGCCTGGCTGAGGAGACCCGCGCTGCTGGGTTTGCGCAGCACCTGGATGCGTATAGCCTCCCGTGGAAGTGCCGGGTTGCGGAGACCCGTGCTGCTGGGTTTGCGCAGCACCTGGATGCGTATAGCCTCCCGTGGAAGTGCCGGGTTGCGGAGACCCGTGCTGCTGGGTTTGCGCAGCACCTGGATGCGTATAGCCTCCCGTGGAAGTGCCTGGCTGGGGAGACCCGCGCTGCTGGGTTTGCGCCGCACCTGGATGCGTGTAGCCTCCCGTGGAAGTGCCGGGTTGCGGAGACCCAGGACGCTGGGCTGATCTCCTGCCTGCGTGGGTGGCAAGGATGCCTTCCTGCCGAGCGATATTGTCTACAGTCGATGCAGATATACCTAGGCGGCGGCCGATCTCTACATGCGACAAGTGTCCTTCCCGCAGTAGCTCGACAGCGCGCCGCCTTGTTTCTTCCGGTATATGAGAGTAGGAGAGGATGCCTTCCTCCCGAGCGATTGTGTTTACAGTCGTCTTAGATATACCTAGACGGCGTCCGACCTCACGTCGCGACAGGCCTTCCCGCAGTAGCTCGACAGCGCGCTGCCGTGTTTCCGGCGATATCGCAGGTGTTCCTCCGTGAAGCCCAACGTCGCCATGCGCCTGCCAGTTGCCGTGTTCGTCGAGCTTGACCGGATACTGGTACTTCGCCTGATTCTCCGGGACATAGACGCGCCACGTGCCATTGTCCTTGTCGTATTTGACCGGGTACATCTGCTCGCCTGACTTGATGTAGGCCTGGCCCGTTTCGTCCCTGAAGACACCGGAACTGTCCGGATCCGCGTGCAGGGAGCCCTGCGGTTTCCGGGCGTACGTTTCGGGTACACCGAACTGCGCGCCACCCGTGCCCGTTTTGTCGGGCGTTCTGAGTTTGCCCTTGAGGTCTTCGAGGCCTTCTGACAACGCCGGGAATGCCATGCCGGCTTTCGAGGCCGCGCCCGACACGCCTGCACCGAATATCCCGCTGACGATATCCACCGCTGTCCTCGCGTCCGCAGACAGGTGACTGCGCGGGACGAGCTGGTTGACGAACAGGTTCACCCCCGGAATCATGCCCAGCACGAGACGGCCAAATACCTCCTCCAGCTCCTGCTGCCACTCGGGCTTGGGCGGCGTGTGCTCCTGAAGGTATTGCTGTCTGATGGGGCCGTGCTGGGACGCGGCGTGATAGAGCTCGCTGGCGTTGGAGACGTCAATGAGCCTGTTCTGGTAGGCGCTCAACAAGCGCTCGCCGTAGTGGGCCAGGGGGAGCGGGTTTTCGTCGGCATCCAGAAACCCTTTGGGGACATCCGGAAGCGTGGGCTGGCGCTGCAGCGGATTGCCCGCGATGGTCTGGCGTGCCCACGCGGTTTTCTCCCCGGCCTCGCGAGCCCAGTCACCGAGCTTTGCCAGCAGTTCGGGATGCGCCTGCTGCAGCGCCCTGAACTCCTGTGCGTTGGCGGCGGACGTGAAGACCTTGTTGGCGAAGTAGGCCAGCCGGTTGAACGGCAGATTGGTGTTGGCATCGCCATTGTCCGTCATTCCCGCTGCGTCCTTGATCGCACCAAGGATGGTCTCGTCGGCCTGTTTCTGGGCGGCGCTCACCTGCGCGACGGCATGCCCGATCGCATGGCCGATCTGCTGCTGCAGTCCGTGCTTTAACGCCGCCGCGCCCCTGATCGCCGCCTCGCGCTCGCCGAAGGTCGTTGCTGCATCGAAGTCGTGGCGATAGCGCGCCAGTCCGCTCGCTATGGACTGCCCATTTTTATCCAGAAACGGGCTTTCATCAGGCGGATCGAAAAAGCGCTGTGCGCGCCAGTCCGGATCGCTCATGTATTTTCGATGCGTGCGATCGAGCGTGTGCATGAACGAGCCGAATTTGCGCACGACGTCATCGCGCTGTTCTTTCGTGGTGGCGGTTTCGTACCGGTTGAGGAAGGCGGCCTGTGCGCCACGGTAATAGTCCTGCTGCCGGGGCGGAAGATCGGCGATCTTGGCACTGACGCCTTCCTGGCGGGCTTCGAACTGCGCCGCGCCGGGCGGCATGCCGCGTTGCCGGAGCAATTGCAGGTGCTCCAGTTTCCGGACATTCGTGGCGTTGTTCGTCTGCGGTTCGTACTGGTTGAGCAACTGGGTCGTTTCGAGGTCGCTCGCGTCCGTTTGTCCGGTGTCATGTGTGTCGCTGGGCGGGGCAACCGTCGTGGTGCTGGAGCGACCGGCATCCGGATGGGCGGCGGAAGCACCAGCGGCGGCATCGGAAGCGTGCCCATCGCCGGCTAGCGACGCGGTTGAAAACGGGCGAAGGTACTCGTGCAGGGCTGTCTTGCCCTTGTCCGGCGGGTTGCGCGGTGGTGCCTGTACGGGTTGCGGCTTCGGGCCGGTTGCGACGTAAGGATCGGTCGATACGGCTGCATTGGGGTTGCTGGTTGAAGAGACAGTCATGATGTCTTCCTTGCGGGTGACAGCAATGGCGAAAGGCTCACGCCTGGCGAGGCGCCGCTGCGTCGCGCACTGGCCGGCGTGAACACGTCAGGGTGTGGTCTTCCAATGAATTTCCTGAGGCGTGCCCATGTCCAGTGACATAGGAATCCTGATGAAATGCCGGGGAGAAAAAACCACAGGAACACCCTGATCGCCAAAGTACCGCCAGCCGCGTTGCCCCATGTATTACCGGCATATACAGGGCAGATTATTTGGCGCAGGCCGGCCCGAACCGCAACCGGCCTGCGCAGTCCTCGTCGGCTAATGCGCAGGCCAATGCTTGAAATCGACCCGAATCCCGTTGGCCGTGGCCGCCGCGGTATAGCTGGCCACGACTTCCCGTACATCATGGTCGATATGGTCGGCATGCGTCGCATCGAAAATCAGGGTGGCGCCTGTCGGGATCTGGCCGAGATAGTCCTTCAGGCGGGGCATGCAGAAGAAAGTGGCGCTTTTGCGCACGGTCAGCAGATAGTGGTCGCCGTCGCGCGTCAAGGTCAGCACGCGGCCGATATTGCGTTTGACCACCAGCACGACGCTCACGCCGAAGCCGATCAGAATGCCGATCAGCAGATCGGTGGCGAGCACGCCGGCGACGGTCGCGATGAACGGCAGCCATTGCGAGCATCCCGCGCGTCCCATCGAGATGAACAGTTGCGGTTTCGCCAGCTTGTAGCCGGTATGGACCAGGATGGCGGCGAGGCACGCCAACGGGATCATGTTGATGATCTGCGTGAAAACCACGACGCTGACCACTAGCGCCAGCGCGTGCACCACGCACGACAGGCGGCTGCGGCCGCCGGCCTGCACGTTCGCCGCGCTGCGCACCACCACCGCCGTAATCGGCAGGGCGCCCACCAGTGCCGCCAGCATATTGCCGACGCCCTGCGCTTTCAGTTCGCGATCGGGCGGCACTTTCTGATGGGCGGGATCGATCTTTTCGAGGGCCTCGATACTCAGAAGCGTTTCGAGACTCGCGACAATCGCGAGCACCACGGCGACGCGCCAGACGGCCGGGTTGAAAATCTGCGTGAGATCCGGCGCGTCGAGCACGGCGCTGAGCATTCCGAACGAACCAATGGCCGGCAAGTCGACGCGTTGCGCCTGCGGCAGCGATCCATCCGGCGCGAATGCGCCCAGCAGCGCCGTTGCGCCGATGCCCATGGCCACGACGGCAAGCGGTGCAGGCACCGCCCGTACCCACGCAAACCGGCGCAGCGCCCGCGTGTCCCACACGAGCAGAATCGCGAACGAAGCCAGCGCCAGGCCCATCACCACCCAGGAAGGGGCGCCGTTCGACAGGCCGAGCGTGAGCGGCAACTGACTCACGATCAACAGGATGCCGATCGAGGCGAGCATGCCGTGAATCACCGGCGTCGGCACATAGCTCGCCAGCTTGCCGGCCCGTATCGCGCCGAGTCCAATCTGGATTGCGCCCGCGATCAGTAACGCACAGAGAAAAGCCGAGAAGCTGCCGAGCGTCGCCAGCGCCTGTGCGACGATCACCACCAGACCGGCAGCGGGCCCGCTCACGCTGAGGCGCGAGCCGCTCAGCAGGGCGACCACCAGGCCGGCGATGATGCCGGACAGAATCCCCGCAAAGGGTTCGACGCCCGATGCGGTCGCGATGCCGAGGCACAGAGGTAAGGCGATCAGAAAAACCGTGATGCCGGCCAGAACGTCGCCGCGCTGAAACGTGAATGCATGCGCGCGCCGTGGCGCTGGCTTGTCAGGTGAGAGGGAGGGGAGTCTCGTCATGGTGATCCGTTTCAGGTAGAGACGGCCGGCGCGGCAAGCGCCGGCGCGAAGGGCGTGGTCGATCGGGCGCAAGTCACGCAGGGAGCCCCGCTTGACGTTGCGGGCCGCGCTTCAGTACGCGCTTCAGGCCACGGCACAGAGCGCGTCGGCGCGCTGCGCGTCGTTGGACCAGACGGACGGTGTCACGGGTTCGAGGCGGCCGCGTCCCATCGAAAAGATCCAGCCGTGCAGTTGTATGGGTGTGGGGGCGTCGCGCACCAGCGGCATCTCCTGCAGGTGCCGAACCTGCGCGGCGACGCTGAGTTCGGCGAGGCGGTCCGTGCGGGCGTCGAGGTCCGCGAGGCCCGAGAGTTCCCACGCATGGGCGCGCGAGAGCGTGCGGATTTTTTCGATGCGGCGATTGACGCGCGGAATGCCAGCGACGGGCGGTCGCAAAGCCGCACCGACGCCGCCGCAACAATGATGGCCGCAGACGATGATGTGCTGCACCCGCAGCACGACGATCGCGTATTCGAGCACGCTGGCGAGATTCTCGTCCTCTGCCGCCACCAGGTTGGCGATGTTGCGATGAACGAAGATTTCGCCGGGCCGCGCACCGGTGATGTTTTCGACGGGCACGCGGCTGTCGGAACAGCCGATCCAGAGCACCTTGGGCTGTTGCGTTTGCGTGAGCCGATAGAAATAGTGGGTATCCTGACGAAAGATCTCTTCCGCCCAGGCGAGATTTTCGAGGAGCATGCGCTGCGGATAGGTCATGGTGTCGTTCCTTCGAATGTCGAGTGCCCGGAGCGCGCCGGGCGGGTGGTCGTATGTCCGCTCATCCGGCTGCGCTAGTCGGTCTTGCTCCAGTAGCGCTCCGCAATGGCGTAGCGGGTCCGATTGAGCTCGATGGTGGCGGGGCTCGGCGGATAGTCGGTTTTGGTGGCCGGTATCGTGCCCGCGCGGAGCGCTTCGATCAGTTCCTGGCGGACCTGCGCGCGGCTCTTGCCGATCGGCTGAGGTTGCCGGTCGGCCGGACTGGCTGCTTGCACCTGGACCGGCTGGGCGGTGGCCAGGTTGGCGCCGTCGGGCGAGGGGTAGGCTTGGCCACGGGACGCCATGGCGGCGGGCGCGGTGGCCGTGATGGCGAGCGCGGCAATGACGATGGCTGTTTTCATAAGTCCTCCGAAGTGATGGTGAGCCCGGAGAGGATTGCTTCCGGACAGTTCCTATTCTGCGGAGGGAGGTACGCGTGGACGGTGATGCGAAGATGATATTTTCGTCATCGACGCCGTGTTGCGCGGAAAGCGCAGCAGAAAGGTCGTACGCACGTGAGGCTCGCTTGCTACTGTGCAATTGCCGCCATGTTCTTCCATGATGGACTTCACGATGGCGAGACCCAGGCCGGTGCCCGACGCAGAATTATGACGCGCGGGGTCGACGCGATAGAAGCGGTCGAAGATGTGCTCCGTATGCGGGCTGGTGATGCCGGGTCCCGAATCGGTGACGGACACTTCGGCCCAGCCCATGATCTCGGCGCAGTGCAGCTCCACGGTGCTGCCGCGCGGCGCATGTGCGATGGCGTTGGACAGCAGGTTGCTCAAGGCTCGTTGTACCAGCAGCAGCTCGCCGTCGAAGCTGGCCTGGCCGGTGACGGAGAGATTGACGCCGGCCTCGTCCGTCATGATCTCGTAGTAGGCGGCCATCCGTTGCGCCTCGTGGCGGGCATCCACGCGTTGCAGCGCTAACTTGCGTTGAGCGCTGTCTGCGCGCGCCAGAAACAGCATGTTGTCGATCATGCGCGACAGGCGCTGGAGTTCTTCGACGCCCGATTCGATCACCGCACGATACTCGTCGGCCGGGCGTGGCTGCGAGAGCGCGACCTGGGCTTCGGCCAGCATGTTGGTGAGCGGCGTTCGCATGTCGTGGGCCAGGTCGGAGGAAAACTGGGCAAGGCGTGTGAACGATTCGTCGAGCCGGGCGAGCATGCGGTTGAACGCGTGACTCAGCTCCTTCAGTTCACCCGCCATTTCGGTCTCCGGCAGCGGATGCGCGAGGCGGCTGCTGGACACCTGCTCGGCTCGTGCGGTCAACCGGCTCAGTGGACGCAGGCCGAAGCGCGTCATCGACCAGGTGAGCACGGCGCCCACCAGCGTGCCGATGACGATGACAGACAGAATGTTGAGCGCGTAGGCTCGCAGCAAACTCCGGTCAGCGGTAGCGTCGTATTGCACGACCACCCGCACCATCGCAGAAGCCGGTCGCCCGACGGGAACCATGGCCACCAGAAACCGGATGGGCGAGCCCGGCGCCTCGAGACGGACCGGCGCGCGCGAGACGCTCGCCGACAACACGGCGGCATTCGGCCAGTAGCCATTGGTTCGGGCGAGCGGCGAGCCGTCCACGTCGAAGATCGCGACATCCATGCTCTGATGGCCGTGCAGGCGGTCGTACCAGGTCTCGCGGTTGGCGCCGATGTCGGCAATCGCCGGAATCTCCTGCAGTTCCAGTTGCAGGGCCGTCAGAATGGAGGTCATCTCGCGCGCCGAATTGGCTTCGAGCCTTGTCCTCAGCACTTGATAAAGCAGCAGGCCGCTCAAGACGAGCAGGAGGGACGTGGAGACGGCGAACAGGATGGTCAGGCGCGCCCGCAGCGTGCGTGGCAAAACGTGTCTCATCATCAGGCCGACGGCTCCCGCTCTTCCAGCACGTAGCCCATGCCGCGTACCGTGTGGATCAGTTTGGGCGTGTAGTTGTCGTCGACTTTGGCGCGTACCCGGCGGATGGCGGCGTCGACCACGTTGGTGTCGCTGTCGAAGTTCATGTCCCACAACTGCGAGGCGATGGTCGAGCGTGGCAGGATCTCGCCACGCCGGCGCATCAGCAGCCACAGCAAGGCGAATTCACGCGCGGTCAGGAGTATCGTGTCGCCCTGACGCGTGGCTTTGCGGCGCGTGAGATCGAGCGCCAGATTGGACACCTGCAGAGAGGTCGATTCGCGGCCTTGTCCGCGGCGCAGAATCGAACGCACTCGCGCCACCAGCTCCACGAATTCGAAGGGCTTGACGAGATAGTCGTCGCCACCCATTTCGAGGCCTCTCACCTTGTCGCCGACTTCGTCGCGCGCAGTGAGCAGCAGGACCGGCGTGGACCGCTCGCGGCGCACGTTCTTCAGAATCGCCCAGCCGTCCTGGCCGGGCAGCATGATATCGAGAATCAGCAGGTCGTAGTCTTCGGTCAGCGCGAGGTGCTGACCGGTGATGCCGTCTTTGACCCAGTCGACCACAAAACCTGCTTCATTCAAGCCTTTCTGCAGATACATGCCCGTTTTGGACTCGTCTTCGACAACCAGAATTCGCATGTCTTATTTCCTGGAGAGCGCGCTTCCCGGCATCGCAACAGGGCGCTGCCGTGGAATGAAAATGGAACGTTGTCCTCAATACATCTTATTTTTAATATAAGTCGCGATAGCGCTTCTTTCGAGAGGGGCGCTATCAGGTCGGACACAAGCGTGTCCCGTTTGTTCCCCGTGCCGAAATGAAGATGACGGAACCATCATGTTCCGATCATCCTGGCGTTTCAGCACGCGGTTAGGATAAAGACTCATTGATAGGAGATAGATCATGTGGACAACGAAATTATTGGCGGGACTGGTGATGACTGTCGCGTGCGTTCCGCTCGCACTGGCGGTGGATACGGTGCCGTTGAGCAAGCCGACACCAGGGCCGCACGAGTTTTACGCGCCGAAGTCGCAGGGTAAAACGCGTGCGCAGGTCATGCGGGAGCTGGAAGTGGCACGCGCCTCTGGTTGCATCGACGGGCCGGATAACCAGTATCCGCAGCCGTGTCCTGTTCCGGCGGGCGGGCAAGGTATGGTCGAGTGAGACTCGAGCGGGCGGCGGCGAAGGCGCGCAGCTAGCGCCGGGGGCCGCCGGGTTTCGCCGGAACTTGCCGGCCGGACTACAGCAGTAACTCAATAGAGTGAAACAACCTGCGTTGTTCGGGGTCTTTCGAACGCGCGCCTTCGTCGATGACTTCGCGCAGGCAATCGAGAAAACACGCGGCTGCGGGACTCGTCGGCGCGCCGCGCCGTGAGGTAATGCTGACGATGGTCTCATCCACCGTCTCTCTGAGCGGCAGGGCCCACAGATTCTCCTTCGCACTGCTGACTTCAACCAGCGGCCACGGAAAGATGCTCAGCATGTCCGTATGCGCCAGCAGACCCAGCACGATCGCCAGCGAATGCGCGAGGTGAATCGTGTGCGGCACCTTCATGCCGCGTTGCCGGAACAGATTGTCCGCAATCGATTCGCGGCTCGCCGGATCCCAGTTGAGCACCCACTCCGCATCCTCCAGTTCGAGCAAGGTCCGGCAGCCGGCCTTCGGATGATCGCGCCGCGCCACCACCGCCGAATGCGTGGAAAACAGCGGCACGTTATGAAACTCCGATTGTGGCGAAGCGGGCGGTGGCCGGCCGATCGAAAAGTCCAGGCTGCCGTCGCGCAAGCGCGGCTGGACGACCGCCAGCAACCCTTCGAAGAACTCCAGTTGCACTTCCGGCATGCGCCGACGAAAACGCTGTACGGTCTGCGGCAAAAACGTCAGCGCGATCCACGGCGTGACGCCGATCGACAGTTTCCCCGCCGCCGCGCCGCGCAGCGCTTCGATTTCCGCCTCGGCCCGTTGCAGTTGCCCGAGCACGAGCCGCGCATGGACGACGAGGGCGCGGCCGAACTCGGTAAACGCGACACCGCTCGCGCTGCGGATTACCAGCGGCGCCTGTAAGTCCGCCTCCAGTTCGCGCACGGCCTTGGTCACCGCGGCGGGCGAAAGCCCCATCGTGCGTGCTGCCGCCCGGATACTGCCGGTATCCGCGATTGCCGCCAATGTATTGAGTTGATGGAGTTTCATCGGATCTAAGCGAGCGGAGGGTGGCAACCCATGGTTGCCGTCGTGACGATTCTACGCCTGCCCGTCAAAAATCACGTTGGCTATGCTGGCCTCACGCATTCACCGATTCACTGAGGGAGACAGCAACGTGAACACCATGGCCATTCCGGCGGGCATCGCCGATCTCGAAGACGAAATGATCGCGCTGCGCCGCCGCATCCACGCCCACCCGGAACTGGCGTACGAAGAATTCGCCACGGCCGACCTGGTGGCCGAACGTCTGCAGGAATGGGGCTACACGGTGACGCGGGGGCTCGGGCAAACCGGCGTGGTCGGCCAGTTGAAAGTGGGCAGCGGCACGAAGCGCCTCGGGCTGCGCGCCGACATGGACGCCTTGCCGATCCACGAACAGACCGGCCTGCCGTATGCCAGCACGATCCCCGGCAAGATGCACGCGTGCGGTCACGACGGCCATACCGCCATGCTGCTCGCCGCCGCGAAGCACCTCGCTCAGGCGAAGTCGTTCGACGGCACGCTGAATCTGATTTTCCAGCCGGCCGAAGAAGGCCTGGCCGGCGCGAAGAAGATGCTCGACGACGGCCTCTTCGAGACGTTCCCGTGCGACGCGGTGTTCGCGATGCACAACATGCCTGGTTTTCCGACCGGCAAATTAGGCTTTTTGCCGGGCTCGTTCATGGCGTCGTCGGACACGGTGATCGTCAAGGTGACCGGACGCGGCGGCCATGGCGCGGTGCCGCACAAGGCGGTCGATCCGGTGGTGGTGTGTGCGCAGATCGTGCTCGCGCTGCAGACCATCGTCTCGCGCAACATCGCGCCGCTCGACATGGCGATCATCACCGTCGGCGCGATTCACGCCGGCGAAGCGCCGAACGTGATTCCCGAAAGTGCGGAAATGCGCCTGTCGGTGCGCGCGCTCAGGCCCGAGGTTCGCGAGTATCTGCAAACGCGCATCACCGAGGTTGTGGAGGCGCAGGCCGCGGTGTACGGCGCGCGTGCCGAGGTGGACTATCAGCGCCGCTATCCGGTACTCGTCAATGACGCCGCCATGACCGGCTTTGCGCAGCAGGTCGCGCTCGACTGGCTCGGCGAGGCGGGCCTGATTCCCAACATGCAACCGCTTACCGGCAGCGAGGACTTTGCCTTCCTGCTCGAACGTTGCGCGGGCAGCTATCTGATCATCGGCAATGGTGACGGCGAGGGTGGTTGCATGGTCCACAACCCCGGCTACGACTTCAACGACGATTGCCTCGCCACCGGTGCCGCCTATTGGGTGCGCCTGACGGAGTCGTTTCTCGCGTGACGGTGTGGTGAGGGTGGTGAGGCCGGCCACGCAGCAGCAGGACATCAGGGAGGAGACACACAATGGACTATTCCGCCGCACCGCATTCGCCATCCGTCGCGCAAGATCAGGCGCACGACGCACCCGCGTTATCCCGTGGGCGCCTGGGCCACGCGAAAGCGATCGCCGCGATCACGCTCGGCAACGGTCTCGAGTTTTTCGACTTCACGATCTACAGTTTTTTCGCCACGATCATCGGCAAGCTGTATTTCCCGGTCGAAGGCCAACTCGCGCAACTGATGCTGGCAGTGGGGACGTTCGGCGTGGGCTTTATCATGCGACCGGTCGGCGGCGTCGTACTCGGCGCTTATGCGGACCGTGCCGGCCGCAAGGCGGCGATGAGCCTCACGCTGTGGATGATGACGCTCGGCTCGGCGATCATCGCGTTTGCGCCCACCTACGCGGCCATCGGTGTGGCGGCGCCGTTGCTGGTGATTCTCGCGCGCCTGATTCAAGGCTTTGCGCTGGGCGGCGAGATCGGCGCCTCGACCTCGCTGCTGATGGAATACGGCAGCGACAGGACGCGCGGTTTCTACGGTAGCTGGCAGTTCGTGAGCCAAGGCTTGAATACCGTCTGCGGGTCGCTGCTCGGCGTCGCGCTGGCGGCCGGCCTGTCGACGCACGCGCTGGAAAGCTGGGGCTGGCGCGTGCCGTTCGTGATCGGCATGGCGATGGGTCCGATCGGCATTTATATTCGCAGCCATCTCGACGAAACCTTGCCCAGTGCCGTGCAGAGCAAGGACGCAGTGGATCGCGGGCAGCCGGTGCGCGAAATTTTTCGCGGCCACCTCGGCGTGATTGCAACGGGCGTCGTGACGACCATCGGCGGCACGGCGGCAAACTACATCGTGCTGTTCTATCTCTCCACGTACGCGATCCGCATCCTGCATCTGCCGATGTCGCTCGCACTGTGGGCCTCATGGACCGCGGCATTCGTCACCGTGATTCTCTCGCCGTTCGCCGGTGCGTTGTCCGACCGCGTGGGCCGCAAGCGTGTGCTGTGGATCTCGCGCGTCCTGCTGATTGCCGCCGTCTATCCGGCGTTCATGCTGATCAATGCCACGCCGACGGTTCCCGTGTTGCTGTCGGTCGTCGCGGTGCTTGCTGTGCTGGTGGCGTTCACGGCCGTGCCGAACATCGTCATGTTGCCGGAGATGTTTCCGCGCGAAATCCGTGCGACCGGCATGTCCATCGTGTACTGCCTGGGCGTGTCGATCTTCGGCGGTTTCGCGCAATTCTTCGCGACGTGGCTGATCCAGTTGTCGGGCAGCACGCTGGCGCCGGCGTGGTATCTGATCGGCTGCGGGCTGGTGTCGTTGTTGCCGCTGCCGTTCATGCGCGAAACGGCAGGGCAGCCAATTGACTAAAGGTTAGCGCGCTTCGGGCACCCCTTCCGCCTGCGGCGCGGTCTCGCTCTCGCGCGTCTCCGGCATCGCGGCCCATACCAGCAGCACAGCGAGCGCCCCCGCCGCCGCGAGACCGAAGAAGCTGACCGTATTGCTGAAGCGATCCGCGATGAAGCCCGCCGCCGCCGTACTCAGCGTTGCGCCGATGCCGGCCGCGAGACCGAACAGACCGATACACAGGTTGTAGCGCCCCTTGCCGCCGGCCACATCCGCGGCGATCAGCGGCAGCATGACCCCGAACACCGCGGCGCTCAACCCGTCGAGCATCTGCACCGGCACCAGCAGATAGGGACTGCTGATCCCGGCGAACAGCAGCGCGCGCAGCGGCAACGCGGCAAAGCCGAACAGCAGGATCGGCCTGCGGCCCCAGCGTTGCGCGGAGCGTCCCACCCACGGCGACATCATCGCGACAATCGCTTGCGGCACGATGATGCAGGCCGCGATCACGAGCTGCACGTTATCGCCCATGCCCGCCGTCACTTCACCGGCGGCGAGGTTGAGCATCGCGGCGTTCGACAAGTGGAACAGCACGATGCAGGCCGCGAAGATCAGCATGCGTTTGTCGCGCAGCAACTCGCGCAGGCTTTCGCGCTTTTCGTCGGCGTCCGGCGCGGGCCTGGCTTGCGGCAGCGGGTCGACCGTGCCGGTGTCCTGCACCATGCTCAGCGCCACCAGCGCGGGCATGGCGAGCGCCGCGGTCAGCCAGAACACCGCGCGCGACGAGAAGTACTCGCCGAACAACCCCATCAGCCCGGCCGCCACCGCGCTGCCGATCGAGGCCCAGCGCGCGTTGCGGCCGAGCCGGTCGCCGAGATTCTGGCGTCCCACCAGCGCGAACGAGATCGCCGCCATGGCCGGCACCAGCATGCAACTGGCAAAGCCGTGAAAGACCTCGGCGGCGATCACCGGCAACACCGTCGGGCTGCTGGCGAGCAGCACCGCGGAGAGGATGATCGCGAAGATTGCCCAGGCGGCGGCGCCTTTCTTGTTGCGCATGGCGTCGACGGCGGCGCCGGCGGGCACCTGGCTCACCATGGCGCTGATCGTGCCGACGGACAGCGCCATGCCGATCTCCCCCTGGGTCCACTTGTGCGACGCCAGGTAGGACGCGATGAACGGCCCGAAGCCGGTCTGCACGTTGGCGACGAAGAAGTTCATCCAGTCGAGCGCGCGCAGGCTGCGTGCATTAACCATAAGCCGGCCTGTCATCGGGACGCCCGTGCGGTCGAAGCCGCCGCTGTAGACGACGATGGCGCGGCGGGGGCGGGCGCAGGGGCGGGCGCAGGGGGCGGCGCCGGCGAGACGGCGCGGATCGGCTGGCCGGCGTCGTATGCCGGCGAAGCGGCGATTGCCGCATCGCTGAGATCCATCAGCGGATAGAGCGCCTTGTCTTTGGTGCCGAAGTGCAGCGCGGACCAGTTCGCCGCAATCGTGCGGCGGTCGGCGCTGACCATGCCGCTGACATCGAGCACCACGGCTTGCGGCTGCGCATTGCCGTCGATCAGTACGTCGACCACGCGGCCCACTTTGCCGCCGTTGGGCCGCTCGACGGTGGCGTCGAGCAGCGGCAAGCGCGTGGCGGTGGCGACACCGGCCGCCGCCGCGGCCGCCTTCGAACGGTCGGCGGGCGGCGCCTGGCCCGGCGCCAGGTTGAGCGTGATGGTGGCGGCCTTCGCGTTCGGCGTGAAGCGGAACACGTTCCACGGGAAGTTGACCTTGCGGTCGCCGACGCCGAGGAAGCCCTGCAGGTTGACGACCATTTCGATCGGCTTGCCGCTCGCGTCGGTCACGAGATCGACGGCGCGCCCCACGACCTTGCCGTCGGGCTTCTGCACTTCGCTGTCGAGCAGCCCATGCGCCTGGTTGCGGTCGATCAGCCGCGTCACGATCAGCGGCGCAGGCGCGGGCGGTGGCGTGGGCGCGGCCACCGGCGGCGCAGGCGGCTCCTCGGGCTTGCGGGGCGGAGCAACGGGGCGTTTGGGTTTGGGCGGCGCTTCGGGTTTGGCCGCTTCCGTCTGCACGGTCGTCTCGGGCGGCCCGGCGACGAGCGTGGAGCCGTCCGGCGAGACCAGTACCGGCACGGCCTCGGTGATCGGCGCCTGCTGCGGTCCGCGCAGCAGGCTGCAACCCGACAGGGCCATGGCCGCAAGGACGAGAAGGATCGGATAACGGAAAGCTGGACGTGGAAAACCGCCACTCATCAAGAAGGACTCCATGGGCGAGAGCGGGAGGCGGCGCATGGCCTGCCATCCCGCCGCTGCAGCAATTGAAACGGCGTATGCGTCAGAGTTTAACCCGCGGCGCGCTGCGTTCCGGCGCGGCCAGGCATGAAAACCGCAGACCGGGTTCGCGTGCGCGGCATGCGCCTCTGCACGCCGCACGCCTGGATGAACAACAGGCATGCGACAGCCGCGTGACAGACCGTAGGTGTAAACACGCGGGCCGAACCCGTATGCCACCGTGGCTTAAACGATATAAGCATCGAGACATGACCGGCATGCCATTCATGCGATGGGAGACATATTTGTATTGGCCTACATTTCGGGACAGCAAATGACGAACGGTGCTAACGCGGGTTGTCCCCACAGGTTTTAACCCGACACGTAGGTGCCCGATTGTAAGGGATGTCGGGAATCTTCGGACGATAGCGGGCCGGCCTGAAACACAGACTGTCCGCCGGGACGAACGTTCAAACCTTGCCCTACCACACTACATAAACGCAACGAGACGAACCTGATGACAGCCGGTGCCCCGGCTGTTTCAGCATGCTGATAAAGGAGGCACTCATCATGATGGAACCCCACGCCCAGCCGATTTCCGACGTTGAAGTCGGCGTCGACACTTTCGACTCCAAGGGCTTTCTCGACCGCTACTTTGAGATCTCCTCGCGCGGCAGTTCGCAGCGCCAGGAAATCATTGCCGGCGTCACCACCTTTCTGGCGATGGTCTATTCGGTGTTCGTCGTGCCGGGCATGTTCGGCAAGGCGGGCTTCGACACCAGCGCGGTTTTCGTCGCCGTGTGCCTGACCACTGCCTTCGGCTCGCTGCTGATGGGCATCTGGGCCAGGCTGCCGATCGCAATCGGCTGCGCGATTTCGCTGACCGCCTTCACCGCCTTTGGCCTCGTGCTGGGCAAGGGCCTGCATCCGACGGTGGCGCTTGGCGCCGTGTTCCTGATGGGGATCGTCTTCACCGGCATTTCGGTGACGGGCGTGCGCTCGTGGATCCTGCGCAATCTGCCCTCGGGTGTGGCGCACGGCACGGGGATCGGCATTGGCCTGTTCCTGCTGCTGATCGCGGCCAACGACGTGGGCCTCGTGGTCAAGAACCCGGGTGCCGGCCTGCCGGTTTCGCTCGGCAATATCACGGCGCTGCCGGCGCTGATGTCGGTGGTGGGGCTGGCGGCGATCTTCGGGCTGGTGCGCCGTCGCGTGCCGGGTTCGATCCTGATCGTGATCGTCGCGATTTCGGCGCTCGGCCTGCTGATCGATCCGGCCGTGACCTATCACGGGGTGTTCGCGCTGCCGTCGCTGAGCGCGCCCGGTCATGCGTCGCTGATCGGCGCCATGGACATCAAGGGTGCCTTGTCGCTGGCGGTGCTGCCTAGCGTGCTGGCGCTGGTGATGACGGCCGTGTTCGACGCGACCGGCACGATCCGCGCGGTGGCAGGGCAGGCCGGTCAACTCGATGCCAACGGCCGCATCATCAACGGCGGCCGTGCGCTGACGGCGGATTCGCTGAGCTCGATTTTCTCGGGCTTCCTCGGCGGCGCGCCGGCGGCGGCGTACATCGAATCGACCGTCGGCGTGGCGGCCGGTGCAAAGACGGGCATGGCGGCGGCCGTGGTCGGTCTGCTGTTCCTCGTGGTGATGTTCTTCTCGCCGCTCGCCGGTCTGGTGCCTTCGTATGCGACGGCGCCGGCGCTGATGTACGTCGGCCTGCTGATGCTCTCGAGCGTGAGCAAGCTGGATATGAACGACATGGTCGACGCGATGTCGGGCCTGGTCTGCGCGGTGTTCATCGTGCTGACCGCCAACATCGTGACGGGCATCATGCTGGGCTTCAGCACGCTGGTGATCGGCCGCGTCGTGAGCGGCGAGTATCGCAAGCTGAACGTCGGGACCGTGGCGATCGCCATTGTGCTGGCCGCGTTTTATCTCGGCGGCTGGGCGATCTGATTGGGATTGTTTCTCCAACCTTGACGCGGCGTGTCGCAGTTTCTTTATCTGCGATGCGCCGCGTATTTTTTTGCGTCGTCAGGCTTAAACTCATGATTCAGCGTTCAGCGACACGCCCGAACGCCACTTCACCTGACCACAGAGGAAGGAGACGCAGATGGAACCGCATAGCACTGTCTCACGAGAAGAATGGCTGGCGGCGCGCCGTGCGCTGCTGGCGGAAGAAAAGGCCTTCACGCATGCGCGCGACGCACTCAACCGCAAGCGTCTGGCGCTGCCGTGGGTCAAGGTCGACAAGACCTACACGTTCGATACGCCGCAAGGCCGCAAGACGCTCGCCGAGCTGTTTGACGGACGCAGCCAGTTGATCGTCTATCACTTCATGCTGGGCCCGGAGTGGAAGGAGGGCTGTCCCGGCTGCTCGTTCCTGTCGGACAGTGTCGATGGCCTGCTGCCGCACCTCGAGCATCACGACGTCTCCTACATGGCCGTTTCGCGTGCGCCGCTCACGAAGATCGAGGCGTTCAAAAAGCGCATGGGTTGGCGCTTTCGCTGGGTGTCGTCGCATGACAGCGATTTCAACTTCGACTACCACGTGTCGTTTACGCCGGAGGAGGTCGCGAGCGGCACGGGCTTCTACAACTTCGAAATGCAGGAAATCTTCGGCGATGAGGCGCCCGGCCACAGTGTGTTTTACAAGGACGAGGCCGGCGATATTTTCCATACCTATTCGAGCTATGCGCGTGGTGGCGAGCCGTTTATCGGCACTTACACGCACCTGGATATCGCCCCGAAAGGCCGCAACGAAGTCCGGAACCTCGGCGAATGGGTGAAGCATCACGACCGCTACGAGGACGCGCCGAAAGCGTGTCCGTCGTGCGCGGGCAAGTGAGCCGTTAGCCGCCTCAGGCGGCGAACGCAACCTTGCGCGAAATGGCCAGATACTGCTCGGCGGCGTCGCCCAGCGTGAGACCAGCCAGTTGCCGCACGGTGCGCGGTTGCCGCAATGCGGTGAGAAGCGCCTTCGCGTAGGCGTCGGTGTCGTTCGTATCGATCAGTTGTACGCAGGGAAAATTGCGTGCGTACGCAAACCCCGAGATGGTGTTGGCGACCACCGGAATGCCGGTTGCCAACGCTTCGAGCAGGGCGATGCTGTGCGCTTCGGACAGCGACGGCATGGCGTACACCGTCGCTTCGGCTAGCAACTGCGAAATGTTGGAGCGCGGACCGTCTACCGTCACGCGTTGCTCGAGTCCGAGTTGCCGCACCAGATCCTGCACCGCCGCGAAGTAGGATGGAACTTCGAGCACGCCGACCAGCTTTAGCCGCAAATCGGGCACTGCGTGGCAGATCTGGGCGAAGGCGCGTACCGTCTGCAGGTGGCTCTTGATCGGATTGTAGCGGCCGACCTGCAGGATCTGCGGCGGCCTGCCGCTGTCTTCGGTGCCGGTTGGGTAGAAATAGCGCGAGGTATCGACGCCGTTCGGAATCACCTGCATCATCCGATGCCGCCCGATTGCCTCGATGTATTCCCTGACGTTGTTTTCGGATACGCCGATCACAGCGCGCGCGCGTCGGGACAGCATTCGCTCGATGCCGCGCACCTTCGCATGGACGAAGTCGTTCGTCGCCGAGTGCATCACGTAGATGACGGGCACGCCGAGCGGCAACACGCGGGCGTAAAACGCGGGGATCGTCGAGTGGGCGAGCAGCACATCGGGCTTGAAGCGGCGCACGACGCTATGCAGCCACCAGAGCCTGCCGAGCCGTCCGTAAGACCGCTCCGGAAACATGCAGGTCACCTCGCGCGCTTCCAGATCGCCATGCAGGGCCACGAAGTCGGCGTGCTGCGGCAACAGCGAAGCCATTGCCACCGTTTCGCCACACGATTTCTGATGGATGGCGAGATCCTTGGCCAGCACTTCCGCGCCCGAGAGCCTGGGCGCCAGGACCAGATGAAGAATACGCATTCGCTTCTCCTTGCATATGTAACGAGACGGTAGCGCGGCTACTTATGCCAGGGCCGCCATCTCCTAGCCGAATTCGGCCCTATGCGGCACCGCGACAACGTTTTTCGTTACCTTGACCGCATGACGCCGGCGAGGCGTTGGATCGGCGTGCGCTGCATTCAGGCAGACGCGGCCACCGGCGCCGGTTTGAACGTTGCCGTGAAGAAGAAAGGGGATTGCATGCGCAACCGTTTCCTGATTGTGTGGGTCTGGCTGTTCCTATGCCCACTCTCGGTCGACTACAAGGGCGACGAAGCCGGCAGCCATCTGGCGCAGATCCTGCTCGCCGCGCCGGCGATCGCGGCCGGCTTCGCGCTGATCCTGACCGGCCCGCGGATAACGGGCCACTCACGGCTTCGCAAGCTGGTCGGCGCGGGGCTGTGCCTGACGCTGGCCGGCAGCGCCATTACGCAACTCTTCCAGCAAAACGAAATCGGCAATTACCTGCGTGTGCTGCTGCCGTTCGCGCTGTTCTACCTCGGCTACGTGGTCGCCTGCCACGCGTGGGACGCGAAACGCATCGCCCAGTTCGAGCGCATCCTGTTCTACGCCATGTCGGTCTCGCTGGTGTTCAGCTTCGTCAACGGCATGATGGAAAGCGCCAATCTCGCGGAAGTGCGCTTTCGCATTGTGTCGCCGACGCTGCTTGCCCTGCAGGCGATGCTGATGCACGAGTTCGTGATTTCGCGGCGCTTCGGCAAAATCGCGCTGCTGGTCTTCGCGGGCACCGTGCTGGTGGAATTGTTCAGCGTCACGCGCAGTCTGGCGATCGGCACCGTGTTGTTGTTTATCTATGCGACCTGGCTGGGCGCGTCGTCGACCTGGCGTCTGTTCACCTCGGCCATGCGCGCGACGGTGGTGGCCGCGATTATCGCGGCCACCGCGATCGGCGCGGCGTCGCTGGTTCCAGAGGTCGCCGCACACTGGACGCAACGCGTCTACGCCGCGAAGACGTCGGAGACCGGCATGGACCCGACGACGGTCACACGCCTCGCTGAAATGCGCGACCAGTACGATCAGGTCACGGCCTCACCTGGCTCGCTGCTGGTCGGCATGGGCTATGGGCATTGGTATCGCTACTCGCCCACCTATCTCTGGGCGCTGGCCGGCCAGATGACCGCAGCCGATTTCTACGCGATTCGCGACTGGGGTGCGGGGCATAACTTCTGGGTCTACCAGTTGTATAGCGGCGGCCTGTTGTTCGGCCTCGGCTTGCCCGCGGCGATCCTGTATGCGGCGTTTCGCGGCAGCATGGCGTATCGGCGTTGGCGGCGCGTCGCGCCCGACATGCCGTTCCTGCCGGTGATGGGCCGCGCGCTGATGATGGTCATGAGCCTGCTGGCGATGTCGATTGGCGGCAATCCGCTGGGACCGCGCTTTTCCGGCCTGGTGTTCGGTTTCGGGCTGGGACTGCTGGTGGCCTGCTATGCCCGTCTGTCGCAGGCGGCGCCGGCCCGCCGGCGGGCGCGCTACGCTGGCGTGGCGCCGGCCGCGCACGTGGTCGAGGTGGGGAGGGCGGCGGATTTGCCGTCGCCGTTCGGGCGTCGTCCGGATCCGCGGCTCACGGATGGGCGGTTTAGTTGAGCCGCGCGATGCTACGCGCCGCGAGGTCCCGCCTCGTAGAACAGCGCAAATAGTTCGGACTGTGAATTGATGTTGAGCTTCGTATAGATGTGCTTCTTGTGGGCGCGCACGGTTTCGAACGAGATCGATAGTTTTTCGGCAATCGCCCGCGTCGAGAAGCCGCTCAACGTCAGCATCGCCACCTCTACTTCACGCGCCGTCAGCGGCGTGTGCCCACCGGCTTGTGCCACCTGCGCAAAGCGTTCCGCGTAGGTCGGCGCATCGACGCCGGCTCCGGCGCCTGGCGCGCCGCCTTCGATCGTCTCGCCGGCATCGTCGATACCCGGCGCATGCGACGCCTCGAACGTCTCGTGCGGCAGACGCTGGCGCATCAGCGCAATCACCCACGGTGCGCACAGCGCCAGCACGGCGAGATCGCGCTCGCCATAGCGGTGTGTCGCGCCCAGCGAAAACGCCAGCGTGTGCCGCGCATCGATCGCATAGTTGAAGTGCACCTCGTCGCCGACGATATTCTTCTTGAAGTAGCGCTGGTAATACGAGGTCATCGTGAAGTTGTCGGGCGCGACGTCGGCGAGCGTGACGAAGCCCGATGCGGGCCGCTCGCAGGCGTCGATATAAAACGGGTCGAGCTGATAGAGCGCCGCGAGATAGTCCTGGAACATCGCGTCGACGGTGCCGTCGGGCGTGGGCGATTCGGCGCATACGAGCGGCGCTTCATCCGGCGCGAAACGCAGTGCCACCCAATTATCGAAGGGCACGTAGCGTTCCAGCGCGCGGGTAAGCCGGGTCCAGAACTGCGTGCTGTCGAGCGCCTCGATGACTGCGCCAATTTCGCGGTGAAAGGCGAGGTCGCGCCATTCGAGTTCCATGCCTGCTCCGTTGAGGGTAACCCAGCCGGGTGATTCCCCGATAAATATGTCTGGTGATAATAGCCCGAAGCTTCACAGGCGGCCGAAACAATCTGCCGTCGTCCATGAAGCGGACTGGCAAGGCGCAACAATTCGCATGGGATCCGAGTCAACGCCAAAGCGCTAACCCGGGTCGACACAGGAGACATCAATGCAGCTCGAACTGGCGCAGATTCCGATTCAGGATGGCGCGATCGCTCCCAATGTACAACGCGTGCTCGACGTGATCGCGAAGCGCGCGGCCGGTACGGATCTGATCGTTTTTCCCGAAACGACCCTGTCGGGCTTCCCGACTCGCGACACGGTCGCCGATATCGCGCAGCCGCTCGACGGCGCCGCCCTGACCCGCGTGCGCAACGCCGCGCGTGCGGCGGGTGTGGCCGTCGCGGTAGGGCTCGCGGAGCGCGACGGCAACCGCTTTTACAACACGACAGTACTCATCGACGAGCGAGGCGAGCTGGCGCTGCGCTATCGCAAGACGCATCTGTGGGCGTCGGATGTCGGCGTGTTCGAACCGGGCGACCGCTACGAAGTGTGCCGCTTCAAGGGCATGACGGTGGGCATGCTGATCTGCTACGACATTGAATTCCCCGAGACCGCGCGAGCGCTCGCCTCGCTCGACGCCGACCTGCTGCTCGTGACCAACGGCAATATGGATCCGTTCGGCCCGGTGCATCGCCGCGCGATCGTGGCGCGGGCGATGGAAAACCAGATGTTCGCCGCGCTCGTCAACCGCACGGGAAGCGGGGACGACAACCTGGTCTTCCCCGGCGAGTCGGCACTGATCGATCCGTTCGGCGACGTCGTCTGCGAAGCGGGTGCCGCGGAGACGGTGCTGCCGGCGACGCTCGATCCGGCGCGGCTCGAAGGAGCGCGTGAACATTATCGCTACCTGCATGACGCGCGCATCGCACTGGATCTCGAGACGCTCGAGGGCGACGACGGCCGGCGTGCCCGCGTGATCCGTTAGGGCGCAGGCGCCGACCCGGCGCTTGCGCAAGCCGCTGTCGTCAGACGCGGCGTTTCAATACCTGAAGTTGCAGCACTCAACCTGTTTCACCAACCGGGTGATGCGGCACGTCCGTATCACACCCTATCACGCGCAATACAGGCCGTTCGTCTGGCCAGTCTGGCCGGCGAATATCATGAAGGAGACACTGCATGAGCACTACATCCCCCGCCGAACGCGCGGGCACGCAAACCACCCATCTCAAGCGCACGCTCGGCCTGCCGTCGGTGTTGCTGTTCGGTCTTGCCTATATGGCGCCGCTGATCGTCTACGGCACCTACGGCGTGCTCGCCAGCGCGAGCGACGACACGGCGGCGCTCGCCTATCTGATTGCGTTGATCGCCATCGTGTTCACTGCGTTGAGCTACGGCAAGCTGGCGCGGCTCTTCCCGGTAGCGGGATCGGCCTACACGTACACGCGCAAGACCTTCAGCGCGCATCTGGGCTTCATGATCGGCTGGGCGACGCTGCTCGATTATTTCTTCCTGCCGATGGTGATCTGGCTGATCGGCGCCGCCTATCTGAACGCGGCTTTTCCGCAGGTGCCGAGCTGGATCTGGATCGTGGCCTTCATCGTGTTGACGAGCGTGCTGAACATCCTCGGTATCGAACTGGCGAACCGCTTCAACATCGTGCTGATGGTGGTGCAACTGGCGATCGTCGCACTGTTCGTGGTGCTGTGCTGCCACTATGTGACGGCGGCAATGGGACCGGGTGGCCTGATCTCCGCCGAGCCGTTCTTCAAGCCGCACGTGCCGTTCTCCGCGACGATGGCCGGCGCCGCGATCGCCGCTTATTCGTACCTCGGCTTCGATGCGGTCTCGACGCTGACCGAAGAAACCATTGAACCCGAGAAGACCATGCCGCGTGCGATCGTACTGATTGCGCTGATCGGCGGGGCGATCTTCGTGATTGCGGCCTATACGGTGCAGCTTGCGCATCCGGGCGCGGTGTTCAAGGATCCCGATTCCGCGGCCTTCGAAGTGGCGCGCAAAGTGGGCGGCGATATCTTCGTGACGGTATTCCTGGCCGGGCTGATTCTCGCGCAATTCGCTTCGGGGATTTCGGCTCAGGCGAGCGTCGGGCGTCTGCTGTATGCGATGGGTCGCGATGAAGTGCTGCCGAGGCGCATCTTCGGTTTCGTGCATCCGAAGTTCAAGACGCCGGCGATCAACATCGCGATTGCCGGTGCTGTTGGCCTGATTGCCCTGAAGCTCGACGTCGCGACCTCCACGTCGTTCATCAACTTCGGCGCGTTTCTCGCGTTCACCGCGGTCAACCTGTGCGTGGTGCGCCAGTACTTTCTCGCGAGAGGCGGTGCGCGGGCCATCGGTGTGTTCGGCGGCCTGTTGTTCCCGGTGCTGGGTGCGCTTGCCGATCTGTGGTTGCTGGTGAGCCTGGAGAAAACGGCGCTGGTGCTGGGCGCGATCTGGTTCGTGCTGGGACTGGTCTATCTCGGCTGGCTCACGCGGGGCTTCCGCCGGGCGCCGCCGGAAGTGGCCGCGGTTTTGTGAGGGGCGGGGCAAGCCGGCATGCCGGCGGTCCCGGCGGCGCTGCCCGGGTGAATGGGCGGCGCCGTCCTGTGCGCTACAGGGACATTTCGAAGGCAGGCCGGAGGAACAGTTCGATTGCCATGACGACGAGTCCCATCGCCGCCGCCGACAGCGTCAAGGTGCCGTACTCGTCGTAGCGCGCATCATAGAGGCACGCTACGACGAACAGGATCGCCAGCAGGTTGGTCAGCCAATCGAAATTTAGCGCGAGGCTCATCGGGGAATCCGGGCTCAGCGACCGACTCGCATTGACGAATCGGTCCATTCATTGCGCGGGATTCTAGCGAGTTGAGCTTACGGATTCGCAACAGAATCGCTTACACGGATTACATCATCTCCCGCTCGATCCATTCCTCCGCCGAGGTGCGCCGCGGCTGCCATCCCAGCAACTTGCGCGCACGTTCGCCGCGCACCCGGCTATTCGAGCCGAGCCCGTAGTTAGCCATTTCGTAACCCCATTCCTGCTCGGCGTCGGCGAGCGGCCAGTCTTGCGCCGGGCCCAGTTTCATCGCACGGGCGATGGCGGCGCTCATGTCGCGAAACGACGCCTCGCCGCTCTCGACAAAGTAGAACGTGCCGGCGGGCGTTTTCTCCAGCGCGAGGCGATACAGATCGACCACATCGTCGATATGCACGTTCGACCAGATATTGCCGCCGCTCCCCACGTGCCGCACGACACCGCTTTTCTGCGCCTGGCGCACGAGACGCGGCAGTTGCACGCTGGCGCTGCCGGCCACGGAACCGTGGCCGTAGATCAGCGTGTTGCATAGCACTGCTGAGCGAATGTTCTGCTGCGCCGCTTCGAGCACCAGACGGTCGATGCCGACACGGGCGGCCTTATCGGCGGTCGGTTCGGGCAAGGCATCCTCATGAAAGATCGCGGCCGCGCCGGCTTCGCCGCCCGACGCATCGCCGACGATGCTCGAGCCGCTCGTATGCAGAAACGGCTTGCCGGAGCCGGCGAGTCCTTCGATCAGCGCCTCCACGGCCGCGCGATGATCGCTGCTGGCCGCGTTGACGACAGCATCCGCGGCGCGGGCTTCGGCGATCAGCAGCGCGCGGTCGTCGAGCGCGCCGACGACCGGTTCGACGCCGAGGCGCTTGAGTTCGGCTGCGTGTTCAGGGTTGCGGATCAGGCCACGCACGTGGTGTCCGGCGCGCACGAAGCCGGCGGCAATCGAGCCGCCGATAAAACCGCTGGCGCCGGTGATGAAAATATTCAAGAGGTTCTCCTGGTAACTGAGAGGACGGGACCGGTTGGGATCCCGCTGCAATGGAGCCAGTATCCGCCGTCTTGATTCTGGCAAAAAGCGTGTTAGTCTCAAATCAATCTTGACTTGAAATCAACAATGAAAACGTCCACCGACGAATTGCTGGTCTTCGTCACCGTGATCGACAGCGGCTCGATCACGGCCGCCGCCGAAAAGCTGCAGCAGACGGTGTCGGGCGTGAGCCGCGCGCTGACGCGGCTTGAGAAGAAGCTCGACACCGCCTTGATCCGCCGCACGACGCGCCGGCTGCAGCTCACGGAAGAGGGCGTGTTGTTCCTTGGCCGGGCGCGGACGATTCTCGATGCGATGGAAGAGGCCGAGCAATCCGTCGCCCGGCGGCGCGAGCGGCCGAGCGGACGTCTGCGGGTGGATGCGGCGTCACCCTTCATGCTCCATTGCATTGCGCCGCATATGAAGGCGTTTTCGGCGCTGTATCCGGAGATCCAGCTGGAGCTGACCAGCAACGAGCGGGTGGTCGACCTGCTCGAGCAGACGGTGGACATCGCGATCCGGATCGGCGTGCTGCAGGATTCGACGCTGCATGCGCGCTCGCTCGGCAGCAGCAAGCGGCGCATCGTGGCGAGTCCGGGCTATCTGGCGGAGTGGGGCGAGCCGGATGCCGTCGAGGCGTTGCGTGCGCATCGTCTGATCGGCTTTACCGCGCCCGACCACTTGAACCGCTGGCCGCTGCGCGATGGCGAGCGTGCTGCGCTGAAGATTGCGCCGTCCATGACGGCCTCGAGCGGCGAGACGATCCGCCAGTTGGCGCTGGCCGATAGCGGCATCGCCTGCCTGTCCGATTTCATGACGCTCGCGGACGTGCGCGACGGGCGGCTCGTGCGGATTCTCGAAGACGTGCTGGTTGACGACCGGCAACCGATCAGTGCGGTGTTTTATCAGAGCGCGTCGCTGGCGGGGCGGGTGCAGGCGTTTCTGGATTTCATCGGGGAGCGGTTGCAGCTTTAACAGGGGCCACGCGGCGAACACCAGGCCGAGGCGCAACGCCTCGGGCCCGTTCCCCTCTTTTTGTCCGCTTGCCACTCATCCCCTCAAACGTGTATATACAAGTCATCGCAAAATGATGGACTTGGGGCAGATGCCCACCCTTGGCGCATCGTCATGCACCGCCCCCGGGAATCTCTGCGAAAACCATGCCAGCAGCCACGAAGGGACCCAATGAACCCCTCGGGAAACCCCTAACACCAGAGCATTAAAAATAAGTTGTATATACAAGCTGACGCCGCTAGACTTCTCTCAAATTGTATAGACAGGACTCTTCCATGATGATTCTCAAGCCCGGCCACCTGACTCTCCCGCAACTGCGCCAGATCGCCCGTGAACAGGTCACGCTGCAACTCGATCCCGCCAGCTTTGCCGCCATCGACGCCTGCGCGCAGGCCGTCGCCGACATCGCCGCGAAGGGTGAGCCCGCTTACGGCATCAACACGGGTTTCGGGCGTCTCGCCAGCACGCACATCCCGCATGAGCAGCTCGAGCTGCTGCAACGCAATCTGGTGCTCTCGCATGCGGTCGGCGTGGGGGAGCCGATGTCGCGTCCGGTTGTGCGTCTCCTGATCGCGCTCAAGCTGTCGAGCCTCGGCCGCGGCCACTCGGGCATCCGCCGCGAAGTGATGGACGCGCTGATCACGCTGTTCAACGCCGACGTGCTGCCGGTGATTCCGGTCAAGGGTTCGGTGGGCGCCTCGGGCGACCTCGCGCCGCTCGCGCATATGTCGGCCGCGCTGCTGGGCGTCGGCGATGTGATCGCCAAGGGCGAGCGCATCGCCGCTACCGAAGGCCTGCGCCTCGCCGGCCTCAAGCCGCTCACGCTGCAAGCCAAGGAAGGCCTCGCGCTGCTGAACGGCACGCAAGCCTCGACCGCGCTCGCGCTGTACAACATGTTCGCGATCGAAGACCTGTACCGCACCGCCCTCGTGGCGGGCGCGCTGTCGGTGGACGCGGCGGCCGGTTCGGTCGCACCGTTCGACCATCGCATCCACGACCTGCGCGGTCATCAAGGCCAGATCGAAGCGGCGGCGGCCTACCGGTCGCTGCTCGACGGCTCGGGCATCAACCTGTCGCACCGCGATTGCGGCAAGGTGCAAGACCCGTACAGCCTGCGCTGCCAGCCGCAGGTGATGGGCGCGTGCCTCGACCAGATGCGCCATTCGTCCGACGTGCTGCTGATCGAAGCCAACGCCGTGTCGGACAACCCGCTGATTTTCCCGGACACCGGCGAAGTGCTGTCGGGCGGTAACTTCCACGCCGAGCCGGTAGCGTTCGCCGCCGACAATCTCGCGCTGGCCGCGGCCGAAATCGGCGCGCTCGCCGAACGCCGCATCGCACTCCTGATCGATTCGACGCTGTCCGGTCTGCCGCCGTTCCTCGTCCGCGATGGCGGCGTGAACTCCGGCTTCATGATCGCGCACGTCACGGCGGCGGCGCTCGCCTCGGAGAACAAGACGCTCGCGCATCCGGCTTCGGTCGACTCGCTGCCTACCTCCGCGAACCAGGAAGACCACGTGTCGATGGCGACGTTTGCGGCGCGCAAGCTCGGCGATATCGCCGAGAACACCGCCAACATTCTCTCGATCGAACTGCTCGCCGCCGCGCAAGGTGTCGACCTGCGCGCGCCGCACCAGACCAGTCCGAGCCTGCAGCATGTGATGAACACGGTGCGCCACGAAGTCGCGCATTACGAACTCGATCACTACTTCGCGCCGGATATCGCCGCGGTCACGCGTCTCGTGCAGAACGGCACGATCGCCGCGCACAGCCCGTTTGCGTTCCCGTCGGAACAGTAAGCAGACTAACGGCACGCATCGCACTCACGGCATATCGAGCATGAACGCACCGGCCTATCAGGGGATCAAGGACTTCATCCTCGCCCGCATTCACGCGGGCGAATGGGGTGAGGGCGACCAGGTCCCTTCGGAAAACGAGCTCGCACGCGAGTTCAACGTGGCGCGCATGACGGTCAACCGCGCGCTGCGCGAGCTCACCTCCGAGCAGGTGCTCACGCGCGTGCAGGGTTCGGGCACCTTCGTGGCGCGGCCGAAGTACGAATCGACGCTGGTGGCGATCCGCAGCATTTCCGACGAGATCGTCGCGCGTGGTCATCGTTATCAGGCGAAGGTGCTGCATATCGGCGCGGCGATTGCCGACGAGGCGCTCGCCGACGAGATGCAGGTGAGTGCCGGCAGCCCGGTGTTTCACTCGCGTGTGCTGCATTTCGAAAACGACGAGCCGGTGCAGCTCGAAGAACGCTGGGTCAACCCGGCGGTCGCGCCCGAGTACGCGTTGCAGGACTTCACCAACACCACGCCGAACCAGTACCTGGTGCGCGTCGCGCCGCTGCAGCGCGTGGAATACCGCATTGAAGCGTCTGTGGCGGATGCCGATACCCGGCAACTGCTGACCATGGACGAACTCGAACCGTGCCTCGTGCTGCATCGTCGCACGTGGTCGCAGAGCCTGGTCGCTTCGGTGGCCAATCTCTGGCATCCCGGCAGCCGTTACCGCTTCACCGGACACTTCTGATTTCGCTTATCCGCTCTGCGTTTTTTGACCTGATTCCCGAGTACTTTCCAGCCTCCGAGGGCCACCATGAACAACCCCAAGCACATCGACCCGCGTCTCGACCCCACCCGCAGCATCCGCGCCCCGCGCGGTGCGGACAAGACCTGCAAGAGCTGGCTCACGGAAGCCGCCTACCGGATGATCCAGAACAATCTGGACGCCGAAGTCGCCGAGCATCCGCATGCGCTCGTGGTGTACGGCGGCATTGGCCGCGCGGCGCGTAACTGGGATTGCTACGATCAGATTCTCGCCACGCTGAAGGACCTCAACGACGACGAAACGCTGCTGATTCAATCGGGCAAGCCGGTCGGCGTGTTCAGGACGCATGCCGACGCGCCGCGCGTGCTGCTGGCGAATTCGAACCTCGTGCCGCACTGGGCGACGTGGGAACACTTCCACGAACTCGACCGCAAGGGCCTGATGATGTACGGCCAGATGACGGCGGGCAGTTGGATCTACATCGGCAGCCAGGGGATCGTTCAGGGCACCTACGAGACTTTCTTCTCGGTGGCGAACCAGCATTTCAACGGCGATCCGAAGGGCCGCTGGATCCTGACCGGCGGTCTCGGCGGCATGGGCGGCGCGCAGCCGCTCGCGGCGACCATGGCCGGCTTCTCGATGATCGCGGTGGAATGCGACGAGACGCGCATCGACTTCCGTCTGAAGACCCGTTACGTGGACCGCAAGGCGAAGACGCTTGACGAAGCCTTGGCGATCGTCGAAGAGGCGAAGCAAACCGGCAAGCCGGTTTCGGTCGGCTTGCTCGGCAATGCGGCGGACGTGTTCGCCGAATGCGTCACACGCGGCATCACGCCGGACTGCGTGACGGACCAGACCAGCGCGCACGATCCGATCAACGGCTACCTGCCGCAAGGCTGGAGCGTGGAAGACTGGCGCGAGCGTCAGAAGACGGCGCCGGACAGCATCGTCAAGCCCGCCAAGCAATCGATGGCCGAGCAGGTCAAGGCGATGCTGACGCTGCAGGAACGCGGCGCCGCCACGCTCGACTACGGCAACAACATCCGCCAGATGGCGCTGGAAATGGGCGTCGACAACGCCTTCGATTTCCCGGGCTTCGTGCCGGCGTATATCCGCCCGCTGTTCTGCGAGGGCAAGGGCCCGTTCCGCTGGGTCGCGCTGTCGGGCGATCCTGAGGACATCTACAAGACCGATGCCAAGGTCAAGGAACTGATTCCCGACGACGCGCATCTGCACAACTGGCTCGACATGGCGCGCGAACGCATTGCGTTCCAGGGTCTGCCGGCGCGAATCTGCTGGGTCGGCGTGAAGGATCGTTATCGCCTCGGGCAAGCGTTCAACGAGATGGTGAAAAACGGCGAGTTGAAGGCGCCGGTCGTGATCGGGCGCGACCATCTGGATACCGGTTCGGTGGCGAGCCCGAACCGCGAAACCGAATCGATGAAGGACGGCTCGGATGCCGTCAGCGACTGGCCGCTGCTCAACGCGTTGCTGAATACGGCAGGTGGCGCGACGTGGGTGTCGCTGCATCACGGTGGTGGCGTGGGCATGGGTTTTAGCCAGCACTCGGGCGTGGTGATCGTGGCCGACGGCACGGATGAAGCGGCCAGGCGCCTCGGCCGCGTGCTGTTCAACGATCCGGCCACGGGCGTGATGCGTCATGCGGATGCCGGCTACGAACTCGCGCAGGAGACGGCGCGCGAGGTGGGATTGAACCTGCCGATGCTGGGCCGTTGATCGTGACGCGCCGTGTTGCTGCGACGCTGCTGCGTGGCGTGGATCTCGTGGCCACGCCGTGGAAAAACGGCGGCGGGGTCACGCGTGAGGTGGCCGCGTTTCCCGCAGGTGCGGGGCTCGACGCGTTCGTCTGGCGCGTGAGCATCGCGGACGTCGCGCAGGCCGGGCCGTTCTCGCGTTTTGACGGCATCGACCGCACGCTGGTGTTGTTGTCGGGCGCGGGTATGCTGCTCGATGAAGCGCAAGGGCCGACCCATGCGCTGACGCAAGCGCTCGACATCGCCCGTTTTGCCGGCGAGGCCGCGATCGACGCGCGTCTCGTCGACGGGGCCACGCGCGATTTCAACCTGATGGTGCGGCGTGGCGCGGCAGCCGGCGAGGTCGAGGTATGGCGAGGCGAGGGTGAGCATCGCGCGAGCGCCGCATCGACGCGCCATCTGTTCGCCGATGTCGTGCTGCTGTTTTGCGCGGCCGGCTCGCTCGAAGTAACGCTGGGCGACGCCGCTCCGCTGACGCTGGTGACGGACGACACGCTGCAGATCGACGCACCCGAGGCCCTCGCGTGCAAACTGAGCGGCGAGGGTGCGTTGCTCGCGATCCGCCTGCATTACGCGTGAACACCCATACGGCGAGTCCGGTCCCGCATCGGACCTCGCATTCACGGAACCGCAACTAGCTGCAAACGAGCACGCGATGAAGCAAACCGTCTGGCATCACCTGAAGCTTTGCCCGCAGGGCGATCCTCATCACACGTTGGCCGACGCGGCCATCGCCGTGCACGACGGCCGGATTGCCTGGCTCGGCGCAGCGAGCGATTTGCCGGCTGACTACGCCGCGTGGCCGCGCGAAGACCTCGGTGGCGCGTGGGTGACGCCGGGCCTTGTCGATTGCCATACCCATCTGGTGTACGGCGGCCAGCGCGCCGACGAGTTCGCCCAGCGGCTCGCGGGCGTGAGCTACGAAGAGATCGCGCGGCAGGGCGGCGGGATTGTTTCGACGGTGCGCGCGACCCGCGCCGCCGATGAAGCCAGCCTGTTCCGTGTGTCCGCCGCGCGGCTCGAACCGCTGCTCGCCGAAGGCGTGACCGCTGTCGAAATCAAATCCGGCTATGGCCTCGACCTGGCGAGCGAGCGCAAGATGCTGCGTGTCGCGCGCCGTCTCGGCGAGCAGTATCCGGTGTCGGTCTACACGACCTTTCTCGGCGCGCATGCGTTGCCGCCGGAGTTCGCCGGGCGAGCCGACGACTACATCGCCGAAGTCTGCGAGCGCATGCTGCCTGCGCTGGCCGACGAGGGTCTCGTCGATGCGGTCGATGTGTTCTGCGAGCGCATCGGCTTTTCGCTCGCGCAAAGCGAGCGTGTCTTCGCCGCGGCCGAGCGCTACAAGCTGCCGGTGAAGATGCATGCCGAGCAGTTGTCCAATAGCGGCGGAACGGCGCTCGCGGCGCGTCATCGCGCGTTGTCTGCGGATCATCTGGAGTTTCTCGACGAAGCAGGCGTGGCCGCGATGAAAGCGAGCGGCACGGTCGCCGTGCTGCTGCCCGGCGCGTACTACTTCATCCGCGAGACGCAGTTGCCGCCGCTCGATCTGCTACGCCGCTACGAAGTGCCCATCGCGATCTCCACCGACAGCAACCCCGGCACGTCGCCCACCACCTCGCTGCTGCTGATGATGAACATGGCGACCACGCTGTTTCGCATGACCGTGCCCGAAGTGCTGCAAGGCGCGACGCAACACGCGGCGCGCGCGCTTGGAGCCGCGGATCGGCACGGCGCGCTGGCGGTCGGACGCGCGGCGGATTTCGCCGTGTGGTCCGTCGATACGCTCGCTGAGCTGGCGTACTGGATCGGGCGTCCGCTGTGCGCGCGTGTGGTGCGGGCCGGCGAGACGGTCTATACGCGGCCCGCGACGGCGGCCGTGACGGCGCCTGTTACGCGCTGAATGCGGTGTCAACGCCGGCGCTAACCGCCGTGCCAAACCCAAGTCGAACCCCCTCAAGGTCTGAAGATGACTGATTCGAATCGAGCGCCGGCACCTACATCGACCGAGGCGTCGACTCAAGCAACCCGTCACGCGCTGTTCGCCGACCACGCGTATCTGCCGGACGGCTGGCGTCGCAACGTGCTGCTCGAGTGGGACGCGGGCGGCACGCTCACCCACGTTACGCCGGATACGGGCGCGCCGCCCGTCGGCGTCGCTCGCGCTGCCGGTCCCGTCTTGCCCGGCATGCCGAACCTGCATTCGCATGCGTTCCAGCGTGCGATGGCGGGTCTCACGGAATACCGTGCAAACGCCACCGACAACTTCTGGAGCTGGCGCGACCTGATGTACCGCTTCGCCGCGAAGATCTCGCCGCAAGGACTGGCCGCTGTCGCGCAGTGGCTGTACATCGAGATGCTGAAGGCGGGCTATACCTCGGTGTGCGAGTTCCATTACGTGCATCACACGCCGGAGGGCAGCCGTTACGTCAACGCGGCCGAACTCGCCGAGCGGGTGGTGGATGCGGCGCAGACGAGCGGCATCGGCATGACGATGCTGCCGGTGCTCTACCAGTACAGCGGCTTCGGCGCGCGCGCCCCGCGGGCCGATCAGCAGCGTTTCATCAATACGCCCGAGAGCCTGCTCGATCTGCTGGCCAAGCTGCGTGCGGCGCGCCCCGAAAGCGCGGCGCTGCGCTACGGCGTGGCGCCGCATTCGTTGCGGGCGGTCTCGGAGCAATCGCTGCGCAGTCTGCTCGACGGTCTCGACACGGACCTGCCGGGTGCGCCGGTGCATATCCATATCGCCGAGCAGACCGCGGAAGTCGACGCCTGTCTCGAGACCGAAGGCGCGCGTCCGGTGCAATGGCTGCTCGAACGTTTCCATGTCGATTCCCGTTGGTGTCTCGTGCATGCGACCCACGTCGATGCGAACGAAACGCGCGCGCTGGCCACAAGCGGCGCGGTGGCGGGGCTGTGCCTGACGACCGAAGCCAATCTCGGCGACGGCATTTTCCCGGCGCACGCGTATCTGGAAGAGAAGGGGCGCTTCGGCATCGGTTCGGATAGCCATATCGGCGTGGACTGGCGTGCGGAACTGCGGCTGCTGGAATACGGCCAGCGCTTGTCGCGCCGGCAGCGCAACGTGCTGGCCTCGGCCGAGGCGCCGTTTGTCGCCGATCGCCTCTTTGCCGCCGCGCTCGACGGCGGTGCGCATGCCACGGGTCGCGCCGTCAACGGTTTGCGGGCAGGGCAGCGCGCCGATTTTCTCGCGCTGGACGGCGATCATGCCAGCATCGCCGAGCATGCCCCGGACGCCTGGCTTTCCGGCGTTGTATTCTGCGAGCATGGCGAGACGCCGATTCGCGACGTGTATGCCGGCGGCGAGAAGGTCGTCGAGAATCGCCGGCATCGCGACGAAGAGCGCGCGTACGCGCAGTACCGGGTTGCGCTCGCCGAGCTGCTCAAGTGATCCATCAAGCGATGCATCAGGCGAAATACGCCAACGCGCGACTCGGGTAAGCTGTTGCAACCTTGCCCCGATTTCATTGATTCTGGACTGACATGACTGCTTCGAACACCCCACCGGTTTTTTCGCTGCACGAGGGAAGCCTGCCGCTGCTGATTTCGATTCCCCACGTGGGCACCAATATTCCCGCGGACATCGCCGCTACGATGACGCCCGCCGCCGCGCGCACCGAAGATTGCGACTGGCATCTCGACCGCCTGTACGGCTTTGCACGCGAGCTGGGCGCGTCGATGCTGATGCCAAACAATGCGCGCTATGTGATCGATCTGAACCGCCCGCCCGACGGCGCGAATCTCTACCCGGGCCAGGACACGACGGGCCTCTTGCCCGTCGACACGTTCGACAAGGAGCCGCTGTATCTCGACGGCCACTTGCCCGACGACACCGAAGTAGCGCGCCGCCGCGAACGCTACTGGAAGCCGTATCACGAGGCGCTCGTGGCGCACCTGGCGGCGCTGAAGGCGAAACACGGCAAGGTGCTGCTGTGGGAGGCGCATTCGATCCGCTCGCATGTGCCGCGTTTCTTCGAAGGACGGCTGACGGATTTCAACTTCGGCACGTCGAACGGCGCGAGTGCTGCGCCGGGCCTGGCCGAGGCGCTGGCTGCGGTGGTCGAACAGCACGGTCGCTATTCGACAATCGCCAATGGCCGCTTCAAGGGCGGCTACATCACGCGTCAGTACGGCCAGCCGGCCGAGGGCGTACACGCGGTGCAGCTCGAATTGACGCAGATTACGTATATGGAAGAGCAGATGCCGTATGCGTACGACGAAAAGCTCGCGGCACAGGTCGAACCGTTACTGAAGACGCTGGTGCGGACAGCACTGGATCACGTCGCCGCGGCTTGAGGGCGCGGCGCGGCGCGCGCCGTCGTTAGGGACGCCCCCGCGCAAGGCGGGGGCCGGCCATTGACATCAATGGCAGCGTTTCTCCCAGTGCCCGTGTACGTGGACCTTATGGCACACCGGATGGTGATGGTCGTCGGCATGCGCCGGCACCATGACGCAGAGGGTGGTCAGCGCTGCGGCGCAGGCAAGGATCGCTTTCTTCATCATATTTTCCCTTTGTTGGGACGGGTTGGCAGAGCCTGCTGAGCAGCACGATTCGTGCCGCATACGTCTGATCAATGCATGGGCCATGCGACCACGCCGCCAGGCCGGAACGCGGCCGCCCGCGGCGTGTCAATCCAGGGGGGCGTAACGGGCCCCTGTTTGCATCGCCGTTACGCCAGTTACGTTACGTCACACTCTCCGGGACATACCGGTTGCGTGCGGCATGGCGAAGCGACTACCCTTTGACGAACACGACGCGCGTGGGCAGCGAGCCCGCGCGGACGTAACAGACTAATCGGGCGAGAAAAGATGGAAGACCCAGCAATGGAAGATTCCGACGAGTCCCTGCTTCCCATCTGGCGGGCAAATCTGGTGGTGCTGACCCAGGAGGTCGGCGCGGCAACGCGTCTCGCGCGGATGATGACGTTCTCCGCAAGCTATCTGAAACTGATGCTGTCGGGCCAGCGCGAATTCAACGAGGAGTTCGTGCGCGGGGTCGAAGCGGTCACCGGCTTGCCGGCCAGCTGGATGAACACGCCGCATCACGAGCAGGAGATTCCCGCCAACGCCCGCGAGGCGATCGACAACGAAACGCCGCTCGCGCGCTTTCGCGGCACGGCGCATCCGGCGCGCAAGAAATCGGTGTTGCGGCCGCCTGAGCCCATCTTCGGTCAGCCGGGGCCCGCGCGCCGCATCGAGGAGGAGACCTTCGACGTCGAGGCGCATCGGCGTCAGGCGCACTTTCGCAAGGTTCGCGATCTGGCGGTGCAGGACGTGCGCCGTTTCGAGCGGCATCTGGCGAGTCCGCCGGTCGAACTGGCCGCGTTGCGCGCCAAGGTCGAGGACGTGATCGCGGCTTCGGATCTGGAGGACACCGATCATGCCGATCTCACCGGCCGGCTCGAGCAGATCGAAAAGCACCGGCATCTGCTGATGCGGCACGTGGAGAAACTGCAGGCGCTGCTGGTGAGGCTGGGCGAGAGCGAGTGAAGGGAGGGAGGTCAGCTCACTTGCGCTTGCTATGCCGCTCGATTGCCAGCCGGCAGATGCGGTCGCACAGTTCGCTGAAGGCGATGCCGCGCGCCTGCGCCGACTGCGGCAGCAGGCTGGTCGCGGTCATGCCCGGCAGCGTGTTGACTTCCAGACACCACAACACCCCGTGGCTATCCAGCCGGAAATCGGAGCGGCTATAACCGTCCAGCTTCAGCGTGCGATGCGCGCGCAGCGCCAGCGCGCGAGCCTGCTCGGCGATGTCTTCCGGCAAGTCCGCCGGAAAGATTTCACGCACCGCGCCGGGTTGGTACTTCGCCTTGTAATCGAACACCGCGTTCGGATCCATGACGATTTCTCCCACCGCCAACGCTTCATCGCCGAGTACGCCCACCGTGATTTCGCGGCCGGCGATGAACTGCTCCAGCATGACTTCGCTGTCGTAAGCGCCGGCGAGCGCGATGGCGTCCGCGAGCTGATCCGCGGAGCGCACCACCGAAAGTCCGACGGTCGAGCCCTGGCTATTCGGTTTGACGACGAGCGGGTAACCCAGTTGCTCGCCCGCGGCCTCGGGCTCGACCGGCGCCATCAGCCAGCGCGCGGTGGGAATGCCTGCGCTCACGAAGAGCCGCTTGGCCATGTCCTTGTCCATCGCGAGCGCGCTGCCCAGATGGCCGCTGCCGGTGTACGGCAACGCCGCGAGATCGAGCATGGCCTGGATGGTGCCGTCTTCGCCGGTGCCGCCGTGCAAGGCGACGAATACGACATCCACCCCGGCGAGCGTCGCCGCCTGCAGCGCGTTGGACTGTCCCGCGCGGATCATCGCCAGCGCCTCGGAGGCGGGCGGCGCTTCATTGACGCGTGAGCTGAGAAAGCGCACTTCGTCTTCGCCGCCCAGCAGCCCGCGCGACGTATCGATGGCGAGCACGTCGTGTCCCGCCGCGCGCAACGCAAGCACGACCTGCGCGCCGCTGGCGATCGAGACTTCGCGTTCCTCGCTGGTGCCGCCGAACAGCACGGCAATCTTGAGCGGACTAGTTTGCATATCAACGGGCCTTCAATTCGTGGAGTTGGTGCTGGGGGTGTCGGGGTATTGGCTTCGCGTCGCGTGGGGGCGCGTCGTGTGACGTGGTGTGACGCGGCCTCACAGCGGCGTTTCACCACGCATGCAGCGGATGCCGCCATGTACGCCGTGTCCGCGCAGCCTGTACGGCGAAATATTCTACAGGGGGCACCGCATTTCTAACGAGCGTTTGCAGCTTCGAAAAAAGCCATCGCAGCAGATTGCCGGGTTGGACGCGCATTGCCACGCACCACTCCGCACGCGCGGCCCCCTTCATCACAACCGCAGCTCGGTGAGAATCTGCTCCGCAAGGAAATCGCAGGGCGGCCGGTTCGAACGGGCGCTGCGGGCCAGCACGATTTCCAGTTCGGGCAGAACCGGCAGGCCATGCGGCCGCCCCAGTTGCACGAAATGGCCGGGCACCGCGCAGCGCGCGAGCGGGGCCACGGCGAGTCCGGCTTCGACCATGCTGAAGAGGCCCATCAGACTCGGGCTTTCGTACGACGTGCGATAGGTAATCCTGGCCCGCTCCAGAGCATGTATGGCATTCGCGCGCGCGACGCTGCCCGCGCCGAACAGCGCCACCGGCAGCGGCCGCTCTTTCCAGATTTCGCGGCCGCTCGCCACGGCGCCGGCCCACACCATCGGTTCGAAACGGATGAAGTCGCCGCTCAAGCCCCTCATGCGGGTCACGCAGGCGAGGTCGATCTTGTTGTCCTTGACGAGCGGGGCCAGCGCATGACTCGGCATGCCGATCACCTGAATCTCGACCTTCGGATAGCTCGCCGAAAACTTGCGCAGCACCGAGGGCAGCAGCGATGACGCGTAGTCGTCCGGCACCCCGATCGCCACTCGTCCTTTGACCTCGGGATGCACCATCGACGCCCAGGCTTCGTCGCGCAGCGCCAGCATGCGACGTGCATAGGCGAGCAGCACCTGGCCGTCGGCGGTGGGCGTGACGCTGCGCGGGCCGCGCACGAAGAGCGACTTGCCGAGCGCGCTTTCCAGCGCGCGGATCTGCATGCTGAGCGCGGACTGCGAGCGGTGTACCAGCGCTGCGCCGCGTACGAAGCTGCCGGCATCGGCGATGGCGACGACCATCGACAGCACGTCGAGATCCAGGGCTTTCATAGGCATCAGAAAATCTGATCGAAACGTTCAATATAACGCGTTTGTCTGAATGCGGGGCGGTCGGCATACTGGCGGCGTTGCTGGGCGGATCACGCACAATCGCTGCGTTCTGCGCTTCTCAAACCCTACATCGTTCAAACACTGGAGACCATCGCGATGCCGACGACCTACGACGACTTCAAGCAACTGGGCATGCGCCTCGACATGTCGCGCGGCAAGCCCGCGCCCGAACAACTCGACCTCTCGCGCGCACTGCTCGACGAGGCGGGAACGGTGGGCTTCCTGTCGCGCGACGGCATCGACTGCCGCAACTACGGTCACGTGCTCGGCCTGCCCGAAGCGCGCGAGCTCGGCGCGGCGCTGCTCGACGTGCCGGCGGCCCAGGTGGTCGCGGCCGGCAATTCGAGCCTCGAACTGATGCACGACACGCTGGCCTTCGCGATGCTGTTCGGCGTGCCGGGCGGCGAGCCGTGGCGCAAGCGCGACGACATCGCCTTTCTGTGCCCGGTGCCCGGTTACGACCGGCACTTCGCGATCTGTGAGGCGCTCGGCATCCGCATGATCAATGTGCCGATCAACGACGATGGCCCGGACATGGATTTCGTCGAAGCGCAGGTGGCGCGCGATCCGGCAATCAAGGGCATCTGGTGCGTGCCGCTCTACAGCAACCCAAGCGGCACGATCTACTCGGACGAGGTGGTGCGGCGTCTGGCGGCGATGCCGGCCGCGGCGCCGGACTTCCGGCTGATGTGGGACGACGCTTACCGTTTCCACCATCTGACGGAACAGCGGCACAGCACGCTTGATGTGCTCGAAGCCTGCGCTGCTGCCGGACACGAGGACCGCGCGCTGGTGTTCGCGTCGCTCTCGAAGGTGACGATCGGCGGCGGGGCGATGGCGTTCCTCACCGGCTCGCGCCGCAACGTGGACGCGTGGCAGCAGCGTGTCTCGGTGCGCACGATCGGCCCGGACAAGCTGAACCAGTTGCGTCACGTGCGCTTTCTGCGCGACCGCGCCGGGCTCGAGCGGCTGATGGAGCGTCATCGGGCGGTGGTGAGTCCGAAATTCGCTGCGGTTGCTGCTGTGTTCAAGGAGCAGCTCGGCGACCTGCCGGGCGTGACATGGAACGAGCCGGCCGGCGGCTACTTCATCAGCCTCTACACGCCGCCGGGGTACGCGAAGCGCACGGTGGCGCTGGCCGCAGCAGCAGGGCTTGTGCTGACGCCGGCAGGCGCGGCGTATCCGTACGGGCGCGATCCGGAAGACCGACATCTGCGGATTGCACCGACTTTTCCGTCGCTCGAGGAGGTGCGGCTTGCCGCGCGAGGGATTGCGCTGTCGCTGCGGCGTGCGCTCGCGGAGGGTTGAAGGGCAGAGGCAGTAGACGAACCGGCGCGGTAACAGACGCCGGACGAGCTCGCGCAACGGATGACGGCTTTAGCGCGAGCCGGTCCCGGCCTCCCGTTGTGCGGACGCCGCGTTTTGCGGTAAAAGGGAGCGCATGACCGATCGCTCCCGACTCATTCCCCTTATCGTCGCCTGTCCGCTGTTCCTGCAAAACCTCGACACGTCGATCATGGCGACGGCGTTGCCGTCGATTGCCCGCTCGCTGCAGGTGCAGACGCTGCATCTGAACCTGGCGATCACCTCCTATCTGCTGAGCCTCGCCGTGTTCCTGCCGGCGAGCGGCTGGCTGGCCGACCGCTTCGGCGCCCGCCGGGTGTTTTGCACGGCGATCGCGCTGTTCTCGCTCGGCTCGGCGCTGTGCGGTCTCGCTCAAACCATGCCGCAACTGGTGATCTTCCGCATCTTGCAGGGCATGGGCGGCGCGATGATGGTGCCGGTCGGGCGGCTGATCCTGCTGCGCAGCGTGCCGCCCGCGCGGATGGTCGCGGCGATGGTCTGGTTCACCGTGCCGGGGGCCATCGGACGGCTCGCCGGACCGCTGCTCGGCGGCCTGGTGGTGACGATCACCTCATGGCGCTGGATCTTCCTGCTAAACATCCCCTTCGGCGTGCTGGGCGTCCTGATGGCGATGAGCTTCATCGACGATACCCACGAACCCGTTTACGAGCGCTTCGATCTCGCCGGTTTCATTCTGCTTTCGACGGGGCTCGTCGGGCTGGTCGGCGGTCTCGATACGGCGGGCCGCGGGCTGGTGCCGCAGACGGTCACCTTCGCGCTGGCCGGACTCGGCCTGCTGTCGATCCTCGCTTACTGGCGCTATAGCCGCCGCCACGACGACGCCATCATCGATCCGGGCCTGCTGCGCTACAAGGCGTATCGGACCGCCGTGGTGGGCGGCATGCCGTTGCGTATCGCGATCGGCGCCTCGCCGTTTCTGCTGCCCCTGATGCTGCAGATCGGCTTCGGCTTGTCGCCGCTGCAATCGGGTTCGCTGAGCGTGGCGACGGCGGTCGGCTCGCTCAGCGTGCGGGCGGTGATGCAGCAGGCGATCCGCCGCATCGGCTTTCGCACGCTGCTGATCGGCGCCACCTCGCTCACCGGATGCTTCTACGCGGGCTACGGGCTGTTCCGGCCGAGCACGCCGCATCTGCTGATCTTCGTCGTACTGCTGTTTGGCGGCCTGTTCAATTCGCTCGGCATGGTGACGCTCAACACGCTCGGTTACTCGGATATGCCCAAGCCGATGATGAGCCGGGCCACGGCGCTCTCGAGCATGGCGCAGCAACTGTCGATCAGCATCGGCGTGGCGTTCGCCGCCTCGCTGCTGGCGTTGACGGCGCATCTGCATGGCGGCAGCGCGGCGCATCTGACGGCACGCGATTTCTCGCCCGCGTTTGCGGTGGTCGGTGTGTTGACGTTTTGCTCGTTGTTCTTCTTTACGAAGCTCGCCCATGACGAAGGAGCGGAACTGCGGGCGCGGTGAGAGGCGCAGCGCGCGCCGATGTGCTACAACCACACTACCGACCGGGACGAGGTGCCATCGTGGGGAACATCGCCGCAGACTTGCAGCAGGCGCTCGCACAGCGCGGGTTCGGTCGATCCCACGACGCGGATGCGCGTCGCCTGCGGGTGAGGGCGCGCACAGCATGAGGCGCTCCACACGGCGCCGGTGCGCCGCTATGGCATGGGTGGTCGGCGGCCTGTGCATGGGGCCGGCGGTATTCGCCGCGTCCACTCCGGCGACGAACGACGACCTTGCCCCTTCCACCGTCGAAAGCGATGTCCACTACTTTGTGATCCAGAAAGACGGCTCCGTCGAGGAGCGCGACGACACCGTCCTGCGCGCGAACACGACGAGCGGCGTCGACGATATCGCGCAGCGCTATGTGTGGTTCAACAAGGACATCGAGGAGGTGCAGTTGCTCAGCGCCGCAACCATCGACCCGGATGGCACCGTGCGTCCCGTCGGCCCGGACGGCATCCGCGACGTGCAGGAGCCGCGCTCGGCCGGCGCGCCGACCTTCGAAGACGGCGTGTTGCGGACCGTGATCTTCCCAGGCGTGGAACCCGGCTCGCGGGTGCACCTGGCGTTTCGCAAGACGCGCACGAAGCCGCTGCAGGCCGGCACCTTCGCCTACCTCGTCGAACCGACGCGCGACCCGGTCGAACTGCAGCGGCTGATCTTCGATCTGCCCGCCGACGTGCCGCTCTACGCCGACGCCCGCGGTTACGTCGAAGTGCCGCCGGTCACGGAGCAGGGCCGCACCCGCTATGAGTTCGACTACAGGCATGGGCCGTACGCGCCCATCGAGTCCGGCGCGGTAGGGTACGAGACGTGGGGCGACCGGCTGATGGTCTCGACGGTGCCGGACTATGCCACCTTCGCCGCGCGCTACAAGGGCCCGGCCACCGACGCCACCATGAGCGACCCGGCCATCGTCCGGCTCGCGCAGTCGCTCACGGCCGGCACCGTCGATCCGCGCGAAAAGGCTCGCATCCTGTACGACTGGGTGCGCCTGAATGTGCGCTACGTGGCGCTCTTTCTCGGCGAGACCGCGGCGGTGCCGCACAAGGCCATCGATATCCTGCACAACCGCTATGGCGACTGCAAGGATCACGTCGCGCTCTACAGCGCCTTGCTGGCTGCGGTGGGCATCCGCAGCGAAGCGGTGCTGCTCAACCTTGGGCCTTACTACACGTTGCCGGACGTGCCGGGTTACGGCGACAGCGCGATCAATCACGCGATCGTCTGGATTCCTCAGTTTGGGCTTTATGCCGATACGACCGCGGGCGGCATCGCCTTCGGCTATCTGCCGCTCGTTGTGATGGACCGGCCGGTCCTGCTGGTCGACGAGGGCATACTCTCGCGCACGCCGGCCGTCCAGCCGCGCGCGCGCTCGGTGCGGCTGCAGATCGACGTGACCGAGAGCGGCGCGGCGGCGTACGCGTACCGGGTGGAAGACTCGGGCGCGACAGCCGAACTCGAACGCAACATGTTCCGCCGCGCCACCCATCAGCGCGCCCAGCAGGTCGCGGCGAGCCGGCTATTGCAGACGGGTCTGCACGGCAGCTCGCAACTGCGCACCAGCGACGTTTCGACCACCGAAGGACCGTTCGACACCACAATCCAGGGCACGCTCGAGCACTTCACGTGGACCGACGGCACCACCGCGCTGCCCGCGCTCACGAGTTTCGCGGGCGGCATTGCGAGCCAGGTGCAGACCTGGCTGGCCGAGCCGCAACGCACGCAGCCCTGGGTGTGCGTGGGCGGCGACTTCGACGAAACCGCGCAGATCGCGTTGCCGGCGACGGTGCGCGTGACCGATCTGCCGGTCGACGCGCGCGTCGAAGACACCTACTTCGATTACGCCTCGCACTACGTGTTCGATCCGGACACGCGGGTCCTGCAGATCACGCGCCGCCTGCATACGAAATTCGTCCACCAGGTCTGCTCGGCCGATATGTTCAACGAAGTGCAGGCGTCGCTCGTGAAGATCGAGCGCGATACCTCGTCGCAGGTCGTGGTGCGGGCCACGCCGCGCGTTTACCGCTTCGCGCAGCCGAGCCGGATCAACGGCGCGAACGCGAACCGGTACAGCCGCACGCTGGCGCCGAACACCGTGTCGAATACGCGTCCTTCGCAGAGTGCGACTCCGGTGGCGCCGATCAGCGCAACCAGCAAGGCGCCGATCATATCCAACGGATAGTGCACGCCGAGATAGATACGTGCCCAGGCCATCGGCAGTCCGAATAGCGCGACCAGGAGGCCCGTGAGCCGGACCGGCGGCGCAGCGCGTTGACCATGGGGTGGGGCGAGCAGGCTGAAGCCGATGGCCCACCAGAGGGTGAGGTGGTCGCTCGGAAACGAGGAATCGGCGGCGTGTTCGAGCAACTGGTTGCCGAGGCCCAGCACGAAGGGCCGTGGATGCGGCCACACCACGCCAATCGCGAAACTGATGATGAAGGCCAGCATGGCGGCCAGCGCGGCGCGAAACGCCGCGCGCCGCCAGGGTCCCGGTCCGAGCAGCCACGCGGCGACCAGCCCGCACGGCACCGCCCAGATCAGGTACTCGGCGAAAAAGAACGCGCTCGTCACCAGCGCGGGGCGCGCCGGCAGACTTGCGTTGATCATGAGGAAAAGCGTGGTGTTGAGGTGTTCGACGTAATCCATTGCATCCGGGCGATCGGCTAGACAGGGCGGCCGGTTCTTGACGTGTCGGCGTGCGCAGCGACGGTCCCGTCGACGCGCACGAGATCCGTATCGGAACCCACTACGAGTCTGTGAGACCGGCTGCCTCGAGAAGGGTTCAGCCGGCCGTACTGCGCCGGCCGGCCCATCGCGCCGCCTAGTTGCCGCCGCCCTTGGTCACGATCGGCACCCACGCGCCGCTCTTCACCTGATACAGCGTCGAGCCGGCGTTCTTCAGCGAGCCGTTCGGATCGAAGGCGATCGGACCGGTCACGCCGTCGAAGCTGATCGCCTTCAACACCGGGCGATACACCGCCGGTGAGGTCGACTTGGCCTGCTGCATGGCCTTGATCGCCGCCCATGCCGCGTCGTAGCCGAACGGCGCATACGACAGGATATCCACGCCAAAGCGCTTCTTGAACTTGGCCGAGAAGTCCTTGCCGCCAGGCAACTGCGAGAGCGGCCGGCCGTATTCCCATGCCATCGCGCCTTCTGCCGCGTCGCCTGCCAGCTTGATGAAGTCCTCGTCCATCACGCCGCCGCCGCCGACCAGTTGCGCCGTGAGGCCGAGCTGCTTCATCCGTTTGGCGACGCCGGCTGCCTGCGTATCGAGGCCGCCGAAGAAGATCAGATCCGCGTTGGTGGCCTTGATGGCGGTGAGCTGCGTGCTGAAGTCGACCGCCTGGTTGTTGGTGTATTCGTGCGCGACGATATTGCCGCCGTGCGCCTTCACCGCTTTCTCGAACTCGTCGGCCTCGCCCTGGCCGAACGCGGTGCGGTCGTCGAGGATCGCGATGCGCTTGGCCTTGGTGACTTCGACCGCGTAGACGCCTGCGTTGCCGGCGTTTTGTGCGTCCGTGGAGATCACCATGAAGGCGTTGGCGAAGCCGCGCCCGGTGATGATCGGGTTGGTGGCCGCGGGATCGATGACCGGAATGCCGGCCGTTTCATAGAGCTGCGAGGCGGGAATCGTCGTACCCGAGTTGAAGTGGCCCACCACCACCGACACGCCGGAGTCCACCAGTTTCTGCGCCGCCTGCACGCCGACGCGCGGGTCGGCCTGATCGTCCTCGGCGACGAGCTGGAAGTTGGCGACCTGGTTGCCGATCTTGATCTTCTGCGCGTTGGCTTCCTCGATGGCGAGCAGTACGCCGTTCTCAAGGTCTTTGCCGTAGCCGGCGTTGACGCCCGTGAGCGGCGCCGCGAAGCCGATCTTCACCGGCAGGTCGTCCGCGAAGCCGGACAGCGGCGCGACGGCGAGCAGCGCGCCCAGCATCACGACGAGGGGTTTCAGCGTCTTGCGAAAGCTCATGGTCTCTCCTTCCATCGACAGGTTCAAATTATGAATATCGGTCAAGGTGCAGCCGGCCATCTGCGGCCGGGTACGGCTGTGACGCTGAAGCAATGCGCCGCGCGCAGCAAACGCCAAGGCAAAGGCGCGGGCGGTCAGACTGTGCGATGAAACTGGCTTGCGGCTCGATGCGTGCGGTGTGGTCTCCTTCAGAGGGGGCCGAACGAACTGTTTCAGGGTACGAAGGATCGTACGCCGGAAACAATGATGGAAAACACGGTAACGCCGCTACTGCGGGGAAGACCTGGTGAGCGGCGCGTCAGGCGTCGCTGGAAAGCGCGCGCGTCCCCGGTCGTGCGTGCTTTGGCGTGCTTCAACGTGTCCATCGATCTGGCCGAAATATAGAAAGCCAATTTGAGGCCGTCTTGGCAGTTCGCGACGCTTTGGATGAGGATTTCAGCATAGGCCCCGAACGGGGCGGGCGGCGGGCGTGTCTTGGGCGGCCGGCGCGTGCGGATGCCGGCACACGGGAGGTGGCGGTGTTGGGGCGGTGGAAAGATGCGGTGGACGGTGAAGCCCGAAAGCTGCGGGAGCGTCTGGGCGTGGAGACACCCAGGCCGCTTCCGCGCCGCTTACTGCTCGCCCTGCAGCCTCAGCACTTCTTCGCGCAGACGCATCAGCGGTTCTTTGGTCTCGTCGTCGGCCCAGGTCTCGAGATCGTCGATGGCGCGCTGGCAGCCGTCCAGCACCAGATCGAGGTCCACCGGCACGCCGTTGGCGAGCGCGAACTGGATCGTCTCCGCGAACTGCTGGCACTCGTCTTCGCCATAGGAAATGTCGAGGTTGTCCGCGATCACTTCGGCGATGTTGCTGCGAGCCTTGTCGTCAGCCGTGACGAGTTCGATGATGCCGCGTGCCACCGCCGGCGAGTAGTAGAGCGCGATGTCGAGCCACTGCGTCGGATCGAAGTCCGCCTCGCCGAACTGGTTCTCGAAGTACTCGATCGCTTCCTGTTCGTGCGCCTCGTCGGCATCGACGCTGATGCACAACTCTTCGAAGATTTCTTCCCGCTCGCTGCGGATATGACCGTCCATCTGTGCCTCGTTTGCCTGGAGCGGGTGCTTGAAAAGGATTGCGTGCACCACGCGGCACGCATTATAGGACGAGCCGCTGACAAGCGAGCGTCAACGGCCTCCGCGGCTGAGCGAACGGCGCTCGCGCCGCGTCGATGCGCGGCGGCGGGATTGTCCACGGAATCTCGAATAGTGTTTTCGGTCCAGAGGGGATGCGTTGTCGCGCGCGGATCGTTAAACTGCCGCCGGCTGTTCCGCTTCGGCTACGGACAGCATATTGGTCTGACTAATGGAGAGAAACACGATGAAGGGAGTCTGGTTTTCGCTGGTTGCGCTCGTCTTGAGCGCGGCGGGCGTGATGAGCGTGGCGCCGTCGATCGCGCAGGCCGCGGGGTTGACGCAGGCCCAGGTGCTGGCGGAGATCGCTGGTCATCCTGCGCTGGGTGTGCAGCAGGCGCAGCCGCTGCAACCCGTCGGCTGGGCAAAGACGGCTCTGTAAAAGCGCGTCGCGCCGGCGCTAGATCGAATCGATCGTCCACGCGTCGAACCACTCGCGCGGCTGTGCAATTTCATCCTGCGCGGCGACCAGTTCCAGCTCGTAGCGGCCGGCCTGCCACGTCGCCTTGACCACGCCGTTCACAGCGGCGAGCGTATGTTCGAAGGCGTGGCGGATCGGGTCGCCGAGCAGCCGGCGGGCGACGAACACCGCGCTCGTCAGATCGCCGACGCCGACCGGCTGCCGGGCGAACGGGTAGAGCGGGCGTTGGCCCATCCACGCTTCGGTCGGCGTGACCACCAGCATGTTGAAGTGGTCGGCGGGGCTGTTGCGGTCGAGCAGATGCTTGACCAGCACGATCCTCGGTCCGCGGCCGATGATCTCGCGGCAGGCGGCGACCGCTTCTTCCACGGTTTCGATCTCACGGCCGACCAGCCGCTGCAATTCGCTGTGATTCGGCGCCATGCCGTCGGCCACCTCGGGCATGGTGCGTACGAGAAACTCCTGGATGCCGGGTTCGACCTTGCAGCCGGTGGCCATTCCCATCACCGGATCGCAGAAATACCAGGCGCGCGGATTGGCCGCCTTGACGGCCTTGACGATCTCGATCACCGCCTGCGCCTGGTCGGGCGTGCCGAGGTAGCCCGAGAGCACCGCGTCGCAGCGCGGCAGCACGCCGATGGCGCCGATGCCTTCGACGAGATCCTGCATCTGCGAAGCGTCGATGGCGCTGCCGGTCCAGTGGCCGTATTGCGTGTGATTGGAGAACTGCACGGTATTGAGCGGCCAGACGTTCACGCCGAGGCGACGCATCGGGAACACGGCGGCGCTGTTGCCCGCGTGCCCGAAGACGACATGTGACTGGATGCTCAGGACGTTTTTCATGATGTCTTCGCCGGCGCTATCCGTTGGTCGCCGTTAAGGGTCGCTTATGGCCATGCGCGATTGAGAACAATCGCGCATGGCGTACCTGTTTAATCAACAATACATGAGTTTCGCCGGGCCGGCATGATCCGTCCCCGTGGTGTTGCGCCGAGCCATCATTGAACGGTCACGGAGCGGGGCGGCGGCGCGCGGCCTGAGGCCAGCCCGAGCCGCCCGGCTCGCTCAGGCCAGTTCGCGATACAGCGCGAGATAGCGCTCGGCCGAGGCGCCCCAGCCGAAGTCCTGGTGCATCGCGCGCCGTTGGGTGGCTTTCCACTCGGTGTGACGAGCGTACAGCGCGAAAGCGCGGCGGATCGCAGCGCCCAGTGCATCCGGTTCGAAGCGCTCGAACACGAAACCGGTCGTGAGATCGTCCGCCAGATTCTCCAGCGAGGCGTCCACTACGGTATCCGCGAGGCCGCCCACCCGATGCACGAGCGGCAGCGACCCATAAGCGAGGGCGTAAAGCTGCGTGAGACCGCAGGGCTCGAAGCGCGACGGTACCGCCACCACATCGCTGCCGGCGATGATGGCGTGCGCGAGCGTTTCGTCGAAGCCCAGTTCGACCGCCACCGACTCCGGGTGAGCATGCGCCACCCGCTGCAAGCCTTTCTCCAGCGCGGCATCGCCCGTGCCGAATACGACCAGTTGCCCGCCGCGTTTGATGATTTCAGGCAGCGCCGCGAGCAGCAGGTCGAGGCCCTTCTGTTCCGTGAGGCGGCTCACGACGCCGAACAGCAAGGCGTCGCCTTTGCTGGCGAGGCCGAAGCGTTTTTGCAGCGCGGTCTTGCAGGCGTGCTTGCCCGACAGTTGCGAGGCGGTGTAGTGCTCGGGGAGCAGGGCGTCGGTGGCCGGGTTCCACACGCTGTAGTCGACGCCATTCAGAATGCCCGACAGGTCGTGCGTGCGGTTGCGCAGGAGGCCGTCGAGGCCGCCGCCCTGGGCAAGCGTCTGGATTTCGCGGGCGTAGGTTGGGCTGACCGTGGTGATGCGGTCGCTGTAGTAGAGGCCCGCTTTCAGAAACGACAACTGCCCGTAGAACTCGATGCCCTGCATATGGAAGTAATCGGCCGGTAGTCCGAGTTGCCCGAACAGATGCGCCGGGAACACGCCCTGGTAGGCGAGGTTATGCACCGTGAATACGCTGTGGGCGAAGGCCTTGCCATGCTGGCGCTCGGCCGCTTTCAGATAGGCGGGGGCGAGGCCGGCGTGCCAGTCGTGCGCATGGACGATCTGCGGCGCCCACGCCGGATCGAGCTGCTGGGCGAGCTGCGCGGCCGTCCAGCCGAGCAGTGCGAAGCGTTGGGCGTTGTCGCCGTACGGCACATGCTCGGCGTCGAGGTAGGGATTGCCGGGGCGGTCGTAGAGGCTGTCGGCGCGGATCACGTAGACCACGAGGTCGCTCGCGGGCAGTGTGCCCTGTTCCAGCGTCACGTGCGGTGCGTCGAACCGGCGCCCGATCCGCGCCACCGTGCGCAGGTCGGAGAGGCCGCCGAGGACTGCCGGAAATCCCGGCAGCAGCACCCGGACGTCCGCGCCCCGCTCGATCAGCGCGGGGGGAAGGGCGCCCGCCACGTCGGCAAGACCGCCTGTTTTCAGGAGGGGATACAGCTCGCTTGCGACGTGCAGGGCGCGAATCGTCATGGGCAGTTTTCCGGTGGTGACGGCTATGGGTGTAAGTGTGCAGGCCCCCGCGCTAGTGGTCCGCCTTCTGCCCTCGCAACGCTTCCGGCGTCACGAGCACGACGCCGGTTTCGGTGCGGTAGAAGCGTTCGGCGTCCTGCACGGGATCTTCGCCGATCACCGTGCCGTCCGGAATCGCGCAGCCGCGGTCGATGACGACGCGGCGCAACCGGCAACTGGCGCCGATGGTGACCTGCGGCAACAAGACTGCCTCATTGATGTTACAGAAAGAATTCACCAGCACATTCGACGACAGCACCGAGCGCGAAATCTGCGAGCCCGAGATGACGCAGCCGCCGCATACGATCAGGTTGGTGGCCGAGCCCTGCAGCCCGTTCATGTCGCGCACGAACTTGGCGGGGGGCAACTGCTGCTGTTGCGTCCAGATCGGCCAGTCGGGGGCGTACAGGTCGAGCGTCGGGATCGTCGAGGCGAGATCCAGATTGGCGGCCCAGTAGGCGTCGATGGTGCCGACATCGCGCCAGTACGGCTCGACGTTCGGGTCCGACGACACGCACGACATGCTGAATGGATGGGCGATCGCATGGCCTTGCGTGACCACGCGCGGCAGGATGTCCTTGCCGAAGTCGTGATCGGTGTCGGCCGTGGTGATGTTCTCTTCGAGCAGCGAGTACAGGTAATCCGCGTTGAACACGTAGATGCCCATGCTGGCGAGCGCGATGTCCGGGCGGCCCGGCATCGCCGGCGGGTCGGCGGGCTTTTCGACGAAGCCGGTCACGCGGCGGCTCGCGTCCACGTGCATGACGCCGAACGCCACCGCGTCCATGCGCGGCACCTCGATACAGCCGACCGTGCAGTCCGCGCCGCTTTCGACGTGGTCCGCGATCATGCGCGTGTAGTCCATCTTGTAGATGTGGTCGCCGGCCAGCACTACGACGTATTTCGGCCGGATGGAACGGATGATGTCGAGGTTCTGGAACACCGCGTCCGCCGTGCCGCGATACCAATGCGCCCCTTCGACGCGTTGCTGCGCGGGCCACAGGTCGATGAACTCGTTGAACTCGCCGCGCAGGAAACCCCAGCCGCGCTGCACATGGCGGATCAGCGAATGCGCCTTGTATTGCGTGACGACCGCGATGCGGCGGATGCCGGAGTTCAGACAATTGGACAGCGCGAAGTCGATGATCCGGTATTTGCCGCCAAAGTGCACGGCCGGTTTGACGCGCTTGTTGGTCAGCGGGCCGAGCCGTGTGCCGCGTCCGCCCGCAAGGACGATGGCGAGCGTGGTGCGTTGCAGATCGTTGAGGCTTGCCGGAGTTTCCATGCTGTGTCTCCTATGTGGAGCGGAGTTGGCGGTTGGGTGCTAACTCCGGTCCCATGCAACGTGGTTGCTGGTGGTGTGCCCCGGATGCTTATGCTGGTCGTTTTTCTTGTCGATTCTGGTCCAGTTGCTGCCTTCTGTCGCGGTGCCTTGACGATCCTTTGCTATTTTTAGCACTGAATTGGCATCCGCGAATAGTCTGGATTATGTGGAGGCCCATCTTATTGCGAGGTATCGCAACTTTCGGTGTCCTGCGCAAGATCGCAGCCGCCAGGCGGCGCGTCCGTGCGGCACGGCGCATAGCTGGGCAAATGGCGAAGGGCAATATGCGTGCCTGTGGGGCGGGGATGTGGTTTGCGGTTCGCGTTGTCCGAAGCGCCCGGCGCGTGAGGGCAGGCTTGCCTCAGAGCACGAATGCGGCGGCCCACGTAGAATCGGCGGCTCCGCTCCTGGTCGGCGCTGGGCGCCTGTCCGCCCGCCTGCCGGGATTGCTTGCAGAAACTGACTCCGCCGGACCCTCGCCTATGAATTTCAGCCGTCATCCCCTGGTTGCCTTGTTGTGCGCTTGCGCGCTGGCCGCGTCTGCCTTGTCCGGTGCGGCGCATGCCGCCGGCAGCGGCCCCGCCGAGGCGAGCGCCGCCGTGGCCGGCAACGACGGTCCGGCTTATGGACCCGAGCTGCAAGGTTTCGACTACCCGGCGCCGGTCGAGCAATTCGACTTCACGTCGCAGGGCGTGGCGCTGCACATGGCCTATATGGACATCGAGCCGGCCCACGCGAATGGGCGCACGGCCGTGCTGCTGCACGGCAAGAATTTTTGCGCCGCCACATGGGAGCCCACCATCCAGCGTCTGAGCGAAGCGGGTTATCGGGTGATTGCGCCGGATCAGATCGGTTTTTGCAAATCGAGCAAGCCCGAGCACTACCAGTACAGCTTCCAGCAACTCGCGCGCAACACGCATGCGCTGCTCGAATCGTTGGGCGTGAGCCGCGCCACGATGATCGGGCATTCGACCGGCGGCATGCTGGCGATCCGCTATGCGCTGATGTATCCGCAAGCCACACAGCAACTGGTGCTCGTCAATCCGATCGGCCTCGAGGACTGGAAAGCGAAAGGGGTGCCGTCGCTGTCCGTCGATCAATGGTATGAGCGAGAGTTGAAGACGAGCGCCGACGGCATCCGCCGCTATGAGCAGGCGACCTACTACGCGGGTCAGTGGCGCGCGGATTACGAGCCGTGGGTGCAGATGCTGGCGGGCATGTACCGCGGGCCGGGCAAGCAGATCGTGGCGTGGAATTCCGCGCTGCTGTACGACATGATTTACACGCAGCCGGTGGTCTATGAACTGGGCGAGCTGCAGATGCCGACGCTGCTGATGATCGGCCAGAAGGACACGACGGCGATCGGCAAGGACGCCGCGCCGCCTGAGGTGCGCGCCACGCTTGGTCACTATCCGGAGTTGGGGCGGCTCGCCGCACGGACGATTCCGCATGCGACGCTGGTGGAGTTCGCGGACATGGGCCACGCGCCGCAGATGCAGGACCCGCAGGCGTTTAACAAGGCGTTGCTGGATGGGCTGGCGGCGGGGCTGGGGAATCGGTGAGCGTTCAAACGGCTTTCTGTGCCGGCACGCGGGTGAGCTTATGCCAGTGCGACGGCGTCGACCGATTCTTCTTCCGGCGGAGGGGTGTGGGTCTGCCGAATTTGCTCGATCATCCTGGTTAAGATATCGAAGGCCGTTTCCGGCGTGGTCTGCGTCGGGGGTGGCTTGCTTGGGTTCTGATGTGCGATCCAATCACGATATTGCTTGATTTGCTTGACCTGCCCGATGAGATCAGAGTCAACTTCGCCTTTGAAAAGGTTGAGAATCTCACCAAACCTCCAGTACTCGACTTCACTTTCGAACTTTTCTGCCAGCTTGATGGCAAACTGCTGCGGATACCCTGCGGCCAGCAGACAGTTCGCCGTTTGCAGATGCTCGATGACGAACCGCTCGAATGTGGCGAACAGCGCCAAAATGGCAAGGTCAGCCGCTTGTCTGGCTGCATCTTCAAGGGCGGAATTGGCTTTCTCCGGAGTTGCCCCAAGGAACTGCGTGCGCCTGATGAGCTCTTCATGCTGGATTTGAATTGTGCGTGTCGCGACTTTGAAGCAATCGTCTGCCACAGCAAATGCCTTATAGACGGGATCCAGTGGATTATTAAAATTCATAGTCGGAGACGTCCGTAAGCAGGTCAAGAAACAGACTTTCATCAACGCGCTTTGCTCGACGTACTGTGGCCTCGATCCAGTACCAGCCATCTGCGTCGACATCAGAGAGCATGGGTCTAGACGGCGAGATCGTGGTTTTTCCACCAACGATAGTTTGCGTCGAAAACGCCGGACCTTTTCCAACATAGAAAAGGAACGCATGTCTGGCCACACGGCCGATCAGGTCCACTCTTCCGTGCGCGCCAATGATTTTTGATCCGACAGGCAGGATCTTGGCCACTGAGACGCCGTCTTTTGCGATGTAAAGACTCGGGGCATCATATTGCGCCATTAGCTGTTCACTGAGCGTGACAGCGTCGTGCTCGACGGTTAGACCATGTTCTCTGCACCAGGCACTCACTTCCCCCAAAAAGGTCGTGACGCGCTGCACATACTCGACGGAAGAAGAGCCTGCGTCTTCAGTTTTCGGTTCAGCCACTATCTGTCCTTCTATTCTTACAATGCGCCCACTGGGGTACGCCGACGCTTGCCAGCACAGTTGATACATTTGCCCGTATCAGTGAGACCTGAGCAGATGTTCCCGCACCCACATCTGAAACCTCAGCCTACCATTGAATCCGTCGCGAAAACTTCAAACCTGGCGTGTCGCCAGTTCCTTTCGCAATGGCGTTCGGTGCTAGAGAGTAGCTTCCTGATCACGACAAGTTGCAACAACCAGGTTCGTCTGGAATTGGGCGAGCTGCAGATGCCGACGCTGCTGATGATCGGCCAGAAGGACACGACGGCGATCGGCAAGGACGCCGCGCCGCCTGAGGTGCGCGCCACGCTTGGTCGCTATCCGGAGTTGGGGCGGCTCGCCGCACGGACGATTCCGCATGCGACGCTGGTGGAGTTCGCGGACATGGGCCACGCGCCGCAGATGCAGGACCCGCAGGCGTTTAACAAGGCGTTGCTGGATGGGCTGGCGGCGGGGCAGGGGAATCCATAGACAGATCTCAGCGTGGCGAGGAAGCCGGCCGGCGCGAACGCCGCCGGCCACCCCATCACTTTCCGCCGACAATCGCCTCGCGCACTTGCGCCGCAATCTCATACGACCGCAGCCGTGCGGTGTGATCGTAGATCAGCGCAGTCAGCATCAACTCGTCGGCGCCGGTCTGCTCGATCACGGAGAGCAGCCCATCCCGCACGGTCTCCGCATCGCCGACCACCGAGCACGCCAGCGACTGCGCGACGCTGTTCAATTCCATCTCCGCCGCTTCGACGCGGTCCACCGGCGGCTGCAATTGCCCCGGCGTGCCGCGCCGCAGATTGACGAACTGCTGCTGCAACGACGTGAACAGACGCCGTGCCGCTTCGTTGGTATCGGCGGCGAACAGGTTCACGCCGACCATCGCATAAGGCTTCTCGAGCGCCGCCGACGGACGGAACTGCGCGCGGTACAGACGCAGCGCGGTCAGCATATGGTCCGGCGCGAAGTGCGAGGCGAACGCGAACGGCAGGCCGAGCGCGGCCGCCAGTTGCGCGCTGAAGAGCGAGGAGCCGAGCAGCCACAGCGGCACGTGCAACCCGGCGCCCGGCACGGCGCGCACGCGCTGTCCCGGCACCGGATCGGCGAAATAGCGCTGCAGTTCGACCACATCGTCCGGGAACGAATCCGCACTGCCTTGCAGCTCGCGGCGCAAGGCGCGCGCGGTGGTCTGGTCCGTGCCGGGCGCGCGGCCGAGGCCCAGATCGATGCGGCCCGGATAGAGCGAGGCAAGCGTGCCGAACTGCTCGGCGATCACGAGCGGGGCATGATTCGGCAGCATCACGCCGCCCGAGCCGACGCGGATGGTTCGGGTGCCGCCCGCCACATGGCCGATCACCACCGAGGTCGCCGCGCTGGCGATGCCGGTCATGTTGTGATGCTCGGCGAGCCAGTAGCGGTGATATCCCCACTTTTCGGCGTGCTGGGCGAGATCTAGCGTGTTGGCAAACGCCTGCGCCGCGCTCGCGCCCGCGGTGATGGGGGAGAGGTCGAGAACCGAAAAGGGGATCATGGCAAATTCATCCGAAGCCCTGCGCCGCGCAGCTCGCATGGAGCGAAGTGCTCGCACGCCGTAAGGCCGTCGACAGCAAAGGCAAAACCGGATTGTGCCAAAGCGGATTCATTCCCGCTGACGGGCTGCACAAGTCCACACATGCAGCAGGGTGTTGCCGCAGGCCGCCTGCGCGGAATGCGCAAGCAAGCGGGCGCCACGATTCAACCGATTGATTAGATCATTAACACCGGCAACATCATTATTGTCACAAAGCCATGATTATTGTCAGACTAACAACGCAGAGTTATAAAAATGTAAAACATGCAGCCTGGATCAATAGTTCACAGAACAATTGACTGCACGCGGCAAGCAAGTCTGCGCCAGCGCTGCTACAATTTTCGCACCATGAATGCGCGTGCGATTGGCATTCGTTTGGCATTTAAAGGCGCGCCACGCTTGCCGCTCCGGTAGCGGTCGTGGTGCCTTAACCGTTTAATTTCAGCACCTTGCGGTAACTGGCAGAAACGCAGTCGGATCAACCTGCTTGCCGCTGATTGCAATGGCGCGGTGATCTCTGTCTATTGGCTTTCGATTATCTGTCATATAGCCGCCGCAATATTACGGGAAATTACGGTGAATGTCTTTTGCACGCTTTGCTTAAAGCAGCGGTGTCAATTCGACGCCGATTGTTCTGACGCAAGCAGAAGGAGTTCTGACCGTGCGAGCGAGTGTGTGGGTGCATGTCTTGTCGCGTAGTCCTGCCATTGCCACCGTGAGGCGGGCCACCGGGAGTCGGAGTGGCGGCCAATGACGGTGCATTCGCTATCTGTTCTGGAGTGGCTGCTGGTTGGGTTGTGCTGTGCCGCCACGGTGTATGCCGGCGTTGCCGCAGTCGCCATGCCGTTTTTCGGCAAACGGGCCGCCGGGTGTCACCTCGGCTGGACTTCCGTGAGCGTCCTCAAGCCCCTGTGCGGGACCGAGCCGCGTCTGTACGAAAACCTCGTGACGTTCTGCGAGCAGGCGCACCCGCGCTTTCAACTGCTGTTCGGCGTGTCGTCTCCGGTCGACCCGGCGATTGGCGTAGTGCGGCGTTTGCAGGCCGCGTATCCGCAATGCGACATCGAACTGGTGATCGATTCGCGCGTGCATGGCAGCAACCTGAAGGTCAGCAATCTGATCAATATGGCGCAGCGTGCGCGTCATGACGTGATCGTGCTGGCCGACAGCGACATTGCCGTCGAGCCGGATTATCTCGACACGGTCACCGCGCCGCTCGCCGACGCCGATACGGGCGTCGTCACCTGCCTGTATCGCGCGCAGAGCGTGGGGGGCTTCTGGCCGCGCGTGGGAGCCCTGTTTATCAACGAATGGTTCGCGCCGTCGGTGCGTGTCGCGCACGCGGGCGGCTCGCGCCGCTTCGGCTTTGGCGCGACCCTGGCGTTGCGGCGCACGACGCTCGAGAACATCGGCGGCTTCGAGGCGCTCAAGGACTGTCTGGCCGACGACTACTGGCTGGCCGAACACGCGCGCACGCTTGGGCTGAACACGGTGTTGTCGTCGGTGATGGTGGCCACCGACGTGATCGAGCCCACCTTCGTCACACTGTGGCTGCGCGAGATGCGCTGGTTGCGCACGATCCGTTCGGTGAATCCGTCGGGGTTCGCGTCGCTCATCATTACGTTTACCTCGCCCTGGCTGCTGGTCGGCGCGTTGCTGGCGGCCGGACTGAACAACGGGGGCATCGGCTCGGGCGGCGCTGATCCGTTGATGGCGCTGACGTTCTCGGTCAGCACGGCGGCGGGTGTCGTCGCGCGGGTGCTGTTGCATGCGCGCAGCGCCCGCATTTCGCGCACGTTCTGGCGCGATCTGCCGCTGGTGCCGTTGCGCGACACGCTGCTCGCGCTGCAGTGGCTGGGCGCGGTATTCGGTTCGCACGTGGTGTGGCGCGGCGCGCGGATGTCGGTGGTGAACCGGGTCGCGCAACCGCGCACGTCGATTGTGGAGATGTCCGATCGCGGATAGGCTCGTCCGCGGATCGAACAATGGGCGCCCGGTTTTATCCGGCGCGTCGGTGCAGGATCGCAGGGTCAATCAATCATCAGAATCAACGAAGCTGGTCGGAGCATTCATGAAAACGCTGTTTTTGCAGGCCCCATCGTATGACGGTTTCGATGGCGGCGCGGGTTCGCGCTATCAGGCGAAGCGCGAGATCCGCTCGTTCTGGTATCCCACCTGGCTCGCGCAGCCGGCGGCACTCGTGCCGGATAGCCGCGTGCTCGATGCGCCGGCGGATGGTTTGTCCGTTGAGGCTTCGCTCGAGATTGCGCAGCAGTACGAGCTTGTGATCATCCACACCAGCACGCCGTCGTTTCCCACTGACGCGATGTTTGCGCAGGACCTCAAGCAGCGCAGGCCGTCGGTGATGATCGGCATGGTGGGTGCGAAGGTCGCGGTTGATCCGCACAACTCGCTGACCGCGAGCGAGGCGATCGATTTCGTCTGCCGTGAAGAATTCGATTTCACCTGCCAGGAAGTGGCCGCAGGCAAACCGCTCGCGCAGATCCAGGGCTTGAGCTATCGCGCAGCGGACGGCTCGATCGAACACAACGAGGCGCGCCCGATCCTCGAGAACATGGACGAGCTGCCCTTCGTCGCGCCGGTCTACAAGCGCGACCTGAAGATCGAAAACTACTTCATCGGTTACCTGAAGCATCCGTATGTCTCGATCTACACGGGTCGCGGCTGCCGTTCGAAGTGCACGTTCTGCCTGTGGCCGCAGACGGTAGGCGGGCACCGCTACCGCACGCGCTCGGTGGAGAATGTGCTGGAAGAGGTGAAGTGGATCCGCGACAACATGCCTGAGGTCAAGGAGATCATGTTCGACGACGACACCTTCACCGACTTCAAGCCGCGCGTCGAAGAAATCGCACGCGGTCTCGGCAAGCTGGGCGTGACGTGGTCCTGCAACGCGAAAGCGAACGTGCCGTATTCGACACTGAAGATCATGAAGGAAAACGGCCTGCGCCTGCTGCTGGTGGGCTACGAGTCGGGCGACGACCAGATCCTGCTGAACATCAAGAAGGGTCTGCGCACGGACATCGCCCGGCGTTTCAGCGAGGACTGCCGCAAGCTGGACATCAAGATTCACGGCACGTTTATCCTGGGGCTGCCGGGCGAGACGCAGGAGACGATCGAAAAGACGATCGAGTACGCCAAGGAAATCAACCCGCACACGATCCAGGTGTCGCTGGCGGCGCCGTATCCGGGCACGACGCTCTACAACCAGGCGGTGGAGAACGGCTGGCTGCAGGAGAACAAGGTGATCAACCTGGTGAGCAAGGAAGGCGTGCAACTGGCGGCGATCGGCTATCCGCATCTGTCGCGCGAAGAGATCTATCACCACGTCGAGAGCTTCTACAAGCGCTTCTATTTCCGGCCTTCGAAGATCTGGGAGATCGTGCGCGAGATGCTGATGAGCTGGGACATGATGAAGCGGCGTCTGCGCGAAGGCGTCGAGTTCTTCCGTTTCCTGCGCGCTCACGAAGCGTGATGACGCACGAGGCTCGGCTTGCGCAACGTACGTTGATCTTCACGGCAGACGATTTCGGCCTGCACGAACGGGTCAACGAAGCGGTCGAGCGCGCGCATCTGCATGGTGTCCTGACTGCGGCGAGCCTGATGGTGGCGGCGCCTGCCGCACGCGACGCCATAGCGCGTGCGCACCGGCTGCCGGAGTTGCGCGTCGGCCTGCATCTGGTGCTGGCTGACGGCGCGGCGTTCCTGCCGCGCGATGCGATTCCGGCGCTGGTCGACGCCGATGGCCGGTTCGACGACAACATGGTGCGCGACGGCTTTCGCTTTTTCTTTTTGCCGCACGTACGCAAACAGCTGGCGCTGGAGATCCGCGCGCAGTTCGAAGCGTTCGCGAAGACCGGATTGCCGCTCGATCACGTCAACACCCACAAACACTTCCATCTGCATCCGACGGTGCTCGGGCTGATCGTCGAGATTGGCCGCGACTACGGCATGCGGGCGATGCGTCTGCCGTGCGAGTCGCGCGAGCCGCTCTGGTTGAAGCCGTGGATTGGCCTCGTGCGGGACCGGCTCGATCGCGCGGGGATTGCTCACAACGATTACGTGGTGGGCATTGCGAACACCGGGCAGATGACGGAAGGCGTGTTGCTCGAGGCGTTGGCGCATTTGCCGGACGGTGTGGGCGAAATTTATTGCCATCCGGCCGTGGTGGGGGAGGGCGCGTTGACGCAGGGGATGCGCGGCTATCGGCACGCGGACGAACTGGCCGCGCTGTTGTCGCCACGCGTGGAAGCCGCGATCGAAGCGGCCGGCGCCACACGTGGTGGCTTTGCCGACGTATTCGGCCAGGCCCATGACCGTGGGGTGCAGCCGTCATGAAGGGCTTGCAGTGGCTGCAATGGGCGGGTTTGCCGCTGGGTATCGCGCTGCTGATCGGGCTGGTACTGCACGCGGGTGTGGGCGACCTGATGCAGGTGATCGGCCAGGCGGGTTTTGCGTTGCTGTGGCTGGTGCCGTTTCATGCGCTGCCGCTGTTGCTCGATGCGTATGCATGGCACTTGTTGCTCGGTAAGCGCGCGTCTTTCGTGTTTCTCTGGTGGGTCGCGACGGTTCGCGAGGCCGTGAGCCGCCTGTTGCCGGTGGCGGGCATCGGTGGGGAGATCGTCGGGATTCGACTGGCGCGATGGCGTGTGGCCGATGCGAGTGGCGTGAGCGCGTCGGTGATCGTCGAAGTGATGGTGACGATGGCTGTGCAGTATGCGTTTTCCGCGCTGGGTCTGGTGTTGATCGTCGCGTCGACGCATCAGGCGGATGTGTTGCGTACCGTTGGCGTGGCTTTGCTGCTGTCGTTGCCTTTGCCTGTGATTGCAGTGGTTTTGGTGCGGCGAGGTGGGGTGTTTCATGCGATCGAGCGTTGGGCTGGGCAGTTGTTAGGGCCGTCTGGTTCCGTTCTGCAGGGAATGGATGGGCGCCAGCTCGATGCGGATCTCGATGCGCTCATGTCCCGCGCCGGACTGTTGTTGCGGGCTTTTGTGTGGCAGTTGAGCGGCTATCTGCTTGGAGCGGTCGAGACCTGGTGGGCTTTGGATCTACTCGGGCATCCGGTTTCTTTGGCTGGGGCGTTGGCTATTGAAGGTTTGACGCAAGCGGTGCGGCATGCGGCCTTCTTTGTACCCGCTGGGGTTGGGGTGCAGGATGCGGCGGTTGTGCTGCTCGCGCAGATGTTTGGCGTCGATCGGGAGGTGGGCTTGTCGCTGGCGCTCGTCAAACGCATGCGCGAGATTTTGTTTGGGTGTACTGCGCTTCTCTCCTGGCAAGTGGCGGAGGTTGGGAGGCGGTGGGGATGGTTCGGCGATGTCACCGCCGCTCGCCGTCAACCGACACGACCCGGCCATCCCCATCCTCGAAGCGAAGATGGAGCTTCTCTCCACTAAACGACAGGAGATATTTGCGTTTCCCGCAGATTACCTCGCACGAGGCAGTCCAGCGCGCGGGTCCCGGACGCGGATGACAAAGTGCGCATTTTCTGTTTTCATGTCTCGTCCGCGTTATGCCTTTCGTTTAGAAGAAGAGAAAAAATGCGATTTGCTCAAATGGGTTACGCAGCATGCATCCGCATTTCCACTACGCTCATTGCCGGGTGCGCTCCTCAGTATCTGAAACCTACATCGGAACAGGCGTCGAGCGCTAGTGCCGATTCCGCCTCTCAACCTGCCCAGGCCAATAGTCCGAACTGCCTCCCCCTCCCGAAGAATTATGTTCCTGACGACCCGCAATATGCGGGACTTTGTCGTCCACCCGCTATGGTTTGGGGCGTGAGCAAATCCGAGGGATACATGTGTTGTAAGCGGCAGCCTCTTTAATAGAAACCCGGGCAAATCGAAAGGAGGGGGAAATGAAGCGGAGGCTTGTTGCGTCAGTCGTCCTGATGTCAGCCCTGGCTTTCGGGGAACGCTTCGGCCAGCATGACGGGATTGCGGCGGCCGCCACCCTTAAAACAGTCGTGATCGATTGGCGCGGCGACTCGACGTTTTGGGGCGCGGTTGTCATATCGGACGGTCCCCCTGCTCGATATCCGCAGAGCCCGGCGCAACGCATGCAGATCGCCATGAACGAGAAGTTCGGGCCTGGCAAAGTGACGATTGTCGATCACAGCGCCCCCGGATCGACCCTCGAGACCGATCTGAGCGGCACGGGCCTCTCCGCCGAATATGGCAATACTCTGCCGCTTGCTGCCGAACTTTCCAAAGGCAATGCGAATATCGTGATCACGAACAGCCAGATCAACGACGCCCTTGCTGGAAACACCGTGCGAACATTCTCGTCGAACCTGAAGCGCTGGATTCGCACCGTGCAGGCCTCCGGGAAAATCCCCGTGATTGCCGAGCCCAATCCGATCTGCTTTCGGATCTCGATCGCGGATTCACGGCGATATGTTTCGGCAGAAAATGCCACGGCAAGCCGTAACGACGTGACCGTATTGCCTCTATACGACGCGTTTCTGAATTTACCGGCCTGGCGGACTACCTCGATGGCTTCCGACTGCATCCATCCGAATGCAGCCGGTTATGCGTTCAAGCAGCAGCAATATTTCGCGTCGCTGGAGCCGATCGTCACGAGGCTTCTCGGCGAGCAATAAAGCCGCTAGCCCATCCCTTGCAACGTGATCGCCCGCACATCCACCTTCGCGGGCAACATCCGCTGTTCGAACGCCTCGTCCGCGACGCGCTGCAGCGTGGCGATATCCGCGTCGCTCACCGGGCGTTGCTTCAGCGCCGAACGAACGGTGATGATGCGGGCGGCCTCGATCGGCAGACGCGTCAACGTCGCATACACCTGCGCGTATGCCTCAGGATGTCCCGCTGCCCACGCGCCGGCGCGTTGAAAACGTTGTAGCGCATCGATGAGCGCCGGCCGCTTCGCCAGGTCCGCCGCCGCGGCGCCGGACGCGGTAATGAAGGCGAGGCCGGTATTGATGCCGCTGCCGTCGCGCAACACGCGTGCGCCGCGTTGCACGGCGCTGCCGTAGTACGGATCGAAGGTCGCCCAGACGTCGAGCTGGCGAGACTCGAAGGCCGCAAATGCATCGACGGGCAGCACGAAGCGCACATTCACATCGTCGCGCGTGAGCCCCGCCTCGGCGAGCGCGCCGTACAACTGGTACTGCGAAATGCTGCCGCGTGCCGACGACACCACCACGGTTTTGCCCTTGAGATCGGCGACATGCCGCAGCGGCGAATCCGCCTGCACGACGATGCCGAGCGAGCTTGGCGTTCCCACCCGGGTCGCGACGATCTTCAACGATGGATCGCCGATCGCCGCGGCGAGCACAGGCAGGTCGCCCGCCGGCGCAAGATCCACGGCATTGGCACGTTGCGCTTCGAAGAGCGGCGCCGCGCCCTGGAAGTTGGCCCAGCGAAACGGATAGGGCGCGCCGTCGAGCACATGCGCCGCTTCAGCCAGCGCGCGCAGCCCGCCGGCCTGATCGCCGAACACGAGTTCCGGCGCCGCAGCACGCGCATCCGCCGCACCGAGCCACGCGGCAGCAGGCGCGATGCCGCAGGCGGCGAGGGTGTGCAGGATCCGGCGGCGGTCGGAGCGAAAGGCGGTCATCGGCGTAGTTCCAGGAAGAGGGGGATCGAAGCGGGCGGCACGCTCCGCATCATCGGCGGAGTCCGTCGTCGCGAAGCGAGGTTAGCAACCGGCCCACGCCGTCACAAACATGCAATTGCGATATCTTTATCGACTATCAATATTTAACGAACGCATGTTGCAGTGCTACCTTTGATGCTCGCTTGACACCCTGTCCGGGGTGTCGCCGCCGGCTTGTGCCCAGTGCCCCCGGCGTTCTGTCGATCATCAGGGAGACGCAACGTGGCAGTCGAATTCATCGGCATGATCCAGACCCGCAAGGTTTCGGAAACGCACGCGCCGCAAGGTCCGGCAATAGATATCGGTTACGTGGAGCAGTTTGCGCGGGCGCACGAGGAAGCGGGCTTCGACCGCGTGCTCGTACCGCACCAGTCCACGAGCCCGGATGCGCTTCTGACCGTGGCGCATGCCGCCAGCGTCACGCAGCGCGTGCACTTCATGCTCGCGCACCGGCCGGGTTTCGTCGCGCCGACCCTGGCCGCGCGCCAGTTGGCTACGCTCGATCACTACTCGGGCGGCCGCCTCGCGGTGCACATCATTTCGGGTGGCGACGACGCCGAGCAGCGCCGCGACGGCGATTTCCTCTCGCACGACGAGCGCTACGCCCGCACCGACGAGTACGTGTCGATCCTGCGCCGCATCTGGACCTCGGACACGCCGTTCGATCATGAGGGTAAGTACTATCGCTTCGAGCGCGGCTTCTCCGAAGTAAAGCCGCTGCAGCAGCCGCATATTCCGGTGTACTTCGGCGGGGCGTCGGCGCCCGCGCTCGAAATCGCGGGCCGTCATGCGGACGTCTACGCGCTGTGGGGCGAATCGAAGGAGCAGGTGCGCGAGCAGGTGACGCGCGTGCGCGCCGAAGCCGCCAGGCACGGGCGCACCGTGCGTTTCTCCGTGTCGTTCCGGCCGATTCTGGCGGCCACGGAAGCCGCGGCGTGGGAACGCGCCGAGCATATCCTCGAAGAGACGAAGCGCCTGCGCGCAGCCCAGGGCCTGAGCGTCGGCGGACCGGCGCAGAGCGAAGGCGCGCGCCGGCTGCTGGCGGCGGCCGGCACGGCGGACCGCGCGGATGAGCGCTTGTGGACCGCGGTGGCGAAGGAGATCGGCGGCCGTTCGAATTCGACCGCGCTGGTAGGCACGCCGGAACAGGTCGCGGATACACTGGCCGAGTACTACGCGCTGGGCGTGACGACCTTCCTGATTCGCGGTTTCGATCCGCTCGAAGACGCGCTCGACTATGGCCGCACGCTGATTCCCGCGACACGCGAACGCATCGCGCTCAGCGCCCGCGCAGCAGCTTGAACGGAGACACGATGACAGATCTTTCCCTGACGATTGCCCATCCCGCGGATGCTTCGACGGTGCAAACGGCGTCGCAACCGCCATCGCATGCGCCGTTGCAACGCCACGCACCGCTGCGCAAATTCTGGTTCGACGAAGTGCCACCGCGCGAGAACGTGGCTGACGAGCGCCGCCATCGCCAGGAGCGTCTCGCGGTCGCGTTTCGTCTGTTTGCGCGTTATGGCTTCGATCAAGGGCTCGCGGGCCACATTACGGCGCGCGATCCGGAGTGGCCCGATCACTTCTGGGTCAATCCGTTCGGCAAGCATTTCAGCCGCATTCGCGTCTCCGATCTGCTGCTGGTGAATGCGCAAGGCGAGATCGTGGTGGGCGAGGGGCCGGTGAATCAGGCGGCCTTCGCGATTCATGCCGCGATTCACGAAGCGCGGCCCGATGTGGTGGCCGCCGCGCATGCGCATTCGCTGTACGGCAAGGCGTGGTCGACGCTCGGCCGCACGCTCGATCCGCTCACCCAGGACTCGTGCGCGTTCTATCAGGACCACACACTATTCGACGACTTTCGCGGCGTCGTACTCGACACCGACGAAGGTGCGCGCATCGCGGCCGCACTGGGAGACCATAAAGGCGTGATCCTGAAGAATCACGGCATTCTCACAGCAGGCCCAACTGTGGAAGCGGCGGCGTGGTGGTATATCGCATTGGATAACGCCTGCCACGCGCAATTGCTCGCGGAGGCCGCGGGCAAGCCGCAGCCTATTAACCATGAGATCGCGTCGTTGACGCATGAACAGGTGGGGCGGCCGGGCGGCGCCTTGTTTGCGTTTCAGAGCCTGCTGGAGGGGCTGGTTGAAGCCGAGCCCGACGTCTACGATTAATCACACGAAACGATAAACGCGCCTTTTTGCCGGCCCGCGGACGTTGCACCACGCTGGAACGTAGACACCTGCAACGCAACGCCCGCACCGGCCGCCTGAACGTCTCCGGGCGCTTCAACCGCGCGCGCCGCGCCTTTCCCCGACCTTTGCTTCCTTCTCGACCTCATGAGCCAACCCTTGCGGCATGACCGCTTGCGCACCTTTGTCGGCCGGATCGCCGCGCTGCTGGACGATGCCGCCCCCGAAGCCGATCTGCTCGACGCGGGCGCCGCCTCGCTGCGCGAGCTGATCGCGCACGACGACTGGTTGCCCGACACGTGGGCGCGTCCCGACCCCGAGCGCTATCAGCAGTACCTGCTGCATGCGGATTCGCGACAGCGCTTTTCCGTGGTGAGTTTCGTCTGGGGGCCGGGGCAGGCGACGCCGGTTCACGATCACACTGTCTGGGGACTGATCGGCGTGTTACGCGGTGCGGAAATCGCGCAACCGTACCATCTCGACGAACGCGGCACGTTGATTGCTTCCGGTACGGCGAGACGGCTCGAAACCGGTGCCGTCGATGCGGTATCGCCGCGCATTGGCGACATTCACCGTGTCAGCAATGCTTACGAGGACCGTGTGTCGATCAGCATTCACGTTTATGGTGCAAATATCGGTGCGGTGTCGCGTTCGGTCTATCCCGAGCACGGCGGCCGCAAGGCGTTTATCTCCGGATACTCGAACGACGTGTTACCGAATATCTGGAATGTATCGAAGGAGATTGCCATCTCATGACCGTTGCAACTGAATTTCGTACCCGTTCATTCGAAGACGTGCGCCGTGCACTGCTCGAGCGCCGCGAAATCGCGCTGCTCGACGTGCGCGAGGAAGACCCGCACGCGCGCAGCCATCCGTTGTTCGCGGCGAATCTGCCGTTATCGAAACTTGAACTTGAAGCGCCGCTGCGTTTGCCGCGCCGCAGTGTGCCGATTGTGCTTTTCGACGACGGCGAAGGGCTTGCCGTGCGTGCGGCGAGCCGCTTCGCCGCGCTGGGCTACACCGATGTCACGCTGCTCGCCGGCGGTTTGCGCGGCTGGGCCGAGGCCGGCGGCGAGCTGTTCCAGGACGTCAACGCGCCGAGCAAGGCCTTCGGCGAACTGGTGGAGAGCGAGCGGCACACGCCGTCGCTCGAAGCGCCGCAAGTGCAGGCGCTGCTCGACGGCGAGGCGAACGTGGTGGTGCTCGACGCCCGCCGCTTCGACGAGTATCAGACCATGAACATTCCCGGCAGCGTCAGCGTGCCGGGCGCGGAGCTGGTGTTGCGCGCCCGGCAACTGGCGCCGGACCCGTCGACGCAGATCGTCGTCAATTGCGCGGGGCGCACGCGCAGCATCATCGGCGCGCAATCGCTGATCAATGCGGGTGTACCGAACCCGGTCGTGGCGTTACGTAACGGCACGATCGGCTGGACGCTCGCCGGGCAGGAACTGGCGCACGGCAGCACGCGGCGCTTCGACCCGGTTACCGACCATGCGGTGCGGGCGGCCGCGGCGGCGTCGGCGCGGGCGGTGGCCGATCGCGCCGAGGTGGGCCGCACCTCGCGCGACGAAGCGCGCCGCTGGGCCGAGGAAGCTGTGCGCACCATCTACCGTTTCGACGTGCGCTCGCCGCAGGAGTACCAGGCGAGCCACGTGCCTGGTTTTCGCAGCGCGCCGGGCGGTCAGCTTGTTCAGGAGACCGATATGTTCGCGCCGGTGCGCGGCGCCCGCGTGATTCTCGCGGACAGCGACGGCGTGCGCGCCAATATGACCGCTTCCTGGCTCGCGCAGATGAACGTCGAGGTGTACGTCATCGACGGCCTGACGCCCGCCGATTTCACGGAAGAGGGCGCGGCGCCCGCCGTGAGAAATGCGGTGCCGCCGCCCGCAGTTGAGGAGATTTCGCCTGCGGCGCTGGCGACCTTGCTGCAATCGTCCGGCACGGTGGTGTTGGATTTCACGGCGAGCGCCAACTACGTGAAGCAGCATATTCCGGGCGCGTGGTGGGCGCTGCGCGGACAACTGGCCGACGCGCTGCCCAAGCTACCGGATGCGCAACGCTATGTGCTCACCTGCGGGAGCAGTGCGCTCGCGCGCTTCGTGGCGCCGGAACTGGCCGCGCTGAGCGGTAAGCCGGTGCAGGTGCTGAGCGGCGGCACCAGTGCCTGGATCGCGGCGGGACTGCCGGTCGAAAGCGGCGAGACGCACTTTGCTTCGCCGCGCATCGACCGCTACCGTCGCCCGTATGAAGGCACCGATAACGCCCGCGAAGCGATGAACGCGTATCTGGAGTGGGAGTACGGGCTGGTGGCGCAACTGGCGCGCGACGGGACACATGGGTTTCATGTGATCTGAGCGGCGCTGTCGTCCGCGGGTGGGGCGCTCTGTGCGCCCTCAAGCCGCGCGTTGCAAACGCGCGGCCTTGAACTGCCGCTCCACCGCGGCGCCGAAGCGCTCCACCGGCTGCTGCAGCTTGCCCAGCACGCGTGGATGCACGAGCCAGATGTCGATCAGCGGCTTGAAGTCGCTGAGCGTGAGCACGTCCAGTTCGGCCTCGTGACGGCTCGCCTGCAGCAGGGGCAGCGGCACGAGGCCGAGGCCGTTGCCGTCCGCGACGAGCTGCAGTTGCAGCTCCGTGCCGAGCGTCTCAAGATTCAGCTTCAACGCGAGACCGAGGCCGGTCAGCGCACGCTGCAAGCCCTCACGGAAGCCGCAGCCATCCGGATTCAGCACCCAGCCGATCGACTGGCATTCCGCCAGCGTCTGCACGCGCTTTTTCAGCAGACCCTTGGGGGCGACGACCGCCAGCTTGATGCGTCCGAGCGAGCGCGCGGCAAGCGATTCGGCGAAGGTCTTGTTGGCGGGCAGCAGCATCGCCGCGGCGTCGAGTTCGCCTGCTTCGACCCGCTGCAGCAACTGGCTGCCCCAGCCGCTCGATGCGCTCGCTTGCAGGTCGGGATAGGCGGCGCGCAACTCGCGCATGGCATCGGGCAAGGCGATATCGGCGATCGTCTGTGCGACGCCGAGGCGCAGGGCGCCGACCGGCGGCGTGTCGTTGGCAACCAGCTCGCGCAGCACGTCGAGTTCGCGCTGGATTACGCGGCATTGCTCGTAGACGACGCGCCCTGTGGCGGTGGCTTTCAGCGGCCGGGTATTGCGATCGAGCAGTTCGACGCCTAGCGCCTCTTCGAAATTCTGCAGCCGGCGCGTGATGGCCGGTTGCGTGAGACCGAGGGTTTGCGCCGCCTGTTGCAGCGACTGGGCGCGGATGACGGCGACGTAGGCTTCGATATCGTCGATCTTCATGGTGAGCGATGAGGTAAGAGGGCAGGCAAGCGTGCATTCGATGATACCTGCAATGCGCGTCGCGCATGGTGTTGGGCGTCCAACATCCGCATATTTGCTTAGAAGAATAATGCGTTTGTCTTATACAAGTGTGTGCCGTATCGTCGTTGCTGGTTCTGGCTTCATGCGTGCCATGCGCAGCGTCGAGGCACGTAGACGAAGCCTTGCAGCAGCGCTTACCGATCCGCAACGAACGATATGACGACGACACGTTTCCCCTCACGAGGCTCTTTCGAACAGCGAGCGTTCCCGGTGTCTTTTGCAGTGCCTGCGTCTGGCGCGTGGCTGCCGTCGCGTCTTCAGCTTCGCTTTGGGCTCCGGCGCGTGCTCGTCGGAGCATTCGCCGGCACTGTACTTGCACTCTCTGCCGTGGCCCTCGCGTCATGGAGCAACGCGGCATGCGCCGCCGACTTGCCAGTCCTCAAAGTCGGCGATCAGTCGCTACAGACGCGCGGCATTCTCGAAGCGTCGGGCCAACTGAAAGACCTGCCGTACAAGATCGAGTGGTTCAACTTCCCTGCCGCGCAGCCGCTCGGCGAAGCACTGAACGCCGGCGCCGTGGATGTGGGCGGCCTCGGCGATGCGCCACTGGTATTCGCGCTGGCGGCGGGCGCCCAGGTACGCGCCGTCGCCGCGACCCGCTCGCATCCCGTCGATCTGGCGATTGTCGTCAACGAACATTCGCCCTTGACCGACGTGGCGAGCCTGAAGGGCAAGCGCATCGCCACGACGCGTGGTTCGATTGGTCACTTCCTCGCGCTGGCGGCGCTGAACAAAGCCCATATACCGCTCTCCGACGTCACGTGGGTGTTCCTCGCCCCAGCCGACGCCAAAGCCGCACTCGCGTCCGGCAGCGTGGACGCATGGTCGGTATGGGATCCGTACACGGCGCTCGGCGAATCGCGCGATCACGACCGTATCCTCGCCAATGGTGTCGGTTTGTCGGAAGGGCTGAGCTACCAGGTCGCCACCGATCGCGCGATCGCCGGCAAACGCGCGGTGCTGGCGGATTTTCTGCGGCGGGTGGCGCTCGGTCAGCAGTGGGCCTTGTCGCATCCGGATGAAGTGGCGGCAATGCAATCGCGCGTGACGGGTTTGCCGCCCGATGTGCTGAAGACGGTCTATCAGCGTGGCCAGGTGCATCCGGTTGCCATCGACGACAGCGTGATCGCCGCGCAGCAACGTACCGCCGACACCTACGAAGCCGCCAGCGTCATCCCCGCGCACCTCAACGTGCGCGCGAGTTTCGACCGCAGTTTTCCTTTGCCATAGAACGCAATCCGCCACTCGTCATCCGCGATCCATCAGCACCCCTGACGATCGATCGGGTGGCTCGAGAACGGCGCCACGGAGCTCGTATGAACGCCCCTGACTTTGATGCTGGCCTTGCGCGCGCTGCGGCGCGCCGCCATCCACCGCTCGACAGCGCCGAGTTCGACGCCGTGCTCGCCGAACTCACCACCGAGTTCGCCGCTACCGCCGAAGCGTACGATCGCAGCGGCGAGTTTCCGCATCGCAATCTGGCGCGCCTGCACGAATACGACTTGCTGTCGTTGACGGTCCCGGCAGCGCTCGGCGGCGCCGGCGCGAGCCTGCCGCAGGCATTGAACGTGATTCGCGCGGTGGCGCGCAGCGAGCCGTCGACGGCGCTCGTCCTCGTCATGCAATACCTGTTTCACCATCGCTTGCAGGGCAATCCGCGCTGGCCTCGCGATCTGCGCGAACGCGTTGCAGAGGATGCCGTGCGCGACGGCGCCCTGATCAACTCCTTGCGCGTCGAGCCCGAACTCGGCAGCCCGGCGCGCGGCGGCCTGCCGGGCACGCTCGCGGCCCGCAGCGGCGACGGCTGGGTCATCAACGGCAGCAAGATCTATTCGACCGGCAGCCCCGGTTTGACTTGGCTCGCGGTGTGGGCGCGCAGCGACGAGACGCCGCCGCGCGTCGGCGTGTGGCTGGTGCGGCGCGATACGCCGGGTGTGCGGGTCGGGGCGCCCTGGAATCATCTCGGCATGCGCGCGACCGGCAGCCATGAAATCGTCTTCGACAACGTCCTGGTGCCGGCCGCCCATGCCGTGGATGTCCAGTTGCCCGGCGAGCCCGGCGCGGGACTGGACGCGCTCGGCGTGGCGTGGATGAGCGTGCTGCTCTCGGCGGTGTACGACGGCGTGGCGCATGCCGCCCGCGACTGGTTCGCCGAATGGGCCGCCACGCGTTCGCCTGCCAATCTCGGCGCGCCGCTTGCGAGCCTCCCATCGTTTCAGCAGACGCTCGGCCGCATCGATGCGCTGTTGTTCAGCAACCGCGTGTTGCTCGATGCGACGGCGCACGCCGAGCGGGTCGCACTCGACGAGGCGCCGCTCGTCAAATATACGGTGACGAATCAGGCGATCGAAGCGGTGCAGATCGCCGTCGAGGCGAGCGGCAATCCGGGGCTTTCCCGCGACAATCCGCTCGAACGTCACTATCGGGATGTGCTGTGCGCGCGCATCCATACGCCGCAGAACGACTCGGTGTTGCAAGCCGCAGGGCGGGCGGCTTTCGCCGGCCGGTAAGCACAACTCATTCCTCAGCCGATTCGGTGTAAACGCTGGCTCGCCTAATCCGCGCAATGCGTCTAAATTATCGGCACCTGGGCAAGATAGTCGAGGGACCAGACGGCCGTGTGCAGCGGTCTGTCCCGGGCGAGAGCGCATGATCGGCGGCCGTCGGCGGCCGATTGCTTCGTTCGGAGCCGGACCGCTGCGTGTCGTCGGTTTCAGGTCGTTCGTCATGGGCCCGCCGTCGCAGGCCGTCTGCTTTCCACCATCAGCCGTGTGCAGTCTCTAACGGCTGGTTCCCGTTGCCTCCCCTGTAGCACGAACGGCGCATTGCACTGCGTCGTCACCGTGCTGCCGTTCTCCGATCCCGTTGCCCGTTCGCGCACCGCCGCCCACCTCGCTGCGTGCGCGCCTGCGGTTTTGCTATCCTGTCGTCCAACCTTCATCAAACGGACTTGACCCCGAAACGACAGATGGCTTCGAGCTTCCGCTTGTTTACCGTCGCCATGCTGGCCGCATCGCTTGCGCTGGCGGGGTGCGACGACCAACAGGGCCAACGTGCTGTGCAAAAACTCAAGGAATTCTTCAATGCCGTCAAACCGGACGCGTTGTTGTTGAAAGGCCTCACGCCCGGCGTCACGACGGAAGCGCAGATTCGCAGCCAGATGGGCACGCCCGAAACCGAGCGCACCTTCACCGACGGCTCCAAACGCTTCGAATATCCGCGCGGGCCGCAAGGGCTCAATACCTACATGGTCGACATCGACCGCGACGGCAAGCTGCAAGCCATCACCCAGGTGCTGACCGCGGCCAATTTCGCCAAAGTCCAGATGGGCATGAGCGAAGACGAAGTGCGGCGGCTGCTCGGCAAGCCGGGGCAGGTCGCCGTGTTTCCGCTCAAACCGGAAACCGTCTGGAGCTGGAAGTGGCGCGAAGGCGGCGTGACCGAAGAGGGCATCTTCAACGTGCACTTCGATGCGTTTCACAAGGTCTATACGACATCGCGTTCAGACGTGATACGCGGACGATAAGGAGAAAAACATGCTGCGACGACGCCCTCATTCGCGCATTGGTCTCGTCCTGGGCGGCGGCGCCGCGCGGGGCTGGGCGCATATCGGCGCGATTCGCGCGCTGCATGACGCCGGCATCAAGCCCGACGTGGTGTGCGGCACCTCGATCGGCGCACTGGTCGCGGCGGTCTATGCGAACGGCGATCTCGACTGGCTCGAGGAATGGGTGTCGCGCCTGACCTGGCAGACGGTGGTGCGCCTGCTCGACCTGCGCATTTCCGGTGGCCTGCTGGGCGGCCGCAAGGTGATCCAGGTGTTCGCCAACCAGTTCAACGGCCGCGAGATCAGTGAGTTGCAGATGCCGTTTGCGGCGGTGGCGACCGAACTCGATTCGGGCCGCGAGACCTGGTTGCAGGACGGCAGTGTGGTGGATGCGGTACGGGCGTCGATTGCGATTCCGGGTATCTTCACGCCGGTCTGGCACAACGGCGTGTGGCTCGTGGATGGCGGCCTGAGCAATCCGGTGCCGGTGTCGGTGGCGCGCGGCATGCGCGCCGATTGCGTGATCGCCGTGGACCTGAACAACGATATTCTCAACGGCCGCGACTTCGGCGGCATCACAGCCGCGGCGCCGGCGCTCGATCCGGATGCGCCGCCGCCCGGCACGCTGCGCAAGAACGGCAAGCCGTGGCCGCGCTGGCTCGCGCCGGCCGACGACGTCGTATCGAACGACGTGCGCGTGGCGCCGGAGCCGAGCGCGCGCGTGCCGTCAATGCTGAGTTCGGTCGCGCAGAGCATCGACATCATGCAGGTGCGCATCACGCGCAGCCGGCTCGCGGGTGAGCCCGCCGACATCCTGATTCAGCCGCGCCTGGGCGGCATGGGGATTTTCGATTTCCACCGCGCGGCGCCTGCCATCGCGGAAGGGCGCGCAGCGGTGGAGCACATGCTGCCGGCGATTCGCGCGCGCCTCGGGATCGAGTAGGCCGCTCGGGCGAGCCTTACTTAAGGGCGGCAGCGTGCGCCGCCCTTAAACTCCGCCCGCATTCTTGGACGCGATCACCCGGCAAATCCGCTTGCCCGAGCTTTCGCTCGTCACGTCTTCGAACAGCAGAATCGCGCAATCGACCAGCGCGTCCACCACCACCTGCGGTTCGAACGCCGCGTAAAGGCGGCCATCGGCCTGGCGCTTGTCCTCGCCCTCGGTCACGCGCCACGACAGATACAGCACGCCATTGGGCCGCAGAAGGCGCCGCAGGTTATCGACGGCCAACGGAATCGCCTCGGCCGGCAAGTGCATGATCACCGTCTCGCAGACGACGTTATCGAAGCGCTCCTCGATCTCCGCGAGCGCCGGCAGGGTGGCCTCGCGAAACACGATCTGCGGATGCAGGCGGCGCGCTTCGGCCAGCAAGGCGGGCGAGGCATCGAAGCCGCTGACGAGATAATCGTGCGCGGCGAGCCACGCTGCGTCGCGTCCGTTGCCGCAGCCGATCTCGGCGGTCGAGCCGCGCGGCACCAGATGCGTTTCCAGCAGCGCGTAAAGGTCGTTGGGCGGCGGCTGGTCGAGCCATTCCTGGCTGTAGCGGGCGGCGTCCTTCGAATAGGCGTCGAGCGTCGCGGAGTCGTAGCGGGAGGTCATACACCAGGTCCTCGGTAAAGAAAGCGTGTGCGATCGCACGGCAAAACGGGCTGCCGGCTCGCCGTCCGGCGCGGCTCAAGCACCCCGCGTCCCCGCAGTGTAGCGGGGTTTGCCCTGGTCGTGACGGCGAAACCCACGGCAGCGCGCGCCGCGCGGTCTATCGAAAAAGCGACCCGAAACATGCTAAATCGCGGCGCGCAGAGCTGTCGCACGCAGCCCTTACAAACGCATATCACCCGCTAAAACAGGGGTCTCGCGCCGTCAGCCGGCGGAATCGTCCAATGCTGCGTTGCAACACGCCGCCGGTCGCCTGTTTGAGCAAATCATTTTCGCTTGCGAGTATCCGCGCCATGCCTGCCGGATGGCCTGCAACGGTCGCGTGAAGCGTGCGCGGCCCGCCCCCTTGCAAACCTGGATGGAGACAAACGTGTTCCTTTACGGCTTTGGTCCGGTGCTGCTCGCCGGTACGATCCAGACCATCGAGCTGTCGGTGCTGTCGCTAGCGGCCGCGGTCCTGCTCGGGCTGGCCGGTGCGGCGGCGAAGCTCTCGCTGAACCGGCCGCTGCGCATGCTCGGCACGGCCTATACGACGCTGATCCGCTCGGTGCCCGATCTCGTGCTGATGCTGCTGCTGTTCTACAGCATCCAGATCGCGGTCAACAACCTGACCGACGCGCTGAATCTGCCGCAGTTCGACATCGATCCGTTCGTGGCCGGCGTGATCACGCTCGGCTTCATTTACGGCGCGTACTTCACCGAAACGTTTCGCGGCGCTTTCCTCGCGGTGCCGCGCGGCCAGCTCGAAGCGGGCGCCGCCTACGGCATGAGCGGGGCGCGCGTGTTCACCCGCATCCTGTTTCCGCAGATGATGCGTTTCGCGCTGCCGGGCATCGGCAACAACTGGCAGGTGCTGGTGAAGGCTACCGCGCTGGTGTCGATCATCGGTCTCGCCGACGTCGTCAAGGCGGCCCAGGACGCCGGCAAGAGCACCTTCAACATGTTTTTCTTCATCCTGATCGCCGCGCTGATCTACCTCGCCATCACGACGATGTCGAACCTCGTGCTGATCTGGCTGGAGAAGCGCTATTCGATTGGCGTACGGCACGCGGAGCTTTGAGAAGACCATGATCGAAATCCTTTCCCAATTCGGCCGGGCCTTCCTTTACTGGGACGGTCAGCGTCTCTCCGGCCTCGCGGTGACCTTGTGGCTGCTGGTGGCGTCGATCGGCATTGGCTTTGTGTGCGCGATTCCGCTGGCGGTGGCGCGCGTGTCGAAGAAACGCTGGCTGTCGATGCCGGTGCGTTTCTACACCTACGTGTTTCGCGGCACGCCGCTGTACGTGCAATTGCTGCTGATCTATACCGGCATGTACAGCCTCGAGTTCGTGCGCTCGCATCAGGTGCTCGACGCGTTCTTCCGCAGCGGTTTCCATTGCGCTATTCTCGCGTTCGCGCTGAACACCTGCGCCTATACGACCGAGATTTTCGCCGGGGCGATCCGTTCGACCTCGCATGGTGAAGTGGAGGCGGCCCGCGCTTACGGGATGAGCTGGTTCACCATGTATCGCCGCATCATCCTGCCGTCGGCCTTGCGCCGTGCCCTGCCGTTGTACAGTAACGAAGTGATCCTGATGCTGCACGCCACCACCGTGGCCTTCACGGCGACCGTGCCGGACATCCTGAAGGTGGCGCGCGACGCCAATTCGGCCACCTACGACTCGTTCAGCGCGTTCGGCATCGCGGCGCTGATCTATCTTGTTGTATCGTTCGCGCTGGTGGCGCTGTTCCGGCGCGCCGAGCGGCACTGGCTGGCGTATCTGGCCGCGCGGCCGCATTGAGCGGCGCGGTCCTGCTGCGGTTCACCCCGTCGTCCCCGTCACCGTGGCGACACGACGGTCTGCATTCACCTTGGGAGAGCCACTTGCTCCACACGACTCAAACTGAAGCCTGCAAGCTCGCCGTGCAGGACATCCACAAGCGCTATGGCGATAACGAAGTGCTCAAGGGCGTGTCGCTGAACGCCAACAAGGGCGACGTGATCAGCATCATCGGCGCGAGCGGGTCGGGCAAGAGCACGTTCCTGCGCTGCATCAACTTTCTGGAACGGCCGAACGCCGGGCAGATCGTCGTGGATGGCGAAGCGGTGCGCACCAGGGCAGACCGTCAGGGCAACCTCGAAGTGGCCGACCACAAGCAGTTGCAGCGCATTCGCACGAAGCTCGCGATGGTGTTCCAGCACTTCAACTTGTGGGCGCACATGAACGTGATCGAGAACATCGTCGAGGCGCCGATTCATGTGCTCGGCCTGTCGCGCCGCGAAGCCGAAGAGCGGGCCCGCGAATATCTCGAGAAGGTCGGTCTCGCGCCGCGCCTGGAGAAGCAGTATCCGTCGCATCTCTCGGGCGGCCAGCAGCAGCGCGTGGCGATCGCCCGTGCGCTGGCCATGAATCCGGACGTGATGCTGTTCGACGAACCCACCTCGGCGCTCGACCCGGAACTGGTCGGCGAAGTGCTGAAGGTGATGCAGAAGCTCGCCGAGGAAGGCCGCACGATGATCGTCGTCACCCACGAAATGGGTTTCGCGCGCAACGTGTCGAATCATGTGATGTTCCTGCATCAGGGGCGTACCGAGGAAGAGGGCGTGCCCGCCGAGGTGCTCAGCGCGCCGCGCAGCGAACGTCTCAAGCAGTTCCTCTCCGGCAGCCTCAAGTAACGCGTTCGCCGCCGCCCCGCATGGCACGCCACTGATGGCCCGCACGCCCAGTCCGACCCGCACCGCCCAGGTAGCCATCGTCGCATTGCCGCCGGTGTCGATGTCGGGCGTCGGGCCGATTGTCGATGCGCTCAATCTCGCCAATGAGATCGACGGCCGCGCGCTGTACCGCTGGCAGGTGTGCTCGTGGGACGGCCGGCCCGTGCAACTGGCGGGCGGCGCGCAATGGCCCGCGGATGCCGCGTTCGGCGACGCCATTGCGTGCGACTGGCTGATCGTCGTCAGCGAGCGCTTCCAGCAGTTTGCCGACTACCGGCTGTTCCTCGCGAGCCTTTCGCGGGTCGGTCAGCGCACGCCGCTCGTCACCGGCATCCACCATGGGGTCTGGTGGCTCGCGATGGCGGGGCAACTGTCCGGCTATCGCGTGAGCGTCAACTGGGAAACCTACCAGCAGTTCTCCGAGCAGTTCGAACGCTCGATCGTCACCCAGCAGATCTTCGAAATCGACCGCGATCGCGCCACCTGTGCGGGCGGCCAGGCGACCGTCGACTTCATGCTGGCGATGATCGCGCGCGACCACGGTCCAGAACTGGCCGACCGCATCGCCGATACGCTCGGCGTCGGCGTGCTGCGCGCCGGCGAAGAGCGTCAGCGGATTCCGTTCGTCACCGCGCCGGGCGAGCGCCATCCACGCCTGAACGACGCGTTGCTGCTGATGGAAGCGAATATCGAAGACCCGCTGACCAGCGACGAAATCGCCGGTCTGGTCGGCGTGTCGCGGCGCCAGCTCGAGCGGCTGTTTCGCCAGTATCTCGGCTCGATGCCGTCGAAGTACTACCTGGGGCTGCGGCTCTCGAAGGCGCGCACGCAACTGCAGCGCACCAGCAAATCCGTGGTGCAGATCAGTCTGGCGTGCGGGTTCTCGTCGGCGGCGCACTTTTCTAACGCTTATCGCGAGCGTTTTGGTGTGACGCCGCGCGAGGACCGCCGCAACTGGATCGAAAAACAGACCGGCGCGACCGGCGGCGCGGCGAGCGAGCCGCGCCCGGCCGCGTTGATCGAACGCCCCGATGAAACGGAGCGCTAGCCGCCTGCGGCGCCGGCTACGGCCGCCCGCGGCGACAAGCCCGATAGAACCCGTCGCGTATGCGCAAGACGTTTCGCGCGGGGTTTCCTAAACTAACGGTACTACCTGTTACCTGTAACGAGGACTTGCCATGAACGACCACGACCTGACTGTGACACGCCAGACCTTCGACGAAGTGATGGTGCCGGTGTTCTCGCCCGCCGCCTTCGTGCCGGACCGCGGTCTCGGGTCGCGCGTCTGGGATACGCAGGGCCGCGACTATATCGACTTCGCCGGCGGCATCGCCGTCACGGCGCTCGGCCATGCTCACCCCGAACTGCTGAAGGTGCTGGCCGAGCAGGGAGGCAAGCTGTGGCACATCGGTAACGGTTACACCAACGAACCGGTGCTGCGCCTCGCCAAACGCCTCGAAGCGCTGACCTTCGCCGACCGCGCGTTCTTTGCCAACTCCGGCGCCGAAGCCAACGAAGCCGCGCTGAAGCTGGCGCGCCGCGTCGCCTTCGACCGTCATGGCGTCGAGAAGGACGAAATCATCTCGTTCACGCAGTCGTTCCACGGCCGCACGTTCTTTACCGTGAGCGTCGGCGGCCAGCCGAAGTACTCGGAAGGCTTCGGCCCGGTGCCGCAAGGCATCGTGCACCTGCCGTACAACGATATCGAAGCGGCCCGCAAGGCGATCGGCGCGAAAACCTGTGCCGTGATCGTGGAGCCGATCCAGGGCGAAGGCGGCGTGATTCCGGCGGACCCGGCCTTCCTCAAGGCGCTGCGCGAAGCCTGCGACCAGCACGGCGCACTGCTCATTTTTGACGAGGTACAAACGGGTGTGGGCCGCAGCGGCTATTTCTACGCGTACGAGGACACGGGCGTGACGCCGGACATCCTGACTACCGCGAAGGCGCTCGGCAACGGTTTCCCGATCGGCGCCATGCTGACCACCGAGGCGCTCGCGGCGCACTTCAAGGTGGGCGTGCACGGCACCACGTACGGCGGCAATCCGCTCGGCGCCGCCATCGCGGAGAAGGTGGTCGAACTGATCAGCGATCCGAAGCTGCTCGAAGGCGTGCGTTCGCGCAGCGTTGCGCTGAAGGACCATCTTGCGGAGCTCAACGAGCGCTTCGGCATCTTCAAGGAAGTGCGCGGCAAGGGGCTGTTGATCGGCGCGGAGTTGACCGATGCGTTCAAGGGCCGTGCGAAGGATTTCGTCACTGCCGCCGGACAACATGGCGTGATCATGCTGATGGCCGGTCCGGACGTGGTGCGCTTCGTGCCCTCGCTGATCATGCCGCTCGACGATATGAACGAAGGCTTCGCGCGACTCGCGAAGGCGATCGAAGCGGTGGTCGGCGCCACGGCTGACGCGCCGGCACGCTGATGCGCGGCGAGCGGCGTGCTGTGCCCGGCGAACAGCGCGCCGCATCACGCCGCGTAGGTATCAATGCTTGCTTCACCGCTTGAACCCTCACTCACCACTGGAACGACGATGCTCTTCGTACGCCCCGGCCGCCTCGCCGATCTCGATGCGCTCGAACACATGGCGCGCACGGCTCAACCCGTGCTGCACTCGCTGCCGCATGACCGCCGTGCCCTCGAAGCGCGCGTCGCGCTGTCGGAAGATTCGTTTCGCGCGGAAGTCGATTTCCCGGGCGAGGAGTTCTATCTGTTCGTGCTCGAAGACAGCGAGACCGGCAAGTTGCTGGGCACCGCGAGCATCGTCGCGGCCGCCGGTTACTCGGAACCGTTCTACGCGTTTCGCAACGACGCGCTGATTCATGCCTCGCGCGAGCTGCATGTGAACCGCAAGATTCACGCGCTGACCATGTCGCACGAACTCACCGGCAAGAGCCGGCTGGCCGGTTTCTATATCGACCCGTCGCTGCGTGGCGACGCCGCCGCGCATCTGATGTCGCGCGCTCGCATGATGTATATCGCCGCGAATCGCAAGCGCTTCACCTCCGAGGTGTTCTCGCTGCTGCTGGGCGTGACGGACGACGAGGGCGTGTCGCCGTTCTGGGAAGCGGTGGGCCGCAAGTTTTTCGGCCGCAACTTTGCCGACATCGAAATCGAATCGGGCGGCCGCAGCCGCACCTTTATCGCCGAAGTGATGCCGAGCTATCCGGTCTACGTACCGCTGCTGCCGGAGTCGGCGCAGCGCGTGCTGGGCGAGCCGGATGAAAAGGCCTTGCTCGCGTATGAGATCCACCTCGAAGAAGGCTTCGAGACGGACCGCTTCGTCGATATCTTCGATGCGGGTCCGGTGCTGACGGCGCAGATCGACCGCAGCGCCTGTGTCACGCGCAACGAAACGCGTGCGGTGCATGAGGCCGGCGGCGCCCAGCTTGGCGCCACTTATCTGATCGCCAGCAACCGCACGGGCGAGTTCCGCTGCGTGCTGGCCGATCTGCCTGCTGAGAAGAAGGGCGGCGCACCCTTGCCGCACGCCGTGCGCGCGGCGCTCGGCGTGCAGGACGGCGACGCGGTGCGCTGCGTGCCGCTGCATCGGCAGGAAGCACAGCCGGATGACCTTTCGGGAGAAGCACAATGATCGTCGTTCGCGTCGTGCAGACGGGCGATGTGGACGCGCTCGTCGCGCTCGCTCAGGAGACCGGTCCCGGTCTCACCACCTTCAAGCCGGATCGCGATGCGCTCGCGGCGCGCGTCGCGCGCTCGCGCCGCACGATGGAAGACCAGGCCGAGCCGCATGAAGCCGGCTATTTCTTCGTGATGGAAGATACGGCAACCGGCGACGTGGCGGGCGTGTGCGGCATTGAAACCGCGGTGGGCCTGGAGCAGCCGTTCTACAACTATCGCGTGAGCACGGTCGTGCATGCGAGCCAGGACCTCGGCATCTGGACACGGATGCGCGCGCTCAACATTTCGCACGATCTGACCGGCTATGCCGAAGTGTGCTCGCTGTTCCTGAGCCCGCGCTATCGCACGAGCGGGGTGGGCGGTCTGCTGTCGCGCTCGCGTTTCATGTTCCTCGCGCAGTTCCGCGAGCGGTTTCCGCAGCGCCTGTGTGCGGAGTTGCGCGGCCACTTCGATGCCAACGGCACCTCGCCGTTCTGGCGCGCGGTCGGCTCGCATTTCTACCAGATCGATTTCAACGCCGCGGATTATCTGAGCTCGCATGGCCGCAAGGCCTTCCTCGCCGAGCTGATGCCGCGCTATCCGGTCTATGTCGAACTGTTGCCGCAGGAGGCGCAGGACTGCGTGGGCCTCACGCACAACGACACGATTCCCGCGCGCCGCATGCTCGAATCCGAAGGACTGCGCTACGAGAACCACGTCGATATCTTCGATGCGGGTCCGGTGCTGGAATGCCATATCGCCGACTTGCGCACGGTGCGCGAGAGCGTGGTGGTGCCGGTCGAGATCCTCGCGCCGGGCGCCGCGCCCGCGCCGCAGGATGGGCCGAAGTCGCTGGTGTCGAATACTTCGCTGGGCGATTTCCGCGTCGGCGCCGCCGCGGGCGTGCCGCAGGACGGCGTGTTCCGTCTGACGGTCGAAGAAGCCGCGGCACTCGACGTGAAGGCAGGCGACCCGGTGCGGGTGCTGCCGTTGAAACACAAACAAGGATGATCATGACCGAGCTTTTCATCGACGGCGAATGGGCCGCCGGCACAGGACACGTATTCGCCTCGCGCAACCCCGGTACGGGCGCGACGGTATGGGAAGGTCATAGCGCCTCCGCGGACGACGTCGACCGCGCCGTGCGCAGCGCGCGCCGTGCGTTTGCAATGTGGTCGGCGTTGAGCCTCGATGAGCGCTGCGGGATCGTGCGCCGCTTCGCCGCGCTGCTGACCGAGCGCAAGGAAGCGCTGGCCGAAGCGATCGGCCGCGAAACCGGCAAGCCGCTCTGGGAAGCGCGCACGGAAGTCGCGTCGATGGCGGCCAAGGTCGAGATTTCGATTCAGGCCTACAACGAGCGCACCGGCGAAAAGCGTGCGCCGATGGCCGACGGCACGGCGGTATTGCGGCATCGTCCGCATGGTGTGGTGGCCGTGTTCGGGCCGTACAACTTCCCGGGCCATCTGCCGAACGGGCACATCGTGCCGGCGCTGATTGCGGGCAACGCGGTCGTGTTCAAGCCGTCGGAACTGGCGCCCGGCGTGGCGCGTGCGACCGTCGAAGTGTGGCGCGAAGCCGGCTTGCCGGCGGGCGTGCTGAACCTCGTGCAAGGCGAGAAGGACACCGGCATTGCGTTGGCGAATCATCGCCAGATCGACGGTCTGTTCTTCACCGGCAGTTCGGACACCGGCACGCTGCTGCACAAGCAGTTCGGCGGCCGTCCGGAGATCGTGCTGGCGCTGGAGATGGGCGGCAACAATCCGCTCGTCATCGGACCGGTGGCGGATCTCGATGCCGCCGTGCATCACACGATTCAGTCGGCGTTTCTGTCGGCGGGGCAGCGCTGCACCTGCGCACGCCGTATTTTCGTGCCGAACGACGCGTTCGGCGACCGCTTTATTGAGCGCCTCGCGGAGGTGACCTCACGTATCGCGGTGGGCGAATACAACGCCGAACCGCAGCCGTTCATGGGCGCGGTGATCTCGGCGCGTGCCGCGCAACGCCTCGTTCAGGCGCAGGCGCAGTTGCTCGAAGCCGGTGCGAAGTCGCTGTTGACGATGGAGCAGCGCGACCCGCAACTCGGCTTTGTGACGCCGGCCATTCTCGACGTCACCGGCCTGCAGGATCTGCCCGACGAAGAGCACTTCGGGCCGCTGGCGCAGATCGTCCGTTATGCTAACTTTAACGACGCCATCGAGCGCGCCAACGACACCGAATTCGGCCTGTCCGCCGGCCTGCTCGCCGACGACGAAACGCTGTGGACGCATTTCCAGCGCGCGATTCGCGCCGGCATCGTCAACTGGAACCGGCCGACCAACGGCGCGTCGTCCGCGGCGCCGTTCGGCGGCACGGGACGCTCGGGCAACAACCGTCCGAGCGCGTATTACGCAGCCGACTACTGCGCGTATCCGATGGCCTCCGTCGAAAGCGCGCAACTGCAAATGCCCGCGAGCGTGTCGCCGGGCCTTCATTTCTGAGGATCGACGATGCAAGCCACTGAAGCCAATTTCGACGGGCTCGTCGGCCCGACGCACAACTACGCCGGCCTGTCGTTCGGCAACGTCGCGTCGCAGAACAACGAGAAGTCCGTCGCCAATCCGAAGGCCGCTGCGAAGCAGGGGCTGCGCAAGATGAAGCAGCTTGCCGACCTCGGTTTTCATCAGGGCGTGCTGCCGCCGCAGGAGCGGCCGTCGATGCGTCTGTTGCGCGAGCTCGGCTTTTCCGGCGACGACGCCACGGTTATCGCACGGGTCGCGAGGGATGCGCCCGAACTGCTCGCCGCAGCCAGTTCCGCCTCGGCGATGTGGACCGCGAATGCGGCCACGGTCAGCCCCTCCGCCGACACGCACGACGGCCGCGTGCATTTCACGCCAGCCAATCTGTGCAGCAAGCTGCACCGCGCGATCGAACACGAATCGACGCGCGGCACGCTGCGCGCGATCTTCGCGGACCGCGACCGTTTCGCCGTGCATGAAGCGCTGCCCGGCACGCCGGCGCTCGGCGACGAAGGCGCGGCCAATCACACGCGCTTCTGCGCGGAATATGGCGCACGTGGCGTGGAATTCTTCGTTTACGGCCGCAGCGAATATCGTCGCGGACCGGAGCCGAAGCGCTTTCCGGCGCGGCAGACCTTCGAGGCGAGCCGCGCGGTGGCGCAGCGTCATGGTCTTGCTGAAGCAACTACGGTCTACGCGCAGCAAAATCCCGACGTGATCGACGCAGGCGTGTTCCACAACGACGTGATCGCGGTCGGCAATCGCAACACGCTGTTTTGCCATGAACTCGCGTTCGTCGAGCAGAAAGCGGTGTACGACGATCTGCGCGCGAAGCTCACCCAGCTCGATGCGAAGTTCGACGTGATCGAAGTGCCGGACGCGCAAGTGAGCGTGTCGGATGCCGTCACGTCGTATCTGTTCAACAGCCAGTTGCTGACGCGTCCCGACGGCAAGCAGGTGCTGGTGGTGCCGCAGGAATGCCGCGAGAACGCGCGCGTCGCCGCGTATCTGGATAGCCTGACCTCGCGTAGCGGCCCGATCGACGACGTGCTGGTGTTCGATCTGCGCGAGAGCATGAAGAATGGCGGCGGCCCGGCGTGCCTGCGTCTGCGGGTGGTGCTGAGCGAGGCGGAACGCGCCGCGGTGACGCCTGGCGTATGGATCAACGACGCGCTGTTCGGCCACCTCGATGCATGGATCGAAAAGCACTACCGCGATCGTCTCGCGCCAGCCGACCTGACCGATCCGAGCCTGCTGCGCGAATCGCGCACGGCGCTCGACGAACTGACGCAGATTCTCGGCCTGGGTTCGCTCTATGACTTCCAGCGCTGAGGCCGGCATGAGCGCGCTACTGAGCGATTTTCTCGCGTATACGCTGGCCGGCACGCGTCCGGTAGAAGGTGACGCGCACGGCGTCTGCGACAACGGCGTGCGGTGGACGTGGCTGGACGACGGCATCCTGCAACTCGAACCGGCTGCGGCTGCAGCGGCGGACGTGCGCAGCGTGCTCGCTTCGGCCGGCGTGCACGGCGATGAAACCGCGCCGATCGAATTGCTCTCGCGACTGGTGCGCGATATCGCAGCAGGGCAGGCGACGCTGGTCTGCCGTCTGCTGGTGATCCTCGGCAACGTCGAGGCGATGCGCGGCGCGTGCCGCTATCTCGACGACGACCTGAACCGCCTCTTCAGCGGCCGGCATGCCCAGGTGCCGCACAGTCACGAAGCGCCGCGTGCGGTGGCCCTGGAACGCGCGGCGACGCAGTTCTTCGCCGGCAGCTCGTATGCGCCCGGCGCGCGCTGGCATATCGACATGCATACGGCCATCCGTGCGTCGGTGTTCGAGCAGTTCGCGCTGCTGCCGCATACCGGTGCGCCGCTGTCGCGCGCGATGTTCGAATGGTTGCGCGATGCCTCCATTGCCGCCGTGCTGCTGCACACCACGAAAGGCAACACGTATTCGCATTTCACCGCGCATGCGTGTGGCGCTGAGGCCTGCACGCTCGAACTTGGTAAGGTGCGGCCGTTCGGCCAGAACGATCTGACGCGTTTCGCGGGGACGGACAAGGCGCTGCGTCACCTGCTGGCGGGTGTCGAAGGCGATGCGGCGGCGCCGCTGCCGCGCGTGTTCACCGTGATCGACCAGATCACCAAGCAAAGCGACGCCTTCGAAATGCTGATCGCCGCGGACGTGGCGAATTTCACGCCGTACGAGCAGGGCACCTTGCTTGCACGCGATGGCGAGTACCGATATGCCGTGCGTCATGCGCAAGAGCGCATCGTGTTTCCGAATCCCACCGTGAAGCCTGGCTTGCGCGCCGGTTTGCTGGTGGTGGAGACGACCGAGGAAACGCTGGCCGCGCTTGCCTGAGCTTGCCTGAGCGAGCCGCGTCCACCCGCCGACCCTGTACAATCCCGCCCTCGCGGCGGCTGCGCTGCACCACGTCGGCCGCGTGAGTTTGAATCGCAGCTTCGGCGCTGCAGTCATGCAGCGCAGATTCAACTCTGTTTGATTTCATACCAGTAGAAGAGGAAGACACCGAATGAAAATGAATTGGCGAAACATGGCCGCGCTGGCAGTTTTTGCGTCGGCAACCGCAGCAGCAGGCAGCGCATCGGCAGCCGACATCAAGGAAATCCGCTTTGGCGTCGAAGCGTCCTATGCTCCGTTCGAATCGAAGACGCCGGCCGGTGAACTGCAAGGCTTCGACATCGATATCGGCAATGCGGTGTGCGCCAAGCTCAAGGCGAAATGCGTGTGGGTCGAGAACTCGTTCGACGGCCTGATCCCCGCGTTGCAGGCCCGCAAGTTCAACGCGATCAACTCGGACATGACCATCACCGAGCAGCGCCGCGAAGCGATCGACTTCACCGATCCGATTTACACGATCCCCAACCAGATGATCGCGAAGAAGGGCAGCGGCCTGCTGCCGACGCCGGCATCGCTGAAGGGCAAGCACGTGGGCGTGCTGCAAGGCACGATCCAGGAGACCTACGCCAAGGCTATCTGGGCGCCGGCCGGTGTCGACGTCGTGCCGTATCAGACGCAGGACCAGATCTACGCCGACCTGGCCTCGGGTCGTCTGGATGCCGCGTTCCAGGACGCTGAAGCCGCGTCGAAGGGCTTCCTGACCCGTCCGCAAGGTGCGGGCTTCGAATTCGCCGGCCCACCGGTCAGCGACGCGAAGCTGCTGGGCGGCGGCGTCGGCTTTGGTATCCGCAAGGGTGACAAGGCGCTGAAGGACGCGCTCAACGAGGCGCTCAAGGAGCTGAAGGCGGACGGTACGATCGACCGCTTTGCGGCGAAGTACTTCAGCGTCAAGGTCGTGCTGAAGTAACGATGCAGGCATTACGCGTCACGAGGTGACCCGCTTGCAAGGCGGCGCGCGTATGCGCCGCTCACAAGCTGCAGGATGGATCGAAGCCGGCCGCTGATGCGGCCGGTTTCGTTTGCGGCGGCAGCGGATGGGCACGTCGGCCGCTGCTTTTGATGTGTCCGCGTTTTGCGGATTCAGACTACTTCAGATAATCGAACGCGACTTCACCAAGGCCGAGCGTCAAATCCGCGAGCAGGTGGCGGGCTTCGACAATCTCGAGTACCGGCAATTCGGCAACCGGCGCCAGCGCATGGGGCGAAAGTTGCAGCGAGGCGGGGCCGGTCCATGCGCCCTTGAGGTCGATATCCTGCAGGTAATAGCGGACCAGTTCGCAGACGCGCGGCGAACCGTCGACGTGCGGCACGACCTTCAGCAGGAAGTTCGGCGCTTCCAGACGCTTCTTCTGCTGCACGAGATCGAGCTGGCGATGCTTGTAGCCCATCGTGCCGGTGGCGATGCGCACGGGACCGTAGTCGAGCGTGCCGACCAGCGTGTCGGTATGCACTTCGAGTACCGGCTTGGCCAGCTTCTTCGGAAAGCCCCACAGTTCGCGGCCGCCGGCGATGGGCGGATGGTCGTCGAGATACATGGCCAGCGTATAGCTGCCGGCGACACCGTTGTAGGAGACCGGAATCACCTGGCCGCTCTCCGTGTAGTCGCCGAAGCCGGTCGAATCGGGCATGCGGATGAATTCGTAATGCACTAGCGGCTCGCCCACCTGCAGCGGCTCGGGCACAACGGCGCGCAGTTTGTCCGGGTCGGTGCGGTAGGTGATGATCAGAAATTCGCGGTTGATGAACCGGTAGGGGCCGATCGGGAACGCCGGGCTCGTAATCGGCATGGCGAAGGCATTGGACAGCACGCTTTTGACATCCATGGTTTTTCCTTGGTGGTTAAACGCGGGTTGGAACGCTTCTGACTTCTGCACTGCACAAGAGTATCGTCGATTCGCCGCTTGCCGGCAGCGTCGAATTGAGAATTGAATATTTTTGGAAAATGACGGCTTGTCACGCCTGAGCCCAGCGGCCTGCGCTAAAATTGTCAAACGTCGTAAAGCGGCGTCGTACGGCGTTTGCAGCCGTGTTCCGGGTCTAATTTCGGACGCGATCACGCCGCATGCCAGAACAGAAAACAGCAGTGAGCGCAGGGCGCTTATCGGGGGAGTGGAATGACCAGCAACGAAGTCGACGATCCTAACCGGGGCGGCGCGACATCCGGCGGGACGGACGGCGTACCAGTCAAGGCCTGTTTCGCCCGTCAGCCGATTCTCGATCGGGACGGCATGCTGTGCGGCTTCGAACTCAAGCTGCATTGCGTGCCTGAAGCGCCGGCAGGCGAGGGCGCGGCCCATGCGCCGGCCAGGCCTGCGGACGCGAACGCGAATACCGCCGAGGCGCCGCAACCAGGCGCCGCCGTCGTGCTTTCGTTGACGCAGTCGGTGGTCCGCGCACTGCTGAATTCAGGTGTGCGCGGCGCGCTGGCCGGTCACCCCGGTTATCTGGACGTGAGCCGCGAGATGCTGTTCGACGACGCGCTCGAACTCGTGCCGGCCGAGCGCTTCATGTTCGAAATCCAGCCCGATATCGAAGTGGACGATGCCCTGATTGCGCGCATCGTCGTGCTGCACGCGCGGCGTTACCGCTTCGTGCTCGACGCCGTGGTCATCCCCAACGACACCTTCGCCCGTCTGCTGCCGTATGCCGAGGGCGTGAAGATCGATTTCCCGCAGATCTCGCGGGCCTTGCTGCCGAAGCTCGCCACCGTGCTGAAGTCGGCGGGCAAGTTGCTGATTGCGGCGGGCATCGACATCCAAACGGATTTCGAAACCGCGCTCAATCTGGGCTTCGACAAGTTTCAGGGTTATTTCTTTGCCCGTGCTCACACCGCGACGCTGCGGCGCGTGAGTGCGCCGCGTCACGCGTTGCTGAACCTGCTGCAGTTGCTGGCCGGCGACCCGACGGTCGCGCAACTCGAAGCCGAACTGAAGCTGAACCCGGTGCTGGTGATGCACCTGATGAAGCTGGCCAATTCGAGCGGCCTCGCGGTCGGCCACAAGGTGACGACGCTGCGCGAGGCGATCAACGCGACCGGCACGAACCGGATTGCCCGCTGGACGCAACTGCTGCTGTATGCGGACGGCCGCAAGGTCGCGCTGGAAGACGATCCCTTGCTGCAACTGGCCGCCACTCGCGCGCGCTTCATGGAACTGGCCGTGCTGCGCCTGCCGGAAGCCGGCCGCGACGAAGCCGATGCGGCATTCCTGACCGGGGTGTTTTCGTTCGTGGATGCGGTGTTCGGCGGTTCGCTGGAAAACACGCTCAACGTGCTGACCTTGTCGAAGCCGATCCAGGCGGCGATCCTGCACCGCGAAGGTGTGCTGGGCTTGCTGTTGTCCGCCGTGGATGCGCTCGAGCGCGGGGCGTGGACGGAGATCGAAGCCGCATGCGTGCGGCTCGCGCCGTTGACGGTGAGCGAAGTCGCGGAGCTTGGGCTGGCCGCGGCGGCGTGGGCAGGCGTTGCAGATCGCAGCGCCGAGGCAAAAGGCTTGGAGCGTATCGAGGATTAACCCGGGAGGATTAATCTCGGAGGACTGACCCGGAGGATTCGCTCCGGCAGTCCAGCGAAGGGGGCCGCGTCCGGGTTTCGGTGCGCGGCGCTGCAGTCCGGTGGTGACCGGGCTGCTTACCCCTTCACAGCATCTCCATCTCCTGCATCGGCGCGTGGGAAAAAAAACGCCCTAACTCCCGCGCCAGTTCATTCAAGGCCGCCATCTCTCCCTGCGAAATCCGCCGCGCCTCGTCGGCCTGGCACCAGTCGCCATACAGCAGCGCGACGGTCGACTGATTTTCGCCCATCACCGGCAGCAGCACGAACGAACGGGTATCGGCGAAGCTGCGCCGGAACCACTCCGGCAGGCGCGCCACCATCTTCGGGTCGCGGGCATTTTCTATAAAGATGCCCACCGAGTTGGCAATGGCGAGATGAAACACGTCGGGCTCGAACGCCGTATTGAACGACAGACCCGGCAACGCAGCCTCGATCTTCGGACCGAAGCCCATGCGCGCCTTGAACATGCCGCTGCTGTGCCGCACGAACATCACGGTGCGCGCGAAGCCGAGACCCGCATGCACCGTTTCGGACGCGAGCGCGAGCGCGGCCGAGAGCGCACTATCGGATTTCAGCGCGCGCAGATCTTCGACGCCCGCGCTGATGCGCGCCTCGGGGTCGAGCGCTTCGCGGGCGATCGCATCGGCGTTGGCGCGCAGCTCGACAATCTCGCGCATCACGCCTTCGCCGTCTTCTTCGCGGGCGAGCGCGACGCTCATCTCCACCAGCACGTCCGGGTCGGTGTTCAGGGCCCGGCCGTAGCGGAGCGCGAGCTCGGCGATGCGCGCCTCGCGCTGCCAGTCGGGCATGTTCGGCGTGGTCAGGACGCTCGCGACGTCGGTGGAGTAGTTGGTGATGGCGCGCAGCCACAGCACCTGCTTCGGCTCGTCGGTGTCATGCGGGTCGAACTCGCCCATGCCGGCGCGGATCATCTCCGGCAGGCGCCAGCGTACCGCGGCTTCCGCGCCGATCTCGTCGAAGGTGACGCCGAGCACGGCGGCGCAGGCCTCCGCTTCGTCGACATTGGTTTCGATCTGGCGGCGGATCTGATCCCATTCGGTGTCGAGATAGAACACCACCAGCAGCTTGCCGATCTGCCGCATCAGCGTGCAGACCACCGCTTCTTCGCCGGCGCGCAGGTCGCCGCGCTCGGTGAGCTTGCGGGCCACACAGCCCGACAGCAGGGTGCGGTTCAGTTCGAGCTTCGCGTCGATCCGGCGCGGCACGCTGTGATGGAAGTGATCAACGATCTTCAGGCCGACCACGAGGTGACCGACCGCGTCCATGCCGAGCACCATCAGGGCGCGCGACACGGTGGTGATATTGCCGCCGAAGGCCATGTACATCGCCGAGTTGGCGAGGCGCAGCACCTTCTGGGTCAACGCAAAATCCGACAGCACGACCTGCACGAGACCCGAGAAGTCGAGATCGTCGTTGTTCATTGCAGCCATGGTTGTGCGCAGCGATTGCGACAGCATGGGGAAATCGCCGCGCTCGCTCATTCGAGACCAGAGCCTGTCGAGCACCGCTGCCTTTACCATGTGAATCCCGCTAAAGCCATACCTGTTCCAGTGAGTGGCAGACCGGCGCGAAGCCGGTGTGCGATGCGCAAACGCCTGTTCTGCCGGGGCTGCATCAGGCCGCTTCGTGCAGATGCAAGGTGCGCGCCTCGAAGCGCTGCGCCAGTTCCTCGGATGGCAACGCCTTGCAGACGAGCCAGCCCTGAATATGATCGCATCCCATCTCGGTCAGGAGCGTGCGCTGTGCTTCGGTTTCCACGCCTTCCGCGACCAGTTCCAGGTCGAGTGTCTGCGCAAGACCGACGACCGCGCTAACGATTGCCTGATCGTTCCGGGAGGTTAGCAGATTCTCGACAAAACTCCGGTCGATCTTCAGCTTGGCGAGCGGGAATCGTTGCAGGTACGCGAGACTCGAGTAGCCGGTGCCGAAGTCGTCGACCGCAAACCGGATGCCCATGGCGGTCAGGTCTTCGAGCAGCCCCTTGGCATGCGCCGGGTCGTGCATCAGCAGGCTTTCGGTGATCTCGAACACGAGGCGGCGCGGGTCGATCCCGGTCAGCGCGATCGCTTCGTGCACGCTGTCCTTGAAACGCGGGTCGCGGAACTGCTGCGGCGACACGTTGACCGCGACGTACTGGAGCTTGATGCCGCGGGCGTCCCACTGGATCAACTGCATGCAGGCGATCTTGAGCACCCAGTTGCCGAGGTAGTTGATGAGGCCGACGGACTCCGCGAGCGGAATGAACATTGACGGCGGCACCAGTCCATGCACCGGATGCAGCCAGCGGATCAGCGCCTCGACTCCCACCACGCCGTGGCTCTGGCTGCTGGTGATGGGCTGGAAGTGCAGCGAGAACTCGCCGTTGCGCACGCCGTCGTAGAGGTCGGCTTCCAGCTTCAGGCGTTCGGCGTCGGCCGGGTTGTCGTCCGGCACGTAGAACGCCAGCGTGTTGCCGCCGGCCGCCTTGGCCTGCAGCAGGGCATGGTCGGCCCAGCGCAGCAGGTGATTGTCGCGCGCGGCGGTGTCGTTGGCGTGATGCACGTCGGGATAGAGCGCAATGCCGATGCTCGCCGACAGGTGCACCTGCTGGCCCTTGAACACGTACGGTTGCTGGATCGCGGTGAGCAGGCGCCGGGCCAGCGCTTCGGCGGCGGCGACAGCGTCGGTGCGGCTCGCCGCCGCCGGCACCAGGATGGCGAACTCGTCGCTCGCCACCCGGGCGATCTTTTCGCCCTGGGTCGCGGTATTGGACAGCCGGCGCGCCGTGTCGCGCAGCATCTCGTCGCCGGCGTCGTAGCCGAGCGCGCGGTTCACGCGCTGGTAATCGTCGATGTCGAGCAGCAGCAGGGCGGCGGGCGTACCGTGCGCGTCGGCTTGCTGCTGGGCGTCGAGCAGGGCCGGCACCAGCGCGGACTGATTGGCGAGGCCCGTCAGGCGGTCGTGATGCAGCGCGTGCGTGAGGCGCTCTTCGGTGGCGCGCCAGGCGGAGACGTCGAAGCCGGCAATTGCGAAGCCTTCGATGCCGTTATGGCTGCTGCGCACGACGCGCAACTCGACGGTGACCGGGTAGGTCAGCGACTTGATCAGGTCGAGCGTGGTTTTTTCGACGCCGCCGGTGGCCGACGCGCGGGCCAGCAGCGTGTCGAGGCGTTCGATGTCGGCGGGGGCGACCAGGTCGTGCAGGGTGATGGTTTGCAAATATTCGCGGTGGTAGCCGATAAAGCGCAGGCTCGCCTCGGACACGTAGAGGAAGTGCAACTCCCGGTCGACGTGGGCCAGCAGGTCGACCGCACCGACGGCCTGCTCGAGGGGCGAGCGGCTGGCGCTCGGCTGGGGTAAGCCGTCCGCGCGGCGGCCTAACGCACGGACCCGGTCAATGACCGTGCGCAAGGAGCCCCGGCGGGGCGCGGTGATCCTGTTCGCTTCCATGTTTCTCGCTGGCAACCTGTGTTCGTCTGCAGGCGGTACGGCTCACTTCCGCCGGCCCGGCACGGATGGCCGGGAGGTATGAAGCCGCCTATCAGAACGAGATAACGACCTATTTGGCAAAATCTTTAGCGGTTACTGCAAAAGTTACGGTAAAAAAACTCAATGTAATGATTGACGCTTCCGGTGCCCGACCGATGCCTTGCGGATTCAGTTAAAGTGGCGCGGTTGGCTGTCCGTTATTGATAGCAAGCCTGACCTCGAAGCGGCCGTGGCAAACCGCGTCCGTTGAGCAGCCTTTCTGAATTCATGCACCGATGAGCCATGTCTGATCCGTTCTCTGCCCGGTCCAAGCCCGGGCACGTCAAGGTGCTTGCACAATCCGCCCAGGACGCTCAGGTGGCGGCTGAGGCGCCTTTTGTCTATCTGGGACGCCAGCCGATTCTCGACCGCAGCGGCGCGCTGAACGCCTACGAACTGCTGTTCCGCGCCGGTGCGCACAACTATGCCGAAGTCAGCGACGATGCGCAGGCGACCGCTCAGGTGGTGGCGCGCACGATCGGCGGGATCGGCGTTTCGGCGGTGCTTGGCCATCACCGCGGCTATGTGAACATCGGCCGCGACCTGTTGTTCGACGACATCGTGCACCTGATGTCGCCCGAGCGCTTCGTGCTCGAAATTCTCGAGACGGTCAGTTTCGATGCGCAACTCGTGCGGCGGCTCGGCGAGCTGCGCCGTGCCGGCTTCCAGGTGGCGCTCGACGACGTCAGCGAACTGACGGAGGGATTACGCTCCGTGCTGCCGCATACCGATATCGTCAAGATCGATTTTCTGGTGACACCCCGCGAGGCCCTGCCGAAGCTGGCCGCTGCGGTGCGCGCCGAGGGCAAGACGCTGATTGCCGAGAAGGTCGAGACGCGGGAAGACTTTGCGCTGGCGCGCGATCTCGGCTTCCATCTGTTCCAGGGATACTTCTTCGCTCGCCCGCAGGTGCTGACCGCGCCGCGCAACCGCTCGTCGCGCCAGGCGCTGCTGCGCCTGCTGGCGTTGCTTGCCAGCGACGCCGGCATTATCGAGCTCGAGGCGGAGTTGAAGCTCAACCCGAACGTCGTGGTGCAGTTGCTGCGTCTCGTCAATTCGAGCGCGTTCGGTCTCGGGCGCAATATCGCCTCGCTGCGCGAAGCGATTATCGCCACTGGCACGCGGCAGATTGCGCGCTGGGCCCAACTGCTGCTCTATGCGGACGGCGGCGACCTGCCGTGGCGCTCCGATCCGCTCGTGCAACTGGCCGGCACCCGCTCGCGTTTCATGGAACTGGCGGCGCGCTGGCTGCGTCCGTCGGACGAGGACTTTGCGGACGCCGCGTTCATGACCGGGATTTTTTCGCTGGTGCACGTGGTGCTGGGGACGACGCCTGCCGAGGCGCTCGACAAGCTGGGGTTGGCGTCGCAGATCCGCGATGCGATCGTCGAGCATAGTGGGGCGCTGGGCGCGCTGCTGAAGATCGCCTCGGCCGCCGACGAGCGTGCCGACTCGGCGTCGCTTGCTACCGCCATGGAGGCGCCGGACGGTTTCGAGGCACTGACGCCCGAGGTGCTGGCGGAGTTGAACCTGTCCGCGGCGGCGTGGTTCGGCGCGCATGCGGGGATGGAGTAGCGGGCCCCTTACGCGGCCGTGCTCCGGCCGCTTCCCTTGATATGCATTGCATGACGACACGCATGCGCCAGCAGTACGCCATACCGGCGTTCATGCCACTGGCCGGGGCCTGGTTGCGGGATGACCCAGCGTGCTTTGTCGGGACGTGGTCCAATAGCGGATGAGTCATGGCTCGACGTGTCAGCGGGAGGCACGCGGGGGCATGACTTCATTCATTGCACGGACCAACGTGCGTCAACGCCTGGAGGAGCTTGAGATGAAACGAAAGTTTATGCCGGTATTGCTGGCGACCGTATTGTCGGCGGGGTTTGCGCTGCATTCACTGACGGCGTCTGCGACGCTCAAGCCTGGCGACACGGCACCGGATTTTACGACTCAGGCATCGCTCGGCGGCAAGACTTACACCTATACGCTGGCGGACGAATTGAAGAAGGGGCCGGTGGTGCTGTACTTCTACCCGGCGGCCTTCACGAAGGGTTGCACGATCGAGGCTCATGAGTTCGCGGATGCGGTGGACGAATACAAGAAGTACGGCGCGACGGTGATTGGGGTGTCGCACGACAACATTGACACGTTGACGAAGTTTTCGGTTAGCGAATGCCGCAGCAAGTTCCCGGTCGCGGCCGATGCGGATGCCAAGGTGATTGGCGCCTACGACGCGGGGATGCCGATGCACAATTCGATGGCGAACCGGGTGTCGTATGTGATTGCGCCGGACGGCAAGATCATTTACGAGTACACGAGTTTGTCGCCGGACAAGCACGTTGAGAACACGCTGGAGGCGGTGAAGCAGTGGGCGGCCACGCATAAGGCGCAGTGAGGGCGGGGGTGATTGATGCCTTGCGGGCGGCTGGATGGTTGTCTTGCGTTTTTGGTGCTACCGCGCTGGGTGTGCTGGTTACTGGATGATGCAATAGTTTCTTGCTGATGATCCCGCGGACACGCCGTGCTACGCTGATGGCCGGTTTGTTTTGCGGGGTGATTCGAGATGCCTATCGTTGTGGGTCTGGCGGTGCTCGGCGGGCTGATTTATGGCGCGGTGTGGTCGTTTGATGCGTTGTCGGCGCAATTTGGTTTGGGTGTGGCGGTGGTGGCTGCGGTGGTGGTGGCTGCTTTAGTGGCGGCGGCGGTTGTTTATTGGCTGCGGCGCCGGCGCGAGGTGGCGGCGAATATTCATGACGGGGATTGGACGCATGAATTGAAGGCTGAATGGGGTGGGGTCCGGCTGGCTGCCGGGAAGAGGTTGTGTAGCGTGGATGTTCATGGTGTGCGCGGCGATTATATTTTTGCTGATATTCAGGGGGCTGACGTTGAGGCTGCCGATCAGGGGTTTCAGCTTGTTCTGAAGGTTCGGGATGCTAAGTGTCCTGTCTGGATGCTGCCCATGCGGGGTCAAAGCGAAGCCCAGCAGTGGAAGAGGATCTTTGCGTTGGCTGTTGAGCAGAGGCTTTGATGTTTTTTTGCCTGCGGCGCCTTGGTTTTGGCTGTTTTCTTCGGGTGTTGGCCTTTCCTTGCATTCTTATCGGTCTATTAGCTTCGCCCCTGTGCGGGGCGGCACTTACTTTCTTTGCCGCCGCAAAGAAAGTAAGCAAAGAAAGCGGGCTCACACCGCCAGCGTTTAGTGAGCCATCCCGGTCTGCCACCGGGAACGGCCCAAGACGAGACGTGCCGTCGCGCCACGCGCGCTGGTGACAAGGCCGTCATCCGTTCCAGCGTTGCGCTGCGCGCCCCGCCGCGGGGCATAACTCCTTTTGCAGATTGCATAGGCATTCTAACTATTGAGATTTGTTTGCGCACCCGCTTTCCCATGCAGACCCGACCGCGACGCACGTAGTGCGGAGTGGGGTGGATGAGCGCTGTGTCACGAACGGTGGAAACGCGGGGGCAGGTCTCGTCTTGGGCCGTTTCCGGTAGCAGACCGGGATGGCTCACTACTGTCTAGCGGTTGCAGCCCGCTTTCTTTGCCTACTTTCTTTGCGGCGGCAAAGAAAGTAGGTGCCGCCCCGCACAGGGGCGAAGCTAATAGACCACTAAGAATACAAGGAGAGGCCAACACCCGAAGAAAACAGCCAAAAACAAGGCGCCGCAGGCAAAAACCAGCAAGAGCTAAACAGCCAGAAGCCGCCTGCAAGGCAAAAAAAAGCCGTCACCGATTCCCTTGAACCCCACCCCGACCACCGGAGCCCCGCCGCCGCCCCTCCCACCTAACGCGAATACGATCCATATAAAGATAAACAACCGGCGTGGTATAGAGCGTAAGCATTTGACTAACAATGAGCCCACCGACAATGGCGATCCCCAAAGGCGCCCGCAACTCAGCCCCATCCCCATTCCCAAACGCCAACGGCAGCGCCCCAAGCAGCGCAGCACAAGTGGTCATCATGATCGGCCGAAACCGCAACAAACAGGCCTGATGAATCGCATCATAAGAAGACAACCCTTGACGAGAAGCTTCAATAGCAAAATCAATCATCATGATCGCGTTCTTCTTGACGATGCCAATCAGCAAAATCACCGCAATCAACGCAATAATGCTGAACTCCGTCTGAAACAGCAGTAACGCCAGCAACGCCCCCACCCCCGCCGAAGGCAACGTCGACAAAATCGTCAACGGATGGATATAGCTCTCATACAGTATCCCCAGCACGATATACACCGCCGCCAACGCCGCCAGAATCAAGAGCGGCATGTCCGACAAGGACTGCTGGAACGCCTGCGCCGTCCCCTGGAAACTGCCGTGGATCGTCCCCGGCATGCCGATCTCCGCCATCGTGTCGTAGATCGCCTGGGTCGCGTCCGACAACGATTTGCCCGGCGGCAAGTTGAACGAGATCGTCGAGGCCACGAACTGGCTCTGGTGATTCACCGATAACGGCGTACTCCCCGGACCAAAACTCGCAATCGCCGACAACGGAATCATCGTCTCCTTCGACGTCGACACCGCCGCCCCCGACGACGCACTCGATTTGCCGCTCGCCGCAAGCGAATTGATCGCCAGGTTGCGCGCCGAATCCGACGCAATCGCCGCCGCGCTCGATGCCGTCGTGCCCGCCGTGCCGCCGCCCAATGCGCTCGTGCTGCTGGTGTTGGCCACCGGCGCAGTCACCGTGCCCGCCGTCGCGTTGGTGGTCTGCGCGCCGCTCGCGCTGCCCCCCGATGTACTGACGTAGATCTGCTTCAGCATGTCCGGGCTTTGCCAGTACTTCGGCGCCACTTCCATCACCACGTGGTACTGGTTCAGCGGGTTGTAAATCGTCGACACCTGACGCTGGCCGAACGCGTCGTACAGCGTGTTGTCGATCTGCGCCGGCTCGATGTTCAGCCGCGCCGCACTCGCGCGGTCGATCGTCACCATCGATTCGAGGCCGCCTTGCTGTTGGTCGGAATTCACGTCCGCCAGTTCGGGACGCGCCTGCAACGCCTCGGTGAGTTTCGGGCCCCACGTGTACAGGTCGGTCGTCGAATCCGCCAGCAGCGTGAACTGATACTGCGCGTTCGATTGCCGTCCCCCCACGCGGATGTCCTGCACAGCCTGCAGGAAGGTGCGCACGCCCGCCACCTCGGAGAGCGGTCCGCGCAATTGCTGGATCACCTGGTCTGCCGAGACGCGCCGTCCGGGCTTCGGCTTCAACTGCACGAACATGAAGCCGGAGTTGGTCTGCCGTCCGCCGGTGTAGCCCACCGCGCCTTCCACGGCCGGGTTCTCGCCGACGATCTTCATCATCTCGGCGAATTTGCCCTTCATCGCCTGGAAGGAGGTGGACTGGTCCGCCTGAATGCCGCCGACGAGGCGGCCGGTGTCCTGCTGCGGAAAGAAGCCCTTCGGGATGATTACGTAGAGCCACACGTTCAGCCCGATCGTGGCAAGCAGCACCAGCAGGATCAGCAGCGGATGCCGCAGCGACCAGCCGAGTGTGTGTTCGTAGCCGCGCTGCATCGACTGGAAGCCCCGTTCGAGCCAGCGCGCGAAACGTCCTTCTTCTTCACGCTCATGCGGCTCGTTGAGCAGGCGCGAGCACATCATCGGCGTAAGCGTCAGCGACACCAGCAGCGAAACCGCAATCGCGAGCGACAGCGTCAGCGCAAATTCGCGGAACAGCCGCCCGACGATGCCGCCCATCAGCAGAATCGGCAAGAACACCGCCACCAGCGAGATGCTGATCGAGACCACCGTAAAGCCGACTTCGCGCGCGCCGCGAAACGCCGCTTCTCTGCGCGGTACGCCGTTCTCGATATGCCGCGAGATGTTTTCGAGCACCACGATCGCGTCGTCGACCACGAAGCCGGTCGCAATCGTCAGCGCCATCAGCGACAGGTTATCGATCGAAAAACCCATCAGGTACATCGCGCCGAACGTACCGATGATCGAGATCGGTACCGCCACGCTCGGAATCAGCGTCGCTCGCCAGTTGCGCAGGAACAGGAACACCACCATCACGACCAGCGCCACTGCGATCATCAGCGTGTGCTCGGTGTCCTTCAGCGAGGCGCGGATCGTGGTGGAGCGGTCGACCGTCGGCGTCACCTCGACGTCCGCCGGCAGCGAGGCCTTGAGTTGCGGCAGCATCGCCTTGACGCGGTCGATCGTTTCGATGATGTTCGCCCCCGGTTGGCGGGACAGGATCACCAGCACCGAATGCTTGCCGCTGTACAGGCCGAGGTTGCGCAGGTCCTCAACCGAGTCGACCACCTCCGACACATCCGACAGATGCACGGCCGCGCCGTTGCGGTAGGCAATAATCAGGTCCTTGTACTGCGATGCCTTGCTCGCCTGATCGTTGGTGTAGAGCTGCACATGGTTCGGGCCGAATTCGATCGAGCCTTTCGGGCTGTTCGCATTCGCCGCGGCCAGCGCCGCCCGCACGTCTTCGAGTCCGATACCGTAGTGGAACAGCATCTGCGGTTCCAGTTCCACGCGCACCGCCGGATTGGCCGAACCGCTGACGTCCACTTCGCCGATGCCGTCCACCTGCGAGAGCGATTGCTGCAACACGGTGGCGGCGGAGTCGTACAACTGCCCGGCCGTCAGCGTGTTGGAGGTCAAGGCGAGAATCAGGATCGGCGCGTCGGCCGGGTTCACCTTGTGGTACGTCGGATTGCTGCGCAGGCTCGCGGGCAGGTCGGCGCGGGCCGCGTTGATGGCGGCCTGCACGTCGCGCGCGGCGCCGTCGATGTCGCGGTTCAGCCCGAATTGCAACGTGATGCGCGTCGAGCCCACCGAGCTCTGCGAGGTCATTTCGGTGACGTCGGCAATCGAGCCCAGGTGCCGTTCGAGCGGGCTCGCCACGCTGGTGGCGACCGTCTCCGGACTCGCCCCCGGCAGGCTGGCCTGCACCGAGATGGTCGGGAAGTCGACCTGCGGCAGCGGCGCGACCGGCAGCTTCGTGAAGGCGAACACGCCGGACAGCGCAATGCCCACCGCCAGCAGCGTGGTGGCGACCGGCCGGGCAATAAACGGACGCGACAGGTTCATCGCTTAGTTCCCCGCGTCGGTGGCGGGCGGCGGGGCGTTGCGGCCGCCTTCGTCATGCGGGTCGTGATGAAAACGCGCCCGCACGCGCCGCGCCAGCGAGTCGAACGCGAGGTAGATCACCGGCGTGGTGAACAGCGTCAGCAACTGGCTCACGATCAGGCCGCCCGCAATCGCAATGCCGAGCGGCCGGCGCAGTTCCGAACCCGCGCCGGTGCCGAGCATCAGCGGCAGGGCGCCGAGCAGGGCCGCCATGGTGGTCATCAGGATCGGCCGGAAGCGCAGCAGGCACGCCTGGTAAATCGCCTCGCGCGGCGGCTTGCCCTGTTCGCGTTCGGCCTCGAGCGCGAAGTCGATCATCATGATGGCGTTCTTCTTCACGATACCGATCAGCAACACGATGCCGATGATGCCGATGATGTCGAGGTCGTGCCCGGTGATCAGCAACGCGAGCAATGCGCCGACGCCGGCCGAGGGCAGCGTCGAGAGAATCGTGATGGGGTGGATGAAGCTCTCGTAGAGTACGCCGAGCACGATATACATGGTGACGATCGCGGCGAGGATCAGGAACAGTTCGTTCGCGAGCGACGCCTGAAACGCCAGCGCCGCGCCCTGGAAGCGCGTCTGGAACGAGGCCGGCAAGCCGATGTCCTTTTCCGCCTGATTGATCGCCTTGACGGCCGCACCGAGCGACGAACCCGGCGCCAGGTTGAACGACACCGTGGTAGCGGGAAACTGGCTCAGGTGGGTCACCAGCAACGGTGCCGGCTGTTCGACGAACTTCGCGATCGACGACAGCGGCACCTGGCCGCCCGTCGAGGTGGAAGAGGGCAGGTAGATCGCGTTCAACGACTCTGTGTAGTGCTGGACCTGCGGCTGCGCTTCGAGAATCACGCGGTACTGGTTCGACTGCGTGAAGATGGTCGAGACGATGCGTTGGCCGAAGGCGTCGTACAGTGCGTTGTCGACGGTGGCCGGCGTGATGCCGTAGCGCGACGCGCTGGCGCGGTCGATTTCCACATAGACCGACTGGCCGTTCTCCTGCAGATCTGTCGCGACGTCGGCGAGTTCAGGGGCCTGCTTGAGCCGCTCGACCAGCTTCGGCACCCAGGTCGCGAACTCGGCGATGTTCGGATCGGTCAGCATGAACTGATACTGCGTCGGGCTGACCGTCGCGTCGATGGTCAGGTCCTGCACCGGTTGCATGTACAACGAGGCGCCCGGAATGTGCGCCACATCCTTCTGCAACTGGCGGATCACGTCGCTCGCGGTGTGGCTGCGGTCGTCGCGCGGCTTCAGGTTGATCAGCATCCGCCCGCTGTTCAGCGTGATGTTGTTGCCGTCCACGCCGATAAACGAGGTCAGGCTCTCCACATCAGGATTCTTCAGGATCTGCGCGGCCAGTTCCTGCTGGCGCTCCGCCATCGATTCGTACGACACCGACTGCGGCGCCTGGGTGATGGCCTGGATCACGCCGGTGTCCTGCACCGGAAAGAAGCCCTTCGGAATGAACACGTACAGCACGCCGGTCAGCACCAGCGTGAGCACGGCGACAAACAGCGTCGAGCGCTGGCGGTCCAGCACCCAGGTCAGCGCGACGGCGTAGCGCGCGATGATGTAGTCGATGAAGGCGTGCGCTTTGGTCTCGAAGCGATGCGCTTCCTTTGGCGGCGTGTGGCGCAGCAGTTTGGCGCACATCATCGGCACGAGCGTGAGCGACACCACCGCCGAAATCACGATGGTCACGGCCAGCGTGATCGCGAATTCGTGGAACAGGCGGCCCACCACGTCGCCCATGAACAGCAGCGGAATCAGCACGGCGATCAGCGACACCGTCAGCGAGATGATGGTAAAGCCGATCTGTTTCGAGCCCTTGAGCGCCGCTTCGAGCGCCGACTCGCCCTCTTCGACATAGCGCGCGATGTTCTCGATCATCACGATGGCGTCGTCGACCACGAAGCCGGTGGCGATGGTGAGCGCCATCAGCGAGAGGTTGTCGAGCGAAAAGCCGCACAGATACATCACGGCCAGCGTGCCGATCAGCGAGAGCGGCACCGACAGGCTCGGGATGATGGTGGCGTAGACGTTGGCGAGGAACAGGTACATCACCAGCACCACCAGCACCACCGACATCAGCAGTTCGAACTGCACGTCGCGCACCGAGGCGCGGATCGTGGTGGTCCGGTCGGTGACGATCCGCACGTTCAGCGCGGCGGGCAGCGAGGCCTGCAGTTGCGGCAGCAGCGCCTTGATGCTGTCCACCACCTGGATCACGTTCGCCCCCGGCTGGCGCTGCACGTTCAGGATGATGGCCGGTGTTCCGTCGACCCATGCGCCGAGCTTGGTGTTCTCCGCGCCCTGCACGATGGTGGCGACGTCCGTCAGCATCACCGGCCGGCCGTTCTTGTAAGCGATGACCGCGCTCTTGTAGGCGTTGGCGTCGGTCAGCTGATCGTTCGCGTTGATCGTGTAGGCGCGCGTCGGTCCGTCGAAATTGCCTTTCGGCGTATTGACGTTGAGGTTCGAAATGGTGGTGCGCAGGTCGTCGAGATTCAGACCGTACGCCGCCAACGCACGCGGATTAGCCTGAATTCGCACAGCCGGACGCTGGCCGCCTGACAGACTCACCAGACCGACGCCGGCCACCTGCGAAATCTTCTGCGCGAGACGTGTGTCGGCCAGGTCCTGCACCTGTGTCAACGGCATGGTCTGCGAGGTGAGGGCGAGCGTGATGATCGGCGCGTCGGCCGGGTTGACCTTGGCGTAGATCGGCGGCGCGGGCAGATCCGACGGCAGCAGGTTGCCGGCGGCGTTAATCGCGGCCTGGACTTCCTGTTCGGCGATGTCGAGCGGCAGGTCGAGGCTGAACTGCAGCGTGATGATCGACGAGCCCGCCGAGCTTTGCGACGACATCTGGTTCAGCGACGGCATCTGCCCGAACTGCCGTTCGAGCGGCGCCGTGACCGACGAGGTCATCACGTCCGGGCTCGCGCCCGGATAGAAGGTCTGCACCTGGATGGTCGGGTAGTCGACTTCCGGCAGCGCCGAAAGCGGCAGGAAGCGCAGCGCGACCAGCCCGACCAGCATGATTGCCGCCATCAGCAGGGCAGTGCCGACCGGGCGCAGAATAAAGGCGCGGGATGGATTCATGCGGGTTCAGTCAGCCTTTATTCCGAAGCTTGCGCCGGGTGTTTGTGATGATGCGCATGCGCGCCGGACGCGCCCCATGCACCCCACGCGCCCGATGCGCCGTGCGGACCGGAAGCGCCGCGTGCTCCCGAAGCGCCGCGCGGACGGTCCGCCGGAATCGTGATCTTCGCGCCTTCCTTCAGACGGTCGGAGCCGTCGATTACCACCCGCTCGCCAGGCTGCAGGCCGGTGGCGATGCTGGTGCGTTCGCCGTCCACGGGGCCGATCTTGACCGGCCGCACGGTGACCGTGCTGTCGTCCTTCACCACGTACACGAACTGGCCCATCGAGCCGTTCAGCACGGCGGAGGTCGGCACGATCACGGCGTCGTGAATCGTATCCACCAGCAGCCGCGCGTTGACGAACTGGTTGGGGAACAGCAGGCTGTCGTCGTTGTTGAACATGGCGCGCAGCTTGAGCGTGCCGGTGGTGGTGTCGATCTGGTTGTCGAGCGTCTCGAGCGTGCCGCCCGCGAGCGAGGTGGTGTTGCTGCGGTCGTACGCCGTCACCGACAGCTTCGCGCCCGCTTGCACCTGCTTCATGATTTGCGGCAGGCTGTCTTCGGAGACGGTGAAGATCACGCTGATGGGCTGCAATTGCGTGATCACGACAAGCCCGTTGGTCAGGCTGGGCGTGACGTAGTTGCCGGGGTCGACCTGGCGCAGACCCACGCGGCCCGATACGGGCGCGGTGATGCGCGCGTAGATCAGGTCGAGCTTGTAGGTGTCGATGTTGGCCTGATCCGACTTCACGGTGCCGATGTACTGTTGCACCAGCGACGCTTGCGTGTCCACCTGCTGACTCGCGATCGAATCCTGGGCGAGCAGCGTCTGATAACGCTTCAGGTCGAGGCGGGCGGTTTGCAGCAGCGCCTGGTCGCGCGCCAGCGCGCCCTCGGCGTTTTCAAGCGAGATCTGATACGGGCGCGGGTCGATCTGCGCGAGCAGGTCGCCCTTCTTGACCATCTGGCCTTCCTGGAACGCGACCGTTTGCAGCGTGCCGCTCAACTGCGTCTGCACGGTGACGGTGGCAAGCGGCGTGACCGTGCCGAGTGCGGTCAGCACGACCGGCATGTCGCCTTGCGTCGCGGTGGCGACGTGCACCGGCTGCGCCAGGTTGGCGAACGCGCCAGGGCCGCCGCGGCCGTGGCGGCCGCCGCCCTCGCTCTGCGCCGCCGCGCCGCCGGCCGGGCCGCCCCATGGATGCCAGCGCCACACCACAATGCCCGCGACGACCAGCGCGGCGACGATCAGTCCGATAGTGCGCCCCCGATGCCGTTTGCCGCCGCTCTTTGTCTGGCTGGTCCCGGCGGTGGACGGCTGGTGCGCCGGGGCGGGTGTGCGAGAAGTTTCCGAATGCTGTTGTTGTTCGTCCATCGATTCGATCAGGTAACGGGCGTGGAGTTAGGCAGGTGTGCGAAATGCAACACGTTGGACAGCGCGGATCGGCCACAGCAAGCTGGACGAAAGCATGATCGTACGTCCCTGGCTTCCTTACCGTCCAGTGATGTATTTTTCTGTTGGTTACGCGCGTTACACCGCGCGGACCGCTGCGTGCCGCACGTGGCGGCGCGTGCCGGCAGCGGTCCGGCGGGTCCTCGTGGAATGGGCCGCGCAGCCGCTCAATTGTCCAGCCGCCGTCCTGGCGTGCCGCCAATTTCGAGGGCAATGTTGGCGATGCATTCGAGCAGCAGCGGCGCCGCGCGCGTCATCAGCCAGTCGCGTGGGCACTGGTGGGCGGAGCCGCCGCAATTGACCGCATAGCGCTCGCCGGATGGGCCGATGAAACCGGCCGCGATCGCGTTCAGCCCGTCGTGCCACTCGCCGGTGGCAATCGCGAAGCCATGGGCGGCGGTTTCCTGCAGCGCCTGGCCGAGCCGGTTGCTAATTTGCCCCCAGTCGTCGCCTTCGGCAGCCTGCAGCCCAAGCAGCAGTTTTTGACGCTCGGGCTCTGACAGCACGGCCAGATAGGCGCGGCCGACAGCGGTGCGGCTCAGGTTCATCCGCGACCCGATGTCGAGCCGCGACACCAGCACGGCCGAGCGCGGCTTGATGGCGTCGATGACCACCATGTCGAGCCGGTCGCGCACGGCCAGATGCACGGACAGCGAGGTGCGTTCGGCGAGATCGATCAGGAACGGCCGCGAGCGCGCGCGAATATCGAAGTTGCGCAGAAATCCGTTGCTCAATTCCAGCACGGACGAAGTCAGCACGAAACGTTCGCTGTCCGGCAGGCGAAACAGAAACCCGGCGCTGACAAGCGTCGCAGTGATGCGCGACACGGTCGGTTTCGGAATGCCCGTGAGCTCGGTCAGTTCGCGGTTGCTGAGCGGGGAATCGGCTGCCGCGATACAGCGCAGCACGGTCAGGCCGCGCGCGAGCGCCGTAACTTCGTCTCCTGAGCCGTCTTTTTCCTTGACGGGATCGGTGCCGCGGGGGAGCATGGATTCGTGGGTCATCTCATTATTGTGAAACTTTGTTTCATTTTACACATTTGTGCTGTGCCGCCGAACCGGAAGCGGCAGTGCCGAACTTGCACCATAATGACGCATGCTGGCCCTATTTGATATGACGATTCATTGTAATAGAAGGGTGCCGCCGACAGTGCCCGGCTGCATTAGATTTTGCTTGACTTAGTCAGCATAACCGTAAAAAATGGAATCACATTTCGAAAGGTAGGCTTGCGTGTGAGTTCGGCACGGTAGCCTCAGCCTCGCCCGACATGCTCTACAGCCCGGGCCAGCAAGGCGCCAACGGCAATTCACGCGTGTGGCGCTGTCAGGCGACGCTTTCGAATCCCCTCTCTCAGGTTCTAGCACGGCCCTCGGAATGGCTAGAACTTTTTAAGGCGTCACGGTCACGTGACGCCTTTTTTTTCGTCCGTGAACTAGATATTGGCGGATGAGAAGGAGAGGGCGCGCGGCGTGGCGCCGCAATATCTCTTTATTTAATGCGTATTGAATCGACTCGTATTGCGCGATTGCGGCAAGCGGAATGAAACAGGGTGATGCGTCTATCTAGCGTGTCACGAGCGATACGGTCGCGATTCCCAGCACCGTCATCACCAGCGACGTGGACACGTGAATGGCAATTTCGCCGGCGGCCCAACCGAAACGACCTTCCTGCAAGCGCTGGACGACTTCGGCGGAGAAGGTCGAAAAGGTGGACAGGCCGCCCATCAGCCCGGTGATGACGAAGAGCCGCCACTCGGGGGCCAGCTCGGGCAAGCGGGCAAAGAACGCCACGGCGACGCCGATGACATAACCGGCAATCACGTTGGCGGCGAGGGTGCCGAGCGGCAGGGCGGGGAAGACCCCGTTCAGACGGATACCGAGAAACCAGCGGAACAGTGAACCCAGTGCACCGCCGATACCCACTGCGACAATAGATAAATACATGGAAGGACGCCTGGCAAGGTCGACAAACCGGGGTGAGCGCAGACACGGCGTATCCGCAATCATCCGGGCATGCAGGCATCATCAGCCCTGTCTGGGCGGTTAAAGGAGAATGCCATCTCCAGCAGGCGATTTTATCATCACACAAGCATGTGGGGACAGGTGACAGACCGAGCGTACGGGCGCAGTTAATGCGCCGTGCATGGTGCATGTCGTGGCGACCGGCGCGAGCGGCGCGGTCCCATGCCGCCGGGCGGGCGGCCATGCTGACGGCCTTTGTCATCCAGGGCAAACGCCGACATAATGTGCTGTCCCCTGCGCGGCCTGCCGGGCTCCCGAACTCCTTCGCGTACGCATGAGACTGACAACCAAAGGGCTGTTGCTGATCGCGATTCCTGCCGTGTTCGAGCTCGCCCTCCTGTCGGGGCTGGTCAAGGCACAGGTGGATGCCGCGCAGGCCGAGCGCTGGCAGGCCCACAGCGAGGACGTGCTGCGCCAGACCACGGCGATTCTGGAGCCGGTGCTGCTCGACTCGGTGCGTCTGCGCGGCGCGGTGCTCAGCAATAGCGCAGATGTCACGACGCCCGTCGCGCTATGGATGGACATCGACCGGCGCATCGACCAGTTGGCCGATCTCGTGGCCGACAATCCACCGCAGGTGGAGCGCGCGGTGCAGATCCGTCAATCGGTGCAGGCGTACCGGCAATGGTCGGACCGTGTGCAGGACCTGTTGCATTCGGGGCGCCGGCGCGACGTCATCGAACGGTTCAGCGAACTGGCCACGACCGACGTGCTCGACCGTTTCCGCGCCCAGATCACCGCGTTCCAGAACGAGGAGCGGCTCATCGACACCCAGCGTTCGACCGAGGCCGAGGCCGCGCGCGAGCGGCAGCAGGTGCTGGTGGTGGCCGCCGTGTTTGGCTCGCTGCTGTTCGTCGCGCTGGCCGTGTGGCTGTTCACGCGCGGCGTGCGCGGGCGGCTCGCGCTGCTCTCCGACAACGCCGGGCGGCTCGCCAGCAATGAACCGCTCGCGCCGATCGACCACGGCTCGGACGAAATCGCCCGGCTCGATCAGACGCTGCACGAGACGAGCCGGCGCCTGCTCGAGGCGGAGCGCATCCAGGCCCGTTTCCAGGCCGATCTGGCGCGCCGCGCCAATGAATTGACCGCCATCAACGAGACGCTGCGTCAGCAGACCCAGGAAAACGAGATGTTTATCTACAGCGTGTCGCACGATCTGCGCGCGCCGCTCGTCAACCTGCAGGGCTTCTCGAAGGAACTGATTCATGCCTGCGACGACCTGCGCAAAGCGGTCCGGCTGTCGTCGCTGACGCCCGAGCGGCGGCAGCATATCGAGCAACTGGTGGACGAGGATATCGGCGAGGCGCTGCATTACCTGCAGACCGCGGTGCTGCGTGCGTCGCACATCATCGACGCGTTGTTGCGGCTCTCGCGCGTCGGCCGCGTCGAGTACCGGCGTCAGCAGGTGCATGTGCGCGACATCGTCCAGCGTGTGGTCGATGCGATGCAGGTATCGATCCGGGCGCGCCGGGCACGCGTGGTAGTCCACGATCTGCCCTCGGTGTGGGGCGATCCGACCGCGCTCGAACAGGTGTTCGCGAATCTGGTGGGCAATGCGATCAACTACCTCGATGCGTCGCGCGATGGACGCGTCGAAGTCGGGACGACGCCGGCGCCGCCCGGCGTCCACTCGTTACGTATTTTCTATGTGAAAGACAACGGGCTCGGGATTCCGGCTGTCGCCATACCGCGTCTGTTCAACGCGTTTCAGCGCTTGCACGGCAACGTCGCAACCGGCGAGGGGATCGGACTGGCGCTGGTGCGTCGCGTGGTGGAGCGGCATGGCGGCCGCGTGTGGGCGGAGTCGACCGAAGGGGTCGGCACGACCTTCTATTTCACGTTGCCGGAGGCGGAGATTCGTGTGCCGCGCGAAGAGCCCGAGATGCTGGCGCTGGGCGCGCCGGGACTTAGTACGCGGTGAAGATGCGGCGTGGCTTCAGCAGTTTGCTGGCGCGAATCGACCAGTAGCAGCCGAACGCCATCAGGATGGCCGCGCCCAGGATCACGATGTGCGGTGCGGGGCGCATGCCCAGCAGGCCGTCGAGCGCGAACAGTCCGCGTACCAGGATCAGCAGGGCAGCCCAGAGTGAGAACGCAGCCTGCACGAGCAGGCGGGTGCCGGTGAAGCGGCGCGCGCGGTTCTCGAGCGACCAGCGGGCCGGGGCGCGGCCGCAGAAGAAAGCGATCGCCATGAGTGCGATCACGAGGACGACGATCCAGTCTGTCAGTTCCATCGAAAGGGGCTCCAAAGTCAACCGTCGACTATAGGAAGGCCGTTCGCGATGAACTATCGGACTAGTCTCAAATGCAGTTGGGTATGAGCCGGCACATCTCAATGCAATCCGCGCGCAAGGGTGCCGGTTGCAGGCCTTGTTCTCGCGCGGGAAATGCTGCGGAAGGGATGAGGCGTCGGGCGCCTGAGCGGCGACCCGACGTGTGGGGAAATCTCAGAGTTCGATGCGCGTGCCGAGCAGCACGAGGAATTGCCGCAGCCACTCGGGATGGGCCGGCCATGCGGGCGCGGTGACAAAGTTGGCGTCGGTGATGGCCGCGTCGACCGGGATGTCGGCGTACTCGCCGCCCGCGAGCTTCACTTCCGGCGCGCAAGCCGGATAAGCGGAAATGCGCTTGCCGCGGATCACGTCGGCGGCGGCCAGCAGTTGGGCCGCATGGCAGATCGCAGCGATCGGCTTACGCTGTTCCGCGAACTGGCGCACGATGTCGATCACTCTCTGGTTCAGGCGCAGATACTCCGGAGCACGGCCGCCTGCGATCGCCAGCGCATCGTATTGGCCGGGGTCCACGTCGTCGAAGGTGGCGTTCAGGGTGAACTGGTGGCCAGGCTTCTCGGTGTAGGTCTGGTCGCCCTCGAAGTCGTGAATGGCCGTCTTGATGCGCTCGCCGGCCGACTTGCCGGGACACACCGCGTCGACCACATGGCCGATCGCCTGCAGTGCCTGAAACGGCACCATTGTTTCGTAATCCTCGGCGAAATCGCCGGTCAGGAACAGAATCTTCTTTGCTGCCATCGCATGCCTCCAGTTGAACTGCGGAACACATCGAACGTTCAGCGAGTCTACTCCAACGTGTTTGACAGTACAGCGACGAACGGCGCGTCGAGCGCCGGCGTTTGGCCTTGCACGCAGCGTCTCCCGCACGGGCGTCTGCCTGCCCGAAGTGCAGGGTGAGCAGCGCCAGGGCGTATCATGAGTTCGTTGCCGTATAGGGAAGCCGCTTGCTGCGGCTCAGATTCCAAAATGATTTCATTCAACCACCGTCCCCTCGTTCGCCGTGTTGCCTTGGCTGGGGTCCTGCTCGGCGCGCTGGCCGCGTGCCAGAAAAACGACGCCTCCGCGGGCCAGCTGGCCGGCAAGATGGATGACGCTGCGCAACAGGCCGGGCAGTCGCTCAACCAGGCCGCGAGCTATGTCGGCCAGCAGGTCGACGCGGCGAAACAGAACATCGATTCGGCGGCTTCCGCGCCGACCATCACCATCGATCCGTCGGCGCTCGCCTCCAGCGCGCAAGCCAATCTGCAGAGCGCGGCGAGCGAGAGCAGCGCGGAGCTCAACAAGGCGGCGTCGCTGACCGGCGCAGGCCTGCAAAACGCGGGACGCAAGCTGCAGCAGTGGTCCGATACCACGGCGGCTTCGTCGGCATCCGCTGCGTCGAGCGATAGCGACAGCAGCAGCGACGCACAAAAGCAGATGGACAAATGACGCCGCAGGTTCGAGCGGTGGATGTGCATGCGAGGCACGGCGGAGCCGCGGTTGGCTGCGCCGGTTTGACAGCGCGGTTAAATGTAATTACTATGGTTACACATTGTCGTCGCCGGACAGGTGCGTTTTGAATACGAGTAGCCGGTTTGCCTTTGCGGTCCACGTGCTGGCGTTGTTGTCGCTGCAGGATGGCCTGCCGCTTTCGTCGGACATGATTGCAGGCAGCGTGAACACAAATCCCGCGCTGATCCGCCGTCTGCTGACGATGCTCGCGGACGCCGGACTCACTACGTCGCAACTCGGCGCGGGCGGCGGCGCGCTGCTGGCGCGGCCGCCCGACGAGATCACGCTGCTGGAGGTGTACCGCGCCGTCGACGATGCGCAACTGTTCGCGCTGCATCGCGAGGAACCGAATCCGGCTTGCATGGTGGGGCGCAATATCCAGGTCGTGCTGCGCGGCATCATCGATGAGGCGCAGCAGGCCATGGAGGCGTCGCTCGCAGGCCGTACGCTGGCGGATGCCACCGCTGACCTGGTCAAGGCCGAGCGCCAGCGCGAACGCAAGCGGCGGCCGGCGGGATAGGGCGGCGCTGTGCGGCGGCTGGAGGTTCAAGCAGGACAGGCAGGGACGTGCAGATACAAGCGGGGGGCCAAGCCCCTCTTTTTTCGGCGTTATATGTAATCAACGTGGTTACATATAAGCCAATCACAGGAGCATACAGAAATGAGCAAGGCATTGAAGATCGCATTGTTTGGCGCAACGGGCGTAATCGGTTCGCGGATTGCGGCGGAAGCGGCGCGTCGCGGCCATCAGGTGACGGCACTGGCGCGTAATCCCGCGCGCGTGCCGACGGACGTCGCCAACCTCAAGGCAGCGCAGGCCGATCTGCTCGACGCCGCCAGCGTCGCCGCAGCGGTGCGCGGCCATGACGTGGTGGCGAGCGCCTATGCGCCGCCGCGCGACGACGCGGCTGTCGTCGTGACCGCGACCCGCGCGCTGGTGGAGGGTGTGCGTGCGGCGGGCCTGAAGCGTCTCGTGGTGGTGGGTGGGGCGGGCTCGCTGGAAGTGGCACCCGGCAAGCAACTGGTCGACACGGAAGGCTTTCCGGACGCCTATAAGCCGGTGGCGCTGGCCCACCGCGACGCGCTGACGTTTTACCGCACGCTAAACGATCTCGACTGGACGTTTTTCGCCCCTGCGGCGCTGATCGCCCCCGGCGAGCGGACCGGCGTCTTCCGCACGGGCAGCGACACGCTGCTGGCGGACGCCAGCGGCAATAGCCGCATTTCGGCTGAAGACTACGCGATCGCGTTTGTCGACGAGCTGGAGCAGGGCCGTTTCATCCGCAAGATCGCGACGGTCGCTTACTGATCCCAGCCGGCCGCGCAAGCGTCCTAACATTCCGTTACGCATACACCTGCGCGGCCTGTGGCAAGTGCGGCTACACTTGGCGTCTCCCGTTTTGTCACGGATTGCCATGAAGTCATGCCAAAAACGGTGTGAGTCCGGGGCTGCGCCGTTCACCGGCGGGCAACGGGCGTTTCGCACTGCCTTTTATTTTTTCCGTCATCTGTCTTCCGACCCCCGGCGCAGCCGTGCCGCGGGCCTGCGGCCGTCGGCGCAGGCTGCGCCGCTGTGTGCGTGGCTGATCGTGGTGGCCGTGCTGGCGTGCCTTTTCGCGGCGCCGAAGCCCGCCCACGCGGCCGGCGCGACGCCGGTGATTCCGGCATTGCAGAGCCTGATCAACAGCGCGACGGCAACGCCCGCGTCCGATGCCGCCTCGGCGGCCGAAGCGGCCTCCGCGCCGTCGCCGGCGAGCCAGGCCGAGCTTGCGCGCTCGCTCGACAGTGTGATCTCGACGCTCGACAACGATCGCCAGCGCACGGCGCTCGTCGCCCAGCTCAAGAAGCTGCGCGACGTCAGCCGCACGGTCGCGCCGGCGCCGCCTGCGCAGCCGAGTCCCGGTTTGCTGGGTGCGATCGCGTCGGGAATCGCTTCGTTCGAGTCCGGCGTGCATCAGGGTCGCACGCCGCTGCGTTATTGGGCCGGGCGTTTCAACGCGGCCGGCAACGAGTTGTTCACCATCGTCACGAGCCAGGGGCCGCAGAGTTTCGGCAAGATCCTGCTCGACATGGTGGCGATGCTGGCCGGCTGGGGCGCATGCGCATGGGTCTTGATCTATGTGCAGCGCCGGCTGCACGAACGCTACCACGTGGTGTTCGAACTCAAGCCGAATCCGACGAGCGGTGAGCTGCTGATCTTCGCGCTGCGGCGGGCCAGTCCATGGATCGTCGCGTTTCTGGCCGCGCTGGTATTCGCGCGGGCCATGCCCGATGCGCTCGGCCGCACGCTGGGGATGGTGGTCGCCTATGCGATCGTCGCCGGCGCGGTGTTTTCCGCGATCTGTCTCATCATGTTTTCGCTGTTCGGCTCGGGGCATCGGCGCGTCGCGGTGCGCGTGCTGCTCGAACATGCGCGCCGGCTGCTGTTTGCGATCGGCGTGTGCGCCGCGTTGGGCGATGCGGCGGTGAACTACGATGTCGCGCATCAGCTCGGGCCGAATCTGGCCGAACTGGTGTCGACGGCGGCGAATATGGTTGCCGCCGTCCTGACCGCGTATTTCGCGCTGGCGTTTCGCCGGCCCGTGGCGCACCTGATCCGCAACCGGACCTACGACGCGCGCCACGACCATAAGGCCGCAACCGATGCCTTCGACGTGCTCGCCTCGCTCTGGCATGTGCCGGTGCTGCTGCTGGCCAGCGCCTCGGTGATTGCCACGATCGGCGGTTCGGGTTCGAACGAGAACGTGCTGCAGATCTCCGTGGTGACCGCGCTGTTTCTGGTGCTGGCGTTCTTCCTGTCGGCCATCGTGTTGCGCGTGACGCGGCCGCGCGATATCCGCAGGCATCGCCGCTCGCCTTACCTGCGCAGACTGCTGCAATTCGTGGGGACGCTGGCGACGCTGTTCATCTGGCTGGCGTTTTTCGAACTGGCGGCGCGGCTGTGGGGCGTGTCGCTTGCGAGCGTGATCGAGGAGAACGTCGCGGCGCGCGGGATCGCCCATGCGGTCATGGCGATTCTTGCCACCTGGTTCATTGCCTGGCTGCTGTGGATTCTGATCGACACTGCGATCAGGGAAGCGCTCACGCCGAGCGGTTCACGCAGCAAATCGCGTAACGCCAGCACGCGCGCGCGCACCATGTTGCCGCTCGTGCGCAATGCGCTGTTCGTGACGCTGGTGACGGTTGCGGGCATCGTGACCGCGGCGAACCTCGGCATCAACGTGACGCCGCTGCTGGCGGGCGCGGGTGTGATCGGTCTTGCGATCGGCTTCGGCGCGCAGTCGCTCGTCACCGACCTGATCACGGGCCTGTTCATCATCATCGAGGACACCATCTCGGTGGGCGACTGGATCGACGTCGACGGCGGCCATGCGGGCACGGTCGAGCATCTGTCGATTCGCACGGTGCGGCTGCGCGACGGCCAGGGCGCGATCCACGCCATTCCGTTTTCGCAGATCAAGATCGTGAAAAACCTGTCGCGCGATTTTGCCTACGCGGTGTTCGAAGTGCGTATGGGCTTTTCCGCCGACGTCGATCAGGTCACCCAACTGATTCGCGAGGTAGGTGCGGATCTGATGGCCGACTTCCGCTACCGGCGCGAAATGCTGGGCCCGATCGAAGTGTGGGGACTCGACCGCTTCGATCCAAACTGGATGGTCGTGAAAGGGCAGATCAAGACGCGGCCGCTGCAGCAATGGAGCGTGGCGCGTGCGTTTAACCTGCGTCTGAAGCGCAAGATGGACGAAGCCGGTATCGAGATTCCGGTGCCGCAAATGCGCATCTACACCTCGTCGAAGGATAGCGAGGGGCAGCCGCTGCCGGACGATGAATTGCCGATGCATGCGCGTGTCTCGGAGCATGGCGACGTGCCGCATGGCGGGGCTGGCGGCGCTCGCACAGGCGGTTTGGCAATGGCGGCCCGCGACGTTTCTCACGAGCCGCGGCCGGCGCCGCCCTCGACGGGTCCCGCGCCGGTCGCGCCGCAGATTCCTACTGCCGGTGAGGCGGGGAAAAGCTAGGCGCGCAAAAACCAGGCACGCCTCTACGGTCTCAGGCGACGGCCGGTTCCGCGAGGGCCGGTGCGCGATCGACGACGCCGAGCAGGTCGTTCACGTGCGTGGCGATCTGCGAACCTTCGACGCCGTAAATATGGAGCGAGACGGCCGGTGCGTCGCTCGCGTTGCCGAGCCGATGGATGCCGCGACGCCCGGCGCGCACGAACGACACGGCGCCGCTCGCGCGCGGATGCGAGCGTGTCTCGGTCGCAAGCTGCTGCGCCTCGTTCCAGTCATACACCGTTTCCGACAAGGTGCCGTCCAGCACCACGTAGCCGCACCACGTCTGATGGGCGTGTACCGGGCTCGCTTGACCCGGCATCCAGACCAGCGCGGCGATGGCATAGCGGCCGTGCGGATCGGCGGCCAGCAGGTGGCGACGGTACGAGTCTGTTGAGCCCTCGCGTTGCGCCGGTGCGAGGAGCGCCGGATCGGCGGCCGCTGTGGCGAGCGCCGTCCTGATGGCGAGTGCGAAGGCTGCATGTTGCGATGGGTCGACGGTGTCCGCGAATTGGTCGAAGGCGGCGTCCAGCGCGTCGCACAGGCGTGCGATCGGCTGGCTCGCGCACTTTGGCGCGGCCGCTGACGCAGGCGAGGTGTGCACGGCTTCATTTCCGTGCAGCACGGAAGCGTGTGGGGGCGTGGAGCGGTCGGCAGCAGGCTGGGAAATATCGTGGCTCATGAGGGCGGCGCAGGCGCTGGGATTCGGTTATCGGACAGGAATATTTATACCGGTTTGCGTGGAGAAAGAGTTTTCATATAATTCCCCTTGATTGGGCAAAAGTAGAATAATTTTCTGTCTGGGGGTGGATATGGGAATGGATATCATCGACCGCAAGCTGCTGGAACTGCTTCAGGAAGACGCGACCATGCCGATCGCCGAACTCGCGCAGCGGGTCAACCTGTCGCAGACGCCATGCTGGAAGCGCCTGCAGCGGCTCAAGGAAACTGGAGTAATCCGCGCTCAGGTGGCGCTATGCGACCCGCGCAAGCTCGGCGTTGGCACGACGGTGTTCGTCGCGGTGCGGACCAATCAGCATACGGAGGCGTGGGCGGCTACGTTCACGCGTGCCGTGCAGGATATTCCGGAGGTGGTGGAGGTGTATCGGATGAGTGGCGAGACGGATTACCTGCTGCGGGTGGTGGTCTCGGATATCGATGACTACGATCGGGTCTATAAGTTGTTGATCGCTGCCGTGCCGTTGTATGACGTGAGCTCGAGTTTTGCAATGGAGCAGATCAAGTATTCGACGGCGTTGCCGGTACGGTATCAGCGGTAGTTTATTGTTGTATGGGCTTCCGCTGAATCGGCATGCGACCTGCAGAAGTCGACCCACAAGGGTCCCTCAGCTTTCTCGATAACGGGCGTCGCTAATGGGGCGGCTGTCGAAAACACCCTGTTGTAGTCTCAGTGCGTCATGCGCAACCTGCACCGACAGGTAGCGCTAGCGACCACGGCGCGGTACGAACAATCAAAGCGCGTTGTCATAAACTGCGGGTACGTGGCTCGCTTTCAGCTTTTCATAGTGCGTGGTGACAAAATCCGTGAAATAGATGGCACTGTAAATCACTGAAATGGTTTGCCTCGTCATAGTGCTCTTTATATCGTCAATCAGACTCAGTGCATCTTCGATTCTATTGGATATCTTTTTCATTTCCTTGACGATCATTTCGCGATATTTTTCAATGTTTATTTCATTTGCCAGGCGTTTATTTTCCTCGGCTGACTTTTTTTGACTCTCATAATCAGAAAGCATCTCCAGCATGATGCACAGATCCTTTGTTCCCTCAACATCCTCTAACTCTTTGCTCGCCTCAAGGAGTTTTTGTGCCCTGTATTCAGAAACAGCAGTCTCCGAGATGGGCTGCCTTAGTTTTTCCAATTCAAGCTGGAGTTGAGTGATTTCTTGCTCGTTCTGCAAAATGGCCTGTTGCTCTTGCTCACCCAGTAAACACGAAAACTGCACGCTGTCCGTCTTGGTGGGCTGAGGCATCTCAATCGAGATAAAAGGATCTGTTACAAAGCCGACCTTTGCGTCGACGGCGAGCACGCCCAGATCGCGGAAATGCTTGACGACATGAAAAATGTTGAGAACGCCTGGGCGAAAATGCCCGCTGTGCGCGTGTATCAGTTTGACCTTGCCGCCGACGATCATGATTTCACCTGCGCCTTTGGCGAACTTCCCGACAAACGAGGAGTGTGCGACCAGATCGGTCTTGTTCAAGTGGTTGAATAGATAAATCTTGCTTTGCACGGAGATCACAAACGCGGCAATGGCCACCTTGTCGTGTGCACTAAATGTGGTTGTCGATTCCAGAATTTTTCCACCGATAGAAGATTTTATCTGGCCACTGTCGATGACATATTCGCACTGCAGCAAATCCATCGCTGCGAACCTTTTTGTGCCCTGTGCGATGTCGGAGCGCAGGTTGCCACGAGTAATGGCCAGCAGTTGCCCATCTTCGATCGGCCCTTTAAGAGCACGCGCTGCCTTGATAAAAAACTCCTTGCCCATCGCTTGCCTCGCTGATACGCGTTCGTGGTAAAAAATGTAACCCACCGGTCTTAATGCAAGTGATCGAGCGCGCTCTCATCCGCTTACAACCCGATAATGAAATCGCTCTCGCTAAGGTCTTCCATCCTATCCAGTTTGCATGGCAGCGGGATGGCGGGGCGACAATCGGATCGATCGTGGGCACGACGCACAATGGCTTCTGATACACACTGCCGTAGTCAGTGTTGTGATACCTGATCAAACCCAATGCATTGTAGGAGGTATTATTTGTCTTTGGTTGCAATCTCACCCGACGGTCCAGTACGAGATGAGCGTTATCGGCTACGAGTTTTGAGAAGCGCCCCGCATCCTGCTTGAACCATTCCAATTTCAAAAGAGCCGGACTTATGCAAGTACGAAAGCGATGGCTTTCCCGCGCGGGCATGGCTGCCTTGGTGCTGACGCTGACGGGGTGCGGCTGCTGGCCGCTTGAGGAGACTTCGCGTTACGAATCCGAGTGGAAGTCCCAGACCGTCGCGGCGGTGTTCAAGGATGCGGACCGGGAAGCCAACGCGTGCGTCGACGTCCTTTACACGCAACATCTGAAGGACGCCGTTTCGGCTTGCAAAAGCGGAGAGTATGAAAAAATTCGCAACCGCATCACCGGGGAGCCCGTCAAGATCGGACTCGCGAAGGCGTCCTGCGCAGAGGCGCAAGACGAACTGGATCATGGAATTTCCCCCAAAATCGACCAACGGATTTTTAATCTGAATCCGTTCCCGGACGAGATCTCTTCATGCATGACCCAGAAGGGATTCAAACTCGAACAGGTCGAGAAAAAGCAGTGCTACGTCAAAATAATGTGACCTGTCGACAGGTCTGTTGTGTCAGCGCGCCACGCGTTTCGAGCGCGTCGCACGTGTCGATTCGGTTGGCGTTTTCAGGGCGACACTGGTTCGACAGCGGATGGAGAAGGGCGGGCGAGTGCGTCTGGATGCGCCTCGCAGAATCGGCGCGCAATCGGCAGAAGTCGACCCCAAGCAGGCACTCGAACCGGTGATGCCTCGATGTCAGCTTCGGAAATGCAACGGACATCCGAACAGTCGAGCCCTTTGGTAAGAAGTGGCAGCGCTGCCGTTTTCGCCTTTGTGTTGGCGGTGCATGTCTACTCCGGTTCTTGGGCAGGATTTCCTTCGATCTGCGGCAAACCACTGAAACGACTGACAGGATGCACCGTTGGTGGGACCAGTCGGGTCCCAATCTAGCTTTCGCTCCGACCAAAAGCTGAAACGGATAGTAGTTTACTTGCGTTCAAGCTTCGCGAAAAATTGTCGATAACAAAGAATGACAAACTGCGTCTAAGGTCTGACGGCTTTATTTGACTCACTCCTTGGCCTCCCCGTCGGGATTCTGCGCGGGGCGCGGTTCTGAACAAGTCGTTGAAACAACAAATCGAGAGCGCGTTCAAAGCAATGCATAAAAATTATTTCGGTAGCGAGCGAAAGAATCATCTTGAATGGCTGAGCAACGACTGGCGCATCAAGGGTCCCAACGTGTGCTTTTTGGAAGGGTTTCCTGGCGTAGGGAAGTCTGATCTCGTGGCGGAGGTAGTGACGGCTTTCGAATCCACATCCGAATGGACCGTCGTCACGTATGAAATACCCGATCGCCCGTCGATCCTAATAGTCGACGTTTGGCTGGATATCGCAGATCAACTGGCACATCAGAATCGCCCGAAAATGCAGGAAGTGATGCTCGGCGAGGACGAGGGAAATCCGGCGTTTGCCATCGAAAAAGCCTTGAACCGCAATGTGCTGATAGTGCTTGACGAGGCTCAAAGATTATTTGACCCAGATTCGGGCCGACCCGTTGATCAACTGGCCGGCATCTTGGCCTTTTTGAAGACTCGACCAAATCTCCCCGGAAGGCTACTTCTCTTGAGTGATCGCTTGGTGGAGCGCGAGCGCTGGTCAGAGTCATTCGCCATTCGCACGCTGAACGCGCTGCAGCCTTCTGAAGCCGCAGCCCTTCTTGACGACCGGCTTGCTGTCAATGCGGTCGACGACGTTCCAAATGAGCGCAAAAACGACCTGCTTCGCGTTCTGGGATATAACCCCCGCGCAATCGAAACGCTCGTCGCAAGCCTTCTATATGAACCGTTGGACGAAATCGTTGGTAGTGATCCCGGCGTATGGGAAACTCAAGATCGGGATGTATCGCCTGAGTTCTTGGCAAAACTCGAACGCCAGCTATTAGAACGCACACTTGCGCACCTAGACGAACTTCATCTCAAGCGCCTTACGATGTTGGCAGCGCATCGAAGCGGTTTTGACCAAGCGGCATTTGAGGCGGTTTGCGGAGGTACGAGAAAAGAGTGGCGCGAATTACGGAATGCGCTCATCACACGCTTTTTTGTGAGACATACCAAATCCTACTATTCATTGCATCCGGTTGTTCGTGAAATAAGTGTTGCGCGTTTGAAAGACAACCCTGCCGAATTTATACAGGCGCATTCAAAGGCGTCTGACTATCACCTTCGGCATTTCCATGCTCGGTCGATCGTCCTACAAGGTCAGCGTCTGAGCACATCTTATGCGGAGCTACGATACCATCTCTTCCAATCTCAGCGGGAAGGTGAGCTGAGAGACATAGCATTGCGCGTAGCGGATCATATTGGACGAGAGTTTACGCAGGGCTCCCCAATTCCCTCTAACGCAGACGAACTCAATGAACGCATTAGTTTGCTGAAAGCAATACTTAGCTATGGCGGTTCCCATTGGCTGGAGCACTACGTGTCGCGAATGCTTCTAGCAAGGGGTTACCCAGGTGATGTGCAACTCGCCCTCGAGCATGCAGAAAAGTCGCTCGTCATTCGCGCTCCTGCTGAGTATTGGGTTCTGGCCGCTAGGTTACAGGAAACTCAAATCACGCTTGAGAAGGCAATTAAAACTATTCTTCAGGCTAGCGAGGTCGTCGATAGGAATTCAAACAGATCGACGTTGTATCTGTTTGGCGCGGAACTTCTCGTGAAGAATAACGAAATTGATGAGGCGATTAAGTTTTTGCGTCAAGGGTTGTTAGACGTCCCGCCAGAAAAAGCACTTTCTAGTCTATATATTCTTGCAGCCGATATTATCGCGGAGTATCGAGACGTTGATGTGGCTGTAGCTTTACTCCACGAGGGTTTGAGGGTTGTCCCGGCGGACAAGGATCTGTCATCTATATATCACCGATATTGCGAGCTGATTCACCAAACGAAAGACGTTAAAGGTGCGATTGTTGCGTTGGATCAGGGACTCTCGATAGTTCCTGCTGACAAAGGACTATCGTCCCTTTTCTTGCTCAAAGCGGAGTTTCTCGGGGGTTTAGGGAAGCCGGAGATGGCGCTAGACTCCCTTAAGGTTGGGATTGGCAAAATTGCTCCTGGGAAGGGGCTAGATTTGTTGTACGGCCGAGCGTCAGAACTTCTGTGCGAACTTGGTCGCAAGGAGGATGCGGTCGCGATGTTGCGCGAAGCGGTCGAACGCCTTCGCGCGGACCAAGGAGGAGTCGCTTTGAGACAGTCCTTGGCCCGGCTAGAAGCTCTCATGATGGCTACTCCTGTAAGGGCGAACTCTGGTGCTGCACGTATTGAGCCGGACCTATTGGACAGAACTTTGCCAACGGCATTGGTAATGGCGACCGAATGGTTTTCGCTGCACGGAGGAATTTCGACCTTCAACCGTAATTTATGCATCAAACTAGCCCACAACGGCATCAACGTAATTTGCGCGGTCCCGAAGGCGTCCCGAGAAGAAATCGAGGCTGCGGCCCTGGACGGTATTTACCTACTGCAGTCGCCTGCGGCGCAGAGCGCCGATCCTTTAAACGGAATGTACCGGCGACTATCAGTGCCGATCGATCCCGATTTTGTCATTGGTCATGGGAGGATCACCGGACACGTTGCCCAAGCGCAAGTTGAAGATAACTTCCCGTCGGCCGCACGGGTTCACTTCGTTCATATGGCACCTGGCGAGATCGAATGGTTCAAAGGGAAGGCAGACGCCGCTATGGTTGCCGAATCGCGCGAGCGGGAGGAACTGGAGCTGGCTTCCTCGGCGAAAGTCGTTGCGGCTGTCGGACCCAGACTGTTTCGCGAGGTTGGAAATTTACTGGAATCCAAATCGGTTAAGCCTGCCCTTATCGAGTTCAACCCTAGTTGCATAGCACCGGCTGAGCCTCGCACTCGCCCGCCCCACCTCCACTGCCTGTTGCTCGGGCGGGCAGAGGACTTGGAATTGAAAGGGCTGGACATTGCAGCACTCGCCATGGCGCGCGTCGCGTCCGGAGCGACGGTTGCGTTCGAAAGTCGGCCGGAACTGATAGTAAGGGGTGCGCCCGCCGGGACCGGCCAAGTGCTTCAGCAGAGGCTTAAGAGCCTGACCGAAGGGCTAGAGCTTTCGGTTCGCGTTCGCGAATACAGCAGTAGTCAGGACGATATTCAAGCGGATCTGCGACGCGCATCTATCCTTTTGATGCCATCCCGGAGAGAGGGTTTCGGCCTTGTCGCACTCGAAGCGCTTACCCTTGGAACGCCGATCCTTGTTAGTGACCAAAGCGGCATTGCAGAATTGATTACGCGATATGTTTCTCCCGCGGAGGCTAGCGGAATTATTGTGCCGACTCCGGAGGCGGTGTCATCCGCTGCATCCACTTGGGCCCGGGCTATCGAGTTTCAACTTGCGGACCGAGATGCATCGTTTAATCGGGCATGGCGCCTCAGTACACGACTTATGCAAGAAGACGGATGGTCGAAATCAGTTCGTGGTCTGTTGAGTAGACTCGGTGTAGAGGATTGTTCGTTGGTGTGAGCGCGCTGGCGGTGGTGTGCGTCACTGGCGCACACTTATCGTTACCTCGTCGGACCTGAATTTACGGCTCAACAGGAATACGCATAACGGGACTTCTGAACCTTCAACAAGTGCGACCGCATACACGCATTTCGGCGGGGAAGAAAAGCGGCCTTTAGTTGCCTCCCCATCGCCTGCACCTGACCATCGGGAACATGGCCGTATTGCGCGCTAGTACGTCCGTCTGGTTTCGAAGTGATCCGGCCGCTCAAACGGCAAGATTCACCATTCGCCGAACGGCGGGTCGTGGCCGATTGCAGCCAAATGGGGCATCACCCTCGCGAGGTGCCGAGGCGCCATGGAGGTGCCCTATGCGCAGGTCCGATCCCATGAACTTGATCTGAAAGGAAATTCTGGTGGAATCGAGCGGATCAATTATTCGACGGCGTTGCTGGTGCGGTATCAGAGCCAGCCATTGATCTCATGGAGAACGCCTTATCCGGCGGCTATAGGGCCAAACACCCAGGCATCGACAGCATAGCGACCCCACATCGCTTTCCGCGCGACCGCAACCCTCGCGGCAAAACTTCATCGCGCTCCTCGCCCACGCGCCGGGTGCCGCGCCCGCGCCAAGGCGCTCTGAAGCCTGCCAATCCGTTTGCGAACGTCCTGAGCGCCATCGAACAACAGAGGTTCGAGATGATCGCTGAGGAGTTGGGTCAGGCCGTGATACCCGGACACCACCGGAAACGGAGACGCTCTGACCTGGCGTTTCTTGGCCAGTTGATCAATGACCTCAATAACACGGTTGCGTTGCAGTACATAGTAATCCTCAGCGACAGAATGACGGGCGCTCCCAGCCGCACCGTGAAGCACGAAATACTTCATGAGTTCGGGCGACGTCAAGGTCTCGATCGCCCGCCATGCCCGGCGGGCAGCCGCTTCGCCATTCCTCGACGGTATCGTCAGCAAGGCGCCGCCAAGCGGCGATAACGGCACCACGTCGCTCGAGAACGTCGGGTGCAATTGAAGCCCAACGCGCCCCCCCTTTTGCCACAGTGCATGACTGTCGAGCATGCCGTAGCGATTCGACCAGTGATAGCACATCGCAGCCTTTCCCGAGCCGAAGATCTGCGCATTGCGCGTCCAGTGCAAGCTGCGAAGCGGGGCAGGCGACCATGGAACCAGCGCGCGAAGGTACTCGATGACCTGCCTGCCTGCTTCGCTCTCGACCTGCAGAACTCCATCGTCGAAATCGACGCCTCCCTGCGCGCCGAGAATCTGCAGGAACGATTCTGCGAGCGGCAAACCGGGTGCTGCATTCCACGCGATACCTGCGCGGTCCTGACTCGGCCGTTGCAGTCGGGCTGCGCAACGCAGCACATCGTCGAAGCTCCGAGGGGGAGCGAGCCCTTCAGCCTCGAACAGATCTTGCCGGTACCAGAGAAAGTCGACGGTGGGCTGCAGCGGGATGGCGTACAACCGTCCTTCAGACCAACCGGCCTGCCACACCGCATCATAAAAGTCCGAGCCCGAGAAGCTGCTTTCGGCCTGCAAGGTTTGCAGCTCAAGCAAGCGCCCGTTTTCGCACCGTTCTGCGAGCCACGGGAATGGAATCGCCGCGAGCAGCGGTGCCGTGGCTTCGACCGGCGAAGGGTCCGTGAGCACCTTGTCGAGCGCGGTACGGTAGGTGTCCTGAGGAAAGGCCATGATACGCATGCGATGCCCGAGGAATCGTTCGATGTCGGACCGGTTGCGTTTGAGGATGTCGAACACCGGATCTTCATAAGCGACAAGCGTCAACTCGACGGAATCGTTGAAGCCGTCTGTTGCCGGACGTGGCCACGGAATACCCGAATCCCCGGCAAATCTCCCGGCATCGAAGCGGTCAACCGAGTCGTCGCGACTTGCGCCCACAATCATCTTCACCGTCTGTTCGGTGATTCTGTCCAGGCGATCGAGCAACGCTGCAGTCGGGACGACGACAGCCCGATTGCCGGAACCCAATACGCCGCGAAACTCAAGCAAGCCTTTTGCCTTCAGCGCAAACACAATGCGACGCGCGCTGGTGCGCGGCAACCCGGACAGATCGGCAAGCGAGGTGATCGTCATGGGCCGGTCGCGCAGATGATTCTGCAAGAGGGGCGCGAGGACTGGCCAGATGGCCTGCGCTTCGCCGCCGAGTTCGGTGCGCAGTATATCCGCCACCTTGTCGATTGCCGCGATGGCCGCGAGCCGGTCGTACGCAAGCATGTGGGTCTCCTCCTGGCAGGGAATTTTCGTTGTAAATATATGATAACAATGAAAATAACCAGAATGGACATTTCTTTCGCATCCACCCGGAGAGCCTTGTCATAGGATGCAGGCACGGACCCGTTTGCACACGGGCCGACTACATAATCAGATGGCAACCATCTTGAATGGGACTGGAGTCAGCGCCAAAGCGCCAGCGCCGGTCGACACAGGAGACAAGCATGAAAGGAGTGGCACGCCTCATCGCCGTCTTGGCGACAGTCGTATTCAGCTTAAGCGCTGTCGCACAGGGAGTCCGGTTTGTCGTCGTATCCCACGCGCCCGATGCCGATCCGTTCTGGAACGTCGTGAAGAACGGCATCGCCGATGCGCAAACAGACTTCGCCGTCTCGGTCGACTATCGCAACCCGCCGAATGGCGACCTCGCCGACATGGTTCATCTGCTCCAACAGGCCGCTGCCCGCAACTATGACGGCGTGGCCACCACGATCGCCGACATGGATGTCGTGCGTGCCCCTGTCAAGACCATCGTGGCAAAGGGTATCCCCGTCATCACCTACAACTCCGGCACCGCGCAGCAGAGCAAGGAACTGGGCGCGCTGCTGCACGTCGGCCAGCCGGAGTATGTGGCAGGCAAGGAGGCCGGCGAACGCGCCAAAGCCGCCGGGGTCAAGAGCTTCCTGTGCGTGAATAACAACGTGACCAACCCGTCTTCTTTTGACCGCTGCCGCGGTTTCGCCGAAGCCATCGGTGCCGATTTCAAGAAGTCCACGCTCGATTCCGGCAACGACCCCATCCAGGTAGAAAACAAGGTCTTTGCAGCGCTGCACGCGCACCCGGACACGCAGGCCGTGTTGGCGCTGGGCCCGACGTCGGCCGTCCCTGCGCTGAGGGCGGTCGCCAAACTCGGCCTGACGGGCAAGATATTCTTCGCCACCTTCGACCTCACACCGGAGATCAGCAAAGGCATCGAGGCCGGTACGGTAGCGTTCGCCATCGATCAGCAGCCCTACTTGCAGGGCTACATCCCGGTCGCACTGCTGGCGCTCATGAAACAGGACAAAACGTCTGATATTCACAAGGCCATCGCGGCGCTGCAAGGCAACCAGCAGTTTCAGCAGCGTATCAGGACTTATGGCCTCACGCCGCGCTTCGGCCCGAACAGAGTGGACACCGGACCGGGCTTTGTGACGCGGGACAACGTTGCGCTCGTCGAAAAGTACGCCGGACAGTACCGCTGAAGCCGGCCCCGCCGTCGCGCAGGAATTCACGTGAGCTTGCGTAGCACTATCCCAGACATTACCCATCAGAGGTTCACCATGTTTCAACTGGCTGTATGCGCTGAAATGGTTTTTCGCCATCTCCCTTTTACCGAACGCGTGAGAAAGATCGCCGAACTCGGATTCCACGTGGAGATATGGGACTGGACGAAACACGATATCGCGGCGCTACAGGAGACGGGTGCATCGTTCTCCTCGATGACCGGATATATCGAAGGCGATCTGATTACGGAAAGTGGAACTCAGGCGCTGATCCAGACCGCCGGGCAATCCATCGAGGTGGCGAAGCGGCTACGCTGTCCTCGTTTGAACCTGCATGGAACGGGCCTTGACGGCAACGGCATGCCCGTCAGGCCGACCCCTGTTGTGACGGGTGCGATGTGGCTTGCCGCGCAGCGTACGCTAAGGCAGGTAGCGGAACTTGGGCGTCGCGCGGATGTGGCTTTTTGCCTCGAAAACCTCAACGCGGAAGTCGACCATCCTGGTGTCCCTTTCGCAAAAGCGGCCGACACGTTGGCACTGGTGAAGGCGGTCGACAGCCCGCATCTGCGCCTCAATCTCGACCTGTATCACGCCCAGATTGGCGAGGGCAACCTGATCGAACTGGTCCGCAGCGCGCTTCCTTTTGTTGGCGAAATCCAGGTTGCCGATGTTCCGGGGCGCTGCGAACCGGGTACGGGAGAGATCAATTACCCGGCCGTTGCGAGAGCGCTGGCAAAAGCCGGATATCGTGGTGTGGTCGCCATGGAGGCGTGGGCTAGCGGCGACGACGAAGTCGCATTGCACCGCTTCCGGGAGGCTTTCACGATCTAGGCCGCAAAGGCATTCAAGGCTGTCAAAGCGATGGGAATTGAGCTCGAAACAGATTCAGGCGGCTTTTTCCAAATATATCGCAGTCCATATCAACTATGAGCCATCAAGGGCGACTTGATTGCTTATGAAACTTCGTATGAAAGGCGCTCTAACATGTTAAATATTGCCCTTCTGGGTGCAGGCCGGATCGGTCAGGTCCACGCCAGGTCGATCTCTGCCAATCCCGACTGCACGCTGGTGGCCGTGACCGATGTCGCCGCAGAGGCGGCACACAACCTTGCCGCCCGTTTTCAGGCCAAGGTCCGTTCCGTTGACGATATCCTCGCCGACGCTGCGATCGACGCGGTACTGATCGCCACTTCGACGGACACGCATTCCGACCTTATCGAACGCGCAACGGCGGCAGGAAAGGCGGTGCTGTGCGAGAAACCGGTGGATCTCGCGCTCGAGCGCGCGCTGGCATGTCAGGCCAAGGTGGCGAGGACAGGCAAGCCGGTCATGATCGGCTTCAATCGCCGCTTCGACCCAAATTTTGCCGCGCTGAAGGCGGCCGTCGACAGCGGGGAGATTGGTAAAGCCGAGCTGCTGGCCATTACCTCCTTCGATCCGGCGCCTCCCCCCGTTTCCTACATCAAGGTATCGGGCGGCTTGTTCCGCGACATGATGATTCACGACTTCGACATCGCCTGCTGGATCATGGGCGGGGCACCATCGAAGGTAACGGCGACGGCCTCGTCGCTTGTCGACTCTGAGATCGGCGCGGCGGGAGACGTGGACACCGCTGTGGTGACCCTCTCGTGGGCCGACGGTCGCATCGCCGTGGTGAAGAATTCCCGCCGGGCGGGGTATGGGTACGATCAGCGTATCGAGCTTCTCGGCTCCGAAGGTCTTCTTTCGGCGAAGAATGAACTGGAGAACACGATCGAGAAGATTACCCGCGAAGGCACCCGATCCGCGAAACCCGTCTATTTCTTCCTCGAGCGATACATGCGCGCGTACGAGGCGGAATGGGCCGCGTTCGTCCACGCCATCAAGACAAGTACGCCCGTGCCTGTGACGCTTGCAGACGGGATAGCGGCGCTTGCCTGCGCCGAGGCGGCAACACGCTCCGTGCGGACCGGCGAGACGGTGGCGCTCAGGCCTGAAATGCCTGGGGGCCTGTGATGCACGAGGCGGGTTGATCAGCGGAGTGTGCAGACGCGGGCGGCACTGGAATAAACCGGTGTGCGTCGGCGTTTACCCATGATGCAACCACGTCCCGTGGCGGCGAGCCTCTAGTCGGAGGATGCCTGCGGCCAATCATCATGGACAACCTGCTTCGCGCCGGGAGTACCTGCAGCAGCTTGCTCGTGCGTCCCGGCTTCGTTGCGGCCGCGGCCGCTGTGCTCCTGCTGCTGTGCCTGCTCATCTCAAGGGGCGCGCTTGCGCAGTCGGCCACAGCCGGCCCGCTTGCGCCGGCTGTGGCCGATGCCTCGGTGGCATGCACTCACGCCGCCACGCCGGATTCCGCGAGCACGGACATCGAGCAGTTCCGCGGCCTTACGCCTGACCAACAGGCCACGTCATTGCGCATGCGGATCGAAAACCACTCGCTGCTGTCCCTATCCGACGCCCAGATCCTGTCCCTGATGGACGCCATGAAGCCGGAGGCCTTTGTCGAGTACGCACGGTCCGACATGGTGCTCGACAACGCCTATGAGTACGGCATGTTCCGGCAGGAGCGCGTCGCCGGCAGATGGTCCGACCGACCGGATCACATGCTGATCCGCTACCAGGACAATCCGCGCAAGGTCTACGCAAAATGGCTGCCTGACGGACCCCATGCGGGGCAGGAGATTCTGTACGACGAAACCACAGACCCGGACAGCGTCTATGGCCACGTGGGCGGGCTGCTGCGTCTGGTGTCCGGCAAGGTTGCCGTCGACGGCCCGTTCGCGCGCGCCCAGTCGCGCCATAGCGTGCGCGATCTGGGTCTGCAGTTCATCGCGCGTACCGTCGATCATGACGCGAGCAGCTTTCGTGAAGAAGGCCTGACGGCCAGGCCTACCCGTATCGAACTCATCAATGTTCAGGGGGCGCGCTTGCTGGCCTGGACGTGGGTTGCGCCGTCGGGGCCGCCGGCGCACTACGCGCAGCGCGTGCGACTGCTGTTCGATCTTCAGCACCCCTGGCCCGTTGGCGAAGTCGCGTGGGACGAGCGCGGCAGGCTAGTGGAGCGCATCCGTTTCGAAGCGGTCGTGCCGCGCCACTGGAACGGCTCCACCTTCGATCCGCGCAACCCAGACTATGGCTTCCACTGACGCTGACGCTGCCACCCACGCCCACGCGACATGAACCCCGAGGTGATCAAAGCGAACGCTCGATCGCCTGACCAAGCAGTTCCAGCCCCAGGTCGATCTCCTCCTCGCGGACGGTCAACGGCGGGGCGATCCGGAAGACCCCGCCCATCCCCGGCAACTGCACGATGTTCATGCTGAGTCCCAGCTTCATGCACTCGCGGGTGATCTTCGAGCCGAGGCCGTCCGCCGGTTCCTTCGTGCGCCGGTCCTTGACGATCTCCATGCCGAGAAGCAGTCCGCGTCCGCGAATGTCGCCGATGCACTCGAAGCGCTCCATCAGATCGAGCAGGCCGCGTCTAAGCCGTTCGCCCATCACGTTCGCACGCGCCACCAGCCCCTCGCGCTCGACCACATCCAGCACCCGCAGGCCGACGGCGGCGGGCAGCGGATCGGACACGTGGGTCGTATAGAACAGATAACCCAGTTCATGAGCGCGCTCCTCGATCTGCGCGGAGGTGACGACGGCCGCGAGCGGCAGGCCGGCGCCCAGCGTCTTTGAGAGGGTGAGGATATCGGGCGTGACGCCGTCGTGCTGACAGGCGAACATCGTGCCGGTACGCCCGACGCCGGTTTGCGCTTCATCGAGGATCAGCAGCATGCCGCGCTCTTCGCATTTGCGCTTCAGCGCGGCCATGTAGCCTGGCGGCAGTTCGATGATGCCGCCGGAACTGAGGATCGGCTCGGCGATGAACGCCGCGAGATTGCCGCTGGACTGGCGGTCGATGAGATCGAAGGCGTAGTCCAGTTCCGCCAGGTAATCGTAGGTGCCGTTGCGCTCGAACCGCGGCCGGTACAGGAACGGGGCAGGGATCGCGAACGAGCCGACGGCAGCCGGCCCGACGCCCTTGCGGCCGGCGCTATAGGTCGCGGAGGCGGCCGCCCCGGTCATGCCGTGCCAGGACTGCGCAAAACCCACGATTTCGTATTTGCCGGTGACCAGCTTCGCCATGCGTATGGCGGCCTCGTTCGACTCCGCGCCGGTACTGAGCAGCAGCGCCCGGTCGAGCCCGTCGGGCGTGATGTCGGCAAGGCGCGTGGCCAGGTCCACCACGGGGCGCGACAGCATCCCGCTGAAGAGGTGGTCGAGCTTGCCGGCGTATTCGTTGATAACCGCCACGATCTCCGGATGGCTGTGGCCCAGCACCGCGCTCATCTGTCCCGAGGTGAAGTCCAGGATCGCGCGGCCGTCCGCGTCGTAGACGAAGCTGCCTTGGGCACGCTCGATGATCATCGGCTCGAAGGTGCCGCCGTAGCGGATCAGGTGCTGCCTGGCGTTGCGCCAGAAAGTTGCATCGTCGTTCCGGGACATCTTGCTTCTCCTTGGCTGCTAGCGGGAATGACTTGCAGTCTAGAGGGCTCTCTGGTTTCATAGAAACGAATAGTTCTTATGGAAGCTAGAAGCGAGCCTAATACCTTGAGCCTTTCACTCGAAATCGATCTGCTGCGTTCGTTTGTCGTCATTGCCGAAGTCCGGGCGCTGAGCCGGGCGGCCAACCGGATTGGCCGGACCCAGTCGGCGCTGAGTCAGCAGATGAAGCGCCTCGAAGAAATCGTCGATCAGCCGCTGTTCCAGCGCACGGGTCGTGGGGTGGTGCTGACGAATCCCGGCGAACGTCTGCTGATTCACGCGCAACGCATTCTGCGGCTGCACGACGAGGCGATGGCCGATCTGTCCGGTAAAGGCTTGTCGGGGACGATCCGCTTCGGCTGCCCGGACGACTACGCCGCCGTGTTCCTGCCGCAGTTGCTGCGGCAGTTCTCGGGCCAGCACCCGCAAGCGCTGGTGGAAGTGATGTGCGCGCCCACCCCGCGGCTGCTCGAGCAACTGGAGATGCATGCGCTGGATCTGGCGATGATCTCGTTGCCGGAAGACGCCCCGGACGGCGACATCATTCGCCGCGAACCGCTGGTCTGGGTGGGCTATCCGGGACTCGACGCCGCCCACTTCGAGCCGTTGCCACTGGCGCTTTCCGATCCGGACACGCTCGATCACGTAGCCGCATGCGAAGCGCTGCAACGCGCCGGCAGGGCCTACCGCATCGCCTATGCGAGCAGCAGTCTTGCGGGGCTGACGGCGCTGGTCCGCTCGGGGCAGGCGATTGCCGTCATCACGCAGACGGCCGTGGCCCCGGATCTGCACATCCTCAATGGCGATCCGGCGCTGCCGCCGTTGCCGGGCATCGGCATTAGCCTGAAGTTCGAGCGGCAGCGCCCGTCCCATCTGACCGCGGTATTCGCGGAGCACATCAGACTGACGCTGCCCCTGCTGTGATCAGGAAGCTGCCATACCGCTCCAGATCGACATTGCCGCCGCTGACGATCACACCGACCCGCTTGCCCTTCAACTGATCCTTCATGGCGCGGGCCGCCGCGAAGCCGAGACAACCGGTCGGCTCGACGACCATTTTCATTCGTTCTGCGAAGAACTGCATGCAGGCGATCAACTGCGCATCCGTGGCGGTGAGAATGTCGGTGACATCGCGTTGGATGATCGGGAACGTGTGTTGGCCGAGATGCTGGGTCTGCGCGCCGTCGGCGATCGTCTTCGGCGTGTCGATGTGGACGATCGAGCCGGATCGGAACGATTGCTGGCCGTCATTGCCGGCTTCCGGCTCCACACCGTAGATCTTGCAGTCCGGCGCCAGATGGCGCGCCGCGAGCGCCGACCCTGCCAGCAATCCGCCGCCGCCGAGACAGACGAACAAGGCGTCGAGGGTACCGACTTCTTCGATCAGTTCCTTGGCAGCCGTGCCCTGGCCCGCGATCACATCTGGATGGTCGTAGGGCGGAATCAACGTCATGCCGTGCTGTTCGGCGAGATTCCGGCCAATCGCTTCGCGATCTTCCGTATAACGGTCGTAGGTCACGACGTTGCCGCCATATCCTTTGGTGGCGGCGACTTTGGCGGCCGGCGCATCCAGCGGCATGATGATGGTGGCGGGAATGCCGAGCAGTTTCGCCGCCAGCGCAATGGCCTGGGCGTGATTGCCAGAGGAGAACGCCACTACGCCGGCCGCGCGTTGGCGCGCGTCGAATTTCGACAACGCGTTCATCGCGCCGCGAAACTTGAATGCCCCCATACGCTGGTAGTTTTCGCACTTGAAGAACACTTGCGCGCCCATCTCTTCGTTGGCCGTGCGCGAGGTCATGACGGGCGTGCGGTTCGCCGTGGCCGCGATGCGTTCGGCTGCGGCGGCGACGTCGGTGTAAGTCGGAAGATTCAGCATGTGTTGTCCATCAATGGTTGAGTGCGTCGCACGACGCGTTGGGTTCAGGTTCGTCACCAAGGCCATGCGGGCGCGCTGCCGAGGTTCGACTGGCGAGCGCGCTCGAAGAGCATGCGGGCAACGGTCAGGTCCTGAAGCGCGAGCCCCGTCATGTCGAACACGGTGATGTCGTCGCGCTCGCGCCTGAATTGAGCCGGGCTGGTCAGCAGATCGCCGAGTTCGACACACGGTGTATCCGGTGCCCACTGCGTCTCGCCGATCTGGGTTGCTTGCGTGCGATCGTCGACGACAAGACGAACCCGTTGCAGGAGACCGTCGGGCAGCTCGCGTTTTCCTTTGGTATCCGCGCCTACGCAGTTCAGATGCGTGCCTGGCTGCACCGCTTCCGGATCGAATAACGCTGAGGCGCCGGGCGTGGTGGTAATCACCACGTCGCTGTCCGCCACCGCAGCGTTGCGATCATGCGCCGGCGCGATGTCGCAACGGGTGGAGAAGAGCGCCTCGAAAGCCGGATCCGGCTGTCCCGCCGAGCTGACGTAGCGGACCTGTTTCAGCGTGGGCATCAGCCGGAGCGCGAAGCTCAACTGTGCCCTGGCTTGCACGCCGGTACCGAACAGGCAGACGGTTGAACTGTCGGGACGGGCCAGTTGCTGCAGCCCCAAACCACCAGCGGCGCCGGTGCGCATGGTCGTGACCGCGTTGCCGTCGACGATGCAAGTGGGGCGGCCGGTCGCGGGATCGATCAAAACGATGGTGGCCTGATGAGGCTCACCCCCGAGTCCGCGATTGGCAGGCCAGAATCCGGCGGCCTTGAAGCCCAGCAGGTGTTGAGCCGGTACGTCGCCCGACTTGATGCCGAAGATGCCGCCCGTGGCCAGCGCCTCGCGAACGACTGGGAAGACTCGCCCCTGGCGTTGGCTGTGCAGCACGAAGGCTTCGCGTACCGCCTCGAGCACATCGTCGGGAAGCAGCAGGGACTCGACGACGTCTTTGTCGAGCAGTACTAAGCGTGCGTCATTTGGCATCGTTGTACACCGTGGCTCGCGATACGCCCAGATGAAGGGCGACAATTTCCATGGCGCGCCTCACTTCCATGCTGCCGGCTTCGCGCAGCTCGCTCATGAGGGCGCGCCGCTCGGCTGCTTTCAAGGCCCGCGGCGTGGTGGCCAGCCGGGCGGCAAACTGGTCGATGCGCTGCCGGATGCCGTCGGCGCCCGGCGGGTCGAGCGACTCCTTCACGCCGGCGGTGCCGTCGGTACTGACGAACTGGCCGAGCATGGTTTGCAGGGTGCCGAACAGCGTGAGATCGACGTTGAGGCAGAGCGCCGCCACATAGCGGCCGCCCGAGTCCTTGATGCCGATCGACGTGCTTTTGACTTGCCGTCCGTCGGCGAACTGGTTGGGGTAGTTGGCGATGACTTGCGGATACGACTCGTCCGCAATGCGTGCGAGACCCAACTCGGTGGCGGGGTCGCCTTCTTCCCGGCCGGACAGGTTGTTGTGGATCGCGACGATGGCTTGATCGGCGTGCAGCAGATCGTGAACGACCACTTCGCAGAAGGGCGCAAAGGTTTCTGCCAACCCTTTTGCCACCTGCTTCAGTTGCTCGACGAGGATCTGCCGTTCTTTGGATGGATTCGACATTTAGACAGAATATATAGTGTTGGAATTTCTGTCAATTTTTGCCGGCTTGGTCGAGATCGTCGGCGTGCGACGTTCGTTCGGCAGCGACTGCGCACCTCGTTCGACATCAACTCCGAGATCGCCGACAATTCAGGTATCCACGTAGTTCGTCTTCGATCGAATGGGAGCGTTTGATGTTTCAATCTGTAAGGTATGTCGTCGCCGCAGTCGCGGTTGGGTTGTCGGGTGTAGCCATGGCGGCGCAGCAGCCGGCGCCGAGTTACCTGCCTGCGTCGGCTGTCGCGACGCTCCAGAACGCGCCGGCGATCGTCGAGGGCGCTGCGGGCAAAAACGTCAAATCGACGATCTATGTCTTCATGGACCCGAACTGCATTTTCTGTCACTACGCGTGGAAAGCCTTCCAGCCGTACGAGGCTGCCGGGCTGCAGGTGCACTGGATTCCGATGGGCTTTCTCAAGCCGGATTCGCCGGGCAAGGCCGCTGCGTTGCTGCAGGCGCAGGATGGTCCGGCATTGATGCGTGAACTCGAAACGAAGTTCTCCGAGAAGGACGAGTCCGGTGGCATCAAGCCATTGGCGACGGTGCCGCCCGCGACGCAAACCAAGCTGAACGGCAACATCAAGACGTTTCAGGACCTTGGTTTCGACGGCACGCCGACCATCATTTACATGACGAGCGGCGGTCGCTGGGCCGACGTCAGCGGGCTGCCGCCGCTGAGCTCATTGCCGACCATGCTGAACCTGCCGGAACAGGCGATCACGGATCCGTCGCTGCAGAAATTCCGCTAAGTAGAGAAGCACGGATGTGCGCGCTTCGGCGCTCACATTCCGTCGCGCCGGGCCGACGAAGCGCGGGTTGCCGCCCGCAATTCAGCCAGTAGTGCTTCGCCGGACCACGAGGGCCGCACTTCGCTTCGCTCGGCTTCCCGCACGAGTTCGCAGAGCCGTTGATTCACCGGCGCCGTTTGTTCGAGACGCTTGGCGAGGCTCACGACTTCACCGTTGATCCAGTCGATTTCCGTGGGCCGCTTCGCCGCCAGATCGTCGGACATCGACGAGCGCGCTAGCGGATCGATCGTCAGCATCGCGCGGCCCAGCCGCTCGAACAACGCATCGGGCAAGCTGAGAAAATTCGGTATCCAGGTGGCCGGCAGCGGCGTCACCTTGACCGGCCGGATGCCGGCCCGCTTCAGCAGCGCGAGCGCTTCTCTCTGCGCCAGGGCGAGGCAGAGCCGGTAGGCGCGTTGCGAGAGTTCTTCCTTCAAAGGCCGGTTGGCTAGCGCGTTGATCGCGTTGTTGAGATTAAGCAGCAGCTTCGCCCATTGCACCGGCAACATATCGGCGTGCTGGATCAGCGGCAGTCCGGCTTTCCTGAACTCGTCGACGAACGGCTGCATGGCCGGCGTTTGCCTGATCTCCAGTTCGCCCGCCGAGCCCTGGTGAAATCCACCCGGGCCGCGTTCGACGACGTTGAACGGCACCATCCCCTCCAGCACTGTCTGCTGCGGCAGCGCGGCGCGCAGTACGTCGGCATTGCCGACGCCGTTCTGAAAGCTCACGACGATCGTGCCGGGGCGCAGCACGTTCGCCAGTTCGGCGGCAGCGGTGGGCGTCGCAGCGGACTTGACGGTGACGAGCACGAGATCGGCGGCGGCGGCGCTGGCCGCGTCCGTCGATACGTCGGCTCGCTCCGGCGGCACATACCAGCGGCTATCGTCGTGCCGCGACAGCGTGATGCCTTGATCGCGCAACTGGTCGGCGATGCGCGCACGCCCGATGAACGTGACGTCGCTACCGCCGGCAAGCAGCCGTCCGCCGACATAGCAACCAATCGAGCCGGCGCCGTAGATAAAGATCTTTGCCATACAGGTTCTCAGGTGATCTCTCAGCACGTTTCGTCGTACGGAGTGCGAACGGATTGCGTTAGTCGGCGTAGCCGGGATTACGGCGGTCGAGCCGGCGCAGCAGCCCGGGCCACACCAGCGTCCCGGGCGTCGCGCCGCGCGTCACCAGCCGGATCTGTTCCTTGATGCCGTCGAGAATCGGCTGCCCAATGGGCGAGAGCTTTCCGCCCCCCGACTGGGCTCGCACCTGAATCATGCAGGACACTTCGAAGAAGTACATCGCGACGAAGGCGTCCGCCGGTGTGGCGCCGACCGTCAGCAGGCCGTGGTTGCGCAGCATCAGGTAAGTGTTGTTTCCGAGGTCGTCGACGAGACGGGGCTTTTCCGCTTCGTTGAGCGCGATGCCCTCATAGTCGTGATAGCCGAGCGACGCCAGCACCCCGAGCGATTGTTGCGAGAGCGGCAGCAGCCCCGCTTCCTGCGCCGACACCGCCACGCCGTTGACCGAGTGGGTATGCATCACGCAATGCGCGTCTTCGCGCGCCGCATGCACGGCGCTATGGATCGTGAAGCCGGCCGGGTTGACGTCGTACGGCGAGTCGACCACCTTGCGGCCGTCGCGATCGATCTTGACCAGCGACGATGCGGTGATTTCATCGAACATCAGGCCATACGGGTTGATCAGGAAATGATGGTCGGGGCCGGGCACGCGCGCTGAGATATGGGTAAACACCAGGTCGTCCCATCCGAACAGCGCGGTGAGGCGGTAGGCCGCGGCGAGATTGACTCGCGCTTCCCACTCGGCGGGGGATACGTCGTTCTTCAGACTGACATTGGATAAGGCCATGTCGACACTCCTTGTTCGATGAGATTGCGCAGTCGGATGCGAGTCCCCATGATGTTCGCGAACCCGCCTAAAATCTGTCGGGTACCCGACAGCTCGACGCGCCAATGGACTCCAGCCTGCACCGCTACCGGACGCAACTTGAAACGACGCCGTGGTTCCGTGAGTTGCCCGTCGAGTTGCGGGACGATCTGATTCGCCATGCCAGCCTGTTGACGCTGGAGAAGGGCGAGTTCCTGTATCGGCGCGGCGAACGGTCCGATGGACTGTACGCGGTACTGGGCGGCGCGCTCGCTATCGGCACAGTCGGGGTGGATGGCAAAGAGGCCTTGCTAGCAGTGCTTGGATCGACTGCGTGGGTGGGGGAAATCTCGCTGTTCGATGGGCTGCCCCGTCCGAACGACGCCATCGCTGTCAGCCGGACGCTCTTGCTGCACGTGCCCGAGGCCGCGCTGCAAGACCTGCTCGACACCACGCCGCGCTATTGGCGCGATTTTGCGTTGTTGATGGCGCAAAGACTGCGGGTCTCGTTCGAGAACGCCGAGGCGATGACCCTGTTGCCCGCGGCCCAGCGTGTGGCGAACCGTTTGCTGACGATCGCGGGAGGCTATGGCGGTCTCAACGCCGCGCAGAGCAGGATACGGCTCTCGCAGGACAGCCTTGCTTCGATGGTGTCGCTGTCGCGGCAGACCACCAATCAGTTGCTCAAGAACCTCGAGAGTCAAGGGATCGTGACCCTGAAGTCCGGCGAAATCGCGATTCTCGATTTCGACCGGCTGCGCGCGGTGAGTCTCGGCGATCCCAATCCGTGATTGGGGCGCCGTTTCGTTGCGTTATGGATGAGCGCGTCGCCACCTGTGCGCGGCAGATGCCGCGACGCCGCGAGACGGGCGAGATCGAGCGATATCGATGATCCGTATGCCGGGTATGCAAGCCACGTGCAAGCTCGCTGGGCGTAGAATGCCAGCCTTCCAGGACATAACCCGAGAGTCGAGCTGTCTCATGAACAAACCGCGCAAGAAGAACCCGACCTTTGGCATCGCCGTGTTTATCGTGATCGCGGTGTTGCTGGTGATTGCGACGCTGCTTTACAACGCGATCAGTGGAAAGCGCGAGTTCGACCGTGAGAATGCCGCGGCGCCCAGCGTGGCTTCGGCAGCGGCGGCAACGGCGGGCGCGGGCAGCAGCGCGCAGTGATGATGTGCTGAAGCGCTGAGCGTAGCGCGGCAGGGTGCGCTTACGCTTGTGAGTTGCGCACGTGACGCACGTGACGCACGTTGCGTACGTTGCACAGTTCCAGCGCGGTTTCTCGGTGGTTCGTTTCTGCCTCGCCGCTTCATTCGTCGGGCAGGCGGATCACACTGGCATCCTTGCGGATCTGATTGGCTGCCGCGAGCATCTGCTTGCATTGATGCGCGAGCAATTTCAGTTCATGCACGGCGTCCGCCGGATAATCGGCCGACTTCTCGGCTTCGACCACCATCGTATCGAGTTCGCGCGAGAGCTGCTTCGTTTGCTCGGCCTGATCGGCCGGCGCTGCGTTGCCGGCCTCGGCCTCTGTGAGCGTGTCCCGCACGACGCTCAACACGCGTTGCAGCGGTTGCAGCGAGACGTTTTCCTGCTGTTGCGCCGAGGTGCGCAGCAAGGGGGCCGCCGCGGTGATCTGCGAAGCCAGCACATGACTGCGTACCAGCAGGTCGTTGAGCTCGGGGACGAACCTCTGCGCCGCCTTCGGCTCCAGCATCATGCGCTGGAATGCCTGGCCCAGGTTGGCGAACGCCACATGCACGTTCTTGCGCGCGAGCCGGTAGCGATAGTCGCGCTCAAGCGCGACGGCGGCGGCTGTCGCGGCGGGGGTGGTTTTGGCGGCTGTGTCGCCCGCTGGGTCCGCGGGCTTTAGCCTGGCATTTGCGTTGGCATTGACGCTGACGGTGGCGCCCGCACCCGCACCCGCCGATGCCAGCGCCGCTGCGCCAAAATTCGCTCCGCCAAAACCCGCCCCACCGAAACTGCCCGCGGGATCGGCCATCGCCGCGGCGGGCGCACGCGCACCCGCTTCGGTCACGACCGCCGTGGCGACGGCAACCGGCTTGCCGCTCCACCACCAGCTCGCTTCCAGATACTGCCGGGTCGCGCCGATCATGTTGTTGACGAGCTTGCCCATCAGCCGGTACTCCCAGTACGGGAACAGATGGCTCGCAGCAATGGCGATTGCGCAGCCGACCACCGTATCGATAGCCCGCTCGCCGATGATGCGCATGCTGCCCGGCGCGAGCAGGTGAAACATCAGCAGCACATACGCCGACGTGAACACCACGCTCGCCGTGTAGTTGAACAGCAGCAGGCTGTAGCTCATGACCATCGAGGCGAACATCACCACCAGCAGAATGTGCGGTTCCTTGACGAACACCATCAGCGCGATGCTGGCCGCGCAGCCGATCAGCGTGCCGATGATCCGCTGCCCGTTGCGCTGCTTGGTGAGCGAATAGCCGGGCTTCAGGATGATGACCGTGGTCATCACGATCCAGTACGCGTTGGTGAGCGGCAAGAGGCGCCCGAGCCAGAAGCCGACGGCCACCGCGATCGTTACGCGCAACGCATGCCGGAAGCTCGGCGAGGCCATCGTCAGGTTCGAGAAAATCTGTCCGAAGGGCACGCGCCGGCTCGACACGAAGCGCGATAGCGCCTGGTCCAGGCGCAGTTCGGTTTCCGTGGTGCGCGCCTCGCTCGAGAGGCTCTTGCGCATCTTGTCGATCAGCCGCGTCGCGCTCCAGATGCGCCTGAAGGTAGCCGACACCGCCGAATACGCCTCCGGGTTCTTCGCCGGCATGTCGTGCTTGCGCATCAGCTCGATTTCGAATTCGATGGCGCGCAATTCCGCTTTCACATTGATGCGGCTGCGCGGCGGCTGGTTCTGCAGCACGGCAAGACCGATTTCTTCGAGGTCGGCCGCGGCCTTGCGGATCAGGTCGCGATAGAAGGTGAGCATGTCCGAGCCGCCGAAAGTATTGCGCACCATCGGGTAATCGGTATGCGCGCCGACGAACAGCTCGTGCAGGTCGACCGTGTTGATGAACAGGTTGAAGAGCATCGCGCGACGCGGTTCCAGCTTGCCGGTCTTGAGCTTGGGCAGGTTGCGCAGCACGATGTCGCGCGCCGCGTCCTGACGCTCGACCGCGGCGATCTGTTTGGCGACCAGATTGCGGTAGCACTCGTCGAGGTCGTTGTCGAGATCGTAGAAATCGGACCGCGCGAGCAGATAGTCCGCGCAGGCGAACACGCTTTCGGCGAGCGCCTGCTGTTCGATGCGGTGCATCTGCCAGCGGCTCACCAGGGTGGACCAGTAGGTGTACCAGAGCCCGCCCGCGAGGATCCACGCGGCATTGACGAGCGCCTGCATGGGCGTGAAATGCTCTTCAAGCGTCATGATCATCATGAAGAGCGTGGCGAAGCTGATTTGCGGCCAACGGTTGCCGTACACCACGATCAGCGACAGCACGAAGGTCAGCGGCACGACGGTGCACCAGAGCGCCACCGGATTGACGGTGGCGATACCGGTAGCGAGCGCCGACAGGAAGCCGATCACGCTGCACGCCAGCATTTCGTTGTGCTTGTACTTGAGCGGGCCCGGCATGTCGACCACGCACGCGCCGAGCGCGCCGGTGGCGATGGTGAAGCCTAGCTCCTGCTCGTGGAACAGCAGCAGACAAATGACGGCCGGTAACGATACGCCGACTGCGATCCGCAGGCCGCCATAAAAGTACTGGCTATATAGGAATTTTTTGATTTCGACCGAATAACGCATCGACTGCCTGGAGGTTTCGTATCACGACAAAAATGAGACTGCAGGGAAGCCCCAAACCGAGGATGAGTCTAACTGATTTTGGGGCCCATCTGACCTCGTCCGTTTGGCCAGGTTTTGTCGTGTCGATGCCTTTGCTATGCTGTCGTTCGAAGGGCATGGCGGGCGAGTGTAGCGGCTGCTACCCGAGGGGCTCAGCCGGGCATGCCGTCGGTCTGAGCATCGTCACGGGGGCCGTTGCGCAAGGTCTTGCGATACCACAGCGTCCACACGAGCAGCGCGCCGTAGATGCCATAGCCGATGAACGGCGAGACCACCAGGAAGCGCTCCACCGGCCAGCTCCACGCCATCCAGGAGCGCAGGGCGGTTTCGCTGGTGAGGCCCACGCCCCAGACGGCGGTCATCAGGCGCATCGAAGTGGCGAAGGCCGGGCGTTCGTTCCACAGGGCGTCGATGCGCTCGGCGCCGCCCGCCACTTCGCGTGCCACCGTGGCGCGGGCCAGATAGAAGATGAGCGGACGGCGCATGGGCAGCGACAGCAGAAACGCCACGCCAATCGCGCCGGACACCAGCGACTCGCGCAGCAGCAGCATGCGCGGGCTGCCGCCCAACGCCATCGCGCCGATCGACAGCACAATGCCGATCAGCACGATCAGGCTGAGCGCGTCGACGCGCCGGAACCGCGCCAGCTCGACGAGACTCCAGACGACCGGCGGCACGGCCGAGGCGATCAGGCCGCCGGTCTCGCCCCAATGGGGCAGCGCGAGGCGGTAGGCGAGCCACGGCAGCAGCAGGTTGACCGCCAGTTCGAGCAGGAAAGCGGGGCGCAGTTTCATGTTAATTTACGTTGTAAGCGATACGTGCGAGTATCGGCGAGGCGTCGTCGGGCGGCAACCGTTTTTGTGCATCGGCGCGGCTTGCCGATAGCGGGGCGATCGCCGGGACTCCGCTCGTGCGCCGGTGCTGTGTACACTTGCGGTTCGTTGCTTCCCACCACGCCATGACATCCCGTTATCCGATCCCGCCCAATGAAGTTGAACTGACCGCAGTACGCGCGCAAGGAGCGGGCGGGCAGAACGTCAACAAGGTCTCGAGCGCGATTCATCTGCGCTTCGATGTGCGCGCGTCGTCGCTGCCCGACGTTCTGAAGATGCGGCTGCTCGCGCTGTCGGACCGGCGCCTCACCCGTGACGGGGTGGTCATCATCAAGGCGCAGGAGCATCGCACCCAGGAGATGAATCGCGCGTCGGCGCTGGCCCGGCTGGACGAACTGATTCAGAGCGTCAGCGTGACGCGCACGCCACGGGTCGCCACCCGGCCCACGCGCGCCTCGAACCGGCGCCGGCTCGACACCAAGGCGAAGCGCAGCGAGATCAAGTCGGGACGCTCGCGTGTGGACGATTGATGAGGCTGAGGCTGCAGCCGCGCCTCAGCGCTTGCGTACGCCGGGCGTGGCCGGCGGGTTGGGCTCGCCCGGGATGAAGTCGACGCAGAGTATCGTGGTCTTGCCGCCGTGCTCGAGCGTGACGGCGGCGGTGTAGCAGTCCTGGCCGTCAATCAGCGAGTAGTGCGGTCCCATCATCGCCACCCGGCCCGGCGCCGCCAGCGCATGCTTGAAGTAGGCCCGCCGCGACCAGTTGCTGCGGGTGGTCGCCAGCAGCGGCGCGAGCCGCTGCGGAGGCGGCGGCACGGCGGGGGCGCTGATGGACGGCAGGGTTTGTTCGCCCTGCGCATCCGTGACGAACACGCGGCGCGCTTCGGGAATCGGGAACACGAGCCGCGCCGCCTCGGCGAGATCGCCGTTCGCGGCGAAACTGCCGGCAGCCGCCAGCACCGCTTCGGCGAATCCCTCGAAGCCGAGTTGCTTGTGGCGGGCGTACTTGCGTTCGTAGTCGGCGAACTTGCGCCACATCGAATCGATCAAGGCCGGCACGCGTGCACACGCGGCCTGCACGGAGCCCTTCGGTTGACCGAGCCAGAAACCCTGCACGAAGTCCACGTCGGCCTGCATCAGGATCATCAGTTCGTCGTCGGTCTCCACGCCTTCGGCCAGCACCAGCGTGCCCGACTGATGCAGCATGGCGATCAGATGGCCGATCAGCGACTCGTCGCCCTGGCGTTTGCCGGCGCGCGCCACCAGCGAACGGTCGAGTTTGACGATGTCGGGCCTGAAGCGCCACACCCGGTCGAAGTTGGAGAAGCCGGTGCCGAAGTCGTCGATGGCGATCAGGAAGTCGCGCGGCTGCGAGGCGGCCAGCATGCTGGCGACGGCCGATTCGTCGTCGGCCGGTTGCTCGAGCACCTCGATCACGATGCGTTCCTGCGGCAGCCCGAAATGGGCCGACAGTTCGTCGATAAAGGCGCGCTGCGGCCAGCCGGTCTCGAACACCTGCGGCCGCGTATTGAGGAACAGCCAGCCGACTTCGACGTGTTGTTCCATGAAGTTGGCGACGTGCAGGCAGCGCGCGATGCGGTCCAGCTCGCGCGCTTCGCCGGCCGAGCGGGTGCCGGAAAACAGCACGTCGGGCGTGACGGGCAGGCCCACCGGATCGAACGCGCGCAACAGCGCTTCATACCCCACGATGCGTTGATGCGTGATCGACAGCACTGGCTGAAACACGCTATGCAGCGTGAGCGCCCGCCATGTCGCGGTCCAGCCGGCCTCGTCCCGCACCAGGTGGGGCAGAAGGCCGCTGAGCGTCAGTTCTTCGACCGTGGGCATGATGGCGTGGCCTTAGGCGTGCGGTGCGCAATGAGGTCCCGCACCGCACCGGCGCGTGGCCGTGGCGCTGCTAGGGCGAGGACGCTGCCCGAAGAGACGGAGATGAAGCCCGGCCACGCTGGCCCCCCGGCTGATTGGTCGAAAAACAGTCTAGCAGTTCGAAACTGGCGTGAATGTACGGGTTATCACACACGCGCAAAGGCCACCCGCATATAGGAATAACGCTAGCACGCGGGCCTGGAGGGTGCCCGCCAAAGAAGAGAACGTGCGGGCTGGGTCGAACCTGCGGAAATTCGCGCGGTGTCGAAGATTGCGTGAGCTTGCCTCACGCCCGACGGGCCACGCAGGCAGACGGGCAGCGGCATGATGGCCGCGTGCCCATTGCCGGATTGGCGGCGCTTAGTGTGTCGACTGCGGGACGTCGAGGATCAGGATGATGGTCCAGTCCGCATCGCCATCGTGGTGATACTGGCGTTCCGCAACAATAAAGGGCTGCTGCTTGCCGTCCGGGCCGAGAAACAGCACGTCGCCCTCCATCGGCAGACATTCAACCGGCGGCAGCGCAAGGTACGCTTCCTGACCGCCGCGCGGCATCAGTTTTTCGATTTTGCGGGATGCCGCTTCGGTCCATTCGATGTCTAGCTGGATGTTGCTCATTCTGTCCTCCGCACCAGGGTGCGCACGGGTTGGGGGTGGTTCTTCGGTGCGCGACTTTAGCATACCGTCAGTGCGGCCCGGACAACAAAAAGCCGAAGCCGGCAATGCCGGCTTCGGCTGTATTACTTTCGCGATGCGGCCGCGCAGCGTGCCGCGAGTATCGCCGCCAAGGCTTAAGCGCGGCGCCGCGAGGCGCGTTCAGACGCGATTACTGGCTGGCCGCGTCAGGCTTGGCCGCTTTCATGTGATGCGGCGCCTTCTTGTGTTCCATCTTGTGATGCATGGCCGGCATGGATTGCTGGCTTTCCATCGCCTGCTGCTGGGATTGCAACTCTTGCGCACGCTGCTCGACGTCGGCGGCCTTGGCCGGATCGGTGCTCATCGTGACGCCGTTGTCGGTCTGTGCATACGCTGCGCCCGTCAGGGCCGAGAGGGAAACCAGGATCGCCAGGGACACTTTCTTCATCGTTACCTCCGTAGAGTGGTTGTGGCCGAGTAATGCCTGTCCGATCTGAAGGACCAGTGCATTCTAGCGAGCAATATCCGCTCCAACGGACGCTTTGCAACATTTTTGACAGATAGTTACATTTAGTTACGTTTGTGCCGCTTTGCCAGGCACACATGTCCAGCGCAACGGATGTTATTGCCGCGTGGCGCGTCGAAACCTGGGCGTATCGGAAGAAGCTGCGAGGCCGGCGTGCGATTTGCTCGCCATCGCACGTCTTGCGCATCCTCGAGGAGGTCAAAAATAACTCTGCATAACTGATTAATTGACGGAGTGCGGCTGTGTTCTTCGGCCGTCGACCCGCCGCAGATCATCGGCGACTCGCCGCACTCAGAACCATCCCAGCAACCGGTAGACGTGAAACTGCGCAATGCCGATCAGTTCATGGAGCGCAAGATCCGCATTCACGAGATTGTCGTAGTGCGGCAGCATGCCGACGCGCACGTGCCGCGTGTTCGAGATGACCGGGTGAGGTGTGAGCCCGAAACGGTGGAAGTCGAGCAGGGCGCGCGGCATCTGGTACGCGGACGTGACGAGGATCAGCGCGTCGTACGGCGAGCCTTGCAAAAGCGCGGCCACGTTGCGAGCGTTTTCGTACGTGTTGCGGCTGCGGTTTTCCAGCATGACGTCCGTACGCGGCACCTGTTTTTGCAGCAGCCAGGGCAGGTAGGTATCCGCTTCCGAGGCTTCGTGATGCTGCGGATTGCCGCCGCTGATGACAACCTCGCAGCGTGCGCCGGTTCGTTTGCATGCCGAATAGATGTCGGCGCTCGTCGCGATGCGCGCAAAGGCATCGTGCTTGGGCACCAGCTTGTGGTCGTCGTCGTATTCGGTGCCGGTGCCCAGCATGACGATCACCGTGCGCGGGGCGTAAGTCGGCGGCGCAGCGGATTGCGAACCTGCCTGGGCCCAGTCGAGTAATGGCGCGCTTAGCCAGCCTGCCGCGAGCAGCCAGAACAGTGCCAGGGCGGCGAGCGCGAGCGGGGCGCGGGCCCGTCGCGTTAGCACGATTGCTGCAAAAAAAAGCGCCAATAAAGTGAATAGAATCAATTTAAATGGGGTAACGTATGGTTTTTGGGGACATTCACGCTGCCGCTATCGCGCCGCCTCGGTTGCATCACAGGCACGTGGAGAGAACGCTAACACGCGGTTCGAACGGGGACTCCAGAAGCAGGCAATAACAGGTGGCGCCTGGCGGATGACGGTGGCATCGCCCTTGCGATGAGTCTGTCCGCCATGGGTGGGTGCTACGCGCGTCACTGGTGGCGCGGTGACGTGCTGCGCAAAGATGTGTCATGGCTGCACTTTAAGAAAGAAGTGAGATGACCACGTATTCCAACGAAGCAGTTCTTGAGGCGCTGCGGCGGGCGCAATATCGCCAGGTGCCCTGGGCCCGGCGTCCGGGAGTATTCGAATATCTGCGCGCGCTCGGCTTGATGGAGACGGTTCGGCAACGCACCGTCGCGCCCGCTCCGGGTTTTCATGCACCGGTCGATATCGCCGTGCTGACCGATCGGGGCCGGGCCGAGTTCGCCCGCCTCGAACGCGACGAGCGTTCGCTGAACTGGACCGCGCGCAAGATGAACGATTACGTTGCAGCGGAACACCGCACGGCCGATCTGGAAATCCGTCCGTAACGGACCTGTCCAGCTGAAGGTCGAGGCGTAGGCAGGCCGTCTGGCCGTGCCCGGGGCTTGGCGTCGCCGCGATCATCGTCGAAGGCTGCACGCCGCCCCCTCCCCAAAAAAAAGCCCGTATCGCGAGGATACGGGCGTACCGGAATTACTACTGCCACGCTGTGCTGATGGCATTGATGAGACTGGTTCAATCCCTGGTGGTTCCCGCGACTTCCCGCAAGCTTCGCATCGCTATTCAACGCGTCGGCATGGCGCGGTTTCCCACGCCTTTGAGCTTGCGGTTTGCCGCTATTGGGCCGGTGTGACGACGGTCCTCGAAGACCTTCAGCGGCCTTCAGTGGTCTTTAGCGACGACTGGCGACACTAGCGACGACGCTGCGCATCCTCACGCGCCTGCTCCGGCCGCTCGCGTACGTTGCTGGCGATGTCGCCGCGCAGATCGCCCCGCGGCGTGGGCGGCGTGAACTCGCGCGGGCGCTCGCCCTGCTGCCATGTTTCGAGCGTGGCGGGACGGTCAGGCCGCCAGTTCCAGCCTGCGGGCCTTTGCTGCGCGAAAGTCGGTGCGGCGATCAATGAAACAACAATGCCGCACAGAAGCAGGGACATTGGTTTCATGCTGGGCTCCGTTCAAACCCGATGGATCAGGTCTGTGTGCATACTCGTACGGTATGCCCAGGAGCGAAAGCGCGCTGTAAGTAATCGTAAATGGATGTTTCACTTGATGTCGGCGACCCGGCGGTTGGCATGCCGACGCGGCGCTGGCGGGCAGCGTACCGCGCACGTGGGAAGGCCCTGGCCAGCAGACGCGCCTTCGATAGCGCACGCCCGATGCCGGATTCCTTCCGCCGGATACGCACCGGGCGCCCAAAGGCGCCCGGCGGCAGAACAGCAGTGTCAGGCCATCTTGACCGGCGCGCGCCACGATTCCGGATTGGTCCAGAACGCACCGCGCAGGCGGTCGCGGCTCGGCGGTGCAGGCGGCTTGGCAGCCGTTGCGCCGATGCGGCCGCGCAGCGAGATTTCCCGGCCGCTCGTGCCGAGTCGCTTGACTATTTCGGCGAGCGTACCATCCGCTTGCCACTCGTCGAAACGGCGGCGGCAGGTCGGCGGCGAGGGGTAACGGCCGGGAAGCTTGGACCAGCCTTCTCCCGTCGACAGCACCCACAGAACCGCATTGACAACCGCGCGTGCTTCCACGCGTGGCCGACCGCGTCGTTCGCTCCGTGCTGGCTCCGCACAGAACAACGCCTCGACCAGCGCCCACTCGTTGTCTCTCAAATCGTCGAACAGCATCATGTCTCACCTCAGCGAAGCTAACTCCGGTGCGCTGCCCCGCGCCGCGCACTCTCCATGCACTCAATCGCGAGTGCCAGGCGGGGTCGGGCTTGCCACGGTTCTGGTTGTGCAGTCAGGTCCATGGCGCCGACCCAGTGCGCATCCAAATGCACGAAGCGTGCCACCTCTTTAAAAACTTCCTCGAAGCCCCGTAACATCGGGCCAGCGCGGGCGTTAGTCAGGGGCGTATAAGAATCCAAAAAACCCTTCTCGCAAATCGGGACAATCACCAATCTTGTGCAATCAGGCCCGCGCAACGTGCGTTTGCGCCTTATTGCCGCATTGCAGCGAAACGATCCTGGACGTGTGTCGCGCCTAAAGAAACAATACAATGCTCATCAAACGCCACTATTAATGAGAGACTGGGATGAATGTCACGCTGCGCCAGCTAAGGGTTTTCATTGAGGTCGCGCGCCTGCAGAGCTTTAGCCGCGCAGGCGACGAGATTGGGCTGACGCAGTCGGCGGTGAGCCGGTGCGTGCGGGAACTGGAGACGGAAATCGGCCTGAAGCTGATCGACCGGACCACCCGCGAGGTGCAGCTGACCGATGTGGGCGGCAATCTGGTGTCGAGCGTGTCGCGCCTGCTGAGCGACCTCGACGACGCCTTGCGCGAGATTCGCGAGATCGGCGAGCAGCGGCGCGGGCGGGTGGTGGTGGCGGCGAGTCCCACCGTGGCCTGCCGGCTGATGCCGAAGGTGGTCGCGGCGTGCGGGCAGCAGTTTCCGTTCATCACCATGGGACTGCGCGACGATGTGCAGAGCGATGTGGTTCGCAAGGTCAAATCGGGCGAGGTCGATTTCGGCGTCGTCATCGGCCCGTTTTCGGCCGACGATCTGCTGAGCGAGCCGCTGATGACGGACTCGTTCTGCGTGGTGACGCGCGGCGATCATCCGCTGGCGGCCAGGTCGCGGGTGGCGTGGAAGGATCTCGAGGGGCAGCGGCTGGTGATGCTCGATTACGCGTCGGGCAGCCGGCCGATCATCGACGCAGTCATGAGCGAGCACGGCGTGAGCGTCAGCGTGGTGCAGGAGCTCGGGCATTCGGCCACGGTGTTCGGACTGGTGGAGGCGGGTGTGGGCGTGAGCGTGCTGCCTTGGCTCGCCTTGCCGCTGCCGGCGGATACCTCGCTGGTGGCGCGGCCGCTGGTGCCGCGCGCCGAGCGCACGGTCGAACTGGTGCGGCGGCGTGACCGGTCGCTGTCGCCGGCGGCGGAGGCGGTGTGGGGATTGATCCGGCAACTGCCGGGGCGGGCGGAGGATTTGCGGTAGGGGGCGAGGCAGGGAGCAGGGAAGCGAGGGGCGAGGGGCAACGGCAAGGAGTGTGGAGGCAAGGTGCCGGCCGCACGTCCCGAAATCGCCCGGCACGCTAAACTGTCGTTCTGCCTGACACCCCGTCCTTAAGCCCCTAAGGTCCTGACGACCCGAACCAACCTGCCCTGGATGCCTTGATGAGCGAATCCGATCTGCCGACGCCCCGCTTGCCGAACGCGCGCGACGCCGTCCGCGCGCTGCGACCCTCCCAGATTCGCGAAGTGGCGAACGCCGGTTTCGGTGTCGAGAACGTGCTGCCGTTCTGGTTCGGCGAGTCCGATCGCGTGACCCCGGAATTCATCCGCACCGCAGCGAGCGAGGCGCTGGCGCAGGGCGCCACCTTCTACACGCACAACCTCGGGATTGCGCCGCTCCGCGAGGCGCTCGCCGGCTACGTGACGAACCTGCACGGCGCGACCTCGGTCGACCACATCGCCGTCACGAGCGCCGGGGTCAACGCGTTGATGCTGGCCGCGCAACTGGTCGTCGGCGCCGGCGACCGGGTGGTCGCGGTCACGCCGCTCTGGCCGAACCTGGTCGAGATCCCGAAGATTCTCGGTGCGCATGTCGAAACCGTCGCGCTCGGCTACGGTGCACAAGGCTGGACCCTCGACCTCGAACGCCTGTTGAGCGCGCTCACGCCGGACACGAAGCTATTGATGCTCAACTCGCCGAACAATCCGACGGGCTGGGTGATGAGCGCCGAGCAGCAGCGCGCCGTGCTGGAGCACTGCCGCCGCCTCGGTATCTGGATCGTCGCCGACGAGGTCTACGAGCGCCTGTACTACGCAGACGACAAGGCTCGAACCGCACCGTCCTTTCTCGATCTGGCCGGGCGCGACGAGCGGGTCATCTGCGTCAATTCGTTCTCGAAGGCGTGGCTGATGACCGGCTGGCGGCTCGGCTGGATCGTCGCGCCGGCCAGTCTGATGGACGATCTGGGCAAGCTGGTCGAATACAACACGTCGTGCGCGCCGGCGTTCGTGCAGCAGGCGGGCATCGCCGCCGTCCAGCAGGGCGAATCCTTCACCCGGCAACTGGTGGCCGACCTGAAGACCTCGCGCGATCACCTGGTGCGGGCGTTGTCCGCGCTGCCGGGAGTCGACGTGAAGGCGCCGCCCGGTTCGATGTACCTGTTCTTTTCGCTGCCAGGCGCGCAGCAGAGCCTCGCCTTGTGCAAGGCGCTGGTGCGCGAGGTCGGGCTCGGTGTCGCGCCGGGCAGCGCCTTCGGGCCGGAAGGCGAGGGCTTCGTGCGCTGGTGCTACGCCTGCGACACGGCCCGACTCGACGCGGGCGTCGCGCGGCTTCAGACTTTCCTTGCCCGGCACGTTGCCGGCTGAATTCATCCGCCGCGCCGTCTGGTGGCCCGGCTATCCGGATTGTCAGGCGTTGTTTTTTCACCCGTTTTGGACCTGTCAGCCTTTAAACAGTGAAAAGGCATGAAAAGCGGGGAGTCGTCGGGATTTCGTCTTTACGCACTGAATGTTTTTGCGTAATATGGCGTTCAGTCACGCGATTCCCTTCAGGAATATCGCTGCTCCGTCCGGCTGGGTATGGCTCGATTGCCTGTTTCGCCTCCCCCCGGTGCGTGCTCCCATCAATATGACCGATCAGAATCGGGCGAGCGCGTCTTCAGTTCCACATCGTCTGTTTGATCCGGTTCTTTGACCACAGGGTCTGACCTAGCTGCATGAATACCCAAGAGGCGAAGATCGTCCTCGAGACTGCCTTGATCTGCGCGCAGGAGCCTTTAAAGCTCGGTGATCTGCGCAAGCTCTTTGCCGACGGCGTGTCGGCAGATACGGTTCGCACGTTGCTCGAAGACCTGAAGCGGGATTGGTCTGGACGGGGTGTGGAGCTGGTCGGGCTGGCGTCGGGCTGGCGTTTTCAAAGTAAGCCTGCGATGCGTTCGTATCTGGATCGTCTGCATCCCGAGAAGCCGCCGAAATATTCGCGCGCCGTTCTCGAGACGCTGGCGATTATTGCGTATCGGCAGCCCGTCACGCGCGGCGATATCGAAGAGATTCGCGGTGTGACCGTGAACACGCAGGTCGTGAAGCAACTCGAGGATAGGGGCTGGATCGAAGTGATCGGCCATCGCGACGTGCCGGGCCGTCCCGCACTGTATGCGACCACCCGGCAGTTTCTCGACGACCTCGGTCTGAAGGCGCTCGACGAATTGCCGCCGCTGGACGATCCGTCGGCGCAGCTGAACGCCGACCTGCTCGGCCAGCATGCAATCGAGTTTCCTGACGCGGTCGCGCAGGGCGATGGCGAGGAGGCCGTCGCCGCGATTGACGCAGCCGCGAACGATATAGACATCGGGGTGGCTGAAGAAGCGGGGGAAGACGAGGCAATCGCTGCCGACCTCGGCGTCGCGGCCAGCCTTGACGCAGAAGAGACGCCGGCAGCTATGGAGCCGCCGGTAGCAGCGGCTTTGAACAGTGCCCACGACACCGTCGAGCCAACGTTTGTCGAGCCCGCTGATGCCTCTGCCGGTCACGCTGAAGGGCAGACCCCGGCAGGAACGGAGATAGCGGGCGAGTCGGCAGCTGGCGAGTCGGAAACGGTCGACGACATGGCCGCCGACACGACCAGCGAAGCACGCGCAGAACCGCAAGCTGACGCCGCTGCAAGCGCCACAAGCACAGCAAGCACAGCAAGCACAGCAAGCGACGCTCACGCTGCACAAGATCAGGATCCGGTCTCCCAGGCCGGTCCCGCAATACCCGCGCACGATTCGGGCGAGTTCCGCAGTACGGAGCACGCCGTCGAGTCGAACCCGACACGTGTGGCGCACAGCGATCCAGAAGATCGCCGCGATGCTGCACAGGACGCGGGCGTACTGACCGACGACGAAAACGAGTCGCGCAGCGCCTGACGTAACGAACTTTTGCCGCGCCCGCAACGGGCGCGCGCGACCTGACATTTTGAGGTTGTTTTGACTGATACCCACGATACCGATTCGTCCGAATCCGAGCACGCCGTGCAATCCGCGCGCGCCGGCGAAACGCGTACTTCGCAAGCACCGGCGGGCGAATCCGATCGCCCGGCGCACGCTGAAGGCGCAGAGGGCGAAGAACGTCCGCGCCGCGGACTGCGCCGCGGGCCGCGCAGCCTGATCGCACGTCGTCGCGCGGGAGCCAAGAACAAGGGCGCGGAAGGTTCGTCCGAACCGGTCGTGACGGAAGCGCCGCCGGACGGCGAAGTGGTCGCGCAGGTGCGCATGCCGCGCAAGGAACCGGGCTCGAAGGGCCAGGGCCCGCGCCGCAACGCCGGCGCCAGGCGCGAAGGCGCGGCGAACCGCGAGGGTGGCCCCCGCGAGGGCGGCCCCCGCGAAGGCGGCCAGCCGCGTGAAGGTGGCCGGCCGCGTCAGAACCGGCGCGGCGATGCGCCGGCCGCCGCGGCTGCACCGGCCGCGGACGCCAGCCAGGACGATCTGTTTTCGTATGTGACCTCACCCGCGTTCGACGCGGACAACAGCGCCACCGGCGGCGTACGCGCCCCGATGCTGCGCCGTGGCAAGCCGGCTGCGCCCAAGCGCGTGCTGTCGCCGGACGACGACGCCCCCAAGCTGCACAAGGTGCTCGCCGAAGCGGGCATGGGCTCGCGCCGCGATATGGAAGAGTTGATCATCGCGGGCCGCGTCTCGGTCAACGGCGAGCCGGCTCATATCGGCCAGCGCATCATGCCGACCGACCAGGTCCGCATCAACGGCAAGCCGGTCAAGCGCAAGCTGCAGAACAAGCCGCCGCGCGTGCTGCTGTATCACAAGCCGACGGGCGAAATCGTCAGCCACGCGGATCCGGAAGGCCGTCCGTCGGTCTTCGACAAGCTGCCGCCGATGAAAACCGCCAAGTGGCTCGCGGTCGGCCGTCTCGACTTCAACACCGAAGGTCTGCTGATGCTGACCACCTCGGGCGACCTCGCAAACCGTTTCATGCACCCGCGTTACAGCGTCGAGCGCGAGTATGCGGTGCGGGTGGTCGGCGAGCTGGCCGAAGGGATGCGCCAGAAGCTGCTGCACGGCGTCGAACTCGAAGACGGTCCGGCGAATTTCCTGCGCATCCGCGATGGCGGCGGCGAGGGCACGAATCACTGGTATCACGTCGCGCTGGCCGAAGGCCGCAACCGCGAGGTGCGCCGCATGTTCGAAGCAGCCGGCCTGATGGTGAGCCGCCTGATCCGTACCCGTCACGGTCCGATCTCGCTGCCCAAGGGCTTGAAGCGCGGTCGCTGGGAAGAGCTTGAAGACAATCAGGTGCGCAGCCTGATGGCGTCGGTCGGCCTGAAGGCCACCAGCGAAGAGAAGGGTGGTCGCAGCGCGGCCCCCGAGCGCAAGCAGCCCGATCCGATGCAGACCTCGATGGGCTTCATCAATCGTGAGCCGGTGCTGATGTCGCATGGCCGCTTCGACCAGCAGCCGCCGCGTGGCGGCGGTCCGCGGCGCGGTGCGGCGGGCGGCGGGTTCGGCGGCGGCGCGGGTGCGGGCTACGGCCGTGGCGCCGGTCGCGGCGCGAGCACCGGTTTTACCGGCCCGATGAGCAGCGGCAGCGGCGCGAACACGCCGCGCGGCGGTGGCGGCCGTGATGTCGACGGCAATCGCGCGCCTTCGGGCAACGGCAATCGTGCCGCAGGTGGCGGTGCCGGCAAGCGCGCCGGCGCGCCGGGCGGCAACCCCGGCAGCGGTGGCGGGCGCGGTCCGGGCAGCAACCGTGGCGGCGGCCCGAACCGTTCGGGCGGCGGCAATCCGAACGCCGGCGCCAATCGCGGCGGCGGCGCTCCGCGCGGCCGTTCGCGCGGCCGCTAGACGGTGATGGGCTGGTGACTGGCCGGCGCGCGCGTCGCGCTGCCAGTGGCAGATTCACCCAGCATGGCGGTAACGCGTGTCGTGCACGCGAACACGCTATGCTGGATAGGGGCACGATCCTCTCGCGATCGAACCCCTTGAGTCTCGCCGGACAGCTTGCAGGAGGCGCTTCACACCGCCATCCGCATCAAAGATTGCAGTGAAATCAAGCGGAAATGCGTAGTTTGCGCGTGCCGCCGGTTTGCGTTTGTCCCGAAAAATGGCTACAATCGCAGAGTCGCTGGGCGTGCGGCTTTTCATGTGCGGCTCAGATGCGACCACCGGCAATAAGATGATGGGCGTTTCGCCCATTTTTTTTTGCCGCTTCAGTTTGTGGTTCGGCATCTCGGGTAGCAGGAACGTGCGCCGGCTTGGCGCGCGGCCCGCAGGTTGTTTGCAGGTAAAACCGGCAGGCTTGCCGCGCGAACATCTTAGAGGGCACTGTGCAACTGACGGAACTGATTGAAACCACGGTCGTGGGTCTCGGCTACGAGCTCGTCGATCTGGAGCGCACCGGGCGCGGCATGCTGTGTATCTACATCGACCAGCCGGCCGGCATCGCAATTGAAGATTGCGAAAAGGTCACGCGTCAGCTCCAGCACGTTCTGACGGTCGAAAATATCGATTACGAGCGGCTTGAAGTGTCGTCGCCCGGTCTCGACCGCCCGCTGAAGAAACTGGCGGATTTCGAACGCTTCGCAGGCAGCGAAGTGGCAATTACACTGAAAAAGCCATTGGACGGACGGAAATCGTACCGGGGCATCCTGCATGCGCCCGAAGGCGAAACGATCGGTCTGGAATTTGAAGGGAAGGAAGGCGCCGCGATGCTCGATTTCACGCTCGCGGACATCGATAAAGCACGCCTCGTTCCGAAAGTTGACTTTAGGAGCCGCAAACAATGAGTCGCGAAGTGTTGATGCTGGTGGATGCGCTGGCACGCGAGAAGAACGTCGATAAAGACGTGGTATTTGCCGCGCTTGAAGCGGCTCTCGCTTCGGCCTCCAAGAAACTCTTCGAAGAAGATGCGGACATCCGCGTCCATATCGACCGTGAAAGCGGCGAGCACGAAACGTTCCGCCGCTGGCGCGTGGTGCCGGACGAAGCCGGTCTGCAAGAGCCGGATCAGGAAATCCTGCTGTTCGAAGCGCGTGAGCAGAAGCCCGACGCGCAGCTCGACGAGTTCATCGAAGAACCGGTGCCGTCGATCGAATTCGGCCGGATCGGCGCGCAGGCCGCCAAGCAGGTGATCCTGCAGAAGGTGCGCGACGCCGAGCGCGAGCAGATCCTGAACGACTTCCTGGAGCGCGGCGAGAACATCATGACCGGCACGGTCAAGCGCCTCGACAAGGGTAACTTCATCGTCGAGTCGGGCCGTGTCGAAGCGCTGCTGCGCCGCGACCAGCTGATTCCGAAGGAAAACCTGCGCGTGGGCGACCGCGTGCGCGCCTATATCGCCAAGGTCGATCGCACCGCTCGCGGTCCGCAGATCGAACTCTCGCGTACGGCGCCCGAGTTCCTGATGAAGCTGTTCGAGATGGAAGTGCCGGAAATCGAGCAAGGCCTGCTCGAAATCAAGGCCGCCGCGCGTGACCCTGGCGTGCGCGCCAAGATCGGCGTGGTCGCTTATGACAAACGCATCGATCCGATCGGCACCTGCGTCGGTATCCGCGGTTCGCGCGTGCAGGCCGTCCGTAATGAGCTCGGTGGCGAAAACGTCGACATCGTGCTATGGTCGGAAGATCCCGCCCAGTTTGTGATCGGCGCGCTCGCGCCGGCAGCCGTGCAGTCGATCGTCGTCGATGAAGAAAAGCATTCGATGGACGTCGTCGTCGACGAAAACGAACTGGCGGTCGCAATCGGCCGCAGCGGCCAGAACGTGCGTCTTGCCAGCGAACTCACCGGCTGGCAGATCAACATCATGACGCCGGACGAATCTGCGCAAAAGCAGAATCAGGAACGCGGTGTTCTGCGTGACCTGTTCATGGCGCGTCTCGATGTCGACGAAGAAGTGGCTGACATCCTGATCGACGAAGGCTTTACGAGCCTCGAAGAGATCGCTTATGTGCCGCTCAACGAGATGCTCGAGATCGAAGCGTTCGACGAAGACACCGTGCACGAACTGCGCAATCGCTCACGCGATGCGTTGTTGACGATGGCCATCGCAAATGAAGAAAAGGTCGAAAACGTAGCGCTCGACCTGAAGAGCCTGGACGGCATCGACGCCGACCTGCTCGCGAAGCTGGCGGAACACCAGATTCACACGCGTGACGATCTGGCCGAGCTGGCTGTAGATGAATTGGTCGAGTTGACCGGAATGGAAGAGGATGCCGCTAAGGCGTTGATCATGAAAGCACGTGAACATTGGTTCCAGTGAGAAATGACCATGGCGCACTAAATTGAAGCGGCCGTCAGGCCGCATGACAAGATGCTAACCGCAAGGAATCGGTCCTTGCATTAAGAGGAATGAATGGCGAGTAACAACGTAGCCCAATTTGCCGCGGAACTGAAAATGCCTGCAGGCGTGCTCCTTGAGCAGCTTCAGGCAGCAGGCGTCACAAAAGCGAGCGAAGACGACACCCTGTCCGAGACGGACAAGGCGCGTCTGCTCGACCACTTGCGCAAGTCTCACGGCTCGACTGATGCGGACAAGCGCAAGATCACGCTGACGAAACGGCATACGTCGGAGATCAAGCAATCCGACGCGACGGGTAAGGCTCGTACCATTCAGGTCGAGGTGCGCAAGAAGCGCACGTTCGTCCGCCGCGATGAAGCGGGTGGCGAAGGCGGCGATGCATCGAATCATGTGGCCGAGGCCGACACCGATACGGACGAGCTCGAACTTCAACGTCGCGAGGAAGAAGCGCGTCACGAAGCCGAGCTGCTCGAAAAGCAGGCTCAGGAGCTGAAGGCCCGTCAGGAACAGCTCGAGCGCGAAGAGGCAGAGCGCCAGGCGCGTGAGCAGGCGGCCGAAGCCGAGCGTCGTCGTGCGGAAGAGGAAGCGGCGAAGAAGCGTGCCGCCGCTGCAGCGGAAGCTGCCGCGCAGAAGAAGGCCGAGAAGGTCGAACAGGCTGTGCAGGTTGCCCAGCCCGCCGCCGCTGCACCGGTTGCCGCCAGCGAGCAGGACGATGAACGCGCCGCAGCAGAACGTGCCGCGCAACGCGAAGCCGCGAAGAAGGCGGAAGACGCAGCGCGTCAGGCCGCGGAAAAGACGCGCGCGGAGCAGGAAGAAGTCAGCAAGCGCCGCGCCAAGGCAGAAGCCGAAGCACGTGCGATTCGCGAAATGATGAACACGCCGCGCAAGGCCCAGGTCAAGGCGCCGGAACCGGCGCCGGCGGCCAAGCCGGTTGAAGCGCCCAAGGCGGTGGAAGCCAAGGGTACGCTGCACAAGCCGGCCCGTCCGGAAGGCTCAGCGCCGGCACGTCCGGCCGCGAAGAAGCCGGCAGCGGCAGCACCGGCTGCTACGACGGCGCCGTCGGCTGGCGACAAGAAGAAGCCGGGCGCAGGCAAGGGCGGCTGGCAGGACGACGCAGCGAAGCGCCGCGGCATCAAGACGCGTGGCGATACGAGCGGCGGTGTCGATCGCGGCTGGCGCGGCGGCCCGAAGGGTCGCGGCAAGCATCAGGATCAGAACACCACGTTCCAGGCGCCGACCGAACCGATCGTGCGTGAAGTGCATGTGCCGGAAACGATTACGGTTGCCGATCTGGCTCACAAGATGGCCGTGAAGGCGTCGGAAGTCATCAAGTCGATGATGAAGCTCGGCCAGATGGTCACCATCAACCAGATGCTGGACCAGGAAACGGCGATGATCATCGTCGAGGAACTGGGCCACCACGCGGTTGCAGCCAAGCTGGACGATCCGGAAGCGATGCTGGTCGAAGGTGGCGAAACCACCGACGCCGAACTGCTGCCGCGTCCGCCGGTGGTGACCGTGATGGGTCACGTCGACCACGGCAAGACCTCGCTGCTCGACTACATCCGCCGCGCCAAGGTGGCTGCGGGTGAAGCGGGCGGGATTACGCAGCACATCGGCGCCTACCACGTGGAAACGCCGCGCGGCGTGATCACGTTCCTCGACACGCCGGGTCACGAGGCCTTCACGGCCATGCGTGCGCGCGGCGCCAAGGCTACCGACATCGTGATTCTGGTGGTGGCAGCCGACGACGGCGTGATGCCGCAGACGAAGGAAGCGATCGCCCACGCGAAGGCCGGCGGCGTGCCGCTCGTCGTCGCGATCAACAAGATCGACAAGCCGGATGCGAATCTGGAACGCGTCAAGCAGGAACTGGTCGCGGAAGGTGTCGTGCCGGAAGAGTACGGTGGCGATTCGCCGTTCGTGTCGGTGTCGGCCAAGACCGGCGCGGGTATCGACGACCTGCTTGAAAACGTGCTGCTGCAAGCCGAAGTGCTGGAACTGAAGGCACCGGTCGACGCACCGGCCAAGGGTCTGGTTATCGAAGCGAAGCTGGATAAGGGTAAGGGTCCGGTCGCAACGATCCTGGTCCAGTCCGGTACGCTGAACCGCGGCGACGTGGTGCTCGCAGGTAGCGCGTATGGCCGCGTGCGTGCCATGCTCGACGAAACCGGCAAGCCGACCAAGTCGGCCGGTCCGTCGATCCCGGTTGAGATTCAAGGTCTGTCGGAAGTGCCGCAGGCTGGCGAAGAAGTCATCGTCATGCCGGACGACCGCAAGGCGCGTGAAGTCGCACTGTTCCGTCAAGGCAAGTTCCGCGACGTCAAGCTGGCCAAGCAACAGGCCGCCAAGCTCGAGAACATGCTGGAACAGATGGGCGAAGGCGAAGTGCAGTACCTGCCGCTTATCGTCAAGGCCGACGTGCAAGGTTCACAGGAAGCGCTGGTGCAATCGCTGCAAAAGCTGTCTACCGACGAAGTGCGCGTGCAGATCGTGCACGGCGCAGTGGGCGGCATCAGCGAAAACGACGTCAACCTGGCAACGGCCTCGAAGGCGGTCATCATCGGCTTCAACACCCGGGCGGATGCTCAGGCGCGCAAGCTGGCGGAGTCCAACGGTATCGACATTCGCTACTACAACATCATCTATGACGCTGTGGATGAAGTGAAGGCCGCGATGTCGGGCATGCTGGCGCCGGAGAAGCGCGAAGTCGTGACCGGTATGGTCGAAGTGCGTCAGGTCTTCAAGGTACCGAAGATCGGTGCAGTGGCCGGCTGTATGGTCACGGACGGCTTCGTCAAGCGCTCGTCGTCGGTGCGCGTGCTGCGCAACAACGTCGTGATTCACACGGGCGAGCTCGATTCGCTCAAGCGCTTCAAGGACGACGTCAAAGAAGTGCGTCAAGGCTTCGAGTGCGGTATGTCGATCAAGAACTTCAACGACATCGTCGAAGGCGACCAGTTCGAAGTCTTCGAAGTCACCGAAGTCGCGCGTTCGCTGTAATTCAGGCGCGACGCTAAAGGGGCGGGGCGGGCGCTTGGCGCCTTGCGCCGCCCCTTGTTTTTTGCCTGCGCCGTTTGTGTGCGCTCGTGCTTGTGTTTGTGTTTGCTCGCGTTTGTTCGTGATTTCCCGCTGAAGCAGACGCGAACCTCATTGCTATCCGCCAGAGCGGATTACGGATTCACCATGCCTAAGAAACGTTCTTCCCCCAATCGCAACGTGCAGATCGCCGATCAGATCCAGCGCGACCTGTCCGATCTGCTGCGCGAGGTCAAGGACCCGCGCATCGGTATCGTCACGATCCAGAGCGTCGAGCTGACGCCGGACTACGCACATGCCAAGGTCTTCTTCACCACGCTGACGGGCGACCCGCAGCAGACGCTGGAAGCACTGACGCACGCGGCCGGCCATCTGCACAATCAGCTCTTCAAGCGCCTGCATATCCACACGGTGCCCACGCTGCATTTCCATTACGACAAGACCATCGAACAGGCCGTGGAGATGTCGCGCCTGATCGACGAAGCGAACGCGAGCCGCGCGAAAGAAGATTGATCGCTTTCGCGCGAATCTATAGCTGCGTTGCCGACTCTCCGTTCGTCCTCAATTTTCTGACATGACCGCACCTCAACGGCCCCGTGTGCCGCGTCGCGTGCTCGACGGCGTGTTGCTGCTCGACAAGCCCATCGGCCTGTCGAGTAACGACGCGCTGATTCGGGCCAAGCGTCTCTATCTGGCGAAGAAGGCCGGCCATACCGGCACGCTCGACCCGCTCGCTTCCGGTTTGCTGCCGCTGTGTTTCGGCGAGGCGACCAAGTTCTCGCAGGATCTGCTCGAAGCCGATAAGACCTATGAGGCGACGATGCGCCTCGGCATCCGCACGGCCACCGGCGACGCCGAAGGCGAAGCGATCGAGACGCGCGAGGTCACGTGCGACGAGCCGGCGGTCGTGGCGGCAATGGCGCGCTTTCGCGGCGATATCGTGCAGGTGCCGCCGATGTATTCGGCGCTCAAGCGCGACGGCAAGCCCTTGTACGAATACGCACGCGCCGGCCAGGTGGTGGAGCGGGCGGGGCGCCCGGTGACGATTCATGTGCTCGAGATGCTGGCCTGCGCCTTGCCGGACGTCACGTTTCGCGTGACCTGCAGCAAGGGGACGTATGTCCGCACGCTGGCCGAGGATATCGGCGAAGCGCTTGGCTGCGGCGCGCATCTGGTGGCGTTGCGGCGCACCGGCGTCGGTGCGCTGACGCTGGAGAATGCGGTGACGCTCGATGCGCTGTCCGACGCTGCGGAAGGCGAGCGCGATCGATGGCTGCAGCCGGTCGACGCGTTGCTGTCGACGTTCCCGCCAGTGGCGCTCGATGCCGAGGCGACACGCCGGTTTCTGCATGGCCAGCGGCTGCGTCTTGCCGATCTGATTCTGAGCGACGAGGCGGCGAATGCCGAACGCGTGCGAGTCTATGCGGCAGACGGCCGATTGCTGGGCGTCGCGAAACTGGGCGAGGGCGTGTTGGCGCCGGAGCGGTTGGTGGTGACCGCAGAGACCGCGGGGACCTGAATAGCGTCGTTCCACGCGCAGAGACAAAAAAGGCGGTACCGCAGTGATGCGGTACCGCCTTTTTCTTTGCTGCGAGCCTGCCTGCTTCGAAGACGGTGCGTCAAACACTGACTCACGCACCGTCACCTCGTGACTGCTTCCCTCAACTCAGTGCGCCGCCGCCGCTGCCGCGCCGGCGTCGCCACCCGCACGCTCGGGCCGCGTGATCCAGATCAGCGCAATCAGCGCGACGAAGATCCCCGCCGAGATGAAGAACAGATCGTTCACCCCCAACTGCGCCGCCTGTTGCGTCACCATGTTGTTGAAGAGGCCGTACGCTTGCGGCTGACTCAAGCCGGCCGCACCCATCTGACGAATCGACTGATCGAACACCGGGTTGTACGCATTGGCCTGAGCGGTCAACTGCGCGTGATGCATGATGGTGCGGTGATCCCAGGCGGTCTGGAAAATCGACGTGCCGATGCCGCCGCACATGATCCGCACGAAGTTCGACAGCCCCGACGCCGCCGGAATCCGGTTGCCCGGCAGGCCCGACAGCGTGATCGACACCAGCGGAATGAAGAACCCGGCCATGCCGATACCCTGGATCAAGGTGGGCAGCAGCAGCGAATAGGTGTCGACACCGGTCGTATAGCGCGAGCGCATCCAGAAGCACAGCGCGAACACCAGAAACGAGGCCGTGGCGATGTAGCGTGGATCGGTACGCGGCAGGATCTTGCCGGTGATCGGCGAGAGCAGCACCGCGAAAAAGCCCACTGGCGCCATCACGAGACCGGCGTTGGTGGCGGTGTAGCCCAGATCGGTTTGCAGCCACAGCGGCAACAACACCAGATTGCCGAAGTAGAGCCCGTAACCGATCGAGAGCGCCACCGTGCCGCCGGTGAAATTGCGCCTGCTGAAGAGCGACAGGTCGACCACCGGATGCTCCGCGGTCAGTTCCCAGACAATGAAGAACGCGAGCGCAATCACCGCCGTCAGCGCCAGTATCACGACCGTGGTCGAGGCGAACCAGTCGAGGTCCTTACCCTTGTCGAGCATCACTTGCAGCGAGCCCACCCAGATGATCAGCAGGGCGAGTCCCACGCCGTCGATCGGCGCCTTGCGGATCACCGAATCGCGCTTGCGGAAGATCGCCCACGTGGCGATCGCGGCGACCGCGCCGACGGGGATGTTGACGTAGAAAATCCACGGCCACGAGATATTGTCCGAGATCCAGCCGCCCAGAATCGGGCCCGCCACCGGCGCAATCAGCGTGGTCATGGCCCACATCGAGAGCGCCATGGGCGCCTTCGCGCGTGGGTAGCTGGCGAGCAGCAGGGTTTGCGACAGCGGAATCATCGGGCCGGCCACGGCGCCTTGCAGCACGCGCGAGGCGAGCAGGAAGGGCAGCGTGGGCGCGAGGCCGCACATCCACGACGAGATCACGAACAGGACGATCGACGCCATGAACAGGCGCACCTGGCCGATGCGCTCGGTGAGCCAGCCGGTCAGTGGCACGGAGATCGCATTCGCCACCGCGAACGAGGTGATCACCCATGTGCCCTGATCGGACGAGACGCCGAGGTCCCCGGAGATGGACGGAATCGACACGTTCGCAATCGAGGTGTCGAGCACGTTCATGAAAACGGCGAGCGACACCGCGATGGTGCCGATCACCAGTTGCGCACCCTCTAACGGCGGATGAGGGATTTGCGCTTGAGCCTGAGCCATGTATGAGAAACCTTGTTTAAACGTGGCGCAGCTTTACATCGCCTTGGCAGGCGCCTTCGTGTCGTGGTCGGCCGATTTCTGGGCACCACCGTTCGGGCCGGCGTTTTCAGCAATCACGCGGGCGATCTCGGCGTCGGCCTCGTCGCCGTACTTGTCGAACACGTTGGTCTGATACACCGTGTTCTGTGCGTCGCCCAGCTGGCCGCCGCTTTCGTCCTTGATGCTGACGTCGACGTTCATCGACAGGCCGATGCGCAGCGGATGCTTTTCGAGCTCTTGCGGATCAAGCTGGACCCGCACCGGCAGGCGCTGCACGACCTTGATCCAGTTGCCCGTCGCGTTCTGCGCCGGCAGCAGCGAGAACGCCGAGCCGGTGCCGGCCGAGAAGCCGACCACCTTGCCGTGGAACACCACCGACGAACCGTACACGTCGGCGGTCAGTTCGACCGGCTGGCCGATGCGCATGTGCTTCAGTTGCACTTCCTTGAAGTTGGCGTCGACCCACACGCCGTTCAGCGGCACGACCGCCATCAGCGGGTTGCCCGGCGAGACGCGCTGACCCACCTGCACCGAGCGTTTCGCGACGTAGCCGGTGACCGGCGCCGGCAGCGTGTTGCGGGCATTCGCGAGGTACGCGTCGCGCACCTTGGCGGCAGCCGCTTCGACGTTCGGGTGATCGGCGATCGTCGTGTTGGCGGTCAGCGCGCGGTTCGACGCGAGCTGCTGTTTGGCGGCGTCGAGCGCGGCCTGGGCGCTCTTCACGGCGTCGCGGGCGTGGGAGATTTCTTCCTGCGACACGGCGCCGGTCTGAGCCACCGTCATACGGCGGCGCAGGTCGTCCTGGGCGCGCGACAGATCCGCCTCGCGCACTTCAACCTGCGCCTGGTACTGGTTGTCGTCGGCGAACAGTCCGCGCACCTGACGCACGACCTGGCCGAGATTGGCTTCCGACTGTTGCAGCGCGACGCGCGCATCGGCCGGATCCAGCACGACGACCGGATCGCCCGCCTTGACGGTCTGGGTGTCGTCGGCATTGACCGCGATGACCGTGCCGGTGACTTGCGGCGTGATCTGCACCACGTTGCCGTTCACATACGCGTCGTCAGTCGACTCGTGGAAGCGCGCAACGAGGAAGTAGTACAGCCCGTAGGCGATCGCGGCAATCAGGATCACGATGACGAGCAGCGTCATCATGCGCTTGCGTTTGCCGTTGTTCGCCGGTTGTGCGCTGGCAGCGGGTTGCTGGGGGGTGCTCATTGATATGCTCCGTATTCTCTCAATCTGCGTCGTTTATTCGGGTGGGCATTCGGATTCAGTTCGCTGCCGCTGCTTGTGTGGTCTGCGTTGCGGGTGCTGCCTGTGCTGCCGGCGCCGCCTGGCCCGCAGGCACCGCGGACGCGCCGGCCGGTGCATCGGTCGGCACCACGAGACCGGTCTGGGTGGCGTCGAAACCGCCGCCCAGCGCCTTGATCAGGCCGATCTGCAGGTCGCGGCGGCGCATCTTCAGGTTCGTCACCGTCTGTTCGGCGGCAAGGCGATTCTGGTCGGCGGTCAGTACCTGCAATTGCTCCGAGAGGCCGGCCTTGTAGCGGATCACGGCCAGCTGGTAAGCCTTGGTCGACGCGTCGAGTGCGCGCTGCGCGTCGCCCGACTGCTGGTCGATCGAGCGGATCGAGGTGATCTGCGTGGCCACATCCGACAGCGCGTTGATCAGCGTCTGGTTGTAGTTCGCCACGTCGAGGTCGAAGTCGGCGTAGCGGCCCTTCAGCTGCGAGCGCAAGGCGCCGGCGTCGAAGATCGGCAGGTGAATGGCCGGCCCGAGCTGCATGTTACGGCTCGATGCCGTGAGGAATTTGCCCCAGCCGAACGCATCGAAACCGAGACCGGCCGACAGGTTGATGTCCGGGAAAAACTCCGCCTTGGCTTCCTTCACGTCATGCATCTCGGCTTCGACCTGCCAGCGTGCGGCCACGATATCCGGGCGGCGCGACACCAGATCGGCAGGCACGTTGTCCGGCAGCGTGACCACGTTGCCGGCCGTCAGAACCGGCTTGGCGATCTGCAGCCCACGATCGGGCCCCTTGCCGAGCAGCGCGCCGAGCTGGTAGCGCACGGTGGTGATCTGGCCGTCGAGGTCGGTCAGGTTGGACTGGCTCGTGGCAATGTTGCCGTTCGCCGTCTGCCGCTCGACATTGGTGTCGAGGCCGGCGAGAACGCGGCCATTGGTGATCCGGCCGATATCCTGGCGGTTGGCGATTTCGCGCGCGGCGATGTCGCGCAGCGCGTACAACTGCGCGAGCTGGTTATAGGTGCTGGCGACCGACGCCGCGAGCGTCACGCGGGCCTGCTGCATGTCCGCTTCGGCGGCTTTTTCCTGCGACACGGCCTGGCCGAGGCGCTCGCGGTTCTTGCCCCACAGGTCGAGATCCCACGAGGCGCTCGCCAGCACGTTGTTCTCGCTATACCAGGTGCCGCCGTAGGGCGGCGGATAGATCGAGTTGGTCGAGAAGATCTCGCGGTTCCACGAATAGCTGCCGTTGACCTTCGGATAGAGCGCCGAGCGCGAGCTTTCGATGTACGACGAGGCCTTGGCGAGGCGCGCCTGCGCCTGGGCGATCGACGGGCTGCCTTCCAGCGCCTCCGCGATCAGTTGAGGCAGTTGCGGGTCGCCGAACTGGTTGGCCCAGTCGAGCGACGGCCACTGGCCGCCCTGCGCCGGCAGGCTCTGGCTGGATTCGTACTGCGCCGGCGACGACATCTGCTTGTCGCTCTTGATACCGATGTAGTTCGCGCACCCCGTGAGGGCGAGCGCCGCCACCGCTGCGGTGACGGCGGCCCGGCACGACAGCGCGGGCGCGGACAGGGAAAGGGATTTCATCGCTCGACTCTTTGCGTGTGAGTGGAATGTAATGATGGACGCTGCAATCAGTCTATGACGATTTGCCGTCGGGATTTATTGTCGTGTCACGGGTTATGCCCGATAGATCGCAGCCGCTATTGCTCAGGACGCGGCGCAGCATGCTCTTCAGAAAACCGACTTCTTCCGGTGTGAACCCCGACAGCAGGTTGTCGGTCACGCTGTTGAAGATGGCCGGCATACGTACCGCAATGTCCCGGCCTTCCGGTGTCAGCGCGAGCCGTACGACCCGCCGGTCTTCGATGCTGCGCACCCGGGTGAGCAGGCCGCGCTTCTCCAGCCGGTCCACCAGACGGGTCACAGCGCTGGCGTCGATGCCGTATTCACGGGCCAGTTCCGCGGCAAGCAGGCACTTGCCGCTCGCTACCATGAACAGGATGCTGGCCTGCTGGCTGGTGATGCCGAGCTCGGCCATGGTGCGCTGGGTGACGAGGCCCGCCATGGTCGATCTCGTACGTGCAATCAGATAGCCGACGCTTTCGCCTAGCTGATAGGCGCTGATTTCCGGCGGTGACGTAGAGGTCTGATCCGTCATGATTCTCATGCGATTGCAATGGTTGACTAAGCAGGATTATAAGGGCCGGTTAGTTGACGCGGCAAGCGTTATTGCAGCTTAGGTAAGGATCCTTAGTCACTCAAGCTATTAAATAGACGGCATCTTTGTGCGAGACTCGGGCCGGCAGGGCCGTCCGCACGGGCCCTCAGGGCAGGTGGTTGGGGTGAGGAAATGAAAGGCAGTCTGTCAGGCGAGGGGTGTGCCGCGGTGCGGGCAGGCAGGGGTGGCTGACGGCGAGTAAGGGAATACCAGAGAACCTTAATCTGCGCGTGCTACAATATTGGGTTCCCAAAAGTGCGCTTTGGGCTTTGTTGGCTTTGTACACAATGCTGCAGCTGGCGCACTCAACTGTCTTCAGGTTCCTATGACTCGCGCCCTACGCAACATCGCCATTATTGCCCACGTCGACCACGGCAAGACCACACTCGTCGACCAGCTGCTCCGTCAGACTGCCACGTTCCGCGACAACCAGCAGGTTGTCGAGCGCGTGATGGACTCGAACGACATCGAAAAGGAACGTGGCATCACGATCCTGTCGAAGAACTGCGCGGTCGAATACGAAGGTACGCACATCAACATCGTCGACACACCGGGCCACGCCGACTTCGGCGGCGAAGTGGAGCGCGTGCTGTCGATGGTCGACTCGGTGCTGCTGCTGGTCGACGCCGTTGAAGGTCCGATGCCGCAAACGCGCTTCGTGACGAAGAAGGCGCTGGCCCTCGGCCTCAAGCCGATCGTGGTCATCAACAAGGTGGACCGCCCGGGCGCGCGGATCGACTGGGTGATCAACCAGACCTTCGACCTGTTCGACAAGCTGGGCGCAACCGACGAACAACTCGATTTCCCGATCGTCTACGCATCGGGCCTGAACGGCTATGCGGGCTTGACCGCCGACGTGCGCGAAGGCGATATGCGTCCGCTGTTCGAAGCCGTGCTGCAGCACGTGCCGGTCCGCCCGGCGGATCCGGAAGCGCCGCTTCAGCTGCAGATCACCTCGCTGGACTATTCGTCGTACGTCGGCCGTATCGGCGTGGGCCGTATCACGCGTGGCCGTATCAAGCCGGGCATGGCTGTGGCTGTGCGTTCGGGTCCGGACGGCGCGATCCTCAACCGCAAGATCAACCAGGTGCTGTCGTTCAAGGGCCTCGAGCGCGTCCAGGTGGATTCCGCTGAAGCCGGCGACATCGTGCTGATCAACGGTATCGAAGAAATCGGCATTGGCGTGACCATCTGCGCACCGGAACAACCGGAAGCGCTGCCGATGATCACGGTGGACGAGCCGACCCTGACGATGAACTTCCTTGTGAATTCGTCGCCGCTGGCTGGCCGTGAAGGCAAGTTCGTGACGAGCCGCCAGATCCGCGACCGTCTGTTCAAGGAACTGAACCACAACGTCGCGCTGCGCGTGAAGGAAACCGGCGACGAAACCACGTTTGAAGTGGCGGGCCGCGGCGAGCTGCACCTGACCATTCTGGTGGAAAACATGCGCCGCGAAGGTTACGAGCTGGCCGTGTCGCGTCCGCGCGTGGTGATGCAGGAAATCGACGGCGTGAAGCACGAGCCGTACGAAAACCTGACGGTCGACATGGAAGACGGCCACCAGGGTGGCGTGATGGAAGAGCTGGGCCGCCGCAAGGGCGAAATGCTCGACATGGCGTCGGACGGTCGTGGCCGTACGCGTCTCGAGTACCGCATTTCGGCGCGTGGCCTGATCGGCTTCCAGTCGGAATTCCTGACGCTCACGCGCGGCACGGGTCTGATGAGCCACACGTTCGACTCGTACCAGCCGGTGAAGGATGGCGCGGTTGGCGAGCGTCGTAACGGCGTGCTGATTTCGCAGGACGACGGCGCCGCGGTGGCCTACGCACTGTGGAAGCTGCAGGATCGCGGCCGTATGTTCGTGTCGCCGGGTGAGCCGCTGTACGAAGGCATGATCATCGGCATCCACAGCCGCGACAACGACCTGGTCGTGAACCCGATCAAGGGCAAGCAGCTGACCAACGTGCGTTCGTCGGGTACCGACGAAGCGGTGCGCCTCGTGCCGCCGATCCAGATGTCGCTGGAATACGCGGTGGAATTCATCGACGACGACGAGCTGGTCGAAGTCACGCCGCAATCCATCCGTCTGCGCAAGCGCTATCTGAAGGAACACGAGCGTCGTAGCGCGAGCCGTAAGGGCGCAGTGGACTGAGCGTGTGCCGGGCGCGTCGAGGCAGGTTTTTTCTGACTTCAACGCCGCGGTTTGTATGAACAAAAAAGCCGTTCCGGGCATGCCCGGAACGGTTTTTTGTTTAGTGGTTCATGCCGGACTCCTTCGCCCGGTCAGTTATCCTAGTTGGTCGACGACGCTCCTCGCTTGAGCTCAATATGAGGGGGGGCGGAGAGATTAGGCTCGGGAAGCATTCTGTCAGGGGCAGGGACCGTAAGTGTTTGAGGTAGTGCAGCCCAATTGCTCGAATTGGGCGGATTAAAAAATGACACGCTGTCCGGCGCAGCACCGTCGCCGATCTCGGAGAAAGCTGAATCCATATATTGTCGCAAGGCGGTTTCCATTCGGTCCTGATTCTCGTAGGTGAACACACCGTTGTTCGGGTCGAAGATGGCATACCGCGCTGGGGCCGAGCTTCCGTGGGCGCCTGCCTCCTCGGGAAGCCGCTGTACCATCAACGCGTGACCGTTAATCGGTGGCTCCATCGCCTCGGCGGGTTGAATGGACGCGTGTATCAATGCGAGGCCCCCCGGAGGCATATTGCGCATGCTGCTCATAAGGCCATCTATGCGCCCGGTACGCGGCGTTAACCCGTCCGCATTGAAAAACGAGGTAGAGGAAAGGCGGTAATTCGTTAGTCCGAGGTTGGTTGGGCTGTCCTGGAATGACTCGATATTGTGGTAGAACTGTTCTGCGTCCGCTTTGTGGCTACTCTTCATATCGGTGTTCATGCTGCGGACCGCAGTTGGCAAGTCTGCCGTTCCCCCAGTGATGCCATAGTTGCGGTCGATGCGACGCATCGCGTCGCGAACGATGCCTTCGCATAATCCTTTCCCTTCGGTGCCTCGGGTCTCTGCGCGGTCGTTTTGATCGAATTTGACGTACGACGTACTGCCGTCCTTGAGAGCGTCGCCGCCTCGACATTCCCGAAACTCCGATCGCGCGCACGCTCCTAGTACACCGCCGCGCTTTCCCCGGCTCTGCGTGTCGCCTTTGGCCGCGTAGTGTCGCTGGTCATCTCGCCCCGCTGCAAACTGAAGCGGGGTGTCCGATTCTGCGAACATTCTCGGCTGACCCCGCTGCGCTAGCGCGGACTGCAGCCCGTCGGCGCGTGTGTCCTGGGGTAGGGTTCCGACAGAAGTGCTCGTGTATTGGGAAGTGAGTTCCATTTGCTGATCCTTCTAAAGTAAAAAATGCATACAGACCGACTGCACGCAACCCGACAGCGGGGCCGACTGTTCGGCGCCTGTGAGCGCCAATCCCGCAGCCGTGTTGCGTAGAGCTAGTGTGAGCAAATGGCTGCGGGCGAGGTGTTGAATAGATAGGGTGGAGAAGCAGTGGGGCCGATCTGGACGCGAACGCGGGGCCTGCATCCAGACGTAGGTGGATGCAGGCGTACAGCGTTGATTGCTTGGGAAGAAGTTCGCTGGTGCAGCGCAACAGGCGCCGCCCCGGTGCCATTTTGAGATTTGCAGAACAGTATTGCGCGCTTTGTGAAGGTGGCTGAAAGCCTGTTGCGGCGGGCCTTTGCGGCGCTGTGTCTGCTATCTGCACTATCTGTTATGTGATATGCTTCCGCGGATGCAAGTTAAGGTCCTTCCAAGCAAGACTTGATTCGCGCAATCCGCCAAACGGTCAGGCCGTGTCGCGGAAGGTTTCGGTAACCCGCTATTTCTCGAGAAACTCGAAGAAAGGTGAGCGTAAAAATGATGAAGCAATTCCAGTCGAACTCCTATCTGTTCGGCGGCAATGCTCCGTACGTAGAAGAAATGTACGAAGCGTATCTCGATAATCCGGCGTCAGTGCCCGAGAACTGGCGCAGCTATTTCGACGCGTTGCAGAACGTTCCTGCATCGGATGGCAGCAATGCCAACGACGTGGCCCATGGCCCGATCGTCGAATCGTTTGCGCAACGGGCCAAGGCCAACGCCTTCATCCCGCGCACCGCAGCCGGCGGCGAAGATCTCGCTACCGCACGCAAGCAGGTCTACGTACAGTCCCTCATCGGCGCATATCGCTTCCTTGGCACGCAATGGGCCAATCTCGATCCCCTGAAGCGCCGCGAACGTCCCGCCATTCCCGAACTTGAACCCGCGTTCTACGACTTCACCGAAGCCGACATGGACCAGGAGTTCAGCGCGACCAATCTGTATTTCGGTTTCGAGCGCGCCTCGCTGCGGGAAATCGTCAAGGCGCTGCGCGACACGTACTGCGGCACGATCGGTGTCGAGTACATGTACCTCAGCGACCCGGAACAGAAGCGCTGGTGGAAAGAGAAGCTCGAGTCGATCCGTTCGACGCCGAATTTCTCGAACGACAAGAAAAAGCACATCCTGAATCGCCTGACGGCCGCTGAAGGCCTCGAGCGCTTCCTGCACACCAAGTACGTCGGCCAGAAGCGCTTCTCGCTGGAAGGCGGCGAAAGCTTCATCGCCTCGATGGACGAAGTCGTGCGCCACGGCGGCGCTCGCGGCGTTCAGGAAATCGTCATCGGCATGGCTCACCGTGGCCGTCTGAACGTGCTGGTCAATACGCTCGGCAAGATGCCGGCTGACCTGTTTGCCGAATTCGAAGGCAAGCACGTGGACGACCTGCCGGCCGGCGACGTCAAGTACCACAAGGGTTTCTCGTCGGACGTCTCGACCGAAGGCGGCCCGGTTCACCTGTCGCTCGCGTTCAACCCGTCGCACCTTGAAATCGTCAACCCGGTGGTCGAAGGTTCGGCCAAGGCCCGGATGGACCGTCGCGGCGACGACAGCGGCCTGCAAGTGCTGCCGGTGCAGATCCACGGCGACGCGGCTTTCGCGGGCCAGGGCGTCGTGATGGAAACGCTGAACCTCGCGCAAACGCGCGGTTACGGCACGCACGGCACGCTGCACATCGTCATCAACAACCAGATCGGCTTCACCACGTCGGATCCGCGCGACTCGCGCTCGACGCTGTACTGCTCGGACGTCGTCAAGATGATCGAAGCACCGGTGCTGCACGTGAACGGTGACGATCCTGAAGCGGTGGTGCTGGCTACGCAGCTCGCCATCGACTTCCGGATGCAGTTCCACAAGGACGTCGTCGTCGACATCGTCTGCTTCCGCAAGCTGGGCCACAACGAGCAGGACACGCCGGCGGTCACGCAGCCGCTGATGTACAAGACGATTGCGAAGCACCCGGGCACGCGCGCGCTGTACGCTGAAAAGCTGGTGCAGCAAGGCGTGATCACGGCCGCGGAAGGCGACGAATTCGTCAAGGCGTACCGCAAGGCGATGGACGAAGGCCACCACACCGTGGACCCGGTTCTGTCGAACTACAAGAGCAAGTACGCGGTCGACTGGGTGCCGTTCCTGAACCGCAAGTGGACCGACGCTGCGGACACCGCAGTGCCGCTCGCCGAATTGAAGCGCCTTGCCGAGCGCATCACCACGATCCCGGAAAACTTCAAGGTTCACCCGCTGGTCGAGCGCGTCATCAACGACCGTCGCGCGATGGGCCGTGGCGAAGCGAAGCTCGACTGGGGCATGGGCGAGCATCTGGCATTCGCGTCGCTGGTCGCGTCCGGCTATGCCGTGCGCCTGACCGGTCAGGACTCGGGCCGCGGCACGTTCACGCACCGTCACGCGGTGCTGCACGACCAGAACCGCGAACGCTGGAACGACGGCACGTACGTGCCGCTGCAGAACATCTCCGAAGGTCAGGCGAAGTTCACGGTGATCGACTCGGTGCTGTCGGAAGAAGCCGTTCTGGGCTTCGAATACGGCTACTCGACCGCTGAACCGAACACGTTCGTCGCATGGGAAGCGCAGTTCGGCGACTTCGTGAACGGCGCGCAAGTCGTGATCGACCAGTTCATCTCGTCGGGCGAAGTGAAGTGGGGCCGCGTCTCGGGTCTCACGATGCTGCTGCCGCACGGCTACGAAGGCCAGGGTCCGGAGCACTCGTCGGCGCGTATCGAACGTTTCCTGCAACTGTGCGCAGACCACAACATGCAGGTCGTTCAGCCCACTACGCCGGCGCAGATTTTCCACCTGCTGCGCCGTCAGATGATCCGCCTGTTCCGCAAGCCGCTGATCGTCGCCACGCCGAAGTCGCTGCTGCGTCACAAGGAAGCCGTGTCGGACCTGTCCGAACTGGCGAAGGGCGCGTTCCAGCCGATCATCGGTGAAGTGGACGAAGCGGTCGAAGCGAAGAAGGTCAAGCGCGTGGTGGCCTGCTCGGGCCGCGTGTACTACGACCTCGTCGCACATCGCCGCGAAGCGAAGGCCTACGACGTCGCGATCATCCGTATCGAACAGCTCTATCCGTTCGCGCACAAGCAGTTCGAAGCGGAAATGAAGAAGTACGACAACGCAACCGAAGTGGTCTGGGTGCAGGACGAGCCGCAGAATCAGGGCCCGTGGTTCTACATCGAGCATCACCTGAAGGAAGGCATGAAGGACGGCCAGAAGCTGGCCTACAGCGGCCGTCCGGCGTCGGCTTCGCCTGCGGTCGGCTACTACGCGAAGCATTACGAGCAGCAGAAGGCGTTGGTCGAAGGGGCATTCGGCCGTCTCAAGAGCGCATCGATCGCTAAATAACCACCAGAACCGAACCGGGAAAGCGCAGGGCGCTTTCCCGCGCCGCGTCTGAAGGTTCATACACGGTTCGCAGACGGTTCGTAGTCACCAGATACGTATTCAGGAAAATCACAATGGCTATTGTAGAAGTCAAGGTCCCCCAGCTTTCGGAGTCGGTGTCGGAAGCCACCATGCTGCAGTGGAAGAAGAAGCCCGGCGACGCTGTCGCCGTGGACGAAATCCTCATCGAAATCGAGACCGACAAGGTCGTGCTGGAAGTGCCGGCCCCCTCGGCTGGCGTGCTCGCGCAAGTGATCGCCAACGACGGCGACACCGTCACCGCTGACCAGGTGATCGCGAAGATCGACACGGAAGGCACGGCTGGCGCCGCTGCCGTCGAAGCAGAAGTGAAGCCGGCTCCGGTTGCGGCTCCCGCACCGGCAGCAGCGCCTGCTGCTCAAGCTGCATCCGCAACGGGTGCCAGCACGGCCGCTTCGCCGGCCGCCGCCAAGCTGCTGGCGGAAAAGAACCTGACCTCGGGCGACGTCGCCGGCACGGGCCGCGACGGCCGCATCACCAAGGGTGACGTGCTGACCGCCGGCGCCGCTCCGGCACCGGCCGCCAAGGCTGCGCCGGCACCGGTCGCTGCGAAGGCCGCCAAGCCGTCGCTGCCGGACGTGAAGGCGCCGGCTTCCGCCGAAGCCTGGCTGAAGGACCGCCCGGAACAACGCGTGCCGATGTCGCGTCTGCGCGCGCGTATCGCCGAGCGTCTGCTCGAGTCGCAGCAAACCAACGCCATCCTCACGACGTTCAACGAAGTGAACATGGCGCCGGTGATGGACCTGCGCAACAAGTACAAGGACAAGTTCGAGAAGGAACATGGCGTGAAGCTCGGCTTCATGTCGTTCTTCGTCAAGGCGGCGGTTCACGCGCTGAAGAAGTTCCCGCTGGTGAACGCGTCGATCGACGGTAACGACATCGTCTATCACGGCTACTTCGACATCGGTATCGCGGTCGGTTCGCCGCGTGGCCTGGTGGTGCCGATCCTGCGCAATGCCGATCAGCTGAGCCTCGCCGACATCGAAAAGAAGATTGCTGAATTCGGCCAGAAGGCCAAGGACGGCAAGCTGTCGATCGAAGAAATGACGGGTGGCACGTTCTCGATCTCGAACGGCGGTGTGTTCGGCTCGATGCTGTCGACGCCGATTATCAACCCGCCGCAATCCGCGATTCTGGGCGTGCACGCCACCAAGGAACGCGCGGTGGTCGAAAACGGCCAGATCGTGATCCGCCCGATGAACTACCTGGCGCTGTCGTACGACCACCGGATCATCGACGGTCGCGAAGCGGTGCTGTCGCTGGTTGCCATGAAGGACGCGCTGGAAGATCCGGCACGCCTGCTGCTCGACCTGTAAGCGTCGGTACGGCAAAGGCGCCGGCTTGTGATCGCACGAGCCGGCGCCATATAAAGCAAGCCGCAAGCATCTAGCACTCCGTAGTACTGGAACGACGCGCGCCGCGAAGCGTGGCTGCGCGTTGCTCCGTCATCAAAAGGATTGTCATGTCCAAAGAATTTGACGTCGTCGTGATCGGTGCCGGTCCCGGCGGCTACATCGCAGCCATCCGCGCTGCGCAGCTCGGCAAGAGCGTGGCCTGTATCGAGAAGTGGAAGAACCCGGCCGGCGCGCTGAAGCTCGGCGGCACCTGCCTGAACGTGGGTTGCATTCCGTCGAAGGCGCTGCTCGCGTCGTCGGAAGAGTTCGAAAACGCGTCGCATCACCTGGCCGACCACGGCATCAGCGTGGAAAACGTGTCGGTCGACATTGCGAAGATGCTGGCCCGCAAGGAAGGCATCGTCGAGAAGATGACGAAGGGTATCGAATTCCTGTTCCGCAAGAACAAGATCACATGGCTGAAGGGCCATGGCAAGTTCACCGGCAAGACGGACGCCGGCGTGCAGATCGAGGTGAGCGGCGAAGGCGAAACCGAAGTGGTTACGGCGAAGAACGTGATCATCGCCACGGGTTCGAAGGCGCGTCACCTGCCGAACATCCCGGTCGACAACAAGATCGTTGCCGACAACGAAGGCGCGTTGAGCTTCGACTCCGTGCCGAAGAAGCTGGCCGTGATCGGCGCCGGCGTGATCGGTCTGGAACTGGGCTCGGTGTGGCGTCGTCTCGGTGCTGAAGTCACGGTGCTCGAGGCGCTGCCGGAATTCCTCGGCGCGGCTGACCAGGCGCTGGCGAAGGAAGCGGCCAAGCAGTTCAAGAAGCAGGGTCTGGATATTCACGTGGGCGTGAAGGTCGGCGAAGTGACGACGACCGACAACAGCGTCACGCTGAACTACACGGACAAGGACGGCAACGCGCAGAAGCTGGAAGCGGACCGCCTGATCGTGTCGATCGGCCGCGTGCCGAACGCCGACAACCTCGGCCTCGAAGCGATCGGCCTGAAGGCCAACGAACGCGGCTTCATCGACGTGGACGACCACTGCGCAACGGCCGTGCCGAACGTGTACGCGATCGGCGACGTGGTGCGTGGCCCGATGCTTGCGCACAAGGCGGAAGACGAAGGCGTGCTGGTCGCTGAAATCATCGACGGTCAGAAGCCGCATATCGACTACAACTGCATTCCGTGGGTGATCTACACCGAGCCGGAAATCGCATGGGTCGGCAAGACGGAACAGGCGCTGAAGGCCGAAGGCCGCGAGATCAAGACGGGCCAGTTCCCGTTCATGGCCAACGGCCGCGCGCTCGGCATCAACAAGGCGGATGGTTTCGTCAAGATGATCGCCGACGCGAAGACCGACGAACTGCTCGGCGTGCACATCATCTCGGCGAACGCATCGGACCTGATCGCGGAAGCCGTGGTGGCGATGGAATTCAAGGCGGCGTCGGAAGACATCGGCCGGATTTGCCATCCGCACCCGTCGTTGTCCGAAGTCATGCGCGAAGCGGCACTCGCCGTGGACAAGCGCGCGCTGAACATGTAAAACGCGCGCACGCCTGACTGATCGCAGCAGCTTAGCTTTACGACGAAGGCGGGCGGGTTTCATCCCTCCCGCCTTCTTTTTTGCAGCCAGAAAATGAACGTCACCGAATACTACGAAAAAGAACTGCAGACGCGGGGTTATCAATCGGACCCGGCGCAGCGCGCGGCCGTGGACCGTCTGCAGCGGTGCTACGAAGAGTGGAGCGAATACAAATCGCGCCGCTCGAACGCGTTCAAGAAACTCTTGATCCATCCGGACCTGCCGCGCGGCGTCTACATGTGGGGCGGGGTCGGGCGCGGCAAGAGCTTCCTGATGGACAGCTTCTTTACGGTGGTGCCGCTGTATCGCAAGACGCGTCTGCATTTTCACGAGTTCATGCGTGAAGTGCATCGCGAACTCGAAGAGCTGAAAGGCACGGCCGATCCGCTCGACGAACTCGCACGGCGCATTGCCAGGCGTTACCGGCTAATCTGTTTCGACGAATTCCACGTCTCCGACATCGCCGACGCGATGATCCTGTACCGCCTGCTCGACAAGCTGTTCGAGAACGGCGTGCAGTTCGTGATGACGTCCAACTACGATCCGGATCTGCTGTATCCGGACGGCCTGCACCGCGACCGCATGCTGCCGGCAATCGAACTGATCAAGAGCAAGCTCGACGTGGTCAACGTGGATGCGGGCATCGACTACCGGCAGCGCACGCTGGCCCAGGTCGAGGTGTATCACACGCCGCTTGGCGCGGCCTCGGACAAGGCCCTGCGCGACGCTTTCGCGCGCCTCGCCGCGGTGCCCGACGAAAGCCCGATCCTGCACATCGAGAAGCGCGAGCTCAAAGCGCTGCGCAAGGCGGACGGCGTGGTCTGGTTCGACTTCGCCACGCTGTGCGGCGGCCCGCGCTCGCAGAACGACTACCTGGAACTGGCGAGCCGCTTTCACGCGGTGGTGCTGTCGGGCGTGCCGCAGATGAGCGCGCGGATGGCCTCGGAAGCGCGGCGCTTTACGTGGCTGATCGACGTGTTCTACGACCATAAGGTCAAGCTGCTGATGTCCGCCGCCGTGCCGCCCGAGCAGTTGTATACCGACGGCCCGATGGCCAACGAGTTCACCCGGACGGTGTCGCGCATTGTCGAGATGCAATCGAAGGAGTATCTCGACGCGCCGCGCCGGATCGTCGATACGTCGCTGACCTGAGCGTTAGCGCAGAGGGGCGCGAGGGGCGCTCAAGCGCTTCTCGCGACACCGGCTGATCCCGCGGTTCACCCGGAACCGCGTTCTTTTGCGATAGATCAGGGTCTGCGGGCCAATGCCGGGCGGTCGCGGGCGCATTTTCAAGATTCAGATTGATCTTATATTCGGTCCGGGGGCAAGCCGATATCTTCTTAGTCATACATTTTGACGAAGGAGAAGTCCATGACCCCGTACCGCGATATCAATGACGAAGAATGGCAGCGCATTGCACCGCTGCTCCCCGAACTGCGTCCGCGTTCCGAATTGCGTGGCCGGCCGCTCGCCAACACACGCTCCGTGCTCAACGGCGTGCTGTGGGTGATGTACAGCGGCGCCACCTGGTCCGCCATGCCGCGCAAATACCCGTCGTATCAAACCTGTCATCGGCGCTTCAAGGCGTGGCATGAGTCGGGCGTGCTCAAGCGCGTGATGGATCAACTCTTCGGCGAAGCGGGCACAGAACTGTGCGGCATGATGGAAGCGCGCATGCGTATCCACGTCAGCCCGGAAGAGAGGGCCGCGCGCACCGCTGCGGAGCCCGTCGCGCCGACGAGGCCGCCGGTCTTTGGCCCGGGGTCTTCACCGTCGGCGCTGCCCTCGGTATTCAGCCTCGCGGGATCCTTCAAGCACGCTGCATGACGAGTCCAATGAATGGATCCCACCCAGGCATAAAAAACCGGCCGCACGAGAAAATCGTCGGCCGGTTTTTCTATCTGCCTGCGGCGCCGCGCGATGCGCCGCAGGCAGGTGCAGTGACCCGCGCGGTGATCCACGCACAGGCCTTTAAAACTTATTGCTGGCGAATCCAGGTCTGCGAACGGCCCAGCAGCGAAACGCCGATATACCCCCGCACCACCAGTTTCTGACCGCCGTCTTCCAGGTGCATCTTGCACTTGTAGATCTTGCCGTTTTCCGGGTCGAGAATCTGTCCATCGTCCCAGCCGTCGTCCACCTTTTTCATGTCGTTGATGATCGTCATGCCGAGGATCAACTGATCTTTGCGCGCATCCGTGCACGCCGTGCAGCGGCGCTCGGGCTGGTCGTTCGGGCCGAGGCCTTTGATCACCTTGCCGTCCAGCGCGCCGCTGCTGTCCTGGGTGATCTGCACGAGCGCCTTGGGCTGGCCCGTGTGATCGTCGATGGTTTGCCACGTGCCGACCGGGCTATCGGCCTGCGCCATCGCGGTGACGGCACTGGCGAGCAGCACGCCGGCGAGCGCGGCCTGTCTGGCGGTGCGCATCATCATGGCGCGGGTGCGTTGGGTGAATGGTGTCATTGTCTTCCTCCTTGAGAAAAGTCGGCGCGATCATGGTCGCGCGGCGTTATTGGCATGTCGGGCGACGCGGGGTCTCCTCATGCCGGGGTGTTGCCGGGTTGGTCAGCGCAGAATACGTGAAAGTGCCCGGTCCGTTTGATAGTGGACCCTCTAGTCAAACCGGCGGCGCGTGCCTGGTACGCCCAGGCGCAACGCGCCGCACGAACCTCACACGCCGTTCAATTCAGCTGATACGAGAAAGTGGCGTTGATCCGCGGGCTGCGCGAGGCACTTTCAACCGGCGCATCGCCGACCGCCTTGCCCACCGACAGATCGAGCGTGTAGTACTTCGAATCGGAAATGCGGAAACCGAACGAGATCGAAGAAAGCTTCGACGGCGACGGCGTGCCCGCGTGCAGATAGACGCGCGCCATGTCGAACGACACATACGGCGTGACGCTTTGCAGATAGGTGTAGCCCGGCGTGAAGCCGCGATTGATTTCGACCGATGCTCCCCAGCCCGAATCCCCCGACGCCTCACCCGGTTCATAGCCCTGCGCAAAATGCTGCGCGCCGAACGAGATCTGCTCCGAGGTCGGCAGCGAATCCGGGCTGTACTGGCCCGTCATGGCGATGGCGGTGCCGATCTTGAGCGGCCACTCGTTGGTCTGCGAGAAGCTCGCGCCGGTGCGCGTGAAGTTGAGCGAGACGGGATTGGTTTCCACCACGCCAGGGATGTTCGAATCGCCGGACTTCGACGCGCCCAGAATGTTGAAGGCCTGCGCGACGTTGACGCTCGCCTTGCGCACCTGGCCCGTCTGCACGCTGGTGTAGTCGGCCTGCAACTGCAGCACGCGGACTTGCGAGCGCAGCCCGATCTGCGCGCCGTTGATCGTGTTGTGATAGTCGTCTTCGTCGTGCGAGGCGTAGGCCGACACGGTGCCGAGCACGCTCTGGCTGTTGCTCAGGAGCAGAGGATACGACAGCGAGCCGCCGAGCTTGTCGTTGATCACGGTGCGCTCCACGTAGGAGGGCAGGCCGGGGTTGTCCACCGGATTGCCGCGATAGTGCGACGCATCGATCTTCGCCACCAGGCCGTCGCTGCCGATCGGCAGCGCGCCGTGGGCGGCGAGGTAAGTAACGTTGTCGCGGCCTTTGGGCAGCAGCGCCGAGATGCTCAGTTGCTCGCCCAGCGACGTGAGGCCGTTCTCGGTCGCGGTCAGCAGCCCCTGCACGCCGGGCTGGTTGAAGTTGACCCCGGTGCTGACGTTGACGGCCTTGTGCTCGACCTTGAGTTCGAGCGTGGTGGCGCCGTCGGTGTTCTGCGGCGGCGGCACGTTGGCGGCGACCTTGATGCCCGGCAGAATGCCCAGCACGTTGATGTAGCGCTCAAAGGTGGCGCGGCGCAGCGGCCGGTCGTCGCGGATGTGTTCGGCGATCGCGCGAATCTTCTCTTCTTCCTTGCCCGGATTGCCGGTGACCTTGACCTCGGACACATAGCCTTCGACGATCGTCACGCGCACCACGCCGTTCTCGAAGGTCTGCGCCGGCACGAACGCAAACGACAGCGCATAGCCGCGCGCCTGGTACAGCTTGGTGACGCCGTCGGCCACCTGGATCAGGTCGGCGATGGTGATGTCCTTGCCGACGAGCGGGGTGAAGCGTTGCGCGACGTCGTCGAACGGAATCGATTTCACGCCCTCGACCTGAAACTTGGTGGGCGTCACGTGGGTCGCGAGCAGGGCCTGCAATTGCGGCGCCTGCGGCTGGACCTGCAGCGTGACGTTGGGCCCTTTGTCGGGCGCGTTGACTTGCGGGATCGAATCGAGCGGATTGCCCCCCACGGGATTGCCGCCGACCGCCGGACGCGATTGCGCCTGCACTGCGCCCGCGGCCATCGCCGCGAGCAGAAGTGTCCATCTGCCGTACCCGAGTTTCATCGGTATTCCCTCGTATGCCGTTCTTATCGTGCGGACGCGTCGCCCGGCCAGGCTGATCGTGAACGCTTGTGTGTGGCTTCGCGCATACTGCCATGCCTGCGCGTGTTATGCCACGTGCTCCGTGCGTTGCGGAGCACGTGGCTCATGCGAACTGCCTGTGCGAACTGAGATCTCTCACGGCTTGCTCACCCAGTGATGCGGACTACTTATGTTGCGTGGGCAGCAGTCCGCCGAGCAGCGAGGTCACGCCGCTCGTGGCGCTGCTCGACGAACTCGTCGCGTTGGTGAGCGTGCCGGTGACCGTCGCGACGAGACCTGTGACCGGTGTCAGCAGCGAACCGGCCGGCGTGCCGTTGGCCGCGCTGGTGACGGTGCCCAGTACGCCGGTGAGCGCCGAGAGCGGATTGGAACTGCTGGTTGCGCTGCCCAGCGTCGAGGTGACCGAGCCGAGCGGAACGCCGCTGAGCAGACCGGTCACCGACGCGAGCGGCGTGCCGGCGGTGGCCGACGAGAGCGCCGACAACGGCGTGCTGCCGAGCAGCGAGGTCACCGAGGTGAGCGGATTGGCGCCGAGCCCGAGGCTCGTCAGCGTGGCGTTCAGCGGTCCCAGCAGGCCGTTGGCGGAGGCGCCGGTCGGCGGCCCGCCGGCCACGACTGCGGTGGTGCTGCCAAACAGGCTCGTGATCAGACCGGGAATCGGCGCGGCGCCGTTCGGGCCGTTCGGATTGACGAGACCGCCGGCGTTCGTGACCGTGTTGCCGAGCGAGCCGACGAGGTTGCCGACATCGGTGCCGAGCGGATTCTGCGTCGTCGAGGCGATGGTCGAGCCGGCCGAGCCCAGCGCGCCGCCGACTTGCGCCAGCACGCCCGAGACTGGCACGCCGAGGCCGGTCGTGGTGCCGACCGTTTGCGTCAGGATCCCCGCGCTCTGCACGAGCGGCGTGATGGCGGTGCTGACCGGCTGGGTGATCTGTTGCACCGGCGCCGACGACAGCACGTTGCCGAGCGTCGTGCCGCCGAAGCTGAGTGCGCCGGCCGCGGTGCTGAGGGTGCTGGCGAGCGGCGTCGTGAGCGGCGCCAGCGGCGCGAGCGTGCCGGTGCCGAGGCCGCCGACGGTCGTGCTGAGGCCTTGCACCACGCCGCTCGTCGACGCGACCACCGAGCCGAGACCCGCGACCGTCGTGCCGACCGGATTGGCCGTCGAGCCGGTCTGGCCGACGCCGTTGCTGACCGCATTGGCGAGCGCCGTGAGCGTGCCGCTACTGGCCGACACCGTGTTGCCGAGACCTTGCGTCACCTGCGAATTCAGACCGGGCAGCGTCTGCGACGAGATGGTCGTGCCGAGATCGTTGACGGTCTTCGCCGCCGTCGTCACCGTCCCCGCGGTGCCGCTTGCGCTGGTGGTGGTCGTCGTGCTGCCGCCCGAGCCGGTGGTGCTCGTGCCGCCGCCGGAGCCGGTGGTGGTGGTCGTGCCGCCGCTCGAGCCGCTACCGGTGTTTGAGGTGGAGGGCGGCGCGTTGACGCTGCTGCCGCCACAAGCGGCGAGGAGGCACGCGACGGCGAGGGCGGTGAGCGGTACGCGCAGCGACGACAGTGTTGCGCGGGCCGCCTCGTGAACAAAAAAACGTGGGGTGGACATAGGGTGCTCCTCGGTCTCTTGTGAGTCTGACTGGATGGTCTCCACGCGCCGGTGCAACCGTTTCTGAGCGGCGCGGCTCAGTTCAGGTCAGGTCAAGTGGGAAGCCGCGCAGGCGCGGCCGCCCATCTGCCTGGTTACTTTTTCGCAATCCCGCCGAGCAGACCGCCGACCAGCGACGTCACGGGCGACAACAGGCTGCCCACCGCGCCGCCGCCGCTCGTCGACGTCAGGCCGCTGACGAGGCCGGTCGATGCGGTCGTGGTGGTGCTCTTGGTCGCGTTGCTGGCGGTCGTGGTGGCGCTGCCGAGCGTACCGGTGACCGTGGACAGGAGGCCCGTGACCGGAGCGAGCGGGCTGCTGCTGCCGCCGCTGGCGCTGCTGAGCGTGCCGGTCAGGCTCGAGACGAGGCTGGTGACGGGCGCGAGCGGGCTGCCGCTGCCGCCGCTGGCGCCGCTAAGCGTGCTGGTCAGGCTCGAGAGGAGACCGGTGACGGGCGCGAGCGGGTTGCTGCTGGAGGTGCCGCCGGCTACTGAACCGAGGCTGCCGAGCAGGCCGGTCAGCGGGGCGAGCGGGCTGCTGCTGGAGGTGCCGCCGGCCACTGAACCGAGGCTGCCGAGCAGGCCGGTCAACGGGGAGAGCGGGCCGCTGCTGGAGGTGCCGCCGGCCACTGAACCGAGGCTGCCGAGCAGACCGGTCAACGGTGCGAGCGGGTTCGTGCTGCCGCCCGTCAGCAGACCGCCCACCGAGGTCACCGTTGTGCCGGTGCTGGTGACGACACCGCCGAGACCGGTCGTGACCGGGTTGCCGCCGGCCGAGGCGATCGTGCTGCCGACCTTGCCCAGGCCGTTGCCGACGGTCGACAGCAGGCCGCTGAGCGGTGCGCCGAGACCGGTAGCCGTGCCGACGGTTTCGGTTGTGGACGCAACCATCGAGGTGATCGGCGTGATGGCCGTGCTGAGCGTTTGCGTGACCTGCTCGACCGGACCGGTCGAGAGTGCCGTGGTCAGGGTGCTGCCGCCGTTGGTGACGGCGCCGCCGAGTGTGTCGATCACGCCGCCGAGCGGCGACGTCACGGGTGCGAGCGGGGCGAGTGCGCCGCTGCCGAGGCTCGTCACGAGATTGCCGGTGCTGGTGACCGCGCCGCCGACATTGCCGACCACGCCGCCGAGGCTCGATACCGTGGTGCCGATCGCGTTGCCGCCGGTGCCGAGCTGGCCGAGACCTGCAGTGAGACCATTGCCGAGCGTGGAGACGGCTGCGCCCACGTTGTCCACGATGCCGGCAGCCGCTTGAGTGGTTGCCGTGCTGACGCCCGGAAGAGATTGCGAGCCGATCACCGAGCCGATGCCCGAGACCGTCGAGCCAACGTTGCTGACGATATTGCCCGTGTTGCCGGCTACGGTGCCGAGTGCATTTGCGGTTGCAGTGGTGGTCGAACCGCCGCCCGTCGTGGTGGTGCCGCCGCCGGTGTTGCTGCTCGTGGTCGTCCCCGAACCCGAGCCCGAACCCGAACCGTCCGAGCCGCCGGATGTTGCGCCCATGCCACCGCTGGTCGTCGACAGTGCGCCCCCGTCACTGCCGCTACCGCTGCCCCCCGTCCCCGAACTCAAGGTTCCCGAGCCCCCGCAAGCGCTCAACGACAGCATCGCTGCCACCGTTGCCGCGATCAATGTTGCCCGTACCGTGAGATTAGCCGTTTGAATGTTCATGTCGCCCTCGAATCGCATGTGTTGTTGGATAGTGCTGCGTGCCTATCTCTGCAACACCCGTGCCATTTCCACTGGAGAATGCGCAATGAATTCTGTTTGAATGGCGCAAAGCGAGACGCGGTGTGGATTTGCGGCTGATTGATGTAGCGCTTATCGAATCGGAATCAGGCGTGAATGATGGCCATTGAAAACGGTTCCGCGCCGGGCGTAACGTAACGAGCCGGACCGGGCGTTACGGTGGGGTGCGTAACGTGAGGGGACGTGTTGCTTGAAACGGTTTGTTCAAACGGATAATTAGTGGAGCGAATCTAACCTATGGTTAGTCCTATGTGCTGCAACGCACGAACTGCCGTTAATCTACGTAGACAGACGGCTTCAAACAAAATAGCGCCCGCGCAACAGCCGACAATTGCTTAAATACGATTGATACGCTATAAAAGCCGAAAGCATCGAAGATTGACGAGGGAGGTGCGATATCGAACAGACGGCCAAATGTAATTTACCGCTTTGAAGCCGGCTGCGATGAACAAGGTGTGGCAGTGCAAAAGACCCGTGTCGATGAACGAGAGAATCATCGGCCACGGCACTGACGACACCCTCATCACATGCAGCGCAAATACGAATGAATACCGCAAGTTCCGAGGGCGAAAATGAAAAAGTTCACTACAAGATTCCTGAGAGATAACAAAGGGGTGACGGCAATCGAGTACGGTCTGATTGCCGGTTTGATCGCACTTGCGATCGTTGGCACGATCACCACTGTGGGTACCGATCTGAGCGGCTTGTTCAGTACCATCGCCAGCAAGATTCCGACTACGTAATTGGCGGTGGCAGCTCGTTTAGGCGCGAGCGATGGCTATTGGCATGCTTGCCGCTTAGCCCGCGCCTTTTAAGAGCACTGGTCGAATAGAGCGTATGCGGGCTGCTTTGCAGTCCGCAGGTACTCTTGTTGCCGGTCGAGTCCCATATGAACTTGCCAACTGCTCAATTTCTGTTTGCCGCATGGGCCTTGGCGATCGCTGTGTGCGATTGCCGTACTCGCTGCATTCCGAATTCGCTCGTCGCTACCGGATTGGTGGCGGCATTCGCCTGCGCGCTATTTCAATGCAGTCCTTTTGGCGTTTCGCCTGGGGCTGCGGCACTCGGCGCGCTCGTGGGTCTGGTGGCGCTGCTGCCGTTCTTTGCACTCGGGGTGATGGGTGCCGCAGACGTCAAGGTGTTCGCGGTGCTTGGCGCCTGGTGCGGCGTGCATGCGCTGCTTGGCCTATGGGTTGTCGCGAGCCTCGCAGCAGGCGTTCACGCGGTCTGGTTGCTGATCGCTACGCATACCCGGCTCGCGGCGGTTGGACGCCAGGGTGGGCCGACCTTCGAGTTGGGTGCAAGGCGTTCTACGCCGTACGCGGCCTGCCTGACGGTGCCGGCCATCGCGTGGCTGGGGTGGCATGTCTTTGCTGCGGGTATGAAATGAACCGGACTGCTTACCAATCGGCTCCGCGCTCGCATCCGCGGGTTGCGTTGCTGCGCCGGCGCCGCGAGCGTGGCACCGCGGCCGTGGAATTCGCGATGATTTTTCCGCTGTTCTTCATGATCCTGTACGGGATCGTGACCTTCAGCCTGATCTTCGTCGCACAGCAGAACCTGACCCTGGCCGCTGAAGAGGGGGCCCGCGCCGCGCTGAACTACCAGACGGCAACGAGCACGACTAACGCGCTTGCTGCACGCACGACTGCCGCATGCACGGCGGCAAGCAACGTGGTGACCTCGCTGATCAGTAGCGCGACCTGTGTATCGAGTTCGACGACCTGCAGTTACGACGCCACGATGGATTGCATCAAGGTGACCTTGACCTACAAGTACGCCAGCGCACCCCTGGTGCCGACTTTGCCGCTGCTGAATTTCGTCTTGCCCGCCTCGCTGGTGAGCAGTGCGATGGTGCAACTCAACCCGGAAAACATACTGTGACGTACGCATTCGTTTCTCGCTTTCCGGTTGCGCAGGATTCGCCTGAGCGGGTCCGCTGCCGGGCCGCGCTCACACCACAGGGCGACGCATCATGCCGAATCTGACCCGCATCCTTGCCGGCGTCCTGATCGCGCTCGCGCTGCTGCTGGGCGTTTTTGCGTGGACGCTCTCGCGCCGGCCCGCGCCGCATCCGGTCGTGCCGGTGACGCAAGCCACCTTCCCCGTGGTGGTAGCGGCGCGCGTGCTGCCCGCCGGCAAACCGATCACCGTCGATGCGCTGCGCGTGCAGACGCTGCCGATCAATCCGAACGGCGCGTTCGGCGACCCATCGCAACTGGCTGGCCGGGTACCCACCTCGGACATCGGGGCGGATTCGCCGGTGCTCGAAGGCCAGTTGTCGTCGGGCATTGCGGAGCGTGTCGAACCGGGGCAGCGGGCGATCGCGGTCCGCGTCGACGAAAGCAACGCAGTCGGCAACCGGCTGCGGCCGGGCAATCTGGTCGACGTGTTCTTCACGCTAAAACGCGACGGCAACCTGGGCAACGGCGCCGAAGTCGAGCGCAGCCAGGCGCGCCTCCTGATGTCGAAGGTCCGTGTGCTGGCTTTCGGCAACGCCACGCCGGCAGCCGACAGCCCGGGCGATGCGAACGGCATGGTGCGGACCGCCGTGCTTGCCGTACCGGTTGCCGACGTCGACAAGCTCACCCTGGCTGAAACCTCAGGACGGCTTGTCTTCGCCCTGCGCAATCCGAAGGACGACGAAGTGATCGATCCGGCCGCTTTTGCGCCGACGGCGGGCGTCCTCAAGATCGCCGCCAACGCACCGGCGGGCGACGCCGCACAGGACTCGACACGCGCCGCGGCCGGTGTGGCGCTCGATGAACTGTCCGGCAGTACGGGCAATCCAGTGGCGCATCCGCAGGCGGCGCCGCGCATCGCCCGGCCGGTCACGCGGGTCGCGGGTGCGGCGAACGACGGTATTGAAGTGATACGGGGTGGGCGCGCCGAAACGGTCGCTCGATAGCAGTTTCAGGGAACGGGCGGGCGGTTGAGCCCATAAGAATATGAAAAAACGGATCTTTGCTTGCGGGTTGGCCGCGTGGCTGTGCATGGCCTCGCTGGCCGTCGCGCCGGCTAGCGAGGCGGCCGATGCGCCGCAGACTGTCGACATCACGGTGGGCTCGCAGCAGCCGCTGGCGCTCGGCCATACCCTGACGCGGATCGCGATTGGCGACCCGACGGTCGCGGACGTGCTGATCATCCGTGGCGACAAGCGCGGTGGCGTGCTGCTGATCGGCAAATCGCCGGGCAGCACCAATCTGATGCTGTGGGAGCGCAACCATGACACGCCGATGTCCTACACGGTCAACGTGACGAGTACGGCAGCGGGTGCGTTGCTGGGGCCGGGCGCGCCGTCGGTGAAGACGGCGGGCGATACGGCGCTGATCTCCGGGTCGGCCGCGACGATGGAACAGCACCAGCGGGCCGTGGCGGTCGCGCAGGCTGAGGCGCGCGCTCACGCTGCCGCGCTCGGTAGCGGTCTGGATAGCGGCAAGGGTGGCGGCGCGGGCGGCAAGGGCGGCTCCGCGGCGGGTGGCGCGGCGGGCGACACCGACGCGAATGTGGTGGACGCCTCGACCGTGGCGACCCGTTCGGTGGTGCAGGTCGACGTGCGGGTGGTCGAGTTCAGCCGTTCGGTGTTAAAGCAGATCGGGCTGAGCATCCTCAAGCAGAACAACGGCTTCACGTTCGGCTCGTTTGCCCCTTCGGCGCTCAGCTCGGCGACCTTCGGCGCGTCGCCGTCGTTCAACTCGACCATGCCGATCTCATCGGCCTTCAACCTGGTGTTCAACTCGGTCACGCATGGCATCAGCGCCGATCTGAGCCTGATGGAGAGCAACAATCTCGCGCGGGTGCTCGCGGAGCCGACACTCGTCGCCTTGTCGGGACAGAGCGCGAGCTTTCTGGCCGGCGGCGAAATTCCGGTGCCGGTGCCGCAGGCACTCGGCACGGTGTCGATCGAATACAAGCCGTATGGCGTCGGTCTGATGTTGACGCCCACCGTGCTGAGCCCCCAGCGGATCGCGCTCAAGGTCGCGCCCGAGGCGAGCGAACTGGACTTTACCAACGCCATCACGATCAACGGCGTGTCGGTGCCGGCCATTACGACGCGGCGTGCCGATACCACCGTGGAACTGGGCGACGGCGAGAGCTTCCTGATCGGCGGCCTGATCGACCGCGAGACGATTTCGAATGTGTCGAAGGTGCCGTTGCTCGGCGACCTGCCGATCATCGGCGCGTTCTTCAAGCAGGTGAGCTATTCGCAGAACGACAAGGAACTGGTGATCATCGTGACCCCGCATCTGGTTTCGCCGATCGCCAAGGGCGCTGCATTGCCCACGACGCCCGGCGAGCAGTCCGAGCAGCGCGACGGTGCGGTGTGGCGTTCGGTACTGGGCGGCATCGTGTCGCCGGATGCGGCGCCGGGGTTCTCGAAGTGAACGTGGTTCGTCACGCGGCGCGGCCGATGCCGCGCGGCGCGACGAACCGGAAGGGCGGGCAGGACGGCGCATGGGCGCAGGCCAACCGCAGCAGTGCGCAGTACGATTCGGCGGCCGCGAAGTTCAGGCTGCAAAGGGATGTCCACTATGAACGCGAGAACGCATTCATTGACTGAACGGGTGATCACCGACTACTTCGTGTTCGCGTCGCTGGCCGACGAACACGTCCAATGGCTGACCGATACCCTGGTGGCAGCCGGTGCGGTCGAACAGGCGACGCTCGATCCGTCGATGCTGACTCAGCGCATCGCGACGCTCAACCCGTCGCTGGTGTTTGTCGACTTTTCCGGCGGCCGCGCCGCGGCGGCGAGTGCCGCGGCGAGTGCGGCACGGGCCGCTTATCCGGGCCTGCAGATCGTCGCGGTCGGTTCGCTCTCCGAGCCGGAGGGTGCGCTCGCCGCGCTGCGCGTCGGCGTGCGCGATTTCATCGATTTGTCGGCGCCGGCGGAAGACGCGCTGCGCATCACCCGCCAGGTGATCGACAACCTGGTCGAGCCGGTCAGCCGGCACGGCCATGTGGTGGTGCTGCTCGGTGCGCGGGTGGGCATGGGCGTGAGCACGCTGGCCGCCAATCTGTCGGCCATGCTGCACCGGCGCGACGCGTCGCAAGGTCGGCAGACCGCGTTGTTCGACCTGGGCTTGCCGGCCGGCGACGGCTCACTGCTGCTCAACACACGCAGCGAATTCAACTTCGTCGAAGCCGTGCGCAATCTGCGCCGCTTCGACCAGACCTTCGTCCACACCGCGCTGTCGCATCATGCGAGCGGGCTCGCGCTCACGTCGCTGCCGCCGAATCTGGCCGACATGCGCGAGGTGTCCTACTCCAGTTCGATCAGCCTGTTCAACCGGCTGCGGGCGTTCTTCGACCAGCAGATCGTCGATCTGGGCGGCTTCAGCAACAGCGAGTTCATCGCGCATGTCGTGCAGGCCGCGGACGAAACCTGGCTGCTGTGCGATCAGGGCGTGGCGTCGATCGTCTCGGCGGTCGGCGTGCTCGACGCCTTGCGGGAAGAGGGCGTGGACGTGAGCCAGGTGCGCCTGCTGGTCAACAAGTTCGATCCGGATCTGGGTCTTACCGCTGCGCAGATCGCGCAACGCCTCGATATTCCATTGCTCGGCACCTTGCCCGAGCGGCGCGTGCCGCTCGGGCAGGCCGTCAATCAGGGGCAACTGCTGATCGACGCGTCGCCGCGCGACCCGTTCGTTCGTGCGCTCGAGCCGCTGGTCGAGCGGCTCGGCGGAGCGGCGAGCGCTGCGGCGCAGGCGCGCGGCAAGTCCGCGCTCGGTGCGCTCAAGCGCTTCATTCCAACCTCCAACAAGCGGTCATAGACGATGGCTAAAGACATCGAATTTGCCGACGACGCGCCTTCGTTCGCGCATAGCCAGCAGTTCCAGGACATCAAGAACGCGGCGCACGAACATCTGCTCACGCGTATCGAGGAACTCGGCGCGGAGTTCGGCCGCTGGTCGCGCAATGCGATCAACCAGTTCGTCGACCTGGAAATGGACAGCTTCGTGCGGCTGCGCCGGATTCCGATCAACGAGAGCGAGGTGCGGCTGATTGCCGAAGCGCTGACCAAGGAACTGGCGGGCTTCGGCCCGATCGAGGACCTGCTCAACGACGCGGCGGTCGAAGACATCCTGATCAACGGCTACAACGACGTTTACGTCTCGCGCCACGGCATTCTGACCAAGATCCCCGTGCGCTTCGCCGACAACGCGCATCTGCTGCGCATCGTGCGGCGCATTCTCGCGCCGATCGGCCGGCGCCTCGACGAATCGAATCCGATGGTCGACGCGCGGCTGCCGAACGGCGGCCGCGTCAACGTGGTGATCGAGCCGCTCTCGATCGACGGGCCGATCGTCTCGATCCGCAAATTCCGCAAGGACCCGATGCGTCCCGAGGATCTGCTCGGCAACGGCACCTACAACGCGGAGATCGGCGCGCTGCTCGAAGCGGCGGTGGCGGCACGCTGCAACGTGCTGGTGTCGGGCGGCACGAGTTCGGGCAAGACCTCGCTGCTCAATGCGCTGGCATTTCATATTCCCGAGCCCGAGCGGGTCGTGACGATCGAGGATACGGCCGAACTGTCGCTGAACCACCCGCACGTGGTGCGGCTCGAAAGCCGCCCGGGCGGATTCGACGGCGCGGGCGTGGTGACGATCCGCGACCTGCTGCGCAATACCTTGCGGATGCGTCCCGACCGCATCATCGTCGGCGAAGTGCGCGGCGGCGAGGTGCTGGAAATGCTGCAGGCCATGAACACGGGCCACGACGGTTCGATGGGCACGGTGCACGCCAGTTCGCCGCGCGAGTGTCTGTACCGGCTCGAAATGCTGGCGGGTTTCGCGGGCTTTCAGGGCACCGAATCGAGCCTGCGGAGACAGATCGCCAATGCGATCGACTTCATCGTGCAGATCGGCCGTCTCTCGAACGGGCGGCGGCGCATTCTGTCCATCACCGAAGTGACGGGCCTGTCCGACAACATCATCGCCACCCAGGAGCTGTATCGCTACGAGCCGGTGCTTGCTCAGGATGGCGAAGAAATCGACCAATGGGTCTCGCTCGGCATTCACCCGCATTCGCCCAAGCTTTCGCGCTTCAGGCAGGCACTTGGCGGCGCGCCGGAGCAGACCGGCCGGTTCGGCGGTTTTGGCGGTGGCGGGTTCGGCGGGGGCTTCAATGTCTAGTGCGATCGTGCTCATCGCGGCGCTCGCGGTGCTGTGTGCGGCCGGCGCGCTGCTGTTGTTGCAGCGCGGGGCGCAACGCGAAGAGCGGGCGAGCACGGAGCGCTTTATCGACAGCCGGATGGCGCCGACCATGCCGGGCGGCGTCAGCGCGGCGCGCACCGCGCCGCTGCGGCAAGCCACGGCGGCGCATGGCGGCATGGCCCCGCACGCCCCTGAGGAGGGCGCCGGTTCGCGCGTGCAATGGACCTACCTGAAAGCGCGAGTGGGCTTTGCCATCGACAACACGATGAGTCGCGCCGGCATCGCGAACGCCCGCACGCCGGCGCTCATCATGCTGGTTGCCACCTCGGTGCTGTGCTTCTGGGCGGTTCGCGAGGGCGGGGTGCTGGCCGGGGCCGTGACGCTGCTCGCGTGCCTGAGTTTCGTCTTCTTCCTGGTGTCGATGCGCACGCAAAAGCGCCGCCAGTCGATCGTGCGGCAACTGCCGTCGTTTCTCGACGGCATCGTGCGGCTCATCACGTTGGGCAACAGCGTGCCGGCGGCATTCCAGGGGGCGATGCAAACCACCGACGCGCCGTTGCGCGACTGTCTCGATCATGTGTCGCGCATGCTGCGCACCGGCGTCGAGATCGACCGCGCGCTCTCGCAGGCGGCGGTGCTGTACGGCGCCCGCGAGCTCGAACTGGTCGGCGCGGTGTTGCGCCTGTCGGTGAAGTACGGCGGCCGCGCGGATGTGATGCTCGACCGCATGGCTTCGTTCATGCGCGATCTCGAACAGGCCGAGCGCGAACTGTCCGCGATGTCTGCGGAGACGCGCCTGTCGGCATGGATTCTGGCGCTGCTGCCGGTTGGTATCGGCGGTTTTCTGATCCTCACCAATCCACGCTACTTCGGCGCCATGTGGTTTGATCCGACCGGACGCGAACTCGTGTATCTCGCGTTCGGCTTGCAACTGGTCGGCGCCTGGTTGCTCTACCGCCTCACGCGGCTGAGGGCGACATGATGCAAGCCGATCACGTTGCCGCCATCGCGCTGGGGCTCGGTGCGCTCGCCTTGCTGCTGATCGCCGGCGTGCTGCTGGCGCGGCTCGCCGCCGCGCGGCGCAGCGAGCGCACGCTGGCCCACGCACTCGATGAACGCGCGCTGCAAAGTGCTGCGCTCGCGGCCGCCAGTGCGACGGCGCGGGGGACGGACGCCGTCCCGAACGCGGCTGCCAGGACGACGAAGGCGGAGCACGCCACCGGTATCAAGGCCCTGGTGGAGCGCTTCGCGCACACCGGCATCCGCTGGCTCGATACGCCGTTCGGGCGCCAACTGGTCGCCGATGAAGACCGGCGCCTGCTCGAACAATGCGGCTTCGTCGACACTCGCACACGCGGACTGTTCCTGATCGCGCGGGTCGGCCTCGCGGCTGTCTTGCCGTTGCTCGCGGGCACGCTCGCAGGCGGGCATGTCGACGGCAAGCGCTATGTCGCGCTGGTGATCTGCGCGATGATCGTCGGCTTCATGCTGCCGAAATTCTTTATCCAGCGCCGCGCGGGTGCACGCCGGCGCGGGGTGATCGAAGAACTGCCGATGCTGGTCGACCTGTTGCGCCTGCTGCAAGGGGTGGGCCTGTCGCTCGACCAGAGCTTGCAGGTGATGGTGAGCGATTTCCGCGGCGTGCTGCCGGTGCTGTCGAGCGAGCTGGAAATCGCCCAGCGGCAGTTCGCGGCGGGCCGCACCCGCGAGCAGTCGCTGCAGCGGCTGGCCTCGAGCTATGACAACGAAGACATGCGCGCGATCGTGCGGCTGCTGGTGCAGGTGGACCGCCACGGCGGCGCGGTGCAGGAGCCGCTCAAGCAGTTCGGCGACCGCTTGCGCGAGACGCGGCGCTCGATGTTGCGCGAACGGGTCGGGCGACTCGCGGTGAAGATGACGGGCGTGATGATCCTGACGCTGCTGCCGGCGCTTCTGATCGTGACCGCGGGACCGGGCGTACTCGCGGTGACGCATTCGCTCAATTCAATGAGACGGTAAGCCATGCTAATGACGTACGACCTAACCCTCGATGGCGCCGCTCCTGCATGGCAGGCGGCGTCGGTGCGTACAGCACGCACAGCGTGCGGGGCACGCAGGGCGCGGCTGGTCCGGCGCGCGACCGCCGTGCTGGCGCTCGCGTTGCTCGGCGCTTGCGCGTCGAAGGAGTCGGGATACGGCGTGGGGCCGCAGGCCGAACGCGCGGCCGAGATCCAGCAGGCGGGCCGCGACCCGGCGCCCGACACGCCGGATGTGTACCTCGACCTGATCGGACGGATGCAGTCGGAGGGGCTTTACTACGCCTCGCTTGCCCATATCGACGCCTTCGAGAAGCAGTATGGCGTGAGACCGGAGACGATCCTGATGCGCGCAGACGCGCTGCGTATGACCGATCAACCGGATGCAGCTGCGGATGCCTATACGAAACTGCTGCCCACGCCGCTCGCGGCGCGCGGTTATCGCGGACTGGGCTTGATCGCGGGCGCGGCGGGCGATTTTCCGCGGGCCGCCCAGCAGTTGCAGGAAGCGGCGCGGCTCGCGCCGACCGATGCGCCGACCCTGTCGGATCTCGGTTACGCGCGCCTGCGCGAGGGCGACGTGAACGGCGCGCGCGTGCCGCTCATGAAGGCCGCGGAACTCGATCACAACAATCCGAAGATCATCAGCAACGTCGCGCTGTATCTGCTCGCCGACGGCGACAACGTGCGGGCGGCGACGTTGATGGATCAGCAGAAATTCTCGCCGGACGTGCGCGCGGCGATCCGCCGCGACGCGGCCAAGATCGCGGTGGCCGGCATGGCGCGGCCGGGCGTGGCGCAAACGCAGCAGGATGCCCGTAACGCGCCGGTCGCGAGCGCGTCGGCGCCCGGACCAGCGCCGCGCCTGTTGCAGCGATTCTCACAATAGCAGGGTGGCAGAAGGGGGCGAACATGACAAACCAATCCATCAATCGAAGCAAGGGCCGTCTGGCGAGCCTCGTGCTGACCCTGGCCGCGCTTGCGCTGGCCGGTGGCGCGAACGTGGCCCGCGCGCAGAACGACGCCAGCCAACCGCCTGTGCCGAACAGCGAAATCGACCACGCGACGAGCCAGTGGCTCGCGCTTCAGCGCAGCAATGCAATGGCCGCACCGGCCCAGCCGATGCTGGGCGCGGAAGCAAGCCTCGCCTACAAGCGCTACCTGGAGTCGTTCAATTCGAAGATCCCCGATTACTACGGTTCCGCGATAGGGCAGTCGAGCAGCGGCAGTTCACAGGGCGGCACGCTGCCGCAGAATTGAGAACTGATATGTCGGTCTCCGAATCATCCTCCTCGACGATTGGGCGCTTCGCGCAGCGGCGCCGCGCGGGCCATGTGTCCGTGCGCCGCCAGCGCGGCGTGACCGCCATCCTGGCGGCGGTCTGCATTGGCCTTGCGATCGCGGCGCTGGGGGTGATCGACGTCGGCAACTACTATTTCGCGCGTCGCGAGATGCAGCGGACCGCCGATCTGGCGGCGGCGGCCGGCGCGCAGACCATCAGCAACGGCGGCGGTTGCACGTCGGCCACCAACTCGGCGAACAACAATGCCGTGAAAGGCAACGGTCTGTCGACCGGCGCTACCGTCACGGTGGTGTGCGGCCGCTGGGATCCGACGGTCAATGCCGGTCAATCGTATTTCGCGACCAGCGGTGCGCCGATGAATGCCGTGCAGGTCACGGTCAGCCAGACCGTGCCGTATTTTTTCGCCGGGCCGGCGCGGGTGATCCAGGCGGTGAGCACGGCGCAGGCGACCAACATTCGCTCGTTCTCGGTGACCCCAACCGTGGCGAGCTTGTCGGGCGGCCTCCTGAATGGCCTATTGAACGGTTTGCTGCCTGGCGCCAACCTGAATCTTAGTGTGGCGTCGTATCAAGGCCTGGCCACGACCCAGATCAAGCTGGGCGATCTGGCGGCCGCACTCGGCGTCGGATCGATGAGCCAGTTGCTCGGGACGCAAGTGTCGCTCGCGAAACTCGTGTCGGCGATGATTACCGCTGCGGGCAAGAGTGCGACGGTGGGGGTGACCGCGATTACCGATCTGGGCACGATCCAGGCCGCCATCCCATCCGGACTCAACGTCGCGCTAGGCGCGAATTCGACCACCAACGGTCTGTTGACGGTGGCGCTCGACGATCCACAGGCGGCGGTCAACGCCACCGTGAACCTGCTCGATACGTTGCTGGTGGCCGCTGAGGTCGCGCAGGGGCAATCCGCGGTCAACCTTGGCACTGCGCTCAATCTGAGCCCGCTTGCCAACGTGACGGCGCAGGTGAAGATCATTGAACCGCCGGTGATTGCGGTTGGCGAGGCAGGGCAGAACGCAGACGGCACGTGGCGCACCAGCGCGCACTCGGCAGACGTGCGGCTCTACCTGAACATCAATCTGCTCAGTATCAACCTGGGACTGGCTACGGTGACTGCGTTAAACCTGCCCATCTACATCGAAGTGGGAACGGGCACGGCGTGGCTGCAGAGCACGCAATGCACCACCAGCAAGGCCACGAGCCAGAGCGTGATCTCGGCGCAGCCTGGCCTCGCTTATGTTTGCGTCGGTAACGACGCGATCAGTAACTTTACCAATACTACGACGACAGCCACGTGCAATCAGGCGGCGTTGGTGACCAATGCCACGGTGGGGACGTATTCGTTGATCAGTATTTACGCCGGCAATCCCACCACCAATGCCGGGTTGTCCTTCAAGGTACAGCCTCCTGCGGCGACCCCATTGACGTTCAACGGTATCTCGGGCGATTCCGACGACTATCAGACCGCCAACTCGAACGCCGTGGGCTCGGTGGCGATCAACCTCCTGACGCAAATAAATAACAGCTTGCTTTCGTCGCTCTATCTCACCGTGGGCGGTGTGAATCCTGGCCCCATCGTCGCGGCGCTGCTACAGCCCTTGCTGACCGCGGTGGATACGTTGCTGAGTCCGCTACTGACTGCACTCGACGGACTGCTCGTGCCTTTACTCCAACTGCTGGGGGTCCAGATCGGCGAAGTCACGGTCCACGACCTCGGACTCGCCTGCGGTCAGGCCCAACTGGTTTACTGATTCTTCGCCAATGAGAACCACCGCCAAAATCGACGAACTCGATATCTACGTTTGGGAAGGCAAGGCCGACATCGTCGACCGCGTCGCGCGCTGCATGGCGAGCTTCGACGTCGAGGTGATCCGCGCGGACGACATCGCGATTTCGCCCGAGCGCACCGCACTGCGGCCGTCGCTTGCGATCATCAGCGTTTCCGTGATCGATAGCGGCGCGCTGATCCTGCGCGACTGGCAGGCCGCGCACGGCATGCCGGTCGTGTGGGTCGGCGCCGCGCCGCGCGATCACGATCCCGCCATGTACCCGTCCGAGTATTCCCATATCCTGCCGCTCGACTTCACCTGCGCCGAACTGCGCGGGATGGTCACCAAGCTGGTGTTGCAAATCCGCGCGCACACGGCGCAGACGCTCGAGTCGAGCGCGCTGGTCGCCAACTCCGAATGCATGCAGGCGCTGCTGCACGAAGTCGACACGTTCGCCGACTGCGACACCAGCGTGCTCGTGCATGGCGAGACCGGTGTCGGCAAGGAGCGCATCGCTCAACTGCTGCACGAAAAGCACCGCCGCTACGGTCAGGGACCGTTCGTGCCGGTCAACTGCGGCGCGATTCCGGACGGCCTGTTCGAGTCGCTCTTTTTCGGCCACTCGAAAGGCTCGTTCACCGGGGCAGTGGTGGCCCACAAGGGCTATTTCGAGCAGGCCGACGGCGGCACGCTGTTCCTCGACGAAATCGGCGACCTGCCGCTCTACCAGCAGGTCAAACTGCTGCGTGTGCTGGAAGACAGCGCGGTGACGCGGATCGGCTCGGCGACGCCCATCAAGCTCGACTTCCGTCTGGTCGCCGCCACCAACAAGCACCTGCCGCAACTGGTCAAGGACGGCACGTTCCGCGCCGATCTTTACTACCGGCTTGCGGTGATCGAATTGAAAATCCCGTCGCTCGAAGAACGCGGCGCGGTCGACAAGATCGCCATCTTCAAGGCGTTCATCGCGTCGGTGGTCGGTCAGGAGCGGCTCGAGACCTTGCCCGACATCCCCTACTGGCTGGCCGACGCCGTCGCCGACACCTATTTCCCCGGCAACGTGCGCGAACTGCGCAACCTCGCCGAGCGGATCGGCGTGACGGTGCGGCAGATCGGCGCGTGGGACGCGGCGCGGCTGCAACGGCTGCTGGCGCTCGCGCGCAGCAATCAGCCGGTGCCCGCCGAGAGTGCGGCGGAGGTGCTGGTCGATCGCAGCAAATGGGACATGGCCGAACGCAGCCGCGTGCTCGCGGCACTCGACGCAAACGGTTGGCGCAGGCAGGATACCGCTGGTACGCTAGGCATCAGCCGGAAGGTGTTATGGGAGAAAATGCGTAAGTACCAAATTTTCGACGAAGAGCCCGAAACACGCGAAAGTGAGTAATAATGAGACAGATGTACTAAAACAAAAACTGTTCAAGCAGGATTTACATGGACCACAAGTCGAAACTTCGACAGATTGCCTTGGGCGCTTTGGTGGCGCTGGGGACCGTGCAGGGCGTTTATGCGCAGGCTCTGACGGATAGCGGGGCAAGCGCAGCCGTTGTTTCCCAGCCGGGTACGACGACAGCACTGCCGGCCACGACGCAGGACCAGGCGGGACAGTCGACGGCGCTCACGCCCGACGAGGCGAAGCAATCCGCCGCCGGCAACGTTGCGGAACTGCAGCAGATGATCCGGGGGTCGGATCTGAAGGAGCTGCGCACGACGTACAACGGTAGCTACGGCGCGAGCATGCTGTTCTACCCGAAGGAGATGACGTACTACGTCGCGCTGTTCCAGCAGAAGACCTTCTGGCGGGTCGTCAAGACCGAGGACGAAACGCGCGCTGAGATGATCTACAAGGACTTCGTCCGTCAGACCATGCAGTTGTCGGACGTCGAAATCCGCCGCACCCGCCTGGAGGCGCAAAAGGCCTTCACGGAGCGCATGATCGCCCTGTCGCAGGACCGTGCGAATCGTCTGCAGGCCGACCTCGACGTGGCCCATCAGCAACAGAACATCGTCAACAGCCAGCAGCAGCAGACGCGCGCGGAAGCCACGGCGCTTGCGCAGCAGAAGACTGCCGCTCAGGCCCAGTTGCGCGAAGCACAACGTCAGGTGCAGGAGCTGCAACGTCAGCTGGATAGCGGTCTGCCGACTACCCAGCACTAAGGCAGCAGCCAGTCTGCGTCGCCAGCGGGGCTGGCGGCAGACCCAAGACCTCGCCCGGTTCGCCGCGCGAGGTTTTGTCGTTTCCAGCGAGTTCGGCTACTCCGCGCCGAGCGGTCCCTCGGCTTGCGCCGACCTGCGCCGCGAGACGCTTTCCCACGCGGCCACCACGATCATCACGACGGTGGTGAGGCCGCCCGTCATCAGCAGATCGGTGTGGAACGCGAACGGCGCGACGAGCGCGAGGAGTCCAAGCCCGATCCAGTGCGACAGCGGAAACCAGCCGTAGACGACGCGCTTGTACAGTCCATTGCCCGCGATGTAGATCGCCGGACCGCCGAGCAGCAGCCAGGCCGTCGGCCAGTCGATGTGCTCGGGCGGATGCAGGATCACGAGATCGTCGGCGGCCGCCGACACGATCACGCCGGCCACCAGGATCACGTGCACGTAGTGGAAATACGCCGCCATCAGACCAGGCTCGCGGGCGCGCGCGATAGCGCGGCTGCCGGCGCTGCTGCTGGTGTCGAAGTAGACCCACCACATGGCGACGCTGCCGGCAAAACAGACCAGAAACGCAATGATCGACGGCGCGCTCCACGTGCCCAGATCCGAGAGCGTGCCGCCCGTCACGACCACCGACTCGCCGAGCCCGAGGATCACGAAGGCCTGACAGCGTTCGGCGATATGGCCGCCCTCGGTGCTGCGCCAGTCGGCGGCGCCCGAGCGGCCGAGCACGGGCAACGGGAAGCCGAACATCGGCGAAATGTACTCGCACAGCACCGCCACGCTCCAGCAGGCGAAGCGCGGCAGCCCGTCCAGCAGGCCGCCCGCGATCCACGCGATGCCCGAGATTGCGAGCCATCCGCAGATGCGGCGAAAGTTTGCAGTAAGCGCATGATGGCGGCCGAGAAACCCCAGCACCACGAGGCTGCGGCCCACCTGGATCGCCACGTAACTGATCGCAAAGACGAGCCCGCGCTCGCCATAGGCAAGCGGCAGGCTCGCGGCCATTACCATGCCGATCACCATCACGCCGAACAGCAATAGCCGCACCTGGATGCGCTCGGGGTTGAACCAGTTCGTCACCCAGCAGGTGTACTGCCAGCCGAGCCAGACCGCGAACCAGAGCACCAGCGTCTCCAGCGCTCCGAATGCAGTCAGGTTGTGCACCAGTCGATGCGAGAGTTGCGTAACCGCAAACGCGTAGATCAGGTCGAAGAACAGTTCGACGTTGGTGACACGGGCTTCGTGTCCGTCGCGTTCGCGCAGGTAGCGCGCAGAGGTGGGGGCGAGCGGGCGGGGGGTGTCGCTGGGCATGCTGTCGTTCCTTCTGGCGGGAGCGGGCAGGGGTCGGCGTGCCTGCTACGGTCAAGCTACGTCACACCGCGTGGTGTGACGTAGCGTGTCGTTCAGGTAATGCGTCTACGGATGTTTCTTTTCTTTGGCGGGCGAGCGCGGCGCCTTGTCGGGATGCGGCCGTTCGGTCGGATCGACGGCGATCGGGTCGCTGGCGGGGAAGGTTTCGTCGAGGGCCTCGTCGAGACGGTCTTCGGCCGTTTCACCGGGGGGCGGCGCGTGGGGCTTCGGCTTGGTCATGGGGTCCTCCGCATAGGGTATCGAGCAGTCAGGATAGCGCAATCCTGCCGCCGCTCGCACCCCTGCCTGCGCGCATGCCGCGCCGAGCCACACGACGCCACAAAATTCCTTGAAATTGACGGTGATTGACTCGTCTTGGGTGTGTCGCGGGAGATGGCCTGTACGGGCCGCCGCCGGGCGGCAACGAGACGAGGTGGCGCAGCTATGGAATCGAACGGGTCGCGGCAGGCGCAACGCTTTAACGCGTCACACGTCGTGGAGGCGGAACTGGAACATCTTGACTGGGCCACGCGGCAACCGATGGTCCGCATGTTCAGCGCCGACTACTGGCGGCGCCGCGTGCTGGCGGTGAAAGCCGCCTACGAACTGACGCACCAGCAGGGGGTGCGTATCGAACAGATCCTGCAGCGGCTGGGCGACCCGGTGGAGTAGCCCGCCGCGCTTCCAGGCCTTATTCGTGGCCGTTGTTGTTGCCGCCGCCGTTACCGTGGCCATTCCCGTCGCCATTGCCATTGCCGGTGCCGAACAGGCGCCGGCGGCGCGTGACGACCACCGGACCGTCCGACGGCGTGCGCTCGGATGACGGCGTACGTTCGGCAGGCGGCTGGGCGCCGTACGACTCGCGCGGTTCACGGGGTTCACGCGGCTCGCGATGCTCACGCGGTTCGCGCGAACCATGCGGGCCCCGCGTGGTGTGTTCGCCGTGCGACGGCCGGCCGGCGCGCGGCGCGGGCCGGGTGCCGGTATCCAGCTGGACGGTGGAGATGGCGCGCTTGTAGATGCCTTGCAAGCCGACCGGCGTGCGCAGCATCACCAGGTATTGATCGAACGACTCGATGCATCCCGTCAGGCGAATGCCATTGACAAGATAGATTTCGACGCGCTTTCGTTCTTTGCGCGCTGCGTTCATGAAGTCGTTTTGCGGATGCGATTCTGCGGATGCCATGGACAAGTCAGGTAAGAAGGACAGTTGCTCGCCGCGATTCTACCCTTTTCGGGGAAAAGCGCGCGGGGGGGAGCGATGTGGGTCCACTATAACGGCTTGCGCGCCTGGAAGCATCTGATAACTGGCCCTCGTAACGTTGAGTTACGAATCTGGCTAGGGATCTGGCCGACAAATGCTGACCGTTCAGCGCCGGGGTCAGAGATATCTGTAAGGGCGCGGAATAAAACCTCTCCTGGGTACGTTTATCCCTTATAGCAGCGCACATATCGTGGGCTGCAATTCGGCTTCGCACTGTCTGGCGGCCCACGTTGGGCGAGCTGCCGGACACGCAGGCTGCGACGGCTTGCTGCGCCCGCTGCGCGGCAATACGCCACGCCGGCGACGCCGAGCGCCTCCAGGAGACATTCTATGAAATTATTCCGTATTTTTTCGACTGCATGCATGCTCGTGGCGCTCGGTTTGGCGTCACTCGCCGTCACCGGCTGCACCTCGCCCGGCGACTCCGGTTCCAGCAACAGCAGCACCGGCTCGACCAGCAGCACCGGCGGTTACTGACCGCCCGCGCGTCGCGTTCGCCGCGTGAAGTTCGAAGCGGAAGTGATTTCATGGCTCCCGCAGTTGCGTCGCTATGCGCGCGCACTGACGGGCGATTCCGCATGGGCGGACGATCTGGTGCAGGACACCGCGGAGCGCGCCTTGGCGCGCTGGGCCGCGTTTCGTCCTAACAGCAATCTGCGGGCGTGGCTGCTGACGATTCTGCGCCATCTCTACATCGACCAGCTGCGGGCCCGCCGCGAGATCGCGGTTGACGAAGAGAGCGCACCGTGGCGCAATCTGGAAGCGCCGCCGGGAGAAGTCGACGGCCTCGTGCTGCGCGATCTGCAACGGGCGTTGTACTGCCTGCCGCTCGAGCAGCGCGAAGTGCTGCTGCTCGTTTGCGTGGAGGAGCTGACTTATCAGGAAGCATCGGTTGCGCTCAGCGTGCCGGTCGGCACGGTGATGTCGCGTTTGTCGCGTGCGCGCGAGCACATGCGTGTGCTTCTGATCGAAGGGCCGACGCGCAAATCCGCGCCGCTCAAAGTAGTGAGAAATCCGTGATGAGCCACAACGACCACGATCCCGCTGTGCCCAAGCCGCCTGACCCGGAGGCGCTGTCGGCGTTCGTCGACCGCGAGTTGCCGGACGAGGCGGACGCCGTCGTGCTCGAGCATCTCGCGCGCGATCCGCAGGCCGCCGCGCAGGTGGCGGCGTGGCGCGCGCAGAAGGCGGCGCTCAAGGCCTTGTGCGGAGCGCCGCTCGCTCACGAGCCGTCGTTCATCGTGTTGCGTGCGCCGGTGCCATGGTGGCGGCGTGCCGGCCTCGCCGCGTGCTGGCTCGTTGCCGGCGCGGGTCTCGCGCTGGTGTTAGGGCCGCTCGCGCCGCGCCTCTCGGGCGGCTTGATCGGCCATGATCCGATGGGCCTCGCGCAACGCGCCGACATCGCCTACGCCGTCTATACGCCGGAGCAGCGCCATCCGGTCGAGGTTGCCGCGAGCGAGGAACAACATCTGATTACCTGGTTGTCCAAACGCCTGAACCGGCCGCTCTCGGTGCCGTCGTTGCAGGAGTACGGCTATTCGCTGGTGGGCGGACGTCTGCTGCCGGGCGAAGCGGGGCCGGCGGCGCAGTTCATGTACGAGAATCCCACGGGTTCGCGGCTCACGCTCTACGTGACCGGCATTCCCGACGACGAAACCGCCTTCCGTCTGTTTCGCGACGGCAATCGCCGCACCTTCTACTGGGTCAGCGATCACATGGGCTATGCGTTATCCGGGCCGATCTCGGAGGGCAAGCTGCGCACGATGGCCATTGACGTGTGCAGCGCGCTCGGCGGCAAGCCGGAGTCCTGGCAGTAGGTCCCCGTCAGCGTGCTGCCCGGATTCTGCCGGGTATGTCGCGCGCTGAAACATGCTGTAACGCACACGCGTCGTGTGACTGACGCGCAGCCGGAATAGTGCGGTGCGGCGCCTCGTTTAGATAGTGCGGGTCCGTGCTGCTGCTGCGTTTTCACGCAGACGGCGGAGCGGACGGATGCGAGGCAAACGATGGGGTCTTCACGGTGACAACCGCGTGGGCGGTTGCGACGCCGGACCGTCGGGCGAGACGAATCATGCGTAATATCAAAGGGCGCTGCACCGTACTATGCCTGTGTCTGGCGTGTGCGGCGCCGGTGGCGGCGCAGTCCGCCGCGGACAGCGTGGCGAATGCCGCGCCGCCGTGCCAGACGATCGCGGGTGAGGCCGAGATCGACGGCACGATGCAGCAGATCACAGGCCTCGCGTGCCAGCAACCGGACGGCACCTGGCAGATCGTGCAGGGCGCCGACAATACCGTGGCGCTGTATCCGGCGCCGGTCTATCCGTACTACGATCCATGGTATTGGGGCGGTGTCGTTTCAGTCGGATTCGGCGGGACGTTTGTTTTCGTCGACCGCTTTCATCATCGCTATCCGATCGGTTATGTGCATTTCAGCCGTGCGTCGTACGGCGCGCGGGTGCGCACGGGCGGCTGGCACGGGGGTGCCGGCACCTGGCAGGGCAGCGGCGGAATGCATGGCGGCTGGGGCGGTGGGGGCGGGATGCATCGTTGAGCGCGGCCGCACTCCGGGTGGCCGTCCCCCGGCCGTCGCAGTCAAAGGAGTCGCCTTGACACGTATCTTGCCGCCGAACGTTTCGCAAGCGCAGTTCGACCGGGCGCTCGCCGCATGGAGCGCGGTGCTGGGCGAGCAGCATGTGGTGTCGTCCGGGTCCGAACTGGCCTCGTATCGCGATCCGTTTGCGCCGGGCCAGGCCGCGGCGTTCGCCGCGTCCGCCGCGCTGCGGCCGGACTCGGTCGAGGCTATCCGCGCCGTGTTGCGCATCGCCACGCAGTACCGCATGCCGCTCTGGACCGTTTCCACTGGCCGCAACTTTGCGTACGGCGGCGCCGCGCCGCGGCTGACGGGTTCCGTCGTGCTCGATCTGCAGCGGATGAACCGCATTCTTGAGGTGAACGAAACGCTGGCTTACGCCCTCGTCGAACCCGGCGTCAGTTACTTCGACCTGTATGCGTACCTGCGCAACAACGGTCATCGCTTGTGGGTCGATCCGCCGGCGGCCGGTTGGGGCAGCGTGATCGGCAATACGCTGGAGCGCGGTTTCGGCTATACGTCCTATGGCGATCATGCGGCCAGCCAGTGCGGCATGGAAGTGGTGCTGGCCAATGGCGAGGTCGTGCGCACGGGGATGGGGGCGATCGAGATCGGCACGTCATGGCAGGCGTTTCAGCCGGGCTACGGCCCGTCGTTCGATGCGATGTTCATGCAGTCGAACTACGGCGTGGTCACGAAGATGGGCGTGTGGCTGATGCCTGCGCCGCCGGCGTATCTGCTCGGCGAAATCCAGTTTCGCCGCGAGGAGGATCTGGAAGCGATCGTCGAGATTCTGCGGCCGCTGCGGCTGGACGAAACCATCCGCAACAATGCCGTGATCGAGGGTGGCTTGCGCCGCGCGGCAGGCCTGACGCCGCGGGCGCAATGGTACGAGGGGACGGGACCGATGCCGGAGCCGGCGATCGAGGCGATGCTGAAGAAGCTCGAAGTGGGGCGGTGGAATCTGCATTTCGCGCTATACGGTACGCCCGAATTGATCGACGCGCGTTACGCGATCGTGCAACAGGCGTTCGCGCGGGTGCCGCAGGCGAAGCTGCTCGCGCGTCTCTATCGCGGCGACGAGCAGCCCGCCGGCGGCGGCGATCGCAACATGGCCGGCATTCCCGCCATGAGCGCCTTCCGGATGCTCGACTGGCGCGGCGGCGCGGGCGCGCACGTCGATTTTTCGCCGGTGTGTCCGGCGACCGGGCGCGATGCGATGCGCCAGTACACGATGGCGAAGGCCCGCGCCGCCGAATACGGCTTCGATTACTACGGCGGCTTCACGGCCGGCACGCGCCATCTGAATCATATCTTTGCGGCCATTTTCGATCGCGACAACGCCGGGCAGGCGGAGCTGGCTGGCGATCTGCTGCGCGCGCTGATGAGCGATGCGCGTGCGGCCGGTTACGGCGAATATCGGGCGCATCTGGCGTATATGGATTTCGCGGCCGCGCAGTACAGTTTCAACGACGGTGCGTTGCTGCGCTTGTCGGAGACGATCAAGGATGCGCTCGACCCGGCCGGCATCCTGTCGCCGGGTAAACAGGGCGTGTGGCCGGCAGCGTGGCGCGATCGGCGCGGTTATACGTGACGGGGCGTGGTGTGTTGCGATGGACGGCGATGATGTTCTGACTTGCGATTGAGAGAACCGAAAACAGCCCATGGACAGACGCGCTTTTATCATGACCGGTGCGTGGCTTTCGGCGGCGACCGGCGCGTTGCCGTGGACGACGCAGACGCAGACACAGACGCAGACGCACGCCGCCGTGACGCGCAATACGATGGCGCTGGTGGACACGAGCCTCGCATCGGCACGCGCGTTCTCTCACGATGCCGCGCGCAGGGGATAGCCGTCTTCGAAATCGACCACGACGCCGGCAACGACATCGGCACGCTCTGGTACACGACCCTGGCGCCGCGCCTCGCTGCGGCACCCGGTCTCGTGATTGGCGTCGTGCGTGCGTCCGATTACTTTGTGCTTGGAGAACTCGCGTTGCGTTCAACGGGCCTGGTCGAACACCGCTGCGAACGATGCGCGGGCCGGCGCACGCCAGTGGCATTCCTGCTTGGACCTGCCACGAAGGCGACGCGCGGGACCCGCGGGTCCCGCGTCATACGATGCACGTCCGGGGCCTGAAGAACAACGTCGCTCAGAACTTGTACGCCGGATTCTTCGGATCGAAGGTCGCATCGTCGAGGGTCTTCGGCGTGACGCTTTCGAACACGATCTTCTCGAAGATCTTGCCGTCGTTCGCGTACGATTCGACCGTGCGGAAATACGGATGGCGCAGATCGAGCCCGAGCGTTTCCTTCTTCGCGTAGAACTGCGGCTGGCCGATCGGCGTTTCGTACGTGAAGGTGACGACCCGCACGCCTTCGATGGTCTGCACGGCGATCTGCGTCGAGCGCGGCACGCCGGCTTCGACGTACTTCTTGCCCTCGGCGAGATACTGGTTGGCGATGTAGCCGGTGCCGAGGTCGCGCACCTGGTGGTTCGACTGTGCGCGGGCCAGCGCGCCGGTCGTCGAGGTCCAGATGGGCACGACGCCGAGCAGGCCGCCGAGGTGCCCGTACATTTCGTCGGTTCGTCTGGATTCGTCGTAGATGATTTCCTGGCCGGCGTGCGCGCCATCCGGCAGCCATCTGGCGTAGATGCGCAGCGGATCGTGGGCGATGCGCACCAGCATGTGATCGGGCTTGTCCGGCCACTCGCCCTTGATGCGTTCCCAGCGCAACATCCTGAACTCATACGAGGGATAGCCGTTCGGCCCTTCCTGAATATAGCGCGGCAGCGTAAGCGGATCGAGCGACTGGAAGAGAGCCGTGAGCTGCGCATCGTCGAGTTTCTCGAGCACGCCGCTTTGCTGCGCTTGCCGTAGCCAATGCACCTGCTGGTCGAGCGTCAGCTTGCCCGCCTGCGCCGGTGGCGTGGACGGCGCCTGCACGGCGCTGGCGGCCTCGGTGTCGGCTGCGGGGTTTGCCGCGGGGTTTGCCGCTACGTCTGCAGCAGAGACCACACTGGCCGGCTGCGAGCCGGCTTGCGCGAATGCGACCGCCGACGCACAGGCGAGGACCGTGCCCGCGAGCCACGGCCGCAACAGGTTCAGGTTGCCAAAGCGCATCGGGCGCATTGAGCGCTTCAAGCGCACGAAGGCCGGCGCAGCTTGCGAACGCGTGAACAGACGATGCTTCATTCATTGCCCTCCAGATCCAGAATCGGCGGAACCGACCGCACTGTCGCCGTTCGACGGGTGCTCGATAGGTGCTGCTTGTCAGGCAGGCTTTTGTTTGGCGAGTTCCTCGTCGCGCAGCGCACGCCGCAGAATTTTTCCGACGTTGGTTTGCGGCAGCTCGTCGCGGAACTCGACCACCTTCGGCACCTTGTAGCCGGTCAGATTCTTGCGGCAGTGTTCGATGACCTGCTCGGCGGTGAGCGCCGGATTGCGCGAGACGACGAACACCTTGACGCGTTCGCCCTGCGCGACATCGGGAATGCCGATGGCCGCCACCTCGCGCACGTCGGGGTGCATGGCGATCACGTCTTCGATCTCGTTCGGGTAGACGTTGAAGCCCGACACCAGAATCATGTCCTTCTTGCGGTCGATAAGCCGCATGAAGCCGCGCGAATCCATTACGCCGATGTCGCCGGTGGCGAGCCAGCCGTCCTCGTCGAAGACCTTGGCGGTTTCGTCGGGACGGTTCCAGTAGCCCTTCATCACCTGCGGACCCTTGACGCACAATTCGCCCGGCTCGCCGATATTGGCGCAGCTACCGTCGTCCTTCCTGAAGCGCACCTGGGTGGAAGGCGCGGGCAGGCCGATCGAGCCTTCGAAATCGCGCATGTTTTTCAGGTCGACCGGATTCATCGACACGATCGGCGAGCACTCCGTGAGCCCATACCCTTCGATAATCGGCTGTCCGGTGACGGCCTTGAAGCGTTCGGCGACGGCCTTCTGCGTGGCCATGCCGCCGGCCATCGCGAGTTTCAGGTCCGAGAAGTCGCGCTTCCTGAACTCTTCGTTTTCGAGGAACGCGTTGTAGAGCGTGTTGACCGCCGTGATGCCGGTGAATTTCTCGTGACGGATGATCATCATCACGCGCTTTGTGTCGCGCGGATTGGCGATCAGGATGTTGCGCCCACCCAGTCCCATGAAGATCATCGCATTCACAGTGAGCGAATAGATGTGATAAAGCGGCAACGGCGTGAGCACGGTTTCGATGTCGCCGGTCAGTTGCCCCTGCGACCACACCTTGGCCTGCAGCAGGTTGGCGATGATGTTCTGGTGCGTGAGCATCGCACCCTTGGCGACGCCGGTGGTGCCGCCCGTGTATTGCAGGAACGCGAGGTCGCCATGCGTCAGGCGCACTGGCGTCAGCGGCCGGTTGTACCCGGTGGCGAGCGCATCGAGCAGACGCACGGCCTTCGGCAAATGATACTTCGGCACCATCTTTTTCACGTGCCGCAGCACGAAATTGAGCATCCGTCCTTTCAGGTTCAGCCCGTCGGCGAGCAGGTCGCCGAGACCGGTGACGATCACGTTCTGCACGCGCGTGCCCGGCAACGCATCTTCGACGGTCTTCGCGAAGTTCTCGAACACGATGATGGTCTGCGCACCGCTGTCCTTCAACTGGTGCGCGAGTTCGCGCACCGTGTAGAGCGGGTTCACGTTGACCACCACCGCGCCGGCTTTCAGGATGCCGAACAATGCAACCGGATACTGGAACGTATTCGGCAGCATGATGGCGACGCGCTCGCCCGGTTTGACACCGATGCTCTGCAGATACGCCGCGAAGGCGGTGGCCTTGCGCGCCAGCTCGCCATAGGTCAGGTTGGCGCCGACGCTCACATAGGCGACCCGCTCGCGGAACTGTGCAGTGCATTCGTCGAAGAACTGCACGATCGACTCGTACTGCCGCACGTCGATTTCGTGCGGCACGTCAGGCGGATACGAGGCGTACCAGATGCCGTCGGTGTTCGGCGCACGCGGCGCCGGTTTGGCTTCGACGGATGGAATCGGCGCCGATTGGGTAGGCTGGTTCATTGCATGTCTCCTGAAGCGCAACGCTTCGTCTGTGTCTGTTTATATGCTGCTGTATCGATGCTGCGATGACGCATAAAAAATACCGCTGGCGCGCTAGCGCTCAAGTATCGCGACGACCCCCTGGCCGCCCGCGGCGCAAATCGAAATCAGGCCGCGCGCGGTGCCGGCGGGTTTGTCGAGTTGCGCCAGCATCTTCGCGAGACCGGCGACGATCCGTCCGCCGGTCGCGGCAAACGGATGCCCGGTGGCGAGCGAACTGCCGTTGACATTCAGTTTTGCACGATCGATGGCGCCGAGCGGACCCGCAAGGCCAAGTTGCGTGCGGCAATACTCGTCGTCCTGCCAGGCGGTGAGCGTGCACAGCACCTGGGCCGCGAACGCCTCGTGAATTTCGTAAAGATCGAAGTCCTGCAGGGTCAGGCCGGCACGCGCCAGCATGCGCGGCACGGCGTAGGCCGGCGCCATCAGCAGGCCTTCTTTCCTGTCGAAGAAATCGACCGCGGCCGTTTCCGACCAGGTGAGGTACGCGAGCACCGGCAGACCATGAGCGGCGGCCCACGCCTCGCTGGCGAGCAGGACGGCTGAGGCGCCGTCGGTGAGCGGCGTGGAATTGCCGGCGGTCAGCGTGCCGGCGTCGCGGTCGAATACGGGCTTCAGGCCCGCGAGCTTCTCCAGCGTCAGGTCGGCGCGCAGGTTGTTGTCGCGCGCGAGGCCGCGGTATGGCGTCATCAGGTCGTTGAGGAAGCCGCGTGTGTAGGCATCGGCGAGCTTGCGATGGCTTTCGTAGGCCAGTTCGTCCTGGGCTTCGCGCGCGATTGCCCAGCGCTTGGCCATCAGTTCGCAGTGTTCGCCCATCGACAGGCCGGTGCGCGGTTCGCCGTTGCGCGGCAACAGCGGCTTGAAGAACATGCCCGGCCGCAGCTTGGTCAGCGCGCCGACGCGCTGGCCGGCGGTCTTGCCGCGATTCGCTTCGAGCAGGATCTTGCGCATCCGCTCGTTGACGCCGATCGGCGCGTCCGAGGTCGTATCGACGCCGCCTGCGATGCCCGCTTCGGTCTGCCCGAGGGCGATCTTGTTGGCTACCAGAATGGCCGCTTCGAGACCGGTGCCGCAGGCCTGCTGCACGTCGTAGGCGGGGGTTTCTTTCGCGAGGGTGGTCGAGAGCACGGATTCGCGCGTGAGGTTGAAGTCGCGCGAATGCTTGATGACCGCGCCCGCCGCCACTTCGCCGAGACGCTCGCCGTGCAGGTTGAAGCGGTCGATCAAGCCCTGCAGCGTGAAGGTCAGCATGTCCTGATTCGACGCGTTCGCGTAGGCCGTGTTCGAACGCGCAAACGGAATCCGGTTGCCGCCGATGATGGCGACGCGCCGCACAGCGGGAAGCGGGTGGGACATGCGTGACTCCTTTGAGGGCGAGGCGGGTTGAGGGTGGGTGCTTTGGCGTCGTGCGTTACGGGATGAACGGAGGCGCGCGCCAGCTCGTGAAGGGGCGTGGGTTCATAGCGTGGTCCACTGAAACCGGCCGCGCAAATGCGGTTTGTCGCCGGCCGCGTCGCGCACTTCGAGTTCGCGCGTGGTCGTCGCGGCGATCGCTGCCGCGGCCGTTGCGGGGATGTTGGTCCATAACGACGCGTCGCCGGGCAGCAGCATCGGCAGCTTGAACTCGGCGCTGATTACCGCTTCGGCGAGCGGCTTGGGCGGTTGCAGCGCGGCGGCCGCGCGTGCGAGGGTCCACATGCCGTGGGCAATCGCGCGCGGAAAGCCGAACGCCTTGGCGGACAGTGTCGTCAGGTGAATCGGGTTGTAGTCGCCGGACGCGTGTGCGTAGTCGCGCCCGAGTTGCGCGGGAAGCTGCCAGCGCGCCACGCGCTGCAACGCGCCGCGTTCGATTTCGAGCGCGGCCAGCGGGTCGCCCACCGGCGCGGCGCCGCGCTTCAGATACACGCTGTCGCCGTCCCATACGGCTTCGCCGCGTCGATACAGGCGCGTGTGCAGCACGAACGCCTGGCCCTTGTCATGACGCAGCAAGGCGCCGAATTCGACCTCGACGCGCAGCACTTCGTTGTACGCGAGCGGGCGTCGCATGCGCACATGATTGGCGAGGTGCACGAGGCCGAGCGCGGGCCACGGGAAGGCGGGGTCGGTCAGCATCAGCAGATGCAGCGGGAAGGCGAGCAGATGCGGAAAGGTCAGCGGCACGCCGTGCTCCGGGATAAAGCCGCAGACGCGCGCGTAGCGTTCGATGGCCGCGGGTTCGAGCGGCGCCGCGGGACGCACGAGGCGCAGCGCGGGCAACTGCGAGGGGCGGCCGCGCTTGATCACGCCGGACAAGGCGCGCGCATACAGCCTGGCGGGCGCGGGCAACTGTTCGACCACCACGGTGCGGGGGCGCGCCGCGCCGTAGGCTTGACCGATGCCGGAGGGCTCGCCCATGCTCATGCTCCGATCAGGCTTTGGCCGCACACGCGCACCACCTGGCCGGTGATGCCCGCGCAACCGGGATGCGCGAGCCATGCGATGGTCTGGGCTACATCCGCCGGCTGGCCGCCCTGGCTCATCGAATTCATGCGGCGGCCGGCTTCGCGGATCGCCAGCGGAATCTTCGCGGTCATCTGGGTTTCGATGAACCCCGGTGCGACGGCGTTAATCGTAATGCGCCGTGCGGCGAGCTGCGCCGCCATGCTTTGCACGCGGCCGATCACGCCGGCCTTCGAGGCCGCATAGTTGGTCTGGCCCAGGTTGCCGGCGATGCCGCTGATCGACGATACGCAGACGATGCGGCCACCGTCGCGCAGCGTGCCGGCGGCGAGCAAGGCCTCGTCGAGGCGTTCCTGCGCGGACAGGTTGATGTCGATCACGCTGTGCCACGCGGCCTCGGTCATGCGCGCGATGGTCTTGTCTTTGGTGATGCCCGCGTTGTGCACGACAATGTCGACACCGAGTTCGTCGAGTGCGGCGGCGATTTGCGCGGGCGTTTCGGGCGCGGCGATATCGAAGGCGAGGGCGGTGCCGGCGAGCGGCCGGATCGTCGTCTCTAACGCTTCGCGGGCGGATGGGATATCGATGCCGATCACATGCGCGCCTTCGGCGGCGAGCGCGTTGGCGATGGCCGCGCCGATGCCGCGTGCCGCGCCTGTGACGACGGCGCGTTTGCCGGCGAGCGGTTGGGACCAGTTGAGGGTGGTTGTGCCAGAGGCAGCAACTGCACCGGCGCCGGCGGTGGCATCCGGGTCCGCATGACCATGCGCGCCAATCCGCACCGCCTGCCCCGAGACATAAGCCGAACGCGGCGACAGAAAGAAGCGCAATGTCGCTTCGGCCTCGTCTTCGGCACCTTGCGCGACATACACCAGATTGGCCGTGATCCCGCGCCGCGCTTCCTTGCCTAGCGAGCGCGTCAGTCCTTCGAGCGCCCGTTGCGCGGTCCATTGCCGCGGACTCGCGCAGGCCTCGGGCGGCCTCCCCAATACAACAATTCGCCCGCACTTGCCGAGCGAGCGCAGCGTGTCGTGGAAGAACGCGAACAGGCTATCGAGCTGGCTGCTGTCTTCGATGCCGCTCGCGTCGAAGATCAGCGCGGCGAGCCGTCCGTGCGGCCCGGCGTCGGCCGGCTCGAAGCGGCCTGTCATCAGAGCGTGGCGCGCGGCGAGCGGTATCCACAGGCCGGCGCTTTCATGTGCGACGCTAGTGAAGCCGCTGCGTGCGATCACACCCGCCAGCGCATCGAGCAGATGCGGCTCGCGCCCCGCACCGATCGCGACGAGCCCGTCGAACTCGGGCTGATCCGCGCGATAGCGGCGCAATACCTCGGGCTTCGGCAAGCCGATCGAATGCGCGAGGCGCGCGCCGAACGGCGAGTTGACGAAGTTCAGGTAGGTGTCTTTCATCGTCGGTTGCTCCGCTGGCCGGTCGGGGTTGCGTCGTAGGGTTTCAGGGGTGCATCAAAGGGTGCATCAGGGGCGTCTCAAGGGTTTGCCTCAGTATGCACGGCGGCCTTGCCTCAGTGTGCACGGCGCGACACTCAGGCCGCAAGCTGCATCGCTTTTTCGAGCGCCTCCTTGCGCTGTTGCAGATCCTCGAGCATGCCGAAGTCGGGCGCGAAGTCGTCGACCTTCACCACCTCGGCGCCATAGCGCGCATAGTCGTCGAGCACCTGGCGCTCGTCGGCGTCGATCAGGCCCTGCTGTTGCGCTTGCTCCGTCCACGCGGCGAGGTGCGCGAGGCTTTGCGGCATCGGTGTGAGCAAGCCTTGCTTGACCGCCTCGCGCAGTTTCTGGTCGATCGCATTGATGCGCGGATTGAGCGCGAACAGCAGTTCGCCGTAGCCGAGCGGATCGACGTCCGGGTGCGGCACATACGAATCGGACACGAGCCGCTCGCGCGCGGCGCCCGGCGTTTGCATCAACTCGGCAATCGCGCCGCCGAGGTGGTCCGACGGCGCGCGATGCGGCAGGCCGAACGGAAACGCCAGCACCCGCACGAGACCCGCCGCTAGCCGGTTCGGATAGTTGACGAGCACGCCGTCGATGGCTTCCTGCGCCTGATGCAACGCATCCTCGACACCCCAGCGCACGAGCGGCAGATCGCTTTCCTGACGGCCTTCGTCCTCGAAGCGCTTGAGCGTCGCGGAGATCAGGTAGAGCTGCGACAGCACGTCGCCGAGGCGCGCGGAAATCCGCTCGCGCCGTTTCAGATCGCCGCCCAGCACGAACATCGAGACATCGGCGAGCAGCGCGAACACGGTGGAGATGCGTGTCGCCGCGCGGTAGTACGGCAGGAGCGGCGCATAGGCGCGCTGCGGTTGGCGGATGAAGGCGCCGGCCGTGATGCCGTAGACGAAACTGCGCACCACGTTCGACAGCGTAAAGCTGACATGGCCGAAGAACGCCTCGTCGAAATCGCGCAGGGCTTTGCCGCGATCGGCTTCGCGCGTCGCGGCCATTTCCTTCAGCACATACGGATGGCAACGGATCGCCCCCTGGCCGAAGATGATCAGGCAGCGCGTCAGAATGTTGGCGCCTTCGACGGTGATCGCAATCGGCACCTGTTGATAAGCGCGCGCGAGGAAGTTCGACGGGCCCATGCAGATGCCCTTGCCGGCGGCGACATCCATGCCGTCGTTGATGACCTTGCGGGCCCGCTCGGTGATGTGATACTTCGCGATCGCGGAGATCACCGAGGGCTTTTCGCCAAGGTCGACCGCATGCGCGGAGAGCCGCCGCGCCGCGTCCATCACGTACAGGTTGCCGCCCATGCGGCCAAGCGCTTCCTGCACGCCTTCGAACTTGCCGACGGCGGTGCGGAACTGGCGCCGCACGGCGGCATACGCGCCGGTGCCGCGCACGGCGATCTTCGCCATGCCCACGTTCGACGACGGCAGCGAAATAGCCCGGCCGGCAGCGAGACACTCCATCAGCATGCGCCAGCCGTTGCCCACTTGCGCGCGTCCGCCGATCACCCAGTCGAGCGGGATGAACACGTCCTTGCCCGAATTCGGACCGTTCTGGAACACCGCGTTGAGCGGCCAGTGACGGCGGCCGATGTTCACGCCGGGGTGCGAGGTGGGAATCAGTGCGCAGGTAATGCCGGGCTCGTCCGCGGAGCCGAGCAGATGATCGGGATCGAGCGCGCGAAACGCGAGGCCTAGCACGGTCGCAATCGGTCCCAGCGTGATGTAGCGCTTGTCCCACGTCACGCGAAAGCCGAGCGTCTCGCGGCCTTCGAAGCTGCCCTGGCAGACGATGCCGACATCGGGAATCGCCGCGGCATCCGAGCCGGCATAGGGGCTCGTCAGCGCGAAGCAGGGGATCTCCACGCCGCGCGCGAGACGCGGCAGATAGTAGTTCTTCTGTTCTTCGGTGCCGTAGTGCATCAGCAACTCGGCCGGGCCGAGCGAGTTCGGCACCATCACCGAGACCGCCGCCGCCGAGCAGCGCGTGGCGAGCTTCATGATGACCTGCGAATGCGCGTAGGCGGAGAACTGCTTGCCGCCATACTGCTTCGGAATGATCATGCCGAGGAAGCCGCGCTCCTTGATGTATTGCCAGGTCTTCGGCGAGAGGTCTTGCCATACGGCGGTGGTTTCCCAGTCGTTGGCGAGATCGCACAGGTGCTGGCATTCGACATCGAGAAACGACTGTTCTTCCGCCGTGAGCCTGGCGGGACCGTGCCCGAGCAACGTGTCCCAATGCGGACGTCCCGAGAATAAGGCGGCGTCCCACCAGACCGTGCCGGCTTCGATGGCATCGCGCTCGGTCGGCGACATCTCAGGCAGGATCTTGCGGAAGATTTCGAGCACGGGCCTGGCGAGCCACGCGCGGCGCAGCGGCCTAAGCGTCAGAACCAGCGCAGGCAATACAAGGACGATAGCGAGGAGGGCGGTGGCGAGCGGTCCTGCCGCGCCGCTCAGATGCGCGGCCGCGACCCAGACGATCAGGAAGGCGAGCCACCATGAGGCGCGAGCCTGAACGTAGACGAGCGCCGCAGCGGCGATGATCAGCACTAAGAAGAACCACGACATAACCCTTCCTCCTGTTTTCATGGTGCGTGCGGACGCTTCCGCTGGATGCGGAAGGCTCGCCTTGATTGTTTGACAGCACGTGCGGTGCCAGGTGCACCGCGGTGCCTGGGTGGCAACCTCTAAGCCACCCAGGCACGCCCGGTTCAGGCTGCGCCGTGTGCGAGGTGCCGCAAGGGCACCGAGCCGCTGCCGATACCGCCGTGACGCTCCGGTTCGTGCGACTGAACGTTGGACGCCGCGGCGCTCGCCTCGGCGCCGGACAGGCCGCCGCAAGCACTGTCCTGACCGTCGGCCGTACCGTCGGTGGCGTCGCCCAGCACGGCCGCGAAAGCGGCCAACTGGTTGGCGTCGGGCAGCGGCGCCTTGAGCGCTGCCACCATCAGCGACGCAAGCCGTGCGATCAGTTGCAGATCGTTCATCGACTTGCCCTGCGAGAACTCCGTGATGAGGCTGTCGGTGTCCGTGCCGGCCAGTACGCCGGACAGCGCGCCGATGGCGAAGTGCAGACGCCAGCCGAGTTCGTCGCGCGGCAGATGCGGCAGCGCGCGCTGGAACGCATCGAAGAAGCGCTCGGCCACCAGTGCGTAGTGCCCGTTCAGGAAGTCGCGAATGAACGACGACGGATCGGTGTAAGCGCGCCCGAGCAGTCGCAGGAACGCTTTGCCGCCCACCCGCGGGTCGCGCGAGAGGCGCAACGCCGGAATGAACATCGCGCCGAGCACGTGTTCGCAGGTGAGCCGCGGGCCGAGCATCGCATCGAAGCGATCGAGCAGCTTGACCCGTTCCTGGTTGAGATGATCGAGGCGGCGCGCGAGCATCGCGTGAATCAGCGCTTCCTTACTGCCGAAGTGATAGTTGACCGCTGCGAGATTGACCTCGGCACGCGAGGTGATCTGGCGCAACGACATGGCCTCATAGCCGCATTCGATAAAAAGCGCTTCTGCGGCGTCGAGGATGCGTGACTTCGTGTCGCCGGTATGCCGGCCTGTCGTGCGAACTGCCATGTTGCGTCTCCCAATTGCCGGTCACCCGGCCGCAAACAAGCGATTCAAATGCGCATTTGAAACGCGCGTTTTTTTCAGGATAAGAAGAATCTGGATCATCGGGCAAGGGCTCTGTGTGGACTGACTCCTCTAAAAAGGCACCGCTGCATTGCATCAAAACATTTCGGGCGCCGAATAAAAAAGGCCGTTCCGATCGAAATCGGAACGGCCTCGTCATTACTGCCTGGCGTGGCGGCCTGTGGCCGCCTGTATGTATTTCGTACTGCTCGCGTTCGTGCTGCGGGGTTGAATCCGCGTCAGGCCGCTTTAAACCGCGGCGACCTCTTTGGCAGATTGTGTCATATCTATGCCTCGACGTTCACGACTAAACGGAATCAGTACCGCAATTACCACGGCCACGATGCCGATGACCACCGCCATCACCATCGCATAGTTGTTGCCGTGCTGCTCGGCGAGGCCTGCTTGCAGCGGCGCGTTGACCGAGGCGAACAGGTTGCCGAGCTGGTACACGAGGCCCGGGAACGTGGCGCGGATTTCATCCGGCGAGATTTCGTTCAGATGCACCGGGATCACACCCCATGCGCCTTGCACCGAGATCTGCATCAGGAAGGCGCCCACTGCGAGCAGCACCGGCGTGGTCGAAAAGGCCCACACCGGCAGCACCGGCAGGGCGATCAGCGCAGCGATAAAGATGGCGCGCTTGCGGCCGATCTTCTCCGACAGGAAGCCGAAGAACAGCCCGCCGCAGATGGCGCCGATATTCAGCACGATGGAAATCAGCGAGACCGTATGCGCATCGAAGTGATGCTGTTCGCGCAGGAAGGTGGGGTACAGGTCCTGCGAGCCGTGCGAGAAGAAATTGAACGCGGTCATCAGGACGATCGCGTAGATCGACAATGTGACGTTCTTCTTCAGCGTGGCCAGCAGCCCCGGCCGTGCGCGCTTTTCCAGTGTCTTGAATGCCGGCGACTCAGGCACATGCGCGCGCACATAGAGGACCAGCAGCGCGGGCAGCACGCCGACCATGAACATGCCGCGCCAGCCGATGTACTGGTACAGCACCCCGAATACCACCGAGGCGAGCAGATAGCCGCTTGGATAGCCGGCTTGCAGCAGACCGGAGACGATGCCGCGCGATTTGGCCGGCACGGTTTCCATGGTCAGTGCGCCGCCGACACCCCATTCGCCGCCCATGGCGATACCGAACAACGCGCGCAGCACGAGCAGGGTGGTGAGGTTAGGCGAGAAACCCGATAACAGTTCGAGCAGCGAATAGCACGCGATGTTGACCATCAGCGTGGGGCGGCGGCCGAATTTATCGGCGAGCCAGCCAAAAATGAGCGCGCCGACCGGGCGCATCATGAGACTCAACGTGATCCCAAAGGCGACGGTCTTCACGTCGGTACCGAATTCGCTCGCGATATCTTTCAATATGAACACCATTAGAAAGAAATCGAATGCGTCCAGTGTCCATCCCAGGTACGCCGCAATCGTGACGTTTTTCTGTTCCCGAGTCCAACTCATGTGTTTTTTCTCCAAGTCTCCGAACAACCCGTGCCTTACGGCGGGCCGCTTTGCGACCCGCACGCCCCGTGGAGCGGGCTTCGGGGGAGTGTACGCCGACCGTTAAGCGTCTGCATGCTTGAAATGCGCTTTCTCAGTACATGTCCCTAAGTGCGGACGGCGCGGACGGCGAGATGGAGGACCGATTGTCGGCTATATGTAATGAATGCTGCGGAGGTGTTATTGAATTGTTTGTAAGGCGTAATGCTATTGTTTGGTGTCGATTTCGACACCCGACGCCGCCAGGTTCGCGACGATGGCATTCACATGGCTTCCCGATCGGGCGACACACACCACCTTGCCGATGCGATCGGCGTTGGCGGCGCTGTTGCAGACATAGAGCGTCTTGAAGTCGGGGAGAATCTCGAGAAAGGTGTAGCGGCTATCTCCGGTATCCGATTTTCGAACGTACACATCCGGCATGCCGAAATCGTTGCGCAGGTAATTCTCCAGCAGGACGGGGTAGTCCGGCTTGTTCCGGTTGTTCGCCACGAAGAAGTCATTGAGGCCGAGCGTGTCGAAGAATTTCTTGCCCGAATAGGCGGCCAGTTTGCCGGCTTCGGGCGAGGCAATGCTGATGCCGTCGATGGTGCCCAGTTCCTTGCCGATATCCGCGAAATCCGTATGGTCGACTCTGAGCATCTGCGCTTCCCGTTTGCCGGCAAACAGCAGGGTGGTATTGCCGATGGCCAGAAGCAGCCCGATCGAAAAGATCAGGATATGGGCACGTCTCGCAGGGACACCGGCTTTCACGATGAGGTCGAAGAAATGGACGATCGCAAACGAAAGCCCGATCAGCAAAGGCAGTTGAAAGCGGTAGGCAACGTCCATGATGGGCAGGACGGAACACAGATAGGCAAAGTAGACCGCACAGGCGCCGTAGACGGGGAGGTATTTCTTCGATTCCTGCAGGTCGAGCGCGATCATGGGAATCAGCGCCAGCAGGATCAACGGCAGCAAATAGCTGAGAAATCCCAGTTGGGAACCGAGGATGAAATTGTATTGCGACAGAGGCAGGCGCCCGAGCAACAGGTCGCTGAGCGCAAACTTCAGGCTGGCCGACAACGGCAATGCCGTGCCCGTAGCGATTTTCGCCAGAAATAACGAGAGGACCCCTGTCACGAGCGCGCCCATTAGCAACGCGAGCCCATTCCTGATCCGCAGGGTATTGCCTTCCGAATTGAGTGCGAAAGCAATGACGAATAGCGAAATGGGAAATAAAGGCAAATCCGGTCTGATCAATGCGGTGAATCCGGAGAATAAGCCGAGCCCAATGGCTTCCTTGAACGAGCCGCGACAAAACCGCAGCAGATAAATGGAAAGCGCCACGAAAAATAGTGTGATGGAGGTTTCAAGTCCATTCGCCGAGGTCCTCGTAAAATACGGGCTCGAAATGATCGGAATCAGGGCGCATACCGCCACCCAGCGGTTATTCCGGTTGAAGTTGCGCAGCGTCGCGGCGTACACCACCAGCAGCGTCAGGAGGGCGAAAATCAGACCCGTGTACGAATTGACGGCGATGACGTTGAAGCGGGTCAGGCGCGCCACCAGGGTGACCAGCGTGACCCAGGCGATTCCGGTGGTGCCCTGCACCGGCGCGGAGTCCCGGTTCCATTCGAACATGAAGCCATCGACGCCGTTCTGCGCATAGCGATGCATGATGTAGCTATCTTCGAAATCTGCCGGAAAAGGCATGAATGAGCAGGTCATCCAGAGATAGGTCATCAACGCCAGAAACAGCAGCGCATAACTCAAATGTTTCGGTTTCATTTTTAAATTTACGCTCTCTGTTTTGACCTGCGAAATTCGACCCGCGTGTCGAATGCCGTCCGGCGGAGGGGAAAAGCAGCACGCCATTGAATGGCTGACAATCTGCTTTCAAATCCAGTCTCTCGTGCGTTCTCTTCCGGTTCGAAGACCGTGCTGCACCACGCTAGTCGTGCTGCATGCAATTGTTACGGGGAAATCTAGCAGTACCGGAACGTCTACTATGTGCGTTGGGCAACGCGTATAAATCGCAGGCGATAAAAGGCTTTGATATAAGCAATTTGAAAGTAATTGGCGGAGAAAATGGCGGATATTGACTTGCTGGCGACATATCGTGGTCGAGGCTGCAAGCGCGGCCGTAGCAGGCGCGCCATATATGCAGCTAATGCATCAGTCGAGTCGAAAAATCAATTTGCCTCATGATGCTGTGCGCCATAACATGGCGTAATCCTGAAATTAGCCTCCATCGCCCGCCATCATGCCGCTCACCACGCCCACCCGATCGACTCCTCGCGAGCCCGTGACCTCCGAGCGTAGCCCGCTCACCGTGTTCATTGCCGTTACGCTGCTGACCGGCGTCGGCGCGGGTCTCGGCGGCATGCTGCTGGCGTTGTTGCTGCACTGGATCCAGCACGTCGCGTACGGCTACAGCATCGACCACGTCATCAGCAGCGAGAGCTTTCTGGACGGCGTGAGTGGCGCGTCACCCGAGCGGCGCGTGCTGGTGCTGGTGATCTGCGGGCTGGTCGCCGGTCTCGGCTGGTGGGCGCTGTATCGTTTTGGACGGCCGCTCGTCAGTATCAAGAAAGCGGTGAAGTCGGACGATCCGCGCATGCCCGTGGTCAGCACGGTTGTGCATGCGGTGCTGCAAATCGTGACGGTCGCGCTGGGCTCGCCGCTCGGCCGCGAAGTGGCGCCGCGCGAAATCGGCTCGGTGTGGGCCGGCTGGCTATCGCATCGCGCGGGGCTGTCCGCCGCCGAAAGCCGCATCATGGTGGCGTGCGGCGCCGGTGCGGGTCTCGCCGCGGTGTACAACGTACCGCTCGGCGGCGCGGTGTTCGTGCTCGAAGTGCTGCTGGGCACGTTCGGCTGGGCGGCGCTGGTGCCGGCGGTGGCGACCTCGGCGATTGCCGCGATCGTCGCGTGGATGGGTCTCGGCAACGAGCATCAATACACGGTCTCGCCGTTGATGCTGAGCACGCCACTGGTCGTGTGGTCGGCGTTGTGCGGTCCGGTTTTCGGCGTGGCGGCGTGGGGCTTCACGCAGTTGACCACACGCGCCCGGGCGCAGGCGCCGAAGGACTGGCGGCTGCCGGTTCTGGCGCTGCTCAATTTCGCCATCATCGGTGGACTCGCGATTGCGTTCCCGCAGTTGCTGGGCAACGGCAAGGGGCCGGCCGGTCTGTCGTTCAATAGCGAACTGACCATTGGACTTGCGGCGGTGCTGCTGGTGCTCAAGGTGGCCATCACGGCGGGCAGCCTGCGCGCGGGCGCCGAAGGCGGCCTGCTCACGCCGGGCATCGCCAACGGCGCGCTGCTCGCAATCGTGCTCGGTGGGGTGTGGAATCTGATCTGGCCGGGGACGTCGTCGGGCGCGTTTGCGGTTGTCGGCGCGGCGGCTTTTCTTGCCGCCTCGATGCAGATGCCGTTGACCGCCGTCGTGCTGATCGTCGAATTCACCCGCGTGAATCACGACTTCCTTATTCCGATTCTGTTTGCAGTGGCCGGTTCGGTGTCGACCTTCAAGTTGCTGGCGAAGGCGTGGGCCGCGCGCAGTGCGACGAGCGCGACGCCGGTGGCCAAGCCTGCGGGTGCGGCGCTGGCGCGAAATACCGTGGGGGGGAATTGAGGAGGAGGCGCGAGGAGGAGACGCGGAGGCACTGACTCGCGCGGGATCAATTTACGCAATATCAGCGCCATGCACTCGCTGCAGCACTGCAGCGACGGATGCAAGTACCCGGGAGTTTGGCTTGGACCAACCGGGCACGGACCGTAGAAAACAAAAAACCCCGCATGCTCATCGCCTTGCGGGGTGTTTCGTTTTTGCCTGAAGAGGGGTGGTGCCCAGGAGAGGACTCGAACCTCCACGATGTTGCCACCGCTAGGACCTGAACCTAGTGCGTCTACCAATTCCGCCACCTGGGCACGTCTTCAAGCTAGACCGCTATTTTAACGGGATGATTTAGCGTGTCAATGGGGACTTCAACAATCGCTTCATTAAACCGTTCGGATCTTCATGCATCGAATCGAGTTCGATATTGACTTCCCGCCCTGCCGATACTCCGCCATCTGTTCGAAACACGTTCGAACCCACAGCAGAGCCTTACATAAAAAGTAAAGCCGCTCGGAAGCGGCTTTACTTTTGAATCTGGTGCCCAAGAGAGGACTCGAACCTCCACAGTGTTGCCACCGCTAGGACCTGAACCTAGTGCGTCTACCAATTTCGCCACCTGGGCAGGTGTCTGTACAGCAGAGACCGCCATTATAGCGACAGATTCAGGCCTGTCAAGCATTTCGGGAAAGCCGCCAAAGGCGCGCCGATTGTGCCGCTGAGCGCCTGTTGACGCGGCGCGTGGCGCGCAATACGGGTGTTAGAATGCCTCGCAGTAGTTCGTTGGCACGGTGCACAAGCCCGTCGGACTCAGCCTTGAACGAGCCAGACCCGAGCAGTCAATCGCAGGTGCAACAGAGCCGCGTCATTACGCCGACCGACGTCCATGCAACGAGAAAAAATCATCGACAAGCCCTTGAGCAAATATCCGTACCCGATTCCGAGCCGCGAAGAAATCCTCGGCGTGCTACGCACGAGTGAAGCGCCGCTTGCAGCGAACGACATCGCCGAAGCCTTGTCGATCAAGCGCCAGGAGCGCGAAGGATTTTTCAAGCGTCTGGCGGCAATGGAGCGCGATGGCCAGATCCGGCTCGATCAGCGCAATCATTACCAGCTTACGCATCCCTCCAATTTCGTCGGCGGCCGCGTGCAGGGCCACCGCGATGGCTACGGGTTTCTCGTGCGCGACGACGGCCAGGACGACCTGTTCCTGCCCACCGGCGAGATGCAGAAGGTCATGCACAACGACCGCGTGCTCGCGCGGATCGTCGGCTACGACCGGCGCGGCCGGCCCGAAGGCCATATCGTCGAAGTCACGGACCGCGCCAACAAGCGCGTGATCGGCCGCCTGCTCAACGAGAACGGCGCCCTGATCGTCGCGCCGGAAGACAAGCGCATCGGCCACGACATTCTGATCACGCAAAACACCAAGAAGGCGAAGGTCGGCCAGGTGGTGGTGGTCGAACTGACGGATTTCCCGAGCCGCCATTCGCAGCCGCTCGGCCGCGTCGTGGAAGTGCTGGGCGATATCGACGACCCGGGCATGGAAATCGAAATCGCCGTGCGCAAGTACGGCGTGCCGCACGAGTTCAGCCAGGCCGCGCTGGATGACGCCGCGCGGCTGCCGGACGAAGTGCGTCCCACGGACATCCGCCATCGCGTCGACCTGCGCGATGTGCCGCTCGTCACGATCGACGGCGAAGACGCCCGCGACTTCGACGATGCGGTGTACTGCGAACCGGTGGCGGTCGGCAAGGGCGAGGGCTTCCGCCTGATCGTCGCCATCGCCGACGTCTCGCACTACGTGCATCCGAAGAGCGGCCTCGACGTCGATGCGATCGAGCGCAGCACCTCGGTCTACTTCCCGCGCCGCGTGATCCCCATGCTGCCGGAGAAGCTGTCGAACGGGTTGTGTTCGCTGAATCCGCACGTCGACCGCTGCGTGCTGGTGTGCGACATGGTGATCACCGCGCGCGGCGAGATCAAGGCGTATCAGTTCTATCCGGGCGTGATGCATTCGTCGGCGCGCCTGACCTATACCGAAGTCGCCGCGGTGCTGAAGAACACCAAGGGCCCCGAAGCGACCCGTCGCGCGGCCTTGCTGCCGCAACTGCAGAACCTGTACGGCGTCTACAAGTCGCTGTTCGCCGCCCGGCAAAAGCGCGGCGCGATCGACTTCGACACTACCGAGACCTACATCGTCTGCAATGCGCAGGGCAAGATCGAGCAGATCATTCCGCGCACTCGCAACGACGCGCACAAGCTGATCGAAGAATGCATGCTGGCCGCCAACGTCTGCGCGGCCGACTTCATGAAGCGCAACAAGCACCCGGGCCTGTACCGCGTGCACGCGGGGCCGACGACCGAGAAGCTCGAGAACCTGCGCACCTTCCTGCGCGGCATGGGCCTCACGCTGGGCGGCGGCGACTCGCCGCATGCGAGCGACTACGCCGCGCTGATGGCGCACATTCGCGACCGGCCCGACGCGCAGATGCTGCAGACCATGCTGCTGCGCTCGATGCAACAGGCCGTCTACAGCCCCGAGAACATCGGCCACTTCGGTCTCGCCTATGAAGCGTACGCGCACTTTACGAGCCCGATCCGCCGCTATCCCGATCTGCTGACCCACCGCGCGATCTACGCGATCCTGCAGGGCCGCAAGTACACGCCGGAGGCGCCGCACGGCGTCGATCTGAACACGGCCTTGTCGCCGCGTGCCCGCGCCATGCAGCAGGCCGACGACGAAAAGCGCGGCCGCACGCGTTCGAACAACGTGGCGATCTGGGAAGAGCTCGGCCTGCATTGCTCGGCCAACGAGCGCCGTGCCGACGAAGCCTCGCGCGACGTCGAAGCGTGGCTCAAGTGCTACTTCATGCGCGACAAGCTCGGTGAAGAATACGGCGGCATGGTGAGCGGCGTGACGTCGTTCGGCATCTTCGTGCAGCTCGACGCGCTCTTCATCGAAGGCCTCGTGCACGTCACCGAACTCGGCTCCGATTACTTCCAGTACGACGAGATCAAGAACGAGCTGCGCGGCGAACGCACGGGTATCCGCTATCGTCTGTCGGACCGCGTGCGCGTGCAGGTGAGCCGCGTCGATCTGGATGCGCGCAAGATCGATTTCCGGCTGGTGCGCGATACGCCGATCAAGTCGCCGGGCTCGCGTGCGCCGCTCGCCGACAAGGCCGTCGCCGAAACCGGCGGCGCGCGGGTGCGCTCGCTGCCGCCGGCAGAAGGCGGTGCGGGTGCGCGCCGTAAAAAGGCGGCACCGGCGCCGACGCTGGCAGTCAAGGAAGCACGCGCGGCACGCGGTGCGGCCAAGAAGCATGGCGCCTCGGCCAAGTCCACGTCGTCGTCGAAGCCACAGACGCGCAAGAAGCGCTGAGCGCGCGAGGCGGGCCGCCTGCCGGCGGCTGTGCTGCGGCGCCTGGCGTGCAGCGGGTTCACCGCGCGCAACGGGTACATGTCCATGTGCCGGTTGCGCGCGGTCTGCATTTGATTTGTCTTTATCCCAGTAGCGCATCCGCATGGCGGAGCGCTCAATCAAAGGTTGTTTCAGTCATGTCACGTCTCAAGGTTCTATACGGTTTTCACGCAGTGACCGCACGTCTGCGCCACGATGCTGCAACGGTCGAAGAGGTGTATTACGACGCGACACGCAAAGATCGCCGCATGACGGAGTTCCTGCATGCCGCGAAGGAAGCGGGCGTGCGTCTGATCGCGGCTGACGAAACGCGTCTGTGGGGCCTCGCGCACACCGAGCGGCATCAGGGCGTCGTGGCGCGCGCAGGCGACCTGCCGCTCGCGCAGAATCTCGCGGAACTGCTGGACGGCATCGCCGGTTCGCCGCTGATTCTCGTGCTCGACGGCGTGACCGATCCGCACAATCTCGGCGCGTGTCTGCGGGTCGCGGATGCGGCCGGCGCCCACGCTGTGATCGCGCCGCGCGACCGGGCGGTCGGCCTGAACGCCACCGCAGCGAAAGTGGCGAGCGGCGCTGCCGATACGGTGCCGTACATCACCGTCACGAATCTGGCGCGCGCCCTGCGCGAGCTCAAGGATGCCGGCGTGTGGGTGGTCGGGACGGCCGACGAAGCCACCGCAAGCCTCTACGACACCAAGCTCGACGGTCCGGTTGCGCTGGTGATGGGCGCGGAAGGCGAGGGCATGCGCCGTCTCACGCGCGACACCTGCGATATCGTGATGCAGATTCCGATGGCGGGTAGCGTCGAGAGTCTGAATGTGTCCGTGGCGAGCGGCGTGTGCCTGTACGAAGCGGTGCGGCAGCGCTCGGTCAAGAAATAGCCGGCTGCGCTCGCGGCCGTCTTTAGCGGACTTGCCGGATAAACCGGGGCGGCGCATGCTACTCCGGTAAACTTGCGGTTTTTCCGCCTCTCTGCAATTTCCATGACTCAAGACGAACTCAAGCAACTGGTCGGCCAGGCCGCCGCCGACTATGTGAATGCGAACGTGCCCGAAGGCGCCGTAATCGGCGTCGGCACCGGCTCGACGGCGAACTGTTTCATCGACGCGTTGGCCGCGACGAAGCATCGCTATCGCGGCGCGGTGTCCAGCTCGCTCGCCACCACGACGCGCCTGCAGTCGCATGGCTTCAAGGTGCTCGACCTAAACGAAATCGATTCGCTGCCGGTGTATGTCGACGGCGCCGACGAGATCGACCATAGCGGCGCAATGATCAAGGGCGGCGGCGGTGCGCTCACGCGCGAGAAGATCGTCGCATCGGTGTCGGACGTGTTCGTCTGCATCGCGGACACCACCAAGCGCGTCGACGTGCTCGGCCAGTTCCCGCTGCCGGTGGAAGTGGTGCCGATGGCGCGCACCGCAATCGGCCGCCGCGTGACGGCGCTGGGCGGCGTGCCGGTGGTACGCGTGACGAAGGACGGCGCACCGTTCATCACGGACAACGGCAACGAGATCATCGACATCAAAGGTCTGAAGATCGGCGATCCGCGCGCGCTCGAAGCGCAGATCAATGCGTGGCCGGGCGTCGTGACCGTGGGCCTGTTCGCAGGACGCGGAGCGAATCTGTGTCTGCTCGGTACCGACACCGGCGTCGAGACGATCCAGTATCCGCGGGACTGAACCCGGGTCTTGCCGGCAACGCGCGCCGTCGAATGCCGCGCGTTGCCGTTGTACTTTGCCACGCCTTGACGGGACACCGCGCTGCGTCATCCACACATGCCTCCGCGCACGCCGCGCATCTTCGCTTCGCCTGACACCCACTTCACGCAATCCCTGACGCGACGCTAAACACGCGACGCGTGCCGCGTGCCGCATTCACCGCGCTTCAGCAAGCTTGCACGCTTTGACGATTGTCGCGCGTGGAGTGTGGTCGTGCGCACGCACGCCCGGAAACGCTGCCCGTACACTGCTTTTCATGGCCGTGGGCCGTCTTCTACAGGTGTCGACATTATGAAAGTGGCGATCGTGCACGACTGGCTCGTCGCGCCAGGCGGCGCCGAGAAAGTACTGGAGCAGATCATTCAGTGCTTTCCCGATGCTGACCTGTTCAGCCTCGTCGACTTTCTCGAAGACCGCGCGCCGGTGTGCGGCAAGCCTGTGACGACCTCGTTCATCCAGCATCTGCCGTTCGCGCGCCGCCGCTATCGCGCCTATCTGCCGCTCATGCCGCTGGCGATCGAGCAGCTCGATCTGTCCAGCTACGACCTCGTCATCACGAGTTCTTATGCGGTCGCCAAGGGCGTGCTGGTCGGTCCGGATCAAACCCACGTGAGCTACGTGCACTCGCCGATGCGTTACGCGTGGGACCTGCAGCATCAATATTTACGTGAAGCGCGACTCACGCGCGGCCCGCGTTCATGGGCCGCGCGCGCGCTGTTGCATTACCTGCGCGGCTGGGATTCGCGTTCCGCGAACGGCGTGGACCGTCTGATTGCCAACTCGCAATTTGTGGCGCGTCGCGTGATGAAAACCTATCGGCGCGACGCGGCCGTGATTCCGCCGCCCGTCGACGTCCACAAGTTCGATCTGTGCGTACAGAAGGACGATTTCTATCTGACGGCATCGCGCCTCGTGCCGTACAAGCGGATCGACCTGATCGTCGAAGCCTTTACCGCGACGCCGCACCGCAATCTGGTGGTGATCGGCGACGGTCCGGAGATGGCGGCGATCCGCAGCAAGGCAGGGCCCAACGTGAAAATTCTTGGCTATCAAGCTTTCGCTGTACTAAAGGATTACATGCAGCGCGCCAAGGCCTTCATCTTCGCGGCTGAAGAAGATTTCGGCATTGTGGTGATCGAAGCCCAGGCGTGCGGCACGCCCGTGATTGCGTACGGCAAGGGCGGTGCGCTCGAGACGGTCGTGCCGCTCGGCGAAGCCCGCCCGACTGGCGTGTATTTCGCACGCCAGACGGTCACGGCGATTCTCGACGCCGTCGAGACCTTCGAACGGCAACGGTCGCTGATTACGCCGGCGGCTTGCCGCGCGAATGCCGAGCGGTTCTCCGCGGCGACGTTCCGGCACTCGTTCATGATCGAAGTGACCCGGACCATCGCCGCGGCAGCGGGGCCGCGCACGCGTGTCGAACGCGTGCAGGCGGATCTCGCATGGCCCGGCGACGCAGTGTCTCGCTAATGCTTTACCGCATGAGTGCAGTCAGACAGGTGTGCTGAGTCTGCGTCGTCGTAGTAGGAGGGGAACAATGCGCGGCGATCGGCCGCTGCTTGCCGGGGCCATCCGCCCTGGCGGACGGCGGCGCTTCGCCGCGTATTGCAGCACGCCATTCAATAAGACTTTCGAACAGGGATAATCGAAGCACATGAACGCCGATCGCCTTTCGGGACATTTCCCCGACATCATCGAAGCCTGGGCTGCCTTGCAGCAAACCGTCTCTATCAGGCCGATTCGCAACGAGAAGGACTACCAGACGATGCTGCAGCTCTCGAGGGAGCTCGCCACGCATCTGAACGGCGACGCGCAGAGCGCGCTCGACGATCTGCACGGCGTGCTCGTCACGTTGATCGAGGCGTGGGAAACGCGTGTGGTCGCCATGCCCAAAGCGGAGCCGCGCGAGGTGCTGCGCCATCTGCTGGAGACGCACGGTCTCAAGCAAAAGGATCTGGCCGGCATTGCTTCGCCGACGGTCGTCAGCGATATTCTCGCTGGGCGCCGGGCGATCAGCAAAAACGTCGCCAAGGCGCTTGCCGCCCGATTCCATGCGGACGTGAGCGTGTTTCTTTGAGGCGCTGAGACGCGGGTTTGGCCGTCGTTCGGGTTTGGGTTTGAGTTTGAGGTTGCCTGACGGCTCGATGCATCGAAAGACCGCGCGGTTGCTACGCGCGGTTTTTTCGTTTTCTATGGAAGTTCTGGCGAGGTGCAGCAGTCCCCACTGCGATAGAGCGGAGTGCTGACGAAAGCGTGAAGCAATGGGGGAGGCTGAAGCCGGACTGCAGAAATGAAACCGCCCGCCGGAACTGACGACGGGCAGCGGGTGGTGATCCGTTCGCTAGCTGGTGCGGGTTCTTGCCCGCCGCTCAGATGGCAAACAGCATGCACAGTCCGCACAATCCGATCACGCCCACACTGACACGATCCTTGAAGGCGAACACAATCGGGTCGTCGTGCATCTTGCCGCGAAACGCAAACATCCAGATGCGGCTGACCCAGTAGAGCGTCAGCGCAAACACGGCCCACAGTGCCGGCGGATGACGGTACAACTGCTTGAGTTCCGGCGAGTTCAGATAGAGCGCCAGCACCAGCACGGCGAGGTAGGCCGACGAGGTGCCGAACGAACGGAGAATCGACAGATCCTGCGTGATGTACCCGCGTCCGGCGGCTTCCACTTTGCCGTCGCGCAGGATCGCGTCGAGCTCGACATAGCGCTTGACCATGGCGAGGCTCAGGAAGATCGGCACGCAGAACAGGATCAGCCAGTACGACAGCGTGATGCCATTGGCGGCGCCGCCGGCAATGACGCGCACCGTGTACAGGCAGGCGAGGGCGAACACGTCGATCAGCGCCATGCGTTTGAGCGCGAACGAGTAGGCCAGCGTGGCGACGAAGTAGGCCGCCAGCACGGCGCCGAAGCGCCACGGCAGCAACACGCCGATCCCCACCGAGGCGGCCAGCAGCAACACGGTCAGCACCGCGCCGAACGACAGCGGCAGCTTGCCCGAGGCGAACGGCCGGTTGCGTTTGCGCGCATGCCGGCGGTCGGCGTCGAGATCGAGCATATCGTTGAGCAGATACACGGACGACGCACACAGGCTAAACGACAGGAATGCCAGGCAAACGGCGACGATCGAAGGGAGGTCGAAGCGGTGGGCGGTCAGGAGCGGTACGAACACGAGCACGTTCTTGACCCACTGGTGTACGCGCATTTCCTTGAGCACCAGCGGCAACAGGCGGCGCTTTTGCTCGAAGAAGATGATCGCCGCGTTGACCTTGCGCGCGGCGGCCGCAATGTGCTTGTCGCCGACCACAATGGCGCGGCGCGACTGGCGCCACACCGGCACGTCGGCCATCGCATCGCCGCAGTAATCGAAGCCGCCGTCGCCGAACTGGTCGACCAGCGCCTGCGCTTTGCTGCGGCCAAACAGGTTGCGGTCCTCGGTGCTCGCCAGCACGCCGGTAAACAGGCCGAAGTGCGCTGCGATCTGGGTGGCGAGACGTTGATTGGTGGCGGTGCACAGATAGAGGTGCCGTCCGCTCGAATGTTCGTCGCGCAGATATGCGACCAGCTCGGTGTTATACGGCAGCACGCCGACGTCGATCGTCACGCGGCGGGCAATCTGTTCTTTCAGATACGCGCGTCCGTGCAGCAGCCAGCCGATGCACAGGAAGATCGCAAAGGGGTTCTGCTTGAAGAGGACGAAGAAGGCTTCGAAAAGCAGATCGGTGCGTGTGAGCGTCCCGTCCAGATCGACGCATAACGGAACCGAATTGACTGCCGGGGTTGCCATGACCAATCTCCGCACCGGGGGAACAGATAGTCCGATCCGGTGCGATGCCGCAGCCGTATCAGCAGGTGGCGGGACGAACCAGCGTGGTCCGAGCCTGAATGCATGCTATCGACGGCACGGATAAACCTCTGTGCGCCAGCGCACTTCGCGCTTACGCAAAAACAAATCGTTTGTCGAGGTGATACTTCGCGACGTAGCCGATGGCGAGCCCCAACGCGCCGCCGGCAAGTCGTGCGTTCTCCGTATGAAAAACTGCGCTTGCTGCGAACTCCACCGCCCAGAACACGAAGGTCGTACCGAGCCCCATCAGGACGTAGAGCGCAAAGGTGCGCGCGCCGTGCGCGACGCTGCGATGCTCGTAGCGAAAGATCCATGCCTTGTCGAGCAGATACTTGACGACAAGTCCGGCGCCTGTGCCGACGCATACCGACAGCGGCACGGCAAACGCCGCCTGGTACACGAGGTAGGCGAGCTTCTGACTGCCCAGGTTCGAGGCCATCGAGATCGCCGCGAACACGGCATACCAGAAGACGAGGCGCGAGCGGCTCGCGGTCAATCCGCCGGCAGGACGGGCAGCGGAACTCGAGGCGGGACTGTTCACAGCGAGATCCGCTTGAACACGAAGTCGGGCACCGAGCGGATCACGAACATGATTTGCGCCCAGAACCACGGGGTGTAGAGCGAATCCTTGCCGCGCGCGATGGCGCGCACGATGTCGGTGGCGACCCGTTCGGGCGTGGCGACGAGCGGTCCGGGCAGCGGCAGGCCGGCGGTCATCGGTGTGTTCACGAAACCCGGCTTGATGGTCAGCACTTTCACGTTGAATTTGAACAGGCGCGCGCGCAGTCCTTCGCAGAACGTCGTGACGGCCGCTTTGGCGGTGCCGTACACATAGTTGGAAGGCCTGCCACGGTCGCCGGCAACGGATGAAATCACCGCAATCGATCCGCTTTTCTGCGCTTCGAAGGTGCAGGCGAGCAGCGTGAGCAGGGCGATGGTGGAGAGCGCGTTGGTCGAGATCTCGCGTACGGTCGCTTCCGGATCGCGTTCGCAGACGGATTGGTCGGACAGCGTGCCGTGCGCCAGCAGCACGATGTCGATGCGGCCCATGGCGGTCAGACAGGCATCGAGCATCGGGCGATGCTGCGGGTAATCGTTGACGTCGAGCACGTAGGTGCCGACACTGCCCGCTCCACGCACCCGCAGGTCCTGGGCGACGGCTTCAAGACGGGTTTCGTGACGTCCGGCGAGAAACAGGTTGGCGCCTTCCTTGACCCACTCGCGTGCGCACGCAACTGCAATCGCCGAGGAACCGCCGATGATCAGAATGTTTTTCATTGCTGTGTGGTCCGTTGCCAGAAACGCGACATCAAAGCGGGGTCGCGAAGTTGTTCGATTGCCTGCCACGCCGGATAGGCGGCGCGAAAATCCGCGCCGCTCATATGGGCGTCCTTGGCAGGATAGAGACGACCGCCTGCGTCGCGCACGATCGCGTCGAGCCTCGCGAACAGCGCCTGGTTCTTCGCTTCGTGTTGGGGAAAATCGAGCGCGAGCGAGATGCCCGGCATCGGGAATGACAGCAGTCCCGGCGAAGCCAGCGTGCCGCAGCGCTTGAGTACGGCGAGAAACGAACCGGAACCGCTCGACGCAATCGTCTGCAGGAAAGCGCGCAAGGCATCGCGCGCCGCCGTCTCCGGCACCACGAACTGGTATTGCTGGAAACCGAGGCGGCCATACATCCTGTTCCATTCGAGCAGGCTGTCGAGCGGATAGAAGTAGTCCGCGTAGTCCACCTCGGCGGTGCCTGCCCGGGCCGCCTGGCGGCGATAGTAGAGGGCGTTGAATGCCTTCAGCGTGACCCGGTTCACGGGCGACCACGGCAGCGCGAACGGCACCCGCCGCACGCGCCGTGCGTGGCTGGAATAGTGGCCGTCGGCCGCGTGATCCGCCGACATATAAATGCCGCGTCCGAGCGAGGCGCCGCTGCTGAGGCAATCGATCCACGCCACCCCGTATTCGTGGGCCGGATCGAGTACCTGCGAGAGCGCAAGGAATTCGTCGAGGTTGTCGAACGGCAGCGTCTTGACCGTGAGGCGGCTCGAGCCGACCTTCAGCAACTGTATTTCGACCCACTCGACGATGCCGGTGAGCCCCAGGCCGCCGATCGTCGCGCAAAACAGCGCGGCGTTGTCATCGGCGGCGCATTCGAGCGGCGCCGAGTCTGAGCGCAGCAGCGAAAAACGCCGCACATGTCGCCCGAAAGTCCCCCGCACATGATGGTTCTTGCCATGCACGTCGTTCGCCAGCGCGCCGCCCAAAGTCACGAACTGGGTGCCGGGCGTGACCGCCAGCATCCAGCCGTGCGGGACCGCGAGCGCCAGCACTTCGCCCAGCGTCACACCCGCTTCGGCACGCAGCACGCCCGTGTTCCAGTCGGCGCTGATGAAGCGATCGAGACCGCGCAGCGTGACCACGTGGTCAGTCGCGGCGAGGCAACTGTCGCCGTAGCTGCGGCCGTTGCCGAACGGCAAGGTCGTGCCGAAGCGCGTGCCCAGTTCGCGCAATGCCGTCTGCGTGCTTTGGCGCCACGCCAGCGGATGGCTCGCCTGGGGGGCGTAAGGGTAGTGGCCCCACGAGAGGAGCTTGGAGACGCTCATTGGATGGCAGAACCGTAAGCAGCGTGAACGATGAGCCATCTTAGGTCTGCCCGCACGCAGGCCACCGTTGGCTAGTACACACACCGCGGCAGGACCCTGCAGGCGTGGGCGTAGGCGTGAGCCCTGGCTCAGGCGCTGGCCGGACTGGCGGCGTTCGTGATGGCCGCGACGCCGGTGGCGAGCGCGATGGTCCGCTTCATCTGCTCGAGGTAAGCCTCGACCGAGAACTGGCGGCTGACGTCGATCAGGGCCTGATCCGCGAGGCGCTGGGCGAGTTCGGGCGCGGCGTGCAGCGTTTCGATCGCATCGGCGAGCGCCTCGACATTGCCAGGCGGCACCAGCCAGCCGTTCTTGCGATGCCGCACGATCTCCGTCACGCCGCCGGCGGATGCGGCGATCACCGGCCGGCCCGCGGCCATGCCTTCGATGATCACGCGCCCGAACGGCTCCGGCTCGGTGGAGGTATGCAGGATCACGTCGACCGCTTTCATCCACGCCGGCATATCGTCGCGAAAGCCGGCGAAGATCAGGCGGTCTTCGACGCCGAGGCGCGCGGCCTGCTCGCGCAGCGATGCCACATAGGCCTGTTCGCCGAACAGCGCCGAGCCGACCAGCACCAGATGCAGGTCGGGCAGCCGGGCGAGGGCCGCGAGCGCGATGTGCTGGCCTTTCCACGGCGCGAGGCGGCCAAACAGGCCGGCCAGGTAGACATCCTCGGGCAGTCCGAGGCGGCGGCGCAGCGCGCCGGTATCGGCATCGTCGACGTGGCTGAACTCGTTCAGATCGACGCCGTTATGCACGACCGGCACGGCTTCCGGCGCGCAGCCGGTGAGCGCAACGAGCGAGGCCGCCGAAGCATGCGAATTGGCGACGACGTGATCGACCGCATAGCGCGTGAGCCACCTGACGATGAGCCGTTGCAACGGCCCGAAGTGATCGCCCGACATGATGTCGTGCAGATGCCAGATGATCCGCTTGCGGTGCAGCGGCTTGCCGAGCGCACCGAGCACGAGCGCCTTCTGCGTGTTGAGAAACAGCACGTCGAACGACTCGGCATGCCGCGCAATGGTGCGGATTTGCCGCACGATACCCGGCAGCGCCATCAGCCAGTTCACATGCACTGCCCGTTTTCTGATCCCGGAAACGCGCGTGTCGCAGGCGACCCGAACCGGTACGCCGAGCGATTCGAGCCGCGTGCGAAACGGTCCATCGGAAAGCAACAGGACTTCGCGGCGGGCGGCCCAGGTGACGGCCAGCGGCAACAGCGAAAATTCGGCGCCCCCGAGTTGACCGCTCTGGTCCACGAACAGGATGCTCACGACTCTGCTTACATCTGCTGGGTAGCTGGGCGCATAGAGCGGTGTCGCTTGAGAAGCGATCACCGGTGCGTTCGCTGGGGCGGTTGACTTCATCTGGGTTCCCGGGCGAGGGTTTGTTATAGAAGGGGGGACCGAATCGGCATTATTCGGGTTCGATACCTGTTTCAATGTGCCCCGACGCACTTACGGCAACTGACAAACGCATTACGGCGGCCCGACGATTCATAAGATCAAGCAGGGCGTTTGTCAATTCCAGCGCCATTGCCCGGGAGGGCGGCAAGTGTCGATATAGTCAGGACACTTATCTATCCTTGGGCCGGCGCGTCTGGGCGCGCGCCGAGCTGCCGCGAGAGATGTCTGGCGGGCTTGCCTGCAGCGCATCAACACGCCTGCGCGTTCACCGGAAATCCACGTCGGATGTTTGTCGCGCTGAGTGCGGCCGGCCACATAGAGAACGTCGCGTCGCGCGAATAATGTGTCTTTGGATTTTCTTGCCGCCCGGTCAATCGCAATGAACACCTCCGCATCTGCGGCCGCGAAGACAATCGCGTCCGACACTGTAGCGCCAGTATTCATGGGTAGACAGGCCGCCAGTCTGCCGGCCGGGGCCGGGACGCCGAGCGTCCTGTTTGTCGACCAGAGCGGCCAGCTCGGCGGCGCGGAAGTCTGTCTGTTGCCGCTCGCCGCGACGTGGGCCGCACGCCGCGAAGTGCTGCTGCTTTCCGATGGGCCATTTCGCGCGCGGCTTGAATCGCTCGACGTGCCGGTGCGGCTCGCGTGCGACGCGCGCGTCTCCGGCATCAAGAAGCAGGCGGCTCGCCTCAGTTGGCTGATGGCGCTGCCGGGCATCGTCCGGCAGGTTCGCACGATCGCGACCCATGCCGAATCGTTCGACGTGCTGTTTCTCAATACGCAGAAGGCGCTCGTGCTCGGCGCCCTCGGCAAGCCGCTGCACCGCAAGCGGATCATCTGGCATCTGCACGACATCGTGTCGGGCGATCACTTCGGGCCGCTGCAGCGCTTTATCGTCAAGTGGCTCGCGCGCTACGCGGTCGATCAGGTGGTGGCCAACTCGCATGCTTCAGCGGCGTCGCTCGTCGCGCTCACCGGCTGCGAGCCGGCAGACGTGCCGGTGGTGCATAACGGCGTGGATCTGGACGAATTCAGCCGTGCGGACAACGACGATCGCGGCGCGCTGCGCCGCCGCCTGGGCCTGCCCGAGCACGTCTATCTGGCCGGCCTGTTCGGGCGCCTCGCGCCGTGGAAAGGTCAGCACATTGCGGTGGACGCGCTCGCACGGCTGCCCGGGCTGCACCTGGTGCTGGTGGGCTCGGCGCTGTTCGGCGAGCAAGCCTACGTCGAGTCGCTGCGCGAGCAGGCCGCGCGCCTGGGCGTCGCAGACCGCCTGATCTTCGCCGGCTTTCGCGACGACATGCCGGCCTGGATGAAAGCGGTGGACGTGATCCTGCATACGTCGACGGAGCCGGAGCCCTTTGGCCGCGTGATCATCGAGGGGATGGCCGCGGGCCGGCCGGTGATTGCGACGTCGGCCGGCGGCGTGAGGGAGATCGTGCGGCATCGCAAGAACGGCTGGCTGGTGGCGCCGGGCGATGCCGAGGCGCTGGCCGAGGCCATCGAAACGCTGCATGCGATGCCCGAGTTCGCACAACAGCTCGCCGCTCAGGCGCTGGTGGATGTGAAGCAGCATTTTTCCGTCGACGTCTATCTCGAGCAGATGACGCAGACCATTGCGGACGCGACCCGTTGATACGCCGCGCGCGCTCGCCGGGCGGACCAGTGTTCGGCATCGAACGATGCGCCGGTCGCGCTTCGCCTAGCATGTTCTGACGCGGCTGTTCCTGCCTGCCGAACGGAGACCACCATGAGCTTGCCTGGATTGCCGCGTGCGACGACGCGCTGGATCGTACTCCTGTGCGTCTACACGCTGGTCGCCAGCGCGTCGTATTGCGGTTTCTTCGCAAAGTATGCGCTGCGCGACGACTCGAAGAACGATGCGCTGACCCTGATGCTGGACGGCACGGCGGATCGTCCGTACGTGTACCGGCAATTGCTGCCGGCCACGGCCAATCTGCTCGAAGCGGCGCTTCCGCGCGCGGCGAGGCAGCGATTCCTCGATCATTTGCAGGCAGACTATCCGCAACACAACTGGCTGAGCAATACGTTCGTGCGGGCGACCGACGCCGCGAATCCGCACTACGCACTGCGTTATTACATGGTGTACGCCATGACGTTCGGCGCATTGCTGGGGGCGATGCTGATGCTCCGGCTGTTGTGCCTGCAACTCGTCGGCAACGAAATCGCGGCGACGTTGGCGCCGCTTGCCTTTGCGCTCGCGGTGCCTGTCGGCAATTTCTGGGACTTCCCCGAACTGCTTTTCATGACCGTGGCCGTCTGGATCGCCCTGCGTGCGAACCTGCTCTGGCTGCTGCCGCTCACGCTGGTTGCGACGCTCAACAAGGAATCGTTTCTGTTTTTCCTGATCGCGCTGTATCCGTTCGTCTCGATGCGGGTGTCGTCCCGATCGCGCGCGCTGCTCTTGCTCGGCACCTGCGTGGCGCTGGCCGCGGCGGTCAACCTCGCAACGAAACTGCACTACGCCGGCAATCCCGGCGAGCTTGCGCAGTTCCATCTCTGGGACAACCTGCGTTTTCTGGCCGATCCGCGTAACTACCTGCATGGCGAGTACACCTACGGGATCCTCTTGCCCAAGGGCTTCAATATTCTGCTGCTGTTTCTGGCGTTCGTCGTCGTGCGCGCCGGGTGGTCCGCGTTGCCGCCCGCTGCGCGGCACCATGCGCTGCTCGTCTGTGCGATCAATATCCCGCTGTACCTGCTGTTCGGCTATGGGGACGAAATTCGCGCCTTGAGCATGGTCGACGTCAGCGCAGCGCTGCTGATCTGCGGCGGCGTTGCGGGTTATGTGTCGCGTGCCCTGGAACCGGCGGCCGTGCCGGTTACGAAGCATCAGGCAGTCCCGCAGGCACGCAGACAGCCTGCGCTGGACTTGACCACAGATTCCTGAGCGCGCGGTAAAGAAGGGAAAGCGTACAGCGCGGCCGTTTTACTGTCGGCGCTGACCTGCTTCGTCAATTGTCGAGGTCTGCTTGAACATTCAGAGAAACCATTGGGCAGCCGATTCGCGGACCATGATAGGGGTCTGCTCGGTCGCGCTGCTCGTTTATCTGTTCATGGCGGCGGGCCACGCAATCTTTTGGGACCTGTCCGTCTACGAACGGGCGGTGCGCGATCTCGGCCTGGGTCTCGATCCTTACCGCACCGACGCCGGTCTGCCGTTTGTCTACCACCCGCTGGTGCTCGACGGGCTGTTCCTGCTGAACCGGCTTGTGCCGCTGCGCCTCGCGCTGGTACTCGTCTATGCGCTCAGCCTCGGTTGGTTCTGCGTTGAAGCCGGCCGCTGGCTTCGTCTGCATGCGGACGAACCCACAGGCGCAGGCGTTGCCGCGCCGCAGCCAGCCGGACTGCTGTGCGGTGCCTCATCGTTCATGGCGGCCCTCGTTTTTGGCGGGGTCGGTGTCACGTCGATGCTGTCGGGAAACCTCACGACCTTCATGCACTTCGCGTTGATCGCGGCCTTCCTGATGGCGCAGCGAACGCATGGTCCATTCGCCCGATACGCCCCCATAGGGCTGGTTTTGCTGCTCTCGATCGTCAAGCCGTATTTCCTGCTGTATCTGTTGATTCCCGTGCTGCTGACTAGCGACAGGCGCGCGGAACTGCTCAGAGCCGCAGGGGCGCTCGCACTCTTCGGCGTAGCGTGGCTGTTTCTCGCGCATGCCGATCCGCAAGGCTATGCCGCATTTATGGCGGCGCTCAAGTATCAGTCGCTCGGCAAAAGCGATCTCGGCTATTCGTTTTTCGCGACGTTCATGCGTGTGGTTCATCACGCCTGGCTCGCGCTGGGCCTGCATGTCGTCGCCTCCGTGGTCTTCGTGATGCTTGCGGTTGCGCTGTTCATGCGCAGGCCGGCGTCGGGCCGGTCCACGGGAGCGGCGTTCTTTCTGTTCTACATGGTTCTGACGTTAGCGAATCCACGTATGAAGGAGTACGATTTTTTCCCGGCCCTCGTCTGCTTCTTCATTTTTCTGCGCACGTTCTCGGCCAGAGCTGGCGCGATCATCTTCGTCGGTCTCGCGATTTCATGGATTCCGTTGCTGCTGAGCGGCGTCCGTGCCGCGGGGGTGACCTTCGTGACGCTATCGGGCGCGTCGAACACCTGGCAGATCGTTGGGCTGGCGGCGGTCGCGCTCACGTTGACGTTGACCACGTTCAGGGCGCGCCGGACGTGAGCGCATCGACCTGAGCGAACGGATCCATCCGCATCGATACGTCACGTATGGCCTGCAATCAGGCTGTGTTCGGGATCGAACGATCGGTCGCGCCAGGTTCGCCTACCATGCTCTGAGATCACTTTTCTGCGTAGTTGGCATGCTGTTGCGCGTCCGTCGGCGCGACCGTTGCTGGCCTGCCTGCGGACACCGGCAGACAACACATGGAGTAGCCGAATTGGACTTGAGATTGCCAAAGAAGGGATGGCGTACCGATCTGGGCGTGATGGCGATCTGCGCGCTGGGCCTGCTGGTCTATTTCTACACGCGGCCTACGCCCTTCCTGTTTTGGGACACCACCGTCTACGAGCGCGCGGTCGCCGACCTTGCCCGCGGCGCGAATCCCTACCGCATCGACGCAGGACTACCGTTCGTTTACCACCCGCTCGTGCTTGACGTGTTCGCCTGGCTGAACCGCGTCATCCCGTTAGGCGTGGCGCTGATTGCGTTATACGTGGCGAGCGTCGGATGGTTTGCGTTCGAGCTCGCCCTCTGGCTGCGCGCCGACGCTTCGAGGTCAGGCTCGGGCGCTGCGCGTCTCGTCGACCGCTCGCCGTGGCTTCGCGGCTGCGCGTCGGTCATGGCGGCGGCAGCCTTCGGCGGCGTGGGCGTCACGTCTACGATTTCCGGAAACCTGACGGTATTCATGCATTTCGCGCTGATCGCGGCCTTTTTGCGCAGCGGCCGCAGGGCAGGGTGGATGTCGAAGAACATGCCGCTGGCCCTGTTGCTGGTGTTCTCGATCATCAAGCCATATTTTCTGGTCTATCTGCTGGTGCCACTCGTGACCGCATGGCGCGGCTGGCGCGATCTCGTGCGCGTCGGGTCGGTCGTGGTGGGCTTCGCTCTGTCGTGGTGGGCCGTCAGCCGTATCGATCCGGTAGCGTATGGCGAATTCATGGAGACCTTGAAGTACCAGGTGCTGGATCGGGGCGACCTCGGTTATTCGTTCTTCTCGATCCTGGTCCATCTCACGCTCAACGACCGGTTGGCGCTAGCCATCCATGCAGTCGTGTCGCTGTCTCTGCTGGTACTGGTGACGGTGGCCTTTGCGGGAGAAAAGCCGCCGCCCGATCGTCTCGGGAGAGTCTTCTTTATCCTCTACATGGTGCTCACGCTGACCAATCCGCGGATGAAGGAATACGACTTCTTCCCGGGGCTGGTCTGCTTCTTCATCTTCTTGCGGGCCACGTCGAAGAGCGCGGAATGGATCATCCTCGCCGGCCTGTGTGTCTCTTCCATACCGCTCGTGGTAGCCGGTTGCACTGCCGCGGGACTGGTCCTTCCAGGTCTCTATAGCGCGGCGAAAGCCTGGCAGATCGTGGGCCTGAGCGTGGCGACCCTGGCGTTCGCATGGACCCGCGTGCGCCCGCTCGGCCGCCGCCGCGCTTGCCCATAGCGTACGGCGATGCAGGTGGTGCAGCATCGGCCCATAACGTGTGCGAACGTACTGTGCAGGGGCAACCCGCGTCATACATTGATGGACAACCGCTTGCAACCCTTCGTGCGATCTGCACGTCCGGGTTGTGATTCGCTGCGCGCCGCGTTGCTCGCGCGCGTTCGATCCACCTATGTTGTCGATCCCACACGCTCATGGCGCCGGCCATCAACAAGCACTGCGACACACTTGACCTGATCCGCGCGCTGGCTGCCGCCGCGGTGTGCGTGAGCCATATTCGCGCGCTGCTGTTCGTCGATTACCGCGCCGGCCTGCACCTCGGGCTGATCGGCCAGGCCTTCTATTTCCTCAGCAACTACGGCCACACCGCTGTGACGGTGTTCTTTGTGCTGAGCGGCTATTTCGTCGGCGGCACGGTGATACGCCAGGTGGCGGCGGGGACGTGGAGCTGGCAGCGCTATCTGGGCGAACGGCTTTCGCGGCTCTGGATCGTGCTGATCCCGGCGCTGATCTTGACCCTGTTCTGGGACCGGATGGGACTCGCGACCATAGGCGGTCCGTTTTATCTGGGCACCGAGGGTAATTTCGATCAACGCGTCAACGTCGCGGCGCAGCTCGGACATGCCACGCTGTTTTGCAACGTCGCGTTTCTGCAGACGCTTTACTGCGGCACATACGGATCGAATGGTCCCTTGTGGAGCCTCGCCAACGAGTTCTGGTACTACCTCTGGTTTCCCGCCTGCTATGTGCTGGTCGGACGGCGGCGCATGCTGCAGGGACTGGTCGTGCTCGGTCTGGCGCTGGGTTCGATGGTGTTGTTTCAGCCGCTGCTGAACGGTTTCGTGCTTTGGCTGCTCGGCGCGCTGATTGCCTGGATCGAAAAGCGCATACCCCGGCGCGCATGGCGAAGCCGCTATCCGGTGTCGACGTGGGTCAGCGGCGTGCTGTTCCTGGTTGCGCTCGCGGCGACCCGTTGGCAGAAGGAATGGGCTGACGAATGGACGGTCGGTTTTGCCTGCTTCGCTTTTATCGCCTGCGTCCTGCGCGAGGACGTGCGCCTGCGTTCGCCCAGGCTGTCGCGGCTCGCGATCGCGTTCTCCGGGTTTTCCTATTCGCTGTATCTGACGCACTTTCCGTTCGTGCTGTTTCTTATCGCCACCATGATCGGGCATCGCATCCAGCCCGACGGCTACGGTGCGCTTGTTTTCATCGCCTTGCTGGCCGCCTGTTATGTCTACGCGTATGCGGTGTACTTCCTGTTCGAGCGCAACACGCGGCGCGTGCAACGGCTGATCCAGCAGTTTCATCCGTTCGGGACGAAGCCGGAAGCGGAGACGGCCGGGCGGGTGGGAAGCTGAACTGATTGCGGGCGATTCGAACGCACTCCACGCAACCCCAGAAACAAAACCGGCGAGTCGCCGGGACGTTGAACTGTCCCGCGAACTCGCCGTGCCCTGAACTGCGAACAACCGTCTCGTCGGATCCTACCTCGGGTCGAGCGGATCGGCGGTCTCGTACGTATAAGCGTAGGCGTAATCGTAGGTCCCATAGCGGCCGTTGTGCTTGACGGACACCGCATTCATCACGCCGCCGATCACATGCGCCCGCGCCCGGCGCAGCTTCTTGAGCGCCTCGCTGATATGACGTTCCGTATGTGCCCCCGCGCGCATCACCAGCACGGTCGCGCCGGCGATGTTGGCGATGATCGCCGCATCGGCGACGGCCAGCAGAGGGGGCGTGTCCACGATGACCAGATCGAACTCCTGCGAAAAGCGGCGCAGGATCTCGCTGAAGCGATGCGAGGTGAGAATCTCCGACGGGTTGGGCGGATAGGCGCCGGCGGCGATGAAGTGCAGTCCGTCGACACCGGTGGCGCGCGCCGCCGTTTCCAGATCGACCTGTCCGGTCAGCAGTTCGGTCAGGCCGCCGTTCGGCGAGCGGCCGAAGTAGTGAGCGAGCCGGCCGCGGCGCAGATCGGCGTCGATCAGCAGCACCCGCTTGCCCGATTCCGCAAACAGCGCGGCAAGATTGGCGCACAGGAAGCTCTTGCCGTCGGCCGGCGCGGGGCTGGTGAACGCGATGACGCGGTTCGGCACTTCGATCAGGCCGAACTGCAAGGTGGCGCGCAACCCGCGCAAGCCTTCGACGGACGTATCGAACGGATGAGTCTTCGCGAGCAGCGAACGGGTCGCCGCGTACGGGGCCGGCATCACCGTTTGCGCACCCTGGCGCACCGGCGCCGGCGCAGGAGCGGGCGCCGCGCGCAGACCGAGCAACCTGCCGAGGCTCGCTGGCCCGCTCGCCAGCACGCCGCTCATGCGCTGTGTGCCGCTCGGCAACGCCGGGTGCCGCAGGCTGGCGATGAGCCGGTCGCCGCGCGACTGCTCGGCGCTGATCGGAATGGAGCCGAAGATCGGCAACTGAAAGCGGCGTTCGATCATTTCCGGATCGGCCACGCCGGTGAAAAAGGTGCGGCGGCAAAAGGCGAAACCGACGCCCGCGATGATGCCGAGCAGCGCACCCGCCGAAATGATCAGGCCGCTTTTCGGGCTGACCGGAGCGGAAGGCACCAGCGCCTCGTCGACGATGTGCACGTTGCCGATCGTCCCGGCACGCGTAATCGACAGTTCCTGGGTCTTGTTCAGCAGTGCCACATAGATTTCTTCCGCCACCTTGGCGTCGCGTTGCAGCGAAACGGCTTCGCGTTCCGAACCCGGCAAGGTCTTGAAATGGTCTTCGAAGCGGGTCTTCTCCGCGCTCAGCGCGGCGAGCTGCGCATCGACGGTGGCGACCTCGGGACTATCGGCCATAAAACGTTGCAGCAATTGCGCGCGCGCGATGCGCAGTCCGGCAATCTGCTTTTCGTACTCGAGTCCGCCCGACAGGTAAACCGAGGCTTCCTGAGTCGGCTGGAACGAACCCACGCGGGCCTGATACTCCGAGAGCGCCGTTTCCGAGCGCTTCAGGTCGTCGCGCAGACGCGGCAACTCGCTGTTCAGGAAGGTCAGCATCTTGCTCGCTTCTTCCTGGGCGCGCTCGGTGCGCTGGCGCAGGTACGACTGCGCCACCGCGTTGGTGATCGCGGTGATGGCCTTGGGATCCCCGCCCATGTACGAGAGTTGCACGATGCCGGTGTCGTGGCTCTTTTCGACCACTTGCAGACCGCCGGCCAGACCCATGACGGCGTCGAGCTGGTTGGCGCGCGTGACGAAAAATTCCGTGCCGGCACGGGCGACCAGTTTCGTCACCAGGATCGACACGCCATTGGCTTCGGCGAGCGTGCCCGCCTTGCCGGTCAGGATCGGCTGCTGGGTGGCGGGGTCGAGCAGTTCGTAGCGTCCGTCGCCGAGCGCGCGCAGCGTCATTTGCACGCCTTCCAGAGACTTTGGCACGCTGATGGAATCGACGTTGAACTCTTCGCCGCCCCAGGCGTACGAGCGCATGCCGAACCAGGCCGGAAGCGGGTGGCCGGGATGGGCAAAGAGCCGCGAGACGCGCCCGAGATACGGCATGACGTTGGCCGCCGTGCCGAAGTTGAGCTTGAACTGCTCGACGACCGGCTCGACCACGGCGCGGCTCTTGATGATTTCGATTTCGGCGTCGGTGCGGATGGTGCTGGTGCCGCCGGACGAGAGCGAAGCGATCGTCGAGACGGCGGACGAACCCGGCGACGACGGATCGATCTGCAGCATCGCATCGGCCGAATAGATGCGTGTCGCCACATGCGCGTAGATCACCGCGGCGAGCAGCACCGTGGCCGCAATGCCGATTACCCACCAGATCTGTTCGACCACCATGCGCACCAGGTCGCGCATCACCTCGTCTTCGTCGTTACCGGACGCGGGCGAGAATTCAGGCATGTCATAGGTACTCATTTTATTTTCTCTCGCTAGCCGTATGTTAAGGAGCCAGTTGCTTGGTGAAGAACAGCGTCTGCAGCGACGGCGTGATCAGATCGAGCAGGCGGTTAAAGCGGGCGGAGCTGGCGATCTGCACATAGATCACGTCGCGCGCCTGCAACTCGAACTTGGTCATCAGCATCAGCGCGTCGACCTGGGTCATGTCGAGCCGGTACACGTCGGGGGTGGTCAGTTTGGTGGTCACCTGGCCATTGGCGCCGGCCTCCGGATCGATGCCGCGAATCACGTAGATGACGTGCGGGTCGGACGTGTGGCTGTCGATGCTGCCCGCGCTCGTCAGCGCATCGGCGAGGGTCAGCCTGCCGCGGTTCATCGGCACGATCGACGGATGCGAGATCTCGCCGAGCACGAACACGCGGCTGTTGGTGCGATCCGGCACGTCGATGATGTCGCCGTCGTTGAGCACGACGTTTTGCAGCACGTTGCCGGATTCCAGAATCGAGGCGACGTTGATCGGGTAACGCTGGCCGTTGCGCGTGAGGCCGACATTCTGCAGGTCGGCGTCCGCATTGGCGCCGCCGGCGCGATTGAGCGCGTCGATGATCGTCAGCGGCACCGCGGTGATCGCCTGGGCCTGCGGCGCGTGCACGTCGCCCAGCACCTGCACCGCCTTGCTGTTGAAGCCGGTCACGCTGACGTCGAGTTGCGGGCCGCGGATGGTTTTGGCCAGACCGGCGGTGAGGCGCCTTTGCACCTGCTCGGCCGTCATGCCCTCCACCTTGATCCGTCCGACGCGCGGGAAAAACACCGTGCCGTTGGCGGCGACGCGCAGCGTCAGGCCGCCGGGCTCGCCGCCGCCGGTGGCGGCCGGGCTGGTGGACGGCGACGCGGCGATGGAATTGCCGCTGCCTTCGCTGCCGCCGCCGGACAGGGCGGGCAACGGCGGCGTACCGGCACTGCCGGTCCCGCCGCCTGGCGAGGTCAGCTCGGGGTGATCCCAGACGATCACCTGCAACAGGTCGCCCGGACCGATCCGATACTCGTATTGCGCGCGCGTTTTCGGCGTGAGACAGGTGAGCGGACAGGTTGCCGCGGGCGTGGCTTGCAGCGACGTCCGGCTGAAATACCCCGCGTTGATCGGCTGCACCTGAACCGTTGTGGCAACCGGTTCGGCGTCCTTGTTTTCCTGCAGATTGGTGGTGTCGAGAAAGCCGCCCGGCGTAAACGAACACGCCGAGAAGAGACACAACGACACAACCGCAAGCCCCGTTACTATCGTTCTGGATATCATGGTTTCGGTCCCTCGCATTACATGAAACGCCGCACCCCGCTCAGCGTTTTGCTTCCTGCCACGCACCGCGCATCGCGCGAATGCCGATCCACCACTGGCGAAGGGCGAGCGCCGGTCCGGCGCCGCCGATCGCAAGCGTCAGCGCGCGGGCCAACCCCGGGTCCGCGCGTGTGCCGATCAGCGTTGCATAGACGACGAACGCGCACCGTCCTGGCAGGGACAGGTGTTCGCGCATGATGAGCCGCAGGTTGAACGACGCGTTATAGAACGCGGCATAGTTGAAAATGAAGCGTTGGTCTTCGTCGCCGCGCGGCGCCGGATAATGCTCGACGAGTATCGACGGGTCGTAGATCAGGATCCAGCCGCGCCTCACGACGTCGAGGCTGAACTGCATTTCGCAATGCACCTGCGCGCCGGTACCGCGCAGTCTTTCGTCAAAGCGCAGGCCCGCTACGGCCGCGCGCCTGAATGCCATGTTGACGCCTTTCAGCACGTGCACCGGACGCGGCTCGCCGCAGCCGATGTGATGATTGCCGATGGCGCGTCCATACCAGCGCACGAGTCCCACGCGGCCGTTCGCGCCGGCGAGGATCGCGCCTTTTTCGTGCACGATGTCGCGTCCGCCGATGCCGCCCGCGTCGGGCCGGCGGGCAAGCCCGTCGATGAGGCGCTGCGTCCAGTCGGGATGCGGCGCGGCGTCGTCGTCGGTGAAGCAGACAATGTCGCCTTGCGCCGTTTCAAGCCCGCAGTTGTAGGCCGCGACCACGCCCGGCGTGCCGACGAACGCGACCCGCAACGCCTCGCTGCCGGCGTTCTGCAGACGTTCACGCAGCAGCGCATGGGTCGCGGCGTCCTCGGGACGCGCGACGACGATCACTTCGTCGGCCGGACGCAGTTGTGCATCGAGCGCTGCAAGGCAGCGCGCGAGATCCGCCGGCCGGCGGTAGGTCGGAACGATGACTGAAAGGCGTGGCGCCTCGTTCACCGCAGGCTCCTGTCGGTTCTGCTGCGTTTAGTAGGCATTGCGGTTCACAAAGCCCTTGAACAACGTGATCAGGACAATCTTGATGTCAAACCAGAACGACCAGTTGTGGATGTAGAAGAGGTCGAACTTGACGCGTGCTTCCATCTTTTCCACCTTGCGTGTCGCGCCGCGATAGCCGTTCACCTGGGCCCAGCCGGTAATGCCCGGCTTGATGCGGTAGCGATGCATGTAGCCGTAGACGAGGTCCTTGTAGAGATCGTCGTGTTCGAGCGCATGAGGGCGCGGTCCCACCACCGACATCTGGCCCATCAGCACGTTGTAGAACTGCGGCAGTTCGTCGAGACTCGTGCGGCGCAGGAAGGCGCCGATCTTCGTCACGCGCACGTCGTGCTGGGTCGCCTGGGTGAGCTGTCCGCCGCTTTCCTCGTGCACGGTCATGGAGCGGAACTTGTAGATCCTGAACGTGTGTCCGTCGATGCCCTTGCGCTGTTGCGCGAAGAACACCGGCCCGCGCGTGCTGACCTTGATCGCAATGGCAATCGCCGCGAACAGCGGCGTGAGCGCAAGCAGGGCGGCGAGCGCAAATAATCGGTCGAACACCAGCTTGGGCCACATTTGCGGCGGCGAGATCGGCGTGCCGGTCAGGTTGATGGTCGTGAGACCCATCACGTCGACCAGCGAATGGCCGAACAGCGTCATGCTGCGCGTATCCGGAATGAAGCGCAGGTTGACGAAGTCATGCTGGAACGTGCGCGTGAAGCGGTAGATCGTGCGTTCTTCCGAGAGCGGCAGCGCGAGCCACACTTCGTTGATGTGTTCGGCGCGTACCTTCGCCGCGAACGCATCCAGATCGCTCAACACCGGCAGACGATTCATGCGCGTGCCGGCCTCGGCGGGCTCGCCCGCTTCGGCGGCTTCGGCCAGCGTGGTGTCGAACACGCAGACGGGCTTGAAGCCGGCCTGCGGCACCTGCTCCAGATGGGCGAGCAGCATGCGGGCGAAGCCGGGCGAGCCGACCACCGCCACGCTGCGGAAGTTCAGGCCGCGCCGCCGTACCACGCGCAACATCAGATGGGCGGCGAGCTTGGTCGCGACGATCATGGCGCCGGAGATCAGCGTCGAGTAGCCGAACCAGAGCCGCGACACGGCATCCATCCGGTGCAGCGTGAAGACCAGCAGCAGGCCCGTCACCACCACGAAGAACCAGCCGGCGCAGACGCGCACCAGCATCTCCGCGAGCGACTTGCCGCGCCAGGTCTCGTAGATGCCGAAGACCGGGAACAGCAAGAGGACGAGCACGCAGTTAAAGGCGATCAGCAGCCGTTCGGTATCGGCGAGCGAGAGCGTGGCATCGAAGCGCATCCAGTGAGCGAGCAGTGCACCCGCGATCACGAATAACGCGTCGAGACAGCGCGCAGTATTGCGCAACATGGTCGGTCTACCTTGCAGGTCCGCGGCGGCTTAGTTGACGGCCTCGGCCTGATGCAGGCGCGGCAGCAGCCGGTCGAATTCGCGCTTCACGAGCCCGTAGCATTCGCAGGCGCGCGCTTCCAGACCTTGACGGTCGAGCACCTTGATGTGGCCGCGGCTGTGATGGATCAGGCCTTCGTCGTGCAGCTTGCCGGCCGCTTCGGTGATGCCCTCGCGGCGCACGCCGAGCATGTCTGCGATCAGTTGCTGCGTGACGGTCAGCTCGTTGGAGGCGACCCGGTCCACTTCGATGAGCAGCCACCGGCACAGTTGCTTGTTGAGCGAGTGGTGACGGTTGCAGGCGGCGGTCTGGGCGACCTGGGTGAGCAGCGCGTGCATGTAGAGCATCATCAGGCGGCGCAGCAGGTCGGAGCGCAGGAAATGCTGCTTCAGGCTCTGGGCGGTCATGCGATAGGCGAAGCCGGCGCTTTGCACCTGCACGCGGTTGGGCATGGTTTCGCCGCCGGTCAATACCGGCACGCCGGTCATGCCTTCGCGGCCGACCGCGGCGATCTCGACCGAGCTGCCGTCTTCCATCGTCGAGAGCATCGAGATGATCGCAGTGGTCGGAAAGTACACGTGATGAATTCGTTGTCCTGAATCGCAGAGCAACTGCTCGGTGCGCAGATGGACAAGTTCGAGGTGAGGGGCGAGTGCTTGCCACTCATGCGATGGCAGTGCGCCGAGCAAATGATTGCCGTGCAGATCGGATTGAAGCGTTAACATGATCGGTCCTCGCACGAAGTCGCTGACGCGACTCGTTGGTTTTTTTACCCGCCTCTGCATCCCTGGTGTATTGCCGCCTGGCGAGCGGCTATGGACGAACAGTGCGGGCCCCGTATGGCCTTTTTGCGCCGTCGTTTGAATGGTTGTTGGCGTCGGCGCTAGTGCTGCGCTTCTCATTTAGCGAGGACTGTGCCATGCAGGTCCAAAGCAAGCACTGGTGCGGCGCAGCGAAAAGCGGCATGGCGTTTTGCGAGGCAAAACGTGCGTTTTTGTTTCAATTTTGTACGACGCCCCAAGGCCACCCAGGGTTTGCCAGAGACTGTTAAATTCAACGCAAGTGATTGATAGAATTCGTTTAAAACGCGTTCTCGTAGAATCTGCATGAGGTCTTTCGCAGGGGGCGGGCTACGTGTGGTGGCGTTTGGCGCGGCGGTCCGGGATGACTCAGATTTGATTCATATGTGTTCCACCGGTTAGGTGCCCTGGCGCACGGAAGGAATTTTTGGCGAAGCGTGCGGGCGCTTGTGCTGACGTGATGACAGCGTCCGCGAAACTGCAGCAGAACGAGCGTCTGCGAGCCTTGCAGGGGAGCGGTGTGGGAGACGGGCGGATTCAGCCGTAGAACACGGGCGCGCTTGAGTTGATGGCGCGTACTTCGCCCGAGGGTGCGGGGTGTGTTGCGTCGGCGTTCATTGCCGGCAAAGGGCGCAGTGCGATCGTGCGCGGCTCGCCAGGCGGCAGATGAAACCAGTTGTCGACGGCACGGTAGTGCATATCTGCAACGTTGACGAAGCGCGCGAAGCGCTTCGCTTCGACGATCAGTTGCCAGCCGCTACCGGTGGCTTCGAGCGTGGCGCTAAGGCCCGTGTCGTAACGTTCGGCAGCGCGCCGCTCGGGCAGATGAAACGCTTGCGAGAGGATCTGTCTGCTCGCCGGATCGCGCAGCGTGGCAAACGTCACATCATGCGAACGTGGACCGAAACGATACGCATGCGTGAGATCGAAGAACTGCCCCAGACACTCCGCTGCCGCGAGACGCTGCTTGCTGCGCGGCGCGAGTTCCACCAGAGAGGTTGCGCCCGCAACCTTTACCGCGCCGTCGCGCAGGCACACCAGTTCAAGCTGTGCCGTCACGCTCTCGCAGGTCTCGTTGATGAGATGCAGGTCGAGTCCGTTGAGGCCTTCGTCGGTCATGACCACCTGAACCGGACGCAGCACCTGGGCGAGCGCGTGCCACGCGCTCTTGGGCCGTCCGGTCGAATCCACGATGCCCCAGCCGGCGCCCGCGCGCAGATCCTGGAACTGCCAGACGAGGGCGCCGCCGCACGGCGAACCGGCGCGCCGCCATTCGGCGAATACCTCGGTCATCAGCTCGGCCACCACCGCTCTCGAGAGCTCCAGATAGCGCTGCGGATCCTCGTAGCGCAGGCGGGCTGGCTCGATGCCATAGAGCGTGGCCAGGTAGTGGTCGCGCACGTCGTCGAAGTCCCAGCCGGCGCCCTGGTCGCGCGGCACGGCCGCCTTCCATCGCGGATCGTGAACTTGAATCGTGCCGAGCGCCTGCTGCAGGGTGGCGTCGTCGGGCACGTTGGCGAAGGCCAGGCATTCGGCTGCGAAGCGCACTTCGGCGCGCCGCACGTCGTCGAGTGGCCGTTGATACGCACCCACGCCGTAGTAGTGCGTGATGCCGGTGCGAGTCGAAAACGGCCACACGCCCCCGGTCGGAGAATTGTTCACATACGTTACATCGGGCCGTTCCTGCGCGGCGAGACCGGCCAGGCATTCGGTGAAAAGAGGTTGCGCGCGCATCGAAGGCGGCAGGCCGAACATCGCAGCTTGCTGATCGACCTCGCTGCCGCCGCACAGCACGGCCAGGGATGCGAAGCGGCGCGTGCGGGCCAGAAACTGCGTCGCCTCGCGACGCACGGAGGCGGCGAAGGCTTCGTCGGTGGGGTAGTCGAAGTTCGCAAAAGCGAAATCCTGCCAGATCAGGATTCCGAAACGGTCGGCGAGCGCATAGAAGGCGTCCGATTCGTACACCATCGTGCCGCCCACGCGCAGCATGTTCAGGCCGGCGTCGCGTGCGAGCGTGAAGGCGTGTTCGAGTTGCTGTGGCGTACCGGCGAGCGTGACGAGATCGGCACTGGTCCAGCAGGCGCCGCGGCAGAACAGCGGCACGCCGTTCACACGCAGGGCGAAGCCGTCGCCGTCCGCGCCGCGGTCCACTTCGATCTCTCTGAAGCCGAGCCGGCCCAGTTCGAAGCGCTGGCCGCCCAGTTCCAGCGCGACAGAATGCAGTGTGGGCGCGCCATGGGTATGCGGCCACCAGCGTTCGGCGCGCGGCACGCGCAGTTCGCCCGTGAGCGTGACTGCGTCGCGCCACTCGAGAGACGCACGGGCCGCGCCGCAATTCAACGTCGCGGGGACGGTCTCGCTCTGCGGATGCACGAAGCGCAGCGTGAGCGACACGACGCCGTCGTCGCCGTCGACGCGGCTCGCGAGGTCGATCGTATCGAAGGCTTCGCCGGCATCGCCGAGCAGTTCGATGGGGCGCCACGGACCGACGGCCTGCAGCGGCGGACACCAGCCGGGCATGTGTCCGAGCAGCGTCGTGCGGACGTTGCGCAAGGTGGGCGGCGAGGCGAGGCGAGGGCGCCAGCGGGCGCGCGAGCGGCGGGCGGCGAGCAACGGCGCGAGCGAACGGAAGCACAGGGCGAGCGTGGCCGGTCCGGTCAGCTCGAGCTCGAGATCGTGCGCGACGAACATCGAATCCGAGTCGAGCCGCTTCACGCCGTCGAGCCACACTTCGGCGAGCGTCGCGAGGCCGTGCAGACGCAGACGTTGCGGACCGCTGCCGGTCAGCGCGGGCGTCAGGCTCAGGCGATACCAGTGATCGTCGAAGGCAAACGGCGGCGGACGATCCGCGTCGAGCTGTCCAGCGGCCCGCCACGCGGCTGCCACCGTGCCGGGCACCTGCGCATCCAGCCAGCCCCCGGCAGGCCAGTCAGCCGGCGATACGCACGCGCCGGCGGCCGTGCTCACGCATTGCCAGCCCGTGTCGAGCGCACGCGGCCAGACGGTGCGGGCCTGCGTACCGTCCGCGGTTGCGAGCCCGCCGTGAGTTGTCCCGGCGGCGGGCGGTGCAGCGGCTTCGCGCACCAGGTCAGGCGGGGTGGTGGGCAAGGCGCGCACAGTGACTCCGGGCAGCGTAGCGCGTCAAAACGCGAGCGCGGCAAGCGGCGGCATGGTCTTGTCGTAGGCGTTTTCAAGCACGTCGAAGCAGTCGTTGCACAGGTCGTGGCGACCGCGCGCCATGGCCCGCACGAGGCGAAACTGCATCACCATCGACTCCGAGGCGATCTTCTGCGCCGAACCCGCAATCTCCGGAGGAATGTCGAAGCCTTGCACGGACAGCCACTGCAGGTACTTCGCCAGGAACTCGAAGTTCGCGCCCAGTTGCCGCATCAGGTTGAACGAATAGAGGTGGAAAAATTTCTCGCCGCGCGCGAGCACCGTGTCGAGCTGCTGCGGAAACTCGGCGCGCCACTGCGTGATGGGGTTGCGCATGGGACGGCGCGCCAGATGGGTACACAGCAGTTCCGCGGACGCTTCCGCGAGCGCGGTGCCTTCGAGCGCGGGCCGCACCTGCTTGGCGAATTCGACGTACGGGAACAGCAGGTCCGCCTGCCCGCTGAACTGCGGCAGCTTGCGAAACACCCCTTCGTAGTCCTCGCCTTCGAGCAGGTGATAACCGGTGTTGTGGAAATAGCCGAGGCGCTGCCCCGCCGGATCGATGAAGTCGATGCCGACGGTGGTCTTCGGATGTTCGCGCCGGTACGAAGTGGCGCGTGTGTTCGGCAGATAGTAGCCGTCCACCTCGACCAGCACCGTGTGGCCGCGCAGGGTCTGCGCCAGCACGCGGTCTTCCAGCGAGTCGTAGATCGCCAGTTCCTGCACCTGGGTGCCGTAGAGCCGCTCGAGATCCTCCAGCGGGAACTTGAAGAAGGTGAACTGGTCGCCCTCGAAGTCCTGCGTCACGGTGAACGCGAAGGCTGCCCGCGGGTCGAGCCCGAAGCCGTGCAGCAGCTCGATCCACAGGTCAACGTAGCAATTGGTCTCCTGCCAGACCCGGTCGCCCTGATGCAAGGCATGCGGCTGGTGCGAGCGCATCGGGTGGGGCATGGCCAGCGCGCGGAGCGAGCCGGTGAGCGCGGTCGTGAGCGGGGGCGTCATGCGGCGCCTCCCGCGAGTCCTTGCAGCACGCGCGCCCGGGTGTCGCCCCACAGCAGCGCGCGCACGTCGTCGGGCCAGACGTTGACGTCGAGGCCGTGATGGCGGAACAGCGCCAGCGTGATGCGCTCCATGCCGAAGCCCACGCAACCGGTATGCGCCACCGAGCCGTCCGCGCATTCGATCTTCCAGATCGCGCCGAAGTGGTCCATGTGATAGTTGAACGACAGGCAGGCCGTCTTGCCGTCGGCATTGGCCACCGGAATCAGCAGCTCGAACTTGAGCGCCTGGGCGCGCTGGCTGTCCGCGACGATCTTGCCGCCACGGCCGAAGAACGGATCGTTGGCGAGGTCGACGTCGACCGGCAACTGCAGCATGTGCACGAGCGCCGAGCCGCGTTCGATCCACATCTGACGAAACGCCATCACCTGGTCCGGGCTGCCGAGGCGCACGTATTCGCGCTGGCGGAACATCTGCATACGGGCCGGATCGAGCGACGGTTCGTGGCGGAAGCAATACGACAGCACGTCGATGGTGCGGCCTTCTTCAGGCAGCGGACCGCGCCGTGCCATCACCGGATAGATCGGATAGCAGGCAGCCGGCGTCAGCACCACGCGGGTGGGTTTCTGCTGCGCCATCCACTCGTCGCTGCGGTCGTCGTCGCGCTCGGTCATGGCGTCGTCGAGCGCGCGCAACAGGCGCTGGTGGCCCATGTCGTTGCCGCAGAACGAATGGATCGTGCCGGCGAGATTCGGGAAGCTCTTCAGATATTCGCTATCTTCGAAGTCGGTGCGGCGCATGGCCGGCGGAAAGCGCAGCACTTCCGGCTGCTGGTCGGCGCCGAGATGGGTAATCGCCACGTTCAGCCGTTCGACCACGTCCTCGAACACCTGGCTGCGGCCATACAGGCCGTTTTCGCCGGTATCGATCAGGATGCCCTTCTCGAGCAGTTCGTCGCGAAAGCTGGGGGCGGCCGGGGCGGCTTCGGCTTGCGCGGCGGCGAGGGCGGCGGTGTCGGTCATCGTGTTCATCTCAGGCTCTCCCCGGGGCGGCCGGACGCTGCGCCAGCAGCAGGCTCGCGGTGTTCTGTGCGATGCGGTCGTTGTTGATCATCAGCGGTGCGGAATACAGGTCGCGCAGATGGCGGCCCACGCTGTACTCGGTGCCGTTCTTGTAACCGGCCATGCCGCAGATCATCAGCACTTCGTGGACCACCTGCAGCGCGGTCGTCGAAATGCTGGTTTTCAACGTGTTCATGTCGGAGGCGAAGCCGAGCAGCGCCGACAGCGGCAGATCGGCCTGGCAGGCGCCCTGTTTGGCGTGATGCGCGACACGGGCGGCGTCGAGTGCGACGGCGAGGCGCGCCTGCATCATCTGCAGGAGGCCTACGGCTTCGGCGAGACGCAGGCCGGCCGGCGGCACCGAACCGGGTTTGGCGCGCGCCTGGGCGCGGAAAAACGCTTTCGCGCGATTGACCGCATCGGTGGCGATGCCGGTCCATACCGCGGCCCACAGCGTGTGCGAGATCGGCAGCATGGTCTGGTCGGCGATCTCGGCGAACGGCGTCGGCAGGATCTGCTCGGCCAGGCCGGTCGCGACGAGGCGAAAGCCCTCGCTGCAGGTGCCGCGCATGCCCATCGAATCCCAGCCGCCGCGTTTTTCGAGCGTCGTTTCGGCGCGCAACGCGACGATCATCACCTGGTCGGCCGCAGCCGATTCCGCCGTGCGGCGTGCCGTGACGAGAATGCCGTCGGCCTGCGCGCCGTAGGAGATGGTCGGCGCCAGCTTTTCGATGCGCAGGCGCTCGCCGTCGAGTTCGACCGAGCAGGCGCTGGTGCGCATGTTGCCGCCAATGGTCTCCTCGGAGGTCGCCGAGGCGAGCAGCCATTGCTGTTCGACCAGTTGCGCGAGGAGGGCCTGGTGCCACGGCGAGGCGCTGCCATGCGCTTCGATGCAGGCTACCTGGATCTGGTGCATCGCGTACACCATCGCGGTCGAAGCACAGCCTTGCGCGAGGATTTCGCAAATCGCGGCGACGTCGGCGAGCGGCAGGCCCGCGCCGCCGAACGCTTGCGGCACCAGCGCGGAGAGCAGCCGCTCGCGGCGCAGGGCGTCGAACGCTTCGCTCGGAAAGCGGGCTTCGCGGTCCACGGCGTCCGCATGCTGGGCGGCGACCTGCGCCGCGCGCTGGGCGGCGGCGCGCCAGCCGGCGTCGGCTTCGACGGCGGCGAGCGACGCGCCGCCGGCCGTCGGGTCGGGAGGTGGGCCGTCGAGCGGGCCCGCGTCGTGCATCAGCGGGGCGTTCATGCGGCCGCCTTTGCCTGTTGTAGCTCGCTCACCGCGGCGGCCAGCGAATCGATGCTGGAAAAGAGCCGGCGGGTCAGCATGCGGTCGGGAATCTCGATGTCGAACTCGTCTTCGATCGCGAGCATCAGGTGCACGGTCGCGAGCGACGACAGGCCCGCCGCGTAGAGGTCGGCGTCGTCCGCCAGGGTGTCGGGCGGCACGTCGAGACGTGCGGACTCGGAAAGAATGCGTCGCAGTGCAGTTTTCATGGGAAGGCGCCCCCTCAAGGACATGTCGCTAAGCCGCTTCTGGTTGGATTCGCCGCATTCGCCGCCCCCGGGCGGCGAATGCGTTGCCGGATGCGCCGAGCGCTGCAGGTTCGGACGATGTGTGCCGGCTGTCCGTATTTAACTGATCGCGATGCAGCATCGTCGGTGCGCTTCCGCACGGAGATTCAAGGGTCGCCGGAGGTAACGTGCAGTCATGGCAACGGGCTTGTCCCGTCAAACGAATCGCTGGGGGAATCTGATGAACTGGAAAACGCTCGAATTCGAACAGTTCACGGCACGCGAGTTGTATCTGGTCATGCGTGCGCGCAGTGCGGTGTTCGTCGTCGAACAATCCCATGTGTGTCTCGATGCCGATGGGCACGACGAGCAGGCCCTGCATGTCTTCGCAGTCGAAGACATGTCCCGGCCCATGCCGGTGATGGCGTATGCGCGCATTCAGCCTGGCGACGCGGAAGATCCGGAAGTGGTGATCGACAAGGTGTTGACGAGTCCCGCGCGGCGCGGCGACGGCACGGCGGAAATGCTGATCGAGCGGGTGTTGCAGGCGATTGCCGAGCGTTGGGCGGCGCGCGTCGTCCGGGTCACCGCGCCGGTCAGCCTGCGCGGTTTCTACGAGCAGTTCGGCTTTCGCAAGACCGAAGGTCCGTTTCTCGAACATGGGGTGCCGTTCATCGGCCTCACCTGCCAGTTGCGCGGCGCGCGCACGGCCCTGGGAAGCTGGCGCCGCGAGCGCACTGCCGCGCCGGTGGCCAGCACCTTCGAACTGCTCTAAGGGCGCGCGATGAATCGCACTGCGGCTCTGCCGTTGCCGCGCACCCGGGCGCATCCGAAGGCGAGCTCGTTGGCTTCGCGCGTCGCCGGGCCGGTGGGCATGCAGGTCAGCCTGCTGGTCGTGACGCTGGTCCTGATCGTCGCGCATCAGGGCAAGCTGCTCGAGCTGGCGTTCACCCCCATGACGGTGCCGATCGCCTGGCGGCTTTATCGCCGCTATCCGGCGCACTATCTCGGCTTCGTCTGCTGGCTGTTTTTTCTCACGCCTGAAGTGCGGCGCTTTGCCGACTTCTTCAACGGTTCGTTCAATCCGCGCAGCATGATCATGGTCGCGCCGCTGCTCGCGGCGGCCATCTCCGGCATGGCGGTGTTTACGCACTACCGCATGCTGGGGCAGCGTTGCGCCGCGCCGCTGCTGCTGATCATGACGGCGCTGCTGTACGCGTTCCTGATCGGCGTGGTGCGCGCCGGCATTGCGCCGGCGGCGTTCACGCTGTGCGGCTGGATGTTCCCCACGCTGATCGGCTTTCGCATGATCGTGACCTGGCAGGAGTATCCCGCCTATCACCGGGTGCTGCTGAAGACCTTCGTTTACGGCACCTTCGTGATGGGGGCGTACGGCGTGATCCAGTTCGTCAGCCCGCCGCCGTGGGACGCGTTCTGGCTCATCTCCTCGGGCATGGAGTCGGACGGTCTGCCCGTGCCGTTCAGCATGCGCATCTCGAGCACGATGAACTCGTCGGGTCCGTTCGGGATCGCCATCATGGTGGGCCTGTTGATGTCGCTCGCCGCGCGCGGCAAGATGCGCGCCGCCGCGGCCGTGGTGGGCGTGCCGGCGCTGTTGTTCACGTCGGTGCGGGCGGCGTGGGGCGGCTGGACGATCGGGCTGCTGTACCCGCTGGCGATGCTGGACGGCCGCAGCCGCGTCCGCCTGATCGTCGGCGTGGTGGCCTTCGCCGGCATCTGCATGCCGTTGACGATGATCGACGAAATCGCCACGCCGCTGATCAAGCGCGTCGAGTCGTTTCAGAACATCAACGACGACAGCAGCTACCGCGTGCGCGAAAACTTCTACAAGAATTTCCTGTTCACGGCCTTGTCCGATATCTCGGGCGAGGGCTTTGGAATGACCGGTATCGGCACCAAGCTGGCGGACGATCCCACCAAGGTCAACGTCGTGTTCGACAGCGGCCTGATGGAGGTGCCCTACGTGATGGGCTGGCCCGGCACGCTGCTGTATGCCACGGGCCTGCTCACGCTGATCTGGCGAGCCTTCGCCGCGAGCTACGCGCGCAAGCGGGACCGTGTGGCGATTTCCGGTGTCGGCACGGCGCTCGCGATCTTTTCGATGATGATCTTCATGAACACGCTGCAGGCGGCAGGGGGCATGTTCTTCATGATCGGCGTGGTGATGCCGGTGATCGGCCTGCGCTATTCCCGCGCCATGAATGCGCACGCGAGTCCGCACAAGACCGCGCGCGTCGATAACGTCCTATCCCCGGCGGTGCTATGAGAGTCCTGATCGTGACCCATGCCTTCGTGATCAACGACGGCCAGGGCCGGGTGAACTACGAGATCGTGCGCGCCGCGCTCGCGGCCGGCCACTCGGTGACGCTGGTCGGCTCGCAGGCGGCGCCGGCGCTGCTCGCGCTGCCGCGCGTGCGCTTCGTGCAGATCCCGGCGAGCCGTCTGCCGACCCGCCTGCTGCAGTACCAGATGTTTGCGGCGAAGAGCGCGCTGTGGATTCGCCGCCACCGCGCCGAGTTCGACGTGATTCACGTGAACGGTTTCATCACGTGGGCCCGCGCCGATGTGAACACAGTCCACTTCGTGCACGACGGCTGGTATCGCTGCGGCTTCTATCCGTTCCGGATTCGCGACGGCGCGTATCCGGCCTATCAGGTGCTCTATACGCGCCTGAACGCCTGGTGCGAGAAGCGCGCCTTGCGCCGCGCACGGGTGGTCGTGCCGGTGTCGCTCAAGGTGGCGGCCGAGGTGCGCGCGCTCGGCATCGGCGATGAGCGGATGCAGGTGATCCACAACGGCGTCGACGTGACGGAGTTTGCGCCCGGCGCGGCGGAGCGTGCGCGCTTCGGCTTGCCCGAGGCGCCGTTCATGCTGCTGTTCGCGGGCGACCTGCGCCTGTCGCGCAAGAACCTCGACGCGGTGCTGCGCGCGCTCGTGTCGATGCCGCCGCACGTGCATCTCGCCGTGGCCGGCGCGCTGCGCAACAGCCCGTATCCCGCCCTGGCGCAGACGCTGGGCGTCGCAGAGCGGGTGCATTTCGTCGAATTCGTGAAGGACATGCCGGCGCTCATGCGCTCCGTGGATGCGTTCGTGTTTCCGTCGCGCTACGAGGCGATGAGCCTCGTGATGCTGGAGGCGCTCGCGAGCGCACTGCCGGTGGTGACCGCCGCGACGGCCGGCGGCGCCGAAGTGATCGACGACGACTGCGGCGTCGTGCTGGGGAGTCCTGAGGATGTGGCCGGTCTCGCCGCGGCGGTGACGCGGCTCGCCTCTGACCCGGCCTATGCCGGCGCCATGGGACGCGCCGCGCGCGAGCGGGCCCAGACGCTCAGCTGGCAAAACATGGCGACGCGCTATCTGTCGCTCTACGAGGAGCTCTGCGCGCGGCGGGTGCCGCAACTCGCCCCGGTCGGGGGCTTTAGCGTGTCGACCGAAACATGAGCACGATCGATTCGCTGCAGATCGGCATGCACTGGTTCGGCGAGCGCCCAGGGGGCCTCGATCGCATGTTCAAGGAGCTGATCGAGTCGCTGCCCGGCCAGGGCGTGACGGTGCGCGGCCTGGTGGCCGGCAGCACAGGCGTGCTGGCCGACTCGCATGGCGTCGTCGACGCCTTCGCGGCGGCACAGGAGCCGCTCAGAACCCGGATGTGGCAGATGCGCGCGCACTCGCGCCGGCTCAAGCGCGTGTCGGTTCCCGATGTGGTGGCCACGCACTTCGCGTTGTATGCGGCCCCGACCATCGGGGTGTTTCCGCGTGTGCCGCGCGTCGTGCATTTTCACGGACCGTGGGCGGCCGAAAGCACGGCGGAAGGACGCGGCGGGGTATCGCGCGCGTTTCGCCATGCGCTCGAGTGGTCGGTGTATCGGGGCGCCCAGCGCCATATCGTGCTCTCGCACGCGTTCGGCGACATCCTGCGCAAAAGCTATGGGGTCTCGGACGAGACGATCCGTGTCGTGCCCGGATGCGTCGATGTCGACCACTTCCATACGTCGCTCACGCGGCAGCAGGCGCGCGCCGCACTGGGCTTGCCGAACGACCGCCCGCAGATCTTCTGCATCCGGCGTCTGGTGTCGCGCATGGGCCTCGAAAATCTGATCGATGCGATGTTTGTGGTCAAGCAGGCGGTGCCCGATGTGTTGCTGACGATCGCGGGGAAAGGCCCGCTGGAGTCGGCGCTGCTGATGCGGATCGAGCAGCGCGGACTCACTGGGCACGTCAAGCTGGCCGGTTTCGTCGCCGACGCCGCGTTACCCCTGTGGTACCGCAGCGCGGACGTGACGGTGGTGCCGACCGTCGCGCTCGAAGGCTTCGGCCTGACGACGGCGGAGTCGCTGGCGGCCGGCACGCCGGCGCTGGTGACGCCTGTGGGCGGCCTGCCGGAAGTGGTGGCGCCGCTCTCGCCGGATCTGGTGCTGGGTTCGGTCGGCTTTCATGCAATCGGCAGCGGCATCGTGGATGCGCTGCTGGGGCGCCGGGTGTTGCCGGGCAGCGAGGCCTGCAGTGCCTACGCGCGTGCAAACTTCGACCGCGCGGTGGTCGCGGCTCAGGTGGCCGATGTGTATCGGGAAGCGGTGAGCGAGCGCTGATGCGCTGACTGCACGTTGACGCACCGGCGCACCGACGCGCTGAGGGATGCCGCCGCACCCGAAGCGGCCGCGCGGCTTACTCGTACAGCAGCGCGGTGCGCTCCGCCATGCGTTGTTTGGAAAACAGCGCCTTGCCCTTCAGCACGGCATTGGCGGCGGTGCGCTGACGCAACTGCACATCCTCGAGCAACGTCGCGATGATGCGCGCGAGCGGTTCCGGCTCGTCGAACGGCGTGATGAAGCCGCACTCGCCGTCTTCGATCTGATCGCGCGAACCGCCGCTCGGCGTGCGCACCGGCAGCAGTCCCGCGCACATCGCCTCCGCGACGACCAGCCCGAACCCTTCATAGCGGCTGGGCAGCACGAACACGTCGCTGGCCCAATACACCGCCGGCAGATTTTTCACGAAACCGAGGAACGTGAAGAGTTCCGCGCCGGTGCCGTCCTTGAAGGCGTAGGCCTTGATCTCCTCTTCCTGATCGCCCGAGCCGACAAACACCACCCGGAACCTGGCCGTGGGCAGACGTGTCTTGACGATCCGCGCGGCATCGATCAGCACGTCGTGCCCCTTGTTCCACGAGAGACGGCCAGCCAGCAGGAAAATGCATTCGTCGTCGGCGATGTTCAACGCCCGGCGCGCGGCCAGACGTTCCGCGGGCGAAGGCTCACGGTAGGCGTCCGAATCGATGCCGAGCGGAATGTGAATGACCTTGGCCAGCGGCAGACCCACGTCGCCGAGCAGCCAGTCGCGGATTTCGAGCGAGGTGGCGATCAGGGCCTTGGGCGAGGCGAGCGTAAACAGCAGCCGGTATTTCAGCGACTGCTGACGCCGTCTGGTTTGCGACGTCATCTGTTGCGGATCGGTGCCGTGCAGCGAGGGGTGGAAGGTGGCGACGCAGCGCACGCCGGTCAGCAGGCGCAGCAACGCCGCGAGCGGCAGCGCCGAGAAGCCGTGGCCGTGCAGGATCGACACGTGGTGCTGCTTCATGACATGCCGGCAACGCGCGATGTGGCGGATCGACGGCGTGACCGTATTCAATCCTTCGATCACTTCCCAGTGCTCGACGAGCGACATCAGATTGCGATAGCGCATCTCCGAGCGGGCGTCGTAGTCGACCGCGCCGCTTATCACGATGACGCGCCAGCCATTGCGTTTCAAGGCGCCAATCAGGGTTTCGCAATGGGACGCCACGCCGTCGTTACAGTGCACCGAGCGCAGTAAAAAGCCGACTGTTTTACTCTTGTCTTGCACTGCTGCTCCCCTGTCCATAGCCGGTCTGTGCGGGCGTCGAGCGCGCCGCCGGGCGAACCGTCCCGGCGCGTCGCTCACGTGCCTTATCAGATTGCATTTCATCGACGCGCGCCGCCGGCGTCGGTTCGGCAGCACACGCAGCGCAGCATGGCCGCGCCGGCGCGGACGGGTCGGCCCGAGATCCGGGCGGCGGGACGCATGGCGCCGAAGGGAGGGCGAGCGCACAGACGGTAGAAGCCGCAGCTTTCATGATCACGATGCAGCGCACCATGCGGCGGTTTCGTAGCGGATGGCGCGCGTTAGGCAGATTCAGACAGGTGTGCCCGAGCGTGGCGCACCACGACGATTTCCCAGGCGGAGTGCGGCGATGAGCAACCCAGGGCCAGTGGCGCAAGCCGACTTGGCGATAGCGGAACCGGGCAACCCACCGGACTGGCAGCCGGCCTTCGCCGTTTGCGTGACGACCATGAACCGGGTCGACACGCTGGCGGCGTGCCTCGCCAATCTGGCGCGTTGCGAGCCGCCCGCGGCGCTCGTGGTGGTGAGCGACGATTCGCCCGAGCCGGCCGTGCGTGCGGCCAACGAAGCGGTGGTGGCCGCTCACGCCGGCGTCGTGTATCTCGCCGGACCGCGGCGCGGCGTCTGCGCCAATCGCAACAACGCAGTGAAATACTGCCTGGAACACGCGCCGAAATGCGACTACGTGTCGTTCGTCGACGACGACATTCTGGTCTACGCCGATTTCTTCGCCGTCGCGCGTCAGCATTTCGCCAGTCTGCCCGTCCTGCAGCGGCGCATGACGATGCTGACGGGCGGGGCGTCGAGCGGTCCAGGCCTGCACGAGTGCAAGCCGGTGCGCCTGTCGTTCACCGGCTATTTCAAGGAAGGCCGCGAGCCGCAGTGCGTGAACCTGCATGCGTCGGTCTTTCCGCTGGCGCTATTCACCCACGACCTGTGGGACGAAAACATTTTCTTCGGCACCGAAGATGCCGAGTTGTCCTTACGAGCGCTTAGGCGCGGCTACCGGATCGATCTGGAGCCCGCCTTGTGCTCGCGGGACACCATGCCGGGCGGCGGCGTCCTGAACGGCGCCGGTGCGGTGGACGGGCTCACGCGCTATCAGCTGAATTGCGAGGCGGCGCGCCTTTATATCGGCGTGAAACGATATCGGCTGATCGAGCCTAGCCTGTCGCGTTGCGCGGCTTTCTTGCTGATCTATTTTGGTCATCTCACACTGTATCTGGCGCGGCGCCGGGCGTTGTCCCAGCTCGTGCCGATCGTCAGGATATCGAAGGTATGGCGTGCCGGCGTGCAAGGCTGAGTGGCGCCGCGCCGTGCGGATGTCGAACCTGGAGGAGTCGCAATGGGGTGGAAGGGCGCATTACTGGAGATACCAGTCTGGGCGGCCGGGCAGTTTCATCGGCCGCGCATCGATCCGCTGCGCGAGACGCCGCGCGATATTCTCGTGCTGCGGCCCAACGATTTCGGCGACCTGCTGACCACGACGCCGCTCTTTCAGGCCTTGCGATGGCGCTTTCCGTCGACCCGCATCGTGGCCGGCGTGGGCCGCTGGGGGCGTCCGATCCTCGAGAACAATCCTTATGTCGACGAGATCGTCGAGCTCGACGCACCGTGGAACAACAAGGTCGTGCGCAACCAGTCGCCGCTCGACGTGGCGCAGTTCATCTGGCGCTCCGGGCAGGTTGCGGCCTTGCGCCGCCGCAATGGCTTCGACGTCGGCATCGATGTGCTCGGCTCGCACGTGGGCGCCTTGCTGATGATGCGCGCGAAAGTCCGCTACCGGGTAGGCGTGCGCGGGTATCGCGGCGGCTGGAGTGCCTGCCGTTCGCATATCGTGTTTACACCGGAGATCCACGTGGCGCGGGCGGCGCTGGCGCAGGCCGAATTGCTCGGCGCCAGCAGGCTCCCGGAGCCGCGGCCGCAGTTGTACCTCACCGACACCGAGCGCGCGCAAGCCGCCGCGCTCTGGCGCACGGCCGGTTCCAGCCAGCCTGAACCGCTGCGTCTGCTGGTGGGTTGCGCGGCCGGTCTGGTCGAGAAGAGCTGGCCGGCACAGGCGTTGATCGCGGCGCTCGAGGCCCTCTCGCACGCGCTCGGTCACGCGCTCGATATCGTGGTGGTCGGCGGTGCCGCCGATGAGGCGAAAGCCGCCGAGATCGTCGCGGCTTGCGGCAGCGGCGTGACGATCCGCTCGCTTGCCGGCCGAGTCTCGTTGCGGGGCACTTTTGCGCTCGCCGAGCAGGCCGACGTGGTGTTGACCAATCCGTCGATGCTCCTGCATGCGGCCGCCGCTTTTCGCCGTCCCACGGTGGCGGTGCTGGGTGGCACGTTTGCCGATGCGAAAGCGCACGATACCGTCTGGGGCTACGCGCCGCCGTATAGCAGCGTGGCGCCGTTGAAGAGCGCCACGGGCGCCGCTGCGGGCAACTGGCCGACCGTGGAGCAGGTCGTGCAGGCAGTGCTGCGCGCCATGCAGTTGCGCGGCGAAACGCAGCGCACCTTGAGCACGGAAGCACGCGGCTGAGACCCGGCCGAATGGGCCATCCATGCCCGCGCATGCCGCGCGTGGCGGGTCCGTCTCCCTACCGTTCGAGGATCGCGTCGAACCACACCTGATGGCTGGTCGAGCCGGCATTCGTTTCCTGAGCGACTTCCACTTCGTACCGATGCACCTGTCCGTCTCCGGAGACCGGGAACTTGTAGGTCGAGTCGAATACCGGCGCGTAGAGATCCACCGTGTCGAGCAGCACGCCGTCGCGATAGACATTAGCCATGCCGGACGATGCCTGACGCAGGAAGCGCAGATCGAACGGTCGATCGGACGAGAACGCTACGCGGGCACCGGGCGTCGCGCTCACGAGGGCATGGCGAAAGGTGGCATACGGTTGCGACGTCTCGGCCCATCCTGCTGCCGGTTCGGGTTTGCGGATCGCCTTGTAGGGTTCGCTGCCGATCCGGTAGATCGTGTAGAGATAGGCTGGATTGGCGTAGACCTGCGAAAGCCGCGCGAGGAAGCTGGCGCGATCCTGTTCGGTCTTCATGTCGCGGGTTAGCGAGAGCGGAAACGGATCCTCGTCGGCGATGAACTTGATGTTGTTTTGCGTGACGTATTCGTCGATCGTCTTGTTCATGCGCGCGTGATAGGCGTTCATGTTGACCACACCGTCCAGGTTGACGGCCCGGCCCTTGTCGTAGAAGTAGCCGGTGTTGCCGGTCTGGAACGCGCCCACGGTGTCGCCGGGCCGCGCGATGCGGTTCAGCACCCGGATGCCGTCATACCAGCCATACGTGCGCGTCTCTTCCGACAGCAGCTTGGCCTTCGAGGTCACACCGAAGCAGACCAGCGGCAAAACCACGGCGGCGGCTATCGTGGAGCCGCGCAGGCGGGCGGGAAAGCGCAGCGAAGCGAGCAGGCCGGTTGCGGCCACGGTCACGAGGATCGTGAAGGCGAAGATCGGCGGCAGGAAATAACGCTCATACGGCATCAGGCCGTAGAGGATATTGCCGAGCGTGTACAGGCCGCCCACCCCGGCGACGAACAGGATCTGGCGGCGGCTCGCGGGAAAGCTTCGATAGCTGAAGACCGCCGTTGCGACCAGCACCACAGCCGTGATCAGCGCAACGGGCCTCGACCACGTCGTCGAGAAGGGATCGTAGCCGTTCACCGAGGTGATGCCCACCAGCATCCGGCCGATGATGTAAAAGGCGCATAGCACGTGGTTGCGCAGTTCGGCCTGCGACTGGTTCGACAGCGGCGAGGAGAACAGACTCGATTTGCCCGTGGTCACCTGGCCGCTGGTCGGCAACGGCGAACCATAGTGAAGCTGGTTCCAGAGGCAATACGGACCGACCACCAGCGCGAACACCGCGAGCGTCACGATCAGGAATGCCAGGGTTTCCCGGCGGCTGGCCCGCTTGCCGGACAGGAAATACAGCAGCGTGACGGCGACGAGAAAGGCCGCGTCGACCCGGGCCAGAAAGGTGACACCCAGCAAAGCGCCTAGCGCGAGCGCCTTGCGCGTGGCGTGCTCGCCGATCTCGAGCGACACGACGTAGGTCATGGTCGCCGCGACCATCATCGTCGAGAGTCCGGTTTCGAGGCCGAGGCTGCCGTTGCGGGCGATCGCGAGATTGAACGCCCACAACGCGGCCGCGGCGATGCCGCTCCACTGGCGCTTCGTCAGCCGGGCGACGATGGCGTAGATGAACACCACGGTGACGCTATTGCAGATGGCGAGCAGCGTCTCGGCCAGATACACCGGAATTTCCAGATTCTTCGGGAAAATCCAGAAGACCGGCACCATCAGCCACACATAGAGCGGCTGGTAACCGCTCGTGAATACGACTCCGTCGAAGGTTTCTCCGAGCCCCAGCGCAATGTTGCGGGCGATTTTCAGCGAGTAGCCGAAGTCCTCGAACAGCCAGAAATTCGTGACCCATTCGATCGAGCGGTAGATGAAGACCGCGCGCCAGGCGAAGGCCAGCAGCACCAGGGCCATCAGGATGAAGAGCGGGTCGATCTTGAGGGGCGCTTTGATGGTTTTCACGAGTGACCCGAATTAGTGAGAACCGGCCGGCAAGGAGACCCGGGTCCAGAGCTTGCGCGCGAGTGCGCGCAATTCCTGCGAGCGGTACAGCGACCACGCGAGGTTCGCGCCGGTCATGACGCAGGCCGCGGCGATGATGGCGGGCAAGCCGCTCAGATTGCAGGCGAGCGCAAGCGAGACCAGCAGGAACGACAGATGCGCCAGCATGCTCGTGACAATTGCGCGCACATGCAGGCGCGCGAAGTAGAGGTAGGCGCCATAGTCGAACAGCGCCTTGGCGACCACGACGCTGCCGGCGCCCACCAGTCCGAACAGATGGGTCGCAAACCAGAGCGACGCGACGAACACCGGCAGTTGCAGCCAGCTCACCCGCGCGACGTAGGCCGGATTGGCCTGGGCCTGGATCAGGATGCCGAGAATGCCCGACTGGCCCGCGAGCCACACGCCGAGCACGAGGATGCGCCCAACCGGCGCCGACGCCGCAGCGATGGGCGCGCCGAGCCAGATCGTCAGAAACGGCGCGAGCGCGAATAACGCGACGATCATGCAGGGCGTGAACGCGCCGTTGAGGAACGCCAGCGCATCGCGGGCGAGATCGTCGGCGTCGGTGCGCGAGGCGGCCGAGAGACGCGGAAACAGCGAGCGCAGCATCGCGCTCGGCAGCATGTTCAGGCGTTGCACGAGGTTTTGCGGCGTCGCGTAGTAAGTGACGAAGCGCGCGCCGAGTATCGAGCCCACCAGCACCCGGTCGAGCGAGCCGGAAATCGCGCCCGCGCCGGAAAACAGCAGCATCCATTTGCCGTAGCCGAACAGCTCGCCGATCACGCGCCGTTCGGGCCAGCGCATGCGCTTGATGCCGAGTGCGCGGAACGTCGCGATGCCGAGCAGGATGCCGGCGATCAGGCGCGCCGCGACGGCCGCCGGAATCACCACCGCGAGCGACGGCGAAAAGCAGTAGATGGCGGCGAGCGGTAGCAACTGGAACAGCATCGTGCCCAGGGTCTGGTTCGCGTTATAGCTGGCAAAACGCTCGACCGCGGTGATGGCGCCGGCGAACACCCAGGTGACGTTGGCAAGCGGCACGGCGATCGCGATCCACGGCAGCGCGCTCATGACTTCGCGGCGGAAAGCGGGTTCGATATGCACGCCGTACGAGACGTAGAAATAGGTGCCGAAGTACACCATCAGGCCGCCCAGCACCCCGGTGCCGAGATTGAGAAAGCAGGCCCCCCAGAAGATCCGCTCGACCGAATCGTCCTGCGCTTCGCGGACTTTCGCGATCTGGTTCTCGGTGGCGAGGCTGGTGCCCAGATCGAGCAGGCTGAAGTAGCCGATCAGCGCCCACACGAGATTGATCACACCGTAGCGCTCGACGCCCATCAGATGAATGTACGCCGGCACGGTCGCGAGCGACACGATGGTCGGTGCGATCAACCCGGCGAAGTTGATGACGATATTCTTGAGAAGGGTTTTTTCCATGTGACCGGCGGGCTTGCGGCGAAAGGAGGCGACCGGCGCGTGGCGCCAGGCGCCCGATGCATCCACGCGACGCCCTGTTAGCCGCGATAGTGCCAGCGCAAGCCGCTCGTGTTTGTGCGAGGCCGCACCCAGTGGCACAGTCGGCCGCGCCGGCGCCGCCTGGGCATGGCGCTCACCCCGGCGACGCCAGCAGGCCGAGAAGCTGCGGCTTGAACAGGAGCGCCCCCTGGGCGCTGACGTGATTGTCGTCGTCATAGACCGGCACGCCATTCAGCACCGCATGGCACAGCGTGCCGTCGCACAACGCCGGGGTGGCGTCGAACAGCTTCACGCCGGGCGTTGCCCCCATGCGCTCGACGAGCGCGCGGTTGAACGCCTGGTCGGCCCGGTCCGCGGCCGCGGCAGGTTCGACCCGCGCGGGGTCCGCGTACGAGCGCGGTAACAGGTAGCCCTTCAGCGTGGGCGGATTCTGGAAGATCACGACCCGCGGCGTACTCTCGAGCAGCGCCTTGACCGTGAGCGGAAGCTGGCTGGCGAGGGCGTCGCGCGAACGGGTCTGGGTGGCGTCCGCATGCGCATCGGTGGTCACGAAATGGGTGGCCTTCTGCAGTTCGCCGTCGCTGATCCAGCCGTTGCTGTAGAGGCTCCAGCGCGCCACCAGAAACACCACCGCGGGCTTGAGGCTGTGAAGCGAAGCGACGATCGGCTCGGCGAGCCCCAACTGGCTGCAGAACTTGCCGCTCTCCGCGCCGTCGCTGCGCCGCGTATCGAGCAGCGGCGGGCAACCGAGATGCGAGAACAGCATGAGGCGATAGTTGCGCTCCTGCGCCATCGCGACGAAAACGGGTAGCCATGCCCCCGCGTGCGAGTCGCCCCACACCACCATCAGCGGTCCCGTGGCCGCGCTGTTGTAGGCCTTGCAAAACGAGTCCGCTTGCGCGTTGGCGAGATGGCAGGGTTCCTCGGGAACCTGATGTCTGAGCGACAGGTTGAGCGCAACCTGCGCGATGCCGGCATTCTGCGCCACCGGGCGCGACGGCACGCCGCCTTTCGCGTAGAGGAGCGCGCCGCTTGCCGCCAGCGCCGCGAGCGCGGCGCACAGCGTGCCGATCTTCAGCGGGTTGTTTTTCCAGGCACGCAGAGGACGTTCGAGCAGTTGATAGGTCAGCGTTGCCAGGACGAAGCTCGCCGCCAGCAGGGCCAGCTTCGTGCCGTTCGAGACGAGGCCGACGTCGATGATATTGGCGAGCGAGAGCAGCGGCCAGTGCCAGAGATAGAGCGGATAGCTGATCAGGCCGATTGCAACCATGAGGCGGTTGCCGAGCAGCTTGCGGTTGAGCCACGCGTCGGGCCCGGCGGCAATGATCAGGAAGGCGCCGACGGTCGGCAGCAGGGCGCGCCAGCCGGGAAAGACGTCGTTCTTGTCCAGCAGAAGCAGCGCCGCCGCGATGACAGCGAGGCCCGCCAGCGACAGGCGATTGCCCTGTTTCGACAGGCTCGCGGGCCGATGCAGCAGGACGTAGGCCAGCACGCTGCCGATCATCAGTTCCCACACGCGCGAGAGCGGCGAATAGAACGCGGCGGTCGGATCGGCCTTGACGGTGAGCATATTGACCGCGAACGACGCGCTGCCGACGATCGCCATGAGCGCGAGAAACCCGAGCTTGCGCCGCCATGCGAAGCTGACCAGCAAGGGCCAGAAAATATAGAACTGCTCTTCGATGCCGAGCGACCACAAATGCAGCAGCGGTTTGGTGGCGGCCGTATTGTCGAAGTAACCGGACTCGCGCCACAGCGCGATATTCGAAATGAAGCCGGCGCCGGTAAACACATGCTTGCCGAGCTGCTGATATTCGTCGGGCATCAGCGTGTACCAGCCGAACGCGAGACTCGCGAACAGTACGAGCACGAGCGCCGGGAAGATCCGCTTGATGCGCCGCATGTAGAACTCGGCGTAGCTGAAGCGGTTTTCTTCGAGGCTTTCGAAAATGATGGTGCTGATCAGGAAGCCCGAGATGACGAAGAAGATGTCCACGCCGATGAAACCGCCGCGCACGAGCGACGGGAACGCGTGAAAGCCCAGCACCGAGAGGACCGCGATAGCGCGCAGGCCGTCGATGTCGCGCCGGTACTTCGGTGCATGCAGAGGCCGCAGATGCGGCTGCGGACGTGGCTGCGCGGTCGCGCCGTGCGCCGGCCGCTTCGGGTGAGCCGGGCGGTCCGCGCTGGTGTCCCGGAACAGGGCGGCCGGCAGCGCCGTCGCGGCCGCTGCGCCTCCTTCGAGGTCGGCGGACGCTACGCGGGCTTCGGTCTCAGGCAATGAAGCGCCCTGGCTCTTGAATGGCATAGTGGACTCGTGCTGGGTGATTCGGCGGACGACGGCTCGCGCAACGCCTGCCGGGCCGCTGCACGCGCCCGCAGGCGTGGTCATCGCCCCGATTGTGAGACCTGGCCGCGACGCAATGTGTGGGCGGCCGTACAGATAGGCGGACGCGCGTTTGATTAAATTCCAACAAACACCTGACACACAGGCTTGCAAATACCAAATCGAGTTGCGGCGATGCCGATGCGATCGCGTGCCTTGCTGGCGCGCTTCGCTCCGGGGTCGCGATCGCACGAGGAATCACCATGAGACCTGTCGTCTTCGACGGCTGTGCGGGTTGGCTTCATGCGGGGAAAGGACGCCACGGCGTGGTGCTCTGCAATCCGTTCGGCTACGACGCGTTGTGCACCCACCGGGGCTGGCGCCGGCTGGCGGAACGGCTCGCCGCGGCGGGCATGCCGGTGCTGCGCTTCGACTACCCGGGAACCGGCGATTCGGCCGGCAGCGAAGAAGAGCGTGGCCGGGTCGATGCATGGCTCGCGAGCATCGCGTCGGCGATCCGCTATCTGCGCAGCAGCACGGGCGTCGAGCGGGTGTCGCTGTGCGGACTGCGCCTCGGCGCCACGCTTGCCGCACTTGCGGCGCAACGCAGCGGTGAGGTGGAGTCGCTGGTGCTTCTTTCGCCGGCGCTGTCGGGGAAGAACTATCTGCGCGAATTGCGGGCGCATCGCCAGAGCTGGTTGAGCACACCCGACGGCATCAACGCACAGCCCATTGCCGAGGGTACGGCCTATGTCGAGGCCTTCGGCTTCGGCGTGCACGGCGACGACATCGCGCAACTCGCGGCCATCGACTTGCGCCGCGATACCACGGCGCCCGCATCTCGCGTGATGATGCTCGATGCCAGCGACCGGGCGCGCGCCGCTGCGCTTGTGGATCACTACGCGGCGCATGGCGTGGCCGTTGAACGGCGTGCGTTCGACGAGGCCGATCGTTTTCTCATCGAAGCGCTTTATAGCGTGGAACCGGTCGAGGCGTTTTCCGCGGTTGCGGAATGGCTTGCCGCGCTGCCCGAGGCGAAGCGGGATGCAGGTGACGCGCATGGAGCGCATGACACGCATGACACGGCCAGCCACGCGGCCCTGCCTGCCGCCGGCCGCGAAGAAGAGGACCCCGAACAACCGTTGCTGCCTTTGCCGGAGGCGCAAGCCGTCGAGCGTCCAGTGGTTTTCGGTGCGTACTTCGGCGTGCATTGCCAGCCCGATACCCCGCGCGCCGAGGCGCCGGCCGTGCTGTTCATCAATACCGGCGCCAGTCATCACATTGGCGACGGCCGCATTTTCGTCCTGTTCGCCCGCCGGCTCGCCGCGCTTGGCATCGCCTCGCTGCGCATGGATCTGGGCGGCCTTGGCGACAGTACGCCGGCGGCGCAGAGCGTCACGCTCGATACGATCTACGCGCCGCAGTCCTGCGCCGATGCCATGGCCGGCGCGGACTGGCTGGTCGCGCAGGGGCACCGCCAGGTGGTGACGTTCGGGGTCTGCGGCGGGGCGTTCGTCGGCTTGCATGCCTGTGCACACCATCCCCAGATGACCGCCTGTTTCGGCGTGAATCTGCAGAAGTTCATCTGGGATGGCGAAGCGCGCTCGCCCGGCACGGCCGGTCTCGCCTCGTCGCGAGTCTTGCGGCGCTCGGCGCTGCGGCTCGACAAATGGAAGCGTGTGCTGCGCGGCGAAACCTCGCTGCTGCGGGTGTTGCGCGGCCTGTCGCAACGCGGCGCGCGCAGCGTGCTGTTGCGCGTGGCCGAGCGGATCGAGCAGGTCACCGGGCTCTCCCTCGTGCGCAACGAGGCGGTTGGGCTGCTGCAGAAGCTCGAGAGAAAAGGCGTCGACGTGCATCTCGTGTACGGCGAATACGACCTCGGGGTCGACGAACTGAAGATCCAGTTCGGCGCGAGGCTGCGCGCGCTGCGGCGCTTTTCGCGGGTCCGGGTGCTGACTTTGCCGACACTGGATCATGCGTTGTTCACCCGCGAGGCGCGCGAGGCGGCCATGGCCGATGCGCAGGCGTGGTTGCTCGAGCGCTGCGTGGCGTCGCCCGCCGCGTCCGGACATCACGGCGCGGTGCGCCCGGCCGGCGCGCCGGTGGGCGGCGTGCTCGGCAATGCGCCGTAAGCGCAGTGTCGCCGCGTGCGGCGACCGCATCGCGCGAAGCCAGTGTGGTCGCACGAACAGACCGGCGTTTGCGGCGATGCTTCAATGCCTCTGTCGCGGCGGACCGCGCGATCTCGGCGCTTCGTTGCGCAGGTCCGGCTTGCCGCACCACTTGGGGAATCCCGCATGAACGATTTTGCCTCGCCTGTCATGCTGCCCGCCCACGTGCGGCAAGCACAGGTGTGTTGCACGGTCCAGTCCGTGATCCTGGCCGGAGGTTCCGGCACGCGGCTGTGGCCGCTGTCGCGAGAACATAGTCCCAAACAGCTCGTCGATCTGCTCGGCGACCGCTCGTTGCTCGAAGCCACCGTGCAGCGCGTGAGCCACGTGTTCGATGCGCGGCGCTTCGTGCAACTCGAGCCGCTGGTGGTGTGCCGCGAGGATCTGCGCCTGCCGACGGCGGAGCGCCTGCTCGACTGCGCGCCGCACGCCCGCATCGTGCTCGAGCCGGCCTCGCGCAATACCGCGCCTGCGCTCACCGTGGCCGCGCTGGCAGCGCGTGCGGCAGCACCCGACGGCGACGATCCGGTGCTCATGGTGATGCCGGCCGACCATCTGATCGCCGGACAGGCCGCTTTTGCCGCGGCGCTCGGCTATGCCGTCGAACATGCGGCAAGCGGCGCGATCGTCGCGCTCGGCGTTCCGCCGCAGCACGCCGAAACCGGCTATGGCTACATTCGCACCGGTGCGCTGCTGGGCGAGGCCGGCTCGCGTGCGATCGAGCGCTTCGTGGAGAAGCCCGGTAGCGAGCTGGCCGAACACTATGTCGCGTCCGGCGAGTACTGGTGGAACAGCGGCATCTTCGTGGTGCGCGCTTCGGTATGGCTCGCGGCGATTGCGCATTACCAGCCGGCGATGGCGTCGGCGTGTGCCGATGCCTTCGCGCGCGCGGCGTCGGACAGCAGCGGTGCGCTTCATCTGGATGCGGCCGCCTTCGCGGGCTGCCCGTCCGATTCGATCGACTATGCGGTGATGGAACACCTCGGCTCCGATCCGCGTTTTGCCGGCGTGGTCGTGCCGCTCGTCGCGGGCTGGTCCGATGTGGGCGCATGGGATGCCGTGTGGCAGGTCTCGGACAAGGATGGCGACGGCAATGTGGCGCGGGGCCGCGTCATGTTCGAAGGCAGCACCGATAGCTTTGCGCACTCGGGCGGCCGGCTGGTGGCGTGTGTCGGCGTGACGGGCCTCGTGGTGGTCGAGACGGCCGATGCCGTGCTGGTCGCCGCGAAGGATCGCGTGCAGGACGTGAAGGCGATCGTCGGGCGCCTCAAGGCCGAACACGGCGCCGAGGCGCAAGAGCATCGCAAGGTGCAGCGGCCGTGGGGCTACTACGACTCGATCGACCGCGGCGAGCGCTTTCAGGTCAAGCGCATTGTCGTCAAACCGGGCGGGCGTCTGTCGCTGCAGATGCATCATCATCGCGCCGAGCACTGGGTGGTGGTGCGCGGCACGGCGCGCGTCACGCGCGGTGCGGAAAGCTTCCTGCTGTCCGAGAACGAGTCGACCTATATCCCGCTCGGCGTCACGCACCGCCTCGAAAATCCGGGCAAGACACCGCTCGAAATCATCGAGGTGCAATCGGGTGGCTATCTCGGCGAAGACGACATTGTGCGCTTCGACGATCAATACGGCCGTATGCAGGGGACCGCCGATGAATGCCCGGGCACTTCAAGTCAGTGATCTCGCCGGCGGCGCGGGCGTGGCCGATGCCCCATCCGCGTTCGACGAACGGCGCTTTCGCCATGCGCTGGGCCGCTTCGCCACCGGCGTGGTGGTGATTTCGACCGGCGCGGGCGAGAGCATGCACGCGATGACGGCCAACGCCTTTATGTCCGGCTCGTTGAATCCGCCGCTGATCGTGGTGTCGGTCGGGCACCGCGCGCGCATGCATCGCTGCCTGATGGATCACGCGCACTTCGGCGTCAGCGTGCTCTCGGACGAGCAGGAGTCGCATAGCCGCCACTTCGCCGGCGACGCGCAGACCGCGTTTGCGCCGCGCTTCGCCGAAGTCGACGGGTTGCCGGGCGTGGTGCTGCTCGAGCATGCGGTGGCGCGCTTTGCCGCGCGCGTGGTGGACCGTCATCCGTGCGGCGACCACACGCTCTTTATCGGCGAGGTGCTGGTGTTCTCACTCGATGAGCAGGCGCCGCTGGTGTTTTTTGGCGGACGCTATGCCTCGGTCGCCATGGGCCGCGCCTGAGCGGGCCGCCGCGCCGCTCGCGCAGGCCTCGCACGAACTGTGGTGGATTTGCCAATCGCTGCGCTTGCGTGCGTCTTCGCACGATGCAACTTTTCCATCTCCCGCACGCTTATCACGCAAGCTTGCAGCGCGTCGCTGCAAGGTGCGTTACATGAACGAAACAATTCTTCAGAGGGATAACCCTGTTAGGACGTTTCCCAACTGGCGCATCTGTTTTTATGCTAGCAACGTATCGATTAATACAACAAAACAAAAGAAAAAAACCGAGAGGGCCGTTTCATCAACAGGCTACGCGGGGGATACAAACCCGCAGCGGGGAGAGTGTCATGGAACAGGGAAACAAGGATCGATCACTGGTCAGCAAGGTGATGGATGGGCTGGTCACGGGTATCGTCGAAGAGAAGTACGGCGCCGTGCTGCCGCCGCAGGATGTGCTGTCCAAGGAGTTCGACGTGAGCCGGACGGTCATGCGCGAGGCGTTGTCGATGCTGCTCGCGCGTGAGATGCTCGACGTGAGGCCGAAGATCGGCACGCGTATCCGGCCCATGCGCGACTGGCGGATGATCGATGAGGACGTGGTGAGCTGGCGTTTTCGCGCGAAGCCCGATCCGGTTTTTCTGCGCGACGTGATCGAGTTCCGTGCGTTGATCGAGCCGCGCGCCTGCGCCCAGGCGGCCGCGCGCGGGACGGCCGCCGAGATTGCGGGAATCCGCGAAGCCTTCGATCTGTTCCGCTCGAGCCGGCCCGGCGAGAGCGGCTACCAGGGCGCCGACGAGCTGCTGCATACGCGGATCGTCTCGGCGAGCGGCAACCAGTTCTTCCAGCAGATGGCGACGATCATTCGTGGCGCGCTGTCGGCGATCAATCCGATCGTGGCGGGGCGCGAGGGCGGCTGGGAGGCTGTGATCGGCACGCATGGCCGCGTCGTCGAGGCGATTGAACGGCGCGATCCGAAGGAGGCCGAAGCGGCCTCGATTGCGATGATCGACTTTACCGCGGAAGAGATCCGTCACGCGCTGTCGATCGAGCCGCTCGGCCATACCTGAGCGGCACGCCGTGCGCGGCGCCAGTGTGGCGCCGCGTACAGACCACGCGGGCTGCATCGCGGACAGTGTCGCGAGAACTTCGCGGGAGTCCGCCATGTACAAATCGCTTCAGGCCTGCCGGGGACTCGCCGCGTTGATGGTGGTCTTCTATCATGCGCGTGGCGCGATTTCCCAACCCAAATACTTCGGCGAGTCTGTGCTCGGCAATGCGTTCATCTTCGGCGGCTCCGCCGGGGTCGACTTCTTCTTCGTGCTGAGCGGCTTCATCATCTTCTGGATCCACGCGAAGGACATTGGTCAGCCGAAGCGCCTCGGCAGCTATCTGGCCAAGCGGGCGATCCGGATCTATCCGACCTACTGGACGATCTTCGCCGTGGTGTGCTGCGCGGCGCTGGCCGTGCCCGCATTGCGCCAGACGGTGCCAGGCGATCCATGGACGCTGCTCAAGGCATTGCTGCTCGTGCCGATGGATCCGGCCACGCCGGGTGTCACCGCGACCGGAGCGCCGGTTCTGACCGTGGCGTGGTCGCTGCAATTCGAGGTGATGTTTTATCTGTTCGTTGCGCTGGCTATCATCGCGCCGCGTGCGTGTCTGCTCGTCGCGGCGCTGTGGGTCGTCAATTTCTTCACGTGCCGGACGGTTTGCAGTTTTCCGCTTGGCTTCTTCGCCGATTACCGCATCCTGCTGTTCGCGCTTGGCGGCGCGACCGCCTGGCTATGCCGCAGGACCGTGGCGAGCGGTGCGGCGGCTACGCTGCCTGCTGCGGTCGCGCGCGGCGGATGGCGCGTCGGGCCGTGGACGGACCGGCTATCGCTGATGCTCGGAGTGAGCATCCTGGTCGCCGCGGCTACGTTGCACACGCTGGGTTTGATGGACGCCGGCGTGGTACGGCAGGAGTCGCTGATCAGCCTGTATGGCCTCGCCAGCGCGCTGATCATTTTCGGCGTGGTCAAAGCCGAGGACCGTGGCGCGGTCCATGGCGCGCACGCAGGATGGCAAGTGCTGGGCGCCGCTTCCTATGCGCTGTATCTGCTGCACTATCCGCTCATCAGCGTGGTGATGAAGCTGATGATGGTGCTCGGCCTGCGAGGCCTGGGGGGTGCGCTGTTCGCGCTGGCTGTGGCCGTCAGCGTATCGGTGGCGGCCGCGGTCCTGTTTCATCTGCATGTGGAGCGGCCGATGCTGCGCACGCTTGGCGCCTGGCGCTGGCCGGCGCTGCGCGCGGCAGGCAGCCCGCGCGTGTGAGCGCGTTCGCTTCGCGTCTGCGTTTGCGTCGCGTCGCGTCGCGTCGCGTGCGCTGGGCGGTGCTCTCGCATGTCGAGCGGTGCGCCCTGCGCCTGTGTTGCTTCGTCACCGTCACCGCGGCAGTGGTCTGCGTGATATCGTCTTTTCCTTTTGATTTCTACCGGTAGGGCCGGGTCGTCTTGGCCTGCCCGTGCCGGGATCGATGGGAGAGAACGGGTCATGAACGACACCGCCGTGATTCACTGGGGCATCGTCGGCACCGGCCGCATTGCCCGCCGCTTCGCGCAAGGTCTGGCGCACGTGCCGGCCGCACAACTCACCGCGCTCTGGTCGCGCCGTCCCGAACCCGCCGCAGCCTTCGCCGAAGAATACGGCGGCAGCGTGTGCGCCGGCTTCGAAGCCCTGCTCGCCAGCGGCATCGACGCGCTCTACATCGCCACGCTGCAGGACAGCCACGTCGACTACGCGATCGCCGCGCTCGAAGCGGGCCTGCACGTTCTGTGCGAAAAGCCGGCCACCATCAACGCGGCGCAGCTCGAACGTGTGCTCGCGGCGGCCCGCCAGGCACAGCGGCTCTTCATGGAAGCGATGAAGCCGCCGTTCTATCCGCTCTACGAGGCGCTGCGCGCCCATCTCGCTGCCGACCCGATCGGCGAGATCGGTCTCGTGCGGGCCGGTTGTTCGGCGGCGAACGTGCCGCCCGACCATCCTTCGTTTTCCTTCGAGCACGCCGGCGGGGCGTTGCTCGATATCGGCATCTACGAGATGTTTCTCGCCGTCGACTGGCTCGGCGCGCCGCTCGAAGTGCAGACGCTGGGGCGGCTCGGCGCGACCGGCGTCGATACCTTCGCGAGCCTCAATAGCCAGCACGAGCGCGGTATCGCGCAACTGTTCTGCGGACTCGATCTGTACGGCAAGGGCGACGCGCTGCTGCTCGCGCCCGGCGGCCACGTGACGATTCACGAGAACTGGTGGAACCCGGCGCGCGCGACGATCCGTTATGGCGACGGCCGCGTCGTCGAACTGGATGTGCCGTTCGAAGGCGGCGGGCTCAACTACGAGACCGCGCATTTCTGCGAGCTGATCCGCGCGGGGCAACTGGAGAGTCCGGTGATGCCGCACGCCAAATCCTTGCAGATGATCGCGATGGCCGATGCGGCGCGCGCCGCGCTTGGGCTGCGGTTCGCGGGCGAGTGAGGGGCAATGAGGGGTAGTGGGGACAGTGAGGGGCAATGAGGGGCAGTGGGTGACGCCGCGGCGGCGCGAGCGTGCGGGTGCGTGGGCATGCGCGTCCCTATGTCGTCACGTTGACTGCAAGCCGCGGTGGTACGATTTGCGTCGGCGCGTTTGCGTCGGCGCGGCGCAGAGGTGCCGCCAAAGCTTTCGATTACCTTCCGCAGGAGCTGTCCTCGATGCGCATGCTTGGAAAACTGTGGCGCGACAACAAAAGTCTCGTCGCCTTTCTCGTTCTGATGGTGCTGTTCCGCAGCGCGATCGCCGACTGGAACGTGGTGCCGAGCGGCTCGATGCTGCCCACCATTCGCGAAGGCGACCGCATTTTCGTCGACAAGATGGCCTACGATCTGCGCGTGCCGCTCACGCATATCGCCATCGCGCATTTGCACGATCCGCAGCGCGGCGACATCGTGACGATCGAGTCGTCGGCCGCGCATGAACTGCTCGTCAAGCGGCTGATCGGCCTGCCCGGCGACAGCGTGGCGATGCGCGACAACGTGCTGTATGTGAACGGCGTGCGCGCCGCTTATCAACCGCTGAAGTTCGGGCCGCTGCCGGGCGATGCGACGTCGCCGGCCGACTATCTGACTGAGCGTTTCGACGGCGTGGTGCATACGGTGCGGCTCTCGCCCGAGTCGCCGAGCCCGCGCAATTCGTTTGGGCCGGTGATCGTGCCGCCGGGCCAATACCTGATGCTCGGAGACAATCGCGACAACAGCGCGGACTCGCGCTACTTCGGCTTTTTCCCGCGAGGGGAATTGATGGGCCGCACGCGCCGCGTGGCGTTTTCGCTTGACCCCGATCATTACTATGAGCCGCGCTTTAGCCGCTTCGGTGCGCGGCTCGATACGCCGCCGCCGCTCGCTGCGCGTTGAGCGTCTGAGCGGGGCAGCCACGGTCAACTTGACGCCGGGTGATACCGGCGGCTGCGCGGCCCGAGCAGCTAGCTTAAGCCCCGCGCAAGCGCCCCTGCCGATTCAATGCCGTGTGGGCAGCGCGAGACGCTGCTCATACCAGTGCTGCACCCATTCCAGCACCTGGCAGAGCACCCAATAGATCGCGGCCGCCGCGAGGTACAGCGGCAACGGCTGATAGGTCGACGCGATCACTTCCTGCGCGCTTCTCAGCAACTCGGTCACGGTGATCACCGAGACCAGTGAGGTGTCCTTGATCAGGCTGATCAGACTGTTCGACAGGCTCGGCACGGCAATGCGCAGCGCCTGCGGCGCAATCACATAGCGCAGGGTCTGGCGCCGCGACAGGCCGAGGCTATACGACGCCAGCCACTGGCCGCTCGGAATGCCGAGGATCGCGCCGCGCATGCTCTCGGACAGATACGCGGCCACATTGGCCGATAGCGCGATCACGCCCGCCGGCGTCGGATCGAGCGAGACGCCGAGGCTCGGCAGGCCGTAGTAGATCACGAAGATCTGCACCAGCAGCGGCGTGCCGCGCATCAGGCTCACATAGATCCGCGCGATCCAGTTCAATCCCCGGTTGTGGCTGATCCCCATCACGGCGAGCACGCTGGCGGCCAGCAACCCGAAGATCATCGACAGAACCGCGAACTTGACCGTCAGGACGGCGCCCTGAGCGAGCACCGGGAGCGATTGGACGAGCAGGGAAGTGGTGGACATGGGCGGTGAGTGTTGTGTGCAACAAAGCGCACATCATAAACGGGTGATGGGGCGCAGACGTATACGCGCGCTCACCAGGGCAGGGCGCATGGGCGTTGCTGCAAAGAAAAAGGCGGCATCGCCAGGATGCCGCCTTGTGTCCCGCGTGGGGTTTTCTACCGGCGCAGTCAGCTTCAGTTCGTGACGGGCTTGGTCACGTCGATGCCGAACCACTTGTCGGAGATCTTCGCGAAGGTGCCGTCCGCTTCGAGCTGGGTCATTGCCTCGTCGATCGCCTTGGCGAACTTCGGATTACCCTTCTTGAACGGAATGCCCGACGGCGTGCCCGCGCCGACCATCGCACCCGTGCGCAGCGGCAGCGGCGAGGTCTTCAGCAGGTAGGCGAGCATCAGGCGGTCATTCAGCGCGGCGTCGAGACGGCCGGCGGCCAGATCGGCCAGATACTCGGGCGCGCCCGGATAGGTCTTCACATCGATGCCCGGCACCGACTTCGCCATGTCCATGTAGTTCGTGCCCAGACCGACGCCGAGCTTCTTGCCCTTCAGATCGTCCAGCGACTTGAACTGGCGCGTGTCGTCCTTACGCTGGATCAGCTGCGCAGCCGAAAACGTGTAGCCGGGCGAGAAATCGAGCACCTGCTTGCGGGCGTCGGTGATGCCGACCTGGTTGACGATCACATCGAACTTGCCGGCCTGCAGGCCGGCGATGATGCCGCTCCATTCCGTCGTCACAAACTCGGGCTTCACGCCGAGTTTCGCGGCGACGGCCTTGGCGATGTCCACGTCGAAACCGACCAGCTCACCCGACGGCGCCTTCGAATCGAACGGCGGGAACGTGCCTTCGAGGCCGATGCGCAGCGTGCCGCGTTGCTTGACCTGGTCGAGCAGGTCGTCCGCGTGGGCCGTCGCGGCGGTGAACGAGGCGCCAATCAGGCCGGCCACCAGAATGTTTTTCAGCAAGCCAAACTTCATCGTGTTCCCTTATTCATGCTTGTTGCCCAGGAGGGCGGTTTGAACAGCGGAAAGGATAACAAAGCAGACTATCGGCACTTAAATACTGTTTGTTTATGTCTATATAACCTGGTCGGACCCTTGGCCTGTTGGTGCTTCAGCCCGCGCTTCAGCCCGCGCGCCGGCAGTGTCTCAGTTTAAGCCAGCGCCTGTGCGCATTCTGCCACCAGCGCGGGGCCGCGGTAGATAAAGCCCGTGTAGAGCTGCACCAGCGCCGCGCCGGCTGCGAGCTTGGTGCGTGCGTCCGCGCCCGAGAAGATACCGCCGACGCCGATGATCGGCACCGTCTCGCCGACCTCGGCGCGCAGCTTGCGGATCACTTCATTGGACGCGTCGAACACCGGCTTGCCCGACAGGCCACCGGCTTCGTCAGCGTGCGGCAGGCCCGTCACCGCGGTGCGCGAGAGTGTCGTATTGGTGGCGATCACGCCTTCGAAGCGGTGCCGCAGCAGCGTGTCGGCGATCGACTTGATCTGCTCGTCGTCGAGGTCCGGGGCGATCTTCAGCGCGAGCGGCACCAGCTTGCCGTGCAGGTCGGCGAGGCGCTGCTGCTTGTCCTTCAAGGCGGCGAGCAGGGAATCGAGTTCGCCCGCGCCCTGCAACTGGCGCAGGTTCTTCGTGTTCGGCGAGGAGATGTTGACCGTCACGTAGCTCGCAAACGGATACACGCGTTCGAGGCAGTACAGGTAGTCTTCGGCGGCGCGCTCGATCGGCGTGTCGGCGTTCTTGCCGATGTTCAGGCCCAGCGTGCCGCGATAGCGCGCGGCCTGCACGTTCTTCACGAACTGGTCGACCCCGGCGTTGTTGAAGCCCATCCGGTTGATCACGCCACCTGCCTCCGGCAGCCGGAACATGCGCGGCCGCGGATTGCCCGCCTGCGGGCGCGGCGTGACGGTCCCCACTTCGATAAAGCCGAAGCCGAGGGCCGCCAGCCCGTCGATGCACGCGCCGTCCTTGTCCAGCCCGGCGGCGAGGCCCACCGGGTTACGGAAGGTGAGCCCCATCACGGTGCGTGGCGCCTCGGGCACGCGCGGCGCGAGCGTGCCGGCGATGCCGGTGCGGCCGGCTGCGCCGAGCAGGCGCAAGGTCAGATGGTGAGCATCTTCCGCGTCCATGCGAAAGAGTTGGGCGCGTACGAGCGGATAGAAGGAACTGAACACAGGGCGGAGCCGGGCGGCTAAAAATGGGAACCCGCCATTTTACCGGCTTTGACGGGGCGGCAGGGTGCGTAGGACGCGATGGGGGCGATCGCGGACGCTGGTGCTTGCCTCAGCGCCGCGCCGCCGGCGTCACAGCCGTATCGGGCCGCGCCGGCCCTGGATGGCGGCGTCGACCGGCGCCAGCTCGAGGCTATGCGGATCGAGCGTTTTCCAGGCGCCGTCGACGAGGCCTTCGAGCGGCCGGAAATTGGCCTTGTACGCCATCTTCTGGCTCTCGCGGATCCAGTAGCCCAGATACACATAGGGCAGGCGCAGGCTGCGCGCCTGCTCGATCTGCCAGTAGATGTTGTAGGTGCCGAAACTGCTGTGCGGCAGCTCCGGCTCGAAGAAGGTATAGACCGAGGACAACCCGTCGCCGAGGATGTCGATCATGCTGATCATGCGCAGGATGCCTGGCGCATCGGGATATCCGGCCAGCGGCTCGCGGAATTCGACGAGCCGCGAGTTGATCCGGCTTTGCAGCAGGAACTGCTCGTACTGGTCGCGGCTGTCGCGGTCCATGCCGCCGCCCGCGTGCCGCGCCGACTGATAGCGCATGTAAAGCGCATAGTGTTCTTCGTCGTAATGCAGCGGGGCGACCGTGGCGATGAGGCCGCCATGTTTTTTCCACACTTTGCGCTGCGTGCGGTTCGGCTCGAACCGGTCCACCGGCACGCGCACCGGCACGCACGCGCGGCAGCCGTCGCAATAGGGGCGGTAGGTGAACACGCCCGAGCGCCGGAAGCCCGCCTTGACAAGGTCGGTGTAAACATCGGAGTTGATCAGATGGCTGGGCGTGGCGACCTGCGAGCGTGCCACGCGCCCCTCCAGATAGCTGCAGGGGTACGGCGCCGTTGCATAGAATTGCAGCGCGGAAAGGGGTGAAAGCGGCAGCTCGTTGGGGTGCGTCACGTTGGCAGCTCTCGAAGCGTCTCTGGTATTTCACACCCGCCGCAGTCTCGGCAGCGGGCCCGGCTTGGCACGTTACGCCGCGGGCGCGACGACATCGAGCAGGACCGTCTTGTCGAAGCGCCAGGGGATGGGCGCGGCATCGACAGACGCGCGGACATGCGCGATGAACGCCTTGCGCGCTATCTCGCGACCGCCCAGCGACGCCAGATGCGACGTGTTCTGCTGGCAGTCTATCATTTCTATTTTGTGACGTCGCAAGTGTCCGACGAGCGCGGAGAGCGCCATTTTCGACGCATCGGTCACCTCGGCGAACATCGATTCGCCGAAGAACATCCGGCCGAACGACACGCCATACAGACCGCCTACGCGCTCGCCCTCGAACCAGGTTTCGATGCTGTGCGCTTCGCCCGCGCGATGCAGCGACGAATAGGCTTCCACCACATCGGCGGTGATCCAGGTGCCGCGCTGCCCGCGCCGTGGCGCCTGCGCGCAGGCGCGCATCACGGCGGCGAAGTCGTGGTCGACGCGGATTTCCCACGCATCGTCGCGCAGCACGCGCTTGAGCGTCTTGCGCAGCGAAGGCGAGACCTTGAATTCAGCCGGACGCAGGATCATGCGCGGATCGGGGCTCCACCAGAGCACCGGCTGGCCGTCGGAGTACCAGGGGAAAATGCCGCGCCGGTAGGCGTCGATGAGGCGCGACGGCAGCAGGTCGGCGCTGGCGGCGAGCAGTCCCGGCGCGCCGCTCGACGCGCCGAGCGCGCGCTCGACGGCGGGGAACGGATCGTCGGGTCCGAGCCAGGGAACCATGCGTGCGCCGCTCAGCCTTCGCGCAGCGAGCGGAAGATGTCGCCGGTATGCAGGCCGTAGCTGCCGGATTGGCGGTCGGCAAAGAAGAAGCGCAGCGTCTGGCCGACGGTCGGAAAGGCGATGTCGTCCCACGGAATCTCGTGTTCCTCGAACAGCTTCACTTCGAGGCTTTCCTCACCGGCGTCGACGTCGAGATCGAGCAGCCGCGCGAGGTAGAACAGATGCACCTGATGCACGTGCGGCACGTTGAGCAGCGAGAACAGGCTCTGCACCTCGACGCGCGCACCGGCTTCCTCGAGGGTTTCGCGGGAGGCGCCTTCGGAGGTGGTCTCGCCCATTTCCATGAAGCCGGCGGGCAAGGTCCAGTAGCCGTAGCGCGGTTCGATGGCGCGACGGCACAGCAGCACCTTGTCGTCCCACACCGGGATGGTGCCCACCACGTTGCGCGGATTCTGATAGTGCACGGTACCGCAACTGGCGCAGATGAAGCGCTCGCGATTGTCGCCCGGCGGAATGCTCAGGCTGACCGGGTGACCGCAGACAGAACAGAATTTCATAGGAAGGGGACGAAGAGTGGTAACAGGAGTTTATCACCAGGGCGAATTATCAAGATGGCGGTGCCTGGCGAGGGCGCGAAATCGGAGCGGGAAGCCGCGCCGGCGGCCCTGGCCGGATGGCTAGTGTGGAAAAAATCGCTTAGCAAAGGGCTGGTGATTGCATTAGGATTGCTATTCAGTTTGGACGCCCTGACAAGGGCATTTTCAATGCGGTAGGAGGAGGGCATGATGCGCAACAAACAACGCTCCGAGCGGGTTCGGTTTATCGTCGCCTGCGGGGTCATGGGCGGGCTCGCGGTCAGCAAGTTCTTCGGCTGGATCGACCGGTCGGTTGACATGCAGACCATCGGCGTCGTGATCGGAGCAGGGGTGGGGTCGCTCAGAGTATTTACGCTCGTCTGAGCATGTCGCTTCAGGTTGGCATGTCTTTATTCGGACTACAGATTGATGGAGGTTGGATTGATGACTTTTCCTACGTGACGGCCGTTGCGTGGTCGTGGGCCCGCTATGTCAAACGCCGGCGTATGCCGGTGCGGCGTTCCGCGAGGCGGGTGCATCCCATGCGGGCGCTTTTCTGCTCGTCCACTGCTGCGGACTTTTTCAGCGGCCTCTGTCTTTTCCCGCTGTGCGCGCTGGCCGTATCGCTGTTTTCGGATCCGTTGCTGCACGCACTGCTGTCGGGTAACCGTTTGCTTCTGAGTGCGGCCGGGGTCGTTGCGCTGTGTTCGGTGACAGAGAATTTTTAGCGAGGCCGCGAACGAAACGCACAAAGCGCACAAACAAAAAAGGCCTGCCGGTTAGGCAAGCCCTTGATGTTTTCGACGTTAGCTATTCGATGCGTACGCGATACGATTAGCTGCTTGGTTGCGGGGGTAGGATTTGAACCTACGACCTTCGGGTTATGAGCCCGACGAGCTGCCAGACTGCTCCACCCCGCGTCCGTCGAAGAAAAGATTATAGGACAAACCGCATACCCGCGCAATACCTTTTTAAGAACAGACTTCAACATGGCGGTGAGCGCGCTGCTGATACGTATGCGCCGCGTTGTGTGCAGCCATGAGGGCGAAGGGTCTCGATGTCGTATTGCCACTGATGTTGTGCGGATCTCGAAGCGAGTCATCAGGACCGCTGCGCTAGAATCCGTTTTCCATCTGCGTCGCTACGCCGTGTCTATCCAACACCCGGCATTGATATCCGCCAGGTTGCGGCGACGCATCCCTCTCTCGTTCTTCTTCCGCCCATGGACATCGTTCAAGATCTGCAGTCGATTGCCGCTCAGGAAAACGCCCTGGTGTTCCCCCATTTCGATGCCGATCGCGCATGGCAACTCGGCGCGTATCTGCACGAGGTTGCGCAAGCGCGCGGACTCGCGCTCGCCATCGACATCCGCACCTTCGGCCAGCCGCTGTTCTTCAGCCTCCTCGCGGGCGCGACGCCGGACAATGTCGACTGGGCGCGCCGCAAGGGCAACGTGGTGGCGCATTTCCGCCGCAGCTCATACGCGCTCGGTTTGCGCATGCAGCAGGCGGGCAGCACGCTCGCCGAAAAGCACGGCTTGCCGCTCGGCGAATACGCCTCGCATGGCGGCGCGTTTCCATTGACGGTGGCGGGCGCGGGTGTGATCGGTTCGGTGACGGTGTCCGGCCTGCCGCAGCGCGCCGATCATGAGCTCGTCGTGGAGGCGCTGTGCGCGCACCTCGGTCAGGACTACAGCAAGCTCGCGCTTGCAAAGGCCTGAACTCATGCGCGTGCCTCCTTATGCGCTGCTCGCCATCGCCATCGTCGCCGAGGTGATTGCCACCTCCGCGCTGCGTGCGTCGGAAGGCTTCTCACGCTGGTTGCCTGCGGCGGTGGTCGTGCTCGGTTACGGCGTGGCGTTCTACTGTCTGTCGTTGACGCTCAAGACCATTCCAGTCGGGATCGTCTATGCGATCTGGTCGGGTGCCGGCATCGTTCTGATCAGTCTCGTCGCCCTGGTGCTGTATCGGCAGGTGCCCGATTTGCCGGCCATCATCGGGCTCGGGCTGATCATCTCCGGTGTCGTCGTGCTCAACCTGTTCTCGAAGATGCAGGCGCATTGAGGCGTTGCGCGTTACTTGCAGCGGACGATCATCGAACGGTTTTTCACGTTGGCCGATACGACGTTGGTAACGCTGCCGCCGGCGGCGCCGCCTTCATCGTTGTCTTTTGAAATGATGTCGTAGCCGGTGGCGCCGCAGGCTTGCCCCGCCTGGACATAGCAGGACGCCCAGCTCGACGCGGCGTCCGCGCCGCTGCAGTTCACCGCAAAGCCGGTCTGGCCGTTCGGCAGGTTGATCAGCGAGGTCGTATTCGACGACGCACACGCGCTCAAGGCGACGGCGGCCAGCAGCGCAACGGGCAGGGCGCCGATACGCGCCCACGCGCTGCGGCTCGCGCCGTGCGCTGCCTCGGTGGCAGGGCACTGGCCGGACGGGCGAAAGCGCCGCGTAAGTTGCTTCATGGTGTGTCCTCTTTAAACGGATGGCTAGACGAATGGCGAAAGCGACGGCGTTGCAAACGCCGCGCGGCCGGAGCGCGAGCAGCGCGAGTGGCGACCGGAGGCGCTACGGCGCGGCTCAGTCGAGCTCCGGGTCGATCGTAATGCCCGCGCTTCTGACAATGCGGCGGCTCTCGGCCCCGCTTTCAGTGGCCGCATCTTCCCAGATGCTGATGGCCTTTGGAATCTCGATGCCATGGTTGCCGGCATAGGCGAACCATGTGTTGGCCGCATCGGGCTCGGCGATTTCAGTTTGCTCTAAAAAATATTTTCCCATATTGCGGACTCCCGGATCGATTAGGTCCCACGCACATATCGTGCCGCGTACCGGGTTCGACCGTGTCGCGTCGCGCAAGTGCGGCGCAAGGCTTTTTTTCACGGAGAACTTATTGCCGCCAGATGCGACTTATACCTGTTGGATGCACGCAGTGGTCCGATTGCACCCAGGCTCCTGGTCGAGTACGTCCGAGGGTGGACCGCGGTGCAGTCCGGCGAGTACCATAAGTGCGAAGTCCGATTTCGCCGGGCCTGTGGTTCCGGCGTCTGACTTTCTGACGGATTCTTCTGATGAGGCGACCATGGAAATTCGGTTTCCCGCGGACGCGCCCGCTTACCGCGATTCCAACCTGACAGTCGTGTTCCGCGCGCTGGTGGACGGCGAGGCCGTGCCGTGCGCGATTTCGGTGGAAGCGCTTGAAGACCATTTCGGCGCATGCTCCGAAGACCGCGAAGGCTGGATGCGAGCCTTCGACGCGGGGCGTGGACGTATCGAAGAGGTGGCGCGCGAGCATCTGCAGATCAGCAACGGCACTCCCGTGCTGCTGAAGAGCGGGCATTTTCCGCCAGGCAATGTGGCTGGCCTGTAGCGGCTAGGCAAAGGGCGCTGCGTAGCGAAGGAGGGTGCGTGCCGCGCTGTGTCCCATCGTGCCGCAACTGCATGCCGCCATCTCATGTGCCACCCCGTGCGTCACCTTATGAGCCACCTCACGCCGCCACTTTCGCCGCGTCCTGCGCAGCGGCAAAAGCAAGGCGGATACCCTCGTCATACGAGGTCTTCCTGATCGGCCCAATCAGCGCCTGCAACGCACTGTCGTCGAGTATGAGCGGCTCGCTCATCAGGTAATTCATTTCCACCATTTCCCGCATGATCGGATTGAACAGGCCGAGCACGCGCAGCATCGGCTTGCCGGCAACCATCAGTCTGGGTTCGCGTCCGGCCAGCGCATAGGCTTTGGCGGCGATCTCACGCTGCGTGATCGTACCGGCGCCGGCGAGGTGCAGCCAACGGCCATAGGCCTCCGGCGTGCGCGTGAGGGTCTCGACGACCGGTCCGACATCCGGTACGAACACGAACTCATGCGGCACGTCGATCGGGCCGACCATCTGCGCCCGCGTGCCGCGCGCCGCGCTTTCGAACACGCCGTTCACAAAGCTGCGCTCGACGCCTGGGCCGTAAAAGTCGGGCAGGCGCAACACGAGCGTCGAGAGTCCATGATGGCCGTGCGCGTCGAGCACCAGATTCTCCTGGGCGAGCCGCATCTGGCCTTTGAACGTGTGCGGTTCACGGGGATGATTTTCCGTCACCGGTTGGCTGCGCGCGCGGCCGTACGGATAGACCGTGCCGATCAGGATCAGGCGCTCGACACCTGCCGCGCGCAGGCCGGCCAGCGTCTTCTCCATCAGCGGCGGGTGCGTCTCGAACTGGTTGTAGGGCACGCCCACCAGATATATGGCCGTTTGCAGGCCTTGGGCCGCAGCGACGACCGACGCCGGATCGTCCGGGTTCCACGTGACGATCTCCGCACGCGGATCCTGGCCGAAAGCCGCTTCGAGCGAACCACGCGAGCGCCCGATGACGCGGTAGTCCCGCCCGGTGGCGCCCAGCGCGTGAGCAATGCTTTGGCCGATTGCCCCGGCGGCGCCGAACAGGCCGACTTTCCCTACGTTTTCCATGACGACTCCTTGAACAAGGTGACGGACTTCGATGTGCCGCCAAATAACTGGATGAATTTTTATGAACATCGTTTAGTGAACGGTGTTCAGTTTAATTTGACTTTTCAGTTTGTCAACCGGAAAATGCGTGGCATGGGAATCAATGAACGAAAGACTCGCGAGAAGCAGGCGTTGCGCGACCGCATCCTCGAGGCGGCGCGGCGCATCGTCATACGCGAAGGGTTCGCGGCGCTGTCGATGCGCAAGATCGCCGACGCCATCGAATACTCACCCGCTACGCTATACCTGTACTTTGCTAGCCGCGACGAGATTGCGCGTGCGCTGTGCGCGCAGGGCTATGCGCAGTTGCTTGCCGGTTTTGAGCCGCTCGCGCAGATTGCCGATCCCGCCGAGCGGCTGAAGGCGCTGGCCCGTGCCTACGTGGCGTTCGGCGTGGCGCATCCGCAGACGTACCGGCTGATCTTCATGGAAGATCCGACCTACCTGGGCGCGGCGCTGGGCGGCGCGAGCGAAGCGGAGAAAGCGTCCGCCGGCGCGGCGAACGAGCGGGCGAACAAACCGGCGGGCAATCCGGCCGACCCCCAGGCTGCTCCCCAGGCCGACGCCCAGCTCATCAACCCCGCGGCCTCCGACGATTCCAGCGACGCGGCGATGCGCCTGATGGTGGGCGCGCTCGACGAGCTGAAAGCGGCGGGGCGCCTGCCGGCATCGGCGGACGGCGCGGTCTGGGCCGAGGCGTTGTGGGCCACGATGCATGGAATCGTGGCGCTCAATCTGACCTGTCCGGTGTTTCCGACTTCGCCGCTCGACACGGTCATCGACGCCGCGCTGGACGCCTGGTTCGGCGTACGCGAACAGCCGGCTGCGGCCGCCGCCGCGGCGCCGCCGGCCGCAGCCCGATCCACGCGCGCGCGCCGTCCGGCCGCGAAGCCGAAAGCCGTCGACGCGTGATAACGTTCAGCCTTCCATCCGAACACGCCTTTCCACCTGCTACGCCATGTCCACTCCTGAAGCATCCGCCGTCAGCGACGAAGTCACGACCTACATTGCCAACCGCATCGGCTTTATCGAACTGGAGCGCCCGAAAGCGCTGAACGCGCTCTCGACGGGCATGATCCGCGGGATGCATGCCGCGCTCGACGCCTGGCGCGAGGATCCCGATGTGCTGGCGGTGGTGGTGCGCAGCCAGCATCCGCGCGCGTTCTGCGCGGGCGGCGATATCCGCTTTCTGTACGAGTCGTTTCAGCGCGGCGACGAGGCGGCGCGCGACACCTTCTTTATCGAGGAATACCGTCTCAATCACGCCATCTTCACTTACCCGAAGCCCTATATCGCCCTGATGAACGGCGTGGTGATGGGCGGCGGCATGGGGATTTCGCAAGGCGCGCATCGCACGGGCGGCTTGCGGGTGGTGACCGGCTCGACCCGCATCGCCATGCCGGAGACGCGCATCGGACTCTTTCCCGACGTCGGCGCCGGCTGGTTTCTGGCGCGCACGCCGGGTGCGCTCGGCCGCTATCTGGCCGTGACCGGCGAGACCATTGGCCCCGCCGACGCGCTGTACGCCGGTCTCGCTGACGCCTATATCGACGACACGGCGTTGCCCGCGCTCGTCGACACCTTGCGTAGCGAAGTATTCGAGCGCGGCGTGGACGTGGTGGCATGCGTCGAGCGCGAAACGGCGGCGCACAAGGTCGTGCCGACGCCCGATACCTCGCCGCTGGCGGACACGCGAGCCTTTATCGACCGGCATTTTGCGCTGCCGGACGTGGCGCAGATCCTGGCGTCGCTCGAGGCGGTGAGCGGCTGCGAAGAGGCCGAGTGGGCCGAGCAGATCGTCGGCGTGCTGCGCGAACGTTCGCCGCTGTCGATGGCGGTGTCGCTGGAGGTGGTGACGCGCGCGGAGGGCGCGATGGCGGATTGTCTGCGCCGCGACCTGGACCTGACGCGCACGAGCTTCGCGCATGGCGATGTGGTGGAAGGCATCCGCGCCCGCATCATCGACAAGGACAACGCGCCGCGCTGGCGCTTCGCCCGCATCGAAGAAGTCCGCGCCGACGATGTGGCGCAGATGTTCGAGAGCCCGTGGCCGGCGGCGGAGCACCCGCTGGCCGATCTGCAGGGCTAGGCATCAAACGCAGGGACGATGCGTAGGGATCAGGCGCAGGATAGGCGGGTTCCGCGAGACCGGAACTCGGTGTCCCTCATTCCTCATCGTCGAACGCCATGAACGCGCGCATGAACACCAGCGCGCCCCAGCCCCACATGGCGTTGGCGGCGAAGCCCTCGGCGAGGCGCGGCAGCATGTTGCCGCTCGGCCAGATGCCGCGCAGCGGATCGACCACGAACACGCTCGCCGCCGTCAGCGCGATGCCGCCGAACACAAACGCCTGAATCCACGGCGCGCGGCGCTCGGGCGCGACGCGCAACAGCCATGCCATCAACACCGCCCACACGGCGCTCCACACGGCATTCGCGATGAATTCCGGCAGTCCCAGCGGCAGGAACGGCGCAGTCGAAAAACCTGCTGTTTCGATCAGCCCCGCGGCGTGCAGCAGCGCGAGGGTCGATTCGTGGAAAAACAGTGAAGCCAGAAAGCCGGATACGAACGGCAGGATGATTTTTTGCATGCGGTGCAGCGCCAAGGGCCCGGTTGGCGGCGACCGCGCGGCCCGGGCCGGATTATCGAAAGACGCGTCATTATATAGACGCAGCGGCGGGTTTCAGGGTGCCGTCTGTATGCTTAAGCGTCGGGCTAATCACGAAAGTGGAAAACCTAAGCTAAAAAAAATCGTTCAAAAGCCTGGGTCCGATCCATAGACTGTTTCTCCATGTAGACGGCATTGCCGCCGTCGTCCACTTACCGCGCGCCGGGAAGGCGCACGTTTCGTCAAGGGAAGCTGTCGCGATGTCCTTTCTGAAGCCGGTCTCCGCTGTTCCCCCTACGGCACCGCCGCGCTGTCGGCGCGGCCGCTAGCCGCGCGGCCAGCGACGCCCGTGAGCCTGCCCGGCTGCCGGTCCAACGGTCAGCGCAGCGTTCGCCGCCGGCTCGTCCGCGGTCTGGCGAGCGCGGGAGTCCTGAATCAACGCTTTTCCGATCTGTCTTGCGGTATGGCCGTGCCGGTTGACTGAGGCCGCGTCGCCGGCCCGGCGTGGCCGCGCCGCCATGGTGTGCGCGCGCCGGCCCATCCCGCCTTTATTAATCCAGTCTCGAACAAGCAGGAGCAGCAAATGAATGTGTTCTGGTTCATCCCGACTCACGGCGACAGCCGGTATCTCGGTACGTCCCAAGGCGCACGCGCAGCCGATTACGACTATTTCCAGCAGATCGCCGTCGCCGCCGATACGCTCGGCTACGAGGGCGTTCTGCTGCCGACCGGCCGCTCCTGCGAAGACGCATGGGTTGTCGCCTCGAGCCTGATCGCGGCCACCCGGCGCCTGAAGTTTCTCGTCGCCATTCGCCCGGGCATTACCTCGCCGGGTCTCGCGGCACGCATGGCGTCGACCTTCGACCGCCTGTCGGGCGGGCGTCTGCTGATCAACGTGGTGACGGGCGGCGACGCGGCCGAGCTCGAAGGCGACGGCGTGTTCGTCAGTCACGATACGCGCTACGAAATCACCGACGAATTCCTGTACATCTGGCGTCAACTGCTGACGGCCGCGCACACGAACGACGCGATCGATTTCGAAGGCAAGCATCTCACCTCGAAGGGCGGCAAGGTGCTGTATCCGCCGGTGCAGGACCCGCATCCGCCGCTGTGGTTCGGCGGTTCGTCGCCGGCCGCGCACGAGATGGCCGGCGAGCACATCGACACGTACCTGACCTGGGGCGAGCCGCCCGAAGCGGTCGCGAAGAAGATCGCCGACATCCGCGCCCGCGCCGCGGCGCATGGCCGCGAGATCAAGTTCGGGATTCGCTTTCACGTCATCGTCCGCGAGACGGAAGAGGAAGCGTGGGCCGCCGCCGACAAGCTGATCAGCAAGCTCGACGACGAGACCATCGCCCGCGCGCAGGCCTCGTTCGCCAAGATGGATTCGGAAGGGCAGCGCCGCATGGCCGCGTTGCACGGCGGCAAGCGCGGCAGCCGTGAGGATCTCGAGGTGTATCCGAACGTATGGGCCGGCGTCGGCCTCGTGCGCGGCGGCGCGGGTACGGCAATCGTCGGCAATCCTGAACAGGTCGCCGCGCGCATGAAGGAATACGCGGACCTCGGGATCGACACGTTCATCCTGTCGGGCTACCCGCATCTGGAAGAGTCGTACCGCTTTGCCGAACTGGTGTTTCCGCTGCTGCCGAACCGCAAGCGCGCGAGCGCGAGCGGGCCGCTGTCGGGGCCGTTCGGCGAGATCGTCGGGAACAACTATTTGCCGAAGGTTAGCCAGAGCTAGGCGTGGCCGGCGAGGTCCGGGGCTGCGGTTCAGGCAGGCGAGCGCAGCCTCTGTATGGATAAGAAGTGGAGTAAGCGATCATGGCTCGATCCAGTGGAAGTGAAAGTGCGGTACGGCGTCTCGGCGGACATGTGGCGCCGTGGATTGCGCCGCTTGTGATCCTGCTCGCGTGGGAGTTTGCCGCGCGCAGCGGCGTCCTCTCGACGCGCGTGTTGCCGGAGCCCATTGCGGTGGTGAAGGCGGCGTGGTCGCTGATCCAGTCCGGCGAAATGTGGGCCGACGTCAAGGTCAGCACGTGGCGCGCGGTGTCGGGCTTCGCGGTGGGCGGCAGCATCGGCCTGGCGCTCGGGCTGGCCACGGGACTCTTCAAGCCCATCGAAGTCGCACTCGATTCGACCGTGCAGATGGTCCGCAATATTCCGGCGCTGGCGATGATCCCGCTCGTGATCCTGTGGTTCGGCATCGAAGAGGAAGCGAAGGTGTTTCTCGTCGCGCTCGGGGTGTTCTTCCCGATCTACGTCAATACGTTCCACGGCATCCGTTCGGTCGACGCGAACCTGATCGAGATGGCGCGCAGCTATGGCGTCAAAGGTTTCCGGCTGTATTGGGACGTGATCCTGCCGGGCGCGCTGCCGTCGATTCTGGTTGGCGTGCGCTTTGCGTTCGGCCTGATGTGGGTCACGCTGATCGTCGCGGAAACGATCTCCGCGCAGTCGGGGATTGGCTACATGACGATGAATGCGCGCGAGTTCCTGCAAACCGATGTGGTGGTGGTCGGCATCCTGCTGTATGCCGGACTCGGCAAGCTCGCGGATGTGCTGGCGAAAACGCTGGAGCGCGTCACGCTGCGCTGGCATCCGGCTTATCAACGGGGAGCGAAAGCATGAGCGCGACGACCTTGTCGACGAGTTTCGGCGGCATCGCGGGCGGCGATCTCGAAGCGGAACTGGCGCAACCACGCACCCGCGATCACGATGCCGACGAGGCCGCAAGCCTGGAACGCGACGATGGTTCTTCGGGCGTTGTCGATTTTTCACGCGCTGCTGCAGGGGCCGGTCCGCTGACGCGCGACGCGTCGCGCAGCGCGGACCACGCGGTCGAGTTGCGTGGCGTCGGCAAGCAGTATGGCGAGCGCACGGTGCTGACGGATTTCGACCTGTCGATCGAGCGCGGCAGTTTCGTGGCGATCGTCGGCCGTAGCGGTTGCGGCAAATCCACCTTGCTGCGGCTCGTCGCCGGGCTCGAGAAGCCGACCGCCGGCGTGCTCGAAAAGCGCGGCGAGCAGGGGCAGCCGCTCGATACGCGCATCATGTTTCAGGACGCGCGCCTGTTGCCGTGGAAGAGCGTCTTGCACAACGTGATGCTGGGCCTCGGCCGCGGCGCTCGCGAGGATGCGCGTGCGGTGCTCGCCGAGGTCGGCCTGCTCGAACGCGCCAACGATTGGCCCGCGCAATTGTCCGGCGGCCAGCGTCAACGTGTGGCGCTGGCGCGTGCGCTGGTGCACCGGCCGCAACTGCTGCTGCTCGACGAGCCGCTCGGCGCGCTCGACGCACTCACGCGCATCGAAATGCATGCACTGATCGAACGCTTGTGGCGCGAACATCGTTTCACCGCGCTGCTCGTCACGCACGACGTGCATGAAGCGGTCGCACTGGGCGACCGGATTCTGTTGATCGAAGAAGGGCGCATTGCGCTCGATCAACCGGTGCCGCTCGACCGACCCCGCGCGCGCGCTTCGGCGGGGTTTGCCGCGCTTGAAGACCATGTGTTGCAGCGTGTGCTGAAGACCTCGCCGAACGACGACGGTCTCCCGTATCGCGCCGCTGATGCGCATCGCGACGACCGCCTCGTGCGGCCGACCGAAGTCCGTTGGGCTGTCTGACAGTCCCTTGCCTGACCGTTTTTTATCGATTCACTGGAGTCACTCGAAATGAGCATTTCCGCAATCAACGTACGTAATCAGTTCAAAGGCAAGGTCAAGGAAATCATCCGCGGACCGGTGGTGTCCGAAGTCGACGTCGATACGCCGTTCGGCATCGTCACGTCGGTGATCACGACGCGTTCGGTCGATGAGCTCGATCTCAAGGTCGGCTCGGAAGTGGTCGCGCTGGTGAAGTCGACGGAGGTGTCGATCGCGCGCCTCTAAGCGCGTGGGGCTGTGCTTGTCGCTGCCAGCCTGTCTGCGCTAGCCGCTGCCAGCCGCCGTTAGCCGATAACGCCGCCGTTGCGTTATTTCGCTTCGGCTGCGCTGGCGGGCGGCTTGTGCGTCATCTTGTCGTGCGTCGGCTTGGGCGGTCGCTTGACCGGCATATGATCCGGATTCGCCGGATTCTCCGTGCCGGCCGCCTCGGGTGGCTTCACCATTGAGGCGCCGCTGTCCACTGGCGGTGTCTGCGCGAGTACCGGTCCCGCCGCGACCGTGAATGCCGCAAGCGCGCAAAGCGCTGCGAACATTGCAGGTTTGTTCGGTTTCATCCGCTCCTCCCTGGTCTGGTCTGGCGGTTTTCGGCCACATGAAGCCGCCTGCGGCCACCGTCAGGCGCTCCGTTCCCTGGTAGACCGCAACCCGAGCGGAAAATTCGCTTCTCTTCCATGTTTCGCGACCCTGCCGCGTGCGTCCTGACGATGCACGCCCGAAGCCTTGCGCAACACGCAAGCGCCGCTTACTCCACGTGAATCGATTCGAAGCCGCGCGTTAGCGCAGACGCTACTTGGTCGGACACGGAAACGCAGCCTGCAGCGAGCGCAGGATCGCGAGACCGACCGGGAAATCGTCGGACAGGCCGGGGTGGTTGGTGAAGAATTCGTCGAGCAGCGGGTACACCGTCTGCGGGCCGATGGGCAGCTTTTCGGGCGGACAGAAGAGGGGCTTGCGTTTCTTCGATATCAGGTCGCCGTTGGCCCATCCCAGCTCGTTGAGCGCGCCGGTGATGTAGGCCGCGTAGATCGAATTGTTGTCGACGTGGTTCCACTGCTTGTATTGCTCGGCGGTCATCTCGGCGCTCGCGTTGAGCGTGAAACACGCTGTAAGCAAAGTCAGCGCGAGTGTTCGAATTCTTAACTGCATTATTGCATCCTCATACCGTATCGTTTAGCCCGCTATTGTAGGACAGGCGCCGGCTTGCGAGCGGATTGGCGTGACTGCGCGGCACGTGCTGCAGGGGCGCTCGGATCCATCGGCGATAAAAAAAGGCCCACCAGGGGAAGTGGGCCATAAAGAGTGATGAGAGACAAAATCCTCTCAGGGAAGAGGAGATGCCAGTGTAGAGCGGTTGACCTCGAATCAGGTTTCAGGGCTACTTACATGCCTTACGGCATCTAACCCTGGGTCGGGTTGGAGGGTGGAATTTCTTTGCGCGGATTGCCCGGCGCGGGGTGCCGACGGGGTGAAGGAGGGTGCCTTGATACCGGTTCGGTGAAGCGGAGGAAAGGCGTGCGCGCTGCCGGCATATAAAAAGGAATCCTGATTGAATGGGTTGCGTTTTGGGCGCTTGATAAGCGTTCTTCTTACGTTGCCGTCCGCCTCGGGAACAGTAATTGCTGCCCGGCAGATAGGGCCTATCAAGGGCAGCGTTCGCAGCATGCAGGACGTGAAGATGAATGAATCACACGGGAGGAACAATGCGAAAACGCATGATAAGTGGATTGCTTGCCGGCGCTGCCGGTCTGTTGACGTTACCAGGCGCGGCGTTCGCGCAGACTCAGGCGTACACCAATAGTCCGGTGAATCTGTACGCGGGCCCGGCGGACGATTATCCCGCTGTGTCCCAGTTGCCGGGCGGTGTGCCGGTTACCGTGATGGGCTGTGTCAGCGGTTACACGTGGTGCGATGTGGCGTTGCCGGATTTGCGTGGCTGGGTCTACGCGGGCAATCTCAGCTACCCGTATCAGGGCAATAACGTGCCGATCCTGAACTACGGTACGGTGATCGGACTGCCTGTCGTCACGTTTTCAATCGGCGCGTATTGGGGCAGCTATTACCGCGGACGGCCCTGGTATAACAACCAGGAACACTGGGCGCATCATCCACCGCCGCCGCCTGGACGCGGTGGTCCGCCTCCGGGGCATGGTGGCCCTCCGCCGGAACATGGCGGTCCCCCGCCGGGACATGGTGGTCCGCCTCCAGGCGTGGGTGGTCCTCCGCCAGGAGGAGGCCGTCCGCCTGAGGAGCGTGCTGCTCAGCCTCCGGGACGGGGTGGTCCGCCGGTGCAGCATGGTGGCCCAGCACCGCAAGAGCATGGTGGTCCGCCGCAGCAGCATGGGGGACCGGCGCCTCAAGAGCATGGCGCGCCTCCGCAGCAGCATGGCGGCCCAGCGCCTCAAGAGCGTGGCGCGCCCCAGCAACAGCATGGAGGCGCTCCGCAAGAACATGGCGGAGGAGGTGGCGGCCACGATAATCATGACCAGCACAACAATTAGGATGAGGGGCTGAGGTGGGGACGGCGGAGATCGCCGTCTTCGCTTTTGCGATCGTCGTGGAGAAAGTCGCGCACGCTGTCGCAGCTATATGCCGCCGCGATGCGATGACGAGCTTAATGCTGAGCGCAGAGCGATAGCGAAGTCACACGCTTTAAAGCGCAAATAATCGAGAAGGGGAGTTACTGCAGAACTGCTTGAGGAAAGTGGGGTGGCTGATGGGACTCGAACCCACGACGACAGGAATCACAATCCAGCCGTCAATTTCCGTGCAAGCATTGTCGCCTCGGGCTTTCGCCAATCGGCTTTCGGAATAAAAGTGGCAATTCGCCCCACGATTCTATGCGGTTCTCCGAAGACCCGTTCCGAAATATCCGGCGCAAAAATGTACAAAAAAACCGCCTCTTTTCGGAGCGGCTTCGATCCGGGGGGGCGGTGAATTTGACTCGATTCAATAAAAAGAGGCCCGCCGAAGCGGGCCTCTTATTTCTTACCAATGTGCTGCGTACTCTCCCGGTCCGTCAGTTGTGTGCTAACGCTTCTAAGGCTACTCGTGCAAGAAAACCACTCCTGGTTTCATGACGTGCCTCGACGTAAGCATCGATCTTATGTAACACAAATCGTGGAAGGCTCACGTTGATCCGTTCCGGCTTAGAATCAAGCTTAGTCAGATCAACATTAACGAGCGCCCACACCGCACCTGCAAACTCCGGTTTTGCTGCCAACTCTTCCACAGTAGAACAGGTGAAGCCGACCTCTTCTCCAAGTTCAACCAAGGTTGAGACGTGACCAACAATCGCGTCCTTCGCGTTCCTGATCGCATCATCGATGGTGTCGCCCCAGGAGTGGACGCCCGGAATATCCGGAACAGTCACTCCGTAGACGCTCCCATCGTCCTTATGAACTGCGATGGGAAATTCCATGAGCTATCTCCAGTGGTACCTCAATGCATCCTGTGTCGTGAAAAACCGCCGGTCAATCAAGACCGGCGGATTTCAGGATGCTCTTTACTGTGCCAATTGGAAGATCCTTTTTCGGGTGGGGCACCGTCACAAGGCCCTTCTTTTCAGCGTGTTTAAAGTGGTGGTGGCTGCCGGTAACTCTCACCTCATACCATCCATCCTCTTCGAGCACCCGGATCAGCTTTGATGAGTTCATCGCTCCTCCGCATGTCTTGTGTGTAAATATACACACTAGCTCGGAGTATAGCAATAAAAATGTGTATTTGTGTGTATAAAAGAGCGCGCGAGCGCGGGATGCAATATACTGTTCATCCATACAGCGCTTTAAGGGCGAGAAATGCCCAAATGCCCTCTCCCTGATTTCGCTTCCCCGACGACCGAACGACTACGCGAGCTCTATCGAACGTCCGATGACGAACTCGTGCGCCGTACGGTCCTGGAGGTCATTCGGCTCCGCGATTTGTTCGAGAAGATCGACCACTACCGGGAAACCGTCGACAGATGCTGGAGGGACGAAGGCCTCGGCCAACTGGTGGCTCTTTACCAGTTCAACGAACGGGTTGCTCCTCATCACCCCCCAGCGAATGGCGTAATGGCAGATCGTCTGCATTAGCGCCATGTCCTTGTTCGCGCCGATTGGCGCACCGGCCTTCGCACGGTCGTCCAGAAACTGATAGCCGTGCGTGGTCTCGAGCTTCGCCGGCGACATGCGGCCGAAGAACAGAGTCAGCCTCTCATACGCTCCTTTCCGCACGGATTTGCCTTCCGGCGACTGGTCCCGGTAGTGCGTCGGGTCTATGTCGTCGCGGAAGCGGTCAATCATGTCGGCCACCGAGCCGGCAATAATCTCCCCAGCCTGTATATCGAGCGCCTTGCGCTTCGCGATGCGTTCGGCGTTGGCCGTGCCCTGGCGATCGCCGCGCGTGGCCGTCGCGAACGTCTCGCTACGGCCGTCTGGATATTTGTACCAAAACGAGACCTTCCGCTTGCCGAAGCGCTTATACAGGCGATCGACGCCCGTTTGCTCGTTCGTGGCGGCTTCTCTGTCAGACGAAGGCTTGGCGGTTTGGCGAGGCATCGAATTTTGCTGTCTTGGGTTCTGCGGACAGGCCTAACTTCTGGTCGCGATACACGCGCGCGACCTTAGGTAGCCCGTTCTTGTCGACGACGAATCGCCAGTGGTTGTCACGCAGCCATTGCGTCATGGCCGCGCGTTGGTTCGGCTTGCAGCCGACGAGGTCGGCCAACTCCCCCGCGGTGAGATAGTCGCTCATGATTTGTATCCCTTCAGATCCTCGAGTGCCTGGATCATCGCGACGACGTCGCCTCGTGCGAGCGCCCGGGTCGCGAGGTCGAGCGAGGTACGGATCATCAGGGCACCCGGCGCGCCGGCGGGGCCGATCGCGACATAGTGGCCAAGGATCTTCGTTACGCGCGCAATTTCATCAGGCAGTTGGTCGGCCAGCGATTTGGTTTCGATCACTTGATTGCTCCGAGGTCATGCATCTGGCGCAACTGGGTGGCGACGTCGACGGGCACGTTGAAGAAACTGAGCGCTCCTTTGCACGAGATGAGCGGCAGCGGGCGGGCGTCGGCGATCTGGAAGCCGAATGCGCCCTCGACATGCCACGCCGAGGTGCGCCGCGCCGGCGGCACGCAATCCGTGATCGTGGCCACGCCGACAATGCCGCCGCGCGGTGCCCTCACCATTTCGCCGAGCGGCAGCGGATCGATCGGGCGGAACATAGCGATGGACATGGCGGCGTCCTCGAACTCCGCGTCGGTCATTTCCTTACCGGCGTGGATTAGCACGCGGCCGCGAAACTTCGTCGACCAGGAGCGGCTTTCGATGTCCTTGTGGCCGTTGACGATCAGCCACGCCCACGACTGGCGGATAGAAAGTGCCTTCATAATCTGAGGATATCCAACTCAAGGACAACAGGACGATGCAATCGATCTACTACTACGTAGCTCGGCGCCCCCACGCAGCCGGTGAACTTCTTGGCGGGGGCCATTTCGGCGCCGGCTATCGAAACTATGTTTTTGACGACGGATCGCAGCAGGGAGCTTTGAACGGGTGGAAGCTCGCAAGAGAACTCATTCTCGAGCGGGTTCGACAGGAACAGTTTGCGAATCTGCCAAGCCGATTTGACTGTTCGTTTGCCTATCTGGACAAGGCGACGGCCAGCCACAACATTTCGCCCAGTCTTTTCCTGCATGAGGTTGAATTGGTCGATCCGAACGCTATACGCCATATAGCGGACTTCAACGCGATCAACTACGGCACCGGCTATCCGCGCAATGAAAGCTTTCTGGACTGGGCCGAGAAAATCGCCCATGTCTATTGGTCGGGGCGAGATATTGCCGTGCCGGAATTGCTCACATTGTCGCCGCTTCGTGTGCGAGGCCGGGTCAGCTAGCAATCCATAATTCCGAATTCGAGTGATTCTGCTCATCGAATGCCTCGTGGAAATTCGTCGTGCTTGCGGCCGTCCAACTGGCGGCCAGCAGCTTTCTTGCCAGCGCGATGCACCATCGCCCATCCGTCGGCGCTCGTTGCGTCCGGTGGGTAACCGGCTTTGTCGTATCCGCCGGCGACGACTCGGCCGTCGAGCGCAATCGCGGCCGTTGCGAAGCGCCCGGCACCGAAGTCGCCAGATCCGGGGGCCCATTCGCCGTGCTGTTTGAAGAAGAAGCGGGTACCAGCAGCTTCGCACTGATTTCGCAGTGATCGTGGCCAGTCAGGATGCATCGGCCGCGCGTCGCGGCCACTTTCACCACCGACGATTACCCAGTCGATACGACGCAACGGCAGATCGCGGCCAGATCCGTCCCAGCGAGCTGTGTCGTTGTTCCATGCAAGGTTAAGGTCGTCGCCGCGGTGAGCTCGAGGTGAACCCGTGCAAAGGCATCGAATACAACATCACCAAACCGCGCAACCGATACGTCAGCCCGCACGAGGTCGAGCTGGCCGTGGAGATCGCAAGGCAGCGCCGCAGCGTTGGTGACAAGCATGCGAGTTCAAGTTACCTGATCCTTGCACTCTGCGTGCAGACCGCGTACTTGACCGTTAGCCGGCCGCAGGAAATGCGCGAATTGCGGCGCCAGTCGATTACCGATGAGGGCGTTGTCGTCCCTATCGGGAAACGCAAGCGAGGTCAGTCGGAGCGCGAAAAACTGGTGCTTTGGTCACCGGAATTGAAGTCGGTTATCGAAGAGGCGCTGGCGCTTCAGCGCACAAGTGGCATCTATGTGTTCGGCAACACGGCGGGGCAGGTCTATACGCGCAGCGGCTGGAACACGATCTGGACGCGGCTGATGGACTACTGCGAGAAGGAGGCGTTGAAGCGCGAAATCACGTTCGAGCGGTTCGCTCTGCGAGACATGCGGCCAGCTGCTGTCACGGACCGAAAAGAGGAGGGTGATACGAAGATTATCGATGCGACGGGGCACTCGGACGAGCGGATGGTGAACAAGACGTACGATCGCCGGCGCCAGCGGAAGGTACGAGCTACCCGATAGACACAAAAAAGCCCGCGAAAGAGCGGGCTTTTGCTTTCAATGCAGCAGCTTTAGTGCGGCCACTATTATTGCCGCAACGGCGAGCGCGGTCGCCACCATCCACTTAACGAGTGTCGCTTCTAGGGTGGAGACGTCCTTTTGGCTGGCAACGTGCCCCAAGCTACTTTCAATTTTCGCGAGCCGCTCGCGCAGAGCGGCGATGTCCTGTTGCTCGATCTTTGCCTTCAAATCGCCGATAGCATGCTCGAACTTCCCCGTTTGTTTCTGCAGATCCATGACGGCCTGCAGCGTAAAGCTGTGGTCAATCATAGGCGGGGCAGCGCTTGGCAATTCCGTCGGCGCGCTCGAAATCGCTTGTTGTGATTGAGGAGGTCGCGCCATCGTTACCCCCACCGGGACTGGAGCCATTCCCAGATGTTGGTCGGTGCGTGCCCGAAGTAGTTCAAGATCCCCACGACCACCGCACTACCCGACTCGCCATTCGTAATATTTAGCTGGCTCGATAGCTCCTGTGTTGTACCAGTAAATTTAACAAGCCACTCGCCTCTCGGCAGCTTAAGAGCATCGCTCGAGAACTGTTGCTGAATCGCCGTGTCCAGCTTCGCTGGATCGGATGTCGGTACGATCATGAAAACTGCCATAGGGCGCCCGTCGGTTGATGACCTTCTGCGCGAAGCGCCGCCGCGGAAGATCGGCTTTTCATTGATTAAATTGTCGCACAGTTGGCTGGCAACGCAACATCTACTCGCCCAGCTTAGGACTTTACGAAATCGTTGCCGGAAATAAAAAGGCCCGCGAGCAGCGGGCTTATCGATTGCCGCTCATCTTCCAAAATTTGGAATCTCATCTTCCAAAAGTTGTAATTAGTGAGGGGGTGCTAACGCGGAGAAGCTTATGGGGATTGGGGTGGCTGATGGGACTCGAACCCACGACGACAGGAATCACAATCCTGGACTCTACCAACTGAGCTACAGCCACCACTGGAACATCTGCTTGGCTTGCCATGAACTGGCTTGCCGATCAAGAAGCGAGATTATACAAACATGATTTGCGTTTGCCTAGCCCTTTATTCAAAGATTTCGGCGGGCTCACGCAGATGCTGTCTTGCTTCGTCGAAAATAGCGAGATCGCGCGCCGCCAGTTTCTTGTTGTCGGAGAGCACGCGCCGCCATCCACGCGCACCGGCTACGCCGCGATACAGCCCCAGCGCATGACGCGTAATGGAGCCGAGGAACGTGCCGCGCGCAAGTTCGGCCGCACAGTATTCGATCAGCTTCGCTTCGACCTGCTCGCGCGTCAGCGCAGCCTGCGTCGAGCCATAAAAGCGCGCATCGACGTCGGCCAGCACATAAGGGTTGTGATAAGCCTCGCGACCCAACATCACGCCGTCGACGTGCTGCAAATGCAGTTCGACCTCGTCGAGGGTCTTGATGCCGCCGTTGATGATGATCTCGAGTTGCGGAAAATCGCGCTTTAACTGATAGGCGAAGTCGTACTTGAGCGGCGGGATCTCGCGATTCTCTTTCGGGCTCAGGCCTTTCAGAATCGCATTGCGCGCATGCACGACGAACACTTCGCAACCCGCGTCCGCAATCGTGCCGACGAAGTCGCGCACGAAGCCATATCCCTCTACCGCATCGACGCCGATCCGATGCTTCACGGTCACCGGCACCGATACGGCATCGCGCATCGCCTTGACGCAATCGGCGACGAGCTGCGGTTCGTTCATCAGGCACGCACCGAATGCACCGCGCTGCACGCGCTCCGACGGGCAGCCGCAATTCAGGTTGATTTCGTCGTAGCCCCACTGTTCGCCGAGTCTGGCCGAGCGGGCGAGGTCGTCGGGTTCGCTGCCGCCCAGTTGCAACGCGACCGGCGCTTCCTGCGGCGTGAACGCCAGATGCCGGGGCACATCGCCATGCAGCAGCGCGCCGGTGGTCACCATCTCCGTATAGAGCCACGTGTGGCGCGACAGCACGCGATGCAGCGACCGGCAGTGACGATCGGTCCAGTCCATCATCGGGGCAACCGAGACGCGACGGGGATTGGCGGGAAGAGCGAGGGACATGAGGGACGGCCGGCGGCATGAATCAAACTGCGATTTTACCGCAAGCTGGCGGGGCGGCTTACGGCCGGCGCTGGAAGCCGGAAACCGGCAGAGTCGCCGGCCTATGACAAATCAAAGTAGGGCCGGAAGAAAAACGCCCCCATGGCCTATTTAAGCGGCCTTGACCCCATTGTTTCCCGCGCCAGAAAAGCCCCTTACCGATTGTTTCAGGCAGGAGAAAAGTAATTTCGGATTATCGATACAAATTCTTGATAGTAAGGGAATACACTGATTCCATCAGCGTTGCAGACAAACCGGCTCGGTCACTGTTGCGACGTCTTCCTGAACCGAAGTCCGAAACGCTTATTGGAGTCATCATGAAGAACACGCTTCTTGCCGCCCTGTTGGTTGCCGCTTCCGCTACGCTTGCCGCTCCCGCTTTTGCTAGCGGCTACGGCCCGGCACCGTTCTATCGTCCGGCTGTTGGCGCACCTGCGTCGCAACAAGGCCAGAACGCACAGACGGTTGCAGCTGAACGCGCCAATGCCGATGCTAACGCATACGGTGGCGTGAACGCACCGTCGTCGCAATCGGGTAACCGCCAGCCGGTCGCCGCTTCGCAAGCGAACTAAGCGAGCCCGTGCCGGGCGTTCGTCACGAACGTCCGCTGAAAACGCCGGAGTGTCCGGGCCATTGCCCGCACGCTTCGGCGTTTTCGCTTATGCGACGGGGCGTAGGTTTGCCTGTCTCCTTGTGCCCCGCCACCCGGTGAACGGTGAGACGCTCCACTACGCAAGGCACACACCTTCCCCGCGAGCGAACTTCTCACGCTCCTCATCCTCGCTCGACTCGCGTCGCCGCGTCAGTCGCAATCGCCAGACAAATACTGCCGGCCGTTGCAGGTGATCTCGACATCGCCTCCCGCTGCCTCCGCGGCGAGCCCCTGTTCGAGCAGCTCCGCAGTGATGGTGGCAGAAAGCGGCGGCGCAAGCTGGCCGACGCCGACGTCGTTCAGACGTCGCAACGCCTCGATGGCTTCCGGACTCAATGACTTCGACATGGCCGTCTCCGTCGGGTTACTCAATTCATGCTAGCACTTTCGCTTGCCGTCGCACGGCTCGCGAAACCGCGAGTCTGCGATTCCTTACGTAGCCTTCTCAAATGTAACGGTTCGTGAAATTTTGAAATCAAGTTGCGGCGCGTTCCTGTTAAGTTCGGCATGAACGATTACCGCGTCCGGCTCATACGTGCCGTACGCAGCCTCTTTCAGCTTTTTTAGTCACGATTTCTGGCCGTCCATGACGCACGATACACAGCCGGCAACAGCGGACGACTGGTTCGCCCGCGGCAACGCCTGCGCCGAACGCGGCGAGTTCGAGACCGCGCTCGCCTGTTTTGAAAAGGTTCGCCTCGCGCGTCCCGCCGACCCCGGCGTCTACAACAACCTCGGCTCGACGCTCGTCAGAATGGAGCGTTTTCCGGAGGCACTGGAGCGCTACCGGCAAGCGGAGGCGCTCGATCCCAACAACGCGGATATCCATCACAACCTCGGCTGGATCCTCGAGCAGATGCACCGGCTGGACGAGGCGGTGGCGAGCTACCGGCGAGCGGTGCAACTGGGCAAGCTCGTCGACGGCTCGTACAACAACATGGCGAACTGCCTGCAATCGCTTGGACGTTTCGACGAGGCGCACGAGGCCTACCGTCGCGCCATCGAGATTGCGCCGCAGAGCATGGTGTACTACCGCAATTTCGTTCAGTCGAAGCGCATGACGCTCGACGATCCCTGCTTCGTCTCGCTGCAAAAACTGGCGCAGCATGCCGATGCGATGACGCCGGACAATCAGGCCCAGTTGCATTTCGCCATGGGGCACGCGCTGGCCGATCTCGGCCAGAACGATCGCTCGTTCGAGCATCTGCTCAAGGGCAATGCGCTGCATCGGCGCAGCGTCGGCTACAACGAAGCGATGACGCTGGACCTGTTCGGCCATATGCCCGGGTTACTGAACGCGGACGTGTTGAAGGACAAGCGCGGGCTGGGCGATCCTTCCGCGTCGCCGGTGTTCATTGTCGGGATGCCGCGTTCCGGGTCGACGCTGATCGAGCAGATTCTGGCGAGCCATCCGCAGGTTTTCGGCGCGGGCGAGCGGCCGGATTTCGGCAAGGCGTTGGTGGCGGCCCTCGCGCGCAGCGAGGCCGACCAGAGCAAGCTCAACTTCGATGCGATGCGTCACGCCACCGCGGCGCAACTGGCCCCGCTCGGCGCCGACTACGTGCGCCGGATCGGCATCGAGGTGCCGGATGCGGCGCGCTACCTGCGCATTACCGACAAGTATCCGTTCAACTTCATCAACGTCGGCCTGATCCATCTTGCGTTGCCGAATGCACGCTTTATTCATAGCCGACGCTCGCCGGTGGAAATCTGCCTGTCGATTTTTTCGCGGATTTTCCAGGACGTCCCGTTCGGCTACGACCTCGGCGAACTGGGCCGCTATTACCGTGCGTACGATGCGTTGATGACGCACTGGCGCGAGGCGCTGCCCGAAGGCGTGATGATCGAGGTGCAGTACGAAGACCTCGTCGACGATCTCGAGGGCAACGTTCGCCGCATGCTGGCGCACTGCGGGCTCGACTGGGACGAGCGCTGTCTCGCCTTCCATCAGACCGAACGCCAGGTCAATACCGCCAGCGCATCGCAGGTGCGCAAGCCGCTGTTTCGCACGTCGCTGGAACGCTGGCGCCCGGCTGCGGAGCTGATTCAGCCGCTGTACGACGGGCTGGGTCCGGCGTTGCTGGAGGCTGAACGCAAGCGGGCTGCTGGATAAGCCCATGCAACGGGCGTTGCGCGCGCGTCCTCGCCACTAGGTTGCGCGAGGACGTCAGGCGCTGCTGCCGGCCTTCTACGCCCGCACAAAAAGTTTCCCCCTTCGTCCCGTTTCCGCTATACCTTTCGACAACTCAAACGAGGGGAGAGGTAACGGGCCGATGCCAACACTGTCCATCAGCAAAACCAGGCCAAACGTCGAGGCCGTCATCTGGGCGGCCGATATGGCCGGCACGTTCGTCTTCGCGGTCGAAGGGGCGGTCAGCGCGATGCGCGGCGGGCTCGATCTGCTAGGGGTGATGGTCGTATCGTTCGTCGCCGCGCTCGGCGGCGGCGTGATTCGCGACCTGCTGCTGGGCGCCACGCCGCCGAGCGCGATTCGCGACTGGCGTTATCCGGCCCTGACGTTCGCAGCGGGCCTGCTGACCTTCCTGTTTCACTCGCTGGCCCAGCCGGTACCGGACCTGCTGGTCACGGTGGTCGATGCCGCGGGGCTTGCGCTCTTCGCCGTGGCCGGCGTGGAGAAAGCGCTTCTCTTCGAGATCCGTCCGTTTGTCGCGATGCTGATGGGGACGGTGACCGGGGTCGGCGGCGGGGTGATCCGCGACATTCTGCTGGCGCGCGTGCCGCTGGTGCTACGCGCCGATATCTACGCGACGGCGGCCTTTTTTGGCGCGTTGGTGGTGATAGTCGCGCGCCGCGCCGGCGTGCCGCCCGGCTGGGCCGCGGTGGTGGGCGGGGTGGCGTGCTTCGCGTTGCGGATGATGGCCGTCGTGTTCGGCTGGCATTTGCCGAAGGCGGCGGGCTGGTAGGAGGACTGGGTCGCGGTGAGGGCGCACGGGCGCACATGCGCGCGTTGCTCGCCGCGCGGGTCCTGCCGTGCGACCGTCCGCGTCGTGGAGTGTGCTGGCGCGCCCATGGGTGGCAGCGCTCGCTTCAATGCACGCCCGCGCGCCGCTCCACGAAACGCCGCACATAATCGTCGGCGGGACGCGTGAGAATCTCGTCCGGCGTGCCTTCCTGCACCAGCGTCCCGTCTCTCAGGATCGCGATGCGGTTGCCGATGCGCAGCGCCTCATCCAGATCGTGCGTGATGAACACGATGGTCTTGTTCAGCGTCGCCTGCAACTGCAGCAACTGGTCCTGCATTTCCGTGCGGATCAGCGGATCGAGCGCGGAAAACGCTTCGTCCATCAGCAGTACGTCGGTATCGGCGGCGAGCGCGCGGGCAAGGCCCACGCGCTGGCGCATGCCGCCGGACAGCTCGTCCGGATAGTGCTCGCCGTAGCCGTTCAGGCCCACCTTGCCGAGCCACGTGCGCGCCTTCTCGTTCGCTTCGGCCTTGCCTTCGCCGCGCGTGCGCAGCGCATACGCGGTGTTGTCGAGCACGGTCTGGTGCGGCAGCAGTCCGAAGTTCTGGAACACCATGCTGACCTTGTAGCGGCGCAGTTCGCGCAGGCCCTGCGGGTTCAGCTTGATGACGTCCGAACCGTCGATCACGATCTCGCCCGCGGTCGGCTCGATCAGCCGGTTGAAGTGGCGCACGAGCGTGGACTTGCCGGAGCCTGAGAGGCCCATGATCACGTAAATCTCGCCTGAGCCGATGTTCAGGCTCACGTCGTTCAGTCCGACGTTGCAGCCGGTTTGCGCGAGCACGTCGGCCTTGCCCTTGCCGCTTTTGAGCAGGTCGAGCACGCGTGCATGCCCGGTCTCGGGGCCGAACAGCTTGTAGACGTGTCTGACTTCTATCGCTGCCATGTCATTCTCCTGAGCGCTTCTCTGCTTTCCTGACGATTACTTCGCCGCGCGGGTTTCAAGCCCGCCCTGAGCGGCATGAGCCTCGCTGTTGGCCTCATCCGCCCCGGCTTCGGTAGCCGCGACCTTGTACGGCACGCGCGACACCGCCTTCGCCTTCCTGCGCAACGCCAGCAGACGCCGCGTACGACGATCCTGTCCATACCCCTGGCTGATCCGGTCGATCACAATCGCCAGGATCACGATCGCAATGCCCGCCTGCGTGCCCTTGCCGACGTCGAGCGTCTGAATCCCCGCCAGCACATCCTCACCGAGCCCACGTGCGCCGATCATCGAGGCGATCACCACCATCGACAGCGCCATCATCGTGGTCTGGTTGATGCCGGCCATGATGCTGGGGCGTGCGAGCGGCAACTGCACGTTGACCAGCAATTGCCAGCGCGTCGTGCCGAATGCGCGCGCGGCTTCGACCACGTCTGCATCCACATGACGGATGCCGAGATCGGTCAGACGGATCAGCGGCGGCAGCGCATAGATGATGGTGGCGAGAATCGCGGGCACCTTGCCGAGGCCGAACAGCATCAGCACGGGGATCAGGTACACGAAGCTCGGCAGCGTCTGCATGATGTCGAGCACCGGCAGCAGGATGCGCCGCAGCCATGCGCTGCGCGAGGTGAAGATACCCAACGGCACGCCGAGCGCGACGGAGAGCACGGTGGCCACCAGCATCAGCGCGAGCGTCTCCATCAGCTTGTCCCACAGGCCGAAGCAGCCGATCGCGTAAAGCAGCAGGACGAAGAAGCCGGCGATACCGAGCCGCCGCGTCGCATTCCACGTAATCGCGCCTACCACAAGCAGGATCAGCCACGGGGGCGTCGCGCGCAACGCGCCTTCGAGCGGCACCAGCAGATAGCGCAGCAGCGCGATGCTGAAGTTATGAAAGCTGTCGCCGTACTGGGTGACGAACGACTGAACCGCGTCGTTGACCCAGTCGGCAATCGACAGGTGCAGGAAAAACGAATGCATGATCAAACCTCCGATGCGCCTGAACGGACGGCGTCAAACGCCATCCGTTCAGCCCAAGCCCAAAGCGTCGCGACGTCGTCGCAGATCAGGCGCCTGCGAGCGAGGCCTGGATCTTCGACGCGACGTCGGCGGGCACCCACTGCTTCCACATCTCCGGATGCGTGCGCAGGAATTGCGTAGCCATGGTGCTGCCGTCGACCTTCTTCACGCTCATGTCGAGGATGGTTTCGTTCAGGAAGTCCATCGGGAACTTGACCTTGGTGAACAGTTCCATCAACTGCGGATCGTCGTTGTAGAAGGGCGTCGAGACGCCCACCGTCACGTGCGAGACCATGTATGACGACGCGCACTGCGACGTGCTGCTCTCGTCACGCAGCGTCTTCCAGCAATCGGCGTTGTACGGCGGCATCTTCAGTTCGGTGAGCTTGTACTTGGCCATCAGCGCAGCCGGTCCCCAGTAGTAGAACAGGATCGGTTTGCCGCGCGTATAAGCCGACGCAATCGCCGCATCGAGCGCGGCGCCCGTGCCGGGGCGGAAGTTCGTGTACGAATCGTCGAGCTTGAGCACCTTCAGGAGACGCGTGTTGACGCGTTCGCAATCCCAGCCGCTCGGGCAGTTGAGAAAGCGGCCCTTGCCGGGTTCCTCGTCGTCCGTGAAGACATCCTTGTACTTCGGCAGATCGCTCACGGCCACAAGGCCCGGCGCCGACGGCTTGATACCGCGCGAGGGGTCGCCCTTGACGACGTAGTCCGGCACGAACCAGCCTTCCTTGGTGCCGCCCGGCAGCGTATCGCCGACCAGCTTGACGTTACCCGCAGCCACGGCCTTAGCGGTGATCTCGCTGCGGCCGGTCCATTGTTCGGCCCAGACCTGCACGTCGTTGTGCGCGAGCGCGGTTTCGGTGGCGGCGGTGCTGCCCGGCACCTCGTCGGTCTTGCAACCGTAGCCTTTCTCCAGAATCTGCCGCAGCACTTCGGTGGCGAACGCACCGCTCTCCCACGTGATGCCGGCGAAGTGCACGGTCTTGCCCGCGCCGCACCAGGTGTCGGCCGCGTGAGCCGTGCCGGTTACGAGTAAGGCGACGCTCAGGCATGCCGCGCGAAGGTGTCTGAATTGCATGGCTGTCTCCAAATATTGTCTGAATGTTTTTCTAGTTGATCGTGGCCGCGCGATCGAAATACGCTGCGCAATCGACGGTGTAGCGTGATTGTGCTGTTCGTTGCCGTTGCCGAAGAATTGATGTTTTTTGATCTCAGGTATGAGCCTGACTCAACATCGGGTTTGTACGGAGCGGCGCGCCAGGCGGGGACGGCGAGGGGAGGTGACCAGAGAGGTCGGAGGCAATGCCATGGCCGCGTCGGCGGCCATGTACAGACAAAGATAGAGACGCAGGCCGTCGCGGGTTAGAACGGCTTGTAAGGCAGGAACTTGCCGTCGAGCGTGATAACCGCCCGCGAGCCGCCCTCGGGATCGTCCACCTTCTTGATGTCCAGCTTGAAGTTGACCGCGCTGATGATGCCGTCGCCGAACTGCTCGTGCACGAGCGCTTTCAGCGTCGTGCCGTAGACCTGCACGATCTCGTAGAAACGGTAGACGGTCGGATCGGTCGGCACCGGCTCGGCGAGGCTGCCGCGCATCGGCACGGCCTGCAACAGACGGATCGCGTCGGCGTCGAGCTCGAGCCGCTTGCCGACCCGTTCGGCTGCCTCGGCAGGCAGCGCATGTTGCCCGAGCAGGGCCGCGGTCACGTAGGCGAGGCTCAGGCCGGTGCCCTCGGCGAGCGCCTCCCAGGACAGGTTGTTGCGCAGCTTCGCGTCGATGATGGCGTCGGTCAGTTGCAGGCGGGCAGCCTGGCTTACTTGGCTTTGCATGGTGAGTCCTTTCGTGGGTTGCGTGGAAGGGTGTCCAAACGGGTGTCCAACGTTGCGGTCGTGCTAGCCGGTTTGCGTGCTCTACGTGTCCTGAGTCACCTGAGCGTCGCCGGCCGGCTTGTCGACATGGGTCCGCAGCGCGCACGCATCCGGATGTGCCGCCAGCGAAACGAAACGCGGCGGGGTCGCGCTGCCGTCGATGGCGTCGACGGCGCCGTTTTCGATGTCGTAGATCCAGCCGTGCAGGTTCAGCTTGCCCTGCGAGAGGGCCACCGCCACCGACGGATGCGTCTTGATGTTGGCGAGCTGCGCTTCGACGTTGTCGCGCACCAGCGCATTGAGCCGTGCCTGCGGCGAGGCATGCTGGCGGGCGGCGTTCACGGCCTTGGCCGAATCGGCGTGCCGCAGCCACGCCGCCACCGCGGGCAGATGATCGAGGCACATGCAGGTCGAGATGGCCGTCATCGCGCCGCAGTCCGAATGCCCGCAGATGACGATATCCGTGACGCCCAGCACCGCGACCGCATATTCGACGGTCGCCGAGACGCCGCCCGGTTCCGGTCCATAGGACGGCACGATATTGCCGGCGTTGCGGATCACGAACATGTCGCCGGGTTCGTGTTGCGTCAGCAGTTCCGGCACCACGCGGCTGTCCGAGCAGGTGACGAACAGCACGCCGGGGTTCTGGCTGTTGGCGAGGCGCTTGAACAGCGCAGAGTGGGCGGGGAAGACTTCCCGCTGAAACTTCAGAAAGCCATTGATGATGTTCTGCATGAGCGTCTCTCCGGGCACACAGCGATAACAAAAGGATGAACCTGTTTAGCTATAGGGTCCAAGACCGGATTATGATGGATCCAATAAGCCATACCTATAGTTGGGTCTTTATGCTGCTACGCCATATCCGCTATCTGCAGGCGGTCGCGGAACACCAGAACTTCACGCGCGCGGCCGAGGCGCTGCACGTTTCGCAGCCCACGCTGTCGCAGCAGATCCGGCAGCTCGAGGACCTGCTGCACGTGCAACTGCTCGACCGTTCGGGCCGCACGGTGCGCGTCACCGATGCGGGCGAGGCGTATCTGCGCCACGCCCGGCGCGCGTTGCAGGATCTCGATGCCGGCCGGCGCGCGATCGACGACGTGCAGGACCTGAGCCGCGGCACGCTGCGGCTGGCCGTCACGCCCACGTTTACGGCATATCTGATTGGCCCGTTGCTGGCGCGTTTCAACGAACGCTATCCGGGCATCACGGTGAATCTCGAGGAGACCACCCAGGACCGCATCGAAGCGGCGCTGGCCGCCGACCTGCTCGACATCGGCATTGCGTTCGACGAGATCCGTTCGCCGGATATCGAAAGCGAGGTGCTGTTCGTCGAGACGCTCAGCCTCGTAGTCGGCGCGGCCCATCGCTGCGCGGCGCAGACGGCGCCATTGGCGGTGCGGGACATGGAGCGGGAGTCATTGGTGCTGTTGAGCGGAGAGTTTGCGACGCGTCGCTACATCGATCTGTACTGCCGGCAACAGCGCATCGCGCCGCGCGTGGCGATCGAGGTGAATTCGCTCAGTGCGGTGGTGGAGATCGTGCGGCGCGGACAACTCGCCACCGTGTTGCCCGATGCGATCGCGCGCGAGCACGAGGGCTTGCATCCGGTCGCGTTGAAACCCGCGTTGCCGCGCCGCACGGCGGTACTTCTGCGGCGCAGCGGGGCTTACCGGAGTGCGGCGAGCGAGGCGTTTGCCGCGCTCGCGGCGGCGTTCAGTGAGTCATGCTGATGGGCGGCAGCAGATGCAGCGAGTGTTGCAACAGCGGATACACGCACACGAGGAACGCGGCATACACGGCGGCCATCGTCACGCCGGCGGCCGTGCCCCAGACGTCGCGCGAGGCGGGGCCCTGGCGGAAGTGCAGCGGCAGGCCCACGATGACATAGCCGAACACGAAGAACGCGATGACAGCCCAGACGGGCGACATGTCGTGACCGATGTATTCGAGCAGATGAATGAGACTGGGATTGTTCATAGAGGCATACGAGATCAGCGGAGCGAAACAGAGAGAAGCAGATCAAGTGCTGCCGATTACAACCGATGGACTCACACCGGTCAAGCGACAAAAAGTTAGATTTTTTTACACGAGAAATAACCCGTTCGACAGCTTTCACTTTGTATTGATTTAGTGATGCGATTGTCGACCGATTTTGGAAAACTGAAAGCCTGAACCCGCCTGCCACGGGCTTATCTGTTCTTCACCCTCCTGTTTAACGTTTTCGTAGCGGTTCGATTAACGATTTCAGTCCGTTGTGATCGATCTCGTGCATGAGCGCCAGCAATTGGCCGATTTCGCCGGGTGGAAAACCTTGGCTCGCAAACCAGTTGAGGTAGTGTCCCGGTAAATCCGCGATCAGGCGGCCTTTATATTTTCCATAGGGCATCACGCGGGTGACCAGCAATTCAAGTTTTTCCGGATTCATCGCTTGAGGGTTGAATGGAGCGGTGCCGAACTCGGCGGGGTAGCCGCATTTTAGCTGCGCTGCAGGCATTGCGCCGCCGTGGTAACTTCGACGTCTTTCGTTCACACAAACAACAGGGAACAGTGCGATGGAATACCGCAGACTAGGCAACAGCGACATCGAGGTCAGCCTGATCGGTCTCGGGACGATGACCTGGGGCGAGCAGAACACCGAACGCGAAGCGCATGAGCAGATCGACTATGCGCTCGATCATGGCGTCACGCTGATCGACGCCGCCGAGATGTATCCGGTGCCGCCGCGTCCCGAGACGCAGGGCGCCACCGAACGCTGCATCGGCACGTGGCTCGCACAGCATCGCAGCGCGCGCGAGAAGATCGTGCTCGCCACCAAGATTGCGGGGCCGGCGCGCCAACCGCATAACCCGCGCCATATTCGCGGCGAGGGCAATCAGTTCGACCGCAAGAACCTCACCGAGGCGCTCAACGACAGTCTCAAGCGCCTGCAGACCGAGTACGTCGATCTGTACCAGTTGCACTGGCCCGATCGCAGCACCATGACGTTCGGCCGCAGCAACTATCCGTGGGTCGAGGATACATATACGGTGCCGATCGAAGAAACGCTGTCGGTGCTTGCCGGGTTCGTGAAGGAAGGCAAGATTCGCCATATCGGCGTGTCGAACGAAACGCCCTGGGGTGTCGCGCAGTTCCTGCGCGCGGCGGAGAAGCTTGGCTTGCCGCGCATCGTCAGCATCCAGAATCCGTACAGCTTGCTGAACCGGACCTTCGAAGTGGGACTGTCGGAATACAGCCATCGCGACGGCATCGGTCTGCTCGCGTACTCGCCGCTCGCTTTCGGCTGGCTCTCGGGCAAGTACGAGGGCGGCGCGCGTCCCGAGGGCGCCCGCATCACGCTGTTCGAACGCTTCCAGCGCTACAGCAAGCCGCATGCGGTGCAGGCGACCAGCCGCTATGTTCAACTCGCGAAGCGGCATGGGTTGTCGCCCGCGCAATTCGCGCTGGCGTTCGTCAATAGCCGGCCGTTCGTGACGAGCAACCTGATCGGCGCAACCTCGCTGGCGCAGTTGAAGGAGAACATCGCCAGCGTGGACGTGAAGTTGTCGCCCGAAGTGCTGGCGGAAATCGACGCCTTGCACGAACAGCAGCCGAATCCCGCGCCGTAAGTCTCGGCGGAGACAGACGAGCCCGGTTGCGTATGCACCGGGCTCGCGCTCAGCGAATCGCGAGTTTCACTCGCACCGCGTACAGTGCGATAAGACTCAGCACCGCGCAAAACATCAGATAGAAACCCGGCGCGAGCTTATTGCCGCTCGCGGCGATCAACCACGTGATGATGAGCGGCGCGAAGCCGCCGAACACCGTGACGCCGATGTTGTAGCTGACGGCGAGTCCCGTCGCACGGGTGCGGGTCGGAAAGATCTCCGACATCAACGCCGGCAGGGCACCGAAATACGCGGCCTTTAACGCGCCGATCCAGATCATCGCCACCAGCATCGTCGCAAACGACGGGTGCACGTTCATGTACACGAAAGTCGGATATACCGTCGCCAGCATCAGCAGCGCCGCAACCGCCATGATCCGCACGCGCCCCGCGGTATCGGACCAGTGTCCGACGAAGGGCGTGAGCACGGTCAGCACGAGACCGGTCGCGAGCGTCGCGGCAAAGCCCGTCGCGGCGGGCAGATGCAGCTGCTTGATCGCATAGGTCGGCATGTACAGGATCATGTAGTTGGCCGCCGTCGAAATGACGAGCGCGCCCACCGCCAGCAGCATGCGCATCTTTTGCGTCACGAACAGATCGCGCACTGGCGTGTGGGTCTTTTCTTCCTTGTCGAACTCCGCGCCTTCGTCGACGTATTTGCGGATATAGAAACCGACCGGCCCGATCGCGAGGCCGAACAGGAACGGGATGCGCCAGCCCCATGCTTCGAGCTGCGCCATCGAAAGCTGGCTCGTCAGCAAGGCGCCGAAGGCGGAGGCGAGCAGCGTCGCGAGTCCCTGGCTCGCGAATTGCCAACTGCCCATGAAGCCGCGCCGCTCGGGCGCGTGTTCGACCAGAAAGGCGGTCGAGCAGCCGAACTCGCCGCCGGCGGAAAAGCCCTGCAGCAGACGCGACAGCAAAATGCCGATCGGCGCCCACACGCCGATCGAGGCATAGGCCGGCATGATCGCGATCGTCAGGGTGCCGATCATCATCAGACCGATGGACAGCAGCAGCGACGCCTTGCGTCCGGCGCGATCGGCCAGCGAGCCGAGTACGAAGCCGCCCAGCGGCCGCACGAGGTACGAGATGCCGAAGGTGCCGAGCGTGAGCATCAGCGAGATCGATTCGGTGCGCGCCGGAAAGAACAGCTTGGCGATCGTCACCGCAAAGAAACCGTAGACCACCAGATCGAACCATTCGAGCGCGTTGCCGATCGACGCCGCGAGGATGATGCGGTGGACCTTGGCGGCAGAGGGGCGCAGGGCGTTAGCTTGCAGGGCGGGCGTGCTCATCGTGATCGGCTCTCGTGACGGCATGGGGTGGACCGCCGGCGACGCGGCGGTTTTCAGGCGACCAGCAACCGCGCGTCAGGCGCCGGCGGCAAGCGCTTTGGGTGCGTTCTCGCCGAGGTCCCAGAAGAGCCCCGCCATGATCTGCAATCCTTCACGAACGACGGGTCCGAGCAGATGTTCGTTCGGCGCATGCTGCGAGCAGGCCGGATACGAATGCGGCACCCAGATGGTCGGCAGGCCGAGCGTGTCGGCGAACACTTCGTTCGGCAGCGTGCCGCCGAGGTTCGGCAGGACTGCTGTCTTTCTACCGGTGGTCTGCTCGAGCGACGCGATCGCCCACGTGACCCACGGGTCCTCGGGATCGAGACGCGTCGCCGGCGCGCCGCGCTCGACCGTCAACTCGACCATCGTGAAGCCGTGCGCGTCCAGATGGGTGCGCAGGTGCTGGGCGAGATGCTGCCAGTCGGTGCCCACCACGAAGCGCAACTGGCAGTGTGCGAAGGCGGACGCAGGAATCGCATTGACCGGGTTCTCGGGGTTGCCCGCCTTGAAGGCCAGCACTTCGAAGCTGTTCCAGCCGAACACGCGCTCTGCCGGCGTGAGCCCGGGCTCGCCCCAGTTGTCGTCGACGGCGGGGTCGCCCGGACCGCCGCCGACTGTGATATCGGCGAGCGCCCGGCGCACCGCCTCGGGAATCGGCGGCGGGCGCAGACCGGCGACGGCGATCACGCCGCGCGCGTCGACGAGGCTCGCCAGCGCATTGGCGAGCACGGTGGCCGGATTGCGCAGCAGGCCGCCCCAGTTGCCCGAGTGATGCGCGCCGTCGCGCAGGTTCAGGGCGAGCTGGAAATTCACCGAGCCGCGCGAGCCGAGAAACACGGTGGGACGCCGTGCGGCGAGACGCGGTCCGTCGGAGGCGATCAATACGTCGGCGGCGAGCGCGTCCCGATACGTATGACAGATTGCGTCGAGTCCCGGCGAGCCGGTCTCCTCGCCCATTTCGATCAGTAGCTTGGCATTGAAACCGAGTGTGCCGCCGCGTGTGGCGAGCACGCTGGCGAGCGCCGCGAGATTGATGCTGTGCTGCCCCTTGTTGTCGGCGGTGCCGCGGCCGTACCAGCGCTCGCCTTCTATTTTCACTTCCCACGGCGACAGTGCTTCGCGCCACTGGTTGTCGTAGCCGCGCACCACGTCGCCGTGGCCGTAGATCAGCACGGTCGGCAGGTCGTCGCTTTCATGCCGCGTGGCGATCAGGAGAGGACCGGCGCCCGCTACCGGGTTGTCGACGATGCGCGTCTCGAAGCCGAGCCGCCCGGCCTCGGGGACGATCTCATCGGTCAGGTAGGCGAGCAGGGTGGCGGCGCGGCCCGCGTCCTGGCTCTCGGTGCGAAAGCCGACGCGGCGGTTGAGGTCGGTGAGAAAGGCACCCGACTCGAAGTGATGTGTCGCGTGCTCGATGGCCTGATTGCGGGTCAAGGTGGTCTCCGGGATGGGGCGGTAGAGGAAGGGTGACTTGCGATCGATTCTAGGAGGCCGTTTTTTTTGTCACAATGATCGTATTTCGAAGCTTGCGTTGCCGAAAAGGCAAAGCTCGAACGACCTCTGCGAGACTCCGTTCCATGGCCCTTTCCCTGCATGGCATTGCCTTGCGCTATTTCGTCGAGGTGGCGCGCACCGGTTCGATCAGCGAGGCGTCGGTGCGCCTGCACGTGGCGGTCTCGGCGATCAGCCGGCAGGTCGCGCGGCTCGAGTCGGAGATCGGCGCACCGCTGTTCGAACGGCGGCCGCGCGGCATGGCGCTGTCCGAAGCGGGCGAGCGCCTGCTCGCCTACGCGCAGCGCAGCCTGCTGGAAGCCGAACATGTGATGAAGGAGATCGGTGGGCTCGATGCCTTGCACGGCAGCATGCTCAAGATCGTCAGCTCCGAAGGGTTCGCCTCGGACTTCCTGCCGACCGCGATGGCCGGCTTCCGCCTCAAACACCCAGGGATCGACTTCAACCTCGCGGTCCTGACGCCCGGCGAAGCGACGCGGCGGGTGCGCGACGGCGACGCCGACCTTGCCCTGACCTTCAGCCTCGCACCTGAAAAGGGCGTCAAGGTCGAGCACACGGAGCGGGCCCCGGTGTTCGCGCTGATGCGGGCCGATCATCCGCTCGCGGCGCGCGCCAAGGTTTCGCTGGCCGATCTGCAGCGCTATCCGCTGGTGCTGCCGGAAGCAGGCACGACCATCCGGCAATTGATCGACATCACCTGCGCGCTCGAAGGGCTGCTGCTCGAACCGGACCTGACCAGCAACAACAGTGGCGCGATGTACCGCTACGCACAGCAATCCGGCGCGATCATGTTCACGGGGTTGCTGTCGGTGCGCGATCGTTACGCCGCCGACGGCTTCGTGGTGATCGCGCTCAGTCATCCGCAGATGCGCCAGCGCAGCATTCAGGTGCAGACCATGGCCGGGCGCGAACTGCCGGCTTCGGTGCGGGCGTTCCGCGATTTCCTGATTGCTGCGATCCGGGCGCCGCAGCCGAAGTGACGCTACCCCATGCCATAATTCGGCTTAACCGCTGTCACCGTTCCGTTCATTCCGGCTATTTCATTCGAAAGCAGCCTTTCTTCGTGCGTCGTCCCCTTGAAAAACCTGCTGGTGTCCCTCGATCAACTGACGCGCTTCGACGAGATCGTCGACGTGCGCACGCCGCTCGAGTTTGCCGAAGATCACATTCCCGGTGCGATCAACGCGCCGGTGCTGAGCAACGAGGAGCGCGTGATCGTCGGCACCATGTACAAACAGGTGTCGCCCTTCGAGGCGACGCGGGTCGGCGCGGCGATGGTGGCGCGCAATATCGCGCAGCACCTCGAGACCACCTTCGCCGGGCGTCCGCGCAACTGGCGTCCGCTGATCTATTGCTGGCGCGGCGGCAAGCGCTCCGGTTCGATGACGACGTGGCTCAACCTGATCGGCTGGCAGGCGCGTCAGCTCGACGGCGGCTACAAGGCTTACCGCGGCTCCGTGGTCACCGCGCTCGCGAGTTTGCCGGGCCAGTTCGACTATGTCGCGCTGATCGGCCATACCGGGAGCGGCAAGACCCGGCTCTTGCAGGCGTTGCGCGAGGCGGGCGCCCAGGTGCTCGATCTGGAGGCGCTGGCCTGCCATCGCGGCTCGCTGCTCGGCGCGTTGCCGGATCAGCCGCAACCGGCGCAAAAGGCCTTCGATACGGCGCTGATCGGCGCGTTGTCGCACTTCGACGTGCGGCGTCCGGTGTTCGTCGAAGCGGAGAGCCGGCGCATCGGCGCGATCACGTTGCCGCAGACGCTGCTCGAGCGTTTTCACGGCGGCGCCTGTGTGGAAGTCGAAGCCACGCACGCCGAGCGCATCACGTTTTTGCTGCAGGACTATGCGCATCTGTTCGACCAGCCGGATTCGTTCAAGCATCAGCTCGAGCGTTTGATCGGACTGCATAGCCGCGAACAGGTAAAGCATTGGCAGCAGTTGATCGACGCAGGCAGCAGTGGGCCTGGCCCAGACGGCGCGCGTGACGCAGACGCCGCGGCGGCGCGTGCCGAACTGTTCGGCGAACTGATCGAGCGGCACTACGATCCCGCGTATCAGCGCAGCAGCCGGCAGCATTTCAGCCGCCTGGGCGAGGCGCTGCATTTCAGTTTCAGGCCGAACGCGGCCGACAGCGTCGAGCAGGCCGCGGCGCTGCTGGCGAGTCTTGCGCAGGCAGAGGGGCCGGTAGACGCCTCCTGCTCCGACGTCCGAGTTTCAAACTCCAAAAGATCATAACGATGAACACCACACGCCAGACTCAACCCGCAGCCGGATGGCTGATCTTTCTGCTGGTCGCCGTCGCCGGCCTTTTTTATGTGAAGTGGTTTCCGTACTACCACCGCGCCTTCACGGCCGCTGAGACGCATTCGATCGGCAAGTCGATTCTGATGGGGACCGACGCGAGCCCGCCCGCCCCGTCGCTGGCGGCCGCGCTCGGTTATGCGCTGGCCTACGGCAAGGCGATCTGGCAGGCAATGGTGCTGGGTCTCGTGCTCGGTTCGGCCGTACAGGTCCTGTTGCCCGTGCAATGGATCGCCCGGGTGCTCGGCAAGACCAGCTTCGGCAGCGTCGCGGCCGGCGGCCTGCTGGCGATTCCCGGCATGATGTGCACCTGCTGCGCGGCGCCGGTGGTGGTCGGCTTGCGGCAGCGGCAGGCCTCGCCGGGCGGGGCGATTGCCTTCTGGCTCGGCAACTCGGTGCTCAATCCGGCCACGCTCGTATTTATGGGTTTCGTACTCGGCTGGAACTGGGCAGCACTGCGCCTCGTGCTGGGCGTGCTGATGGTGTTCGGTCTGGGCTACCTGGTGAACCGGCTCGTCACCCCTAAGGAGGCCGAGGCCGCCGACGCGCAACTGGCGCAGCTTGCTGCACTGCAGGAGCAGGCGCGCGGCAACGCGTTCGTCCGCTGGCTCAGCCTGTTTGCCCGCATGGCGGCGCGCCTGATTCCCGAATACATCGTGCTGATCCTGCTGCTCGGCGCGGCGCGCGCGTGGCTGTTTCCGCACGTCGGCCCGGAGATCGGCAACCAGTTTGGCTGGATCGTGGCGCTGGCGGTCGCCGGCATGCTGTTTGTGATCCCCACCGCGGGCGAGGTGCCGATCATTCAGGCCATGCTCTCGCTCGGCATGGGCGTCGGTCCCGCCGGCGCGCTGCTGATGACCCTGCCGCCGATCAGCGTGCCATCGCTGGCAATGCTGGCCCGCTCGTTCCGGCCGCGTCTCCTGACGCTGGTGGCGGTGTCGGTGGTGCTGTTCGGGGTGGTGAGCGGCGGACTGGCCGTCGCGCTCGGCTTCTGAAGCGGTGCACGGCATCTGTGAGCTGGACCGCCTCGCCTGAGAAATCTCGCTGCCAGTTGTCGAATCACGACCTAAACTGGGGAACTGGGGGCGTCGGGATCGAACGGCTGTCACGTTCGATGCGGCTGGGATGCCCACCAGTGGTACGATTCAGCCCGAAAAAAATCACAGGCGGCGTGCCCCTTTGCAGGTTGGGTACAGGCGACACCGGCTTAGGCGAGCCGCCGCATACACTCGAGCGATTGCAATCAGGAAATCGAATGGCGCAACAAAAGACAAATCCGAAACTTGAACAGGCGCTGACGCGCGGGGACCTCGCGATCCGCCAGGCGAACTCGGCGCGGGCCACTGCGCTGCTGCGCGCCCTGGGCAAAATGATCATTGAAGCCTCGGCGACGATCGGCGTGGAAGCCTTCACGCTGATCCCCGACGGCGATCGCATCTACGATCCCGCCGACGGTCTGTGGCCACAGGAACTGCTGGTGTCGCTCGATGGCCCAGTGGAAGAGTCCGATCCCGACGAGGTGCGTACGGTACGCCTGATTGCCGACGATCCGGGCACGCTGTTTCGCGTCGAGTGGCAGCGCGCGGACGGCAAGGTCGGGCGTCAGGAAGGCGGCCCGTTCGCGACGGTCGCGTTCATCTCCGACGTCGATATTCCCTGGACGGATGACGAGGACTGAGCACGCTCCCGGTGCGCCTTACCGCATCATCCGGCGGCGGAACAGCACGGCCGCGATGCAGAACGGCACGACCACATAGGCGACCAGCACGGCGACGTGCAGCGCTACGTGGTCGAGCGGCCGGCCGAGCATCGCCGGCCGGATCAGATCGACCGCATTCGCGAGCGGCAGCACCTGCGTCACGTGCCGGGCGATGGGCGGCAACTGCGCGATCGGAAAGAACACGCCGGAGAGCAGCAGCATCGGCGTGAGTACAAGCGTCTGATAGAACATGAAGAAATCGTACGACGGCGCGAGTGCCGTCACGATCATCGCCACACTGGCAAACGCGAGTCCGGTCAGCGCGATGACGGGCAGCGCCAGCAGCATCGACGGGAAGTTCGCATAGCCGAGCGCACCGGCCACCAGCATGATGGCCACGCCGGACAGCATCGACTTGCTGCCTGCCCACATCACTTCGCCGAGCACGATATCGCCCAACGTCAGCGGCGTGTGCATGATGCCTTCCCACGTGCGCTGCACGTGCATGCGCGAAAACCCCGAGTACATCGCTTCGAAACTGGCCGACATCATCACGCTCGAGGCCACCGTGCCGGTGGCGAGAAAGGCGATATACGACACGCCGTCGACATGCCCGACCATCAAGCCCATGCCGAAGCCCAGCCCGAACAGATAAATCATCGGATCGGCGAGGTTGCCGAACATCGACGCCAGCGCCAGCTTGCGCCACACCAGATAATTGCGGCGCCACACGGCGATCCAGTTGACGGCATTGGCCGGCAGGGCGGCGAACGGCTCGCTGGCCGGGGCGGCCTGGCTGGGGGTGTCGTAGGTGCGTGCGTCCATGGCGGGTGGGTGTCGAGGCAGGCTGGGTTTGGGGTGCGGTTTCAGGCGTGGATGCGCGTGGTTGTGCTTGCGGTTGTGTGTGCCGTGGCGCCGCTAGTCCTGCATTTCGCGGCCCGTGAGTCGCAGGAACACGTCTTCAAGATTGGCTGGCCGGTGCAGATAGCGCAGATCCGAGCGTTCCTTGAGGCGCGCATGCACCGGTTCCGCCTCGGTGACGTAGCAGAACAGCGTCTCGCCGCTGATCTCGGTGCGTTCCGCGAGCGGCGCCAGTTCGTCGCGCAAGGCGAGCGGATCCGGTCCGTAGATTTCGATCACGTCGCAGCCGATCTCCGAGGCGATCAGTTCATTCGGCGCGCCCTCCGCGATCTTTCGTCCTTCCTCGATCACGCATAGGCGGTGACAGAGCCGCTCCGCTTCTTCCATGAAGTGCGTGGTCAAAAGAATGGTTTTGCCGCGCACGAGCAGCGAGCGCAGCCGCTCCCAGATCAGATGGCGCGCTTGCGGGTCGAGCCCGGTGGTGGGCTCGTCGAGGATCAGCACGTCCGGGTCGTTGACGAGCGCGCGGGCCAGCGTCAAACGCCGCTTCATGCCGCCGGACAGTTCGCCGACCCGCGCATCCGCCTTGCTTTCGAGGCGGGCGAATTCGAGCAGCGACGGCACCATGGCGCGGGCCTGCGCCGCGCTCAGGCCGAAGTAGCGGCCGAACACCAGCAGGTTCTCGCGCACCGTGAAGTCCGGATCGAGATTGTCGAACTGCGGCACCACGCCGACACGCGCCCGCGCGAAGCGGGCGCGCGCCGGAATCGGCTCGCCGCACAGGCGGATCGTGCCGGCGTCCGGCGCCGCAATGCCGAGCAGCATACGCAGCGTAGTGGTCTTGCCGGCGCCGTTCGGGCCGAGCAGGCCAAAACACTCGCCTCGCCGGACGTGGAACGACAGACCGTCGACGACGGTTTTACCGGCATAGCGCTTGTGGACTTGCAGGAATTCGATGGCGGCTTCAGACATGGGTCGATAGGGATTCCGAAAGACGTGAACGGCCGGTAAGGCTGCCCATTCTAGGGCATTGGCGCCTTGCTGTTGGCATCCGTGCACTGCCGGGGTGCGGTTCTTGCGCTGCGGCATGACGTGCGAAGCGGCTGTCATGCAACGGGTGTCGCGTTGATGCTTAGTTAGCGTTTTCCATCCCTTGCAAGCTGAATTGCGGCGCACCATGATTCAGGACAGAACCGCGATCAACGCGGTAGGGAGAACCACATGGCGAGCTACCAGAAAATCCTGCTGTGCTACGACGGCTCGCGCGAAGGCCGCAAGGCACTACGTTGCGGCGCCGATCTGGCGCTGGACCTCAAGGCGGAAACGCATCTGTTGTCGGTCGTGGACATGCGCTCGAGCATCGCGCAGAGCGCAGGACTATTGACCGATGTGGCCTGCGGCAGCTTCGAGAAGACCGCCCGCGATATCCTCCAGGAAGGCGTGGACTGGCTTACCGAGCGCGGTGTGACGGCGCAAGGTCACTTTGCGTTCGGCCATCCGATCGACGAAATCGCCAACCTCGCCAACGATCTGCAAGTGGATCTCGTGGTGGTCGGCCATCGCTGCCGCACTGGCCTGTCGCGCTGGTGGATGGGGGCGGGCAATACGCCTTTACTCGACCGGATCTCGTGCAGCATCCTGGTGGCGTGCTCGTCGGTGCAGGAGCAGCAGCAAGCGGCCGCTGCGGCCTGATTCGTTCAGTTGGCGTTCAGATCGACCGCCGCGAGCTTCCACGAAAATAGCCCTTCGCGTCGCAGAATCGCGGCATAGCGCGCGTCGCCGACGCCATGCTGATACGTCACGGCGAATTCGTTGATGCCGCGATAGCCGGCCGTGGTTTGCGGCGGCTGCGGCGGCGCGGCGGTGGTTGCTGTGGCCGGCGCTGTGGCGGCCGGCGCAGGCACCGCAGGCGCCGGCGTTGAATCCGCCGCGCCGGTGCCGGGCGCATTGCTCGCCAGATCCGGTGGCGCAGGCGGACGCTGGGTGAGATCGCCGCGTGGCGGCATGCCGTTCAGCAGCGCAGCCACGCCATCCGGCGTGGCATAGGCATCCACTAACGGACCAATCAACGCCACGCCGATCATTGCCCCAATGGCCGCAAGCGGATTGCCGTTCGCCCGCGCTTCGAGCCGACGCGTCAGCAAGCCCGAAACCTGTTCCTTCAGGCTTTCGCGTAACGCCGGATAGTCCACGTACTCGCTGACGGTCTGCGCATCACGCGCGTCGGCCGCGCGCTTCAGACGATCGAGCGCGAGGTAGGGCGACGCATAGCCATACCCCAGCACGGCGACGATCACGATCACAACCAGAACAACGATCAGCGGCCGGACAAAGCCGCGTTTTGCAGGTGTTGGAACAGCCATCGGACGAGATTCTCCGTTAGAGGGGATCTAACGTGGACCGCAACCGCGGCAAAACGATCCCGCAAGTTCCACCTGATCCCCCACACGCACGCCCTTACTCGAACAGCGCGTTCTGCAAGCCGGCGCGTTCTTCGGCGATGCAACGGTCGATCATCCGGCACACCGCGTCGACGGTGCCGACCATAATGAGCCGCGACGGCCCGTGGTAGACCCGCACCGGCGCGCGCCGGGCCGGTTCCGCCGTATTCAGCCCCGAATTCAGCGACACCCGTGCGAAGGCCGGCAGCGCCGACGGCAAGGTTGAGGTGCGCGGCTCCTCGACGTCGAATAACGAAGCCGTGGCACTGGATGCCTCGATCGGTGCGCAGGGCACCAGGCTGCGCAAGTGGCGCAGGCGACCGAACTGGCGGAAGGGCAGCAGGCGGGCAAGGCGTTCCATGAGTCTCTCCAGGCTTGATTCAGGGCAGCAGGGTTCAGAATTCGGTGGGGCGGATCAGCCCCACCGCAATGCCTTCCAATGCGAATTCCGCACTGCCGGCCTGAACGAAGATGTTGTCGTAATCGGGGTTCTCGGCGATCAGCTCGATACCGTTCGGCCGCCGCTTGAGACGCTTGACCGTCACGTCGTCGCCGAGTCGCGCAACGATGATCTGGCCGTCTTTTGCTTCGCTTTTCTTCTGCACGGCGAGCAGGTCGCCGTCGAAGATGCCGGCGTCCCGCATGGACAGCCCGCGTACCTTCAGCAGATAGTCCGGCTTGCTCGAAAACAGCGCCGGGTCGCAGGCGTAATGCTGCGAGATGTGTTCCTGCGCGAGGATCGGGCTACCTGCTGCCACCCGGCCGATCAGGGGCAGCGACAACTGCATGATGCTGGCGTGCGGCAGCGTGAACTGATGCGGCGCGTCGTCATTACCGGCCAGCAGCAGCCGGATGCCGCGCGAAGCGCCCGCCGCGAGTTCGATCACGCCCTTGCGGGCCAGCGCCCGCAGGTGCTCCTCCGCCGAGTTGGCCGAGCTGAAACCCAGTTCGGCGGCGATCTCCGCGCGGGTGGGCGGAAAGCCGGTGCGTTCGATAGCCCGGCGGATCAGATCGAAAACTTCTTGCTGTCGTGCGGTGAGTTTGGTCATGGCGCCACTGTATGGATAGACAGGTGACTGTATTTTTATACAGTATTCGGCGCAATTCAAGCTTTACTTTAAGTTCGTGTCCCTGGGTGTCGTTGTGGCGTCGCTTTGGGGCGTCTTAACGGCCGTTTTCGTGCCACAACGCCGCGTCTGGCTGTCATTACCACTTTTGAGTATTAAAAAATGAAGAAACATTATTTTTAATGATGAAAGCCCTTCGATAGACTGGCCTCCACTCGCTGCATAGAACACGGGACGCGCAGTCCCAACCAACCACGACGCGGAGAAGCTGGATGATCGATCAGGGCACGGGGCTCGCAGGCAAGACCAGGAAACTCATCACGGTGCTGGCGCTGGGCGCCGCAGCGGCACTCGGCCTGGTGGCCCAGACGGCTGCAGCGGACACGACGCTGCTCAACGTGTCCTATGACCCGACACGCGAGCTGTACCAGCAGGTCAACCAGGCATTCGGCAAGGAATGGAAGGCGCAGACCGGCGAGACCGTCACCTTCAAGCAGTCGCACGGCGGCTCGGGCGCGCAGGCGCGCTCGGTGCTCGACGGCCTGCAGGCGGACGTCGTCACGCTCGCACTCGCTTACGACATCGACGCGCTCGCCAGCAAGGGCATCGTCGACAAGAACTGGCAAAAGCGCCTGCCGGACAACGCGGCGCCGTACACCTCGACCATCGTGTTTCTGGTGCGCAAGGGCAACCCGAAGCACATCAAGGACTGGGACGACCTGGTGAAGCCGGGCGTGTCGATCGTCACGCCGAACCCGAAGACCTCGGGCGGCGCGCGCTGGAACTATCTGGCGGCCTGGGCCTACGCCGAGCATCAGCCGGGCGGCAACGACCAGAAAGCCAAGGACTTCGTCTCGAAGCTCTATAAGAACGCCGGCGTGCTCGACTCGGGCGCGCGGGGGGCGACCACGAGCTTCGTGCAGCGCGGTATCGGCGATGTGCTGATTGCGTGGGAGAACGAAGCATTCCTGTCGTTGAAGGAATTCGGTCCGGACAAGTTCGAGATCGTGGTGCCGTCGGTGAGCATTCTGGCCGAGCCGCCGGTGGCGGTGGTCGACAAGGTGGTGGACAGGCACGGCACCCGCAAGCTGGCCGAGGCGTATCTGAACTTCCTGTATAGCGAGCAGGGCCAGGAGATCGCCGCGGAGAACTTCTACCGTCCGCGTTCGGACAAGGTGCCGGCGGCTTTGACCGCGAAGTTTCCGAAGCTGAAGCTGTACACGGTGGACGACTCGTTCGGCGGCTGGGCGAATGCGCAGAAGACGCACTTTGCGGATGGCGGCGTGTTCGATTCGATCTACTCGCCGCAGTAAAGCGCAATCCGCAGGACGCAATCCGGCACGCCACATGTGGCGTGCCTTTTGTTCACGTGTTTAGGCCACGTATCGGCGACGTGTTGGGCCGACAGTGGCCGCCGTGGTTTTCACCCTGAAAGAGCATTCCGCATGACGACGTTGACCTTCCGCAAGCCCAGCGCGTTACCCGGCTTCGGCCTGACGCTCGGCATCACGGTGGCGTATCTGAGCCTCGTGGTGCTGATTCCGCTCGCGGCGACCTTTCTCAAGACGGCTTCGCTCGACTGGGCCCAGTTCGTGCGCGCGGTCGCCTCGCCGCGCGTGCTGGCCTCGTACCGGCTGACGTTTTTCTCGGCGCTCGGCGGCGCGCTGATCAACGCGGTGTTCGGCTTTCTGGTCGCCTGGGTGCTGGTGCGCTATAAGTTTCCGTTCAAGCGTCTGGTGGACGCCGTCGTCGATCTGCCGTTTGCGTTGCCCACCTCGGTGGCGGGCATTTCGCTCGCGGCGGTGTATGCGGGCAACGGCTGGATCGGCCAGTTTCTCGAGCCGCTCGGCATCAAGATCGCGTTTACGCCGGCCGGCGTGCTGGTGGCGTTGACCTTTATCGGCTTGCCGTTCGTGGTGCGCACTGTGCAGCCGGTGCTGGAAGAATTCGAACGCGAGCAGGAAGAGGCTGCGGCGTGCCTCGGCGCATCGCGCTGGCTGACGTTTCGCCGCGTCGTGTTGCCCGCGGTATTGCCGGCGCTGCTGACCGGTTTCGCGTTGGCCTTCGCGCGGGCGCTGGGCGAATACGGCTCGGTGATTTTCATTGCCGGCAACGTGCCGATGAAATCGGAGATCACTTCGCTGCTCATCATCACCAAGCTCGAACAGTACGACTATGCCGGGGCCACCGCGCTCGCCGTCGTGATGCTGGTGGTGTCGTTCCTGATGCTGCTTTTGATCAACACGCTGCAGTGGTATCTGCAGCGTCGCACGCGCCGCGGCGCGGCCGCGCCGGCGCTGCCCATTGCGACCGCCGCAACGGTTACGACAGGCACCGCAGGAGGTCTGCAATGAGCCACGATTCCGCTGCGCTGCCGCCGCCGCTGCCGCCTGTACAGCGCGCCGCTTCGAACGCGGCCCGCCGCGCCGATCCCGTCACCGAACCACGCCTCGTGCGCTGGGTGTTGACGGGGATCGCGCTATTGTTTCTCGCGCTGTTTCTGGTGGTGCCGCTCATCGCGGTGTTCTATCAGGCGTTGAGCAAAGGCGTGGGCTTCTATTTCGAAGCGCTCGCCGATCCCGACGCCGTTTCCGCCATCAAGCTGACGCTGCTGACCGCCGCGATCGCCGTGCCCTTGAACCTGGTGTTCGGGCTCGCCGCGTCCTGGTGCATCGCGAAGTTCGAATTCAAGGGCAAGGCGCTGCTGACCACGCTGATCGACCTGCCGTTCTCCGTCTCGCCGGTGGTCTCCGGTCTCGTCTATGTGCTGCTGTTCGGCGCGCAAGGCTGGTTCGGCCCGTGGCTGCAGGATCACAACGTGCAGATCATCTTCGCGGTGCCGGGCATCGTGCTCGCGACGATCTTCGTGACGTTCCCGTTTGTCGCGCGTGAGCTGATTCCGCTGATGCAGGCCCAGGGCAACGATGAAGAGGAAGCCGCTCACGTGCTCGGCGCATCCGGCTGGCAGACGTTCCGCCGCGTCACCTTGCCGAACGTCAAGTGGGGCTTGCTGTACGGCGTGATCCTGTGCAACGCGCGGGCAATGGGCGAGTTCGGCGCGGTCTCGGTGGTCTCGGGCCATATTCGCGGCCAGACGGACACGATCCCGCTGCATGTCGAAATCCTCTACAACGAATACAACTTCTCGGCGGCGTTTGCCGTGGCCTCGTTGCTTGCGCTGCTCGCGCTCGTGACGCTCGGCCTCAAGCTGCTTGCCGAGCGTCATCTGTCCGCGGAACTGGCGGCTGCGCGCGACGTGCCCGCGCATGCCGGTCCCGCCACCTCGCAGCCGACTGGAGCGTAATCAATGGGCATCACCGTTCGTAACCTGCAGAAGCGCTTCGGCGATTTCACCGCGCTCGATAACGTCTCGCTCGACTTTCCGCCGGGCGAACTGGTGGCGCTGCTCGGACCGTCGGGTTGTGGCAAGACCACGCTGTTGCGCGTGATTGCCGGCCTCGAATATGCGGACTCGGGTCAGGTCGTGTTACAAGGACAGGATGTCGCGACGGTGGGCGCACGCGAACGCCAGGTCGGTTTCGTGTTCCAGCATTACGCGCTGTTCCGTCATATGACCGTGTTCGAGAACGTCGCCTTCGGCCTGCGTGTGAAACCGCGCAAGGAGCGGCCGTCGGAGGCGGTGATCCGCGAGAAGGTGCATGAGTTGCTGAAGCTCGTGCAACTGGACTGGCTGGCGCAACGCTATCCGTCGGAACTGTCGGGCGGGCAGCGGCAGCGGATTGCATTGGCGCGTGCGCTCGCCGTCGAGCCCAAGGTGTTGCTGCTGGACGAACCGTTCGGCGCGCTGGACGCGAAGGTCCGCAAGGAACTGCGCAGCTGGTTGCGCCGCCTGCACGACGATCTGCATATTTCGACGATCTTCGTGACGCACGACCAGGAAGAAGCGCTCGAGGTGGCCGACCGCATCGTCGTATTGAATCGCGGCCATGTGGAGCAGGTGGGCAGTCCGCAGGACGTGTACGATCATCCGCAGACCTCGTTTGTCTACGAGTTTCTCGGCGCGGCCAACCGGCTGCACGGCAAGGTGGATCAACACGGTTTCGTGGTGGACGGCGCCGCGTTGCCGGTGGTGGCGACGGCCGGTTTCGAAGGCCCGGCGTTCGCGTATGTGCGTCCGCATGACCTGCAACTGTATCCGCAGGCCTCGGGGCATCGCGACGGCATCGTGGTCGATGTGCGGCGTGTCGTGACGCTGGGCGGTTCGGTGCGCGTCGAACTCGCCGGGCGCGAGGGCAACGTACTCGAAGCGGAACTGGATCGCGAAGCGTGGCGGGCGCTGCAACTGGCGGTCGGCGACGGCGTGACGGCGGTGCCGCGCGCGTTGCGCGTCTTTCCGGCGCATTGAAACAGCCCGGTTAACCTATATTGCATAACTTGAGTCTGGCTGAACCGGAGACATACAGATGAACTTTCAGCAACTACGCTTTGTGCGCGAGGCCGTGCGCCAGAACATGAACCTGACCGAAGTCGCGAACGTGCTGTACACATCGCAGTCGGGCGTGTCCAAACAGATCAAGGACCTCGAGGACGAACTCGGCGTCGATATCTTCATCCGTCGCGGCAAGCGTCTCACCGGCTTGACCGAGCCGGGCAAGGCGGTGCATCAGTTGATCGAACGGATGCTGCTCGACGCGGAAAACCTGCGCCGCGTCGCACGCCAGTATGCGGACCAGGACAGTGGTCACCTGGTGGTGGCCACCACCCACACGCAGGCGCGCTACGCCTTGCCCAAGGTGATCCGCCAGTTCACTGAGGTATTTCCGAAGGTCCATCTGGCGCTGCGCCAGGGCAGTCCGCAGCAGATCGCGCAGATGATCATCAACGGCGAAGCGGATATCGGCATCTCGACCGAAGCGCTCGACCGCTTCCCGGACATCGTCACGTTCCCGTGCTATTCGTGGCACCACGTGGTGGTGGTGCCGAAGGGCCATCCGCTGGTGGGCCGCGAGAACCTGACGCTCGATGAGATCGCCGAGTTTCCGATCGTGACCTACGATCAGGATTTCACCGGCCGCTCGCATATCGACCAGGCGTTCGCCAAGGCGGGGGCGCTGCCCGACGTCGTGCTGACCGCCATCGACGCGGACGTGATCAAGACCTACGTCGAACTCGGCATGGGCATTGGCGTGGTGGCGGCGATGGCCTACGATCCGAAGCGCGATACGGAACTGGTCGCGCTCGATACGCAGCATCTGTTCGAGGCGAGTACGACTCGCGTCGGCTTGCGCAAGGGCGCGTTCCTGCGGGCCTATGCGTATCGTCTGCTGGAAATGTTCGCACCGCAGCTGAAGGAAGCGGATATCGCCGCCCAGTTGCGCGCAGTGGATTGATGGCGGCGGGCGGCGCATCGCTTACAATCGCCGCCATGAATACTTTGACTTCCTCCTCTTCGGGAACGCCGGCGGCGCATGCGCTGCCGCGTATCGCCGTGCTGGCGACGGGCGGCACGATTGCCGGCTCCGCCGCCGACGTCACCAATACTTCCGGTTATCAGGCCGGCGTGGTCGGCGTCGACCGTCTGCTCGAGGCGGTGCCGGCGCTGTCGGGCGTTGCGCAGATCCAGCCTGAGCAGATTGCCAGCATCGATAGCAAGGACATGGCGCTCGCGCTCTGGACCACGCTCGCGCAACGCGTCAACGCGCTGCTGGCAAGCGACGAGATCGACGGCGTGGTAATTACCCACGGCACCGATACGCTCGAAGAAACCGCCTACCTGCTGCATCTGACCGTCAAAGGGACCAAGCCGGTCGTGCTGACCGCGTCGATGCGGCCCTCGTCGGCGCTTTCCGCGGATGGCCCGCTGAATCTGCTCAACGCCGTGACGGTCGCCGCCAGCGCGGCGGCGCACGGGCAGGGCGTGCTGGTCGCGTTCAACAACCGCATTCATAGCGCGCGCGACGTCGTCAAGACCAGCACCTACGCGGTCGATGCGTTCCAGTCTCTGGAAATCGGCGCGCTGGGCTGGGTGCAGGACGGTCGCGTCGAATTCCAGCGTAAGGTCGTGCGTCCGCATACCGTCGATACGGAATTTGTGATCGGCGCCAAGTGGCCCAATGTCGAGATCGTCACGAGTTATGCGGGGGCTTCGCGGATCGCCGTCGATGCGCTGGTGGCGGCGGGCGTGCGCGGCATCGTCGTGGCCGGCACGGGCAACGGCTCGATCCATGCGTCGGTGCAACAGGCGCTTGCCGATGCTGTGACGCAGGGCGTGGTGGTGGTGCGTTCGTCGCGGGTCGGCTCGGGCCATGTGATGCGCAACGGCGCGGCGCCGGACGATGCGCTCGGCTTTGTCACGGCCGGTTCGCTCAATCCGTACAAGGCGCGCGTGCTGCTGATGCTGGCCCTCGCGGCCGGCGGCACGGGAGCGGTGGCGCTGCAGGCGATCTTCGATAAATACTGAGCGGGCAAGGCGCGTGCGCCGTCTGGCGCGCGCCGGCGGGGCTGCTTGATGTAATTGTGATAAAAAAACGCGGCGATAGGGGCACACTGCCCTTATCGCCGCGTTGTGATTTGATGCCGTGCAATCCGACAGCCGGACACCCGACGACGACGTCTGACCGACCAAGGCTTCCCCGGCGTCGCCGGGTGCCGCTGCGGACCCCACTTGCCGCTCTCAGCCCAGAGCGGCACGATTTGTCCGATACGTTGCGCGTGCCGCGCACCGCATCGGACGCCCCACCTGCCGGTTGCCATGAAGCTCACGGCAACCGATGTTGTTGCTACTGGGCACGCCCCCAACCGGTCGCGACGTTTACGCCGTATGGCTACGGCTCCAGGGGCGGCCCAGTGATCTCACGCGATCGCCTTAAGCGGCCTTCGCTTCCTTACCCGGCGCCTGAGCCACTTCGAAGTTCGCCATGATTTCCAGCGCACGCACCATCGCGGAGTGGTCCCATGCCTTGCCGCCGTTCGCCGCACACACGCTGAACAGTTGCTGCGCGCTCGCCGTATGCGGCAGGGCGATGCCGAGCTTGCGCGCGCCGTCGAGCGCGAGGTTCAGGTCCTTCTGGTGCAGTTCGATGCGGAAGCCCGGATCGAAGGTGCGCTTGGTCATGCGCTCGCCGTGCACTTCGAGAATCCGCGACGAAGCGAAACCACCCATCAGCGCCTTGCGGACGCGCTCCGGATCGGCGCCCGAACGCGCGGCGAACAGCAGCGCTTCGGCCACCGCCTCGATGTTCAGCGCGACGATGATCTGGTTCGCCACCTTGCAGGTCTGGCCCGCGCCGTTCTCGCCGATCAGCGAGATGTTCTTGCCCATCAGTTCGAACAGCGGTTTGGCGAGTGCGAAGGCTTTTTCAGGACCGCCGACCATGATAGTCAGCGACGCTTCGCGCGCGCCGACTTCGCCGCCCGAGACCGGCGCGTCGAGGTAGTCGGCGCCGAGCGCGTTGATCTTCTTCGCGAAGGCTTGCGTGTCGAGCGGGGAGATCGAGCTCATGTCGATCACCAGCTTGCCTTGCGTCAGACCCTTGGCGACGCCGTCGTCGGCGAACAGCACGTTGGCGACGTCAGGGGTGTCCGGCACCATGATGATGACGATGTCGGTGGCTTGCGCAACAGCCGTCGAGTTCGCCACCACCGTGGTGGTCTTGCTGAGATCTTCCGGCACCGGATACGCGCCGTTCACGATCAGCGAGTGACCGCCCTTGATGAGGTTGCGCGCCATGTGCGCGCCCATGATGCCGAGGCCGATAAAACCGATCTTTGCCATGTGTCTATGTCTCCAGTGGGTTGGGGTAGAGAGTCGTTAGGAGAGCGAGTCGATCGCTCAGGCGGCCACGTGCGCCGCGCCGCGTGCCTGGCCGGCCACGCGCTGCACCCAGTCGAGACCTTCGGTAGTCGTCGTGCGCGGCTTGTATTCGCAGCCGATGTAGCCGTCGTAGCCGAGCGAGTCGAGCAGGTTGAACAGGAACGGGTAGTTGATTTCGCCCGTGCCCGGTTCGTTGCGGCCCGGGTTGTCGGCCAGCTGGATGTGCGCGATCGACGCCAGGTTCTTCCTGATGGTGGCGGCAAGCTCGCCTTCCATCCGTTGCATGTGATAGATGTCGTACTGCAGGAACAGATTGTCCGAGCCGACGGCGCGGATCACATCGAGCCCTTCGGACGAACGGTTCAGCGCAAAGCCGGGGATGTCGTACGAATTGCACGGCTCGACCAGCAGCTTGATGCCTTCTTTCTTCAGCGCGGCGCAAGCGAAGCGCAGGTTGTCGACGATCGTCGCGTGAGCGCGGCCGGCATCGACGCCCGGGCCGGGAATGCCGACGAGGCAGTTCAGTTGCGGCACTTTGAGCGCCTTGGCGTATTCGATCGCGCGGCCGACGCCTTCCTGGAACTCGCCGACGCGATCCGGCAGGCAGGCGATGCCGCGCTCGCCGGCTTCCCAGTTGCCCGCGGGCAGGTTGTGCAGCACGAGCTTCAGGCGATTCTGCTGCAGACGCTCGGCCAGCTCGGCGATCTGATACGGATAGGGGAAGAGGAATTCGACGGCGTTAAAGCCCGCGTCCGCTGCGGCCACGAAGCGGTCGAGGAACGGGACTTCGTTGAACAGCATGGTGAGATTGGCTGCAAATTTCGGCATGGTGCTGGGGTCTCGCTGGTCGGTCAATGAAACAACTTCGCTCGGGCGGTGCGGTGCGAACTACGCACTGAACCGCCCGGTCGATCGGGTCAAACTAGGCAGGTCAACTAAACAGGCCGACTGGGTGGACTCAGTCGAGCATGCTGATGGCGCTCGGCGCATCTTCGCGCTTCGCCGCCAGTTCTTCGAACTCGTTGATGGCGTCGATTTCCGTGCCCATCGAAATGTTGGTCACGCGTTCGAGAATCACTTCGACGATCACCGGCACGTTGAACTCGGAGAGCATCGACTGCGCTTTTTGCAGCGCCGGCTTCAGCTCTTCCGGCTTGAACACGCGGATCGCCTTGCAGCCGAGGCCTTCGGCCACGGCCACGTGATCGACGCCATACCCGTTCACTTCCGGCGCGTTGATGTTGTCGAACGCGAGCTGCACGCAGAAGTCCATGTCGAACGCGCGCTGCGCCTGGCGGATCAGCCCGAGGTACGAGTTGTTCACCACCACATGCACGTACGGCAGCTTGAATTGCGCCCCGACCGCGAGTTCTTCGATCATGAACTGGAAGTCGTAGTCGCCGGACAACGCCACGATAGGACGTTGCGGGTCCGCGGCACGCACACCGAGCGCAGCCGGAATCGTCCAGCCGAGCGGGCCGGCCTGGCCGCAGTTGATCCAGTTGCGGGCCTTGTAGACGTGCAGGAACTGTGCACCGGCGATCTGCGACAAACCGATCGTGCTCACGTAGCACGTATCGCGGCCGAACACCTGGTTCATCTCTTCGTAGACGCGTTGCGGCTTGATCGGCACGTTGTCGAAGTGCGTCTTGCGTTGCAGCGTGCGCTTGCGTTGCTGGCAGTCCGCAACCCACGCGCTGCGGTCCTTCAGCTTGCCGGCGGCCTTCCATTCCTTGGCCACTTCGACGAACAGTTCGAGCGCGGCCTTCGCGTCCGAGACGATGCCGAGGTCCGGTCCGAACACACGGCCGATCTGCGTCGGCTCGATGTCCACATGCACGAACTTACGGCCCTTGGTATAAACCTCGACGCTGCCCGTATGACGGTTGGCCCAGCGGTTGCCGATGCCGAGCACGAAGTCGGAGGCGAGCATCGTCGCGTTGCCGTAGCGGTGCGACGTCTGCAGGCCGACCATGCCGGCCATCAGCGGGTGATCGTCGGGAATCGCGCCCCACGACATCAGCGTCGGAATCACCGGCACGCCGATCGTTTCCGCGAATTCCACCAGCAGGTCTTCCGCGGCGGCGTTCAGCACGCCGCCACCGGAGACGATCAGCGGCTTGTCCGAATCGTTGAGCAGCGTGAGCGCGGCTTCGATCTGCTTGCGGCTTGCCTTCGGCTTGTAGACCGGCAGCGGTTCATAGGTGTCGATATCGAATTCGATTTCGGCGAGCTGCACGTCGATCGGCAGGTCGATCAGCACCGGACCCGGGCGGCCCGAACGCATCAGATGAAAGGCCTGCTGGAAGACGCGCGGCACCAGCGCCGGTTCGCGCACGGTGACGGCCCACTTGGTGACGGGCTTGGCGATCGATTCGATATCGACGGCCTGGAAGTCTTCCTTGTACAGACGCGCGCGCGGCGCCTGGCCCGTGATAGCCAGAATAGGAATCGAGTCGGCCTGAGCGGAGTACAAACCGGTGATCATGTCGGTACCGGCGGGGCCGGACGTGCCGATACACACGCCGATGTTGCCCGGCTGAGCCCGCGTATAGCCTTCGGCCATATGCGAAGCGCCTTCGACGTGGCGCGCCAGCACGTGGCTGATGTTGCCTGCCTTGCGCATGGCCGAGTAGAACGGGTTGATGGCGGCGCCCGGCACACCGAAGGCGGTATCGATGCCTTCTTTTTCGAGCACCAGCACCGCTGCGTCGACGGCTCTCATCTTGGCCATGAATGTCTCCTGAATGTCTGTGAATGCGGATCGAGGGGGTTGAGATGGACTTTAGGCCTCACCGAAAGGTTTGATAAGATCAGTGCGGGTCGCTTATTTCGAAACAAAAAGTATGGAATGACGACGAACGCAAGACGGTTGCAACCCGCTTGCGTGGGGCCGGAGTAAGCGCTGAAGCGCTAACTGCGCTCGACAATGGAGACAAGACGTGGACCGCTTCAAGCAGATCGAAACCTTCGTGCGCGTCGCCGACGCCGGCAGTCTGGCCGCCGCGGCGCTGGAGGAGGGCGTGTCGCCGGTGATCCTCGGACGGCGTATCGACGCGCTGGAAAAGCGCCTCGGCGTCAAGCTGATGTACCGCTCGACGCGCCGTCTGGTGGTGAGCGAAGAGGGCGCCGCGTTTCTGGAGCGTTGCCGCGGCCTGCTCTCGGAGTGGGATCAGGCGGAAAACGAACTGGCGGCGGGCCGCCGGGCGGTGAGCGGGCATCTGATCGTGTCGGCGCCGGCCGCCTTCGGCCGCAAGCACGTCGCGCCCCTCGCGCCGTCATTTCTTGCCGACAAGCCTGAATTGCAACTGTCGTTCAATCTGACCGACCGGGTCGTGGACCTGGTGCGCGAAGGCTACGACCTGTCGATTCGCATCGGCGGCGCGGTCGATCCGAATTTTGTGGCCGTGAAGCTGGCCTCGAACCGGCGCGTGGTGTGCGGCACACCGGCGTATTTCCGCCAATACGGCAAGCCGAAGACGCTCGAAGACCTGCCGCAGCACAACTGCCTCGCCTTCAACCTGCAAGGGGGCCAGAACCGCGGCTGGTACTTCCGGCGCAACGGCAAGCTGGCGACGGTGCGGGTCGGCGGCACGCTTGACTGCAACGACGGCGAATTGCTGCACCGCTGGGTGTCGGAGGGGCTGGGGCTCGGCTGGCGTTCGACCTGGGAAATCCAGCAGCAGCTCGCGCGCGGCGAGCTGGAAACGGTGCTCGACGAATTCGCGCTGCCGGACTACGACATCCTCGCGGTCTACCCGCAGCAGCGTTACGTGCCGGCCAAGGTGCGCTACTTCATCGACTATCTGAAAGAGGTCTACGCCAGCAAGGATTACTGGAACCGCAGCACGTATTAGGGGCGCCCGCCGCCGCCAAGGGGCTAAACCCTTGAAAACACACCCGAATCAGGCGCCCGATTAACGGGATGGCTTGCAACCCGTCCCCATTCGGGCTACAATCTTCGGCTTCTCACTTGCCACACCGGTCCAGACGCCCGGGTGGCTTTAATCCACAAGGAGTGTGTATGCGTCATTATGAAATCGTCTTTATTGTGCATCCCGATCAGAGCGAGCAAGTGCCCGCCATGATCGAGCGCTACAAGACCACGATCACGTCGCACGGTGGTCAGATCCACCGTATCGAAGACTGGGGCCGTCGCCAACTGGCCTATCCGATCGAGAAACTCGCGAAGGCTCACTACGTCTGCCTGAACATCGAATGCGACCAAACCACGCTCGACGAGCTGGAACACGCATTCAAGTTCAATGACGCGGTTCTGCGTCACCTGATCGTCAAGATGAAGAAGGCCGAAACCGGCCCGTCGCCGATGATGAAGGAAGTGCAGCGCGAAGAAGCCAAGAAGGCAGCTGCTACGCAGCCGTCCGAAGCGCAGGCTTAAGACACAGTATTTAAGCTACCAGGTAAAGCGTCGCTCTCGTGAATCGGCTGCAACTCACAGCCAGCGTCGTCGAACGCGAACCGGTGCGGTACACCCCCGCCGGCGTTCCGATCGCAAGCTGTACGTTGCAACACCGCACCGAAGTCGTCGAAGCCGGCATTGCCCGGCAAGTTGAACTGACGATGCCGGCGGTGGCGGCCGGCGAGGCGAGCGGCAAGCTGGAAAACTGTGCGATGGGCGTCGAAACGCTCTTCACCGGTTTCCTGGCAAAGAAAAGCCGCAACGCAAGAACCCTGGTATTTCACATCACAGCATTGCAGGACATTGGAAAGGACTGAACATGCCCCGCCCGACTGGTAAGAAATTCGACAAGCGTCGTCAGCAACAAAATCCGCTCTTCAAGCGCAAGAAGTTCTGCCGTTTCACGGCAGCCGGTGTCGACCAGATCGACTACAAAGACATCGAAACGCTGAAGGACTTCATCGGCGAGAACGGCAAGATCACGCCGGCGCGTCTCACGGGTACGAAGTCGCACTATCAACGCCAGCTGGATACGGCAATCAAGCGCGCTCGTTTCCTCGCGCTGGTGCCGTACACCGACCAGCACAAGGCCTAACCCGACGACGCGACAAGGAGCAATCAGAATGCAAGTTATTCTTCTGGAAAAAGTCGTCAACCTGGGCAACCTGGGCGACATCGTCAAGGTGAAGGACGGTTACGCACGTAACTTCCTGATCCCGAACAAGCACGCACGCCGCGCAACGAAAGACGCTATCGCTGAATTCGAAGTCCGCCGCGCAGAACTGGAAAAGGTTGCCGCTGAAAAGCTGGCAGCAGCTCAGGCTCAAGGCGAAAAGCTGGCAGGCTCGACGGTTCAGATCAGCCAGAAGGCTGGCGTCGACGGCCGTCTGTTCGGCTCGGTGACGAACGCCGACATCGCTGACGCACTGGTCAAGCAAGGCTTCGCAGTGGAAAAGGCGCAAGTGCGTCTGCCGGAAGGCCCGCTGAAGCTGGTCGGCGACCACGCTGTGCAAATCTCGCTGCACACCGACGTCCTCGTCGACGTGACGGTGTCGGTGCTGGGCGAACACGTCTAAGCATCATCGCAGTAGCATTTGCCAGGTAGTCTGACTGGCGAAGGGCAGGGGCCGGGTGACCGGCCCCTGCCTTTTTTGTTGGCCGGTTTGTACCCGATGGGTACCATTTGCCCGATAATTCCATCCCATGAACGCACCGTCCAAAGACCCCCAAATCGAGTCGCTGAAAGTCCCGCCGCATTCAATTGAGGCCGAGCAATCGGTGCTGGGCGGGCTGCTGCTCGACAACGCCGCGTGGGACCGCATTGCCGACTTCCTGTCGCAAAGCGACTTTTATCGCTATGACCACCGCATCATCTTCGAACACATCGGCAAGCTGATCGCGGCAACACGTCCTGCCGACGTGATCACGGTCTACGAGGCGCTCGGCACCTCGGGCAAGGCGGAAGAGGTCGGCGGGCTGGCGTACCTGAACGCGCTGGCGCAAAACACGCCGAGCGCGGCGAATATCCGCCGTTACGCGGAAATCGTGCGCGATCGCGCCGTGTTGCGGCGTCTGGTGTCCGTGGCCGACGAAATTTCGGCCGACGCCTTCAATCCGCAGGGCAAGGAAGTCCGCCAGTTGCTGGACGAGGCCGAATCGAAAGTGTTTTCGATCGCCGAAGACGGCGCTCGCGGCACACAAGGCTTTCTGGAAATCGGGCCTTTGCTGACCCAGGTGGTCGAGCGGATCGACACGCTGTACCACACCGCCAATCCGAGCGACGTGACCGGCACGCCGACGGGCTTCGTCGACCTGGACCGGATGACCTCCGGCATGCACGGCGGCGAACTGATCATCGTGGCGGGCCGTCCGTCGATGGGTAAAACGGCGTTCTCGATGAATATCGGCGAGTACGTTGCCGTCGAATACGGTTTGCCGGTCGCGGTGTTCTCCATGGAAATGCCGGGCACCCAGCTCACCATGCGTATGCTCGGCTCCGTGGGCCGGCTCGACCAGCACCGCATGCGCACGGGCCGCCTGACCGACGAGGATTGGCCGAAGCTGACGCACGCCGTGCAGAAGATGAGCGAAGCGCAAATCTTCATCGACGAAACCGGCGGTCTGAATCCAATGGAACTGCGCTCGCGGGCGCGCCGGCTGTCGCGCCAGTGCGGCAAGCTGGGCCTGATCATCATCGACTATTTGCAGCTGATGAGCGGGTCGTCATCCGGCGAAAACCGCGCCACCGAAATCTCGGAAATCTCGCGTTCGCTCAAGAGTCTCGCCAAGGAACTCGACGTGCCGGTGATCGCGTTGTCGCAGTTGAACCGGGGCCTGGAACAGCGTCCGAACAAGCGTCCGATCATGTCGGACCTGCGCGAATCCGGCGCTATCGAGCAGGATGCCGACGTGATCCTGTTCATCTACCGCGACGAGGTCTACAACCCGGACAGTCCTGATAAGGGCACCGCGGAAATCATCATCGGTAAGCAGCGTAACGGTCCGATCGGTCCCGTTCGACTCACGTTCCACGGTCAATTCACGAAGTTCGATAATTTTGCCGGCGCGCAGAATTTCTACGCCGAGTAAAGCCCTATGTGAAAGCGCTGTTGTAACGGTGCTTTCAAAAGTGCGACGGTATCCCGGTAACGGTACAATATTGCGGTTTTATGTCAGTCATGACGTGACCAAAATTCCGGGATCCCAATGTTCGGTCGATTCATGCCCACCGAGGGCAAGTTCTTTGAAATTTTTAATGAGCACGCAAAGTGCATCGTCTCGGCGAGCCACGAACTCGAGCTGCTGATCGACAATCTGCAGGACGCCGAGACCCATAAGCAGAACGTGCAGAAAGCCGAAAAGGCCGCTGACAAGCTCACGCACGAAACCATCGACCTGCTGCACAAGACGTTCATCACGCCGCTCGACCGCGACGAAATCCACAAGCTGATCACCACCATGGACGACATCCTCGACCTGATGGAGGACGTCGCCACCGCCATTTCGCTGTACGACGTGCAGACGGTGACCTCCGAGGCGAGTCAACTGGCGCATATCTGCACAGCCACGTCCGAGCGCGTGCAGTTCGCCGTCGGCCTGCTGTCGGACATGAAGCAGGCGAGCCAGATCCTGAAGGCGTGCGAGGACATCGACCGGCTCGAGTCCGAAGCCGACCGCGTGCTGCGCTCGGCCATGTCGAAGCTCTTCCGCGAGGAAGACAACGTCAAGACGCTGATCAAGCTGAAGGCGATCTACGAACTGCTCGAGACCATCACCGACAAATGTGAGGACGTCGCGAACATCATCGAAGGCATCGTGCTGGAAAACGCCTAATGCAATCGATTCAACTTGCCATCTGGGCCGTTGCCCTCCTGGTCGCCGTGTCGCTGGTGTTCGACTTCATGAACGGTTTTCACGACGCGGCGAATTCGATCGCCACGGTTGTGTCGACCGGCGTCCTCAAGCCGCAGCAAGCGGTCGCCTTCGCGGCGGCGTTCAACGTCGTGGCCTATTTCGTGTTCCACCTGAAAGTCGCGCAGACGGTCGGCAAAGGCACGATCGACCCGGCCATCGTCGATCACTACGTGATCTTCGGCGCGCTGGTGGGCGCGATCGGCTGGAATATCGTGACGTGGCACTACGGCATTCCGTCCAGCTCGTCGCATGCGCTGATTGGCGGCCTGGTGGGCGCGGCGCTCGCCAAGTCGGGCTGGCACTCGCTGAACTTCGACGGCCTGATGAAGACGGTTGCGTTCATCTTCATCTCGCCGCTGCTCGGCTTCGTGCTCGGCTCGTTCTTCATGCTGGCGGTCTCGTGGATCTACTTCCGCACGCCACCCAGCAAGGTAGACCGGCGTTTCAGGCGTCTGCAGTTGATCTCCGCCGGCCTGTACAGCCTTGGGCACGGCGGCAACGACGCGCAGAAGACCATCGGCATTATCTGGATGCTGCTGATTGCGACGGGCTATGCATCGTCGATCGCGGATGCGCCGCCGCTGTGGGTGATCGGCGGCTGCTATCTGTCCATGGGCCTGGGCACGCTGTTCGGCGGCTGGCGCATCGTGCGTACGATGGGCCAGAAGATCACCAAGCTCAAGCCGGTCGGCGGCTTTTGTGCGGAATCGGGCGGGGCGATCACGCTGTTTATCGCCTCCTTCCTCGGCATTCCGGTCTCCACCACCCACACGATTACCGGCGCCATCGTCGGCGTGGGCGCGACGCAGAAGCTGAGCGCCGTGCGCTGGGGCGTGGCCGGCAATATCGTCTGGGCGTGGATTCTGACGATTCCGGCTTCGGCCGTGCTGGCCGCGGCGGGCTGGTGGCTCGGCCACCATTTCCTGTAACTTCCGCGGCCTTTTAACGTGCCGGCGCGCTGCCTTTAAATGAGCGGCGCGCTGCCACCGTCCATCGGGACGATCGCGCCCGTCACATAGCTCGCGCGCCGGCTCGCCAGAAACAGGGCGACGTCGGCAATTTCCTCAGGCTTGGCGTAGCGCCCGAGCGGCACCTTGGCCTGACCGCGCGCCAGCGCTTCCTTGGTGTCGATGCCTTGCTGGCCGGCTTCCAGCTTCAACGCTTCCTCGACGCGCTCCGTCAAGGTCGCGCCCGGATTGATCGCGTTGATGCGGATGCCATAGCGCGCGTAGTAATGCGCGAGCCCGACGGTCGCCAGCATCAGCGCGGCATTGGCGGCGCCGCCGGCAATGTGGATGTCGCTCGCCACCTTGCCGCCCATGCCGATGATGTTGACGATCGTGCCCGGTTCGGCGGCTTCGCCGGACTTCACCCGCTCCGCCATGCGGCGCAGCACTTCCTGCTGCGGGTAAATGTACGGGAAGTATTTGGCCTCCATGGTGGCCCTGAAGGCGGCGGCGTCGAGCGTTTCCGGGTCGTAGCGGCGGGCGGCGCCCGCGCTGTTGATCAGCACGTCGATCGGGCCGACGGCGGTGCTCACTTCCTCGACGATATCGGCGGCGCCATGCGGCTCGTGCAGGTCGGCGCGCGTCAGGTGGACGTGCAGGCCTTCGCTTGCCAGTTGCTCGCGGGCGCGGGCAAGATTCGCCGGATCGCGCGAGACGATCGCCACCTTCGCGCCTTCGGCCGCGAATGCGCGGGCGCAGGCCAGGCCGATTCCTTTGCTGCCGCCCGTGACGAGCACGACTTTGTCTTTCAGTCCAAGATCCATGTTGAGCACCTGCCGTCGAAGGAATATCGGGGACGATAGCAGATAGCATAGTCGCGCGTATTCGCCGGTGCATTCGAACACGGCCGGGACCTGGGTAAGGGCGGAGCAACTGCGGGGTGACGGTGGGGCGAGGGCCGACCGCAACCTTCGCTCAGAAGTTGCCGTTCGCGAAGTGTGCGATCGGGTCGTCGCTGGACTGCGTGGGGGCGGGCGTGGCACGCGAGTTGGTCGACGCGCGCATGATCTGCACGCCGCCGCTCGATGAGACGGCCTGCTGTTCCTGCCGAACCGCGACGGAGGCGGGCGGAGGTGGTTCGAAAGCGTCGGCGGCGGCATCGATCGGGTCCGGCGCGCGGGCGACGCTCGCCGGCGCCACGGCGCCCGCTTCACGCGCCTGCATCTGCGCGGCGCTCATCGCGGGAGGCGGCGGCTCGAAGGCATCTGCGGACGCACCCACCGGCTGAGGCGCGGGCTGTACGGCAGTCGTCGTCAGCGGCGCACGCATCGTGGCAGCAACACGCTGCGGCTGGGATTGCTGCTGCGAAGAAGGCGCAATCACAGGCTCAGCCGCTGCATACGCCGGCTGTGACTCGGCTACCGGTTGCTGCGCCGGAATCACAACAGCGGTACCCGCATAGGACGCTTGCGGCTCCGCCGGCACCACCTTCTCAGGCGGGTTCGATGCCTGATAGGTCGGCGTCTCGAACGGCGTCGTCGGCGCATGAGTCGGCGCAGCCACGCGCCGGATACCATCGAAATGCTTGGCCCAATACGGATTGGTCAGATAGTCGATGCGAACCGTGCCGCCCGTCGACGGGGCATTGACGAAACGCAGCTTGCCCACATAAATGCCGACGTGCGAGTGAGGGCGTCCCGTCGTGTTGAAGAAGATCAGATCGCCGGGCGCCACTTCGTCCGGTTCGACCGACTCGCCGCTGCCGCTCATATCGGCGGTTGTGCGCGGCAGATTCACCGAGGCCGCGCGCGCCACGACATAGCGAACCAGGCCGCTGCAATCGAAGCCGCTATCGGGCGTATTCCCCCCCCAACGGTATGGGATGCCCACGAGGCTCATCGCCTGAATGGAGATTTCCTCGCGTCCGATGCTGTGATCGACGAAGTTCGGGAAGCCGGGCGGGGTGGTGCGATACGCGCCGTTGGACGCCGACGAATAGCCGCTCGAGCTGCGCGAAACCCGCTGCGGCTCGCTGGAGCAGGCGGCGAGCAGCAGAAGGATCAGCAGCGAAAAGCCAAGTCGGCGCATGAAGACAAGGCGAGCGTAAACACTCGCTTAAGGCGGGCGATGTCGCGATGGTAGCCCGTCCACCGTGGCGTGGGCAAGAAAAGTTGATAAATTACTTGAAGTTTACGCGCTAAGTGTTGCACGACCGGAACGCGCAAGCGGACCTTTCTCCCCTCCCCGAAGCGTACGCGCAGACGAAAAAAAGCCGCGTCCGGTGTGACCCGGGCGCGGCTTTTGTATCGCTCAGCCGGAAATGCGACGCTGCTAACGCGGCCTACAGAATATCCGACGCGTAATCCGCCAGACGCGAGCGCTCGCCGCGCGCCAGCGTCACATGCCCGCTGTGCGCCCAGCCCTTGAAGCGGTCCACCACGTAGGTCAGACCCGAACTGCCTTCCGTCAGATACGGCGTATCGATCTGTGCGATGTTGCCGAGACAAATGATCTTCGTGCCCGGACCGGCGCGCGTGACCAGCGTCTTCATCTGCTTCGGCGTCAGGTTTTGCGCCTCGTCGATGATCAGATACTTGTCGACGAAGGTCCGGCCGCGCATGAAGTTCATGCTCTTGATCTTCAGGCGCGAGCGGATCAGTTCCTGGGTCGCAGCACGGCCCCATTCGCCGGCGGCGTCGTCGGTCTTCTGCAGCACTTCGAGGTTGTCGTCGAATGCACCCATCCACGGCTGCATCTTTTCCTCTTCCGTACCCGGCAGAAAGCCGATGTCTTCGCCGACCGGCACGGTGGCCCGCGTCACGATGATCTCGTTGTAACGCTTGTCGTCGAGCACCTGCGCGAGACCCGCCGCCAGCGCGACGAGGGTCTTGCCGGTGCCGGCCTGACCGAGCAGCGTGACGAAGTCGATCTCCGGATTCATCAGCAGGTTGAGCGCAAAGTTCTGCTCGCGATTGCGCGCCGTGATGCCCCACACGTTGTTCTTGTGGTGGCCGTAGTCGCGCAAGGTCTGCAGGAGCGCGGTCTTGCCGTTCAGCTCACGCACCAGCGCGTGGAATGCCGGCTCGCCGTTCTGCGGTTCCAGATAGACGAACTCGTTGACCAGCATCGAGGCGCACAGCGGACCGGTCACGCGGTAATACGTGGTGCCCGTCTTGGTGTCCTGCCAGCTCTCCATGCCCTTGGCGTGCTTGGTCCAGAAATCCTGCGGCAGCGCGCGGATACCGGAATAGAGCAGATCCTTGTCTTCGAGAACCTGGTCGTTGAAGTAGTCTTCAGCGGGCAGACCCAGCGCGTGCGCCTTGATCCGCATGTTGATGTCTTTCGACACCAGCACGACCTGGCGATCGTTGCGGTCGCGTTGCAGCGCGCGCACCACACCGAGGATCTGGTTGTCCGCCTTGCCTTGCGGCAGGCCTTCGACCGGTTCGATGGAGGTCAGCTCGGTCTGGAAGTACAGGCGTCCGGCGGCCTCGCGGCTACCGAGGCGCGACAGCGAAATGCCTTCCGACATATCGCCGCCGTTGGCGACCAGCGCGTCCAGCGTGCGGCTGACCTGACGCGCGTTGCGCGCGACTTCCGACATGCCTTTCTTGTGGTTGTCGAGTTCTTCCAACGTCATCATCGGCAGATAGACGTCGTGTTCCTCGAAACGGAACAGGCAGGTCGGATCGTGCATCAGCACGTTCGTGTCGAGCACGAACAGCTTGCGGGTTTCGACCTGTTCGGCCGTATTGCCGCGCTTTCTCGTGGTGCCGCGCGTGGTGGCGACCGGAGCAGCGGTCGCGCTGGGTGCCGGCTGCTTGCCGGCCCGCGCGACGACGGGTTCCGCCGTGGCGGGCTGTGCAGGCTCGACGCGTGCGCTTTCCTGGCGCGCCGCAGGAGCCGGCACCGGTTGCAGCAATGCAGCGGTCTGTTTGGACTTGCGGCTGCGAGCCGGAGCGGCCGGCTCGGTGCTGGCGGAAGGAGCGGACGAAGCAGACGAAGAAGCAGGAACCGGCCGCAACGTGGAGGCTGCATTGGCAGCGCGCGCCATGGGCGTGGCGACGCTGACGGGGCCGAAATCGGCCGACTCTGCTTGCTCCCCTTCGGTCGCCTGTTTTTTGGCGGACCGGGCCGGCGTGGCTTTAGCCTTGTATTCGTCAGCCGGTAAGAGATTGCCGAGCTTGCTGGGTGCGGTAGGCAAAGGCATGGTTTCCCTCGAAAAAATCGGGTCACATATCGTGCGCCGCCTGTCGCATTCTGCCGGTGTGCCGGATGGCCCACGCAGTTTGCGCCCGGAGGCGCGCTTTCGGTCTAGAGATGCCGGTTCGCCTGGTTTTCGATCGGCTCCTTGACGAGAGCGCGTGGCCGAAGAAATGAACGGCTTCGCGCAATTAAAAAAGCCGCCGCCCCGGCAAACGGGGCAAGCGGCTCGACTTCGGTCATCGCGTTGCGCCTCTCTGCCTCAACCACAGAGGCATGATGTACGGCGCAGCCGCGGAAAGAATGGGGTGGACAGGCACTCATTGCAGCCCAATATAACGCGCCTCACAGCGCTTGTACAGCCTCCAGAATTTCATCGACATGACCTGGTACTTTCACGCCACGCCACTCCTGGCGCAGGACGCCCTCGCTGTCGATGACAAACGTGGAGCGTTCGATTCCCCGTACTTCTTTGCCATACATTTTCTTCATTTTGATGACGCTGAAGAGCGCGCAAAGCGTTTCTTCCGGATCCGAGATCAAGGGGAAGGGCAGTTCGAGCTTGGCCTTGAAGTTCTCATGCGAGCGCAGGCTATCGCGCGACACGCCGAGAATTTCGGCGCCGGCCTTTTTGAACTTCGGATACAGGTCGCGGAACTGCAGACCTTCGGTCGTGCAGCCCGGCGTGTTGTCCTTCGGATAGAAATACAGCACCACCTTCTTGCCCCGAAGACTGGACAGCGTGATCTCGCCACCGGTTGCGGGGGCGGTAAAGTCGGGGACGGGTTGGTCGACTGCGATGGGCACGAGGTTCTCCGGTTGTTATGGTCAGGCTGATTTACCGCGACCGGCTCACGAGGGCTGGACGATCAGCTCGCCGGAGCGGCCTGTAATCTCACCCCAGGTGACAGGGTACGATGGCAGCGTGCTGCGGTCCAGCGCGGCGTGATAGTCGCCCATGGTCGCAAACGTGTGGCCTTGAGCCCGCCAGCCTTCCAGCAGTTGTTCGAAGATGGGCGCGAGCTTTTGCCCTTCGAGTTCGGCGTGCAGCGTGTACACCTGGTCGTGCGGATTGTTCTCGGTGCGCTTCAACATCCACGCCGCGACGTTGTCCAGTTCGACGCCGTCGACACCCAGCACTTCGTCGAGCGTGGGCAGCGTGGTGGGCATCTGCACATGCGCGAGCGTCTTGCCGTCCACCACCGGGAAATACGGCGAATGGCCGCGCCCATCGGACGCATACTGCATGCCCCAGGCGTCGATCTGCTCGAACGCATGACCGTTCATCTGCCAGCCGGCTGCGCCGTGCGTGGCGGGCGGCGTGCCGAAGATCTCGACGAAACGCTCATGGCTCTTCTGCATCTGCGCGACGGTCCAGTCGCGCTCCCGCGTGCGCACGTTGTCCTGCCAGTAGACGTGGTCCCACGTGTGGATGCCGCATTCGAAGCCGGCTTCGTGGATCGCGCGCATCTCCGACGAGGCCCGCGCGCCGATATCCGGCCCCGGCAGCAGTACGCCGTACATCAGTTGCTTGATGCCGTAATGCTCGACCACCGAGGTACGCGACACCTTCTGCAGAAAGCCCGGCCGCAACACGCGGCGCATCGCCCAACCGGTGTGATCGGGCCCGAGGCTGAACAGGAAGGTGGCGCGCGCCTTGAAACGGTCGAAGATGCGGGCGAGATTCGGCACGCCTTCGCGGGTGCCGCGCAGCGTGTCGACGTCGATCTTCAGGACGATACGAGGCAAGGATCAGTCCTTGATTATTGCTGTTCGACAAGCGCGCGCGCTTCGCCGACATGGCCGCGATACGCTTCGAAAATCTTGCGCAGCGCTTCGTCGAAGGTCGACTTCGGCGCCCAGCCGAGTTCCTGCATCGTGTTGTCGATCTTCGGCACGCGGTTCTGCACGTCCTGATAGCCCGCGCCGTAGTACGCGCCCGACGAGGTTTCAACCAGTTGCACCTGCTTGGCGGTTTCCGCGTATTCCGGGAATTCCGCGGCGAGCGCCAGCATCTTGTGCGCGAGTTCGCGCACCGAGAAGTTGTTGGTCGGGTTGCCGATGTTATAGATCTTGCCGGTGGCGACACCGTCCTTGTTCTCGATGATCTTCATGAGGGCGCCGATGCCGTCGTCGATATCCGTGAAGGCGCGCTTCTGCGCGCCGCCGTCGACGAGGCTGATGTTCTCGCCGCGCACGATATGGCCGAGGAACTGCGTGACCACGCGCGAGCTGCCTTCCTTCGGCGTGTAGATCGAGTCGAGGCCCGGGCCGATCCAGTTGAACGGTCGGAACAGCGTGAAGTTGAGGCCTTCCATGCCGTAACCCCAGATCACGCGGTCCATCAACTGCTTCGAGCATGCGTAGATCCAGCGCGGCTTGTTGATCGGGCCGTACGACAGTTGCGACTCTTCCGGGTCGAACTGCTCGTCCGTGCACATGCCGTAGACCTCGGAGGTGGACGGAAACACGAGGTGCTTGCCGTACTTCACCGCCGAACGCACGATGGGCAGGTTCGCCTCGAAGTCCAGTTCGAACACGCGCAGCGGCTGCTTGACGTAGGTGGCCGGCGTGGCGATCGCGACGAGCGGCAGGATCACGTCGCACTTCTTGACGTGATACTCGACCCACTCCTTGTTGATCGTGATGTCGCCTTCGAAGAAATGCATCCGTTCGTGATTGATGAGGTCGCCAAGGCGCTCGGTCTGCATGTCCATGCCGAACACTTCCCAATCGGTCGTTTCGAGAATGCGTTTGGACAGGTGATGGCCGATGAAGCCGTTGACACCCAGAATCAGGACTTTTTTCATGAATGACGGGAAGATTGAATGAGCTGGGTGAATTCGGCTGGGGAGACGACGGACTCGCTGCCCTCGTGCTGGCGCCGCAATTCGTGGATGGCGATGGCGCGGCCATCGCCGCACACCGCAAAAACGGCATTATCGCTTACGTGGAGGCCCAGGGGCAAATCCGAGCGGAGCGCGCCGGGACGCGCGAGGCGCGCCCGCGCGACGATAAGGCGCTGGCCGTCGAGCTCCGTGAAGGCACCCGGATAGGGCGGCGCCACCGCGCGAATCAGGTTGTACACGTCCTGGGCCGGCTGGCTCCAGTCGATCCGGCCGTCTTCGGGCTTGCGCCCGCCGAAGTAGCTGCCGTGCGCCAGATCGTTCGGCAGATGCGGCGCTTCGCCGGCCAGCAGCGCCGGCAGTACGCGCCACAGGGTTTGCTCGGCGGCCACGGTGACCTTGTCGAACACCTGCGCGGCGGTGTCGTCCGGGAGGATTGGCACGGGCGTCTGGGCGATGATCGCGCCCGCGTCGGGCTTGGCGGCCATTTCGTGCAGGGTCGCGCCGGTTTCGGTTTCGCCCTTCAACACCGCCCAGTTGGTCGGCACCCGGCCGCGATACTTCGGCAGGAGCGAGCCGTGCATGTTGTAGGCGCCGCGCGCGGCGAGCGCGAGCAGGTCGACCGGCAACATGTGACGGTAGTAGAACGAGAAAATGAAGTCCGGGCGCGCGGCGCTGACCGCGGCGCGCAGCTCGGCGCTCTTCGGATCGGCCGGCGTCACCGTGGGAATGCCGTAGCTCGCGGCGACCGAGGCCACGCTGCCGAACCAGATGTTTTCGGTCGGGCTGTCCTCGTGGGTGACGACCAGCGCCACGTCCACGCCGCGCGCGAGCAGCACCTGCAGGCAGCGCACGCCGACGTTGTGATACGCGAATACGACCGCGCGTGGTTTCATGGATTCGGTCCCTGATCGATGAGCGGCGCGGGCTGGACCGCCTGCACCACGGCCTGGCGCGGCGTCTCGGTGACGGTGGCGCCGTTGCGCTGCTCGAGGATCGTCTGCACCAGATAACGGGGACGGGCACGCACCTGCTGGTAGATCCGCCCAATGTACTCGCCGAGCAGCCCGAGCGCGAAAATGATCACGCCGAGCAGGAAGAACGTGATGGCGAACAGCGTGAACACACCTTGCACTTCCGCGCCGATGATGAAGCGGCGAATCAGCAGCAGCACGAACAGCGCCGCGGAGCCGAGCGACAGGATCACGCCGATGAACGACAGCCATTGCAGCGGCACGACCGAGAAGCCGGTCACGAGGTCGAAGTTCAGACGAATCAGCGAGTACAGCGAATACTTCGATTCGCCGGCAAAGCGTTCTTCGTGCGCCACCTCGATTTCCACCGGATTCTGCGCGAAGGTATAGGCCAGCGCCGGAATGAAGGTATTGATTTCGCCGCAGCGGTTGATCGTGTCGATGATGTGACGGCTGTACGCGCGCAGCATGCAGCCCTGGTCGGTCATCTTGATGCGCGTGATGCGCTCGCGCAGGCGGTTCATGGCGCGCGAGGCCTTGCGGCGCCACAGGCTGTCCTGACGCTGCAGGCGGATCGTGCCCACGTAGTCGTAGCCTTCGCGCATCTTGTTGACCAGCTTGCCGATTTCTTCCGGCGGATTCTGCAGGTCGGCGTCGAGCGTGATGACGATCTCGCCGCGCGACTGCTCGAAGCCGGCAAGAATCGCCATATGCTGGCCGTAGTTGCCGTTGAGCAGGATCACGCGCGACGTATCCGGCCGTTTGCGGAACTGCTCGGCCAGCAGCGCGGCGGACTTGTCGCGGCTGCCGTCGTTGATGAAGATCACTTCGTAGGCGGTGCCGAGCGCATCGAGCGCCGGATACAGGCGCGCGAACAGCGCGGCCAGTCCGGCCTCCTCGTTGTACACCGGGATGATGACCGAAACTTCCGGCGTATCAGACATCGGGGAGCGATGTTCCGTTTGACTCATTTCCGCTTATTTTCCGTATTGTTCGCAAATTTCATTGACCGCCTGGCACACGCGCGCCACGTCGCCTTCGTTCATCAGCGTGAAGAGCGGCAGCGTGACCGTGGTGCGCCCATAGTGCTCCGCATGCGGGAACATGCCTTCCTTGAAGCCGCGCGCACGGTACAGCGAGAACAGGTGGATCGCCGGGTAGTGCACGCCCGAGCCGATGCCGCGTTCCTTCAGTTCGCCCATGAAAGCCGCGCGCTCGATCGACAGTCTGTCGAGCGGCAGCGTGATCTGGAACATGTGCCAGTTGCTGTTTTCGAAGTCAGCAAGCGGCAGGCCCATGCCCAGTCTGACTGCGGCGCCGCCTTCGAAACCCGCGAAGTAGGCCCGTACGAGTTTCTTGCGCTGGGCGAGGAAACGCTCCAGATGCGGCATCTGGCCGAGGCCCACGCGTGCGGCCACGTCCGTGAGATTGTATTTGCCGCCGAGCACGTCGCAGTCCATGCCGTCGAAGCCCGTGCGGGTAATGCCCTGCAGCCGGTACTTCTGGGCAAGGATGGCTTCTTCCTCGTTGTTCAGCACCAGCGCGCCGCCTTCGATCGACGTCAGGTTCTTGTTGGCGTGGAAGCTGAACGAGACGATGTCGCCGAGCTTGCCGATGCGTTCGCCTTTCCAGGTGGAGCCGAATGCCTGCGCGGCGTCCTCGATCACGCGCAGCTTGTGGGCGCGGGAGATTTCGTAGAGGCGATCCATGTCCACCGGCAGGCCCGACAGGAACACCGGAATGATCGCCTTGGTGCGCGGCGTGATGGCCTTCTCGAGCAGATCCAGATCGATGTTGCGGGTCTTCGGATCGATGTCGACGAACACCGGCGTCGCGCCAACCTCGTAAATCACGTTGCTGGTGGAGACCCACGAGGCGGGCGTGGTGATGACTTCGTCGCCCACGCCGACCCCGGCGATGCGCAGGCCGACTTCGAGTGTCGCCGTGCCGGAGTTGAAGGTCCGCACAGGACGGCCGCCGCAGAATTCCGACAGCGCGGCTTCGAACTTCTGGTTCTGCGGGCCGGTGGTGATCCAGCCGGAGCGGAGTACTTCGGCCACGCCCTGGATGGTCTCTTCATCGATTTCCGGACGGACAAACGGCAAAAACGGGACTGATGACTGGCTCATGAATGCTTCGCTCGAAAGAAATAAGGGCGGCAACCAACAAGGACGGTGACCTGCAAGGATACTTCGGCAACCCGGGGCGCACTCAACGAGTATGACGGCGCCTCTGCCAGGGTGTTACCACCCCTTACCGGCCGGCTTGCTGCGCCGGCACGCAACCGTAACAGACAGCTTGCGGCAACCGGTGCGGCGCCTAGCTGCGCGCCAGCACGACGACGCCAATCAGGATGATGCCGATTCCGATCAGCCGCTGGACGGACAGCACCTCGCCGAACAGATACCAGGCCGCGATCGCGTTGACGACATACCCGAGCGACAGCATCGGATAGGCGATCGACACATCGACCCGCGACAGCCCGACCACCCACACCGCGACGCTGATGACATAGCAACCCAGCCCGCCGATGATCGGCAATTGCGTCGCCAGCTTGAAGCCGATGGGCAGGATGTTCGCACGGGTGAATTCGAAGTGTCCAACGGCATTCGTGCCGGCCTTCAGCAACAACTGCGCGCAGGCGTTCAGCGCGACGCCGGCAAGAATACAAAAGAGCGAAATCGGATTCATCAAGGGTTCAGGTCCTGATATGGGGTCAGTGCTGCGGTTTTTCTACAATCACGCGCCGCGAGTCGCGGGCGACGACTTCCATTGGCACATGTTGCGCCAGCAGCTTCTGGTACCGGTCCGGCGGCAGCAGGGCGAGGGCGTAGCGGTCCGCGTCCCAGCGCTGGACCCACTCGTCGACCGTCGGCACCCACTTCTGCGGTTCGACGGACACGCCGAAGGCCAGTTCGTCCGGATGTTCGACCATGATCATGGTGTGATCGACGTAGAACGGCAACGTGTGATCGAGCACGCCGACCGAGTAGAACGGCGTGTCCGGTGGCAGTTTGGCGATGGCGGCCTTGATGGCGGGGGCAAGCGGCGCGCCGGAGCTCAGGCGGCCGAACACGTCGTGCCCGGTGCCGGCGATGGTGCCGAGCAGCAGCCAGGCGGCGCCGAAGGTCGCCACAGCGCCGACGATGCCGCCGCGGCCGCGGCGGTTCAGCCACAGTGCGGCGAGCGTCAGGACAAAGGCCACGCCGAGGGCGGCCAGCACCCAGACGCGATAGGCGACGTACAACTCGGTGGGATTGCGGTCGTCGCCGAGACGGCTCATGAACAGCGCGCCGACCGCCGCCACCACCAGAAACGCGGCGTAGCCGGCCAGATGGCGGCGCAGCGTGGCGGGCGTGACGAGCGGCAGGTACAGGCCGATCAGCAGCGCCAGCGCCGGAGCGATGGGCAGCGTGTACGACAGCAGTTTCGAATGCGACGCGCTGAAGAACAGGAAGATGAACCCGGACCACACCAGCATCATCGTGACCGGCGAGAAGCCGTTCGGCTGGCGCGGCAGGCGCAGCGCGTGGCGGATGCTCTGCACGCTCACCGACAGCCACGGCAGGAAGCCCACCAGGATCACCGGCACGAAGTAGTAGAACGCGCCGGGGCGGTTCTGTTCGGGCGTCAGATAGCGCTTGAACTGCTGGACGATGAAGAAGAAGTTCAGGAATTCCGGATTGCGCTGCTGCACCAGCACGAACCACGGTGTGGCGATCGCGAAGAACAGGATCACGCCGCCGATCAGGTGCAGCCGCTTCCAGACCGCCCAGTCGCGGGCGATCAGCGTGTACAGCACCAGCACCGCGCCCGGCAGGATCACGCCGATCAGGCCTTTCGACAGCACCGCCAGCGCCATCGACGCCCAGCATAGCCACATCCACAGCCGCACCTGCCCGCCCGGCAGGTTGGGGCGCTGCGCCAGCAGCAGGGCGCACAGGGTCAGCTCCATCCAGAACGACAGGCCCATGTCCAGCGTGTTGAAGTGGCCCATCAGGTTCCAGTACGGCGAGGTCGCCAGCACGATCGCGGCGAACACGCCGGTGGCCGCGTTGAACACCCGCGCGCCGGTGTAGCCGATCAGCAGGACGCCCGCGAAGCCGGTCAGGGCGGTGTAAAGCCGGGCCTGCCATTCGCCGATGCCGAACCACGCGAAGGTCAGCGCGTTCATCCAGGTTTGCAGCGGCGGCTTCTCGAAGTACTTGTAGCCGTTGTAGCGCGGCGTGATCCAGTCGCCGGTCAGGAACATCTCGCGGGCCATTTCGGCGTAGCGGCCCTCGTCGCTCGGCAGCAGATGACGCCAGCCGAGCGGCACGAACCAGATGACGGCGAGAGCGAGCACCAGAAGCAGGAGGGTGCTGCGGTTGAGCGGTAGCCGGGAAGGCATATCGTTCATGGGTGGTTAGCCTGTTCTTTTGCGACGCCGCACAGGCGGCGTTTCGGTGTTGTTAGGAGCGGACGGCCGGTTGCGTGCGGCCGGTCGCGCAACGTCGCTTGCGGAGGGCCGCTTGCGGACGGCGAGTCCCGCGCGCCGCCGGGATGCGCAGGGTCGGTCGGCGGTTGACGCGCAGCTTACGATACCGGCAAGGCACGGGATCACGGCCGGCGTCACCGTGCCGGTTATGCTTCGATCAGCAAGGCGGCCGCGACCTTGCGGCCCTCGGCCATCAGAATGTTGTAGGTGCGGCAGGCGGCCTTGAAGTCCATGGTCTCGACGCCGATCCGGTGCGCGGCGAGCGCGGCGGTCAGGCGCGGATGCGGGAAGCGCAACCGGTCGCCGCTGCCGAACACCACCACTTCGGGCGCCGGTTCGATCAGCATCGCGAAATGCTCGGGGGTCAGCGCTTCGAAAGAAGCCACCGGCCAGGCGATGACGGGCGTCTCGGGCATCACGAGGATGCTGCCGGCATGGCGCTGGAGGTTGATTTCGACATAGCCGGCGCCGTAGCCGGTCACGGTGTTCAGGGCGCCGCTGGAATCCTGGTGTAATTTCAAATTCGTTTTCCGAAGTCGTTCTTTCCGGACTGCATGCACTTGGTGCATTGCGGAAGTCGGCCAAAATCCGCTAAATTATAACTTTTTAGCCGCCCGACGGCGCCCCTTGCTTCGCGTGCCGTCATAAGCCGCACCCGAAGCCGCTGCCGGACACCGGTCAAGGTGCCGGATCCGGCATGGCCGAACAGCTTGCCGGGCAGCTTGTCAGGCACCATACCAGGCGCTCGCTTAAGATTTCCTGAGGGTCCCCTGACCGGTTCCCTGAAGCACCCCGAGCACCCCGGCGCAATCCGCCGCCAGCCCGAATCAGACCCGTCCGCGGGAGTGCGCCTGAAATGGCCGCTTCGTGTCCAGACGCCTCCATGCCCCGTGTGTTGCGGGTCGGCCCCATTATTTACCCAGGATGAAGTGCCCGCCGTGAAACCGATTCTCAAATCCAACAAGCTGTTGAACGTCTGCTACGACATCCGCGGGCCCGTCCTCGAACATGCGAAGCGGCTCGAAGAAGAGGGCCACCGCATCATCAAGCTGAACATCGGCAATCTCGCGCCGTTCGGCTTCGACGCCCCGGACGAGATCATCCAGGACATGATCCTGAATCTGCCGGGCTCGTCGGGCTATTCCGACTCCAAGGGGGTGTTCGCCGCACGTAAGGCGATCATGCATTACACCCAGCAAAAGGGTGTGCACGGTGTCGAGCTGGACGATATCTACATCGGCAACGGCGCGTCGGAGCTGATCGTGATGGCTATGCAGGGCCTGCTCAACGACGGCGACGAAGTGCTGCTGCCGGCGCCGGACTACCCGCTGTGGACGGCGGGCGTGAGCCTGTCGGGCGGCACGCCCTTGCACTACCTTTGCGACGAAGCGAACGGCTGGATGCCCGATCTGGACGATATCCGCGCCAGGATCACGCCGAACACGCGGGCGCTGGTGGTGATCAACCCGAACAACCCCACCGGTGCGCTGTACTCGGACGAGCTGCTGCTCGGCCTGATCGAGATTGCGCGCCAGCACGGCCTCGTGATCTTCGCCGACGAGGTCTACGACAAGATCGTCTACGACGGCAAGCAGCATACGTCGATGGCGGCGCTCTCCGAAGACGTGCTGACGGTGACCTTCAACAGCCTGTCGAAGAGCTACCGTTCGTGCGGCTACCGCGCCGGCTGGATGTTCATCTCGGGCCTGACCGGCGAGAACCGCCGCCGCGCCAAGGATTATTTCGAGGGGCTCGGCATTCTCGCGTCAATGCGCCTGTGCCCGAACGTGCCCGGTCAGTATGCGATCCAGACCGCGCTGGGCGGCTACCAGAGCATCAACGACCTGATCGTGCCGAGCGGCCGCCTGTACAAACAGCGCCAACTCGCGTATGACATGCTGACGGCGATTCCCGGCGTGACCTGCGTCAAGCCGGAAGCGGCGCTGTACATGTTCCCGCGCCTCGATCCGAAGATGTACCCGATCGAAGACGACCAGCAGTTCATCCTGGAGCTGCTGCTGGCCGAACGGGTGCTGCTCGTGCAAGGCACTGGCTTTAACTGGAAGACGCCGGATCACTTCCGTGTCGTGTTCCTGCCGAATGTCGACGACCTGGCCGATTCGATCAACCGGATCGCCCGTTTCCTCGACGGCTACCGAAAACGTCATTCGGTCTGACGCGCCGGGCACCTCGCCCGCGCACAGACCCCGACACCCGTTTCCCTTAATCCTTACTCGAAAACACACGCTGCATGGAACCGATCAAAGTTGGACTGCTGGGCTTCGGCACGGTGGGCAGCGGCACCTTCACGGTACTGCGCCGCAACCAGGAAGAAATCAAACGGCGCGCGGGGCGCGGCATCGAGATTGCGCGCATTGCCGTGCGCAATCCGGCCAAGGCCACGGCCGCGCTCGGCAGCGCAGCCGGCACGGTGGAGGTCACCGATAGCTTCGACGCCGTGGTCGACGATCCATCCATCGACATCGTCGCGGAAATGATCGGCGGCACGGGCATTGCGCGCGAGCTGGTGCTGCGCGCCATCGCCAACCGCAAGCACGTCGTGACGGCCAACAAGGCCTTGCTGGCGGTGCACGGCACCGAGATCTTCGAAGCGGCGCGCGCCAACGGCGTGATGGTGTCGTTCGAAGCGGCAGTGGCGGGCGGCATTCCGATCATCAAGGCGCTGCGCGAAGGCCTGACGGCGAACCGGATCCAGTACATCGCCGGCATCATCAACGGCACGACGAACTACATCCTGTCGGAGATGCGCGACCGCGGTCTCGATTTCGCAACCGCGCTGAAGGCCGCGCAGGAACTCGGTTACGCCGAAGCCGACCCGACCTTCGACATCGAAGGCGTGGACGCCGCGCACAAGGCGACCATCATGAGCGCGATCGCGTTCGGCGTGCCGGTGCAGTTCGACAAGGCGTACGTCGAAGGCATCAGCAAGCTGGCGGCGATCGACATCAAATATGCCGAAGAACTCGGCTACCGGATCAAGCTGCTGGGCATTGCGCGACGCACCGACAAGGGCATCGAACTGCGCGTGCATCCGACGCTGATTCCCGAGAAGCGCCTGCTGGCGAATGTGGAAGGCGCGATGAACGCGGTGGTGGTGCATGGCGATGCCGTCGGCACCACGCTGTACTACGGCAAGGGCGCGGGCGCCGAGCCGACGGCTTCGGCCGTGGTGGCCGATCTGGTGGACGTGACGCGCCTGCACACCGCCGACCCGGAGCATCGCGTGCCGCATCTGGCGTTCCAGCCGGACAGCCTGTCGAACACGCCGATCCTGCCGATCGAGGAAGTGACGAGCGGCTACTACCTGCGCCTGCGGGTGGCGGACGTGACCGGCGTGCTCGCCGATATCACGCGCATTCTCGCGGATACGGGCATCTCGATCGACGCGCTGCTGCAGAAGGAATCGGAGCAGGTCGACGCGAACGGCAAGGGCGAAACCGACATCATCCTGATCACGCACGAAACCGTGGAAAAGCACGTCAACGCGGCGATCAGGAACATCGAGGCACTGGCGACCGTGGTGTCGCAGGTGACCAAGCTGCGCATGGAAGCGCTGAACTAGGCCAGAGACCGATATGAACTACCTTTCCACGCGCGGCGCCGGAGCCGGCGAGCGCCATACGTTTTCCAACATCCTGCTGGGCGGTCTCGCCAGCGACGGCGGCCTGTACCTGCCCGCGGAATACCCGCACGTCTCGGCGGACGAACTGGCGCGCTGGCGCACGCTGCCGTACGCGGATCTCGCCTTCGAGATCCTGTCGAAATTCAGCGACGATATTCCCGCCGACGACCTGCGCATGCTCACGCGCCGCACCTACACGGCGGCGACGTATTGCCATGTGCGCGACGACGAAAGCGCCGAGCAGATCACGCCGCTGAAGACGCTCGGTGTCGAGAACGGTGCGCCGTTGTCGCTGCTGGAGTTGTCGAACGGGCCCACGCTCGCGTTCAAGGACATGGCGATGCAGTTGATCGGCAATCTGTTCGAGTACGCGCTGGCCAAGCATGGCGAGACGCTGAACATCCTCGGCGCCACCTCGGGCGACACCGGCAGCGCCGCCGAGTACGCCATGCGCGGCAAGAAGGGCATTCGCGTATTCATGCTGTCGCCGCACAAGAAGATGAGCGCGTTCCAGACGGCGCAGATGTACAGCCTGCAGGACCCGAACATTTTCAACCTCGCGGTTGAAGGCAATTTCGACGACTGCCAGGACATCGTCAAGGCTGTTTCGAACGATCACGCCTTCAAGGCCAGGTACAAGATCGGCACGGTCAATTCGATCAACTGGGCGCGCGTCGTCGCCCAGGTCGTGTATTACTTCAAGGGCTACTTCGCGGCCACGAAGTCGAACGACGAGCGGGTGTCGTTCACGGTGCCGTCGGGCAACTTCGGCAACGTCTGCGCGGGCCATATTGCGCGGATGATGGGTCTGCCGATCGAGAAGCTCGTGGTGGCCACCAACGAGAACGACGTGCTCGACGAGTTCTTCCGCACCGGCATCTACCGCGTGCGCAAGGCCGCTGAGACGTATCACACCAGCAGCCCGAGCATGGATATTTCGAAGGCGTCGAATTTCGAGCGCTTCGTGTTCGATCTGCTGGGGCGCGATCCGGCGCGCGTGCTGCAGTTGTTCCGCGACGTCGAGGAAAAGGGCGGCTTCGATCTGGCGGCGAGCGGCGATTTCGCGCGGGTCAGGCAGTTCGGCTTCGTGTCGGGCCGCAGCAGCCACGCGGACCGCGTCGAGGCGATCCGCGACGTGTTCGAACGCTACGACACGATGATCGACACCCACACGGCTGACGGCCTGAAGGTGGCGCGCGAGCATCTGCAAGCGGGTATCCCGATGATCGTGCTGGAAACCGCCCAGCCGATCAAGTTCGGCGAGACGATCCGCGAAGCGCTGCTGCGCGAGCCGGAGCGGCCGGCGGCGTTTTCCGGGCTCGAGTCGCTGCCGCAGCGCTTCGAGGTGCTGCCGGCGGACGTGCAGCGTGTGAAGGACTTCGTTGTCGCGCATGCGGGCGACTGAGGGGGATTCGGGTTATTGACGGGCCGGGTCGCCCCGGCGAAAGCCGCGGACCGCTACAATATTCCTTTCAGTTCAGCGCGTCCCCAACCGATGTCCACGCCTACATCTCCCGCGCCTCGCGCCCCGATGCTTTCGACGGCCGACGCCCTTGCAACGCTGCTCGGCGCCGCCGGCGCCGTGCTCGGCAAGGAAACGCTGCCCACGCTCGAGGCGCTGAACCGCGTGCTGGCCGTCGACGTCGTGTCGCCGCTCGACGTACCGCCCATGCACACCAGCGCCATGGACGGCTACGCGGTGCGGATCGCCGATCTCACCCAGGGCGAGCGCCGCCTGCCGGTCTCGCAGCGCATCCCGGCGGGCCATGCGCCGCAGCCGCTTGCGGCCGGCACGGCGGCGCGCATTTTCACCGGCGCGACAGTGCCGCCCGGCGCCGATGCCATCGTCATGCAGGAGCAGACCGAAGCCGCCGGCGACGCGGTCACGATCCTGCACATGCCGAAAGCGGGCGAGTGGATCACGGCGCAGGGCGCGGACATCCGCAGCGGCGCGGTGATCTTGCCGGCCGGCACACGCCTCACCCCGCAGGCGCTGGGGCTGGCTGCCTCGGTGGGTTGTGCGGAGCTGTCGGTGGTGCGGCGTGTCAAGGTGGCGGTGTTCTTTACCGGCGACGAGCTGACCATGCCGGGCGAGCCGCTCAAGCCCGGCGCCATCTACAACTCGAATCGCTTCACGCTGCGCGGGCTGCTGGAAAAGCTCGGCTGCGAGGTGAGCGACTACGGCATCGTCGCCGACCGGCTCGATGCGACCCGTGCGACCCTGCGCGAGGCGGCGCACGGCCACGACCTGATTCTGACCTGCGGTGGGGTCTCGGTGGGCGAGGAAGACCATGTGAAGCCGGCGGTGGAGGCGGAAGGGCGTCTGTCGATGTGGCAGATCGCCATGAAGCCGGGCAAGCCGCTGGCGTTCGGCGCGGTGCGGCGTGGTGCGGTGGGTGACGTGAGCGACGTGGGTGCTGGCGCAGCGGATACCTCGACCCCCAACACCCCCGCCGAAACCTTCTTCATCGGCCTGCCCGGCAACCCCGTATCCACCTTCGTCACCTTCCTGCTATTCGTCCGTCCATTCCTGCTGCGTCTCGCGGGCGTGCGGACCGTGACGCCGCGTGCGCTGTCGTTGCGCGCCGACTTCACCCAGTCCAAAGGCGACCGGCGCAACGAGTTCCTGCGCGCCCGGGTCAATCCGGCGGGCGGCCTGGATTTGTTCCCGAACCAGAGCTCGGCGGTGCTGACTTCGACGGTATGGGGCGACGGCCTGATCGACAACCCGCCCAATCATGTGATCAGCGCCGGCGAGACCGTGCGCTTCATTCCCTTTTCCGAATTGTTGAACTGACGCCGGCGGCGTCCGGTGGCGACCCAGATGAAGATTCAGCTGAAATATTTTGCGAGCGTGCGTGAAGCACTTGGTACCGCCGACGAAACGGTGGACGTGCCCGACAGCGTGGCCACGGTGGGCGACGTGCGGGTGTGGCTGCGGGTGCGCGGCGGCATCTGGGCGGAGACGCTGGCCGAGGGGCGCGCGCTGCGCATGGCCTGCAACCACGTGATGACCGATGCCGGCACGCGCATCACCGAAGGCTGCGAGGTCGCGTTCTTTCCGCCCGTGACGGGCGGGTGAGGGAGCGGGCATGACGGTTCGCGTCCAGACAGAAGACTTCGACCTCACCGCCGAGGTGGCCGCCTTGCGAGCGCAGAATCCCAAGGTCGGCGCGGTGGCCTGCTTTGTCGGCACCGTGCGCGATCTGAACGACGGCAGCATGGTCGAAACCATGGAGCTCGAGCACTATCCGGGCATGACGGAGAAATCGCTCGCGGCGATCGTCGAGGTTGCGCGCGGACGCTGGCCGGGCATCGAGGTGCTGGTCATCCACCGCGTGGGCAAGCTGTATCCGCTCGACCAGATTGTGCTGGTGGCCACCACCGCGGCGCATCGCGGCGACGCGTTTGCGTCGTGCGAGTTCGTGATGGACTACCTGAAAACCGAGGCGCCGTTCTGGAAAAAGGAAAAGACCGACCAGGGCGAGCGTTGGGTCGATGCACGTGTGACCGACGACGCCGCGCTCGCGCGCTGGGGGATCGGCTCGATTAATACGAAGTCCGAATAAAGCGCCGTGCTTCTTCGGCTAGACGTCGCAGGTATCGCGGCGTTTTAGCCGCGCCGAACCTTCATGGCTCGCTCGAGCGCCCAATGATCTTCGCCGGAAACGGCTCGCCGCGCGCGGCATCGTGCGCCTGCGGATCGCGTTCGCCGCGCTCGCGCCGCGCGGGTGCGATACGGTCGAGCAAATCTCGCTGTTCGGCGGGAATCGTGTAATCCCACCCAAAACGGCTCAATTGCAGACTTTGCGCAATGCGCAAAGCCGGCTCCATGAAGCGGACCGCCGCCGCAGGCTCATAGCGCGACTCCACCGTATCGAGAAAGAGGTAAAGCCAGTGGCTGAAGTGCCTCGGTTCGAGACCCGGCAGCGGCTGATGCGCCTGCTGCACATTGCCGCGATACTGCTTCGCGCCCAGCACGAGACTCGCCCAGAACAGGCACATCTTCGGCAGATGTTCGTCCCAGCGGCCGCCGAGCGTCTGCTCGAAGACAGGACCGAGGATGGCATCGGCTCGCACGCGCTCATAAAACGCATAAACGAGCTCGCGGATATTGGCTTCGGTCGGTTCTGCGTGTCGCGCCGCCGCAGCGGGGGTGGGAGAGAATGGATTCATGCTGTGATCAGGGGCAAATTCAAAGTCGCTAAGTACTGCGAGAAATAATGGCTCACAATCACGTTATTCAGAAAAACAACGCTGTGGTCAGACGATACCATTCAGAATGACGCATATTGACAGAAAGCCCCGAATAACATGCGCCGGCCCCGCATGTTATTGCGAAGAGGCCGGATGGACAACCCTCGCGCCGACACGGTCTTTCAGCGGATCGCCGCCGTCGCTCATTGTGACTTTGCGCTTATGAGACTGACTGACTACACGGATTATTCACTACGCGTCATGCTGTACCTCGCGGTTCGCGACGAGGGGCTGGCGACGATCCAGGATATCTCGGACGCCTACGGTATTTCGAAGAACCACTTGATGAAGGTCGTCCAGCGGCTCGGCGAACTGGGCTGGGTCGAGACGGTGCGCGGCCGCAACGGCGGGCTGCGGCTTTTCGAGCACTCGGGCTCGCTCACGGTCGGCGAAGTGGTGCGCGCCACCGAAAGCGACTTCGCGCTGGTCGGATGCTTTCCGGATGAACGGGGCGCCAACCGGCACTGCGTGATCCAGTCCCAATGCCGCCTGAAAAATGTGCTGGAAGCGGCGCGCCACGCGTTTCTGTCGGAGCTGGATCGCCACACCATCGGCGAGCTGGCCGAACCTCACGGGCCGCTCGCGGCGTTGCTCGGCATGCGGCAGGTGATCCCGATTGCATTGGAGACGTCCGGCGACGGCGGAGCGGCGCCCGTCGATTGACCGAATCAAACCGCTTGTTCGCGTCAATTGTTAAATACTTGCTCCCGCGTGCAAAAAAGCGCTTGAAACCCGCAAAAAACGCCTCATTTTGGTGGTATTCGAAATTGGAGGTCTCTTGATGAGAGTCGACAAACTCACCACTAAATTCCAGGAAGCGTTGGCCGATGCGCAGAGTCTCGCCGTCGGTCGTGACAATCAATACATTGAACCCGTTCACCTGCTCGCGGCGCTCGTCGCGCAACAGGACGGCTCCGCACGCTCGCTGCTGTCGCGCGCCGGCGTGCACGTGCAGGCGCTGCAAACCGCGCTGAACGACGCCATCACCCGTCTGCCGCAGGTCCAGGGCACGGACGGCAACGTCCAGATCGGCCGCGAACTGACCGGCCTGCTGAACCAGGCGGACAAGGAAGCGCAGAAGCTCAACGACACGTTTATCGCGAGCGAGATGTTCCTGCTCGCGGTCGCCGACGACAAGGGCGAAGCCGGGCGCCTCGCGCGCCAGCACGGCCTGTCGCGCAAGTCGCTCGAAGCGGCCATCGCCGCGGTGCGCGGCGGCTCGCAGGTGCATAGCCAGGACGCCGAAAGCCAGCGCGAAGCGCTGAAGAAATACACCGTCGATCTGACCGAGCGCGCGCGCGCGGGCAAGCTCGACCCGGTGATCGGCCGCGACGACGAGATCCGCCGGTCCATCCAGATCCTGCAGCGCCGCACCAAGAACAACCCGGTGTTGATCGGCGAGCCGGGCGTGGGCAAGACGGCCATCGTCGAAGGGCTCGCGCAGCGCATCGTCAACGGCGAAGTGCCGGAGACGCTCAAGGGCAAGCGCGTGCTGTCGCTCGATATGGCGGCGCTGCTGGCCGGCGCCAAGTACCGCGGCGAGTTCGAAGAGCGCCTGAAGGCCGTGCTGAGCGACATCGCCAAGGACGAAGGCCAGACCATCGTCTTTATCGACGAAATTCACACCATGGTCGGCGCGGGCAAGGCCGAAGGGGCGATGGACGCGGGCAACATGCTCAAGCCGGCGCTTTCGCGCGGCGAGCTGCACTGCGTCGGCGCAACCACGCTGGACGAATATCGCAAGTACATCGAAAAGGACGCTGCGCTCGAACGCCGCTTCCAGAAGGTGCTGGTGGACGAGCCGTCGGTCGAGGCGACCATCGCCATCCTGCGCGGCCTGCAGGAAAAATATGAGCTGCATCACGGCGTGGACATCACCGACCCGGCCATCGTCGCGGCGGCGGAACTGTCGCATCGCTACATCACGGACCGTTTCCTGCCGGACAAGGCCATCGACCTGATCGACGAAGCGGCTTCGAAGATCAAGATGGAAATCGATTCGAAGCCCGAAGAGATGGACCGGCTCGATCGCCGCCTGATCCAGTTGAAGATCGAGCGCGAAGCCGTCAAGAAGGAAAAGGACGAAGCGTCGCAGAAGCGCCTGCAATTGATCGAGGAAGAAATCGAACGGCTGAACCGCGAATATTCGGACCTCGAAGAAATCTGGACCGCGGAAAAAGCCGCGGTGCAGGGCAGCGCGCAACTGAAGGAAGAGATCGAGAAGACTCGCGCCGAAATCGTCCGGCTGCAACGCGAAGGCAAGCTGGAGAAGGTCGCGGAGCTGCAGTACGGCAAGCTGCCGGGACTCGAAGCGCAACTGAAGGAAGTGACGAAGGCCGAAGCGAAGGAGCAGAACAATCCGACCCGCCCGCGTCTGTTGCGCACGCAGGTGGGCGCAGAGGAAATCGCCGAAGTCGTGTCGCGTGCCACCGGCATTCCGGTCTCGCGCATGATGCAGGGCGAGCGTGAAAAGCTGCTGCAGATCGAAGACAAGCTGCACGACCGCGTGGTCGGCCAGGACGAAGCGATCGCCGCGGTGGCCGATGCGATCCGCCGCTCGCGCGCGGGGCTGTCGGACCCGAATCGTCCGTATGGCTCGTTCCTGTTCCTCGGCCCGACGGGCGTGGGCAAGACCGAACTGTGCAAGGCGCTGGCGTCGTTCCTGTTCGATTCGGAAGATCATCTGATCCGCATCGACATGAGCGAGTTCATGGAGAAGCACAGCGTCGCGCGGCTGATCGGCGCGCCGCCGGGCTACGTCGGCTATGAGGAAGGCGGTTACCTGACCGAGGCGGTGCGTCGCAAGCCGTACAGCGTGATCCTGCTCGACGAGATCGAGAAGGCCCACCCGGACGTGTTCAACGTGCTGCTGCAGGTGCTCGACGACGGCCGCATGACCGATGGCCAGGGGCGCACCGTGGACTTCAAGAACACGGTGATCGTCATGACCTCGAATCTCGGGTCGCAGGTGATCCAGGCGATGGTCGGCGAACCGCAGGACGCGATCAAGGATGCGGTGTGGGAAGAAGTGAAGCTGCATTTCCGCCCGGAATTCCTCAACCGGATCGACGATGTCGTCGTGTTCCATGCGCTCGATCGCTCGAACATCCAGTCGATTGCGAAGATCCAGCTGCAACGGCTGCATGAGCGGCTGGCGAAGCTCGACATGCAACTGGTCGTCTCGGACGACGCGCTGGAGTTGATCGGCAAGGTCGGCTATGACCCGCTGTTCGGTGCGCGGCCGTTGAAGCGCGCGATCCAGCAGGAGATCGAGAACCCGGTCGCGAAGCTGATCCTGGCCGGCAAGTTCGGTCCGAAGGATGTGATTCCCGTCGAAGTGGAAGACGGCAAGCTGGTGTTCGACCGCGTGGTGCATTAAGCGGTACGGTCTGCAAGGCCGCGGCGGTTGAGCCGCGAACTTGCCCGCCATGCAAAAGGGCAACGAATTTCGATTCGTTGCCCTTTTTATTTGCCTCGGCGTAGGGTGTGGGTCCCGCGGCGTGACTGAAACGGCCGCGCGCGGGACCCACGTTCAAACGTTACGCTTTGCCCTTGCCGAACAGCGACTCCAGACCACCGAGCGCACCGAGCACGCTCGTCGCGTTCAGTTGGCCTTCGGCGGGGACTTCACCGGTGGGCGTGGCGGCATTGACGACATGCGGCAGGATCTGCGACAGCAGTCCCGTGATCTGGTCAGGCTGTACACCGGCCTTGGCCGCGAGGTTGGTGACGGTGTCCGAGCCGAGCACGCTATGCAGCGCGTCCGCCGAGATAGGCTGATTCTCGCCGTTGCTGACCCACGAACTGATGATGTCGCCGGCCCCTTTGTCCTTGAACTGCTGGATCAGGCCGTTCAGGCCGCCCGGCTGGTTGTTGACGAATTCAAGCGCGGTGCTGATCAGGGCTTGCTGGCCGCCGCCGCCTTCAGGCGACTGGCCGAGCAGGGAACCGAAGGTGTCGAGTAGGCTCATGACGGTCTCTCTTGAATGCCGACGTTCCGTAGAGACGCCGGCGGGTGAAAACGCCGCGCGGTTGCGCGGCACCGGTTGGATGGAAAGCAGGGCGTGGCCGATACCGGATGCGCTCGGGTGAAACACGTTAGATGAATCACGTCAGGCGAACAGCTTACCCCGTTCGCCTGACGACAATCAGGCGCCCGAAGCGGCGGCAGCCGATGCCGCCTTGCTCTTCTTCGCCTTTTTCGATTTCGAGGCTTTGCCGCCCGAGGCTTCCGCGGGCGCGCTTGCCGCCGCTGCGGCCGGGGCGGAGGCAGCGGCTGCTTCGGATGCCGCCGCCTTGCTCTTCTTCTTCGACTTCGAAGCCTTGCCGCCCGATGCGGCCGCAGGCGCACTCGCGGCGGCGGTCGCCGGTGCGGGTGTCGCGGCCGGCGTCGTGGTGGCCGCCGTCGTATTCGTCGACGTGGCGACCTGGGTCTTCGTTGCCGGTGTGCTGGTGGCCGTCGTGCTCGACTTCGTGGCCGCCTTGGCGCCGGTCGGCGGGGTAGACGCGCCGTTGATCGTGAGACCGGCTGCTTCGAGGTTCGTCACCGACTTCGTGCCGATGCCTTTCACGCGTGCGGCGAGATCGTCCGCATCCTTGAACGGGCCGTTCTTGGTGCGTTCGTCGATAATCGCTTTCGCATGAACCGGGCCGATGCCCTTGACGGTTTCAAGCGTCGCCTGATCGGCGGAATTGACTTCCACCGCAGAGGCGAAGGTGGCTGACAGCGACAGGGCCAAGGCAACGCAAAGCATAAGCAGCTTCTTCAGCATGGCAAGCACTCCATTGAGGGCACAAAAAGTTAGCCGGGAACGGACGACGCATTCGGTCAGCACGCGCTGCGCTTAAGCATAGGATAAATCGCGCGGCCTTCTGATGAAAACCGCCGATTTATACCGATCGATTCGTGACAAGTAAATCATCGTGGATACTATTTAAAGCTTTTGCCTATTTCGTAGGCCTTTGTGAGGCGATCGGTGCTGCGATGGTGCCAGTGCCAGTGCCAGTGCCAGTGCCGGGCGTGCGGGCTACCGCGCCGCGCACTTCGAAGTGCACTGCATCGGCAACGCTGCCGTCGGCATCCACCAGTTCCAGCAGATGGTGCCCGGGCCACGGCAACCAGGGCACGCGCGACGCGTGGCCGAGCGTCTTGCCGTCTAGACGCCATGTGCTCAAGGTCGACGTTTCGCTCGCGCGTTCGAATGAAATCCGCTGTCGCGAGGCAGGGATGTCGGGGTCGAGCGCGAAGATCGTGCCGTCGGTGGGCGCGCCGATATGCACCGCGCCGCGCGTCGAAACCCGTTGCACGGCCGCGCCGGCATCCGCTGCGAGCGCGACGAGCGGGGTTTGCGTGCCGCGCAGGAACCAGTCGTCACGGGCGGGTTCGATGCCGTTTTCAAACGTGACGCGTGTTTGCATCACACCCGGTGGCGCGGCCGGCGGCGCGCTCGGCAAACGACGGTGCAGATAGCCGACTATCGCAGCCCACACCGGTGCCGCGCCGCTCACGCCGGACACGTCCCACATCGGCGTGCCGTCCGCATTGCCGACCCACACGCCCACCGTATAACGCGAGGTGAAGCCGACCGTCCAGTTATCGCGCATATCTTTGCTGGTGCCCGTTTTGACCGCGGAGAAGAAGGGTGTGGCGAGCGGGCTATCGAAGCCGAAGGTGCGGGTACGCGCGTTGTTGTCCGACAGCACGCTGGTGATGATGAAGCTGACGTCGGCGTTGAAGACGCGCTGCGCCGCCCGGGTTGCGGTGTCGCCGGGTGCCGCCTGGCGACGCGGCAGATCGGCCGTGGATCCGGCGACCCCGCCATTGGCCAGCGCGCGATAGGCGTTAGTCAGCGCAAGCAGGGTGACGTCCGCGCTGCCGAGCGCGAGGCTATAGCCGTAGTAATCGCCGCTTTGCGTGAGCGGCAGACCGAGCGCCGTGAGGGTCTTCGCAAAGCGGTGCGGCGTCACCATCACCAGCGTGCGCACCGCCGGCACGTTCAGCGACGAGCCGAGCGCAGTGCGGACGCTGACCCAGCCCTTGAAGTCCTTGTCGTAATTCTGCGGGATGTAGAGGCCGCCGCCGGCAGCGAGATCGAGCGGCGCGTCGTCGAGCAGGGACACCGTGGTGAGCCGCCGTTCGTCGATGGCCTGCGCATACAGGAACGGCTTGAGCGTCGAGCCGGCCTGGCGTAGCGCGAGTACCGCATCGACGTCGCGGGCGCCGGACAGCGCGCCCGACGAGCCGACCCACGCGCGCACCTCGCCGGTGGTGTTATCGAGCACTACCACGGCGCCATCCTGCACATTGCGCGGATGCGCGCGGGCATTCAGTTCAAGCAGCGTACGGGTGAGGGTGTCGCGTGCGAAACGTTGCAGCCTGGCGTCGAGCGTGGAGCGCACGCGCGTGCCGGCGACCGGATGCACTTCAGCCGCGATGCGCCGCGCGAAATGCGGCGCGAGGCCGTCGTCATCCGGCGTGAGGGAGAGGGTGGCCGGCGCAGGACGGGCGAATGCCAGTTGCACGAAACCGCCGAGGTTCGCGCATTGGCCGGCCGCTTGCATGTCGCGCAGAATCCGGCAGGCGCGTTCGCTGACTTTCGCGTAGGGCGCGTTCGGCGCGCGGATCAGCGCAGCGGCCACCGCCGCTTCGCGGTCGTTGAGTCCCGAAGGCGCCTTGCCGAACAGCGTCATCGAGATGGCCGACAAGCCGATCGTTTCGCCACGGAACGGCACGAGATTCAGATAGGCTTCGAGGATCTGGTCCTTGCGCCAGGAGCGCTCGAGCCACAATGCATTGACGGCCTGGCCGGCCTTCTGCGCGATCGAACGTTGTCCTGAACGTTGTGGGTCGTCGTCGAGCAGGCCGGTCAACTGCATGGTCACGGTCGACGCGCCGCGCGTGCGCGTATTCCACAGATTGGCCCAGGCGGCGCCCGCTGCGCCGCGCCAGTCGACTCCGCTGTGTTCGTAGAAGCGCTTGTCTTCGGAGACGACGATGGCCTGGCGCAACGCGGGCGAGACGTCGGCGAGCGCGACCCAGTCGCCGCGCCGCTCGCTGTGATCGATGCGCGTGCGCTGCAGCGGCTCGCCGTCGCGCGCGAGGAGCACCCAGTCCGAGCTGTGCCAGCGGGCGTGGACCTCGTCGAACGAGGGCAGCGCGAAGGCGCTGAGCGAGGTGCCGAGCAGGCTGATGCAGATCGTTGCGCGGGCGAGCCACGCCGGACAATCCGCACGTCTCACTTCGACACCGCCGGCACAGTACCTGCCGCGGGCACCACCACCAACGGCGCATTCGGCACCGCGCCAAAGGTCGACGGCGCGTAGAGCGCTTCGACACGCGTTGGCGGCAGACCGAACGTGCCGACGTTATTGAGCCGCACCGTGTACTCGACCGAGAATTTCCCCTTCGGCAAATAATCGTAGTAGGCCCGATAACCATCGAAACCGCGTTCGATAAATGCCGGCCACGCGCCACGGTCGGCATTGTCGCCGCTGTTTTCCCCTTGCGTGGCCGCCTCCGAGTCGCGTCCCAGACCCGAGCCGAGAATCGTCGCGCCGGCCGGCACGGGATCGTTGACGACGACCCAGGTCATGTCGGTCTGCGCGTCGATGTCCAGATGCACGCGCACCACATCGCCGCGCGTATAGACGCCTTTCACAGCCGGATCGAGCGCGGTGATCGTCTTGGTGATGCGGTAGCCCGCCGCGAACGGCGTTTTCAACGGCACGGCGGCGAGACTTTCGATGGTCGCCCACGGCTTGCCGGTGCCGTCTTGCGTGAGCGTCAACTGCGCCGCTGCGCCTTGATTCACCGGCGGCCATGGCAGGAGCTGGCTACGGGTGTCCTTCGCCGGCGTGGCGGGTGTCGCCGAACTCGCCGCAGGGGATGCGGCGGCCTGGCTCCACGAGATCGTCTTGTCGAACGTGCCGAGCTGCAGCCGGGTCTGCCCGGCGACCGGCGTGCTTTCGAACACCTGCGAGAAACGCGCGACCGCGAGCGAACCCCACACGTTAGCGGTCGTGGTCTGCCACGCGCCGTTGCGTTGCAGCGCGAGCAGGCCGGCGACGAGGCGTGGCATCTCGTCCTTCCACGCGGGGGCGTCGGCGAAGGTGAGGACGGTGCGAGCGGCGTTGTCTTCAGTGCTGGTCATCAACCACCACAGATCGTCGTCGGCCTCGGTCGAGAACGTGAGGCGCGTGCCCTGATACGTGAGCCGTGCCCGCAGGATCTGTTCGAGCTGCGCGCGCTTGTCGTCGCGCTGCGGGATATCCGCCACGCGCGACAGGATCGCGTAGTAGTCGAGCACGGCCGAAGTCGGCCACTGGTTCGGCGCGATCTCGATCGACTCGAGCATGCCCGGCTGCACCATCCCAAACCGCGACAGCGCCTCGAGCGCTTCGAGCTTGCGCAGATCGAGATCCTTGCGCGGCGCCCAGACATCGCGCTGGATCTTGCCTTGCACAAAGCTCACGAGGCCGGCTTCGAGTTTGCCGCGCACGTCGTCGGGCAGCGCGAAACGCGGATCGAGCTTCGCGGTTTCGTCGCTGGCGGCGAGCAGATACGCGCTCAGTGTCGGGCTGCCGTGACTGCCGCTGTCGTCGCTCGGCGGGAAGTAGTTGGCGAGGCCGTCGCGGTCGAGATAGACCGGCATCTTCGCCACCACCGCCTGCCATTGCGCGGGGTCGTGCAGACCGATCGCCCGCGAGGTTTGCTGTTCGAGGCAGTTGTACGGATAGCGTTCGAACCAGCGACGCACACCGGGCATGCCGTCGGAGAGCTTCGACTGCAACGACACCGCAATGCCGCCGCGCAGCACGCCGGCTTGCGTCGTACTCGCGTCCGGCGGCGCGGCCACCGGCAACGACAGCGTGCCGTCGACCTGTTCAAGCGTGGCCTGTTGCACGGTCACGGGCAGCGCGGCGGTGACGCGCTGGGCGATCTTCAGGGCGTCGCTGGCGTGCGGGCCGCCTTGTTCGGCGGCGGCCACGCTCCACGTGAGCGCGCCGGACGGCCCATCGGCGAGGCCGTCGGGCGTCGTTACGTTCCAGGCGACTTCGCGTGCCGAGTCGGCCGCGAGGTCCACCGTTTGCGCTGCAAGCGCGAGACCCGGCACGTTCGGCGTGACCACCACTTTCATCGCCCGGGCCGTCGTATTGCGCACCGTGAACTGGGCGCGGAAGACATCGCCTTCGCGCACGAGCGGCGGCAAGCCGGAGATCAGTTGCAGATCCTGCGTGCTGCGAATCGACGTGCTGCCGGTGCCGAAGGTGCCCGGACCGACCGCCGCAATCGCGACGATGCGAAAACTCGTCAACGCGTCGTTGAGCGGCACGTCGAGTGAGGCGTCGCCGTTGGCGTCGAGCGTGACGCGCGGATTCCAGAGCAGCAGCGTGTCGAACAGTTCGCGCGTCGCGCTGTGACCGCCGCCGCCTCCGGCCGGCACAGCCTTGCGGCCGAAGTGACGGCGCCCGACGATCTCCATTTGCGCGGTCGATGTTTCGACGCCATAAGCGCGCCGTTCCAGCATGGCGTCGAGCAGGTCCCAGCTTTCGTTCGGCATCAGTTCGAGCAGGGCCTCGTCGACGGCGGCCACGGCGATCTGCGTGCCGGCGGGCGCGGGCTTGCCGCCCGGCATCTGCACGTGCAGCTTGATGTGGGCCTTGCCGCGCACGGTGTAGGACTTCGCGTCCGGCGTGACCGTCACAGCGAGCTTGTGCGCCGCCGTGCCCACCTTGATTTCGGCCATGCCGTAGCGGAACGCCGGCTTCGACAGATCGACGAGCGGCGTGGGCGCTTCGTATTGACGTCCCTCGTACCAGAACGCGCGGGCCCACTCGAGCGGCGCCTTCCAGCCCCAGGTGAAGAACGAATACCACGGCACTTCGTGGACCCGGCCGCGCAGTGCCAGCACCGACACGTACACGTTCGGCCCCCACGCCTCGTTAACCTTCAGTTCGACGGTCGGATCCTTGCCGTCCAGCTGGACGACGTGCGTCTCGAGGATGCCTTCGCGTTCGACCGCGACCAGCGCCGTGGCGAAGCGGAACGGCATGCGCACCTGGAAGCGCGCGGTCTCGCCGGGCTCATACGCTGTCTTCTCGGGCAGCACGTCGATGCGGTCGGTGTTTTCGCCGCCGAACCACAATTCGTCTTCGCGCGTGACCCAGACCGAACTGCTCGCCGTCGACACGTTGCCGTCGCCGTCTTTGGCCGTGACCACGAGGTCGATGTTGCCCGCGTCGCGCAGCTTCGCGTCGCAGGCCAGGAGACCGTGGTCGTCGCTCTTGCCGCTGCACAGCGAGCCGAGGTCTTTGGTCTCGGTGTGGTTGTCGTAGGCATAGAAGCCGCCGACCATGCGCTTTCTCGAACTCGTCGTGATGCGCGCATAGCCGTGCACGTCGAGCGCCACGCCGGCGCGCGGCTTGCCTTGCAGGTCCACGGCAAGGGCCTTGACCGGCACCGTGTTGCCGACCGACACCCATTGCCCCGACTTGATGCCCGCGACTACCGCGGCAGGCCACAGCGTCGCGCCGCCGGAGAGCGTTTGCACCTCGCCGTTCGGATCGGCGAAGGTGGCTTCGAGCGCGAGGCGCTTGGGCGCGTCGACGTGCGGCAGGTTTTTCAGCGTCAAGGCGCCGGAGCCGTTGCGATCGAGCGTCACCGCCTGCTTGTCGGCGATCAGCTTGGCGCCGTCGTCGGCGGATTGCTGGGCGTCGCTGTCGCTGTCTTCGTCGTCCGAGGACGAGGTGTCGTCGCCGGTTTGCGGCGTATAGGGCGTGAAGCTGAAGTCCGGAAACGTGTCCGTGAAGCTGGGCGTCGTGCTCTTGAGCAAGGCGGACACCTGCACCGGCAGGTTCGAGGCCGCGCCGCCCGAGACGTAGTCGATCTGCAGCGCAAGCGGCGCTTCTTTAGCGGCCACCAGCGGATGGGTCTTCTCGTCGCGCACGGCAATCGTGCCTTTGAACACCGGCAAGCGGAATTCTTCTACACGGAAGCTACCCGACTCGTAGCTCATGGACGGCGAGCTGTTGCCGGAGGCGTTGTTGTCGCTATCGTCGGAGGCGTCACTGTCGTCGCCGTCGTTGCCATTGCTGCTACCACCGCTGCCGCTCGCCGCGCCGGAAGACGCCGTTGCGTTCGGATCGCCATCGTCTAGCGTGACGCTGTATTCGCCCAGTTTCGCCGCGACCGGAATCGTGAAGGTCGAATCGGCGCTATGGTCGGCGGCCCATTTGAGCGGCAGATGATAGGTCTGGCCACTGCCGAGATGACGAATCGTGACCCGGGTCGGATACTTTTGCGGATACGCGAAGCCGTGCAAGGTTTCGACGCGGATCAGATGCTTCATCGAGACCGTCTCGCCGGCGCGCAACAGCGTGCGGTCGAAGACGGTATGCGCGCGCACGGTTTGCTCGATGCTGGTGTCGGTGGGCACGTTGAAACGCCAGGCCTCGATGCCGCGGTTCCAGTCCGAGCGCACGAAGGCCATGTCGGAACCGGTCTTCGGATCGTCGACGCGGGCCGAGACGAAGAAGCCTTCGAAACTCCCTTCGCCGCATTCCTTCACAGGGGAGAGTGGCTTGTCGATGGTCAGCACGCCGTGCGCATCCGTTTTGCCCTCGGCGAGCGGGGCGCCGTTGCAGTCGCTCACCTGGATGGCGGCGTTCGGTACCGGCTGACCCTTGTCGAGCGAGGTCACCCACACCACGCTGTTTTCACGCCCTTGCTTGAAGTGCACACCGAGATTGGTGACGAGCACCGCAGTACGCACGTACATGGGTGCTTTCCTGCTGAGTAGCGACGCGCCGAGCGCGGGCGAGGCCAGTTCGATTACGTAGAAGCCCGGTTTCGTCACCGGCACGCCGACCACTTCGAATGGGCGCAGCGCCTTCGGATCTTCCTTCGGCAAGGCGAGGGTTTCGACGCCTCGCTGTCCCGCGAGCAGGGACAGCGAGCGGATGTCGATTTCAGGGTCTTTCTTGTTGTCGTCGCTGGATTCGTCCGGCGAACGCGGCACATACACCGGGTTCTTCGAGCGCTGCAGCAAGCCGGGCATCAGCGAGTCGATACCCGAGCGATTCATCGAATAGCCGTCGAACTGGTCGACGAGGCGCATCCACTTGCGGATGTCGGTGTCCGCATCGACGCGCAGTGTGGTGAACTGCGCGTTGCCCGCATTCAGGCCCGCCACATGCAGATCCGCTTCGACGTTGCGCAGCGTCACCGGCACGAGCGCGGGCATGTCCGGTTCCGCAAAACGTTCGATGATGCCGAACGTCCCCGACGAGAACTTGGCCAACGGCGGCATCGGCGCCGTGGTGGTCTTGAGCGGGAACAGGTCGGTGTTGGTGAGTGCGCGGCCGCTGACGTCCTTCAGGTTCGCGGGGATGTCGATGGTGAGCTCGGCGTGCTCGGGCAGCGGCGCCGCGAATTCCACCGTCGACGTTTCGGAATCCTTGTCATCGGGTTTGAAGGTAGGTGCGATCGTGCCGCCGGGGCCCTTGAGCGTGAGCTTTTCGGCGTCGGTCCGGCTGATCGGCGCGTTGAAGCGCACTTGCACCGGACGCAGCGGCGTACACGGCGCCTTGGCGTTTTCGCGCTCGCAGGAGAAGCTGGCGGCGAAGGGCTCGCGCACTGTGTAGTCGAAGCGGCGCTCGACGTCGTTGGCGAGACCGCTCGGGCCCGCCACGCCTACGCCGTAGACCAGTTGCATCTTGGTGGCGGCAGGCAACGTTTGCTGGCACTGGAGCGTCAGGATGCGAGCGGCATCTTTTTTCAGGCGGAAGTGCTTGAGCAGCGCCGCGCGTGCAGCGTCGTCGAGATTCTTGACGGGGATGCGATTGCCGAGGCCGCTCGATTCGCACCAGACATGCTCGTGCACCGAGGCGTCCGTAGCCGGTCCGTTCAACTGCAGGACGAACGCCTGGTCTTCCTCGATCTCGCCGCTGTCAGGATGAATCTCCTGGACGAATGGGCCACCCGTTTGAAACGCGTAGCGGTGCGGACCCGTGATGGCGTGGCCGGCAAACGATTTCAACCCGTCGTTGAGATCGACCGTGCAACTGAGGCCCGGCGGCAGGTCTGCGGTGAAGTCCCAGGCCCAGGTCTTGTCGTCGATCCAGTGCGCCTCGCCGCCGCTCGCGGCTGCGTCGTTGCAATGCACCTGGGCGGGCGCCGCGGCCGAGGCCGAGCCGAAGGCGATCATCGCTTCGTCGAACTTGACGACCACTTGCCGAACCTGCGCCACCTTGCCTTGCGGCGACACGCTGGTGATGCGTGCTGCATCGGCGCGCCACGACGAGGTAGCCAGCAGGGCGAGCGCTGCTATCGTTGCCCACATCCACGTCCATCTGAGGGTGCCGCTTCGCATCGACCGCGCTCCTGTTCGCTTACAGAATGCTGGCGATTCTACCGGACGATCATCAGTATCCCCAACCTTGTTAAACGTCGGAAAATCCCGATGGTCGATGACAATGCAAATCGCTTGACTTAGAGTGCACTCGAAGTCCTAACCTGAGTTCCGTCATGTCAAAAGCACTCACCATTGGCCAGGTCGCGGCAAGCACCGGCGTCTCTGCACACACGCTGCGCTACTACGAACAGGCCGGCCTGATTCGGGCGGTCGGTCGCACGGAGGCGGGGCATCGTCTCTATGCGCCAGGCGACCTCGACTGGCTGCAGTTCGTGATGCGTCTGAAGGCGACCGGCATGCCGATCGCCGGGATGCAGGCTTTCGCTGCGTTGCGGGCGCAAGGCGAGGCCACGATCGGCGCGCGGCGCGAGATGCTGGCGGCGCATCGCGACACGGTACTCGCGCATATCGCGGAGTTGCAGATCAACCTCGAAGCGATCGTCGACAAGATTGCCTACTACGAGGCGGCTGAGCGCACGGTGACACGACAGGTCGACCCCTCTCAATCAGACAAGGACTCACCATGGAACACGCACAAAACGACCGCTACACCCGGGGCTGGAACAAGCTGAAGGAGATCGACGGGGCCACCGGCGAGAAGGTGATCGCCGCGCTTGCGCCGATCGCCCCGGATTTCGGGCGGCTGCTGATCGAGTTCGGTTTCGGCGATATCTATAGCCGGCCGCAACTGGATCTGCGCTCGCGCGAGATTGCGACAATTGCTTCGCTGGCGACGCTAGGGTGCGCGCAGCCGCAACTGAAGGTGCATATCGAAGCGGCGTTGAATGTCGGCTGCACGCGCGACGAGATCGTCGAGGTGTTCATGCAGATGGCGCTTTACGCAGGCTTTCCGGCGGCCCTGAACGCGTTGTTTGCCGCCCGGGAGGTGTTCGAGCGGCGTGATGTGGAGGAGGCGTGCGGCGAGGCGGCGGGGGAGGCTGCCTAAGGGAGACCATGCGGCAGGAGGCGGCGGAGCAGGGGCGCGGCGAGGTTTGCAGAGCGGCTGCCTAAGACCTGAAAAGCAACTAACGGTCAAGCAGTCAAGGCGCCTCCAACAACGCCTTGACCCGCATCATCGCTTGCCGCCCACGCCGCCTACACGGCCTTATCCGCCTGCCCGTCAAAACCAGCCTGCAGATACCGCCGGCTGACCGATTGCAAGTAAAGCAATAACCCGGATCCGGCAATCGCGAGACTCGCCATATTGGCGACCCAGAACCCGCGTGCGCCGGTCAACCAGACGGGTATGGCGCCGCCGATATCGAAGCCGAGCAGATAGCCGCCGCCAAGCCCCACACCCCACAGCGCGATGGCATAGATCACCGTAGGCACGACCGCCACCTTGTAGGCGCGCAACACGAAGGCCGTCGTCACCTGCAGCGAATCGAACACGTGATAGAACACCACGATCAGAACCAGCGGCATCGCGGCCGCCGCGACCAGCGGGTTCGGCGTATAGCCTTCGATGATCAGCGGCCGCAGCGCGAGCGCAATGGCTCCATAGCAGCAGGCGATCGTCACGGCCATCAGGATGCCATGCCGCGACAGCGTGCGCGCCGCTTCGTGGCGATGCGCGCCGAGCGCCTGGGCCACCAGCGTGGAGGTGGCAATGCCGATCGACAGCGGCGTCATGTAGAGGACCGCGCCGACGTTGCCGGCAATCTGGTGTCCGGCGAGCGTCGTGGTGCCGAAGCGGGCGATGAACAGCGCCATGAAGGTGTACGAGGTAACCTCGATCAGATACGAGAGCCCCATCGGAATACCGAGGCGTAACTGGGCAACCTGACGGCGCCAGACCGGCCAGCAGAAGTGCGAGAAGATCGCGAACGGCCGGAACACGTCGAGGCGCGTCATCAACAGAATGCCGACGACGGCCAGCGTCCAGTTGATCGTCGTGCTGGCGAGCGCGCAGCCCGGGCCGCCGAGCGCCGGCATGCCAAAGCCGCCGAAGACAAACCAGCGATTGAGCGGAAACTTCATCAGCAGCGCGCCGACCTGCAGGATCATCACGAGCCGCGGCTGGCCGACCGCGTTAGTCAGCGAGCTGTAGATACGAAAGGTCAGGCCGGCCGGCAGGCCGAACGCCAGGATCTGCAGGTAAGCGACCGTGCGTTCGTGCAGCGCCGCCGGCACGCGGGCCACGCGCAGGATCGGCTCGGGGAAGTACAGGATCAGGAAGCCGATCGTCATCAGCGCCAGCGCGAGCCAGAACGACTGGCGGACTTCCTCGCCGATCTGGCTGTAGTGACGCCCGCCGTAGAGCTGGCCGGCAATCGGCTGCAGGGCGGTGAGAATGCCGGTCAGGCCGATATAGACCGAGATATAGATCGACGAGCCGAGGCCAAGCGCCGCGAGGTCGACGGCCGAATAACGCCCGACCATCGCCGTGTCGATCACGCCGAACGCGATGATCGCCAACTGGCCGATCAATACCGGCCAGGCAAGCGCGGCGATCTTCCGTACGTCAGCGAGCATGATCAGTCCGTGCTGGCCGGGGCGGCTTGCCTCGGACGCCAGGCGCGGTGTCTGGCGGGCGGCTTCGGACGGTCGATGCGCACGTACAGGCGGAAGCGCTCGTCGCGGTCGGCGACCCGGCGGCCTTCCCACACCATCTTCCAGACGAAGTCCGACATCGAACTCGGTTCGCCGTAGTCTTGCGTGTCCTGGCGCAGGATCACGTCGCAGTCTTGATCGAAAGCAAAATGCATGTGGCCGAAGTAGGCAAACGTCGCAATCTGCGCATTGCCGAGGCGCACCGGCGAAATGCAACTGTAGTCGTCCGGCAGATGGGTCGCGATCTGTTCGGCCACGTCCTTATAAGTCCGGCTGTAGTTGATGATGGGCAGCCACAGCGTCATCACCAGCACCCACATCAGCGTCGTGCCGGCGCTGGAGAGCACCACGCTGCGCCACAGCACTTTCGGATGGCGCGCGAGGCGCCAGCGGACCAGCACGAACCAGCATACCGTTACGGCGACCGCGCAGATGAACGACAGCATCTTGAACTGCGGCACGAAGCCCGGCGCATACCGGGCCATGTTGCGCGCGAGCGGCGCCGGAAAACCGGTGAGGCCTGCGATCCAGAACAGCCAGACGGTACTGCCGAGTATCGTAAAGCTGAGGAGGGCGAACCAGTCGATGGCGTTGATGGTGCCGCGATTGAGCGTGGGCAGCGCGAAGGTGGCGAGCACCGCGAGCGCCGGCAGCAGCAGCATGAAGAGCAGGTTGGTCTGATGGCTCTGCAGCACGACGAGGATCAGCAACGGCGTGATCACCGACAATGGAATCGCCACGTGCGGCGCGCGCCGCAAGCCGGACCAGCTGAACCACGACCAGATGGCCAGCGGCCAGGCGGGCCACGTGAAGAGCGGCAGGTTTTTCAGCGCATAGCGGGCCACCGAGCCGGGCGGTCCGGCAAACGTGTTGATGCTGGTGCTCACCCACTGATTGAGGTACCAGACGGCGTCGTCGGGGTAGGCGGAGAGCGCGGCGATCGGCCAGGACAGCGACACCACCAGCGCGACCGGCAAGCCGGCCAGCAGCAGCCAGCGCGTGCGCGCCGCGGGCACGATGATCGTCATGGCGAGCGTGCCGACCAGTAGCGCGGCCACCAGCACGGGGTTGCTCGCCAAGGCCACGAGGCCGAGCGCGAAGCCCCAGACGAGCGCGCCTTGCACCGGCTTGTCGATCATCCGCACAAGGCCGTACAGGAGCATCGCAACGCAGACGAACTGCGCGAGTTGCGGCGTGGTTTCGTGGCCGCGCTCGGCGAGGCCGAAGCAGGCGAGCAGAATCAGCAGTGCGCCGTCCGCGAGCGTGCGGCCGTAATCGCGCGGTTCCGGCTCGCCGCCGAAGGCGTATTTGAACGGTTGGACTTCAGGGCGCCGGCCGAGCAGATAGGCGGTGTACCAGACGAAGGCGCAGGCGCCGCAAAACAGCAGACCGGTGAAGACGCGCGAGGCATTGCTGGCGTCGACCCAGGGCGCCAGCGCACGGATCGAACTGGCGCCGAGCCAGTAGCCGAGCGGACCGTTGTCGGTCAGATATTTGCCGACCAGGTTCGGCAACAGCCAGTCGTGCGCGTTGCCCTTGGCCATGGTCCACATGACGCCGAAGCCGGCCGCATCTTCGTTCTTCCACGGGTCGCGGCCGAACAGGCCGAACGACGCGTAGACAATACTGATGGCCAGCAACAGCCAGCGCGGCAGGGCGCTCGTGGCGGAGGCAGTGAGGCGAACGACGGATCTCATGCGGATATGTTGATCTCGGATAAACGCTTCGACCGGCGCCGGGCAGGGTGCCCGGCAGCATGGCCGATTCGCAGCATCCGGCATTGTAGACGTGGCGCACTGCGCGCGTCACGGTCAGTAACAGGCGGCAACGTGGCGCACCGGCCCGTAACGGGGCGTTGAGCGGCGCGATACGGCGCAGGGAAAGCAGCGGCGCCAGGCGACAAAAAAGGGCAGCTTACGCTGCCCTCCTGTGCTGGTGCTTGAGCGCCCCGTCCGGCCTGCAGCCAGTGACGGGGCGGATACACCCTGGCTATTACTTCGCTGCCTTGCCGGTAGCGCGCGAGCCGAACTTCTTGTTGAACTTCTCGACGCGGCCTGCCGTGTCCATGATCTTTTGTTGACCGGTGTAGAACGGATGCGATTCCGACGACACTTCGATCTTGGCGAGCGGGTAGGTCTTGCCTTCGAATTCGCCGGTTTCGCGCGTCTGGATGGTCGAACGGGTCACAAACTTGAAGTCGATCGACATATCGACGAACAGAACTTCGCGGTAATTCGGGTGAATGCCTTCTTTCATGGTCTTTCCTTTAGTCTGGCGGTAGCCAACCCGCGTGCAGCCGCTTATGCGGAAGCATCTTGGCGCGAGCCACTTGCCTAAGGTCGAAAAACGGCGATTATGCCAGAAAATCAGACGGTTGACGAACTTTGCGGAGGTTTTTTCGCGGCCGGCGGGTTGACTGGTTGGTTGGCTGGCCGCCGGTTGCGGTTCCAGGCCGGGTCTCATGCCCGTGACCTCTATGCCGCCGGGTTCCATGCCGCTTCTTAGGCCTGCAGTGCGCCCACCCGCGCCGGATCCTGCCGGTAGTAGCGTGCCAGCAGCCGGTAGAGCTCCGGGTATTCGGCTTCGAACGCGTGCGGCTGGACGAACAGCGCCTCGCTGCAAACGGCAAAAAATTCCGACGGATGGTCCGCCGCGTAGGGATCGATCAGCGATTCCCGCTCGAAACGCGTCCAGCGGCGGTCCGGTACCGCATCCACCCTGGCGCAGAAGTGGTCGTAGGCGTGGTCGAATACCTGGCCCCAGGCGGTTGCATCGAGTGGCGCGTGCCAGCGGCGAAACAGCGGCGGGTGGCCATCGGCCTCGCCGCTCAGCATGTCGATCTTGTGCGCGAATTCGTGAATCACCACGTTATAGGCGTCCGTGCCGTCCGTCATCTGCGCGTCTTCCCACGACAGCACCACCGGACCGCCTTCCCAGGCCTCGCCGCTGGCGTCGTGCTCGACTTCATGGACCACGCCGTCTTCGTCCTCGACGGTTTTGCGGATCACGAATTCGCCCGGATAGACAATCACGCCGACCCAGCCGCGATAGAGATCCAACCCAAGGTTCAGCACCGGCAAGCAAGCCTGGGCGGCGATCGCCACGGTCATCGCATCGGTCAGCTCGAGTTCGTGCGCGGTGGAGAACTCCTTCTGCGCGATAAAGAGGCTGCTCAGTTCGCGCAGCCGCGCGAGGTCCGCCGCTTCGAGATGGTTGAGGAACGGCAGACCGGCAAGCGTTGCCTGCCAGAGCGCGTCGTCAATCGGATGGTTGCGCAGTGCCCGCTCGCGGCGGCGCGCATCGAACCAGTGGGTGAGTTTCGCTAGCATCGCTCAGTCGATCTGTTTTTGCCACGCGGCGAAAAGGCCGCCACACACTGCTACCCCAACGAGGTAGTAGAACCCATCGAGCGAAGTCAAAAAGCTCGCCTGTTGCGCGACCATCCGCGCGATCTGCGCCATGGCCAGGCCGTGCGCCTCGGTGAGCGAACGGCCGGTTGCGGCGAAGCCTCGCGTCAGCGTGGCAAGCGTGTTCTGGAACACCGGATTGAACGGATTCACGAACTCGGCAAGACGCGCCTGATGCAGCGCCTCGCGATGCTGCTCGATGATGATCATGGACGCGGTGGCGAACGAGATCGTCAATTGCCGCACGATGTTCTTCAACCGGTAGCCGTGCGTGAATTCCTCGATAGCGAAGATTCTAAACGTCAGATTGGCGACTGGCAGCACGATAAACAGTAACAGCAGACCGCGCAGCAGCAACGGCACGAGTAGCGCCTCCTCGCCGACGCCGGGTTCCATGCGCGTCATCCACGCCGCGGCGAACGCGGCGAGCGCAAAGCCCGGCACGATGATCCACTTCTTGCGCGGCAGCAGCTTCGAATAGCGCAGGTAGACGAACAACGCGCTGGCGGAGATAAGCGAGGTCACGCCGACGAGCCTGCCGGCGTTCTCCACCGGATAACCGAGACCGCTTTCGAGGAAACGCGAGATCAGATAACTGAAAGCGGTGGACTGGTAGTAGTAGAACATGTAGAGCACGAGGCCCACCTGGAACGTCTTCTCGCGCAGGGCGTGCAGCCGCACCAGCGGATTCGGGTGATGCCATTGCTGGTAGGCAAACCAGGCCAGTGCGCCGATGCCCAGCAGGGTCAGCAGGATCAGTCCGGGGGATCCCGTGAACAACTGGAAGCGCAGTTGCTGCATCACGATCTGCAACGCGCCTTGCGCAAACGCGAAAATCACGTAGGGCCAGAAGTGTGCGGAGCCGCGTTCTTCCGGCTGGCGATCGCCGGAATTCGGCAGGGCGAGCAAGGCCAATACGGCGAACAGGACACCCACCGGCGCGGTGCAGGCGAACAGCGCGCGCCAGTCGAAATGCGCTACGAGCTGACCGCCGACCAGCGGCGCCAGCGCGCTGCTGAGCACGATCAGAAGCAGAAACGCGCGCGTCGCGACTGGGCGCTGTTGCGTGGTGAAGCTGATCTGGATCAGGATGCGGCAGGTGCCCATCATCGGGCCGATGAAGTAACCCTGAAAGCCGCGCGCGAACGCCAGTTCGAACGAGGTTTCGCATAGCGCCGCCGCGAGTGCGCCCGCTGAATAAAGCAGCATGCAGCCGGCGACGTAGCGCCGGTAACCGAAGCGCTCCACCCACCACTGCTGTTGCAGGATGCCGAGTACGGCCGCGACGGCGTAGGCGCTCGACGACCACACCAGTTCGTCGGGCGACGCGTTGACCCCGCCGGCGATGTAGCTCGTGAAGAACGAGAAGATGGCGTTGTCGAAATAGTCGAGGCCGGTGACGACCGCCAGCACCCACGGGAAGAAGTCGCCGCGCAGTTTTTCGACGCTGAAGAGCGGCACGCGGGATGTGGCGGCGCTCATGCGGATTCGTCCCGCGCCCTGGACTTCTTCGACTTGCGTGCGGCTTGTGCTTCGCGGCGTTGCTTGAGGAGCGTATCGGCGTTTTCGCCGGCGAGACGGCGCACGACGTAGTCGAGGTCGTGACTGAGTTCGGCCTTCAGCGTTTGCGCTTCCTTCAGTTCGCGACGCATCGCTTCGATGCGCGCGTCGAGTGCGTCGACCTGTTGCGAGAGCCCGTCGCGGATCGCCTGCAGCGACTCGGTGGAAAAGCGGTTGCTGCCGGTTTCAGTGGACTCTAGCGGGCGCTTCAGCATCTCGGTGATGCCTTGCAGCGAAAAGCCGAGCGAACGCAGTCGCAGAATGCGGGCGAAACGCTCCAGGTCGTCTTCGTCGTAGAGCCGGTAGCGGCCTTCGCTGCGCGTGGGCGAGACGAGGCCGCGTTCCTCGTAGTACTTGAGCGTGCGCGGCGTGACGTTTAGACGATCGGCGGCGTCGCGTACGGTGAGCAGGGTGGGGCGGTCCTTTGACATGGGGCGTGAAGCAGTGAAAGGGAGTGGGTAGTATAGTGCAACGTGAACGTACACGTATAGGTTTGCGGGGATCAGATTGCGTGTGACGACGCGAGTCCCCGGGTTGCTGCAAGCGCGCTTGCCTCAACCTGGGCTGAAAGCTGGGATGCGCCGCCATGAAGCTAACGGCCGATCAGGATGCCATGGGATCAAACACGTTGTTGTCCTTGTAGAGCTCCGCCGAACCGGGATCGAGATCATTCGAAGGCCACAACGACCGGCCCAATCTCCTCCCCCTAGCCCAAGACGTTGCCGACGCGATCCGCGTTGTCGTTCGGGCTCACGTGGCTTTCAACACATCAGGGACATTTTGACAACGCCGCCAGCCAAGGAATAATCGAATTTGAGCAAATGAGCGATTTTATAATCGTTTTCTTGCAGATCTAATCGACCGAAAGCGCCCAACCCGAGTTATCACCGTTTTTCGCACGAGCGAAACGACCCGAACAGGATCCGGCGAGATGAACGACCTGCCTTCCGATCCCATCAGCGCGGCGTGGCTGGTGCGCCTTCGACATCATGCCCATGGGACGTCTGCCTGTACTGAGTCAGGTGGGGGGGGCGGCATGCCACGGAAACCAGCGATGGATTCCGACTGGAAACCTATCTCGAGGCTATGAGGCCAGTGCCCGAAGCGGCGGCACATCTGCAATTTCACCTGCGCCATGAAGAGCCGCATCTGGAATTCCTGGCCAGATTGTTCGCCCGGACCGGTCCTGACTTCGCCCATGCATGGGTGATGGCGGAGACAATCTGCCTGGAACACGGCATTTCTGCCCAACCGTGGTGAAGACTGAGGCTCTTAACGCGGCTGCAGATCTGGACGTGCGACGTTTATTTGGGGACCTGACCGCGGAGTTCGGCGAGGACTTGCTGATGCGTGCGGCCGCGTAGATGACGCTGCGGGAAAGCAAGGCGAGCTTCGCCATCGAGGATGAGGCCGAGCGGGCGACACGAATCCAGCGATTCGCGGATGTGATGGCCCGACGCACCGGGCAGGGCGAACCGTCGCTGACCAATACGTTCCTCGCTGAATTGCAGCGTGGGATTCTGGGCGACAGGATCACACTGGCGCATTTCGGCATCCGACAATCTCCGGCCTTTGTGGCGCTATCCCGACCTGGGCCCACATGTCGTTTTTCTTTCCGGCATCATCGGGCGCACGCTCAAGGAGCAGATGCGGGAGGAGTCGCGTTACCTCCGAAGTCACGCGCAAGCACGGCTCGCACTGAAAGAAATCGTCGAGATGCCCGATCAGCAGGCCGACAGGGTACTGCGCTCGATCGAGCAGAATCGCGGCGAACTTAGCAACGTTCTTGCCAAAGAGATGCCCGTGTGAGGGCAGGGTGCGGTCGTTGGATTCAGCGAGACAACCCGCGCAAAGGCGGGCAGTCTCTCGGCCGCCGCGAGAGCGGCGCCCTCAGTGCATACAACAGCGCTTAACTCCCCCCGCCACGCCGCATCATGTCGAAGAACTCCGAATTGCTCTTCGTCTGGCGGATCTTGTCGAGCAAAAATTCCATCGCCTCGACTTCGTCCATATCGTGAATGAACTTGCGCAGCACCCAGATCTTTTGCAGGATCTCAGGCTTGATCAGCAGCTCTTCGCGACGCGTACCGGACTTGTTAAGGTTGATCGACGGATAAACGCGCTTCTCAGCAAGACGACGCTCAAGGTGCACTTCCATATTGCCGGTGCCCTTGAACTCTTCGTAGATCACGTCGTCCATGCGGCTGCCGGTTTCGATCAGCGCCGTACCGATGATGGTGAGCGAGCCGCCTTCTTCGATGTTACGTGCGGCGCCGAAGAAGCGCTTCGGACGTTGCAGCGCGTTCGCGTCCACACCACCCGTCAGCACCTTGCCCGAAGCCGGCACCACCGTGTTGTAGGCGCGTGCGAGACGCGTGATCGAGTCCAGCAGAATCACCACGTCGTTCTTCATTTCGACGAGGCGCTTGGCTTTTTCGATCACCATTTCGGCGACCTGGACGTGACGCGCAGCCGGTTCGTCGAACGTGGACGCGATCACTTCGCCGGCCACCGAACGCTGCATTTCCGTCACTTCTTCCGGGCGCTCGTCAATCAGCAGCACGAACAGGATGACATCCGGATGGTTCTGCTTGATCGCGTGAGCGATGTGCTGAAGCATCACGGTCTTGCCGGACTTCGGCGAGGCGACCAGCAGGCCGCGCTGGCCCTTGCCGATCGGCGCGATCATGTCGATGATGCGGCCCGTGACGTTTTCTTCGCCACGCATTTCACGTTCGAGCAGCAGCACCTTGTTCGGGTGCAGCGGCGTCAAGTTCTCGAACATGATCTTGTGTTTCGAGGCTTCCGGCGGCTGGCCGTTGACCTTGTCCACCTTCACCAGCGCGAAATAACGCTCGCCGTCTTTCGGCGTACGCACTTCACCTTCGATCGTGTCGCCGGTGTGCAGATTGAAGCGGCGGATTTGCGACGGGCTGATATAAATATCGTCCGTGCTGGCCAGATACGAGGTTTCCGGCGAGCGCAGGAAGCCGAAGCCGTCAGGCAGCACCTCGAGCGTGCCGTCGCCGAAAATCGTTTCGCCAGTCTTGGCGCGCTTTTTAAGAATGGCGAACATCAATTCCTGCTTGCGCAGGCGGTTCGCACTTTCGATCTCGAGGCCATTGGCCATCTCGATCAATTCGGACACGTGCAGAGTCTTAAGCTCGGATAAATGCATACGGAGAACCCGCAGGAGAAGGTGCGACCTGAAATGAAATCTGGGAGGAGAGTGAGCGGAACCGCTCAGGGACTTAAGCGTCTTTTCGACGTTTTGCGGATTCTAGCATAGCACACGCCAATTTCAGCCAGCGTGGCGTCACAGCATCTAATTGTTGTCCGTGTTGTCGGCTGACAACACGGACAATGTGCGCGCACTGAGCGCGCAAGCGGCGCTTCGGCTACAGCGTATTACAGGTTGCCGTCGAGGAACGCGGTGAGTTGCGACTTCGACAGGGCGCCGACCTTCTGCGCCGCGACTGCGCCATTCTTGAAGAGGATCAGCGTGGGGATGCCGCGCACGCCGAACTTCACCGGCGTGGACTGATGTTCGTCCACGTTGATCTTGGCGATCTGCAGGCGGTCAGCGTAGTCCTTCGCAACCTCGTCGAGGATCGGTGCAATCATCTTGCACGGACCGCACCATTCTGCCCAGAAGTCGAGCAGCACGGGCTTGTCGGATTTCACGACGTCCTGTTCGAACGATGCGTCGCTGATATGTTTGATTTGTTCGCTCATATATGAATACCTCTCTCGGATCGAGGCCCGCCTGAATTGCTCGCCACGATACACCAAACTAAGAAAACTTCCGTTCGCGTTGCCGCAAAGGGAGCCGCACTGGAACATTCGCGGGCGATCCTCTCGAAGCGCTCCGGAATGCGCAGAATGCTCGGCTTTACGGGACATTCGTACGTCAGTTTAGCCTAAATTGCTATGCGTTGCCGGTGGTGATAGTACTCATACAGGCAGTAGGGACAAGGGCTGCCGGTAGGGTGCCAGCGTCGGTGACACACCGTATCTGGTGGTTGCGGGCGTGAACGCAAGTGGGCGTTCATCAAACTTTGTTCGCATTAGGAGTCGCGCGGCCTGTCGACCGATGGTAGAATCTTTCGTGACGGGCCTCCTCGCATGGAGGGGCGGTCAACCTGGTCAGGTCGGGAACGAAGCAGCCACAGCCGTTTTCCACCAGTGCCGAGGGTCAGGCTCGTCACCTTCCTTTTTTCATCGTTTGTTCGTTGCTCGCCGCCTGGTTGGTTCAAAGCCGGCACAACGGTTCCCCCCAGTGTTTCCCAGTCGCATTGAGTCGACTCTGCGCGGTTTTTTCGCGTATCAGTTGCTGGCCGCTCGGCTGTCCGACTTCCGGTTCGCCGCTCTCGCATCGTCCTATTTTTTTCTATCGATTCGCTTGCCATTTTCAATGAGGCGGCGACGTGTATCCGTATGCGGTCGAATCGCCTTGGCGCGCTATCGTTACTGATACAATTTCCCGATGACCTATCAAGTTCTCGCACGCAAATGGCGACCGAAGGATTTCGCTTCGCTCGTCGGACAGGAGCACGTGGTGCGCGCGCTCACGCATGCGCTCGACGGCGGGCGCCTGCACCATGCCTATCTGTTCACCGGAACCCGCGGCGTCGGCAAGACGACGCTCTCGCGCATCTTCGCCAAGGCGCTGAATTGCGAAACCGGCGTGACCTCAACACCGTGCGGCGTGTGCCGTGCGTGCCGGGAGATCGACGAGGGGCGCTTTGTCGATTACGTGGAGATGGATGCGGCAAGTAATCGCGGCGTCGACGAAATGGCCGCACTGCTGGAACGGGCGGTGTATGCGCCGGTCGATGCGCGCTTCAAGGTCTATATGATCGACGAAGTGCACATGCTGACGAACCACGCCTTCAACGCCATGTTGAAGACGCTGGAAGAACCGCCGCCGCACGTCAAGTTCATTCTGGCCACCACTGATCCACAGAAGATTCCGGTCACGGTGCTGTCACGCTGCCTGCAGTTCAATCTGAAGCAGATGCCGGCCGGCCATATCGTGTCGCATCTGGAGCACATCCTCGGTGAGGAACACGTGCCGTACGAGGCCCAGGCGCTGCGCTTGCTGGCGCGCTCGGCGGACGGCTCGATGCGCGATGCGCTGTCGCTCACGGATCAGGCGATCGCCTATTCGGCCAACCAGGTCACGGAAGAAGCGGTACGCGGCATGCTGGGTGCGCTCGACCAGAGTTACCTGATTCGCCTGCTCGATGCGCTCGCCGATGGCGATGGCCCGGCAGTGCTGGCGGTCGCTGACGAGATGTCCTTGCGCAGCCTGTCGTTTTCGACGGCGCTGCAGGATCTGGCCAGCTTGCTGCACCGGATTGCCTGGGCGCAGTTCGCGCCGTCGTCAGTGCTCGACGAGTGGCCCGAAGCGACGGATTTGCGGCGCTTTGCGGAGGCGCTGAGCGCCGAGCAGGTGCAACTGTTCTATCAGATTGCAACGATTGGCCGGAGCGAGCTCGGCCTCGCGCCGGATGAGTACGCCGGCTTTACGATGACGCTGCTGCGCATGCTGGCGTTCGAGCCGGCGCCCACCGGTGGCGGCGGAACAACGACGGCGGGGCGTCCGGCTGGAGCCTCGGGCGCCGGCGGGGTGAAGCGTAGCGGCACGCCGGCTGTAGCGGCATCGCAAGCTCAGGCGGCGCCTGTGCGGGCGGCTGTGGTGACGCCGTCGGCGGCCTCGATGAATGCTGCGCCGAGTGGCGACGATATCGGTGAGCCCGGTCCGCGCGCTCAATTCGAAACGCCTCGCGTGGAGATGGATTCGGCGGCGCGGTCGACGGTTGCACGGGACGCTGAGCGGGTCGTTGGCCAGGCGGTCGTTCAAGATGCGGCTTCGGTCGCCACGCGTTCGCATGCGGACAGCGCGCCGGCGCAAGTGGCGGTGATTGCCGCTGCGGCATCGGCGGAAGAGGGTGGCGAGCCTGCTGTTGCCGATCGCAACGCCACTCCGGCTCCTACCGCGGAGATCGCAGCGAGCCCCGTTGTTAATCCAGATGCGAGTGCCGATGTGACTCCGGTGGCGACCACGGAGACGGGTACCACCAGTCCGGCGACGGACTCGGCAGAACCGGCTTCGGTCGCGACAACGCCAGCGACAACTACGCCGGCAACGACAGCCGCCGAACCGGCTCCGGTGGCAACGCCAGTCACTGCCGCCGCAGAGGTTCCTGCTGCATCGGCAGTAACAGCCACGGCAGCGGTTCCAACGGCACCGGCAGTAACGGCCGCCGCACCGGTTTCCGCGGCTGCGACGAGCACAGCGGCCTCGACACCCAAATCCGCCGTTCAAGCCACACCCGCACCCGCACCCACCTCGACCTCGCAAGACGACGCTCAAGCCGACGACGCCGCGCCGCGTCGCGCAGGTGGCGCCAGCGCCGCGCTCGATGTGTTGCGCAGCGCCGGCCTGAAAGTGTCATCCGATCGCGGCCGCGCCGCAGCCGCCGCAGCCAGGCCCGCCCCTACAGTCCCGCAGAAACCTGCCGCCCCCCGCGTGAACGTCCCGGTGCCCACACCCGGCGCGCCGCGTCGCGCGCAGGAAGCTGCGCCTGCCCGCGCTACGGCACCGTCGGCGCCAGCAGCGCGCAACGGCGGTCAAGGCAGCCAGGGCGGCTCATCCGTGCCGCCGTGGGACGACATGCCGCCTGACGATTTCGTGCCGCTCTCGGCCGAAGACGACTACTTCGGCCCACCTGACGACGGCTACATGCCGGTCTTCGACGCCGGCCCCGACGACGTACGCATGCCCGCCGCCGCATCCGCCCCGGCACCGGTCGACACGCGCCCCTTGCCGCCCGCCGTACCGCTCGACGCCCTCGGCTTCAACGGCGATTGGCCGGCGCTGGCCGTCGGCCTGTCGCTTAAAGGCATTTCCTACCAGCTCGCCTTCAACAGCGAACTGATGGCGCTCGAAGGCGCCACGCTCAAGCTCAATGTGCCGGTGCCGCAGTACGCTGAAGCCTCGCAGGTCGCCAAGCTCAAGATCGCGCTGGCCGAACGGCTCGGCAAGGAAGTCGAGGTGCTCGTCGAAGTGGGCCCGGCCCGCCGCACTGCGGCCGCGTTCGACGCCGCCGCCCGCGCGCAGCGTCAGAAGGAAGCCGAGCGCGAGATCGGTTCGGACCCGTTCGTGCAATCGCTGATCCGCGAATTCGGCGCCAGCATCGTGCCGGGTTCCATCAAGCCGATCGCCCCGGACGCCGCCGGCAGCCCCTCGTCGACGCATTGATTTACGGCGCATCATAGCGCCATACCCCCAAATTTCACGCTATCAAGAAGGAGCACGTCCATGATGAAAGGCCAACTCGCCGGGCTGATGAAGCAGGCCCAGCAGATGCAGGAAAACATGAAGAAGATGCAGGACCAGCTCGCGCAGATCGAAGTCGAGGGGCAGTCGGGTGCGGGTCTCGTCAAGGTGACGATGACCTGCAAGAACGACGTGCGCCGCGTGTCGATCGACCCGAGCCTGCTCGCCGACGACAAGGACATGCTGGAAGACCTCGTCGCCGCTGCATTCAACGACGCCGTGCGCAAGGCCGAAGCCACCGCCCAGGAAAAGATGGGCGGCATGACCTCGGGCCTGCCGCTGCCGCCGGGCTTCAAGCTGCCGTTCTGATCGTTCGCATCGTTTAGACCCCCGGCTGGCCGAGGCGCTGCGGGCAGGCCACGGACCCTGTCCGCCAATGCTTCCCCGCAAGGCCGCAACGCTACACGGCAGAGCGGTGCAACGCGCTCGAGCGTCGCACCGCTCTGCCGGCTGCCATATGACGGCTTCCAGACCGCAACGCCCTACCCACATCGACATCGCCGATTCCGCATGAAACAACCTTCCGCCTTGTCGGCGCTCGTCGAAGCGCTGCGCGCGCTGCCCGGTGTCGGGCCGAAGTCCGCGCAACGTATGGCGTATCACCTGATGCAGCACGATCGCGAGGGCGCGGAAAAACTCGGCCGTTCGTTGCTGTTTGCCACCGAGCATCTGCAGCACTGCGAGAAGTGCAACACCTTCACCGAAGCGCAGATCTGCGAGGTGTGCAGCGACGCGGAACGCGATCCGGCGCTGCTGTGCGTCGTCGAGACACCGGCCGACCAGATCATGCTCGAGCAGACGATGACCTATCGCGGCCTGTACTTCGTGTTGATGGGCCGCCTGAGTCCGCTCGACGGCATCGGCCCGAAGGAGATCCATTTCGACCGGCTCGTCAAGCGAGCTACGGATGGCATCGTCAAGGAGGTCGTGCTGGCGACCAATTTCACCAACGAAGGCGAAGCCACCGCGCATTACCTCGGGCAGACGCTCAAGGCCCGCGGTCTGGCCGTCACGCGGCTTGCGCGCGGCGTACCGGTGGGCGGCGAGCTGGAGTATGTCGACGCCGGCACGATCGCCCGCGCGATGCTCGACCGGCGCTCGCTGTAGCGCGGTGCTTTACTTTTACCCGGGTAGCCCGGGTAGCACACGTAGCTGAGGACACGAGACCATGAGCGCAACCCCCGACGCGACGCGTCCCACCGGCCCGCTGGCAGGCGTGAAAGTGCTCGAACTCGGCACGCTGATCGCCGGCCCGTTCGCCGCGCGCTTTCTCGGCGAGTTCGGTGCGGAAGTGATCAAGATCGAAGACCCCAAGGGCGGCGATCCGCTGCGCAAATGGCGCAAGCTGTATCCGGAAGCCGGCGGCACTTCGCTGTGGTGGGCCGTCCAGGCGCGCAACAAGAAATCCGTGACGATCAACCTGAAGGCCGAGGAGGGCAAGGAGATCGTGCGGCGTCTGGCGAAAGAAGCGGACATTGTGGTCGAAAATTTCCGCCCGGGGCTGCTTGAGAAGCTTGGGCTCGGTTATGACGTGCTGTCCGCCGAGAATCCCGGTCTCGTGATGGTGCGCCTGTCCGGCTACGGCCAGACCGGACCGTATCGCGACCGGCCCGGGTTTGGCGCGATTGCCGAGTCGATGGGCGGGCTGCGGCATATCACGGGGTATCCGGATTTGCCGCCGCCGCGCATCGGCATTTCCATCGGCGACTCGATCGCCGCGCTGCACGGCGTGATCGGCGCGTTGATGGCGCTGCATCACAAGCAGGTGAATGGCGGCAAAGGGCAGGTGGTCGACGTCGCCCTCTACGAGGCGGTCTTCAACATGATGGAGAGCGTGGTGCCCGAATATGGCGTCTACGGCATGGTGCGCGAGCGCACCGGTGCGTCGCTGCCGGGCATCGTGCCGTCGAACACCTATCCGTGCCGCGACGGCAGCATCGTGATAGGCGGCAATAGCGATCCCATCTTCAAGCGCCTGATGTTCGCCATCGAACGCGCGGACCTCGCTAACGATCCTGCGCTGGCGCATAACGACGGCCGCGTGCCGCGCACTCAGGAAATCGACGGCGCGATCGCCGCGTGGCTCGCTACGCGGACCATCGACGAGGCGCTCGAGGTGCTGAACGCCGCGGATGTGCCGGTGGGTCGCATCTACAGCGTCGCGGATATGTTCACCGATCCGCAATTCATGGCGCGTCAGATGATCCAGCGCTTCAAATGGCAGGACGGCAAGGAAATCACCTTGCCTTCGGTCACGCCCAAGCTCTCGGAGACGCCTGGTGAAACGCGCTGGCTCGGTCCGGAGTTGGGCGAGCACACCGACGAAGTGTTGAGCGCGCTCGGCTACGACGCGCAGCAGATTGCCGCGTTGCATGCGCAACAGGTGGTGTGAGTGTTGAGTGCGCCTGGCCGCGTGCTCAAGCGGTGCGAGTAGCACGCAGTGGGTCGCGTGCCGTGGGCGACTCTTTCGGCGTGGGCCTGTCGAGTAGCGGACTGCTTGCCCGCCTGGACGGCCGCCTCAGGCCTCGCCGGCAGACCAATCCAAAGCGGCATGCCGTCAGGCGACGACACGCCGTTTTCCGCTCTGGCCACGCGCGCCGGCGCGCCTACGGCGTAATCACCACTTTCCCCACCACCCGCCGCTCGGCCATCTCCCGTAGCGCCCGCCCGGTTTCCTCGAGCGGATAGCGCGCCGACACATACGGCCGCAGCTTACCTTCGCCGATCCACCCCACCATCTGCTTGAATGCCGCCGCGTTGTGCTGCGGCTCGCGCTTCGCAAAGTCGCCCCAGAACACGCCGACAAGGCTGGCGCCTTTGAGCAGCGCGAGGTTGAGCGGCAATCTGGGAATCTCGCCGTTCGCAAAGCCCACTACCAGATAACGGCCGCGCCAGCCGATACTGCGGAACGCCGGTTCCGCATAAACGCCGCCGACCGGATCGTAGATCACGTCCGGCCCTTTGCCGTCGGTGAGCGCCTTGATGCGCTCGCGCAGGTCTTCGGTGCTGTAGTTGATCGTCGCATCCGCGCCGTGCTTCACGCAGATGGCGAGCTTCTCGTCCGAGGACGCCGCCGCGATCACCCGCGCGCCCAGCGCCTTGCCGATCTCCACCGCGGCGAGGCCGACGCCGCCCGCCGCACCCAGCACGAGCATCGTTTCACCCGCCTTCAAAGCCGCGCGATCGACCACCGCGTGGTGCGATGTGCCATAGGCGAGCGTGAAGGCCGCCGCCACGGCAAAGTCGATGCCGTCGGCAAGCGGCACGCAGGCGGCCGCAGGCGCCACGGCCTGCTCCGCAAAGCCGCCCTGGCCGGTGAACGCCACCACGCGCGCGCCCGGCTGAAACTGCGACACGCCGGCGCCGACCGCGCGCACAATGCCGGCCACTTCCGAGCCCGGCGTAAAGGGCAGCGGCGGCTTGAACTGGTATTTGTTCTCGATGATCAGCACGTCGGGGAAATTGACGCTGGCCGCCTTGACGTCGATCACCACCTCGCCGGCTTGCGGCGTGAGGTCGGGCAACGCTTCGACCACCAGGCTCTCCGGCGGGCCATATTGATTGCAGCGAATCGCGCGCATCGTGTCTCCATGTCGATCGGGTTCACTTCGGTATTCTGAAGTGTAAAGCAAGCCGAACGACCGTGCGTTTTTGTCGTGCCGCAGTCGCTGCATCCGCGATGCCTGGCGTGTCGTTCGCGCGTCTTCTTTCCTCGGTTACAATCGCCGCATGCGAATCCTACTCAGCAACGACGATGGTTATCTGGCGCCAGGCCTTGCTGCGCTTTACGAAGCGCTGAAGGCGTTCGCCGACGTCACTGTGATGGCGCCCGAGCAGAACTGCAGCGGCGCGTCGAACTCGTTGACGCTGTCGCGGCCGTTATCGGTGCTGCGCTCGGCGACGGGTTTCTATTACGTGAACGGCACGCCAACCGACTCCGTGCACATTGCCCTGACCGGCATGCTCGACCACACGCCCGATCTGGTGGTGTCCGGCATCAACAACGGCCAGAACATGGGCGAGGACACGCTGTATTCCGGCACGGTCGCCGCGGCGACTGAAGGCATCATGTTCGGCGTGCCCGCCATCGCGTTTTCGCTGGTCGACAAGGATTGGGTCCATCTCGACGCCGCCACGCGCGTGGCAGCGGAAATCGTCGCCCATTACCTCGAGCATCCGCTGGCCGGCAACCCGTTGCTGAACGTCAATATTCCCAACCTGCCGTACGAGCAGCTCGGCGACTGGCGCATCACCCGTCTGGGCAAGCGGCATCCGTCGCAGCCGGTGATCCGCCAGACCAACCCGCGCGGCGAACCGATCTACTGGATCGGCCCGTCGGGTAGCGCGCGCGATGCGAGCGAGGGCACCGACTTCCACGCCGTCGCCAACGGCCAGGTGTCGATCACGCCGCTGCAGCTCGATCTGACCCACACGGACATGTTGCCCGCGGCGCGCGACTGGCTGCGCGCCGGGAGCGGCGCTTCATGACCAACGAGCGCGCAAAGCGCTTTCCGCTTGGCCTCGAGGATCTGGTGCGCGAGCCACGGCGGCCCGAAGGGCGCCCCGGCGAAGTGCGCGCGGCGAACCTCGCCGCGGCGACCGAGGCCCGTGCGGCCGGCGCGCGCGCGAAGACCTCGGCACGCGGCGAGATCGCCGGCGGCCGTACCGCTAGCCAGCCGGCCAAAGCGGCGGCTTTGGTTAAACCCGCGGTTAAACCCGCAGTTAAACCGGCGCTCAAGCCCGCAGTCAAAACGGCGGCCAAACCTTCGGCATCCGTCGTCACGAAACAAAGCGCAAGCGCGACGGTGGCGAAGCCGCTGGCCAACCGGCCTGCGCCCAAGCCCGTCGCGCCGCGCCCGAGCGCCAAGCCTGCCGAACGCAGCGCCGCACCGAATGTCGCGTTGAACGGTGCACTTGCACTGACTTCGGAACGGGTTCGCGAGCGCATGGTCGAACGCCTGCGGGCAAACGGCATTACCGATCAGCGCGTGGTGCATGCGATGTCGGTGGTGCCGCGCCACATGTTCGTGGACCCGGGGCTTGCCCCCCAGGCTTACGAGGACGCGGCGCTGCCGATCGGCCATCACCAGACCATCTCCAAGCCTTCGGTGGTCGCGCGGATGATCGAGCTGGCCGCCGCCGGCCGGACCCTCACGAACGTGCTCGAAATCGGCACGGGCTGCGGTTACCAGGCGGCGGTGCTGAGCCAGGTTGCACGCGATGTTTATTCGATTGAACGCATCAAACCGCTCTACGAGCGCGCCAAGACCAACTTGCGTCCGCTACGCATTCCGAACATCCGGCTGCACTACGGTGATGGCCGCATCGGTTTGCCGGCGGTCGCGCCGTTCGACGCGATCGTGATTGCCGCGGCAGGCCTCGACGTCCCGCAGGCTTTGCTTGAGCAACTTGCGATCGGCGGTCGCCTCGTTGCGCCGGTCGGCACGCAGGATGGCCAGACGCAGCAGGTGCTCACGCTCGTCGAACGGACCGGGCCCGCGCAATGGCGCGAGTCGCGGCTTGATCGCGTTTTCTTTGTACCCTTAAAATCCGGAGTGATTTGACACCGATGAGTATGTTGCGCGCGATGCAAAAAAACAGCCTGAATGTCCATCTGACCGTAGCCCAGCGTAGCGTGTGCGTGGTCGCGCTCTCCCTGTTGGCGGCCTGTGCGACGCGGCTCGATAACGCGCCGGTAGTCGATAAATCCGGCGACCTCGGTACCCAGTCCGCGCAGCAGGCGCCGGCGGCACCCGTGCCGCTGGGTCCGCCGCCTCCGGGTTATTACCGGGTCAAACCGGGCGATACGCTCTACCGCATCGCTCTGGAAAACGGTCAGAATTATCGCGACATCGCGACGTGGAACAACCTGACCAACCCGAACCAGATCGAAGTCGATCAACTGCTGCGGGTGGCGCCGCCAGGCGCGAACGTCGCGGCGCTTACGCCTGGCGTGGCCACCTCGCCGGTGATCGGTGGCGGCGTGCAGACGGCGCCGCTGGGCGGTTCGTCAGCGCCGCCTCCGTCGCCGGGCGGAACGGCAGGCGTGGCGTCGGTGCCGCCGGTCTACGGTGCGGGTTCAAGCGCCACCACGATCCCGCCGCAAACCGGAGCGAGCGACACAGGCGCGGCTGCTGCGAGCAACGTCGCGTTCGCCTGGCCGGTGCGCGGCCCGATCCTCGGCACGTTTGACGACGCCACCAACAAGGGCGTCAATATCGGCGGGGCTGCCGGCGACCCGGTGAAAGCGGCTGCCGATGGCCGCGTCGTTTATGCGGGAAATGGGCTGCGCGGTTACGGCAATCTCATTATCATCAAGCATGATGCAACTTATCTTACGGCGTATGCACATAACCGCGCTTTGATGGTAAAAGAGGGAGACGCGGTGACCAAAGGGCAGAAGATCGCCGAAATGGGCAATAGCGATTCGGACCGTGTGATGTTGCATTTCGAAGTTCGCCGGCAGGGTAAGCCTGTCGACCCACTGAAGTATTTGCCGCCGCAATAAGCGATACGACCATGCCGAAATCGAAGCGCCGCACGCCGCAAGCCGAGTCTGAGAAGATCAGTCGCGCCACGCAAGTTACGGTGGAGGACGGCGGTGCTTCGGAGGTCGAAGACGATAGCGTTGACGATCTGGACAACGCACGCGATCTCGACGAGCGCCAAAGCGGTACGGAGGAAGCCGGCGAAACGCGCGAAAGCGCGAGCGACGCCGCGCCCGACGCCGACGATTTCCGCGCGCTGCTGCAAGCCGAACTCACGGCTGACACGATCCAGCATTACCTCAACCGGATCAGCGTGAAGCCGCTGTTGACGGTGGAGGAGGAGCAGCGCTATTCGCGGCTGGCCAAGGCCGGCGAGTTCGAAGCGCGCCAGGTGATGATCGAGCGCAATCTGCGGCTCGTCGTCAGTATCGCGAAAGGCTATCTGAACCGCGGCGTGCCGCTGCTCGATCTGATCGAAGAGGGCAACCTCGGCCTGATGCACGCCATCGAGAAGTTCGATCCCACGCGCGGCTTCCGTTTTTCCACGTATGCCACCTGGTGGATCCGTCAGAGCATCGAGCGCGCCATCATGAATCAGGCGCGTACCGTGCGTCTGCCGGTGCACGTGATTCGCGAGCTCAACCAGGTGCTGCGCGCCAAGCGCCATCTGGAGAAGAACTCCATGAATTCCGGCGACGCGGCCGACCGCCGCGACGCCAGCATCGACGACATCGCGTACCTGACCGGCAAGACCACCGACGAAGTCACCGACATCCTCGCGCTGAACGAGCACACGGCGTCGCTCGACGCGCCGCTCGATCTCGATCCGGCGAGCAGCCTGCTCGATCTGCTGTCCGACGACCAGAGCCAGTCGCCGGATGCCGAGGTGCAGCACCGCGAGCTGGAAACGTTGACGCGCGCGTGGCTCGCCCGCCTGTCCGACAAGCATCGTCACGTGATCGAGCGCCGCTTCGGGCTCAATCATATCGAGCCGGCCACGCTCGAAGAGCTGGCCGACGAAATGGGCCTCACGCGCGAGCGTGTGCGCCAGATCCAGCAGGAAGCGCTGGTTCGCCTGAAGCGCTTCTTTGCCTCCAACGGTGTACGCAAGGACGCCGTTTTATAAGCCGATGACACCGATTCTTGTTTTCGACATCGAGACGATTCCCGATGTCGCCGGCATTCGCCGCCTCGAAGATTTGCCCGCCACGCTCAGCGACGCCGAAGTCGCCGAGCATGCCTTCGCCGCGCGCCGCGAAAAAACCGGCAGCGATTTCCTGCCGCACCACCTGCAACGGATTGCGGCGATCTCCTGCGTGTTCCGCGACAACAACGGCTTTCGCGTGCGCTCGCTCGGCACGCTGGAGGATGGCGAAGCGGCGCTGGTGCAGTCGTTCTACCGGGTGATCGAGAAGTACACGCCGCAACTGGTGTCGTGGAACGGCGGCGGCTTCGATCTGCCGGTGCTGAACTACCGGGCGCTGGTCAACGGGATTCCGGCGAGCCGCTTCTGGGATCTGGGCGAGGACGACCGCGAGTTCAAGTGGAACAACTACATCAGCCGCTACCACGCGCGCCATACGGATCTGATGGACGTGCTGGCGATGTACCAGGCACGCGCCAACGCGCCGCTTGACGCGCTCGCCAAGCTATGCGGCTTCCCCGGCAAGCTCGGCATGGACGGCGGCCAGGTGTGGCACGCGTTTCAGGACGGGCAGATCGAAGAGATCCGCAATTACTGCGAGACCGACGTCGTCAACACTTACCTGCTGTACTGCCGCTTCCAGTTGATGCGCGGCGGTTTCTCGCCGGAAGAATACGCAGACGAAATCGCGCTGGTGAAAAGCGCGCTGGCGCTCGAGCCTTCGCCGCATTGGGCGGAGTATCTGGCAGCGTTCGATAAGTAGGTGGCTCCGGGGCGCGCGTCGTCGAGCGTGCGCGCGGGGGCGAGGTTGTCCGCCGCGTCGCGCCCCCGCCGGACGACGCTCCAGTTGATCCGCCGCATCGTCAAATCTCCGTCGCCGCTTGTGGTTCGTCTACAATCTCGCCTTCCCCCAACAGTCTGTCAGGAAGCCGCAGGTGTCTCAGATTGCCCCCCATCGTGCCTCGAACCGCTCGTCCAGACGCAAGAAAAAAGCGTCCGCCGAAGCGGCTACGTCAGCCGCGCCCGCCGCGTCCGTTATAGCCCCGATTCTGGAAGTCGAATCGCTCGACATGGAAGCGCGCGGCGTAGGCCGTACCGTCAACGAAGACGGCACGCCGGGCAAGGTGATTTTCGTCGAAGGCGCCTTGCCGGGTGAGCGTGTCACCTATTTGAGCTACCGTCGCAAGCCGAGTTTCGAACAGGCGGAAGTGGTCGACGTGCTGCGCGAAAGCGTGATCCGCACCAAGCCGCAGTGTCAGTTCTTCGGCACCTGCGGCGGTTGCTCGATGCAACACCTCGACGTGCGCGCGCAGATTGCCGTCAAGCAGCGTGTGCTCGAAGACAATCTTTCTCATCTGGCGAAGCTGCGGCCCGAAACCGTGTACCGGCCGATTCACGGTCCGTCATGGGGATACCGTTACCGGGCGCGCCTCACCGTGCGCCACGTGGCCAAGAAGGGCGGCGTGCTGGTGGGCTTCCACGAACGCAAGAGCAGCTTTATCGCCGATATGACCTCGTGCGAAGTGCTGCCGCCGCACGTCTCGGCGATGCTGGTGCCGCTGCGCCGGCTGGTCGAAGGCCTGTCGATTCGCGAGCGCATGCCGCAGATCGAACTCGCGGTCGGCTCGACGGTGACGGCGCTGGTGCTGCGCATTCTGGAGCCGATCAACGCGGCCGACGAGCAACTGCTGCGCGAATTCGCCGATGCCCACAACGTGCAGTTCTGGCTGCAGCCGCAGGGGCCGGATTCGGTGGCGCCGTTCTACCCGCTCGATGCCCGGCTCGACTACACGCTGCCGGAGTACAACATCCGCATGCCGTTCAAGCCGACCGACTTCACCCAGGTGAATCACCAGATCAACCGGGTGCTGGTGGGCCGCGCGCTGCGTCTGCTGGCGCCGTCGCGCGGCGATCGCGTGCTGGATCTGTTCTGCGGCATTGGCAATTTCACGCTGCCGCTTGCGCGGATATCGAAGGAAGTGGTGGGCATCGAGGGCAGCGAGGTGCTGACCACGCGGGCGCTCGCCAATGCCGCGGAGAACGGCGTGGCGGAGCACACCTCGTTCGCCTGCCGGAACCTGTTTGAGGTGACCGCCGACGACATGCGCGCGCTCGGCCACTTCGACAAGTTCCTCATCGACCCGCCGCGCGAAGGCGCGCTGGCTGTTTCGAAAGCGCTGGCCGAGATCGCCCAGAGCGGCGACGGTCCGCTGCCGAAGCGGATTGTCTACGTGTCCTGCAATCCGTCGACCCTCGCCCGCGATGCCGGTCTGCTCGTTCACGAAGCCGGCTACCGGCTCAAGGGCGCGGGCGTGGTCAACATGTTCCCGCATACGTCGCATGTGGAGTCGATCGCGCTGTTCGAGCGCGACTGACCGCGACTACGCTCAAGCACAGCGCACAAACAAAAACGCCACGACCTTAAAGTCGTGGCGTTTTTGCTTGCTCGGACGTCGATCAGGCGTTGAGCTGGATCAGCTCCAGTAACGCTCGTCCCGTGTGTGGCTTAGAACTGCCACCACGACTTCTGCTGACCGGGCCGTGCATGACCGGTGATGTAGGGGCTGTCCGGGAAGGTGCCGGCCAGCACGCGCTTCGTATCGTCGGCCAGTTGCGGTTGGTCGAGCTTCTGGTACGAGAGCATCATGATGTGCAGCGCGTCCTCAATTGCCGGCGCATTCCGGTAATCCCGGATGGCGAGCTGCGCACGGTTGATGGCGGCAACGTAAGCACCACGACGGTAGTAGTAGTCCGCTGCGTGAACTTCGTGAGACGCGAGGGCGTTCACGATATAGCGCATGCGTTGTGCGGCATCCGGTGCGTACTTGCTGTTCGGATACTTGTCGACCACCACCTTGAACGCGTCATACGACGCGCGCAGCGACTTCGGATCGCGCTCGCTCATGTCCTGGCCGGAGAAGCGGCCGAACAGACCGAGGTCGTCGTTGAAGTTGATCATGCCCTTCAGGTAGTACGCGTAGGCAATGTCGGGGTGACCCGGGTGCAGCTGGATGAAGCGGTCGATCGCCTCGTTGGCGGCGTCGTTCTCGCTGTCTTTCCAGTTGCAGTAGGCTACGTTGATCTGCGCCTGCTGGGCAAAATGGCCGAACGGATCGCGACCCTCAAGCATTTCGAAATATTTCGCGCACTTGCCCCAGTCGCCGCCGGACAGCGCGTCTTGCGCCTCCGTATATAATTTGTTGTTTGGCCATGTAGCCGTTTCATCGGTCTTTTCCGGCAGGCCATGGCAGGCTGCCACGACGGCGATAGCCGCGACGCAGGCGAAGTAACGTGCCACTCTGCTAGCCGTGCTTCGGAGTGTGGCCCGGGCTGCTGTCCGCAGTGCTGTCTTTCGGGCCACCGTCTTTTGGGCCGATTCGATAATGATGTTCAAGGCTCGCATTTTCCAGTCTAGCTTTACGTCCAGGTGACCCAGACTCAATGACCCGTTCAAATAATCCGGTTCCTTCTACAGGTGCCCGGAATAGCAACAAAGATTATAGCCCAAGCGCTGACCCCACCGACGCGTTGGGTAGGGATTCGTTAGACGACGATCTCGACAGCGACGCGCTTTTGCCCCCGCAGAGCGCGGGAGAAGTGCCTACTGTGAGCAGCAAGGCCGTGGACAACACGCCGCGCGTGGTCATCGTCCCCGACGAACTGGCCGGCGAGCGCCTCGACAAGGTACTGGCCAGAGTCTTTCCGGAGTTTTCGCGTAACCGGCTGCAAAGCTGGATCGAAGCGGAGCGCGTGCGCGTGGACGGCGTGCCCGCGAAGATCCGCCAGCCAGTGCCGCTTGGCGCGAGCATCGAGCTCGTTCCCGATCTGCTGCCGGAGCAGCTTGCCTTCACGCCCGAACCCGTGCCGCTCGACGTTGTCTACGAAGACGAGACACTCGTGGTGATCAACAAGCCCGCCGGCATGGTGGTGCATCCGGCGGCCGGCAACTGGAGCGGCACCGTACTCAACGGGCTCCTGTATCGCTATGGCGAAGCGGCGTCGGGCTTGCCGCGCGCCGGTATCGTACACCGGCTCGACAAGGAGACCTCGGGGTTGATGGTGGTGGCGCGCACGCTCGAGGCGCAGACCGATCTCGTGCGGCAATTGCAGGCGCGCACAGTTAAGCGCCGCTATCTCGCGCTGGTGTGGGGCAACATGCCGGACGAGGGCACGATCGACGCGCCGATCGGCCGCGATCCGCGCGAACGCACCCGCATGGCGGTGGTCACGAGCGCCTCGGGCAAACCCGCGCGGACTCACTTCCGCCGTGTCGACTCGGCCATCTGGCAACGGCAGCCCGTATCGGCGATCCACTGCGATCTGGAAACCGGACGCACCCACCAGATTCGCGTGCATTGCGCGCACATCGGTCATCCGCTGCTGGGCGATCCGGTCTATGGACGCGCACGCGGCAAGCGCTCGGTCACGCCGCTGCCCGACGGTTTCGCGCGCCAGGCGCTGCATGCATGGCGCCTGGGCCTGATTCACCCGCAGACCGGCCGCGAGATGCAATGGCGCGCCGAGGTGCCTGAAGACATGGCGGCGCTGTCGGCGGCGCTCGGGCTCGGCCGCGACGACGCGGGCGAGTTCGACGAGGCGTATTACGAAGATGAGGAAGGGGAAGGTTACGAAGCGTCTTTCGATGACGAGCTGGACGACGATGATGAGGACGACCACGCATGACGCAGCCCGACGCTACGCAGTCCGCCGCTACGCCGCCTGAGTTGACGCTCGCCGATGTGCTGCAACCCGCCTGGCGTGTCGCGCCGCGCGTGCGTTCGCTGGTGACCACGCGCAACGGCGGCGTGAGCCTGCCGCCGTTCGGCCGCTGGCACGACGGCGTCGAGACGCCGGGCGGCCTGAACCTCGGCCGGCTGGCGGGCGACGATCCGGCTTGCGTCGAGCAGAATCGCGCGCGTCTGATGAGCTTGACGGGTGGCGCCGAAGCGGCGTGGCTCCAGCAGGTTCACGGTGCGGATGTGGTGGATGCGCACGAGGTGCTGGCGCGGGCCCGCAAGGGCGAGCCACTCATGCGCGCCGACGCCAGCGTCACCAACCAGCCCGGCACGATTTGCGTCGTGATGATTGCCGATTGCATGCCTGTGTTGCTGTGCGACGCCGATGGCTGCGCGGTGGGTGCCGCGCATGCAGGGTGGCGCGGCCTGGCCGCGGGCGTCGTCGAGAAGACCGCGCAGCGCGTCGCCGATCTCGCGGGCACGCAGCCCGGCGCACTGCACGCGTATCTCGGACCGTCCATCGGACCTGCCACGTTCGAGGTGGGGGCAGACGTGCGCGACGCATTCATGAATGGCGCCGAGGATTCGCAACGTGAGGCGACGGCTCGTGCGTTCGTGCCGCGTCCCGAGGCGGCGGGCAAATATCTCGCCGATCTGCCCGCGCTGGCGCGTTTGCGTTTGCAACGTCTTGGCGTGACGCAGATTACCGGTGGCGACACATGCACGGTGACTCAGCGTGAACGTTTCTATTCTTACCGGCGCGATCGCGTCACAGGCCGCATGGCCGCCTTGATCTGGCTTGCCGACTGAGCGCGCACGCCTGCTTATGCCGCTGGCGGCCATAACAGGCGGGGATCGTCAGGGTTTGTTCGGGGGCGCCGCGGGCATTTTTGTTGCGCCGCCAAAGGCGAACGCGCCGGCTGCCGGGCTTGCCATAGCGCGGCTCGAAAAGCGCCGTTATTTCCCGTGTTAAATGCAAAAAAGGCCCTGCGAATATGGGCCTTTTACATTTCTTGTCCATTCGTTCTAGCGGGCCACATTAAGGCGATGAAATACATGGGGAAAACGATAATTAAAAAAATATCGCACTGCGGCAAAATCGGGAACAAGCATTGACATGCCTTGCGATGGGGAGCAAGAATGTTCCCCACACACGGGACAGGGCGTGACGAGGTCGCGAGCAATCGCCCACGTGCGTCGGAAACCTGCCTCTCAACCGTCCGTCAGGACTCACCGGTCAAAAGCAGGTATGGCAGCATCACAACATTCCTCGACTTCCTCAAGCACGGACTCCACGACGGAGCAGCAGACCAGTGCAGGTCCCGCCGGAGCGCAGCAGTTATTCGATGCCTGGATCAACGCATGGCGTTCGCTCGGCGTGCCTGCCGCGGGTGCCGGCGCGGCGTTCCAGATGCCGCAGATGCCCTCCATGCCGGCCATGCCCGACTTCAGCAACGCTGCGGCCGCGATGGCGCCGTTCGCCGGCCTGAAGGTACCCACCGCGGCGATCCCTTCTGAGCGTTTGCAGAAGCTGCAAGCCGACTACTCGCGCGAAGCGATGCAGTTGCTCCAGCAATCGGCTGAGTCGACGCCGAAGATCCCCGAACTGAAGGACCGTCGTTTCAGCGCGGAGGCATGGAGCGCCACGCCGGCGTATGCGTTTACCGCCGCATGGTATCTGCTGAACGCGCGCTATCTGCAGGAGCTGGTCGAGGCGCTCGATACCGAACCGAAGGTGCGCGAACGCATCCGCTTCGCGGTCCAGCAGTGGACGGCGGCGGCCGCGCCGAGCAACTTCCTCGCGCTCAATCCCGAAGCGCAGAAGACCTTGCTGGAGAGTCGCGGCGAGAGCCTGCGCCAGGGCGTCGCCAATCTGTTGGGCGACCTGCAGCGCGGCAAGATTTCGCAGACCGACGAATCGCGTTTTGTGGTCGGCAAGAATCTCGCAAACACCGAAGGCTCAGTGGTGTTCGAGAACGACCTGATCCAGTTGATCCAGTACAAGCCGCGCACGGCGAGCGTGCGCGAGCGGCCCTTGCTGATCGTGCCGCCTTGCATCAACAAGTTCTATATCCTCGATCTGCAACCGGAGAATTCGCTCGTCGCTCATGGGCTCGAGTCGGGGCATCAGGTGTTCCTGATTTCGTGGCGCAATGCGGATGCCTCGATTGCGCATAAGACGTGGGACGACTACACCGACGAAGGCGTGCTCACCGCGATCGAAACCGTGCGCAAGATCAGCGGGCGCGAGCAGATCAACACGCTCGGCTTCTGCGTCGGCGGCACGATGCTCGCCACGGCGCTGGCCGTTGCGGCGGCGCGCGGCGAACATCCCGCAGCTTCGATGACGCTGCTCACCGCCATGCTCGATTTTTCGGACACAGGTGTGCTCGACGTGTTCGTCGACGAAGCGCATGTGCAGATGCGCGAGCAGACCATCGGCGGCAAGAACGGCGCGAAGCCGGGACTGATGCGCGGCATCGAGTTCGCCAACGCGTTCTCGTTCCTGCGTCCGAACGATCTCGTGTGGAACTATGTCGTCGACAACTATCTAAAGGGCCGCACGCCGATGCCGTTCGACCTGCTGTACTGGAACAGCGATTCGACGAGCCTGCCCGGACCGATGTACGTGTGGTACCTGCGCAATACGTATCTGGAGAATCGTCTGCGCGAGCCGAATGCGCTGACCGTGTGCGGCGAGAAGGTGGACCTGTCGCTGATCGATGTGCCCACCTTCATCTACGGTTCACGCGAGGACCATATCGTGCCGTGGCGCACGGCCTATGCCTCGGTGCCGCTGCTGAGCGGGCCGCTGGAATTCGTGCTTGGCGCGTCGGGGCATATCGCGGGCGTGATCAATCCGCCTGCCAAGAACAAGCGCAATTACTGGGTGCTGCAGACAGAGGGCAAGCACTTGCCGGAGAGTCCGGACGACTGGTTCGAACAGGCAACGGAAGTGCCGGGAAGCTGGTGGCCCGAATGGACCCGCTGGCTCGATCAATACGGCGGCAAGAAGGTCAAGGCGCGTGCCACTGCGGGCTCGGCCGACTATCCGGCGATCGAGGCGGCGCCTGGGCGCTATGTGATGCAACGCGAGTAACGATGGCGGGTAGCGCAGACAAGGCGCGGATGAAGGTGCGGATGCGACCAGAACGATTGACGCCGGCTGTGTGAGCCGACGGCGTTGGCGGCACTGAGCAGGTGATTGGATTTTTAACTTGACGGGCGGCGGAGCGACTGGCCGCGATGCCCGGAGGAAATTGAAATGACTGATGTAGTGATCGTATCGGCCGCGCGTACGGCAGTCGGCAAATTCGGTGGGTCGCTGGCGAAAATCGCTGCACCCGATCTCGGCGCACTCGTGGTTCGCGCTGCACTCGAACGCGCGGGTGTGAAGCCCGAGCAGGTCAGCGAAGTGATCCTGGGCCAGGTCCTGACGGCAGGGTCCGGCCAGAATCCGGCGCGCCAGGCGCTGATCAAGGCGGGCCTGCCGCTGGCGGTGCCCGGCATGACCATCAACAAGGTGTGCGGCTCGGGCCTGAAGGCCGTGATGCTGGCGGCCAACGCCATCATCGCCGGCGACGCGGATATCGTGGTGGCGGGCGGCCAGGAAAACATGAGCGCGGCGCCGCACGTGCTGCCGGGCTCGCGCGACGGCTTCCGCATGGGCGACGCCAAGCTGATCGACAGCATGATCGTCGACGGCCTGTGGGACGTCTACAACCAGTACCACATGGGCGTGACGGCCGAGAACGTCGCGAAGGAATACGGCATCACGCGCGAACAGCAGGACGCGTTCGCGGCCCTTTCGCAGAATAAGGCGGAAGCCGCACAGAAGGCGGGCCGTTTCGATGATGAGATCGTGCCGGTCGAGATTCCGCAACGCAAGGGCGAGCCGCTGCGCTTCGCCACGGATGAATTCGTGCGCCACGGCGTGACGGCCGAATCGCTCGCCGGTCTGAAGCCGGCCTTCTCGAAAGAAGGCACGGTGACGGCCGCCAATGCGTCGGGCCTGAACGACGGTGCGGCTGCGGTGCTCGTGATGTCGGCCAAGAAGGCCGAAGCGCTGGGTCTCAAGCCGCTCGCGCGCATCAAGGCATACGCCAGCGCCGGTGTCGATCCGAAGGTGATGGGCATGGGCCCGGTGCCGGCTTCGCGCCGCTGTCTCGAACGCGCGGGCTGGAGCCCGGCCGATCTCGACCTGATGGAAATCAACGAGGCGTTCGCTGCGCAGGCGCTCGCCGTGCACCAGCAAATGGGCTGGGACACGTCGAAGGTCAACGTGAACGGCGGCGCGATTGCGATCGGCCACCCGATCGGCGCGTCCGGTTGCCGGATCCTCGTCACGCTGCTGCACGAAATGCAAAAGCGCGACGCGAAGAAGGGCTTGGCCTCGCTGTGTATCGGCGGCGGCATGGGCGTGGCGCTGGCTGTCGAACGCGCCTGAGTCCGAACGAATGAGTTGAGTGTTGCCGCGCGCCGCGGCGTCAGCGGTCCGGGTCGAAGCGGTGCGTGGTGTGCGGTGTAGTGGCCTCGCCAGCCGGTCGCCCGGCGGCAGCGGAGATGCAGTACAGGCGAGGGAAGGGGCTGCCGGTCGGCGCCTCGAAAAAACGATAATGGAGTGTGGTTTATGGCACAGCGAATTGCGTATGTAACGGGCGGGATGGGCGGCATCGGCACGAGCATTTGCCAACGTCTTCACAAGGAAGGCTTCAAGGTCGTCGCCGGCTGTGGCCCGAACTCCCCACGCCGCGTCAAGTGGCTCGAAGAGCAGAAGGTCCTCGGTTACGACTTCATCGCCTCGGAAGGCAATGTGGGCGACTGGGAATCGACCAAGGCGGCTTTCGACAAGGTGAAAGCCGAGGTCGGCGAGGTCGACGTTCTGGTCAACAATGCGGGCATTACGCGCGACGTCGTGTTCCGCAAGATGACCCACGAAGACTGGACGGCGGTGATCGACACCAACCTGACGAGCCTGTTCAACGTCACCAAGCAGGTGATCGACGGGATGGTCGAGCGTGGCTTCGGGCGAGTGATCAACATCTCGTCGGTGAACGGGCAGAAGGGCCAGTTCGGGCAGACGAACTACTCGACGGCGAAGGCCGGCATTCACGGCTTCACAATGTCGCTGGCTCAGGAAGTCGCCACCAAGGGCGTCACGGTGAACACCGTTTCGCCTGGCTACATTGGTACGGATATGGTCAAGTCGATCCGCCCCGATGTGCTGGAAAAGATCGTTGCGACGATTCCGGTGCGCCGTCTCGGCCAGCCGGATGAAATCGGTTCGATCGTAGCGTGGCTCGCGTCGGACGAATCGGGCTTTTCGACGGGCGCGGATTTTTCGCTGAATGGCGGTCTGCACATGGGCTGATCCGTGCAGCGTCCGGTCGCAAGACAGGGCGCTACAGGGTTCAGGTGTTTCCGGCGGCGTCTCGTACCTGCAATCGGGCCCGGTTGCGCGTGCGGCAGGACGCCGTTTCTGCGCTTCAATGGCGCTCAAAGGCGTTAAATGACCACTACTACAAAGAAAACTGCCGAACGACTCATCAAGAAATATCCGAACCGTCGGCTCTATGACACCGAGACAAGCACGTACATCACGCTGACGGACGTCAAGCAGCTCGTGCTGGACCAGGAGGATTTCAAGGTCATCGATGCGAAGAGCAACGAGGACCTGACGCGCGCCATTCTGCTGCAGATCATCCTGGAAGAAGAGAGCGGCGGTCTGCCGATGTTTTCGTCGTCGATGCTCTCGCAGATCATCCGTTTCTACGGACACGCGATGCAGGGCATGATGGGCACCTATCTCGAGAAGAACATCCAGGCGTTTATCGACATTCAGGCCAAGCTCGCCGACCAGTCGAAGAACCTGTATGAAGGCAAGGCGATGAACCCTGAGGTCTGGTCGCAGTTCATGAACATGCAGGCGCCGATGATGCAGGGCATGATGACCAGCTACATCGAGCAGTCGAAGAACATGTTCGTGCAGATGCAGGAGCAGATGCAGAACCAGGCGAAGTCGATGTTCAGCACCTTCCCGTTCACGCCTGCCAATCCGCAGACGGATCCGGAGCCGGAGAAGAAGTAAGGCGGCATGAGTGTGCGCCGTCCGGCTCAGTGTCGGACTGGCGAAACTGCTGCAAAGAGGGCGCAGCGGGCTGACCGTGGGCAGTCCGATGGGCGGGAGCAATGGATGCTCCGGTGACCGGCCGCACCTGCGCTAGCTTAGCGTAGTGAGTCTGGTCGTTTCACGCGCGCGACTTCCGGCGGACGGCCTTCGCTTTACGCGGAGGCCCAGACCGTGCCACGGGGTACAATGTGAGGTTACGTTTACCGCCATCCGCCGGACCGACCCTATGCCGCAAGCTACTTCCCCCATTTCGCCGAACACAGCCGCCCCCAAGGTCGGCTTTGTCAGCCTCGGCTGCCCCAAAGCGCTCGTCGACTCCGAGCAGATCATCACGCAACTGCGCGCCGAGGGCTACGAGATCTCCGGGACCTATGACGGCGCGGACCTCGTGGTCGTCAACACCTGCGGCTTCATCGACGAGGCCGTGCAGGAAAGCCTTGACGCGATCGGCGAGGCGCTCACTGAAAACGGCAAGGTCATCGTCACCGGCTGCCTCGGCGCGAAGAAGAGCGCGAGCGGCTCGGGCCTGATCGAAGAAGTCCATCCCAAGGTGCTGGCGGTGACCGGTCCGCATGCGCTGGGCGAAGTCATGCAGCACGTGCACATGCATCTGCCGAAGCCGCACGATCCGTTCGTCGACCTGGTGCCCGCTGCGGGCGTGAAGCTCACGCCGCGTCACTATGCCTATCTGAAGATTTCCGAGGGCTGCAACCACCGCTGCACGTTCTGCATCATCCCGTCCATGCGCGGCGACCTCGTGTCGCGTCCGGTCGCGGACGTGATGCTCGAAGCGGAAAACCTGTTCAAGTCCGGTGTAAAGGAACTGCTCGTGATTTCGCAGGACACGAGCGCGTACGGCGTGGACGTGAAGTACCGCACCGGTTTCTGGAACGGCAAGCCGATCAAGACGCGCATGACGGACCTCGTCGCCGCGCTCGGCGAACTGGCCGCGCAATACGGCGCGTGGGTGCGCCTCCATTACGTCTATCCGTACCCGAGCGTCGACGAAGTCATCCCGATGATGGCCGAAGGTCCGTTCAAGGGCCACGTGCTGCCGTATCTCGACGTACCGTTCCAGCACGCGCATCCCGAAGTGCTGAAGCGCATGAAGCGTCCGGCCAATGCCGAGAAGGTGCTCGAGCGCGTGCGCGCCTGGCGCGAGATCTGCCCGGACCTGACTATCCGCAGCACGTTCATCGCCGGCTTCCCCGGCGAGACCGAAGAGCAGTTCCAGACGCTGCTGGATTTCATTCGCGAGGCGGAACTCGATCGCGTCGGCTGCTTCGCTTACTCGCCGGTTGAAGGCGCCACCGCCAACGAACTCGACGGCGCCTTGCCCGACGAAGTGCGCGAAGAGCGCCGCGCGCGCTTCATGGAAGTGGCCGAGGAAGTGTCGGCCAAGCGTATCGCGCGCAAGGTCGGCAAGACCTTGAAGGTGCTGGTCGACGAGATCAATGACGACGGCGGCATCGGCCGCACAGCCGCAGACGCGCCGGAGATCGACGGCGTCGTGTACATCTCGCCCACCACCAAGGCGTCGAAGCGCTACAAGGTGGGCGATTTCGTGTCGGTGAAAATCACCGGCGCGGACGGCCACGATCTGTGGGGCGAGGTGTAAGCCATGTCCACGGCGGCGAGCCCGGCAATCCTCGCGCTTGGTGAGGCGATGGTCGAATTCAACCAGTCGTCGAAGGACCCGTCCAGCTACCTGCAGGGCTTCGGCGGCGACACGTCGAACTTCTGCGTCGCGGCGGCCCGTCAGGGCGCGACTGCGGGGTTTGTGTCGGCGGTCGGCGACGATCATTTCGGGCGTCTGCTGCTCGATCTGTGGCAACGCGAAACGGTGGATACGTCGACGGTGAAGGTCGACAGCCACGCGCCGACCGGCGTCTATTTCGTTTCGCACGGCGTCGACGGTCACCAGTTCGATTATCTGCGCGCTGGGTCGGCCGCTAGCCGCTATGCGCCGTACGATCTGCCGCTCGAGGCGATTGCGGCCGCGCAGGTACTGCATCTGTCCGGCGTCAGCCTCGCGATCAGCCTCAGCGCCTGCGACGCGGCCCTGGCTGCGATTGGCCACGCGCGCGCCAACGGCGTGCGGGTGAGTTTCGACACCAATCTGCGCCTCAAGCTATGGCCGCTCGCGCGGGCGCGTGCGGTGATGGTCGAAGCGATTCGCCATACCGACATCTGCCTGCCGAGCTGGGACGACGTGACCGTCTTGACGGGGCTCACAGGCCGCGACGAGATCGTCGATTACCTGCTGGCGCTGGGGCCGCGCGTCGTCGCGCTCAAGCTCGGCAAGCAGGGTGCTTATGTGGCCACGCCCGACGAGCGCCGCGAGGTGCCGGGGCACGTCATGGACGCGGTCGACGCGACCGGCGCCGGCGACTGCTTCGGTGGTGCGTTCGTCGCCCGTATCGTGGCGGGCGACGATCCGTTCGCGGCGGCGCGTTACGCGAATATGGCGGCGGCATTGTCCACGCAAGGTTTCGGGGCGGTCGCGCCGATTCCCGGGCGCAACGCGGTCGAGAAGGCGTTGGCGGCCTGAGCGGGCGAGGTTGTCGTGAGCGGCCCTGCGCCCACCCGACGGACCACACGCCTCGGCACCGGCGCACAAGGCGGCCCGCGAACCGCCGCACGGAGTGGCCGTCCAGATCGCGATCAGAGAGTCAGACAGTAAGAGGAGCGAGCGATGCAACGAGAAGTGGTGGTGGTAAGCGGCGTGCGTACGGCAATCGGCGACTTCGGCGGCAGCCTCAAAGACTTCTCGCCGACCGATCTCGGCGCCCGCGTGGTGCGCGAGGTGCTGTCGCGGGCCAAGGTGACGGGCGACGAAGTCGGCCATGTGGTGTTCGGCAATGTGGTCCACACCGAACCGAAGGACATGTATCTGGCCCGCGTGGCCGCGTTGAACGGCGGCGTCGCGCAGCATGCGCCCGCGCTCACGGTGAACCGCCTGTGCGGTTCCGGCCTGCAGGCGATCGTCTCCGCTGCACAGAGCGTGCTGCTCGGCGACGCGGACATCGCCATTGGCGGCGGCGCGGAAAACATGAGCCGCGCGCCGTACATGATGCCGGCTGCGCGCTTCGGTCAGCGCATGGGCGATGCGCGTCTCGTCGACATGATGCTCGGTGCGCTGCAGGACCCGTTTCAGGGCATTCACATGGGCGTAACGGCCGAGAATGTCGCACAGAAATACGGCATCTCCCGTGAGGCGCAGGATGCGCTCGCGCTTGAATCGCATCGACGCGCGGCCCATGCGATCGCCAGCGGTTACTTCAAGGAACAGATCCTGCCGGTCACGATCTCATCGAAGAAAGGTGACGTCGTGTTCGAGCAGGATGAACACGTGCGTCTGAACCCGTCGGCGGAAGACTTCTCGAAGTTGAAGCCGGTGTTCGCCAAGGAAAACGGTTCGGTGACGGCCGGTAACGCGTCCGGTATCAATGATGCGGCTGCCGCCGTCGTGCTGATGGAACGCAGCGTGGCCGAGCAGCGCGGCGTGAAGCCGCTGGCGCGGCTGGTGGCCTACGCACATGCGGGCGTCGATCCGGCCTATATGGGCATCGGCCCGGTGCCGGCCACCCGCAAGGTGCTCGAACGGGCCGGCCTGACGGTGGCCGATCTCGACGTCATCGAAGCCAACGAAGCGTTTGCCGCGCAGGCGTGTGCGGTCAGCAAGGAACTTGGGCTCGATCCCGCGAAGGTCAACCCGAACGGCTCCGGCATTTCGCTCGGCCACCCGATCGGTGCGACCGGCGCATTGATTACCGTGAAGGCGCTGTACGAGCTGCAGCGCATCGGCGGGCGTTACGCGCTCGTGACGATGTGCATTGGCGGCGGCCAGGGCATCGCGGCGATCTTCGAACGGATCTGACGCCGGGCGCGCTGCGCCTCGTCTCATGCAACAGGAAGGAAACGGATGCTGGAATCGAAAGCAATCAGGAGCGTCGCGCGTTGGCGCGGCTGGATCCCCGGTGCCGCAGCGGTGCTGCTGCTGGCCGGTGCAGGCAGCTTGTCGCCCCGCGCAGCGTGGGCGCAGAGCGATGCGGTCAAGGAACTGGCGGCGCCGCCCCCCATCCAGTTGCCGCTCAAGCCGAGCCCGGAGTTCGCGAAGTTTCCGCGCTACGCTGGCACGCTCGGCACGCGTCAGATCGTATTGCGGCTCGGCGCGAAGACCGACGACCCGTCCGGCGTGCACGGCGAATATCAGTACACCGATACGGGCGAAGTGATCCTGATTGCGGGCGACCGCGACGGCGATACGCTCGAAGTCGAGGAGTCGAACGATGGCACCCACATCACGGGAAACTGGGTCGGCAAGTTTGCCGCTGACGGTTCGTTGGCAGGGGACCGGATGAACGTCGACGATTCGGATCCGCAGCCGTTCGACTTGCGTCCGCTCGCGGCCGGACAACCGGTGCCTGCGCCGGGTGCGCCGGCTCAGCCGCCGGCGGCCGGAACCGCGCCGTCGGCTCCCGCAGCGCCTGCAGCGAGCGGCGCGCATACGGTAAACGGAGTGAACAACCTCTCGATCGGCGAGTAAGCGCGCCGCTCGCGCGCTCTGCCGATCCGCCTGGCGTTCTCTCATCGTTCCATTTTGGCTCTACGCGAATTGACCATGACTCAATCCAAACCCAGGCGCGGCCTGCAAACCCGTATCGTGCGCGCTGAAGATCAGGTGACCCCGGGCTTCGAATCGTTCGCGGTGCCGGTCGCGCGCGCCTCGACGGTCGTCTTTCCGGATCTGGCGACGATGCGCTCGCTCGACTGGCGCAACGACGGTCAATGGCGTTACGGCTTGCACGCCACGCCCACCTCGCTCGTGCTGGCGCAGCGGCTGGCGGCCATCGAAGGCGGCAATCATGCGCTGCTGCAACCCTCGGGACTGTCGGCGATTTCCAATGTTTATTTCGGTCTCGTCAAAGCCGGCGACGATGTCCTGATCCCCGATAACGTCTATTCGCCGAACCGCGAGCACGGCGACTGGCTCGCTCGAGACTTCGGCATTACGGTGCGCTACTACGATCCGATGATCGGCGCCGGGATTGCCGATCTGATCCAGCCCAATACGCGGCTGATCTGGCTCGAGGCGCCGGGCTCGGTGACGATGGAAGTGCCGGACGTGGACGCGATCACCGCGGCGGCGCGAGCCCGCAATGTGATCACGGCCATCGACAATACCTGGTCCGCGGGGCTCGCGTTCCGTCCGTTCGAACATGGCGTCGATATTTCGGTGCAGGCGCTGACCAAATATCAATCGGGCGGTGGCGATGTGCTGATGGGCGCGACGATTACCGTCGAGCGCGAGCTGCATGTCAAACTGAAAGCGGCGCGCATGCGCATGGGGATCGGCGTCTCGTCGGACGACTGCTCGTTGATCCTGCGCAGCCTGCCGAGCATGCAGGTGCGCTTCGAGCAGCATGACCGCAGCGCGCTCGCGCTGGCGAAGTGGCTGAAGACGCGGCCGGAGATCGCTGCGGTGCTACATCCCGCGTTGCCCGATTGTCCCGGGCACGAGTTCTACGAACGTGACTTCACGGGGGCGGGCGGCTTGTTTTCGGTGGTGTTCGATGGACGTTATACGCCGGCGCAAATCGATACGTTCTGCGAGTCGCTCGAGCTGTTTTCGATCGGCTGGAGCTGGGGCGGCGCACATAGTCTCGTGATGCCGTACGACATCGCCTCGATGCGTACCGCAGCGCAGTGGCCGCATCGGGGTACGCTGGTGCGCTTCTACATCGGGCTGGAAGAAGAGGCCGATCTGCGCGCGGATATGGAGCGGAGTCTGGGTACGCTGGTGTAATTGCAGCTTGCGTCGTTGAAAAAAGCCCATCGAAACCTGGTTTCGATGGGCTTTTTTTGCGTCTGCAGCGGGCGGGTGGGGACGCGGCAGTGGTCTCAAAACAACCGCAACACCCCATCGAGCCCAACATGATTGAACGCGACACTCGCCGCTTCGCGCACTACCGGCTTGGCGCGAAACGCCACGGATAACCCTGCCTCGGCCATCATCTTCAGATCGTTGGAGCCGTCGCCCATCGCGATGGCCCGGCTGGGCTCGATGCCAAGCGTCGCACAGGTCTCGCGCAGCGTGCGCGCCTTGACTTCCGCATTGACGATCTCGCCCGTGACCTGGCCGGTCAACTTGCCGTCGACGATTTCGAGCGTATTGGCTCGCGTGAAATCGAGGCCGAGGCGGGCTTTCAGCTTCTCGGTGAAGAAGGTGAAACCGCCGGATACGAGCAAGGTCTTCAAACCGGCTGCTTTCACGCCGTTCAGCATCTGTTCTGCACCGGGCGACAGGCGCAGCCGATCCTCGTACACACGTTCCAGCGCGCCCGCGTCGAGTCCCTTGAGCAGCGCCACCCGGCGAACCAGGCTTTCGTTGAAATCCTTGATTTCGCCGCGCATCGACGCTTCGGTGATCGCCGCGACTTCGGCCTTCAGGCCGCAGAAATCCGCGATTTCGTCGATACATTCAATCGTGATCAGCGTCGAGTCCATGTCCATGGCAACCAGGCCGAAGTCGCGCAACTGCCGGTTGGGTTCCACAAACGCGTAATCCAGGGCGTGCGTGCCGCAGTAGACGTCCAGATCGGCGCGCTGGGACGGGCTAGCGTCGGCAATGCGGATCGCGTGGGCGTCGATGGCGGTGGCGCGCGAGCCGCGCGCGAGCGCGACGAGCGTCTTATGGTGGTCGGCGGACAGGGGCGCGGGGCTTTGGATGACGAGGTTCATGTCGACGAGGAAAGAGCGCGCGGCGCGCGCGGAAAATCCCGTTATTGTAACGGGTAAGCACAATGCATCCGCCGGGCGGCCCGGTCATACTTTCGGAACCGGCAAGCAGCGCCTATAACCCGTTTGAACCTGCGAAAGCCACGCATGATCAACGGATGCGCTCCCCATAGCGCCCATCACGCTGCCCATACAAAATCACGGAGACCGCCATGACCCTGCCTGCCACCGCCGACGCCCCCCATATCCTTGCGCGCGATTTCGATCTCCAGCATCTGACACCGGCGTTCTACGCCGATCCCTATCCGGTCTACCGCGCGCTGCGCACGCACGAACCGGTGAAGCGCATGCCCGACGGCTCGCTCTTCCTCACGCGCTACAAGGACGTGCAGGCGGTCTACCGCGATCCCAGGATGTTCAGTTCGGACAAGACCGTCGAATTCAAGCCGAAGTACGGCGCCTCGCCGCTCTACGCGCATCACACGACGAGCCTCGTTTTCAACGACCCGCCGCTGCATACGCGGGTGCGCAAGCTGATTGCGGGCGCACTCACGGCGCGGGCGATTGCGGCGATGGAGCCGGGCCTCATCCGGCTGGTGGATGGATTGCTCGACGCCGCCGCCGATCAGGGGCGCCTCGATCTGATCGGCGAATTCGCCGCCGCGATTCCGCTCGAGATCATCGGCAATCTGCTCGTCGTGCCCCACGAGGAGCGCGCGCCGCTGCGTGACTGGTCGCTGGCGATTCTCGGCGCGCTCGAACCGGCCTTAAACGCCGCGCAGCTCGAACGCGGCAACCGTGCGGTGAGCGAGTTCGTCGCCTATCTGCAGGATCTGGTGGCGCGCCGCCGTCGTTCGCCGGGCGATCCGCAGCACGATGTCCTGACCCGTCTGATCGAAGGCGAAGTGGACGGCGAACGTCTCTCGGAGGTGGAACTGCTGCAGAACTGCATCTTCATCCTGAATGCCGGCCATGAGACGACCACCAATCTGATCGGCAACGGACTCGTCACGCTCAGCGAATGGCCCGACGCGCGTGCCGCCTTGCAGCAGGAGCCGGGACTGATCGACAGTGCGGTCGAAGAGTGCCTGCGCTTCGAGAGCTCGAACCAGCTCGGCAACCGGATGGCCACCGTCGACACTGAGATTGGCGGACACGCCGTGGCGCGCGGCACACCGGTCACGCTGTGCATCGGCGCGGCCAACCGCGACCCGGAGCAGTTTGCCGATCCTGAGCGCTTCGAGATTCGTCGCGAGCCGAATCGTCATCTGGCCTTTGGCTTCGGCATTCATCAGTGCGCGGGGCTCTCGCTCGCACGGCTCGAAGCGCGCATTGCGATCGGGCGTTTCGTGCAGCGCTTTCCTTCGTACCGCTTAAGCGGCGCGCCGACGCGCGGCGGCCGGGCGCGCTTTCGCGGGTTCGCCGCGGCGCCGTGCGAGGTGGGCTAGGCGGACTCCCCGCGGGCCGTAGCTTTTGCCGACACGGCGCAAGAGTTACAGGGCGCTCGGTTCACAACCCGCGCACGGCGCGGTCGCCGGGGCCGCGGCCGCCGTGGCACGCTTGATGCGTCGTCGAAGGTCCCGGCCTTTGGGAGCGCACGATGTCACACATGATCTGGAAAGGCGCGATCAGCTTCGGCCTCGTGCACGTCCCGGTGCAACTGTATCCGGCGACGCAGTCGGAGAAAGTCGGCTTCAATCTGCTCGACAAGCGTTCGATCGACCCGATCGGCTACCGGCAGATCAACAAGCGGACCGGCAAGGAAGTCTCGCGCGACAATATCGTGCGCGGCTTCGAATATGAGAAGGACAAGTACGTCGTGCTGTCCGACGACGAGATCCGCTCGGCGAACCCGGAATCGACGCAAACCGTCGATATTCTCGCCTTCGTCGAAGCGCCCGAGATCTCGTTTCTGTATCTCGACACCCCGTATTTTCTCGCACCGGACCGCAAGGGCGAGAAGGTCTACGCGCTGCTGCGCGAGGCGTTGAAGGCGTCGGGCAAGATCGGTATCGCCAACGTCGTGCTGCACAACAAGCAGCATCTGGCGGCGCTCATTCCGGTCGGGCCGGTACTTGCGCTCAACACGCTGCGCTGGGCCGACGAAGTGCGCGACTACAACGAATTGAAGCTGCCGTCCGAAGAGCCGAAGAAGGCGGGCGTGACCGCGCGCGAACTCGATATGGCGAAAAAGCTGATCGACGACATGAGCGATGGCTGGGACCCGTCCACCTATCACGACACGTTCCGCGACGACATCATGGCGCTCGTCGACCGCAAGGTTCGCGCGGGCAAGACCGAAGAGATCGTCGAGGTCGAGACGCCGCGCGAGTCGCGTCGGTCCGCGGAGATTCTGGATCTGTCGGATCTGCTCAAGCGCAGTCTCGGGCGCGGCAAGGGCAAAGCCGGCAGCCGGTCGCGTGCGGCGCCGGACCATGACGACGCAGAGGCGCCCGCGACGACGCGACCGCGCAAGACCAGCACGACGCGCCGCGCCAGCGGGGTCGCGGCTCGTACCGCCGCTTCGCCTAGTAAGGACGCCTCGCATCGCAAGCGCAGCGCCGCTTGAGGATGCTTTTAAAGTACGACCATGACCGACCGGCTCGATCCCTATCACCGCAAGCGCCGCTTCGACGAGACGCCCGAACCGTCCGGCAAGCCAGCCCGCAAGGCTGCGGCCGGCAAGATGCCATCGCGCAAGCCGGCGCACGCGCTCGCCTACGTGATCCAGGAACACGACGCGCGTCGCCTGCACTACGACTTCCGGCTCGAACTCGACGGCACGCTGAAGTCGTGGGCGGTGCCCAAGGGGCCGAGCCTGGATCCGTCGGTAAAGCGGCTCGCCGTCCATGTCGAAGATCACCCGCTCGAATACGGCTCGTTCGAAGGCGAGATTCCGCCCGGGAACTACGGCGCGGGTTCGGTCATCGTGTGGGATCGCGGCACGTGGGAGCCGGACGGTGGGGCTGCGCACGCGCGCGAGGCGTATCGGGCGGGCAAGCTCAAGTTCTCGCTGGAGGGCGACAAGCTTCACGGTGGCTGGATGCTGGTGCGCAGCCACATGCGCGGCAGCGGCGACAAGGAGCAGTGGCTGCTGATCAAGGAGCGTGATGAGGCGGCGCGTAGCGAGGCCGACTTCGACGTGCTCGCCGAGCGGCCCGGCAGTGTGCTCGACGGGGCGGCCGCGCGCCGCGCAGGTAACGCGGGCAAGGGGGCCGCGCGGAAAACCGCGGCTAAACGCGTCGCCGAGAAACCGGCCGCGACAAAGCTGGCCGCAAGTAAGCCAGCGGCGCGCTCCAGCAAGACTGCAGCGTCGAAGACAGCACCGAAGACAACAAGCCGCACACGCAGCGCCAACCCGAAGAAGACCGACATCGTCACGAACCGCAGCGCGGAGTCGCTCCGTACTTTGGCTGCATCGCCGGCGATCGAGGGCGCAAAGAAGGCCGCCTTACCCGCCACGTTCAAACCGCAACTGGCGACGCTGGTCGAGTCCGCTCCGCCGGGCGACGAATGGTCGTACGAGATCAAGTTCGATGGCTACCGGGTGCTCGTGCGTATCGATCGTCGCGTCGCGAAGAACCCGGTTCAGATCTATACACGCGCCGGCAACGACTGGTCCGCGAAATTCAGCAAGCAGGTCGGCGCGCTCGCGCAACTCGAGCTCGATAGCGGATGGCTCGACGGCGAAGCGGTGGTGCTCGATCACAACGACGTGCCGAACTTTCAGGCGCTGCAAAACGCGTTCGACGCCAACCGGCCGCAGGACATCGTGATCTACCTGTTCGACTTGCCGTTTCTAAATGGCTACGACCTGCGCGGCGTGCCACTGGTGCAGCGCCGCGCCATTCTGCACGCACTGCTCGAAGGGGCGGACAACCGCGTGTTGCGCTTTTCGGAAGACTTCGACTTTAGCGCCGACGATCTGCTGAAAAGCGCCTGCGATATGGCGCTCGAAGGCATCATCGGCAAGCGGCGCGACAGCCGCTACGCCTCGGGGCGCAGCGCGGCGTGGATCAAGCTGAAGTGCCGCCGCCGGCAGGAATTCGTGATCGGCGGCTACACCGAGCCGGCGGGCAGCCGCGCCGCTTTTGGCGCGCTGCTGCTCGGCGTGTACGACGCCGAAGGCACGCTGCAGTATGCCGGCCGGGTCGGCACCGGTTTCGATGCAGCGTTGCTGCGCGCGGTGAAAAAGGAGCTCGACGCGCGTGAACAGTCGCGCATGCCGTTCGCCGAGACGCCGCGCGAACGTAGCCGCACGCCGGTTCACTGGGTCAAGCCAGAACTCGTTTGCGAATGCAACTTCGCGGAGTGGACCGACGAGCGCATCGTGCGCCAGGCGTCGTTCGTCAGTCTGCGACACGACAAACCGGCGCGGCAGATCGTCAGGGAAACGCCGCGCGAAGGAGGCGATGTGCAACACCATCCGAGTGGACGTTCAACGGAAGCGCCCGCGAAAATCCGCGCGGCGAAAGGTCCGGCAACTAAGGCGTCTGCCTCGCGTGCCCCGGCTGTGGACGAGCCAGCAGCGGCGCACGCCACCCGCGCACGCGCGACGAAAAAGGACGCTTTCACCGAGACGGTGGTCGGTGTGCGGATTTCCCATCCGGATCGCGTGATCGACAAGCAAACCGGCACGCGCAAGATCGATCTTGTGAAGTACTACGAATCGATCGAAGCATGGTTGCTGCCGCATTTGCACGACCGGCCGGTTTCGCTGGTGCGGGCGCCGGACGGCATCGGCGGCGAGCTGTTTTTTCAGAAGCACAGCCAGAAGCTGTCGATTCCAAATGTCACCCAGCATCCCGGGCTCGATGCCGGTCATCCGCCGCTGATCACGATCGATACCGTCAAGGCGTTGATCGGCGCCGCGCAAATGGGCACGATCGAACTGCATACCTGGAACGCGCTCGTCTCGAACATCGAGAAGCCCGACCGCATGGTGTTCGATCTGGACCCCGACCCGGCGCTCGGCTGGGACAAGATGATCGAAGCCGCCCAACTCACCCGTACGCTGCTCGAAGAACTCGGCCTCGCGTCGTTCTGCAAGACGAGCGGCGGCAAGGGATTGCATGTGGTCGTGCCGTTAGCCAAACACGCAGGCTGGGACGAGGTGAAGACGTTTTCGCAGGCTGTCGCGCAGCATATGGCGGCCACGCTGCCCAAGCACTTCGCCGCGAAGATGGGGCCGCAGAATCGCAAGCGCAAGATCTTTGTCGATTACCTGCGCAACAACCGTGGCTCGAGCACGGTGGTCGCTTTCTCCGCACGGGCGCGGCCGGGGCTGGGCGTGTCGGTGCCGCTCGGATGGGACGAGCTTGACGGTACGACGGGCGGGGATCAATGGACCGTCGCCAATCTGCATGAACGGCTTGAGTCGCTGCACGAGGACCCTTGGTCCGCTTACGCAAAAACGCGCCAGCGCATCACGGCGGCCATGAAAAAGCGGCTGGATGGCGCGAAGGCCGATTGAGCAGACCATTGGATCTCGCCCGCATGTCCGAAGGCAAGCGGCGTCGAGACCGCACGCAAACCACACGCAAGCGGCATCGCAAGCATTAAGCGCGTGAAGCCGGTTCATCCAGGCGCCACGTCCCAATACGGCGGATCGCCGAAGTGTGCGGCGAGAAAGTCGATGAACGCCAGGGTCTTCGGCGGCACGAACGCCCGGCTCGGATAGACCGCCCAGATCGCCACCGTTTCGGCGAGCGGATAACTGTCGAGAATGGTCACGAGTTCGCCGCTGCGCAGATAAGGCGCGACGTCCCAGGTCGATTTGAGCGCAATCCCGAAGCCGGCCAGCAGCGCATCGCGAATCACTTCGCCGTTATCGGTGGCGAGGCGTCCGCCCACGCGCACGTCGAGGCGCCCCGCGGGCGTCTCGAACGCCCACGTGTGCTGGTCCGAGAGGATCACGCATTCGTGTTGCGCGAGATCCGCCGGGTGATGCGGCACGCCTCGCCCGGCCAGATAGGCGGGCGAGCAGCAGATCACGCGCGGGTTCGCGGCCAGCCGTTTCGCCACCAGGGTGGAATCCTTCAGCGCGCCGAGCCGGATCGCCAGATCCACCCCGGCATCGACCAGGTCGACGAGGTGATCGGAGAGGCGCAAATCGACGCTCACGCCCGGATAGCGGCGCAGAAATTCGGGAATGACCGGCGACACGTGCTGGCGTCCGAACGACGACGTCATCGCCACCCGCAAGCGGCCGTGCGGCTCGGTTTGCGCCCGGCCGACCGAGGCGCGCGCCGCGGCGGCGGCATCGAGCAGCGTCTGCGCCCGCGTCATGAAAATCTCGCCGTCCTGCGTGAGACTGATGCGGCGCGTGGTCCGATGCAGCAGGCGCGCGCCCAGCAGCCGTTCGAGCTGGGCGAGCCGGGCGCTTGCCACCGCGGCCGACAGACCGAATTCGCGGCCGGCCGCCGACACGTTCGCCAGCAGAGCGGCCCGCACGAACAGCGCGACGTCGAGCAGGTCGAGCCGTTCGCGTTCCTGAAACATCGGCGACGGGGAGGGCGTAGATGACGCAGTGGAAGCCATTCTTCTGATTTTCAAGAAAATGTTTAAGTCATTATGCCTGTTCCGGGCGGGTAAGGATCGTCCTAAGATAAGTGCACGTCCGAGCCGTACAGGGCTTTTGCAGCCCCGTAGTGCCGGAATGCATGCCCGTTATCCCGCATCCTTTACGAACGAATCAGGAGTTGCCATGAAAGCTGTCGGTCTTCACCGTTACTTGCCCATCGACCATCCCGAAGCACTGCTCGATGTCGAGATTCCGCAACCGGAAGCCACCGGTCGCGACCTGCTGGTCAAGGTCGAGGCGATCTCCGTGAATCCGGTCGACTTCAAGGTGCGCTCGCCGAAAGACACCGTCGAGAAGGCGCCGCGCGTGCTCGGCTGGGATGCGGCCGGGACGGTCGCAGCGGTGGGGCCGGAGGTCACCTTGTTCAAGGTCGGCGATCCGGTGTTTTACGCCGGCAGCATCACGCGGCCGGGCGCGAATAGCGAATATCACCTGGTGGACGAACGGATCGTCGGCCGCAAGCCGGCCTCGCTCGACTTCAGCCACGCCGCCGCGTTGCCGCTGACCGCGATCACCGCGTGGGAAGCGCTGTTCGATCGCCTCGGCGTGTCGCCGCAGGGGGCCGATAAGGGCCGCTCGGTGCTGATCATCGGCGGCGCGGGCGGGGTCGGTTCGATCGGGATTCAACTGGCGAAACAGCTTGCCGGCCTGACCGTGATTGCGACGGCTTCGCGTCCGGCGTCGGCGAAATGGGCGACCGAACTCGGCGCGGACCACATCGTCGATCACTTCGGCGACATGCCGGCGCAACTGAAGCAGATCGGCTTCGAGCAGGTGGACTACGTGCTGATGTTCAACGACACGGACAAGCATTTCCCGGCAGCGGCCACCGTCGTCAAACCGCAGGGCGGCATCTGCACGATCGTCGAAAATGCCAGGCCGGTTCCGGTCGAACTGCTGAAGGCCAAGAGCGCGGCGTTCCACTGGGAATTCATGTTCACGCGTTCGATGTTCGGCACGCCTGACATGATCGAGCAGCACAAGCTGCTGACCGAAGTGGGGCGCCTGATCGACGCGGGCACCTTGCGCACGACGGTCGGCGAAGACCTGGGCAAGATCAACGCACAGAACGTGCGGCGCGCGCATCAGTTGCTGGAAGAAGGGCGGGCAATCGGCAAGCTGGTGCTGACCGGTTTCTAGGCGGCTTTTTGCCTGACCGCAAGCGGGTTAACACCCGATCCGCGCGAAGCGCGCTCGGGTCCGCTTGGCGGTAGACTGACAGGGCTCCCAGGCAAAAATAGCCGCGCATCTCGCCCCGAGAGGGTGCAGCGGCACAACGAGGAGGTGACACCATGAGCCCGTGCTTCAGCCGCTCCGCCGTTTCGCTTGTTACTTCGCTGGTTGCTTCGCTTGCCTGCACACTCGTCCCGCCGGCGTACGCCGCCACCCCCATCACGGTGACCTCGCAAGCCGCGCCGGACGGGCCGATCCGCTATACCGTCAAGGTCACTTCGAAGCAGTTCGGCAATGCGCAGGAAACGCGCACGATCCGCTCCGGCGAGTCCGACGACTTCACCTGGAAGACCGTGCCGCCCGGCGGCCCGGTCGCGGCCGTGGATCAGTGCCCGGCCGATGCATCGCTGCCGGTCGATACCAACGGCGCGATGCTGCGGCAAACGCAGATCCGCTTTGCGCCGGTGGTCGCCGGCGACGGTACCGCCACGGTCCAGCTCAGCTTCCAGGCGCAGACCCCGCACGGCACCAGGGCAGTGACGAACAAGGGCAAGACGCTCCAGTGTCCGAACGGCCTGACGGTCAGTCAGATCGTGCGCTTTACGATGCCCACGAACGGCAGCACGAAGACGCTGACCTTGAACGACGGCACCCAACTGGCGGTGTCGGCGAAGCGCTGAGCGGCCGGCGCGCCGCGCCGCGCCATGCGTGGCTGACTAGCGCCCGGCCGCGGCACGCTCCACGAGTCTCGACGCCAGAAACCGGTGGTCGGCGGAAAACAGCCGGCGGTACGTCAGCAGTACGGCGCCCACCGTGCCGAGCGCCGACGAAGCCGCGATCAGGAACATGATCACGATCTGATAGCGCACCGCCTGCAGCGGCGACTGACCGGCCAGCACCTGACCCGTCATCATGCCGGGCAGGCTGACCACGCCCACCACCGCCATCTGGTTGAGCGTCGGGATCATGCCGGCCCGCACGGCCTGGCGCGCCGGTCCCTGGGCGGCTTCCCAGCGGGTGGCGCCGAGCGCGAGCGTCATGTCGACCCGGTCGCGCCGCGCGGTCAGCTCTTCGGTCATCCGCTCGATGCCGAGCGACACGCCGGTAAGCGTATTGCCGAGGATCATGCCGAGAATCGGAATCGCATATTGCGGCTCGTACCACGGACGGATGCGGATCACGACGAACAGGCCCACCGCCGCGACCAGCCACGAACTGACCCAGATCGACACAATGCTGTCCTGGCGCTGACCGGCGTAGGTGCGCGCGCCGCGTTGCGCGCCCGCGAAACCGGCGATCAAGGTCATCACCACCATCAACGGCAGCACGACAAACCAGCGGTCGAAGCGGAACACCCAGCCGAGCACATAACCGATGGCCAGCAACTGGACGACGGTACGCACGGCCGCCCAGGCCAGCTTGCGTTCGAGATCGAGCTTCAGCGCCAACGAGACCGCCCCGTTCACGACGATCAGCAAGGCGGCGATACCGACATCCCACAGGCTGAGGTTTTGCAGGGTCATGGCGTGTGCTCCGGGTGATCGCCGTCGCGCGTGGAAGAGAGGACCGCCGCGGCTTCGTCGAGCACGCCGGCGCGCATCGTCAGATGACGCTCGCTCATGCGTTTTGCCTGGGCCGGATCGTGCGACACCCACACCGACGCGTGCGCTTGTCCGTCGGCTTTGAACCAGGCTTCTACGAGGCCCTCGATCGCGTGGGACGACTCGGGGTCGAGCGAGGCCGTCGGTTCGTCGAGCAGCAACACTTCCGGGGCGAGTTGCAACACGCGGATCAGCGCGGCGATCTGCGCCTCGCCGCCCGACAGTTCGCTCGCCCGCTTGTCGAGAAAGTCTTCGCCGCGGCCGGCCTGGACCGCCAGCGATGCCGCCCGTGCGCGATCGAAGCGTATGTCGCGATAAACCTTCAGCGAGAACGGATAGCGCAGGTTGTCTTCGACCGTGCCGTCCAGAATCGCGGGACGCTGCCGGATGTAGGCGACGTTGCGCCGGTAGCGCGGGATCGTCGCGCGTTCGACCGGTTGGCCGTGCCAGGCCATCTGCCCGCCGGCGAGCGGGTCGAGCAGCGCAAGGGCGCGCAGGAACACGCTCTTGCCGGAGCCCGACGGCCCGGTGACGGCGACCCGGTCGCCCGCATACAGGGCAAAGCGGGTGGGTTGCAGCAGCATCTGCCCGCTTTGCGGGTCCTGCCGGGCGATGTCGAGGGCCTCTACGAGGGGAGTGTCCGTCATGGCTGGAATGGGGTTATAGGTACAATGCACGCCCCGCGCACGGTGGTGCGACTGCCGCGCGCGGTGAACCGGGCATGCTATCTGCTGTCCGATACGCAAACACGAAGAACCGGAGTGTCTCATGGCAGCGTCGCGCATCGGTGGACGGATCGGCAAGATCATCGCCTGGATTGTGGCGGTCATCATCGTCCTGATCGCCGCACTGACGATTTTTATTCTGACCTTCGACTGGAACCGCGCGCGTCCCTACGTCGATCAGAAAGTGAGCGAGGCGATCGGCCGGCAGTTCGTGATCCAGGGCAATCTGGAAGTGGGCTGGCGCCATCCGGTGGGCGAGACCGGCTGGCGCGCCTGGGTGCCCTGGCCGCGCTTCTCGGCGGCCAACATCACGATCGCGAATCCCGACTGGACCCAACAGCCGCACTTCGCGACGCTCGATGAGATCGACTTCGAGGTGGCGGTGCTGCCGCTGCTCGCGCATGACATTGTGATTCCGGCCATCAATCTGGTGAATCCTTCGGTCGACCTCGAGCGGGTGCTCGACGGGCGCAATAACTGGACCTTCAAGCTGCCGTCGTCCGCGGGACCTTCGGAGTGGACGCTGCAATTGCACGACATCGCCTTCGACAAAGGCACGATCGCCTATTCGGACCAGCAGAAGAAGACCGACATGCAGGTCGTGATCGATACGCTCGGCCAGGCCATTCCGATCGGCGATGTGATGAAGCAGCAGGAAGCCTCGTCGCGCAGCGCGTCGGCGCAGGTGGTCGGCAAGCAGGGCGCGAGCCGGCTGACGGCCCAGGCGAATGCGATCGCGGCATCGGAGGCCACGGCGGCGTCGGCGGCTGCATCGGGGGCGTCGGGGGCAGCGGGAGCTTCCGGAGCGGCGGGCGCTTCGGGGATAGCGGGCGCGTCCGAGACGTCGAGCGTAGCGGGTGCATCGAGTGCATCCGCCGCCGAAGCCGCCGCATCCGGCAGCGCCGCATCGCACGCTTCCTCAGCCGGCAACCCCGCGAGCAACACAACGATGACGTCCGCGGCCTCCGCGCCGATCAACCCGGCCAGCAGTGTGGGCGCCGGTGCGCGTCCGCCGGTGCCGCCGTACGCGATCGGCTGGACCGTGAAGGGTTCGTACAACCGCACGGCCGTCTCGGGCAGCGGCAAGCTGGGCGGCGTGCTCGCGCTGCAGGACGTCAACCGGCCATTCCCGGTCCAGGCGGACATCAAGATCGGCGACTACCTGCATGTGGCCGTGGTCGGCACGCTCACCGATCCCGCCCACCTCGCCGCCATCGATATGCGGCTGTGGGTGCAGGGCACCAGCATGGCGCGTCTGTACGGGCTGACGGGCGTGACCTTGCCCGATACGCCGCCGTATGCCACCGAAGGCCGGCTGGTGGGCCAGTTCAAGCGGGTCGGCAGCGTCTATAAGTATGAAAATTTTACAGGCCGGGTGGGCGGCAGCGACCTGAACGGTTCGCTGACCTATACCGCGAGCGAACCGCGGCCGATGCTGCAAGGCGATCTGGTATCGAACCTGCTGCAGTTCTCCGATCTCGCCCCGATCATCGGCGCCGATTCCAACGCCAGCAAGGCCAGGCGCGGCGACGCGACGGCGCAGCCGGCCAACAAGGCGCTGCCGGTCGAGCAGTTCCGCACCGACCGCTGGAAAGCGATCGACGCCGACGTCAAATTCACCGCCCGGCGCATCGTCAAGAACCCGGACCTGCCGATCACCGACCTCTACACCCACGTGGTACTGGCTGACGGCGTGCTGTCGCTGGTGCCGCTGTCGTTCGGCGTGGCGGGCGGCACGCTTGCCTCGGACATTCATCTGGACGGCAGCACGACGCCCTTGAAGGGCCGTTTCGCGACCTCGGCACGCCACCTCAAGCTCAAGCAACTGTTCCCGAACTTCAAGACGATGCAAAGCGCACTCGGGGAAGTGAACGGCGATGCGTCGATTTCCGCAACCGGCAATTCGCCGGCGGCGCTGGCGGCTACGTCGAACGGCGAGGTGAAGGCGCTTGTCACCGACGGCACCGTGAGCCGTCTGCTGATGGAAGCGGCCGGCCTGAACGTGGCGAACGTGGTCTACGAAAAGCTGTTCGGCACAGCCGATGTGAAGATCAATTGCGCGGCCGCGGACTTCGTCGTGACCGACGGCGTGCTCGACCCACGGATCTTCGCACTCGATACCGACGACGCCGTGATCGACATCGACGGTAACGTCAATATGCGCGATGAGTCCATGGACCTCGGCGTGCATCCGCATACGAAGGGCTTCCGCGTGTTTTCCTTGCGCTCGCCGCTGTACGTGAAGGGGACGTTCAAGGATCCGCATGTGGGGGTGAACGCAACGGCGCTGGCGTTGCGCGGCGGCGCGATGGTCGGCCTCGGGCTGATCAATCCGCTCGCCGCGCTGATTCCGCTGATCGCGCCGAGCAATAACAAGCCGCTACCCTGCGCGCAACTGCTGGCGACCGTGCGCGCGAAGCCGAGCGCGCCGCCGCCGGGACAGAAGGAAAAGACCCGTGCGCCGCTGTCGCTGGATGGCGCGGCTTCAGCGCCGGCCGCAGCGAACGGCGCGGGCAAGCCTGCCGGGCCGGCGGTGGTGGCGCCGGCGAATGCCGCTAGCTACAAGGGCAGTTAGAACCGTGGGTAAGGGAGATCAGCGCAGCGAACGCGGCGCTGCATCGCCGGCGGCGTCCTGACGCCGCACGCCGCGGCGTGCGCCGCCTACCGTACGGGTCGCGCCGAACTCCGGCAGAATCCGGCCGCGGGCGCGGCTCGCGAACACCAGAAACCCGAAGCCGTCCGCTTCATACCAGTAGCCGCCGTTTTCCAGACCGTCGAGCGGCTGTTCCAGGGCATTGGCAATGGATTCAATACAGCGCCGGCGCAACTCCGCGGGCGCCGGATAAGGCGGCTGCGCACCCCGCACGCTGCACAGGAGCACGTCGAGGCCGGGCAGTACGTGAGCGTAGAGTACGGGCTCGTCTTGCGCGCGGGCTCGCGCGATTTTGGTGTCGAGCTGGCCGAACGGTTTGAAATGCCGTAGTACGGCAAGGAACGACTCATCGCCGTCCACCTTCGCGCGCCTACGCTTTTTCGGGAAGGACATAAAAATTCGCCTGAAAAAGAATTGCAAGAAACGCAGCGTCCTCATGCGACCACTCCCGGCTTCGCGCCGCCGCACGTCGATCTTTTATAGCATACGAAAATGCCAGATTCACGGTGATTCGACGATCAATCCGCCTCACACCCATCCGCACGAATCGTGCCGAATCGCCCTGCCGCGCGCATTCGCATCCCAGCACATGTCTCCACACTTCTGTTTCCATAATAGTCGCACGGGCCGCGTAGGTGACTCTCCCGCCAATAAAAAAAGACATTTTTATGTTGGCCAGCGCCTGAAGGGCGGCCGATTGAAATATCTTGGGTTCACGTCGATAATGGCCCGGTTCCGCTGCGGCGGTTCGGCGGCCTGCGCCGCGTGGGGGCGGCGCGCAGCCCACCGCTTCGACCGTGCAGCGACCGGACAGACTACCAGGCGAACATGAAACTTTTCACCAAGGGTCTGCTGCTGATTGCGATGCCAAGCGTCGTCGAACTGGCATTGCTCGGCCTCGTCTTCGATACCCAGCAGCAAGCGGCACAAGCCGCGCTGTGGGTGGCCAATAGCAAGCACATCCTGTATCAGTCGTCTTCGCTGATCGACCCGCTGCTACGTCAGGCCGCGCGGATTCGCACGGGCATGGTGGTGGGCGACCCCGCGTTCATCGACCGGCGGGCGGCATGGGTCGACCTTGCCGACCGTCTCGATCGTCTCGAACAACTGGTCGTGGACACGCCCCAACAGGCCGCGCGCGTCCGGCAGATGCGCGCCATGGTCGACGCCTATCGCACCCAGGCGGACACCATCTCGCAGGGCCTGCACGAAGGCCGCAACATGACCGCGTATGCGGCCCTCGAGGGCGGCGCGGTGCCACGCCAGGTCGCGCTGTTTCGCGACCAGCTCGACGCTTTCGTCGTCGAGGAGTCGCGGCTCGATGCCGAGCGCAATGCGTCGCTCGCGCAGACGCGGGCTCGCCAGCAATACGCACTGATCGCCGCCGTGCTCGGCTCCATGCTGATCTGGGGCATCACCGCGCTGGCGTTTGCGCGCAGCATCGGCCGCCGTCTCGAGGTGCTGACCGGTAATGCGGAACGGCTCGGCCACGGCCGGCCGTTGAGTGCGCCGCTCTCGGGCAACGACGAGATCGCCGCGCTCGATGCGGTCCTGCACCAGACCGGCGCACGTCTGCGCGCCGCCGACCAGGATCAGGCGGTGCTGAAGGCGCGGCTCGAAGCGCGCGCCAAGGAACTGGCCGGGGTCAACGAGGAGTTGCGCCAGGAAACGCAGGACAACGAGATGTTCATCTACAGCGTTTCGCATGACTTGCGTTCGCCGCTTGTCAACCTGCAAGGCTTTTCCAAGGAGCTGCAGGTATCCTGCGATGAGTTGCGCACCACCATCGACGCGGCCCAGTTGCCGGCGGACGAGCAACACCGTCTGACCAGCGTGCTCGACGGCGACGTGCGCGAGTCGTTGCAGTTCTTGCGCACGGCCGTGACGCGCGCCGCGGCGATCATCGAGGCGCTGCTGCGCATCTCGCGGGCCGGCCGGCTCGAGTATCAATGGCAGCGCGTGAGTATTGGGCGCGTGGTGGCGCGCGTCGTGGACGGTCTGGCCGGCGCGATCGAAGCGCGCGGCGCGCTGGTCACGGTGCGCGAGTTGCCGCCTGCGTGGGGGGACCCGAGCGCGATCGAGCAGATCTTCAGCAACCTGATCGGCAATGCGCTCAACTTTCTCGATCCGGACCGCGTGGGCCGCATCGAGGTCGGCGCCTGCGAGCCGGAACCGGTGGACGAGCGCCAGCCGCCGGTGCTTCGCACGCGTACGTACTATGTACGCGACAACGGACTCGGCATTCCGGCGGCCTATATGTCGAAGGTATTCCGCGCCTTCCAGCGCCTGCACGGCGAGGTGGCGAAAGGCGACGGCATTGGGCTCGCACTGGTGCGGCGCATGGTCGAGCGGCACGGCGGGCGGGTCTGGGTGGAGTCGGCGGAGGGGGCCGGCTCGACGTTTTTTGTCGTGCTGCCCGAACAGCCGGCGCGATTGTGAACCGGGCGTGAGCCGGGCCGCCTGGACCGTCGAACCGGCATAGCGGCGCAGCGTTTATCTGAATGGCATGAAACACAAACAAAGGGTCACGCACCTGCGCTTTGTGGGCACGGAGGCAATATGAAGAATGGGGAAACGGTCAGCATCATTCTGATCGAGGACGACGACGGTCATGCGACACTCGTCGAACGCAATCTACGGCGGGCCGGCATCTCGAACGGGTTCCTGCGCTTTGCCGACGGTCAGCAGGCGCTCGACTATTTTTTCGGCGACCCGCCGAGCGGGGACGCGGCCGGCAAATATCCGCCGCGCCAGGATTTGACGAACTTCGTCGTGCTACTCGATCTGAAGATGCCGCGCGTGGATGGCTTCGAGGTGCTGCGCCGTCTGAAAGAAGCGCCGCAGACGGCGGCTGTGCCGGTGATCGTCCTCACGACCACCGACGACCCGCGCGAAATCGAACGCTGCTATGAACTCGGTTGCAACGTCTACATTACGAAGCCCGTCGAATATGACGCGTTTATCGAGGCGGTGCGCCGCCTCGGTTTCTTCCTGCAGGTGGTGAAGCTGCCGCAGGGCCAGCGTTTGGCCGCATCGTAAGAACCGCGCCGCCGGAAGTCTGCCAGAGTGGACCTAGCCAAAGAAAGAACCAGCATGACCGAAGACGTATCCACGCCACCCGCGGCTTATGTGCTTCTCGTCGACGACGACGAGGGCATCCTGCGTCTTGCGCGCAAGTCGCTGCAGCGGGCCGGTTGCCGGGTGGCGCTCTGTTCCGACGTCGAGAGCGCTCGCGAGCGTATCGCCGGCGGCGCGCCGGACCTGCTCGTGCTCGACTACCAGTTGAACGGCCCGGAGACCGGGCTCGATTTCTTCCGCCGTCTGCGCGCCGAAGGCGTGCGGATTCCGGCCATCCTCGTCACGGGTTTTACCGACGAATCGCGCGTCATCGAGGCGCTGCGCTCCGGCGTGTCGGATGTGGTGCCGAAGTCCGGCGATTACCTCGACTATCTGCCGGAGGCCGTCGAGCGCGTGCTCTCCCAGGTGCGCCTGCAAAAGGCCTCCGACGAGGCTGTGTTGTTGCGCGACCGCGAGTTGCATTACCGGACCTTGTCCGAGGCGCTGCCGCACCTTGTGCTGACCTGCGGGGCCAATGGCGATTGCGACTTTCTCTCGAAGCAATGGCTGGAGTACACCGGTCTCGACGAAGGCCACTCGTTTGGTCTCGCGTGGCTCGAGGCCGTGCATGAGGACGATCGCGAGGAAATCCGCCAGACCTGGCTGAAGGCGGTCAGGAGCGACGCCGGCGACTATCGGCATGAATTGCGGATTCGTCGTCATGACGGCGAATACCGCTGGTTCGACGCGCGGATCGTCGCCATGCGCGACTCCGACGGCGTCGTCAGAAAATGGTTCGGCAGTTGCACGGACATCCATCCGCAGCGCGAGGCGATCGAAGAGCGCGAGCGGCTGCTTGCCTCGGAGCAGGCCGCACGGCACGCCGCGGAAGAGGCGAATCGCGCCAAAGACCGCTTTCTGGCGATGCTCTCGCACGAACTGCGCACGCCGCTTACGCCAGTGCTGGCCGGGGCGAGGGTGCTCGAACTGATACCCGAGTTGCCGGACCAGGCGCGCTCGTGCGTGCTGATGATTCGCCGCAACGTGGAACTCGAGGCACGCCTGATCGACGATCTGCTCGATCTCACCCGGGTCGCGAACGGCAAGCTGCGTCTGTCGCTCGAAACGGTGGACGTGCATGAGGTGATCGACAGCGTGCTAGATCTGTTCCGCAGCGAGATTCAGGTCAAGCAGCAGGACGTCCACATCGACAAGCTGGCGCAGCACCACTATGTGCTGGCCGATCGCGCACGGCTGCAGCAGATGCTGTGGAACCTGATTCGCAACGCCGCCAAGTTCACGCCGGACGGCGGCCATATCTACGTGCGCACGCGCGACGAGCGGATGCAGGTGCAGATTTCGATCGAGGACACGGGCATCGGCATCGAGCCTGAGCAGATCGGCAAGCTCTTCAATGCCTTCGAGCAGGGCAACCAGAACATGACCCGGCAGTTCGGCGGCCTGGGGCTCGGTCTGGCCATCACCAAGGCATTGACCGACGTGCACGGCGGCACGGTGACCGCACAGAGCCCAGGCGCGCACTGTGGGGCAACCTTCACGATCACCTTGCCGACGGCGGCGAAGCCGGTGCAAGAAGCGGTCGTGCCGGCGCCGGCGGCGGCCCATCCGGCCGGCCTGCTGACGATCCTGCTGATCGAGGATCACGTGGATACCGCCGAGGTGATGGCGCAACTGATCCGCGGCCTGGGCCACGAGGTGACGGTGGTGGGGCTTGTCGCCGACGCGCTGGCGGCCACCCAGTCGGCCAGCTTCGATCTGATCGTGAGCGACGTCGGCCTGCCGGACGGCACGGGGCTCGACTTCATCAAGGCCTTCCGCGAGCATTCGGATGTACCGGCCGTGGCCTTGACGGGCTTCGGCACCGATGAGGACGTACGCCGCTGCCTCGGCGCAGGATTCAGCTCGCATCTGACCAAGCCGGTCAATTTCGGCCAGCTCGAACAGCTGATTGAAAGTGCGGCGAACCTGAAGGCCGAAAAGACCGCGGGCACCGATTCCACGTAGTGCGAAACGTTGGCTAACGGAGGTCGCGCCCGGTCATGAGCCGAGCCTCCGGTTGCCGGCCACCGGCGGCGGTCATGGTCACGGTCATGGCCGACGGCAACAAAAAGGCCTGCTGCGAAATCGCTCGCAGCAGGCCTTTTTGTTTGAACCGGTTTGAGTCTGTTTGATGCAACGCCCCGTGAGGCGCAGCGATCCCTCAGCGTGGTGCGTTCTTCAACGAATCGCGGATCTCGCGCAGCAGCAGCACGTCTTCCGGCGTCGGGGCAGGTGCCGGCTCTTCCGCGGCGGCGGGCTTGCGCAGGTTGTTGATGAACTTCACCATCAGGAAAATGATGAACGCGAGGATGATGAAGTTGATCAGCACCGTGATGAACGAGCCATAGCCAAACACGGCCACACCCGCGGTTTGCAGGTCTTTGTACGACTCGGGACTACCCTTGAAGGTAGCCGGAATGTCGCCCAGGCGGACGAATTTGTTGGAGAAGTCGAGACCGCCGGTGGCGAGACCGACGACCGGCATGATCAGGTCTTTGACAATCGAATTAACAATCGTGGAGAACGCGCCGCCGATAATCACACCGACCGCAAGATCCATCACGTTGCCTTTGAGGGCAAACTCCTTGAACTCCTTGACCATGCTCATTGGGATTCCTCCTTGAAGTCGATGGCGCCATGATAGCCAACGTCAGGAGGATAGGGTAGTGCTTTAGCCTTGAAACGATCACTTGAGCAACTATGACTCGAGTGCGCGGGCCCGTTCGAGATGGGCCGCAAAACTGACCGGATCGATGTTGGTGCCGCATAGCAGCACCCCGACGCGCTTGCCCTGCAGGGTCTCGCGCAAGGGGCCGAGCAGGGCCGCGGTGGCGGCCGCGCAGGCCGGCTCCACAGCGAGCTTCAGTTGCATGAAGAGCGTCAGCATGGCCGAGCGCAACTGGTTGTCCGTGACCGTGACGAGCCGGTCGATGTGCCGCCGGCACAATTCATAGCTGTACTGTTCGGTATGCGGCGCCATCAGCGAATCCGCAATGCTGTACATGTGCCCCATCCTGATCGTATGGTTGGCGGCGAAGCTCTTGCCCATCGCGTCCGCGCCGTCCGGCTCGACCCCATACACGTGGATGCGCGGATTGGCGAGGCGCAGCGCGGTGGAGACGCCGGCGGCGAGACCGCCACCGCCGATCGGCACGATCACGGCGTCCAGATCCGGCGTTTGCGTGGCCCACTCGTAGCCGAGCGTAGAGGTGCCCAGCACGGTGCGGTAGCCGTTGAATGGATGCACGAAGTAACGGCCTTCTTCGGCCTCGATGCGCCGTACGATCTCGAACGCTTCGGTGGCGTTCTCGGCCAGCACCATTTCCGCGCCGTACTGGCGGCATAAAGCGATGCGCGCCGGATTCGCCGAGCGGAACACGACGACTTTCGCGCCGATACCGAGCCGCATGGCGGCATAAGCGACCGCGACCGCATGATTGCCGCCCGACACGCAGGTGACGCCCGCGCTGCGTTGCGCTTCGTCGAGCGCGAGCAGGTTGGTGAACGCGCCGCGCGTCTTGAAGCTGCCGCCCGCCTGCAGCAGTTCGAACTTGAAGTTCACCACCGTGCCTTCCAGCGACGGGAAGTCCAGCTTGTCGAACACCGGCGTGCGTGCAACCCACGGCGTCAACGCAAAATGCTGCGAGGCGATGTCGTCGAGCGTGGGAATCGGCTCGCCGTCGATCGTGTGGTCGGTATGCTGCGGCGTGGCGGTGGACATGGCGTGTGGAGAAAGCCTTTGTGATGTTTTGAGTCGGGCAGCCTGGTTCAGTTCAGTACGATTTTGTCCATTCAGCTTTACCGGATTCGATTCAATCCTAGGCGTGCAGACTCAACGTGTGTGTGCGTCAACCGACATGCTGTGAATGAACTTGCCGAGGAAACGCTCGCAGGCGGCGAGCTGTTCGAGTGCGACGAATTCGTTGGCCTTGTGCGCCTGCTGGATATCGCCAGGGCCGCACACGATGCTTGGAATGCCGGCCAGCGAAAAGAGCCCCGCTTCGGTGCCATAGGCGACCTTGAGTTTGTCCTGATCCGCGGTCAAGGCGCGCACGAGCTGGGTGATGGCCGCCTGCTCCGACGAATCGAGCCCAGGCGCCGCGGCAATCTTCGAGAACTCGATGGCAGCCGATGCGTGTTCGCGCAACATCTTCGGCAGCAGCGTTTCTCGGGCGTACTGATCGATGCGCGCAAAAATCGGCTCCGGGTCGAGCGTCGGCAGATTGCGGAATTCGAACTGGAAGCGGCATTCGGCCGGCACCGTATTGATTGCGTTGCCGCCTTCGATGGTGCTGGTCTGCGCCGTCGTGAACGGCACGTCGTAGAGCTCGTCGAACGGGCCTTGCTCGCGGAACTGGTCCGCCATGTCGCGGATGTAGCAGATCAGGCGTGCGGCGTACTCGATGGCGTTCAATCCCTTCGGCGTCAGCGAAGAATGCGCGGCCTGGCCGCGCACGCAGCAGCGGTACGCATTGATGCCCTTGTGCGCGATGATGGGCCGCATGCTGGTCGGCTCGCCCACAATGCAGCCATCCGGCTTGACGCCGCGTTTCATCAGGTCTGCGATCAGAAGCGGCGCGCCCACGCAGCCGACTTCCTCGTCGAACGACAGCGCGAGGTGAATCGGTTTGGCCAGCTTCGTACGCTGCATTTCCGGCACGAGCGTCAGCGCTGCGCCGATGAAGCCCTTCATGTCGCAGGTGCCGCGGCCATAGAGTTTGTCGCCGCGAATTTCGGGCTTGAACGGATCGCTGTCCCAGCTTTGGCCGTCGACCGGCACGACATCGGTATGACCCGACAGCACGATGCCGCCGTTGGTCTCGCCGTCGTGCGCCGGAATGGTGGCGAACAGATTCGCCCATTTACCGCTGGCGTCGTGTGTGAGCGTGCCTTCAATGCCAAGGGCACGCAGTTCGTCGCGCACGGTTTCGATCAGGCCGAGATTCGGATTGCGGCTCACCGTATCCATCGAGACGAGGCGGGTGACCCAGGGAAGCGAAGCGGGGGAGGAACCGTGCGCAGAAGATGAGGCAGACGATGCGGGCGTTTGTGCGGAACGTGCTGATTCAGCGACGTGAGACATGACAAGACTCCGGCTTTTAAGTCTTTCGATCATACCGAAAAAACGCTGGGCCGGCCAAACCACCAATATGCTGCGGTGCGTATCTTGCGCACCGCAGCATGGTCACGCGTTGTCGCCGCTCAGCGTGCCGCGGCGGTAGTAGCGGTTCCCCGCGTGGGCGAGCCGAGTGCGCGCAGCGTCTCCTTCACCGTTGCCACCCGCACCGCCAGATCCGGCGTGCGCGTTTCGATGCGCAGTTTGTCTTGCCCGGCGAGCTTGATGTGCTTGTGTTTCTGCACCATCTCGATGATCCGCATCGCGTCGATGGGCGGGTTGGGGATGAACTGCAGACCGATGACCGTTTCGCCGGCATCGATCTTCGAAATGCCGAGCGGTTTCGCGGCGAGCCGCAGACGATGCGTTTCGACCAGTGCGTGCGCTTGCGGCGGCAACTTGCCGAAGCGGTCGATCAGTTCCTCCTGGATGCTGTCGATCGAGTCGTTATGTTCGCAGTTTGCGAGGCGCTTGTAGAGCGATAGACGCTCCTGCACGTCGCCGCAGTAATCGGCCGGCAAAATCGCCGGGGCGTGCAGGTTGATCTCGGTGGTGGCCGCGAGCGGCGCCGTGAGATCGGGTTCCTTGCCTTCCTTGAGCGCCTTCACGGCGTCGTTCAGCATGTCGGTATAAAGCTGGAAGCCGATCTCCTGGATCTCGCCCGATTGCTTGTCGCCGAGCACTTCGCCGGTGCCGCGAATTTCGAGGTCGTGCATGGCCAGATAGAAGCCCGAACCGAGTTCTTCCATCTGCTGGATTGCTTCGAGACGGCGCTGTGCCTGCTTGGTCAAGCCTTGCGGGTCGTGCACCAGCAGATACGAGTACGCCTGGTGATGCGAGCGGCCCACGCGGCCACGCAACTGGTGCAACTGCGCGAGGCCGAACTTGTCGGAGCGGTGAATCAGGATCGTGTTGGCGCTCGGCACGTCGATGCCGGTTTCGATGATGGTGGTACAGAGCAGCACGTTGGCGCGCTGCGCCACGAAATCGCGCATCACCCGTTCGAGTTCGCGCTCGTGCATCTGACCGTGGGCGACCGCAATACGCGCTTCGGGGACGAGCGCTTCGAGCATCTGCCGGCGATTCTCGATCGTCTCGACTTCGTTGTGCAGGAAGTAGACCTGGCCGCCGCGCTTCAGCTCGCGCAGCATGGCTTCGCGAATCACGCCGTCTTCTTCGCGGCGCACGAAGGTCTTGATCGCGAGCCGCTTTTGCGGCGCGGTGGCGATGACCGAGAAGTCGCGCAGGCCTTCGAGCGCCATGCCGAGCGTGCGCGGGATCGGCGTGGCGGTGAGCGTCAGCACGTCGACTTCCGCGCGCAACGCCTTCAACGCTTCCTTCTGGCGCACGCCGAAACGGTGCTCCTCGTCGATGATGACGAGGCCGAGACGCTTGAACTGCACGTCCGACGACAGCAGCTTGTGCGTGCCGATCACGATATCGATGCTGCCGTCGTTGATCTGATGGATCGAGGCGTTGACTTCCTTGGTCGACTTGAAGCGCGACAGTTCGGCGATGCGCACCGGCCAGTCGGAGAAGCGGTCCGTGAAGGTTTGCGTGTGCTGTTCGGCGAGCAGCGTGGTGGGCGAGAGCAGTGCGACCTGCTTGCCGCCCATCACGGCGATAAAGGCCGCGCGCAACGCGACTTCGGTCTTGCCGAAACCGACGTCGCCGCAGACGAGCCGATCCATCGGCTTGCCGCTTGTCATATCGCCGATCACGGCGGCAATCGCCGCGGCCTGGTCGGGGGTCTCTTCGAAGCCGAAGCTTTCCGCGAATTTCACGTAGTCGCGCGGATCGAGCTTGAACGCGTGACCTTCACGGGCTGCACGTCGCGCATACAGATTGAGCAGTTCGGCGGCGGTGTCGCGAATCTGCTGGGCGGCCTTGCGTTTGGCTTTTTCCCACTGGCCCGAACCGAGCGAGTGCAGCGGTGCGCTTTCGGGGTCGGCGCCGCTATAGCGCGAGATCACGTGCAACTGCGCGACCGGCACGTACAGCTTGCTCTCGCCCGCATATTCGAGGTGCAGGAATTCGGTTTCGCCTTCGCCGAGATCCATTGTCACCAGACCCATGTAGCGGCCGATGCCATGTTGCGAATGCACGACCGGGTCGCCCACCTTGAGCTCGGACAGGTCGCGCACCATCGAATCGACGTTGCTGGCCTGTTCCTGGCGCCGCCTTCCGGAGCGGCGCGCGAGCGGGCCGTACAGTTCGGTTTCGGTGACGATGGCGATGCCTTCGGCCGGCACCGCAAAGCCGCTGGAGAGCGGCGCGACGCCGAGCGCGAAACGTTCGTCGCCGGTCAGCCAGTCGTTGAAGCTGTCGCTCGAAGTGGGCCGCAGATGATTGTCGGCCAGCAGTTGCAGAAGCGTTTCACGCCGGCCCGCGGATTCGGCGGCGAACAGCACGCGGTTCGGCGTGCTCTCCAGATAACCGCGCAGCGCTTCGACGGGATCTTCCGCGTGACGATCGATGGCGAGGTTTGGCAGCGGCGTGGACCAGCCGCCGCCGGCATTGCCCGGCAGCACGAGACGCGCGAACGGCTTGGCGAGCGTGAAGAAGTCTGCGTCCGAGAGGAACAGGCGCTGAGGTTCGAGAATCGGCCGGTCGCGGTCGTGCGAGAGGAAGTTGTGGCGCTGCTTCGTATCGTTCGTGAAGCGCTTGATGGCCGCATCGAGATCGCCGACGAAGGCGAGTTGGGCGCGCTCAGGCAGATAGTGGAACAGCGTCGCGGTTTCCTCGAAGAAGAGCGGCAGATAGTATTCGATGCCCGCCGACGGCACGCCGTTGCCGATGTCCTTATAGATCGACGCGCGGCTCGGGTCGCCTTCGAACACCTCGCGCCAGCGGCTGCGAAAGGCGGTGCGGGCGGCTTCGTCGAACGGGAATTCGCGGCCGGGCAACAGGCGCACGTCCTTCACCGGATAGAGGCTGCGTTGCGTGTCGGGGTCGAAGGCGCGGATCGAGTCGACCTGATCGTCGAACAGGTCGATCCGGTAGGGCAGCGGCGAGCCCATCGGAAACAGGTCGAGCAGCGAGCCGCGTACGCAATATTCGCCCGGACGCACGACCTGGCTCACGTGTTCGTAGCCGGCCAGCGTCAACTGGGCTTTCAGCTTGGCTTCGTCGAGACGCTCGCCTTGCGAGAACGAGAACGTGTAGCCCGCCATGAAGGAGGCGGGCGGCATGCGATAGAGCGCGGTGGTGGCCGGCACCAGCAGGATGTCGCAGCGGCCCTCGCCGAGGTCGTGCAGGGTGGCGAGACGCTCGGAGACGAGGTCCTGGTGAGGCGAGAAGGTATCGTAAGGCAGCGTTTCCCAGTCGGGCAGCAGGCGCACCCGGGCGTCGGGCGCGAAGAAGCCGATTTCCTGCGCGAGGCGCTGGGCGTCCACGGCGCTCGAGCAGACGACGGCGAGGAGCGGCACCTGATCGCGGTAGGCGAGGTGGTAGCGGGCGATGAGCAGCGCATCGGACGAGCCGTGCGTGCCGTCGAAGGCGAAACGCTGGCCGGCCTTGACGAGCGCGACGGGCGAAGAGGACTGCGATGATGCGGCGATGTCTGGCATAGAAGGGAAAAGGCGGCCGGTGGGTCACACGTGAGCGGCAAGTTTACGCGTGTCATGGCGTGGATGCGAAGGACCTATTATAAAATCCGTCCTTTACTTTGACTTCGCGGCGTCCGCACCAGTGACTTCACGTCTTTTTGCTCTGATTCCGTGCGCAGGCACCGGCAGCCGATCCGGCGCCGCGATGCCCAAACAATATCGCACTGTAGCCGGTCGCGACCTGCTGCACTATTCGCTGGCCGCGTTCGACGCGTGCAGCGAGTTCGCGCAGACGCTGGTGGTGATTGCCCCAGACGACCAGCATTTCGACGCCCGCCGCTTTGCCGGCCTGCGTTTCGCGGTGCGCCGCTGCGGCGGGGCGTCGCGCCAGGCGTCGGTGCTGAACGGCCTGCACGCGCTGGTCGAATTCGGTGCCCGCGACGACGACTGGGTGCTGGTCCACGACGCCGCGCGGCCGGGCATTACGCCTGGCTTGATCCGCACGTTGACCGGCGCGCTGAAGGACGACGCGGTGGGCGGCATCATGGCGCTGCCGGTGGCGGACACCTTGAAGCGGATTGCGCCGGACAGCGGCGCGCGGATCGAGCGGACCGAGCCGCGCGACGGCTTGTGGCAGGCGCAGACACCGCAGATGTTCCGGATTGGCATGTTGCGCGAGGCGATTTTGCAGGCGCAGCGGGACGGTCACGACCTGACGGACGAGGCGAGCGCGATTGAGTGGCTGGGCTACGCGCCGCGACTGGTGCAGGGCAGCTTACGCAATTTCAAGGTTACGTATCCGGAAGATTTCGACCTGGCCGAGGCGATCCTGAGCCGGCCGGCGGCTTCCTGAAGAGTTTCATTGTTGATAACCGGACTTCACGCTATGGATTTCAGAATTGGACAAGGGTATGACGTGCACGCGCTCGTCGAGGGGCGGCCGCTCATTATTGGCGGGGTGACGGTGCCATACGAGAAGGGCTTGCTAGGGCATTCCGATGCGGATGTGTTGTTGCATGCGATTACCGATGCCCTTTTTGGCGCTGCCGCGCTGGGGGATATTGGGCGGCATTTTTCGGATACTGATGCGAAGTTTGCCGGGGCGGATTCGCGGGTTTTATTGCGTGAGTGCGCGGCGCGCGTTGCGCAGGCTGGGTTTGCTATTGGGAATGTGGATAGTACGGTGATTGCGCAAGCGCCGAAGCTTTCGCCTCATATCGATGCTATGCGGGTTAATATTGCTGAGGATTTGAAGCTGCCGCTTGATAAGGTTAATGTTAAGGCTAAGACTAATGAGAAACTTGGGTATCTCGGTCGGGCTGAAGGGATTGAGGCGCAGGCTGCTGTTTTGTTAATCAGGAAGTGACTGGCTTTTTTTTGCCTGCGCGGCGCTTTGGTTGTTCTCTTGGGGTGTTGGCCTTTCCTTGCATTCTTAGTGGTCTATTAGCTTCGCCCCTGTGCGGGGCGGCACTTACTTTCTTTGCCGCCGCAAAGAAAGTAAGCAAAGAAAGCGGGCTCACACCGCCAGCGTTTAGTGAGCCATCTAGGTCCACCACCGGAAACGGCCCAAGACAAGTTGCTCTCTCGCACCTCATACGGCGGTGACAAAGCAGTCATCCGTTCCAGCGTCGCGCTACGCGCCCCGCCGCAGGGCACGACGCCTTCGGCAAACTCTGTAGGTATTCTAACCATCTTGGCTCAAGACCTTTGCTGCACAAGCGGGGTTCCCAGGCAGACCCAACCGCGACGCACGGAGTGCGGAGTGGGATGGATGAGCGCTGTGTCACGAGCGGGGGAAATGCGAGAGCGGGTCTTGTCTTGGGCCGTTTCCCGTGATTTATTGAGACGGCTCACTATGGGCTAGCGGTTGCAGCCCGCTTTCTTTGCTTACTTTCTTTGCGGCGGCAAAGAAAGTAAGTGCCGCCCCGCACAGGGGCGAAGCTAATAGACCACTAAGAATGCAAGGAAAGGCCAACACCCCAAGAGAACAACCAAAGCGCCGCACAGGCAAAAAACCCAAATAAAAACCAAAAAAGACGCCACGCAAAAGAAAAACCGCGCAGCGTCCCAACTGAAAGTGAAAAACCGCTTACTTCCCTTCAGCGACAATAACCTGAGCAGCAGCATTAACAACAGCCGCAATGCGCCCAACATCCCGCAACTGAGTAGAACTCATCCCCTCAGCAACAAGCGTCTCAAAGTGCGACTTAACGCAAAAATGGCACTTGCCAATAATAGAAGCCGCGAGAGCATACATCTCAAACCGCCGCTTATCCACGCCACCATGCGAAGCATAAGCATTCATCCGCAATCCCGCCGGCTGCGACTTCAGATCCGCACTGTCAGTCATCTCCACATACGGATACCAGACATTGTTCATCCCCATCAAGGCAGCAGCCGTCAGCGCGCCATTGACTTCCTCAGCCGATAACACCCCCGCATTGCGAATCGCATCGACCAGCACCGCGCTCTTCGCCGCAAACGCCGCCGCCAGCGCAACACCCACCGCATCCGTGCCTTCCAGCGATGAACGCGCAATCGTGCCGTCCAGATTCAAACGAATGTCTTTAGCATAATCAGGAACAAGTGCTTTAATCGCAGACAAGAATTCCATTGATATCTCCTATCAGGTTGCCGATAAAAAAGCCCGCTGGCTCTTTCAAGCTTAGCGGGCTTCCGACTGCAATGCTTACAGCGTTGCGCCGCCAACTGCACGGTTGCACGGGCACAGTTCGTCCGTTTGCAGACCGTCCAGAATACGCAGCACTTCTTCCGGGTTACGGCCGACGTTCAGGTTGTTCACCGAAACGTGCTGGATCGTGTTGTCCGGGTCGACGACGAACGTTGCGCGCAGCGCCACGCCTGCTTCCTTGTCGCGCACGCCCAGCTGGTCGATCAGCTCGCCCTTGACGTCGCCGAACGCATAGTGGTTCAGCTTGCTCAGGTCCTTGTGCTCACGGCGCCATGCCAGTTTCACGAATTCGTTGTCCACGCTGCCGCCCAGCAGGACCGCGTCGCGCTCTGCGAAGTCGTTCGCCAGCTTGCCGAATTCGACGATTTCCGTCGGGCACACAAAGGTGAAGTCCTTCGGGTAGAAGTAAATGATCTTCCACTTGCCCGGGAACGACTGTTCGGTGATTTCTTCGAACGCCGACACGCCGTTTTCTTCGTGATTGTTGAAGCCCGGCTTGGCTGCGGTGACGGTGAAAGCTTCGAGTTTGTCGCCAACGGTTTTCATGCGGAATACTCCTGTGAAAGGTTGCCAATGAGTTGGAAATACAGCCTGTTCAAGCTACCTGCTCGCTGTAACGAATACGTTACACACACATAATTATAACTCTATTGATGCATCGCAGCAATAGCTTTTAACTAACAAGTCGGATAGTTTTTCTTCACTGCGCCGATAGCCGGTTCAAATGTCACCCTTTCCGAACCTTTCACGGCAAGACCGTTGCGCGGCGGGAAAATGCGATCATGCGCTGCAGCATGCGTCATTGGGGACGCGGAAGCCGCAGCCGGTGTTTCAGGCGCCTTTGGCGAGCGGAAACTCGATCGTGACTTCGAGTCCCGGGCCGGGGGTCCGGTTGCGCAGGCGCAGACCGCCCCGATAGCGGCCCACCAGGCGTTGCACGATCGCCATGCCGAGGCCCGTGCCATTGGCCTGGGTACGGGCCGAATCGACCCGGTAGAACGGCCGGGTCACGAGGGCCAACTGGTCTTCCGGAATTCCCGGTCCTTCGTCGACCACGGACAGTTCGACCCGCGAATGCGACACGCGCGTCTCGAGGATCACGTGCGGAATGCCATCGCCTTCGCTCAGCCCATACTTGCGCGCGTTCTCGAGCAGGTTGCCGATCACGCGCCGCATATCGGTTTCGTCGGCCTCGATGACCGCCGACGGCGCCAGACGCGTGATCAGGCGCATGCCGTCTTCGGACGACATGCGCGCCGCCAGTTCCTGGGCGATCACGGAGAGGTCGACCGGTTCCGGGACGCGTTGCACCGGGCGCGCGTAATCGAGGAAGCGGCCGATGATCATGTCCATCTGCTCGATGTCGTCGACCATCGCGTCCTTGGTGGTCTGATCCGACGGACTCATTTCGGTTTCGAGCCGCAGACGGGCAAGCGGGGTGCGCAGGTCGTGCGAGATGCCCGCCAGCATGAGCGCCCGGTCGGCCTCGAGCTGTTCGAGGTCCTGCACCATCTGGTTGAAGCTGCGGTTGGTTTCGGCGGCGACGCCCATGCCGCGCTCGGGCAGCGGCTCGGGCGATTGTCCCGAGCCCACCTTGCGGGCCGCCATGGCGAGCCGCGCAAACGGCCGGTTCACCAGACTCGTGATGAAGGCCGCGCCGAACAGCGACAGCGCCAGCGCGAACACCCCCCAGCCGGCCCATTGCAGGCCCGTGGCGTTGTCGAGCTGATCGCGGTCGAGCGCCACCCAATAGTCGTCATCGTCGATCTTGAAGCTGATCCACACGCCGGGGATGTCGTTGACCGATTGCGCAATCACCGTGTCGTCGCCGAGGCGCCCGCGGATGTCGTGTTCGATCAACCGGTTGAGCGACTCGTCCGGCTGCAGCTTGTACTTGTCGGTGGTTTCGCGCGGGTACACGCGCACCCCTTCATTGCTCTCCAGATCCTGCAGCAACGCGCGCCGCAGGTCGGGATCGGAATAGAGGAGTGCGGTTCGCGTGAGCTTGACGATGGCGACGAGCTGCAAGGCCACGCGCTGCGCGCGCGGCTCGCGTTCGATCACCCGGAAGCTTTGGAACCAGGCGGCGAGACTGACTGCGATCAACAGTGCGATCAACAGAAAGGTCCGCCAGAAAAGGCCGCCGAACGCGAGCGTCAGGAGGCGCCGGTCGATCCGCATGGGCCCTTCTTATCTGAAAACAGAAACGGAAAGCGCGAACAAGCTCAGGCTGCGCCGTCGGGAATGAACACGTAGCCAAGACCCCAGACGGTCTGGATGAAGCGCGGGCTGCCCGGATCGGGTTCGATCAGCTTGCGCAGACGCGAGATCTGCACGTCGAGGCTGCGGTCGAACACTTCGTATTCGCGGCCGCGCGCCAGTTCCATCAGCTTCTCGCGCGACAGCGGCTGACGCGGATGACGGGCAAACACCTTCAGCACGGAGAACTCGCCGGTGGTCAGCGGGATTTCCTGGCCGGCCTTGGTCAACGTGCGGGTAGCGAGGTTGAGCGCGAATTCGCCGAACTCGAAGACCTCGGTGGTCTCGGACGGCGCACCCGGCAACTCGGACGGCGACTGGCGGCGCAGCACCGCGTGAATCCGTGCCACCAGCTCGCGCGGGTTGAACGGCTTGGGCAGATAGTCGTCGGCGCCCATCTCGAGGCCGACGATACGGTCCACATCCTCACCCTTGGCCGTGAGCATGATGATCGGCGTGCGGTCGTTGCTGCCGCGCAGACGCCGGCAGATCGACAGCCCGTCTTCACCCGGCAGCATCAGGTCGAGCACCAGCAGGTCGAAACGTTCACGCACCCAGAGCTTGTTCATTGACGGCGCGTTTTCGGCGACGTAGACGTTGAAGCCCTGTTCGCCAAGATAGCGGCGTAGCAGATCGCGCAGACGCGGATCGTCATCGACGACGAGGATTTTCGAAGGGTTTTTGGTTTCCATGGTCGGCATCTTAGCGCGATTACAAAGTGGTGCGAGTTTGCATCAATTCGCGGGTTACAGTCAGTTACAAAATTTACCCGCACTGTGGCACGACGTAAAGCGGTGGCAGGTAGACTGCTTTACTGAATGCGGCTGTTCGGTGGATACTTCACTCGACTAAAATTCTCGCTCCCGGCTTCTTTCCGGGGTTTGTACACGCATTTAGGGTAGCCGGTTGCCGCACCACGAAGGGAACAAGATGAAGGGAGGGGTTTGGCCGAATCTGCGCCTAAGCGTGATTGCGCTGGCAGTGGCCGGCACCCTCGCGGGCACGTTAGGCCCTACGCTCGCCCATGCCCAGTCTTCCGACGAACGGGCATCGAGCGCACACGCGCCTCATTTCCGGGGCTCCAAACTCTCTCGCCAGTCGCGCACTCCCACCGTCGATCACCCTGCTTCAGACGCCATGATGCGTACTGCAGTTCCCCCCGATCTCGATCAACGTCGCCGCGACGGTCACATGACGCCGGAAGAACGGCGTCTGCTGCGCCAGCATATCGAAGACGCCGTGCGCGAGTTGTACAAGCGCTAGGTCGCCCATCCAACGCCTGGCGCCTGTCTGCAGGTGTCGCGATGGAGGTGAAAAATTTCGTTGCACTTCCCCCGTCAACTTTCCCACCTGATTTGCCGTTGAGTCGGCAGAGGGGACAAGCGTATGGACGGCTGATGCTTTCGCGCCGCCGCCATCGCCACCCGACCAGGGACGACAGACAATGAAAACGCTGTTCAGGTTGACGCGCGGCATGTCGGCGCCGTTGCTTGCTGTTGCGGCCGTTGCCACGCTTGTGGGCACGCCGCCGGCCGTGGCCCAGGACGGGACGCCCCATAGCCCGCACGCGAAACACCATGCACCCGTGGCAACCGCGGACGACTCGGCCGAGGCCTTGCTCGACGGCGACGACGCGCGCTTCTTCCTGACCCGGGTGGGCTTCGCGCCGGATAACGCCGAGGTCGCGCAATATGTCGGGCTCACGCGCGAGCAGGCGGTCGACCGGGTGCTGGACGCCGCGCACACTGAAGCCTCGACACCGATGCCCGCCTGGGTGCTGGAGCCGATCCCGACGCGCGACGAGCGCAAGGTCTGGACCCAGGACCAGCGCCAGGCCGAGCAGCGCGAGCGCGGCCAGCGTTACGAAGAGTTACGCGCATGGTGGGTACGCGAGATGTTGACCACGCCGTCGCCGCTCACCGAGCGCATGACGCTCTTCTGGAGCAACCACTTTACGTCCGGGCAGGACAAGGTCGGCTATCCGCAGTTGATGGCGCAACAGAACATGTTGTTCCGCCGCGATGCGCTGGGCAATTTCGGCGAACTGCTGCACGACGTCGCGAAAGACCCGGCCATGCTGCAGTATCTCGATGGCGCCGGCAGCCGCAAGGGCAAGCCTAACGAGAACTTCGCCCGCGAAGTGATGGAGCTGTTCACGCTAGGCGAAGGGCACTACTCGCAGCAGGACGTCTCGGAGGCCGCGCGGGCCTATACCGGATGGACCCTCGACCCGGATACCCAGGGCTACGTGTGGCGCGCCAACCTGCATGACGACGGCATCAAGACGGTGTTCGGGCAGAGCGGACCGTTCGACGGCGATCAGGTCCTCGACATGCTGTTGGCCCGTCCGGAGACGGCCACCTTCGTTACGACCAAGCTGTGGCGCGAGTTCGTTTCCGATACGCCGGACCCGGCGCAGATCGCGCCCATCGCAGCGCGTTTTCGCGCGAGTCGCTATGACGTCAAAGTCGCGTTGCGCGGACTGTTCCTGAGCGACGCGTTCTGGGACGAGCGCAACCGCGGCATGCTGGTGAAGTCGCCGGCCGAGTTCGTGGTGGGCGCGTTGCGCGAGTTCGATATCGGCTACGACAACACGGCGCCGTTCGCCGGCGAGATTCGCACCCTGGGCGAGAACCTGTTCTATCCGCCCAACGTCAAGGGTTGGCCAGGCGGCACGACGTGGATCAACAGCTCGACGCTGCTCGCGCGCAAGCAGTTCGTCGAGCAGCTGTTTCGCGCCACCGAGACCGCCGCTCCGCATCACGCGCAAACCGGCATGAGCCAGGATCCGAAGGGGGCGGCGATGGTGCAGCGTGCCATGGCGAAAGTGGGTCAGGGCGGAGTACGCTTCGATATCGACACATGGCTCGCCCAGTTCAACACCGCGCCGACCGCCAAAGCGGGGCTGTCGGCGGAACTGCAGTTGCAGCACGCGGTGCTGCCGCTTGCGCCGGTCGACGCGATCGAAACCGATTCGACCGCCAGCGCCTACCTGGAAGCGCTGCTGATGGACCCGGCTTACCAGCTCAAATAAGTTGCCATGCGTGGTGAACTGAATCGGCGCGAGCCGGGCGGCGTCCCTGGCGCCGCCATAACCGAACGAGGTGCAGCATGAAGCGGCGCGACTTTCTTTCGATGACCACCGCGGCAAGCGCCGCCCTCTGGCTGCCGCGGGCGTTCGGCGCGCAGGCACAGGTTCCGGGGCAGGCCGACGGCACGGCGCTCGCGCGAGGCGGCTATGGCAATCTGCTGATTCTCGTGGAGTTGAAGGGCGGCAACGACGGCCTCAATACGGTGATTCCGTACGCCGATCCTACTTACTATCAGTTGCGCAAGAATATCGGCATCAAGCGCGAACAGATGATCCAGCTCGACGAGCGCACCGCCTTGCATCCGGCGTTGCAGCCGTTGATGCCGCTGTGGCAAAGCCAGCAACTGGCGATCGTCCAGGGCGTCAGCTATGCGCAGCCGAACCTGTCGCACTTCCGTTCGATCGAGATTTGGGACACCGCCTCGCGCTCGGATCAATATCTGCGCGAAGGGTGGCTGACGCGCGCGTTCGCCCAGCACGCGGTGCCGCCGAGCTTTGTCGCGGATGGCGTGGTGATCGGCAGTGCGGAGATGGGGCCGCTTGCCAACGGCGCGCGGGCGATCGCGCTGGTGAATCCGGCGCAGTTCATCAAAGCCTCGCGGCTGGCGACGCCGGTGTCGTTGCACGAACGCAATCCCGAGCTGGCGCATATTCTCGACGTCGAGAACGACATCGTGAAGGCCGCCGACCGTCTGCGTCCGCGCGAAGGACAATTCCCGCTGAAGACCAACTTCCCGGCGGGCGCGTTCGGAACCTCGATCAAGACTGCGATGCAGGTGCTCGCCGCCGGCGACACGCTGCAAGGCCGGCCGCTGAACGGGCAGGGCGTGGCCGTGATCCGGCTGACGCTGAACGGCTTCGATACCCACCAGAATCAGCCCGGCCAGCAGGCCGCGCTGCTCAAGCAGCTTGCGGAGGGATTCGCGTCGATGAAGTCGGCGCTGGTCGAGCTGGGGCGCTGGGACAATACGCTGGTGATGACGTATGCGGAGTTCGGCCGCCGGCCGCGCGAGAACCAGAGCAACGGCACCGATCACGGTACCGTCGCGCCGCATTTCGTCATGGGTGGACGGGTGCGCGGCGGCCTGTACGGCGCGCCCCCGGTTTTGACGCAACTGGACGGAAGCGGCAACTTGCCGGTGGGTGTCGATTTCCGCCAGCTCTATGCGACCATCCTCGGACCGTGGTGGGGACTCGACGCTACGGCTGTCCTGCAACAGCGCTTCGAGCCGGTGCCGCTGTTGCGCGCGTGAGCGGTGCGTCGCGGGCTGGTTGGATGTTGCGCACGCAACCGGCCTGGTTAAGTGGAGCGGCCTAACGCTGACGCGCGGCGCGCCACGCGATCCATAGCTTGCGGATAGGCGTCAGCGCAATACGCTGATGCAGCACGTGATAGCCGTCTCGTTCAATCTCATCGAGCTGCGCCAGCGCAAGCGCGGCTTGCGCGCGCAAGGTGCGCTGCGTGCGCCGCTCGCCGGCCGGCAACGCGGCGAGCGCGGCTTGAATCGCAGCGCGTGCGCGGCCGGTCTGAAAGCGCATCAGTTCGGTGAAGGCTTCGCTGTATTTGCGGTTGATCAGGTCGGCCGCCGTGACGTTGAAGCGCTGCATCTCGTCGATCGGAATATAGATGCGCCCGTGGCGCGCGTCGTTGCCGAGTTCGGCGACGAGCTGGGCCAGCATCAACGCGTGGCCGAGCGGCGCGGCCCAGGCTTCGGCCTCGGCGGGATGCTGTGCGCTCGCGCGTGCGACCAGCGCGGCAAACGTGCCGCCGACGCTTTGCAGATAGCGGCGCAGGTTCGGGTAGTCGAGATAGCGGGCCTGGTCGAGGTCCATTTCGAAGCCCGCCAGCAGCGTTTGCAAGGCCGGATACGCCGCTTCCACGCCGCCGCCCAGATGCGCCGCGAGCGCCTTCGACACCGGATGCGAAGGGGTACCCGCGGCCAGCGCGGCGATTTCGTTCTGCCACCAGGCGAGCTTGGTGCGGCCAATGGCCGGATCGCTGGTTTCCTTCACCGTCTCCTCGAATTCGCGGCGCAGCGCGAACAGGGCGGTCAGGAGCGGCTGGCGTCCCGCGGGCGCCTGACGGAGCGCGTAGTAGCTGCTCGAACCGGGGGGCGCCGCCTTCTGCTGGCAATATTCGTCGAAATTCACTTGAATGGAGTGGTGGGGAGGCTGAAGCAGGGGCGGCACGGCGCGCGTGCCGTGCGTACGTTAGCCAAAAATTGTAGCATCGACCCACGTCCGGCAAATGCAGACAAGCGCAAATCTATCGGTTAGAATCTCGCGCTTACGCTTTCGGACACGTGCCGGACCGGCTTGACCGGCGGGGCGCAGACGGGGGCTAGCCAGACATCGGACGCGGCGTGCCAACGCTTCGACCGGCTGCGAGGATGGCGAAATTGGTAGACGCACCAGGTTTAGGTCCTGACGCCAGCAATGGTGTAGGGGTTCGAGTCCCCTTCCTCGCACCACAGAATAAGGCTTTGCGGGCCGTTGGCTGTCGAAAAATACTATGGAATACGACAGCTTTCAGTCCAGTTTGACAGGGAATTTGACAGCATTAGAACCATCTGACATTCCGGTTGGCATCCCAGTGCAGCCTAGCTTTCCGCACCGGCGATCGAAGCGGCTCACCGAAGATCACAGACGGATAGCTGCCGGGAGGCGGTGCTTCGCGAAAATTTATCGTGTTTCCGGTCACGGTGAAATCTTGCCCGGAAAACAGAAGATGGCCTGAGACTATTGCGTAGGCCGTCGTGCTACTTTCCATTTCCCACTCCCATATTAGGGTTGGATCTCGCGAACATCTCGACGGCCTTGCTACCCGCCGAGGTATCGGCCGATGGCATCCAGCGGCCATAGACGCGCGCGATCATTGTCCAGTCTGCATGACCCATCTGCTTGGCTACCCACATAGGATGCTCGCCGGCGGAGAGCATCATGGACGCGTAGGTGTGGCGGGTCTGGTAGGGGCGCCGGTATCGCACGCCGGCATGCTTCAGCGCTGTCTGCCAGACCTTCCAGATCTGCGGCGATCCGGTGTATCGCTGGCGCGTCGTCGGATTGGCGAATACTGGCCCGTCGAGTTCGGCCATGAACGTGAAGGCCTTCTGCTCGAGCAGCGCCGCTCGGGCGGGCGCGAGCATTTTGACGTCCCGGCGGCCCGCGCTCGTCTTGGGCATCTCGGCAATACCTCTCGCCTCGCGCGTCATGGCACGCCGCACGCGGATGAACCCGCCGATAAAGTCGATGTCGGACCAGTTGAGCGCCGTTGCTTCCGATGTGCGCAGTCCGGTCCACAGGAAGAACTGGATTAGTGTGCGCTCGCCCGGGCGCATCTTGGTCAGGATCGCCGCCTGCTCGTCTGGCGTGAACGGGTCGACCTCGTCATCGGGCTCACCCTCGACGGGCCGCTCAGCGCGCGAATACGTGTAGCCGGCGAGGGGGTTGGCGTCAATGATCTCATCGCCCAGCGCATCCGAGAGCGCGGATCGCATGCAGCTCTGGATATTGGACAGGCGCTTGTTCGTGACGTCGGGAACCGCGGCAAGCCAGTCGCGGATCGCGGCGCGCTTAAGCTCCGACAGCGGCAACTTGCCGAACTTGGGCGTCACAAAATTGATGGCGATCAGCCGATACCCCTGATAGGTCGAAGCCTTCACCTCAGTTTTCTTGCGCGTCAGCCAGGTATCGAAATACTTTTCGACTGTGAGAACATCGCCCAGCATCTCGGCAAAGCGCGCGACCCGGGCCGAATCAGGGAACGTCTTGGCATAATCGAACTCGCCTTTCTCGATCGCATGCATGATCGCTGCGCGGAACTGGATCAGCTTTCGAGTATTGGCAGGACAGGGCTTCGCTTTGACGCGCTCCCTGCAGCGTTCGCCCTTATAGGCGAAGGAGATTTCATAGCTGGAGTCCGAGATTTCCCGGACTCCCGTCCCGATACGGCCCATTTCTGGAACTCCTCCATGTCGATCAGAATGTGGCCGTCCGGAGCCTTTACGATCACGCCGCCCTCGGTCCATGCGCCGGTCTGGCGCTTCCCCTCGACGGCACGGCGAGTGTAGCCCGTCAGCTCACAGAATTTGTTGATGGTCACGAAGCCTATCATGATCGTCCTTTCAAACCTTACGCATGGCTATCTGCTCGAGGGCTGCATCGATTGCAATTTGTCGGTCGATTCCCGCCTCTGACCAGCCGCTTGTTTTATTCCAATCTCGCAACCAGCGATACCGTTCCGCATCTACCCGTAACCGCTGGTTTTCTAGCGTGAGGGTTTCGAGGGCGTCAGCCGCTTCGGTCAGGACGTGACCATTGGCGGCAAGCGGCGCTGCGGCATGAAGCCTCTCCACCAGAGCCTTGATGTCATCTGCTGTCATTGTTTTGCTCCTGGTGCGCCGTGCATGCGGCCCTCTTCACGAGCGATAAACTCCCGCATCGCGGAAACCATGTCTTCGCGATTTGAGTTGCTGATGTAATTGACGCGGCCACCATCAACCTTACCGTGCTCGTACATCAGGAGCGCGAAGCCAAGTCCGCCAAGAACTTCTTCAATGCCAGCGGCAAGAGCGTTCATCATGTCGCGATACCGCGCTTCGATTCGTTCGCTCATAGCTTGTCTCCGCTTGCGGTGCGGGCGGCTTCGAATGCTTCACGCTTGACGCTGACAATGAAAACCACGTTTTCCCATTCGCCGATCGCGATATCGCGCAACGACACACAGTCGGTTCCGAAAGAGACCTCGACGAAACCGCGACGTTGCTTGGCGCCAATGATCGAATCGGACAGGACTTGCACTCCGACGTTATCTACGCCGACTCGCTGAATGAGTTCGTCGAGCTTCATGGATTGACCTCGGGCGCAGGAGGCAGTGGCATCCAGTGCGTCGGCGTAATGGGCCAGCAGTTGGGAACGTCGTCGGCTTCAGCAGACGTTTCGTACCATCCGGCCTCGGCGTCGTCCGGTTCTTCCCAGTTTTCCGCGATGTGCGCCTCGGATATCCACTGGCCGCGCACAGTCCGCCATTTTCCGAGAACATTGGGGTAGCCCAGCAACAGCGTGCGCCCAGTCTTGGGTGCCGTCTCTATCGGTTGCCATGTCTCCAGCACTTCCGCCCTTGATGGTTGCGCTGCTGCGGGATGGGTGTCGAACAGTTTGCGGAGCGCCCATTCGGCTTTGGCTGGCGCGTCCATGGTGTAACCCGGTTGGTCGTCGGGCAACGCCTCCAGCTTGTCCATCGCTTCGCACATTGGATCGAACCAGGGTGCATCAATTACATGCGCGCGCCAGTCGTCGCCCTCGCGCTCTTCGCTGTTGTCCAGCGCCTGAAATACAGCACTCGTCAACGCCAATAGGTCTTCGATAACTCCGCGTTCGACAGGCGTCACCGCCTCCTCGGCTGACGCTACTGGAGCGGGAGGGAAAATGCTGTGCGCCGATTTGTACATCGCAGCGTAGCGCTCTCGCATTTCGTCGTGCGAGATAACCTTGCTGTCTTCGCGACCGTCAGAATTGATGAAATCAAACCGAATCGTCTGCACCGGCTCTCCTACCGCTATCGCTGCGGCCTTGTTGGATGCGAGAGCGGCTTGCACCCATTCCATGTAAGCGCGTCCGGTTATGTGGCAATTACCGTCGTTCAATTGTTCTGCGCTGTAGCCCGTGATCTTCTCGTGGCTATACCATGCATTTCCAAACTGGATGCCTTGCGCGGAGACTTTGACGCCCCCATAACCAGAATGGTCAGGTTGGGCGGTTGCGTGTCTCACGATCTCAACAACCATTTCCACGCAGTCGACCGGAAGACCGATGCCATGCGCGTCGCAAATAGAAACGACGCCGTCGTAGTCAATGCTCACATTAATCTCCAGAATGATGCAGGGCTATGTGGCCGGCCAGCCAATCGCGAACAGCAGAGCAATAGCAGCAAGAACGTAGTTGCTGGCGCGGATCACAGATACTCTTCTTCGTCCGGGAGCGGCCCGCTAAACCGGATGTCGATCGCGGCCACACGCTCCCGCTCGTCCGGCTCAACGTCGTCGACCGTGACAAGGCCGGTATGGGTTCGCACTGCGATCTCGTCGTCCGGACCGAACCGCCGGAGGGCATGTATAAGTTCGCCGACTGTCATGGCCGGGTCACTCCACTTGGCATTTGAGGGCATCGGCCACTTCGCTTAGCCGCTCGACGGAGACGCGCGAGAGATCCGCGGCCGAGGTAGCCGAGTCGAGTGCATCCTTCCACGCCCGAACCGTCTGTACCCCCCCCCGTGACGACATGGGCCGGTATCTTTCGGGCGAGTACGTCGATCTGCTTGCGCACCCCGGCCTTCTTCGCTTCGCGCTGCTGGCGCTTCGCTTCCGTGCGCGCCTGCTGCTTGGCGGCGCGCTCTTCGTCGGACATCTTGGTGCGTGGCATAGGAACCTCAATCGTTGTCGTTTGCGGCCCGTCGCTTTCCGTCACGGTGCTGGCGCCGCTCGGCCGGTTGCCCCGCCTCGCGTTCCGCTCGTGCCCGCGCACCCATCTCCAGACAGCGGCGGATCAACGGGTTCGTGATCGCATCGACTGCGGAGCCGCTGACGCGTTGCTCGCGAAACTCGCGGGCGATCATCTCGGCAGTGACGGGTATCGGCTGGCGCATGGTTAGCTGGCGGGCAAACTCACTCAAAAAGGCCGCTCCTACTCCTAGAACCGCTGCCGCCGGCAGGGCCAGCGCAAAGAGATAAAGGGCGTCCACATCGAATCCAAAAAAATGCCGCTCGTACTGGCCGGCACGAAACGCTCCGAGGGCGAAGCGCGGGGGAGAGACTAGTCCTGGCGGCGCGGGTAAGGCGCCTCGAATTCATGTTCGCCGGAGAACTGCTGATCATCCTGCTTCGCCGCGACGCACAACCCAGCGATGATCACTCCAGCCGAAACCCCGGCCAGAAAGGCACAGAAGACTACTAACGTCGAGTAAAGAAAAAGGAGTTCCATGGGTGAGCCTCTACGGGATCAGGTGCAATGAACGGTGCTGCACTGCAGGTTGCGGGAATCGATCTGGTTGAGCGCTCCAACGACCAGGCAATATGCGCTTAGAACCAGAAGTGCCTTTGCCCAGAGCTTGATGAGTTCGCGCATCAGGCACACCCCACGCCGATAGCCAAGGCAACGTACAGCGCCGCCCCGATCGTCGCGGCGGCCCCTGCGCATGCGCAGATCTTCGCGAGCGTGCCCAAACCTTCGTGCACGGCCTCGAGCAGATCATTGTCGGCATGTGAGCGTCGCATTTCACTTGTCTCCGGCGTGCACGGTGACCGGCGCAGCACGAAGGAGGGCGAGCAGCTTATCCTTCTGAGCATCCCACGCAGCAGCCCGCGCAGCATCCCCCGCAGCATCCCACGCAGCATCCCACGCAGCAGCCCACGCAGCAGCCCGCGCAGCATCCCACGCAGCAGCCCACGCAGCAGCCCACGCAGCAGCCCCCGCAGCAGCCCGCGCAGCAGCCCGCGCAGCAGCCCACGCAGCAGCCCGCGCAGCAGCCCCCGCAGCAGCCCCCGCAGCAGCCCATTCGGACTTTTCCGGCGGATCGCCGGAGATCACTCGCAAATGCAGCTTCGCGACAGCGTCGATCGCCTCGCGCTCAGAGTCCTTGCCGGCGAACTGGATAACACCATGCAAAGGATCGACGAGTAGCCATACCAGAAACTGGTTGACGACCAGAGACAGGTCGGCGCCGACAGGAATAGCGTCGAGGAATTCGCGCGGGAACAGCTTCGCCTTGGCGTTCGGCAGTCCCTCAAAGATGCCATCCTGCAGATAGGCGAGATCCTCCGGGATGCCCAGCTCGGTCTCATAGAGAGCGTGCTGAGATCCATGGATCGTGCATCCTACGGCGCAGCCCTTGCCGTTTTCCCAGTAGTAGCCCTGCGCGATCTCGTCGGCGGCCTCGTGCGCCGCGACGCGCGAGAGATACATCTGCTTGATTTCCTGATTGCCATGGAACGCGATCATGTCAGGCCTCCGTCGCATCGATCATGCGGCTGAACAGATCGTGCGCGGATGCCTGCAGCTCCTTGACGGTCGGCTCGAGAGCAGCCCGCGCAGCAGCCCCCGCAGCAGCCCCCGCAGCAGCCCCCGCAGCATCCCACGCAGCATCCCACGCAGCATCCCACGCAGCATCCCACGCAGCATCCCACGCAGCATCCCACGCAGCAGCCCGCGCAGCAGCCCGCGCAGCAGCCCGCGCAGCAGCCCCCGCAGCAGCCCACGCAGCAGCCCACGCAGCAGCCCCCGCAGCAGCCCCCGCAGCAGCCCCCGCAGCAGCCCGCGCAGCAGCGGCGTCCTTTCGTGCTGCTGCCAGGTGCGGCTGCGCCGCGATCAGATCGACTGTGCACGCGACCGGTGGCAGAGACTTGAGCGTCTCAGCGTGATGCGCAAGCCCAGGGCTAAGCGCGAGCCACGCCGCGGCGTGCACGCGGACCAGCCAGTCCATCGCCATCCAGCCGCGCTTCTGCGAAAGCTCCGGGCCCTTCGCAGTCCCGACCAGGCGCGCGACGTATTGCTTGAGCTGCGCCCGCTCATCGTCCGAGCGCATGCCGTCATTCCACGACACGCCAAACGCGCGCAGCGCAGGGTCGACGCAGGCGGGCCGGTCGCCGAAGGCTTCACCGGCAAACATCGCCACCACCTCGAGCAGACAGTGGCCTTCTTCAGGAGAGTTGTGGCCGCCACGGTTGAGATTGATGGCGTCCAACTCTTCGATCGTGATTCGTTTCATGTTTGGCATCCAATGGGGTTGATCTGACTATCGGCCGTCATACGGCACGAACTTCGGTTTCGCGAACTGCTGCATCTCGGCTTGCGGCCACGGTTGGTAGCCCTCGACCAGAGAGACGCGCCCCGGCGCTGCAGCGGCGCCCGAGGTTGCGGCGGCCGCATGGGCCGTCGACCCCAGCGACGCGCCGTGGCGACCAGCCTGACCCCGCGCAACTGATGCGTGCGTCGTGACAGATGCCGCGAAAAGCATTGCGACAACGGCGCACTTCCCGGCGCGGGTGAAGTATTCGATCTCATCGCGATTTCGTGTCGCGGCCGTATGTTTGATTTGCATGTCGCTCCCCTGTTGAGTAGCCGCGAGTTCATCATCAACGCCTTCGCTGATGATGTCTGCAGCAACTTCCTTGAGGAGATGCTCGGTGAGTGCGCCTGCGCCGCCGCTTGCCAACCGCTGCAGCTCGAACAGGTCTTTCGCCAAAACGCTCATCTCGCTCTCCTCAGTAGCCCGTCGTATCGGCTGGTGAGTTAAGGTTAGGCGCACCTAACAACAATGTCAAGAGAAAGATAGTCATACCTAATTTCGCATGCGAAAAAAATCCCGCTCTCTCAGGCGGGATGTCGCTCTAGTGGCGTGGGCGTTTTATAGCCTGGACGATCAGGAGCACGTACTTCGCGATCTCGGTGATTGTCTCTTCAGCGTCCGGCTGGGGCAGCGCCGGATCAGCCTGCGGCTGGACTTTCGAGTTTCGATAGGTGGCCAGATCGACCACTGCGTTATGGCTTGTGCTTCCTGTTTGCACGCTCTTTCCCCTCGGTGGATTCGATGTGGGACGTCAGATCCGCCTCAGCGCTGGCCATTTCCGCATCCCTGATGGAATTCTGCGCCTGCGTAAGTGAGCCTGCAACCTGCAACGCGGCGCCGATGTGGCCGAATAGCTTGCGAGCTTGGCCGCCAAGCCCGTCCACGCGTTCGACCCACGAAATGAGCCGGACCGCTTCGTCGCTTAGAGGGGACTTCTCCTCGATGATCGGAGCTTTGCCGTTAGGCGGACCCAATACGAGCCAGAACGGATCGACCTTCAAAACCGTGCAGATTTTGAGCATGTTTTCGGCTTCGAGCGTCTTTATGCGTCCTGATTCCCAGTCGGAAACGGTGGGCGCGGACACGCCGCAGAGCCGTGCGAGCTCGCGCTGGTTGATTCTCCTCGCCGTGCGAGCCTCTGTAATCCGGGAGTTCCAAGTGTTCATTAGGTAAGGCTAACAAAAAAAGTGTTGTGTATGCCTTGCAATTGCTGTTAGGCATAGCTAAGATTAGGCATGGACAAGAAACGCAACCCCTTCGCAATCGCCGTGATCACCCGGCTTGGTGGTCCCACGAAGACTGCGGCGTACTTCGGCATCAGGTTGCCGTCCGTGTCGGCGTGGGCACACAAGGGCATCCCCAAGGCGCGGCTTCGGCATCTCGAAGAGACGCATCCGCAACTGCTTGCGGATGCCCGGGCGCAGTTGAAGAAACAGGCGCCCGTCTCCCTGATCGCCGCGAGCGACGATGTCCAGCCGCCAGTGGGATCGCTGGATGACCCGGAGGGTTGATTCGTTTCCGTGTCGATACTTTATTTGTGCCCCGCAGCAAAGGCACTCAATTCGCATTGCTAAGGGTTGACCCTCATGACCAGACCAAATATCGAACAGGCGCTACGCGACGTCCTGACGGGCTCGACGCGCAAGGATGCCGCGGATCGCATTGGATGGGACCCGTCGGAGGTGAGTCGCTTTCTGAGCGGTCAGCGCGGCGTGCTGATCACTGAGATCGACAAGGCGATCGACGTGGCGGGTTACGCGCTCGTCAGCCGGCCGTACCTCGATGCGATTGCAACTCTCTGTAAGGTCGGCGCTGCGTGCGAATGTGCACGGCAGGGCGCCGGTGAGTGCGGTCTTGGCTGAACAGATGGCGATCGGGCTGTTCGGTGTGGCCGCGATCTGGCTATCCCAGGATCCGCGAAGCAGTCGACGTCGCTGGTCGCCCGTACTGGGGCTGGCAGCTCAACCGTTCTGGTTTTACACCACGTGGCGCGCCCATCAGTACGGGATCTTCGCGCTGTCGTTCTTCTACACCTTCTCCTGGGCGCGCGGCTTCGTGGCGCACTGGGTACGGCGACCTGTATGAGCGAATTCGCGATCGAGAAAGGGATCCCTGTTCCGCCGAGGGCGTCCGGGGTCACCTGGCATCCTTTCGGGCAGATGGAGGTTGGCGACAGCGTTTTTATTCCCGTCAAGCCTGGTCGAGACGTGCCGCGCATTCGCCACGCAGCGGCGAGCTACGGCCGCGACCACGGCCGTAAATTTACGACTCGCGAACAATCGGGTGGCGTTCGCGTCTGGAGAGTCGCATGAGTCTCCTCCACGAGTGCCTTATCTGGCCCATCGAAATGCCTGGTCTGAAGAAGATCGTAATGCTGTCGATCGCACGCAACGCAAAGTTATCCACAGGAGAGGGAAGCATCTCGATCCAGAGGCTTTGCGTTGAATGCGGGATTAGCGACACGGCTATCCGTAAGTTCGTGCACGACCTGGAGGTCGAAGGATTTTTCGTGCGCTACCCGGGAAAACGCGGTGTGTCGTATCGGCTAACGCTGGCGGGGCGGCCGTGAATATCCGCATCTCCCGATACTTTTATGCGCGCACCTGGCGTTGGGGCTTCTGGTTTCGTCTCAGCGGACGCGGCCTGTCGCTTGAGGTGGACCGCCCGATGTTGTTCTCGGAGCGTCACGGTCATCGGAAAGTGCGCCGCATCGGGCGCTTCTCTGTCGAGGTGCTGAGCAAGTGAGCATCCATCTCATGAATCAAGCGTGGCGCACATCACTCGCGACCGGACCCAAGTTCGTACTCGTCGCGATATGCGATACCGCAAACGACGAGGGCGTGTGCTGGCCTTCTGTGGCTACGATATCAGCGCGCACGTCGATGGGCGAGCGGACGGTCCAGCGGCATCTGGAAGACCTGGAGAAGGCTGGCCTTGTCACGCGGACGTTCCGGCGTGGCCGCAGCACGAACTACCTCGTCCACGAGGGAAAGTTTCCGTACAAGACCCCCGCCAAATTGGCACCCCCGCAAGATATTCACCCCCGCCAAATTGGCACCCCCGCCAAATTGGCAACCACCCCCGTCAACGACGACGTCGCACCCCCGCCAAATTCGACAGAAACCCCCGCCAAATTGGCACCCAGAACCACCAGTAACCTTAAAAAGAACCATCAGGGAACCGGTGCGCCTCCGAAAGATGTGCCTGCGGTCATGGTCGAGCCGAAAGCATCCGCGCGGGGCGCGCGTCTGCCGAAGGACTGGATTCTTTCGAGATCCCTCGGTCTTTGGGCCGCCACCGAGCAGCCAACGTGGACGCCCGAGCATATCCGGAAGGTCGCCGCGGCGTTCAAGGATCACTGGATTGCCCAGCCCGGCGTGAAAGGGCGCAAGACGGATTGGGATGCCACCTGGCGCAACTGGGTGAGGAAGGAAGGGCCGATGGCCGGTGCCTCGAGCAGATATGTGGAATCGCCAGTTGGGGATTGGTGGGTGAGCGATGCCGGGATCACGGCGAAGGGCGAAGAGCTTCAGGTGCCGCGGCAGAAGGATGAGGCGACTCCGTATTACCTCGTCCGCGTGGCCAAGGCGGCCGGCAGGGGCCCTTGGATTGATCACGTTCTCAAGGCCGCACAGCGCGTCAGCGCAGAGTGGCAGCAGAAGGTCGTCGCCCATCTCGGCGAAGCGCTTATGCCCACGGACTGGTACGCATCATGAAAAACCTTCGACTCACGGAAGAGGAGCTGACACGCATGCGCGAGCGGAACCTCTTGCTCGCGCGGCCGGGCGATGTGCCGCGCTGTGATCCGGCAACGCCGCTGCAGCGCATGCAGGCGCTCGGACGACTGCCGAAAGGCATCATGAACAAAACAGAAGAGGCCTACGCCGCGCATCTTGACGCGCAGCGCGGCCTCGGTCTGGTGCTCTGGTTCCGCTTCGAAGGCCTGAAGCTCAGGCTGGCGGATAGCACGTTCTACGACACCGACTTCGTGGTGCTGGCGGCCAACGGCCAACTAGAGATTCACGAGGTCAAGGGTTTCATGACGGACGACGCAAACGTGAAGCTGAAGGTCGCGGCTTCGCAATACCCGTTCGTGTTTCGGCTCGTTCGCAAGGCGAAGGGTGGCGGCTGGGATATCAGGGAGGTATGACATGGGTGCGAAATGGACGCGAGAGGACAGGCAGGCTCTCAGGGACATCGCGCGTGATGGCCTCGTGCTGGCTCAGGAGGTACATAGGTTCCCTGGCCGCACTTACGTCGCGCTGAAGACGCAGGCGAGCAAGATGGGGATCGTTATTTCTGAGCGCCGCGGGTGGAGCGGCGAAGAGCGCGCGGTGTTGAAAGAGATATGGGAGAGCCCGGTCGCGATCAAGATCGGCCTGAAGCGTTTGCCGGGACGTACCTATGCTGCGGTTCGGGCGGAAGCCGTAAGGATGGGAATTGCGGGTCTACGTGGCCGAACGGGTCGGAGCGGCTATGGGTGGGTGGCGCCTGCGATCGACAGGGCACTGAAGGCAGATTCTCCCCTGACGGTTGCGAGGCTTGTGCAGTTGATTGGCGCATCAGACCGGCAGATAGCAAAAGTGCTTTCGGACCGAAGGGGCGTTGACTATCACGTTGGCGATTGGGAGAGGATGGGTGGCGCTGGCGGTTACGCGCCTATGTGGGCATCCGGGGCGGGAGAGGACGCGCTGAAGCCACGTGCCAAGCCGGCCGCCAAATCAAATCGCGAGCAGCGGCATCGTCGGTTGCTTTTGACGGGTCGGCATGATCCTTTTGCGGGTCTCATCCGGCAGGTGACGGCATGAAGAGGACAGGTTTTGTCCGAAGACCGGGCAAGGAATATGCGGCGCTGTCGCGCACGTCGACGCTCAAGCGTTCGGGTCCGATGAAGACTCGCCGCAAGCGGCCGACGGCTGCCGAAGGATCGAATCTTATTGATGCATGCCGTGGCGAGCAGTGTTATTTGCGCGTTGCCGGCGTCTGCTGCGGCGACGCGGCCACTGTTGTGCCGTGCCACTCAAACCAGGCGAAGCATGGCAAGGGGATGGGTCTGAAGGCCGCGCACGAGTTCACGGTACCGGGGTGCTGGCGCTGTCATTCGTGGCTCGATCAAGGGCCGGCTTCACGTGAAACAAAGGCCGCGGTGTTCGATGCGGCGCTGGCGGCGTGGCAGCCGGCCCGGGCCGAGAAGATGGGAGTTCCGGCATGCAACTGACGGTCCAGATTCCCGTTCTGGTGGCTGAGATCTACGGCAAGTACAAAAACCGGATCACCTACACAACCAGACTGCAGCCGATCCTGACATCTGTGAGCGCGATCCGCCGCGTCGAGGGTGACGACGTTGCGATTGAGGTAGATGCGTTTATCCCGGAGCAGTACCGCAACCAGATCGACGGATCGCACACGAAGTGGATCTCGCCGGAGATGCGTCGCTGTGTCTGCTACATCGACGACAACCGCAAGACGCTCCGGGACTTCATCGAGAGCGGCGAGCAGGAACGGCAGATCAGGGACTGATCATGGAAATCGACAAGCTGGTGGGCGCCGAACTGGACTTCTGGACTGCGAAGGCCGAGGGGCTCGATGCTGAACTGAAGTCGCTCTATGGCCAGAGCTACTGCAAGATCGCGGTCCACGATAGCCACGGCTATGTGGTCTACGAGCCCACCCAGAATTCGAAGCTGGCTGCGGAGATTGCCTTCCGGCAGTGCTACACGCTGTATCCGCATCCGTCGCTGGACGACAGGGGCGCAACGCGCAAGCTGTGGCTCGCCGAGGCTCAGTGGAACAAGACCTTTCACGGCACGTACGTCGACGAATCACCGCTGGTCGCGATATGCCGGCTGCGCGTCGCCGAAGCAATCGCCGGGAAGCAGTTGGTAAAGAATTTTTGAGGAGTACTTAATGAGCAAGAACGAATGGACGCCATGCACGAATCCGCCGCCGCGCGCGTGCGCCGTGAGGATTCGCCGGATGAACTCGGACGGCACCGTCAGGGATGAGAAGCAGGGCATCTGGCGGCCCATGAAGGGGCGCTACGAGCACAAGAAGGGCTGGCAGATCGCCGTGATCGACACCCAGGATCTATGGGCGCCCGTCAAGGGATGAGCGTCGTGCGCTGGCTTAAACGCTTGCGCAAGGCAAAGGACTACCCCGAGCGAGCCCGTATTCACGACAGGTTCGCCCGGTGGTGCGCGAAGCATGGAAAGAAACTGACGAGGCCACCGAAATGAGTACTGAATCCCCGAAGACAGAGCAAAAGAAAAGCGGCGGTGCTCGGCGCCTGACGACGCTTGAGGTAGACGCTGTCTGGGATGAAATTCAGGCGCTGCGTGCGAATGGGTTAGGATGGAATCCTCCGAAAAGCGGGATTAACAATGAAAGCTTTCATTCTCCTGTCGTTCCTTATGTCGTCGACCGCGTTCGCGGGTGAGTTCGACTACAACCAGCAGCAGCAAGCCAGTTGGCAGCAGCCTCAACAAAGCCAGCAGTACGACTCGCCGAACCAGCGCATGGAGCAGCAGGCGCAACAGCAACAGAACTACGCGCCTGCGCCGATGTACAACCAGAATCAAGAATATCAGCCGCAGTCGCAATGGGGCCAGTAAAGCGCCGGGTTCCGGACTGGCTTTACTTTCCCGTTGTCCTGCTCCTGATTCCGGTACTGGTCCTCAAAAGCCTCCTCGCGGGCATCGGTATCATTCGTCGCAAGAAATAAGGCATAGCTAATGCGTTGAATTGCTCATGCCTTAGTGCTATGGTCTGCGCATCCCTTTCTGTGATGCGTTCCCGTGTCAAAATCCCCCGAAAAGAAGCCCGACGTTGACTGGGAGCGAGTCGAATCTGACTATCGCGCCGGGATACTCTCGTTACGCGAAATCGCGGCTGCGAATCCGGGCGTCAATCACATGGCAATCGCCCGCCGTGCAAAGCGCGAGGGGTGGACGCAAGACCTCTCCGCGAAGATCCACGCAAAGGCTGACGAGCTTGTTACAAGGCAGGCTGTTACAGAAAGCGTTACAGCGGAGCGTGCTGTAACAGATCGCGTGATCGTCGAGGAAAATGCACAGGCAATTGCCAATGTGCGCCTCACCCATCGCAAAGACATTTCGAAGTTCCGTGCCATCGCGCTGAAGCTCCTCGAGGAGCTGGAAGCGCAAACAATCGATAAGGGTCTGTTCGAGGATCTCGGTTTCCTGCTCCGTCAGGAGGACGATAAGGGCCGCGACAGGCGCAACGACATTTACAACGCCGTGATTTCGAGCGCTGGCCGTATCGACGGCGTGAAGAAGCTTGCTGAAGTTCTGAAAATCCTTATCGGGCTCGAACGCGAGGCTTACGGCATTGCCGAGCACACGGGCAAAGAGGATGCAGTCGACAACCTGGCTTTGGCACTTGAGGCTGCGCGCAAGCGGCGCGCGGCGGTGGAGGTCTGATGGGTGCGGCTGCCAACGTTCAGGTCGAGCTGGTTGAAGAAGCCGCGCGCTATTGCAGCGACCCTTTGGGTTTCGTCATATTTGCGTTCCCCTGGGGCTCAGGCGAACTTCAAGCCCATCTGGGCCCTGACGACTGGCAGCGCGACATCCTGACCGAGATCGGCGCGAAGCTGCGCGCCGGCGACATCAACGTCACTCAGGCGATCCAGATTGCAGTCGCGAGTGGCCACGGCATCGGCAAGTCTGCTCTTGTGTCGTGGGTGATCCTGTGGGCGATGTGCACGTTTGAGGACACGCGCGGCGTCGTAACAGCCAACACGGACGCGCAGCTTCGAACAAAGACATGGGCAGAGCTGGCCAAGTGGTATCGGCGCTGCATTTTCGCTTCATGGTTTGAATTCACGGCGACTGCTCTCTATGCCCGCGACGAAGCTCACTCAAAGACATGGCGAATCGACATGGTTCCGTGGAGCGAACGAAACACTGAGGCGTTCGCGGGTCTCCACAACCAGGGCAAACGGGTCGTCCTCATATTCGACGAAGCTTCCGCCATCCCTAAGATCATCTGGGAAACAGCGGAAGGTGCGCTGACCGACAAGGACACGCAGATCATCTGGGCTGTGTTCGGCAACCCAACGCGGAACACGGGCCGTTTCCGCGAATGCTTCGGCAGCTTGAAGCATCGCTGGATCACGAGGCAGATCGACAGCCGCACGGCGCGGATGACGAACAAGGAACAGCTAGCCCAGTGGGTGGTCGACTATGGAGAAGATTCTGACTTCGTTCGTGTTCGTGTACGGGGCGTGTTCCCTCGTGCGGGATCTACTCAGTTTATCGGCTCAGATATCGTTGAGGCGGCCGCATCACGCGAGGCTCATGCTGGCGTCTATGATGCCCTTGTGCTGGGCGTCGATCCTGCTCGCTTTGGTGACGATGAGTCCGTGATCTATATCAGGAAGGGCCGCGATGGATCAACCCACAAGCCAATCAAGTTCCGCGGACTCGACAACATGCAGCTCGCGGCCCGGGTCGCGGAGCAGTACGAGTTTTACCGGGCCGATGCGATATTTGTCGACGGAGGCGGAACTGGCTCAGGAGTTGTTGACCGTCTACGCCAGTTGCGGATCCCGGTTATCGAAGTTCAATTCGGAGCGTCGCCCGATCGCTCGCAGCCTGGGCAAGAAGCCGTAGCGTACGCAAACAAGGCCGCCGAGATGTGGGGCGTGATGAAAGAATGGCTTAAAACTGGTGGGTCGATTCCGCACGACGACACGGATCTCCATTCTCAACTGACAGATCGCGAGTACGGCTTCGTCCTGCGTGACGGGCGAGACGCAATCCAGCTCGAGTCGAAAAAGGATATGAAGAAGCGCGGCCTTTCGTCCCCAGACATCGCCGACGCGCTTGCATTGACGTTTGCCTATCCTGTGCAGCCCAATGCGAACGCTGGTCGTGCGGCGGCTTTCAACAAGCCGATGGTGCAGCACGATTACGATCCTTTTCACGTCGATCAGACTTAGGAGTCCGAAATGGGCCTTGGTGGGTCACCTTCTGTTCCGGCGGTAACTGTTCCGCCTCCGATTCCGGCGGTTCAGTCGCCGCAGGGCGCGCAGGCCGCAACGACTGCGGCGACGCGCGCAACGAATGCGATCGGGCCGCAAGCCATGATCGACACCGGCCCTAACGGGCTCACTTCGCCGGCGAGTACCGGCACAAAAACCCTGTTGGGGAGTTGACATGACCGCACTCACGAATGCGCTTCAGGCGGTACTCGATGCGCAGCACAACACGCTGGCTTTGGCAGATCCGTCGGCTGCCCAGGCTTTGGCCATGACCGCTTGGATGCAGGAAGTCACGTCGCAGATCGACATGCTCCAGGCCGGCCAGGCGGCTTCCGGTTCCGGCGCCGCGGTGGCGCAGGGCGCAATCCCCGATGTTTCGCTGCTGGTTGAGGCTGCCGTTCAGGCGCAACTGCCGGTTATCGAACAACAGATCGCGTCTGCGTTCGGCAAGATCCTGACCGCCCAGGCGCCCGCCCCGGCTCCCGCTCCGATCGTTTCGACCCAGGAAGCGCCGCCATCGACCGAGCCGCCGACGATCACTCCCTCGAATCCGGCCTAAGCCATGGCCGAAGCCGATCTCAAGCCAGGGCAGAAAGCCTACGGGGACAAGTCAACCCCGGAGACGATGAAGCTGCGCGAGCATGCGGATACGCTGCTCGTCGCCATGAAGACAGACAGATATTCATGGTGGACTCACTGGCGTGAGATTTCGGACTATCTGATTCCGCGTCGTTACAAGTGGCTGATCACCCCGAACCAGGGCAACCGCGGCTCGCCGATCAATCAGCGCATCGTGGATAACACTGGCACGATCGCACTGCGCGTGCTCGCTGCCGGCATGATGTCGGGCATCACGAGCCCCGGCCGCCCGTGGTTCAAGCTGTCGACGAACAACGACACGCTCAACGACAACTCGAACGTCAAGCTGTGGCTTGCCGAGTGCGAGCGTCGCATGGAGACCGTGTTCGCGGAGTCAAACTTCTACACGTCGCTCGCCACGGTCTACGGCGATCTCGGTGCCTTTGGCACTGGTGTGCTGATCATCTATCAGGATTATGACGATGTGATCCGGTGCTACAACACGTGCGCTGGTGAGTACTTTCTACAAAACGATGATCGGCAGGACGTCGGCATCTTTGCGCGCGAGTTCGTTCTCACGTGCAAGCAGGTTGCTGAGCGCTTTGGCAAAGAGAATTGCAGCCCTACGGTTCAGCAGGCTGTCGATCAGGGCGGCGCCGCGCTGACGCGCGAGATCATCATCGGCCATCTGATCGAGCCCAATGATGATCTGGTCCCCAAGGCGCCGGGCATGGGCAGCATGCCGTGGCGCGAGATGTACTGGGAACGCGGCACAGCGAACAACACGCTACTCAGGCTGAAGGGGTTCTGGGAAAAGCCTTTCATCGCGCCGCGATGGGACATCATCGGCAACGACGCCTACGGCCGTTCGCCGGGCATGGATGCGCTGGGTGATCTGAAGCAGTTGCAGGTCGAGCAGAAGCGCAAGGCGCAGGCGATCGACAAGCACGTGAATCCGCCGATGCTGGCCGATGCGAGCCTGAAGAATGAGCCGGCCAGCATGATCCCTGGCGGTGTGACCTACGTGAATGGCGCTGCGCAGGGCATCGGATTCAAGCCGATCTATGAGATCACCCCTGATCTCACGGGCCTCGTGCAGGACATCGAGACCGTCCAGGCGCGCATCAAGGCGACCTTCTTCAACGATCTCTTCATGATGATCAGCCAGCTCGACACGGTTCGCACGGCGACCGAGATCGACGCTCGCAAGGAAGAGAAGCTGATCCAGCTCGGGCCCGTTCTGGAGCGATTCGAGAATGAAGCCCTTGACCCGGCAATCAATTGCACGTTCGACATCATGCTTCGTGGCGGGCTCTTCCCGCCGATCCCGCGCGAACTGTCTGGTCAGAAAATCAAGGTTGAGTACATCAGCATGCTGGCCGAGGCTCAGAAGGCCGCAAGCACGGCTAGCGTTGAACGCCTTGCCCAGTTCGTTGGAAACCTGGCTGGGGCTGTTCCGGGGGCGCTGGACAACGTCGACTGGGACGAAATGATTGACGAGTACGCCGACATGCTAGGCGTCTCGCCCAAGATCATCATGGCGACCGCCAAAGTTCAGGCGATCCGCGCGAAGCGTGCGCAGGAAACCCAACAGCAAGCCGCAATGCAAAACAGTCTTGCCGCAGTGCAGGGCGCGCAAGGGCTCAGCCAGACGGATGTCGGCGGTGGCCAGAATGCCCTGCAGAAGATCATGGGAGGTGCTTGATGGATGACGAGAAGATGAATGCCGCGCTGGGTGAAACCCACGCCAGGCTGATGGATGTAATCGACGCCGCGGGTGTGGACGTGCTGTGGTGCGAAGATGCGCGCGGCCTCACGATCATCGCCAAAAACGTGCAGGGTGACCCGGATCGCGTCAACATGATCAAGCCGCTGAAGGCGGCCATGGGCGAGAACGTTTACGGCGCGACAGTGCAATGAGCGAAAAAGTCATCGATCCGATGTCGCTGCTCGCGCAGGTCCGCAAAGACGTCGATCCTCGCGACCGGCGCCTGTTCGAAATGCGCCTCACCGAAGAGTTCGAAGCCGAAAAGAATGAGGCGCGCTGGGCTGATGCGGTAGAGCGCAGCCAGGCACGCCCGGCAGTTCCTCAGGCCCAACTGGTATTCGATGCAGCCAACAACATGGCCGGTGTGGCGATCGAAGGTGCAAGGTTCGTGTGCCCGCTGCCGAAAGGCTACGGCGGTCCCGGTTGCGAGCTTGCGGTGATCGATCGTGACCGGTTGATCGTGCTGCAGCCGGGCAAGCCGGAACTGTTGATTGATCCTGAAACTGGCAAGACCCGGAGGCTTTGATGGCCGTTACTCTCCCGCCCGAAATCACGCAGCAGCCCAGCGGCCAGCCCGCTCCGGCTGAGATGAAGCCCAAGCCGAAGGACGTGTCGCAGGGCGTAAAGAAGAAGACGCCAGCGCAGCAGATGTACCCGAACCTCACATCGCAGGATGCGGAAAAGGGGAGTTGATCATGGCGAAAAAGTGGATCGGCAAGGCCACTGCAAATGCGCATGGCCAGTTCCGCGAGAAAGCTGAGAAGGCTGGCAAGTCGACTGCTGAGTTCGCCAAAGAGCACGAGCACGACAGCGGCAAGACTGGCGAGCAGGCTCGGCTTGCCGAAACCCTGATGGGCATGCATGACGACGACGGCGACAAGAAGTCACCCGGCAAGAAGCTGTATCCCAACCAGGGGAAGAAGAAATGAGCAACTTGGACAATCCTCAGCTCGGCTCGGTCGCCAATGTTTTCGGCCAGTCGGGCCGACCGACATCAGTCACGGGAACGACGGCTGAAACGGTGCTGGCGTCGATCGTGATTCCGGCCGGAAAGTTGTTGCCGCATGGCCGCCTGAGCATCTGGGCGACTTCGACCTCGACGAATAACGCCAACGTCAAGACTGTCAAGGTCAAGGTCAATGGCACGGTGCTTGGTGCTGCCGCTGCTATCGCGAGCACCGCGACGCAGACCTATCACGCCGACATGGTGAATGGCGGCAACACCCAGCAGAACTACGGCCAGATCGTGACGAATGCTGGAACCTCGACCAGCCAGGCCGGTGCTGCGATGGCGCTCGACACCACGCAACCTCTCACCGTCCAGATCACTGGACAGCTCGCAACGAGCACAGACAACATCACCCTCAACGCTTACTCAGTGGAGATCATGAACGTATGAGCACCTCGAATGAAGCCCTACCACACAACGTCGGGCATCTGATTGAACGTAGCGGTGATGCACTGCCGGCCTACCTTTCCGTGAAAGTCGGTCGCGACTATGGTTCGCCGTATGGCGGATGGGTCACGGAAAAGGATCGCGCGACGGTGTACGACACCGCGGAAGAGGCGCAGCGCATCATCGACGGTCCGCTCACGCACGTTGCTCCTTTCTGCCGCGTGGTGCCGAAATGAGCACGAAACTCGATAGCGGCAAGCTGCCGCACCGCGACGCCAGGCCGATTCGTGTCGCCATCTGCGTTCCGTCCGGCGACATGGTACACGCCGACTTTTCGATGGCGCTGGCCGCCATGGCGTACCAATGTGGTCCGGTCACGATCCAGGGCAAGAAACACGAGCCGATCGAACTGGCGCTGATCAACGTCAAGGACAGCCTCGTCATGATGGCGCGCAACGCGCTGGTCGACGAAGCGCAAAAGCTCGGCGTTGATTACGTGCTCTTCCTCGACAGCGATATGGTCTTCCACCCGTGGACGATCCGGCAACTGATCGAGCGCGATGTCGATATCGTCGGCGGCACGTACGTCAAGCGTCGACCGCCTCACACGCTGCTCGGCAAGGCGCTGGATGGCCGGATGCTCGAGGAGGCCATCGCGGGGCAGCAAGTCGGCGGCGACCGCCTGTACGAAGCGTCGGGTATTCCCGGCGGCTGCATGCTGATCAAGATGGGTGTGTTCGAAAAGCTGCAGAAGCCTTACTTCCAGACGCCGGCGCAGATCACCGACGGTGTCGCGTGGGTAGAGGGCGAAGACTACTTCTTTTGCCGCACCGCGCGGGAGGCCGGGTTCAAGGTCTGGATCGACTGGCCCGTCTCGTTCACGCTGTCGCACATTGGCCAGGAAGTCTTCAAGATCCCGTCAGTTGAAATCAAACCGGAGGCCGGCAATGCGATCGTCCACTGATACCGAAGAAACGCGCTACGACGCTGGCGATGCGACCTCCGTCAAGGAAAAGGCCAAGCAGGTAAAGATACGCGAAGAGCGCCGCTTGAACGGCTTGCGGCAGACCATGAGCACCGCCGACGGACGTCTGTGGATGTGGGAGCTTTTGTCGACCTGTCGTCCGTTTCATGTGCCGTTCTCGGGCAATGCGTCGAAAGACGCCTTCGAAAACGGGATGCACAACATCGGCCTGATGCTGTTCGCGCAACTGCGGGCCTCGTGCAAAAAAGAATACGACTTGATGGAGCAGGAAAATGCATAACCTAATTCGTCGCTGGATTCTCCTCGAAGGCGAAGGCGCAACCGACGCTCCGGCTGGTAGCGCGACCGCTGCGCCGCCGTCCCCCACCGCGACGCCTGCGCCGTCACCCGCTCCTGATCCGGGGTTGACGCCTCCCGAGAGCCTGCTCAACGACAAGCCGGAAAGTACTGAGAAGCCGGAAGAGGGCAAGAAACCGGAGGAACCGGCGAAGCCCGAAGAGCCGATCACCTACGAGGCATTCAAACTGCCAGACGGCGTGACGCTTGACGAGGCGAAGCTCGGTGATTTCACCAAGCTCGCTGCCGAGGCGCGTATACCACAAGACGTGGCGCAAAAGTTAGTAGACCTGTATAGTTCTGATCTCAAGGCAATCCAGGATGCGCCAATGCGCGCGTGGACTGAGATGCAGAACAAGTGGCAGGAGCAGGTCCGGAATGACCCCGAGATCGGTGGAAAGAATCTGGACAAGAATCTTGCTGCGACGAAAACCGGGCTGAAGAATCTGCTCGGTGAAGGTGCAGACAAGTTTTTTGAGGCGCTCAACATAACGGGCGCCGGCAACAACCCCGAAATCATCCGTGGACTTTTTAAGGCGGCGTCAGCCCACGCACCCGCCAGTCCGGTAGCTGGTAGCCCTGCAGGCTTGAGTCAAAAGACTGCTGGTGCAACCCTCTATCCAGGCATGGCAGCACCGGGTAAAGGTAACGAAGGCTAACCCCACTTGCGCAGATCGGACACATCCCACGTGTCACCCGCGCTGAACAGCAAGGAGATTCGACTATGACCACTTAAAGGAAAGTCCATCATGGCACTTCTCGGCGGTACCGCGCTTACGTACGCGGACTGGGCGAAGCGGATCGATGACGATGGCAAGGTTGCCACGATCATCAACCTGCTGTCGCAGACCAACGAAATCCTCGACGACATGCTCGTCGTCGAAGGCAACCTCCCCACTGGCCACAAGACCACGGTTCGAACCGGTCTGCCATCGGCTACGTGGCGTCTGCTGAACTACGGCGTTGTCAAGACAAAGTCCACAACTGCACAGGTCACGGACAACTGCGGCATGCTGGAGTGCTTCAGCGAAATCGACAAGGCGCTGGCTGACCTGAACGGCAACACCGCTGAATTCCGCCTGTCGGAAGACATGGCCTTCCTCGAAGGCATGAATCAGCAGATGGCCGGCACGCTGTTCTACGGGAACGTGCAGACGAACCCGGAGCGGTTCATGGGCCTCTCGCCGCGCTACAACACGTCGACCACGGCCAGTGCTCAAACCGCTGTGAACGTGATCAACGCTGGCGGCGTGGCTTCGACCAACACGTCGATCTGGATCGTGACCTGGGGTCCGAATACCTGTCATGGCATCTTCCCGAAGGGTCAGATTTCCGGTCTGCAGCATTACGACCTCGGCGATCTCGTTCCGCTGACCGATGCCAACGGCAACCTCTACCGCGGCTACCGTACCCACTTCAAGTGGGATATGGGCCTCACGGTTCGTGACTGGCGCTACATCGTCCGGATTGCCGACATCGATGTGACGCTGCTCTCCGGCGGTTCGGCGGCGAACCTGATCAACGCGCTGATCCGCGGCGTGCACCGTCTCCCGACGGCGCCGGTGCGTGTGTCGACCGAGCAGAAGTCGGACGCGCCGGACGGCGCAATGATGCAGATGGGTCGCCTCGCGATCTACTGCAACCGTACGATCCGCACCTATCTGGACATCCAGGCGGTGAACAAGACGAACGTGCTGCTGCGCCTGGAAGAGTGGGAAGGCAAGGCAATCACGACCTTCCGTGGGATCCCGGTTCGCACCTGCGACCAGATCCTGTCCACCGAATCGTCGATCTAAGGAGCGGCCATGATCATCGATCAAATGCTGGTGTTCGACCAGGGCACCTACAGCACGACCACTGGCATGTCGGGGGCGAACCAGTTCGCCTCCGGTGCGACGACGACGAGCACGAACACGATCAACCTCGTGAACGCGCGCGACATCGGGGCGGGCTCCGTGAACGACAGCGCCGACCTGACGGTTGAGTGGCTGATCACGACCGCCTATACCGGCGGCACGTCGGTCAACTTCCAGATCCTCGGTTCGACCAACAACGCAGCGTGGACGGTATATGCCGAGACCGGTGCGATTCCGATCGCGAACCTGACAGTCGGCGCGCGCCTCAAGCTGAAAATGCCGATCGTCAACCCGGACGGTGGCCCGGCTCCGCAGTATCTGCAGTTGAACTACGTGAACGGCGGCGCGAATACCGCCGGCGCGGTGATCGCGTGGCTCGGCTCCGTCGACAACGCCCGTTACTACCCGCCGGGCATCGTCGTCAACAACTGAGTCTCCTCGGGGTCTTCGGCGGCCCCGTTTGCGGCGGGCTTCGGCCCGTCGCTTTTTAACCGGTTGAGGAAATCGCAATGGCATCCCAGGAAAAGAGCAAGGGTGAAGCTCCCGTTCAAATTCCCCGATATCGCCTGACCGAGAAGGCGTACATCAACGACATCCTGTATGACCCGGAGGCGCAGAACCCCAACCTCCACGAGGTCGACTACGAAGGCATTCCGGGCCACCACATGGAGCCCGTGAACGAGGCCGCTCGCGTCATGAAGGAAAAGCATCCCGGCGATTATGTCGACCCGATCGAGGCCATGACAAACATCCGCACTGGGACGGAGAACAGCGCGCTGGTGGATTTCGCCACCGTTCTCGCGAATGCCATGTCGCAGGCGAACACCGCCCGGGCGCACTCCTAAGGAGCTGTCATGGGCAAGTTTGGCACTTCCGGGCCAGAGCAGGCCCAGACCGTCGTGTCGGGTACCTTCGTGGCGACCGGCACGAGCGCGAGTGCTCCGTTCCTCGGCAAGTTCAACTTCGCCCTGTGGGGCACTTTCGCCGGCACGGTCAGCCTGCAAAAGTCATACGACGGTGGCTCGACGTGGATCATTGCGCGCGACATGAACGGCAATGCCATGACGCTGACGGCGCCCGACACCCACGTGGTCGAAGAGGATGAGCCGGGCGTGCTGTATGACGTCACGTGTTCGGCCTATACCAGCGGAACGGTCAGTTACCGAATATCTGCTGGCGCATCGCGCAGCAACGACGCGAGGTTCACATGAGCGACAACATCGTCGACATGGCGCGCAGCAAGGACTTCGACTACGTCGACTGCCCTCCCAATCCCTACCCCTACGGCCTGCGCATCCAGTTGTGCAAGGAAGATCTCGAAAAGCTCGGGATCGACACGATGCCCGATCTGGGCGACACGGTGGCGTTCTACGTCTGCGGGTGCGTCTGCAGCACGGCCGAATCGAAGGATGAGTATGGCGAGACGCGCTGCGTCGGCGTCCAGATCGAAAAAATGTCCATCGAAGAGCCGCCCGGCGAGGAAGAGGAAGAGCGTGCCGACGCAGTGAAGGGCGGCTTCAAGGAAGCTGCCAAGAAAATCTACAAGAAGCAGGGGTAATACATGGCCAGCAGCCAGGTCCAGATCGCGAACATGGCGCTCGACGTGATCGGCACGCGGTCGACCATTGCTAGCCTGACCGAAGGCAGCACCGAGGCCAACGCTATCGCGCGGCATTGGGACAACGCCGTCGATGCAATGCTTCGTGCCGCCCACTGGAATTTCGCGCGCAAGCAGATCCCACTTACGCTGTTGCAGGCTACATTCCTTGGTGGAACGGTCCCCACGCCGTGGACGCATGAGTACGCATACCCGAGCGACTGTGTCCTGCTGCGTCAGCTCGTGCCGCTAATCCAGCCGACCGACGGCGCAACCGCGACTGCGGATTTTGCGGCCACCAGTGGATCTCCTCTGTCACAAGCCGCCTTTATGGGGCCGCCGGTGCGATTCATCCTTGCGACCGATCTCGACATCAACGGCAACCCGATCGAGGTGCTGCTGACCAATCAGCCGCAGGCGATCGGCATCTACACCTTCCGCAACACGAACACGTCGATGTGGGACGCGCTCTTCGTGCAAGGCTTCGCCGCTTACCTTGGCGCGCGTATCTGCATGGCCTTGACGGGTGACAAGAACACGCAGCGCATGGCGCTGTCCGAAGCGCAGCAGTACGCCAATGATGCGCAACGCATGAACGGCAACGAGGGTCTGACGGTCATCAATCAGACACCGGACTGGATGCGCGTGCGTGGGTATGAGATGGACTGGGCGTGGCCAGATGGCGGCATGTTCGGGTTTGGTCCTCAAGCTCTATCGTTGATCGGCTGATGGGCAACCCGATCATACTTCCGAGTTTCGCCGCCGGCGAGCTGGCGCCGTCGATGTACGGCCGCGTCGATCTGGCCAAGTATCACGTCGGCGCGGCGTTGCTGCGCAACTACTTCGTGGACTACCGCGGCGGCGCGTCCTCGCGCACCGGAACGTCGTTCGTCGGCCAGTGCAAGGACAGCACGCAACCCAACCGTCTCATTCCATTCCAGTTCAACACGCAGCAGACCTATGCGCTAGTTTTCGGCGCTGGCTCGCAGTACTACTCCGCAACCGTCACCGGAAATTCTTACGACTCTCCGAGTGGACAGATTATCGTCGAGGTGACCTCGACCTCTGGCCTGACCAGTGGCGAGCGGGTTGTGATCGCCGGTACGCTCACGGCCGGCACTGGCGGTGGCGCGCGTCCCACGTTCGACGGTACTTACAGCGTCACTGTGATAGACAGCACGCACCTTTTGCTGCAGGGGAGCACTTATGTAAAGCCGTGGGTTTCCGGCGGTACCGCGACCGCGTCCGGGGGAAGCCTTCGCTTTGTCACAAACGGTGGCTATGTACTGGAGATAGGTACGGCGATAACGGGTATATCCCAGGCTAATCCGGGCGTTGTGTCCGATCCGGGCCATGGATACAGCAATGGCGACCTGGTGCTTCTTCAAGGTATCGTCGGCATGACGCAAATGAATCAGCGGTTCGGCGTCGTGGCGAATGTGACGACGAACACGTATACGCTAACGGACATGTATGGCAACCCAATAAACACGGTTGCTTACAGTGCGTATGTGTCCGGTGGCACAGCCGCGCGAGTCTACACGCTCACGACGCCGTACGACGCATCCGACCTGGCGCTGCTGAAATACACGCAGTCGGCTGACGTCATGACGCTGGTGCACCCCAGCTATACACCGCAGACGCTGACGCGATCGGGAAACGCCGACTGGGCGCTGGCTGCAATAACTTTCCAGCCGGCCAGCGCTCCTCCGGCCAGTTCGACCGTGAACGAAACGGAGACCGGGACGCAATACCCGAACACCGTCTACAGCTACCAGGTTACCGCAGTGGTGAACGGTGTGGAGAGTCTCCCGACGCCGCCGTGCACGACGGCCGGCATTCCTGCCCTGAGCCAGAACGTGGGCGCATTCAATGTCGTTTCATGGTCGTCTGTCACGGACGCGACTGTGTACAACATTTACCGGACGCAGGAAAACTTGGGCACGAATCCGCCGGCGGGCGCCCTTTTCGGTTATATCGGCTCCGCCAATCCGGCGACCACAAATACGTTCAACGACGACAATATCCTGCCGGATTTTACAAATTGCCCACCGCAGGCATATGACCCATTCACCGTTGCCGGGAACCCGGGCTGTGTGTGCTATTACCAGCAACGTCAGGTTTTCGCTGGCATGTCGAACGCTCCGGAGCAGATGGACTTTTCGAAGTCGGGCGACTTCTTCAACATGGACTTCTCGATTCCGTCGAAGGATGACGACAACATTGAGATCACGATCGCGAGCCAGCAGGTCAATGCGATCGAATTCATGATCCCGATGCAGAGCCTGCTGGTGCTGACGTCGAGCGGCGCATGGGCTGTCAGCGGCGGAACATCTGGCGCGGCCCTGACGCCATCCCAGGTTCAGGCGTTGCCACAAGCCTATAACGGCTGCAGCAGCTACTGTCCCCCGATCGCAATCAACTACGACATCCTGTATGTGCAGGCCCGCGGGTCGATCGTTCGTGACCTCGCGTACAACTTCTATGTGAACCTGTACACCGGCACCGACATCACCATGATGTCGAATCACCTGTTCTTCGGGCACCAGATACTGGAGTGGGCTTACGCCGAGGAGCCATTCAAGCTGATCTGGTGTGTGAGAGAGGATGGCATCCTGCTTTCCCTCACCTATCTGAAAGAACAGGACGTCATGGCATGGGCACACCATGACACGGAGGGGCTGTTCAAGAGCGTCTGTTCGGTGATCGAGGGCGAGGAGAACGTCGTTTATGTGATTGTGGAGCGCTTCATTCAGGGGCAGTACCTTCAATATATCGAGCGCTTTGCGAGCCGTCAGCTTGGCGGGGATCCGACGATTGGTCTGGCGGCGAATCCATCTCTGGCGTGGTGCGTAGACGCCGGGCTTCAGTATCCACTGAACGCGCCCGCCGCGACTCTAACGCCCGTAGAAACGGATGCTATCCCCATTATCAGTGCCGTTAATCTTATTGCCGGCGGCCAGAACTACAGCACGCAGACGGTGATCAACATCACGGATAGCACGGGGACTGGTGGCATCATTTCGCCGGTCATCGTGGGCGGCGTCATCACGGGCGCCGATATCCTTGAGGAAGGCATTGGTTGGACTAACCCGACATTGACGGTTTTCGATCCCACGGGGGCTGGATCGGGCGCTGCACTGCAAACCATCCTGGCTAGTCCGGTAACGATGAATGCCAGCGCTGCAGTATTCGGCTCGACGCAGGTGGGTGATGTGGTTCGCATCAACAACGGAATGGGCTATGTAATGTCTATTCCGAACCCCAGCCAGATCGTCGTTAATGTCGTCAATGCGCTGACCGGAACATGGCCGGCCAGCGCAGGAACGTGGTCGGTAACGACCCCGGCGCAGACGATTAGCGGACTAGACCATCTCGACGGGCAAACCGTGTCGGTACTCGCCGATGGAAGCGTCGCACCGGCTCAGGTAGTGGTCAATGGTGCCATCACGCTGGACCGCGCCTACAGCTCGATTACGGTGGGCCTGCCGTTCACTTGCCAGTTGCAAAGCCTGTACATCGACGTACAGGAACAGGGCGGCACGATCCAGAGCAAGCGAAAGACCATCCCGGCCGTCACCGTTCGGGTGCAGGACTCGCGCGGCGTCTTCGCTGGACCCACTTTCAACACCCTGATCCCGATCAAGGAGCGGACGACCGAAGCCATGGGGCAGCCGATCCAACTCTTCACGGGGGACCAGCGCGTCGTACTACCGGCGAATTACAACGTGCCAGGCCAGATTTGCGTGCAGGTCACGGACCCCTTGCCGTCGACGATTCTGGCGCTCATTCCCGAAATCGTGGTGGGCGACAACTGATGCTCGGCGAACTTGTCACCGCAACGCGAACGCACGCACTCATGATGGCGCCGCATATGCGCGCCGCCGAGGTGCGCGAGATCATGGCGTCTGACGGGCTGACCCCGATCAGGGGCCTGCTGCGCGAACTCGATCGATCGTCGTCCGCGTGGTCGTGGATCATCGACGGCGAGGTGGCGTGCATGTTCGGCATCATCACGCCGTACCTGCTCGATCAGGAAAGTTACCCGTGGATGCTCACCACTCCTCTTGTGGAGAGTAACTCGAGGCAGTTCGCGCGTGCATGCCGGGCGCTTTTGCCTGAATTGCTGGCAGTCCACCCGAAACTTTCCGGTATGGTCGACGCAAGATATGAGTTGTCGGTGCGCTGGTTGGGCTGGCTTGGCGCTAAAATTAGTAGTCCTGAGCCATGGGGCGCCGAGGGTGTCCCGTTCTGCAGATTCGAAATAGGAGCCTGATATGGGATTGGCCGTTCTTCCCGCCGTAGCGTTGGCGGCGACCGCAGTGGGCGCCGGAGTGAGTGCGTACGGCGCGATCGAGAATGGCGAAGCGCAAAAGTCGGCAGCGAACTACCAGGCTCAGGTCGCGAGCAATAACGCGCAGATCGCAAACCTGAACGCGAATGCCGCAATCCAGACCGGAAACACGCAACTGCAAGCGGCGCAGGAGCAGGCATCACAGCATCAGGGCATGATCCGGGCGGTGATGGGTGCTGGCGGAATCGATCTGAATTCCGGGAGCGCGCTGCGCAATCAGGAAGGTGAAGCCGAAGTTGATCAGCTCAACGAGGCGACGATCACGAGCAATGCCGCCAGATCGGCGTGGAACTATCGCAACGAAGGCGCAGACTATACCGCTCAGTCGGGTCTGGAGACGATGCAGGGAGAGCAGGCCCAGTCTGCCGGGTTCATGAGCGGCTTCTCGTCGATGCTGTCTGGAGCGGGGCAATTTGCCAATACGTGGAACAAGTTCTACCCGTCGCCCACTTCGTAAGGTAAGCCATGCCAGTTCTGCCAACCCTTGAATCCTCGCAGAGCGTTTTTAATAACGTCGCCCTTCGGCCGCAAGAAATCCAGTCGAGCCCGGCTGATTTCGGCGCGCTGGCGGGTGAGGCTGCGAAGGGCATCGGTCAGGCTGCTGAAGGCGCGGGCGCACAGGTTGCCGACGCCGGGCTGCGACAGCTTGACCTGCAGAGGGAGGCGAACGCGAATCAGTCATATACTGGATTCGCAAGTGACTCGCGCGCCCTGACGGACAAACTCTTCGCCTTGCAGGGCCAGGATGCGATCACTCAGGCTCCCCAGATCTCCGGGCAGTTGAATACCCTTCGTGAGCAGTATCGCGATCAGCTGAACGATCCTGTTGCGCAGCAGATGTTCGATCAGGTATCGATGCGTCACACAGAAATGACGCTCGACGAGGTTTCACGCTTTGCCGACGTGCAGACCAAGACCTATCAGCATCAGGTCTCGGATGGCATGGTGAACACCTTCCAGCAGAGCGCAGCGCGGCACTGGAATGACCCGAACGCGTTTAACGGTGACCTGGCCAATATAGTTTCGGAGCGTACCGCGCAGGGGCAGTCGGAAGGTCAACCGGTTGAATACACTAACGCGCTGATTCAGCGCGATACCAGTTCCACATGGATCGATCGCCTTAAGGGAATGGCAGCGGCCGGCACCGCTCAGACCGCTCTTACGCTTTTGAATAACGGCGAGGACTGGACAGACTCGACTGGGCGCACTCGACATACGGACATCCGCTCGCAGATCCTGCCTCAGGACCTACCTGCTATCCAGTCTGAGCTTTCCTCGCACGCCGCCGACCAGATTGGCGTGAGCTACGGCAACACCGCGACGGCCCCGGCGGCGGCATCCGGCGCGATTCCCGGTATCCGGAACAACAACCCGGGCAATCTGAAAGACCCGGCGACGGGCCAATTCCAGACCTTTGCCAGCCAGCAGCAAGGCATCCAGGCGGCAGACGCCAATCTGCTGGCCTACCAGACGAAGCACGGCATCAATACGATCGACGGCATTGTGAACCGGTGGGCGCCTCAGGGCGACGGCAACAACAATCCGGCGGCGTATGGTGCAGCGGTGGCGAAAGCCACCGGCATAGGTGCCGACCAGAAAATCGACCTGACCGACCCGGCGGTTCGCACGAAGGTGCTGAACGCGATGCTCGACGTCGAGACGCCGGGATGGCGCAGTGCGGCTAACCAAACCCCTGCTGGCGCAGCGCCAGGTGCAGTAAGTGGAACACTTCCTGTAGGCAATGCCGCGGGCGTGCCGAATGCCGCGCAGATCGCGCCGCCTCCTGTCGGGCTGGCGCAGGACCCGGCGCAGATGAGGGAAAATCAGGATGCCGCTGCCGAACAGGCGAGGCAGGCCGCGCAAGCGCACGTGCTCCAGTTGACCGGCGATCCCATCGCGGCGAAGCGCGCGGGCGACGTAGCCGCCTCGACGGTGGTGGGCAATACGAATGCTGCGATCGCCGCCCAACAGTCCCGTCAGCAGGTTGCGTCTGGCACGCTGGCCAAGATGATCGCGGGCGATCCTACGAACGGCACTCAGCCCATCACGTCGATGGCGCAGCTCGTAGCTGACCCGGTCGCCTACGCGAATTTTCGGCAGCTCTCGCAGGAGGGTCAGGCGGCCGTGACAGAGCGGCTGTCGAACCCGGCCAAGGTGCAGATGACGCCTCAAGGGTTCAACACCTACTACCAGCTCCGCGGACAGGCCATCAACGACCCCGGCAGTTTTTCGAAGCAGGACCTGTCGAAACTGTACGGCACTCTTCCGGAGGCGCAACTCGGCGAGCTCGTCAATCTGCAGATGACCATTGGCAAGGGTGATGCTGCGCAAGCGCAGAAGTCACTCGATTGGTCGCGTACGAAGGGCGATGTCGACGACATGCTCAAGCCGCTCGGGCTGGGCGCTACCGCAAAGTCGGGGAGCGACGAGGCAAAGACCACCGAGCAGTTCTACGGGAAGCTGCAGGCGTCGCTCGAGCAGTATCACGACCAGAACCAGAAATACCCTGACACGGCCACTACCCGCAAGCTCGCTGGCGCTTTGCTGGTGCAGGGCACGCAGGGAGACTCAAGCATCCTGCCTTCATGGCTCGGCGGCGCGCAGACCATGCCCGCGTTCCAGTCACCCGACATGTCGAAGTTCCACGCTCCGCAGAACGACAAAGGCTGGTCGCTCCACATCGACAAGAACGGCAATCAGGCCTACGTGAGCCCTGACGGCAAACAATTCCAGGCGGTCCAGTAATGGCTGGCTTCGATCTCGATTCCGCGCAACCGATCGGCGGCGCGCCGACGGCCGCACCGGCGCCTTCGGATAACGTGTTCGATCTGGCCACGGCCAAGCCGATCGGTCAGGCTCAAACGCTGCAAGCCGCGCAGGGCGTCGCGGTGGCAAACAGCGAACAGAGCGCGGATGCTGCCGGCCGTGCGGCAGGTATCGCGAAACAGATTGGCGCGCCGCAGGCTGCTGTCGAGACAGACCTCCCGCGCTACGAAGCTCAGGCCAAGGCGCAGAACAACGCACAGATCCTGTCGCAAAGCCCGAGGCTGGCGGACTGGGTGGCGAACAATCCGGACAGCGCGCGCGTCGCACAGGATGACTTCGACGGCATGTCCCAACTCGAGGGGTTGACGTCGGCGCAATCTGCGCAGGCGCTGACCGCGACCAAGGACATGCTGACGGGCTTGGCGAAAGGCGTCGGCTCGTCGTTCACAAGCTCAGCGCTAGCGCTTAACCGGGCCGTCGGCGGTGGCTTGAGTCTCCTTGACAAGGCCACCGGCACGGACGCTGGCGACTGGTGGTATCAGCGCATGATTGAGCCGGCGCTTGCGAACCGCCAGGCTCTCGCCGAACCCGCGACTGCGCCGTTTGGCGTGAAGGCCGCGGACACCGTCGGCAATATGCTAGGCCTGCTGGCGCAGGTTGCGTTGACAGGCCCTGCTGGCGCCGAGGCCCAGACCGCAGAAGCAGCTCCCGGCGTTGCGCAAGCCGTTGGGCAGACAGTGGCGCACGGCGCGCGCGCAATGGCGTTCCCTGCACTGACGTCGGCGGTCAACACCGGAAAGGATGTTTATGATCAGACGGGTGACATGGCGCAGGCCATCAAGGCCGCGCAGATGTCGTACGCCACAACGACACTCGGCGGTATCGTACCGCTCGGCGCGGAGGGGTCGCTTGCTTACCGTCTTGCGACGGGAGCGGCATCGGGAGTCGCAACGGGCGAAGTAAGCCGGCAAGCGATGAATCTCGTCATGCCGCAACAGGAAGGATTCGACCCAGAGCAAACCATCCTGTCGGGTCTGTCAGGCGCGATGCTTTCCGGCGTGATGGGCCGCAGTCCTCTGCACGACGCTGTGCAGCAGGCTTATCAGGTCGGGCTCGATGCCGAGACGGCCGAGCGCGGCGGCGCGACCGTGCAGCAGATCAGCCAGATTGCCCAGGCGTCGAAGCTTCGAACGCATGATCCTGAAGCCTTCCGCAACTATGTCCAGCAGGTCAGCGAAGACGGCCCAGTGTCGAACGTGTATGTGGACGGCAAGATGCTGGCGGATGCGCTGCATCAGTCTGCTGTCGACCCGAGCCAGATTCCCGGCTTGCCCGATCGACTCAACGAGGCCGTGGCCACCGGCGGTGACGTCCAGATCCCGATCGCGGACTATGCAACGCACATCGCTGGCACGGACCTCGACAAGGTCATCCTGCCTGAGCTGAAAACGGAAGAGGGCGGTATGACCTATTCCGAGGGACAGGCGTTTTACCAGAATGCCCGCGACGAGATGCAGGAGCGTGCCAACGGCGTAGTCGATGAGACGACGAACGCCGGCACGACCCAGAAGGAATTGGGCGATATCAGCGACAGCCTGACGAGTCAGATCGCAGCGACGGGCCGCTATCCGGCCAATGTCGGCCGCGCGAGCATTGAGCCTGCAGTTCAGTTCTACCGGACAATGTCCGAACGCATGGGAATCTCGCCGGCCGAGTTATTCGACCGCTACCCGCTGCGCATTGTTGGCGAGGATATGGGGGTCGGCCTGCAGCAGTCGGAGCGCGGTGCGTTCAATCCCGACACCAATACTATAGCGCTGCTGAAGGATGCCGATTTGTCGACCGCGCTGCACGAGTCGGGGCATTTCTTCCTGTCGACGTTGGGCGATCTGGCTGGTCGCGAAGATGCGCCGCAGCAGATCAAGGACGACATGCAGTCGTTCCTGACGTGGGCCGGTGGCAAGGATCTGGCCGACTGGCAGGGGCGCACACTCGAGCAGCAGCGCACCATGCACGAGAAGTTCGCCCGCGGCTTCGAGTCGTATCTGATGGAAGGGAAGGCGCCGACGATCGAGATGCAGTCGCTGTTCTCGCGCTTCCGTTCATGGTTGATGAACGTGTATCGCAACATGACGGCGTTCCATGGCGCCGAGCCAAACGACGAAATGCGGGGCGTTTTCGACCGCATGCTGGCGAGTGATGAGGCTATCCAGCGCGCCGAGCAGGTACGCGGGTATCTGCCGCTCGACGTGAAAGCCGCTGGCGCCTCGGATGCGCAGCAGGCAGCTTACGCGCGTCAGGGTGAGCAGGCCACCCAGGACGCAATCCGGGACATGCAGGCGAAGTCGATCAAGGACATGCAGTGGATGTCGAAAGCGCGCGGCAAGATCATCCGCGAGATGCAGCGACAACACGATGTGCTGCGCGACGAGGTCCGCGAGAAGGTTGCACTCGAGGTGATGGACCAACCCGTCAACCTTGCCCGCACATTCCTCGAAACCGGCGAAAGCACGGACCCGCGCACGGGCGACCGCGTCAGCGCAGAAGAGGGCTACAAGCTTAACAGCGATGCGCTCAAGCGCATGTACGCCGAAGACACCTACCCGCCAGACCTCACGAAGCTGCGCGGCCTGACGGCGAAGGGCGGCATGCATCCGGATGACGTCGCCGACCTGTTCGGCTATCGCAGCGGCGACGACCTGGTGCGCGATCTGATCAATGCCGAGAAGCCGAAGGCGGCTACCGAGCGCCTGACCGATGAGCGCATGCTGCAGGAGCACGGCGAGTTGACCGACCCGCAGGCGATCGAAGACGCGGCCAATCTTGCAGTTGCGAACCATGCTCGCGCACGCTTCATGGCCACCGGCCTGAAGATCCTGAGCAATTCCGATATCCCGGCCACCGAACTGGCTAAGGCCGCACAGGCGACTGCCGAGCGGATGATCGCCGGCAAACGCGTGCTCGAGCTCAACCCGCGACAGTACGAGGTCGCAGAGGCCAAGGCGAACCGCGAAGCGATCACAAAGGCGCCGAAAGACCCGAAGGGCGCCGTCGAATCCCAGCGACAGGCGTTGCTCAGTAACCGGCTGGCCCGCGCCGCTCGCGAGGCGCAGGCCGAGGTCGACAAGATCGTTGCGGAGCAGAAGCAGTACGACAAAGCGAGCATCCGCAAAAAAATGGATCTGGACGTGCTCGAGCAGATCGATGCGCTGCGCGAGCGCTTCGACTTCCGCCGCAACCCGCCTGACGAAAACCAGAAGACCGCCGGCCAGAAGAGCCTGAGCATGTGGATTCGCTCGCAGCAGGACCTCGGTTATTCGCCACTCGTCAACCCGGACATGACGAACCCCGCCGTGCGTATGCCGTATCGTGAAATGACGGTCGAGCAGATCCGCGGCTTCCGCGACACGATCCACTCACTGGAGACGATTGCCCGCGCGCGCAAGAGCGTCACGGTGGAGGGCCAGCAGCGCGACCTGGCGTCGGTAGTCGATGAGCTGGTGGCGAAGATGAAGGAAAAGCCGGACCAGTTCCAGATCGAGGATCTGGTCGAGAAGCCGCGCTCCGGCGTCGACAATCCGATGAAGGTCGCGCTCGACCGCGTATCCAGCTTCCTGCGCGCGACGGCGGCCGAGCTCAAACCGCAGCAGTTCAAGGCGAACCAGTTCGACGCGCAGGAAATCCTCGGCCCCTTTACGCGTACGATGTTCGACCGGGTATTCAGCGCGAACTATCAGAAGGTGGACATGCTCAAGAGCCTGTCCGATTACTTCGGCAATGCCGTCAAGGAAAAGCTCGGCCAGGAGTGGCAGGATCGGCTCACCGAAGAGGTGCCGAATAACCGCCTGCTCGACGCTGATTTGAGCAAAGAATTCGGCCCGAAGGTCTACCGGCGCCTGACGCGAGGCGACATGTTGGGCATCGCGCGCAACGTCGGCAACGAGTCAAACTTCGAAAAGCTGACGAAGGGTATGGACTGGGATCCTCGCGACGTCTGGCTGTTCCTGCATGACAACATGACCGAAAAGGACTGGCAGGCCACCCAGATCACGTGGGACGCCTTCGAGCAGCACTGGCCGGAAATGGTCGAGATGAACAAGCGCCTCGGCAACACGTCGCCAGACCGCGTCGAGCCCCGGCCGTTCCAGACCAAGTTTGGCGAGATGAAGGGCGGCTACGCGCCGATCGATTACGATCCGATCCGCTCACGCCTCGGCGCGCGCAAGCAGGACTCGGCTGCGATCGACCCGAGCGAGGGCCTGTTCGGCAAGGGCTACTATCGCGCCGACACCACGACGAACGGCTCGCTGAACGGCCGGATTGAAGGCTACTTCGACCGCGTCAACCTCGATTACCACTCCCTCGAAAAGCGCCTGCACGACACCGTGCACGACCTGGCGTACCGCGAAGCGCTGATTGACGTCCACAAGATCCTGATGAACCGGGACTTCGCGAAGCAGTTCAAGCTGTCGAATGGCCCGGAGCAGTACAAGTCCATGCAGCGGTGGCTGGGCAATCTGGCGAACTCCCAGAACATGGAGGACAAGAGCAGCCGGCTCGTGGCCATCATGTCGTCTGCTCGACGGGCGATCGTCGCGAACGGCATCGCGCTACGCATCTCTACGGTGCTCAAGCACGGCGGCAGCGCGGCGCTCAAGTCCACCGGCTATTTCAGTGGCGGCGGCCAGAAGTACTTCGCCGCGCGCATGGCGGCGATCGGGTTAAACCACAGCGCAGAGGTCGAGGGAGCGATCGAGAAATTTCCAGAGATCCGCGCACGGCTGATGCAGCAGGACCGCGACTACCGACAGACGTCGGCCAGCCTGTTCCAGCCAGAAAGCCTGCATGCCAAGGCAGAGCGCTTTGGCCACTCGATGGTGGCGTGGTCGGACATGATGACGGCCGTGCCGACCGCTTGGGCTGCGTACGACCGCGCGATCACGGAAGGTATCCCGAAGAACCGCGGCGGCACTGGCCAGCCCATGAGTGAAGCCGATGCCATCTCCTACGCAAACCAGATCGTGCGGGAGGCGCACGGCAGCAATATTGAGGCCAGCCGCTCGATGATTCTCGCCGAACGCAACGAAGCGATCAAGATGTTCACGACGCTCTACGGCTTCATGAACAACACACTCGGCCAGAACATGGACATAGTCGACAAGCTGCGCACGAATGGCTTCAGCAAGCCGGAGGTCCTGTCGCGCTATCTGATGGCGATGATCGTGCCGGCGCTGTGGGCGGGCGTGCTGGCGAAACCCGACAAGAAGGAAGGCGTTGCGAAATGGGCTATGGGGGCAATCGGCGGCGAATACGCTTCCATGGTGCCCATGATGCGAGACGCGTGGTCAGCGATCCAGGGCTACAGCTCGGCCGGCATGCCGGCGTACATGTCGGCGCTCGGCGCGATTGCCAAACCGGTCGAGGACATCGTTAAGAGCGTCGAAGGTAAACCCGTCAAGGCGCCGATCAAGGATTTTGGCAATGCGATCGGCCTCGCTATACCAGGTGCCGGACAGGTCGGGACTACTATACAATATGCGGCAGACGTGAAAAGCGGTAAGCAACAGCCTAAAAACGTTGTCGATGTCGCGCGCGGACTCGCGCTTGGGCAAGGCAATCAGTAAGTAATGCTAATGTAATTCTTGCGCTAGCCGGACACACATACCCACGCTGTCAGCCGCGCAACCGCAAGGCAACCCTTCCAGGTGCTGCCTTGACGATCTCGACCACGTCGAACACGACGGTTGCCCAAGGCAACGGCCTGACGACGAGCTTCAATTATTCGTTTCCCGTACCGGCGGCGTCTGAGTTGAACGTCTCCTACACGGACATCAACGGAAACGTCACCGAGCTTTCCCCATCGACCTATTCGGTTACCGGCATTGGCACGTCGAATGGGGGCGCCGTTACATATCCCCTCACGGGTAGTCCGATCGCATCCGGCACAAGCCTGACAATCCAGCGCGAGGTGCCTTACGTGCAGTTGACCGATCTCGTCAATCAGAGCGGCTATTATCCGAGCGTTGTGGAAGCCGCGCTTGACTATCTGACGATGCAAACGCAGCAACTGGCCGAGCAGACCCAGTTGTCGCTTCAGGTCCCTCTGGCATCCACGCCAGCGAACCTGGTGTACCCGCCCGCTGCCGCTCGTGCGAATATGCTGGCCGGTTTCGATTCCAACGGCAACGCCGCGGCCTATCCGGTTACTGCGTCCGTTGGCGCGGGAAATCTGACGATCGAAGGACCGTTCATCGCTGGCGTGAATTTCACCGCCGGCGTATCGAACAGCGTCACGCTGAGCCAGTCGTACGGCAGCAAGGCAAATCTCGGCACCGTGGTCATGGCTGGCATCGCGCAGTCGCCCGACACGTACAGCCTCGCTGGTAATGTCTTGGCGTTCAACGCGGTCATTCCGGTGGGCGTCGACAAGATCTGGTGCATTGGCGGAACGACTCTTTCGCTGGATGTGCCGCCCAATGGCACTGTTGGCGATGCCCAACTGGCCTGGGGCAATATCCTCGCCCGGGTTTGCGATTCGGTGTCGGCATTGGCTGCGCTCAATCCGACCACCTACACCCGCGCTTTCGCGACCGGTTACTATGCGGCCGGCGACGGTGGTGGTGGCCCGTACTACTACAGTTCAACGACATCTCAGGCACTGGCGAACGGCGGCACGATCATTGCGTCTGGCGTCGGCAGTGGCTGCTGGTTGATGGAGGTTGGTGCTGGCGGCGTGAGCGTTCGACAGTTTGGTGCGAAAGGTGATGGCGCAACCGATGACACGGCTGCAATCCAGGCCGCCGAGAACTCTGGAATTAGTCCCCTCCATTTTGACTTTGGGACATTCATCGTCAACACCACGGGCGTCACGAAGAAATCCAATGTTGATTGGATCGGCTCACAAAATGGTCTGTCGAGCATAAAGGCGATTTCCGGCGCATTCGGAAGTTCGAGTGGCATTGTCAACGGGACGTCGATTTCAGGTTTCAAGATATCTAACATTACATTCGATTTTACGGCCGCCACCGGAAACCTCGGACTGCTTAATTTCAGCCTGGTGAACAACTATGCGGTGGAGGGTTGCGTATTCCTTGGGAACTTCAAATTCGCCATCTCGCACAACGGCGGCAACCGCTTCACCTTCCGAACTAACCAGTTCCTGCGCACCACGGCGTCAAGTAGCCAGAACCAGGGCCTGTTGGTTTCCACGTCAGCCGGCCCTTGCCTTAATGGCTTGATCGAGGCGAATTATCACAACAACACGGGCATGGACATTAGCGCCCAGTACACGACGATCGCTTATAACCAAACTTACAACTGGCAGTTTGGTGCGGGTATCACGATCGAGCAGAACAACAACTGTTCTGATCTTAAGATCATCGGGAATATATCTTCCGGAGGATCCGGGACCGACGTCAACAACACTGTGTGCCTTGGCATCGAAAACTGGGCTCCACGTACTGCGATCGCATTTAACACATGCGCTGGCAATGCTGGCGACGGCATCGCGAATGGTGGTCAGAATTGCGTGATCTCGGCCAACACTTGCCTGAACAACGGCCAGGTGTCTGGCAATGGCATCACGACTCGATACACGAGTTCGTCAATTAACGGAAATTACAGCACGGTATTCGGCAACAACTGCATCGACACGCAAGGTACGCCGACGCAGAACTATGGCTATGCCGATTACAACTCCAGCGTGTACGGAGTGAACGTAGGTATCAACACGTTCTCAGGGAACAAGATTGGTCCGCAGAACATCCTTGGAACGACTGCGGTGCTCACGCCATCGTTCCAGGCTTACACGACGTTCAACCCCAGTTCTATCTCAAACGGAGCATCAGCCGGCGGCACCCTCACATGCAATGGTGCAGAGCCGAACGATTTTGCGCAGGCCAGTTTTCAGCAAAGCTTGCAGGGCGTGAAATTGTTTGCATGGGTATCCGCTGCGAACTCAGTGTCATTCCGGTTCGAAAATAATACCGGCGGAACTGTCATCTTCAGCACCGCGCAAATCAGCGTATCTGTCACGAAAGCAATAAATTACCCAAATTACTGATTGAGGCGACCGATGAAAAGGATTCTCTCCGCGCTTCTCCTGCTGTTTGCTTCGACTACGTTCGGCGCGTCGCTGTATCCGGTTCAGTTGCTAAATCCGGCTGGATCGACAGCCGGCCAGGTGGTGCTATCGGCTGGCGCGTCGAGCGCGCCCGGATGGGGAAGCGTGTCAGCTTCCGCGCTCGCGGCTCAGGCCGCAAATACGGTGCTGGCGAATGTCACAGGCGCGGCGGCGAGCCCAACGGCTTTTGTCATGCCGACCTGCAGCACGTCCAGTAGCGCGCTTCAGTGGACATCAGGAACCGGCTTCACGTGCTATGCGAGCTCGGCGACGACGGCGGGCACGCTAGCGCAGTTCGCTGCGACCACATCGGCGCAACTGGCGACGGTCCTGTCGGATGAAACGGGCACCGGCTTTGTGGTGTACAACACCAGCCCGGCGATCAGTTCACCAACGATTACGGGAGGCACAGTCAATAACGCTTCGGTCGGCGCGACGACTGCATCGACGGGTGCCTTTACGACGCTGTCTGCGAGCAGCACCATTAGTGGCTCGGGATTCTCAAGCTACCTCGCGGCGCCTCCGGCGATCGGCGGGACAACGCCGGCGCCTGGGTCGTTCACGACTATTGCTGCTTCTGGCGCTATTACTCCTTCGCAGACGGCCGGCATTGTCGGGACGACTACTAACAACGCGCCGAACGCGGGGAGCGTTGGCGAGATACTATCAAGTAGCGCCCTGACCACATCGGCCACCAACGGGACGCCGCTGAATGGCGCAAGTGTCAGCCTCACCGCCGGCCAGTGGGATGTTGCTGGCTTGTGCCAGGCCAACCCGGCGAGCGGTACTACTGTCAGCTATGTTATTGCGGGTATAAGCAGCGCATCGGCGACTTACCAGACGGTCGTTACCGGAATCACCAATGCAGCGCAGACGGTCGGTCTGTCAAGCACGGGAACTTCGAATCAGATAATTGCGGCACCAATTACGCCCGTAAGAATAGCGTCGACCACCACGATATATCTCGTGTGCCAGGCGGGCTTTACCAGCAGCACCTTGACATTTAGCGGCTTTATAAGCGCGGAAAGGCGACGGTAGGTCAACTATTCGGGGGGGTAAGATGTCGATAGACAGACTAATCAGTTGTCCTTATTGTGGACACGTCCACGGCGACCTTTGCCCACAGGTGAAGTCGTACACCTATGGCGAGGACGGCCGGATCATCAAGGTCGAGTTTTTCTCGCCAGTCGACCGCGTGCACCCGGAGTTGCTTGAGGCAGCTCGTCGCATTGTGGAGAACCAGAAATGACGCTCGACGGCGGCTGGGGGTTGATCATCGCAGGGATGCTGGTCCTGATCGTCGGCGCCGTGGGCACGCTGATCTGGCGACACGTCGACAACGCCCAGAAGTCGGCGAGCGAAGCGCACGAAGCGCTCGCCAGACTCGCCGAGAAGGTCCATGCGCAAAAGGAGGATTCCCTGCGATTCGAAACCCACGTGGCCAACACATACGCGCGCTTGCTGGGCGTCGAGCGCATGGAGACGAACATCTTCGCTGTGATGGCGCGGTTTGAAACCAAGCTGGACACGCTTCTTGAATACAGGAGCAACAACCATGGATAGCTACCCCGACGCTTTTGCCGTGCTCATGAACGTCGAGCGCGGTTTCCAGAACAACCCTCTCGATCCGGGCAACTGGACAGGCGGCCGGGTTGGTGTGGGCTCATGCCGTGGCACGAAGTACGGCATCAGCGCGGCCAGCTACCCCGACCTCGATATCGCGAAGCTGACGCTCGAGCAGGCTCAGTCGCTGGCGAAGGCGAAGTACTGGGACAAATATCACTGCGACGAGTACGACATCCGCGTGGCATTCCAGGTGTTCGACGCCGCGTACAACGGCGGCCATCCAGCTCAATGGCTGCAGCAGGCCGTCGGCGTGCGTCCGGATGGTGACATTGGGCCGGCCACGATCGCGGCGGTGAAGGCGGCGGATCCGCGGCGTGTCGTGCTGTTGTTCGACGCCGCCCGCCTCGACTATCTGGCTGACATCAATAACCCAACGTTTGCGGATGGCTGGATGCGCCGCATCGCGTCGAACCTTCGCGCGGGGGCGGCATGAACCAGACCTATCTCAAATACGCCGCTGCAGCGGCGCTGTTCGTCCTTTGGGCGCTCCTCGACTACCTGTTCAAGCAGGATCCAGCAGATCTGATTTCGTCGATCAAGTGGGCGCTTGGCGCGCTCGGCGCATATCACACGATTACGAATCTGCAGGGACCCCAGCAGCAGGTGCCCCTGGCCGTACTGATGCAGATGCTGCAGCAGTTTGCTCCACAGCAACCGGCCAAGCCTGGCCTCCCGACCGTTCCCTTGAAGGAAGCACCATGAAAACGCTCATCATGATTTCTGTCGCTGCTGCTGCACTTACCGCCTGCGGCGGTTTGACGCAACAGCAGCTTGATACCGATCTCGCCCAGACGGCGACGCTCATCAACGCCGGATGCGATGTCGTGCAGCCGACGCTTGGCGCTGCTGCCGTGGCCACAGCCAACCCCATCGCAGGCGTTGCAACCGGCGTGAATGGCGTATTCTGCGCCTCGCAGCCCGGCATCGCCGCGTCGGCATCTGCTGCCGCAGCCACCGCTGCATCATCGCCGACCGCTTCGAAATGAAGCCAATCCGCGTCGCGCTGTCTGGTTCCGGCTTCCTTCTGCCTGCGCATGTTGGTGCACTTCACGCTGTGGCTGATGCCGGGTATGAGCCGGTCGAGTACGCCGGTACGTCCGGCGGCTCAATCGTGGCGATTCTGGCCGCGACGCATATGCCGCTCGACGTCATGAAGAGCATCGCGCTGACGCTCGACTGGGCGCCGCTGATGTCGTTCTCGCTGCTCAACTTCGTGCGCGCCAAGTCGTTGTCGTCCGGCGCCGCGCTCCTGGATTTCCTCACCCAGAAGACGCACGGGATCGAGTTCAAGCAACTCGACGTGAGCCTGAAGGTGATGGCGTCTAACATCGGCACGAAAGAGCCGTTCATTTTCAGCAACTCGCTGACCCCGGATACCCCGATCGCGCTGGCGGCACGTGCGTCCGCATGCATCCCCGGCATCTACGATCCGGTGATATTCGACCAGGCGATTCTGTTCGACGGCGGCATGGTCAACAACATGCCGAGCGACATCCTGACGAACGGCGATGGCGTGCTGCGCATTGGCGTGGATCTGTCGTCGGACGAGTCGATTCTGCTGCCAGAGGATTACTCGCTGGTGAAAGCGTTGCCGCGGTTCATCGACATGTTGCTCTCCTCAAGCGAGGATGCGCACATCTCGGACGGCGAGGCGAGCGGGGTGAAAATCATCCGGGTAAACACTGGTACGGCGGAGAGCCTCGACAAGACGATGCCCTACGCCGAGAGGAAACAGCTATTTGACGTTGGGTACAGATCGACGGCCGCCGCTCTTGAGGCGCTCTGATGATCTGGCGCCTGATTTCGCCTTGGCGCCGGCGAGCAGGCGATTGGAAACGTGGTGGATCGCAGCGCCCATGAGCGCGACCGTTACCATATAAAAAATGTAGATCGCCCACTTCGGATCCTCGACAAATCCAAAGAAGTGCCGGTACCACCCCAGGAACGGCGCGTGTACCAGATAGGTCTCGAAGCTGATCTCGGTCAGCTTAGGCAGATGCCACGGTAGCGAGCAGATCGCGTAGGCGATGAGAAGTCCGCCAGCGCCGATCAGCGGGTGCACAAACGGGTCCAGAGGCTTCCTGAACGTCATCACTGTGCCGGCGGCGAACATCACTACGCCGAGCGGAAGCAGACGCCGCAACCACATCTCGGTGCGCGCCCGGTTCTCCCCCAAGTTGATCCCCACATAGACGCCGATGCAGAACGAGGCCATCCAGAAGATGACTGTCGACGCACCGGAGAACGGCCCTGTGCTGATCGGGTGGTGTACCCACAACGAATGGAAAATCAGCAGGCCAGCCAGCCCGAGCGCCCGGAAGCGGTTGATCAGCCAGTACAAGGCCGGGAAAATGACATAGAGCTCGACGAGGTTGTACAGGAACCAGAAGTGCGATGAAAACGGATTGAAATCATTTTGGCGCAGCAACAGGAAATTGCAGACCCAATCTAGCTGCGTGAAGGGTCCGCCGAATGGCCGGTCCCATGTGCCGCCCGCCACTGCGGCGCCCTGGTAGGCGAAGATCGCCACGACTGCCACCCAGTAGGGCACATAGATCCGTTTGAACCGCTTCAGCGAGAAGGAGAGCCAGTCCGGTTTCTTTCCAGCGAGCGACAGGGCCAGTCCTAGCCCGCTGACCAGAAAGAACAGGTCGTCGGCTTCCCAGCCGAGTTGCAGCGGCAGGGCGAGCGTCTGCGTGGTCGTCGCGAACATCTCGCGCAGACTGTGCACCTGTGGATGGAAATTGGTCCAGAAGTGGAACGACAGCACGCCGATCATCGCGACGAGCCGCATATTGTCGAGCCATGGAATAACGTTGCGGCTCTGCGGTGCATTGGCCCCCAACATTGTCTCTCCGATATTTTTGGTAAGGAGCGCAGTTTAGCGCGTCGCCCGAAATCTTTGTTTGACAGCTTTTTGCCAGCATTGCATATGCTAAGTACTATCTACAATGAATTGTAGGGGTTCGAGTCCCCTTCCTCGCACCATGTATTTGTGAGAACCCCGCCAGTCGATGACTGGCGGGGTTTTTTGCTTGATGGGACTGGCTCGCGGGGTTGGTCTTCCGGGGTCCGCCTTCCGGGGTTGGCCCTCGTTACTCGCTGCGGGTCTGCACGCTCTCGATGATCTTGTCGAGCGCCGCGCCGAACGCCGCTTTCTCGTCATCATCAAGGCAATCGAACAGATCGGCGTTCCACTTGCGGGCGACGGGCATGACCTTGCGATACAACTCGCGTCCTGCGGGCGTCAGGGAAATCAGCACGACGCGCCCGTCTTCTTCGCTGGCCTCGCGCTGCACGAGCCCCTGCTTGATGAGCGCCTCGGCTGCGCGGCTGGCCTGGCTTTTGTCGAGGTTGGCGTGCCGCGCCAGATCCATGATCGAAAAAGGCCCGAACGATCCCACCGACGCAATCACGCGCGCCTCCGGCACGGTCACGCCGAGCTTTTCCTGGTAGCGCTCGCCGATGCCGCGCTCGGCAAGCTTGTTCAGGACGTGCAGGCGATACGTCAGAAACTGTTCGAGCCCGGCTTTGGCGGAGGCCTTCATGGTCGTCCCGAATTTGAGTGGAGGCGGAAGTGGCGCTGTGATTGTTGCCGCAACCGCCGCACGGGTCAACGCGTGCCGTACTTCAGGCGCGTCAGTTGCTCGGCTTCGTTAGTGAGCAGCCGCGCCGCGTCACGGATCGCGACTTCGAGCGTGATCGGGCCGGGCGCCGGCGAGAAGCAGCCGCTGAAGTGCTCGGACAGGCGCGGCAGCGCGGCGGCGTCGACGCCGCCGGACAATAGCGTGGCCGGCACGCCCGCGGCGCGCGCGTGGCTGCAGGCGATGAACGGCGCCTTGCCGTGCAGCGTCTGCACGTCGGAGCGGCCTTCGCCCGTGATCAGCCAGTCTGCTCCGGCGAGCGCGGCGTCGAGACCGATCAGCCGTGCGACCGTCTCCGCGCCCGGTTCGAACTGCGCGCCGAGCATATGCAGCGCGAAACCGAGGCCGCCGGCCGCGCCGGCGCCGGGCAGGTTGCGCGCCGTGCGCTGCAGCGCCGGTTCGATCAGGTCGGCGAAGCGGCCGAGGGCAGCGTCGACGCTTGCAATCTGCTCGGGCTGCACGCCTTTTTGCGGCCCGAAGACCGCGGTGGCGCCGTGTTCGCCGGTGAGCGGATTGTCCACGTCGGACATGCCGACGAACGATGCATCGGCAAGCCGCGCGTCGAGTTGCGATACGTCCACGCGAGCGAGGCGGGCCAGTTGTTCCGGCGTCGGCTCGAGTTCCCGGTCTTCGGCATCGAACAGCTTCACGCCGAGACCGGCCAGCAGGCCCGCGCCGCCGTCATTGGTGCTGCTGCCGCCGAGCGCGACGAAAAAGCGCCGCACGCCGGCGTCGAGCAGGGCGCGAATCGCCTCGCCCATGCCACGCGAGCTGCGGGCTTCAACCGGGACGCCCATGCCGACCGGGTCGGTAATGCCCACAATCTCGGCCGTCTCGACAATCGCGCTGCCGTCGGCGAGCAGGCCTGTGGCCGCTTCGCGCACCGGCCCCGCGGCGCCGCGCACGGTCAGCACGCGGCGCTCGCCGCCGCCGGTGAGCATGGCGTCGAGCGTGCCTTCGCCGCCGTCGGCCATCGGGCAGATGCGTACCGTGGCATCCGGCCGCGCGCGCGTCACGCCGGTTGCAATGGCAAGCGCCACCTGTTCGGCGCTAAGCGAGCCTTTAAAAGAGTCGGGAGCAATGACGACGATGGGCGCGGACGACGGGTTCGGCATGGTGTCTCTGGATGGTTGGAATCGAGGCGATGGCGGTGCAGGCGGGCATGGGCCCGAACGCGTTCGCTAGCTTATCAGCATGCCGCGCGCGGCTGAATATGTCGAACGGCATAGCCGGCATCGAACGCGGCGACCCGGGCAAACCTCGGCGGCGATGGCGGCAGGCCGCCCAAACGATCCCAGGAGGGCCGCAAAGTTGACTCAAAGCACCCCCAAAACGACCCGAAAGCGGACAAAAACGGTCGCGAACCATCGAATCCCGGCTAAGCGCGCGAATAGTTTGCTAAAATATTCGGCTCTTTAGACCCAAACCGTGCTGCCGGTGGCCTGCAAGCCCGCGGCGCAGGCGCTGAATGGATGTGACGCTCGAAGCGAAGCGACATCGAAAAGCAGCACGAGAAGATAACTGATTCGCTCGAATAATTTTAGGACGATTGAAGCCATGGCTAACGTTGTTGAAAACCTCGGCAAGCTCGAACGCCGCGTAACGATTTCCCTGCCGAAGGACGCCGTGCAGAAGGAAGTGGACTCGCGTATCCGCCAACTCGCGAAGAACGTGCGCATGCCGGGTTTCCGCCCGGGCAAGGTGCCGCTCAAGATGGTCACGCAACAGTATTCGGGCCAGGTGGAAGCCGAAGTGCTGAGCGACAAGGTCGGCAAGGAATTCTTCGACATCAGCCGCGCTGAAAACCTGCGCGTAGCCGGCCAGCCGAGCTTCGCACCGAAGTCCGACGCGGCAGAAAACGACTACGCTTTCGACGCGACCTTCGAGGTTTACCCGGAAGTCAAGCTGGGCGACGTCGCCACGGCTGAGATCGAGCGCACCACGACCACCATCAGCGAAGCGGAAATCGACCGTACGCTGGACATCCTGCGCAAGCAGCGCGTGCATTTCCACGCACGTGGCGAAACGGGCGAGCACGGCGACGGCGGTGCGGACACCGCAGCGAAAGACGGCGACCGCGTCACGGTCGACTTCGTCGGCAAGATTGACGGTGAAGTGTTCCAGGGCGGCAGCGCCGACGATTTCGCGTTCGTGCTCGGCGAAGGCCGCATGCTGCCGGAATTCGAAAAAGCAGCGCTCGGCCTGAAGGTCGGCGAAGCGAAGGAATTCGATCTGGCATTCCCGGCTGACTATCACGGCAAGGACGTGGCCGGCAAGACGGCTCAGTTCACGATCACGATGAAGAAGATCGAATGGCCGCACCAGCCGGAAATCGACGCTGAGTTCGCCAAGTCGCTCGGTATCGAAGACGGCGATCTGGTCAAGATGCGCGCGGAGATCAAGGACAACCTCGAACGCGAAGCGAAGCGCCGCACGCAATCCATCGTCAAGAACCAGGTGATGGACGCGCTGCTGAAGATTTCCGAACTGGACGTGCCGAACGCCCTGGTCGAACAGGACCAGCAGCGCCTCGTCGAAATGGCGCGTCAGGACCTGACGCAACGTGGCGTGCCGAACGCCGCCGACGCGCCGATCCCGGTAGAAATGTTCAAGGAACAGGCTGAGCGTCGCGTCAAGCTGGGCCTCGTGCTGGCCGAGCTGGTCAAGGCCAACAACCTGCAGGCGAAGCCGGAGCAGATTCGTGCCGAAGTCGACGAATTCGCGAAAAGCTACGAAGACCCGAAGGAGGTCGTCCGCTGGTATTATTCCAACCAGCAGCGCCTTGCAGAAATGGAAGCGTACGTCGTGGAAGCCAACGTCGTCGATTTCGTCCTCGGCAAGGCCAAGGTGACGGACAAGGAAGTGAGCTTCGAAGAACTGGCAAGCGCAACGGCGCAAGCGTAAGCGTCGCTGCAACGGCGTGCCGGCTGTCGGAGCGACGGCCCGCACGCCGTTTTTTTCTGGAACGCCGTGTTGATCGCGTTGCGCTGGGTTTTGCGCACTTGAATACGGCGCTGTCGTACTCACCTGTCCGGCATCGAATAACTATTCCCAGACAAGGATCCATTGCATGACTTTTCGCGCCCAAATGCTGGACACGTTGACCTCCCAGTCGTCGCGGGATCTCGAAGCGCAGGCGCTCGGACTCGTGCCGATCGTCGTGGAAACGAGCGGCCGTGGCGAGCGCTCGTATGACATCTACTCGCGTCTGCTGAAGGAGCGTGTGGTGTTTCTGGTTGGTGAAGTGAACGACCAGACGGCCAACCTCGTCGTGGCGCAGTTGTTGTTCCTGGAAAGCGAAAATCCGGACAAGGACATCAGCTTCTACATCAACAGCCCGGGCGGTTCGGTTTCGGCCGGGATGGCGATCTACGATACGATGCAGTTCATCAAGCCGGACGTGTCGACACTGTGCATGGGCCTCGCGGCCAGCATGGGTGCGTTCCTGCTGGCGGCCGGTGCGAAAGGCAAGCGTTTCACGCTGCCGAATGCACGCGTGATGATTCACCAGCCGCTGGGTGGCGCACGCGGTCAGGCGTCGGACATTGAGATCCAGGCACGTGAAATCCTGTACTTGAAGGAGCGGCTGAACCAACTGCTCTCCCATCACACGGGCCAGCCGGTCGAACGCATTGCGCGCGACACCGACCGCGACAATTTCATGTCCGGCGATGACGCTCAGGCGTACGGTCTGGTCGACCAGGTGCTGCACAAGCGTCCATGATCCGGCGCGTTTTCGCCCTTTTTGAGGGCGAGAACGACCGCGTTTTTGGTGTGAAATAATTAGATTCGTCCAAACGCCTGCGGCAAGCGCCGTCACTGCTTTTGCTCATTCGCCCCAACTGCGAGGCAGGGGCAAACGGCGTATCATGTAATCGAGTGTCCGGAGGCTCACACATCTATGGCGGACAAAAAAGGTTCTAACAGCGAAAAGCTGTTGTATTGCTCGTTCTGCGGCAAGAGCCAGCATGAAGTCAAAAAGCTGATTGCAGGCCCGTCGGTCTTCATCTGCGATGAATGTATCGACCTGTGCAACGAAATCATTCGCGATGAGGCTGCAGGTGCGGGCATTGAAGCGGGCTTGTCCAAGTCCGATCTGCCGAGTCCGCAGGAAATCCGCGAAATTCTCGACCAGTACGTCATCGGGCAGGAACGCGCGAAGAAGATTCTTGCAGTGGCTGTTTACAACCACTACAAGCGTCTCAAGCACCTCGACAAGAAGGATGAAATCGAACTGTCGAAGAGCAACATCCTGCTGATCGGCCCGACCGGTTCCGGCAAGACCTTGCTCGCACAGACGCTCGCCCGCCTGCTGAACGTCCCGTTCGTCATTGCCGATGCAACGACGCTGACGGAAGCCGGCTATGTCGGCGAAGACGTCGAGAACATCATTCAGAAGCTCCTGCAGAACTGCAACTACGAAGTCGACAAGGCCCAGCGCGGCATTGTCTACATCGACGAAATCGACAAGATCAGCCGCAAGTCGGATAACCCGTCCATCACGCGCGACGTGTCGGGCGAGGGTGTTCAGCAGGCCTTGCTGAAGCTGGTTGAAGGCACGATGGCGTCGGTGCCGCCGCAAGGTGGCCGTAAGCATCCGAACCAGGACTTCATCCAGGTCGACACCACCAATATTCTGTTCATTTGCGGTGGCGCGTTCGACGGCCTCGAAAAGGTCATCGTCGACCGTACGGAAAAGACCGGCATTGGCTTTGGCGCCAGCGTCAAGAGCAAGCAGGACCGCGATGCGGGCGAAGTGCTGCGCGAAGTGGAGCCGGAAGATCTGATCAAGTTCGGTTTGATCCCTGAACTGATCGGCCGTCTGCCGGTGGTCGCCACGCTCGGCAAGCTCGACGAAGCCGCACTGATGAAGATTCTCGTCGAACCCAAGAACGCGCTCGTGAAGCAGTATCACAAGCTGTTCAATATGGAACGCGTCGAGCTCGAGATTCGTCCGGGTGCGTTGCAGGCGGTGGCCCGTAAGGCGATTCGTCGCAAGACGGGCGCGCGCGGTCTGCGTTCGATCCTGGAACAGGCATTGCTGGACGTGATGTACGAATTGCCGGCCATGAAAGGCGTTAGCAAGGTCATCATTGACGACAACGTCATTGATGGCGACGGCAAACCGCTGCTGATCTACGAAGACGCGCCGAAGGTCGCGGGTTCGAATTGATCGGCTTGACGAGTTCTGCAAAAAAAGCCGTTCATGGCAACGTGAACGGCTTTTTTGTTTATCTTGGGTTAGGATGGTTGTGTTTCCTTTGGAGTCACTGAACTTTTCCCACACGCGGAGGCTTGTAATCGTTTTTGCAGGCCTCACCTATCGAACGAACTGATACCACTCATGGGGAAATGAAATGTCAGGAACCCAACTCCTTCCGCCGGAACGCACTACGCTCCCGCTGCTCCCGCTGCGTGATGTAGTCGTTTTCCCGCACATGGTGATTCCGCTCTTCGTAGGCCGCCCGAAGTCGATCAAGGCTCTCGAAGCAGCGATGGAAGGCGGCAAGCACATCATGCTCGTCGCCCAGAAGACGGCTGCGAAAGATGAGCCGACCGAAAAGGACATGTACGAAGTAGGATGTATTGCCAACATCCTGCAAATGCTGAAGCTGCCGGATGGCACCGTGAAGGTGCTCGTCGAAGGCTTGCAGCGCGCGAAGACGCTCTCGATCGAAGAGCAGGAAACGCAGTTTTCGTGCGAAGTCATGCCGCTCGAACCCGACCACGCCGACAGCGCTGAAACTGAAGCGCTGCGCCGCGCGATCGTGTCGCAGTTCGACCAGTACGTGAAGCTGAACAAGAAGATCCCGCCGGAGATTCTGACCTCGCTTTCGGGCATCGACGAAGCCGGCCGTCTGGCCGACACAATCGCCGCGCATCTGCCGCTCAAGCTCGATCAGAAGCAACACATCCTCGAGATGTTCCCGGTCATCGAGCGCCTCGAGCATCTGCTCGCGCAACTCGAAGCCGAGATCGACATCCTGCAGGTGGAAAAGCGCATCCGCGGGCGCGTGAAGCGCCAGATGGAGAAGAGCCAGCGCGAGTACTACCTGAACGAACAGGTCAAGGCCATCCAGAAGGAATTGGGCGAAGGCGAAGAGGGTGCGGATCTCGAAGAACTCGAGAAGCGCATCACCGCCGCGCGTATGCCGAAGGAAGCCAAGAAAAAGGCGGACGCCGAGCTGAAGAAGCTCAAGCTAATGTCGCCGATGTCGGCGGAAGCCACCGTCGTGCGCAACTACATCGACACGCTGATCGGCTTGCCGTGGCGCAAGAAGAGCAAGGTCAACAACGACCTCTCGAATGCGGAACGCGTGCTCGACGAAGACCACTTCGGTCTCGAGAAAGTCAAAGAACGCATTCTCGAATATCTTGCTGTCCAACAACGCGTGGATAAGGTGAAAGCGCCGATCCTCTGCCTCGTTGGGCCTCCGGGTGTCGGCAAGACGTCGCTGGGTCAATCGATTGCACGCGCAACGAATCGCAAGTTCGTGCGTATGGCGCTCGGTGGCGTGCGCGACGAGGCCGAGATTCGCGGCCACCGCCGGACCTACATCGGTTCGATGCCCGGCAAGATCCTGCAAAGCCTGACCAAGGTCGGCGTGCGCAATCCGCTCTTCCTGCTCGACGAAGTCGACAAGATGGGCCAGGATTTCCGCGGCGACCCGTCGTCGGCATTGCTGGAAGTGCTTGATCCGGAGCAGAACCATACGTTCGCCGACCACTACGTCGAAGTCGACTTCGATCTGTCGGACGTGATGTTTGTGGCGACGTCGAACTCGCTGAACATTCCGCCGCCGCTGCTCGACCGGATGGAAGTGATCCGTCTGTCGGGTTATACGGAAGACGAGAAGGTCAGCATCGCGCAACGCTATCTGTTGCCGAAGCAGAAGAAGAACAACGGCCTGAAGGAAGGCGAGGTCGACGTCACGGAAACTGCGATCCGCGACATCATTCGTTACTACACGCGTGAAGCGGGCGTGCGTTCGCTCGAGCGTGAAATCTCGAAGATCTGCCGCAAGGTCGTGAAGATGCTTCTGCTGAAGAAGGCAGAAGGCGCGGTGAAGGTCGACGGTACCAATCTCGACACCTTCCTCGGCGTGCGCAAGTACGACTTCGGTCTGGCAGCGAAGGAAAACCAGGTCGGCCAGGTCACGGGTCTCGCGTGGACGGAAGTGGGCGGCGATCTGCTGACCATCGAAGCCGCGGTGATGCCGGGTAAGGGCAATGTGACTCGCACGGGTTCGCTTGGCGACGTGATGAAGGAATCCGTCGAAGCGGCACGTACGGTGGTCCGTTCGCGCTCGCGCCGCCTGGGTGTCAAGGACGAAGCGTTCGAGAAGCAGGACATTCACATTCACGTGCCGGAAGGCGCGACGCCGAAGGACGGTCCGTCCGCCGGTATCGCGATGACGACCGCGCTGGTGTCGGTGCTGACCGGTATTCCGGTGCGCGCCAATGTCGCGATGACGGGCGAAATCACGCTGCGTGGTGAAGTGTTGCCGATCGGCGGCCTGAAGGAAAAGCTGCTCGCAGCGCATCGCGGCGGCATCAAGCTGGTGCTGATTCCGGAAGAAAACACCAAGGATCTGACGGAGATTCCGGACAACGTGAAGAATGCAATCGAGATCGTGCCGGTCCGTTGGATCGACAAGGTGCTCGAACTTGCACTCGAACGTGTGCCGCAACCGTTGCCGGACGAAGAGCCGAAGCCTGCTGCGCCGGTCGCGGCGGAGGCCGGCAAAGACGCCGCAACGGAAGTGGTGAAGCATTAAGCGAGTCCCTGCCGTACGCAGTCTTCGCATCAACAAAAAACCCGCGGCATAGCCCGCGGGTTTTTTGTTATCCGGGCTGAATGCGCCATATGCGGCGCCTCGCGTTTTGCCTTTGGTTTCCCATTCTCTGGGCCAAAAATCGCTGGACTCGATCGATGAGTTACCCCCGTATTCAGCGACTGCAAGATTTGGTGATCAAATGGTGCGCCGAAGTGCCTGCTAATCCGGCGCAACCCCGCTTGACACAAGGGTTTCGGCCAATTCTAATTGGCTGGCTCGGCGTCCTTGCCGTGCCGCGTTGGTACCTGGCGCTACGAAGCGCCATTACGATTGCCCAATAATATTCTCGGGGGTTGGAATGAATAAAACGGAATTGATCGATCACATCGCACAGCAAGCCGACATTTCGAAAGCGGCGGCAGGGCGTGCGCTTGATGCCGTGATCGGTGGCGTCAAAGGGACCTTGAAGAAGGGCGGTTCGGTGACGCTGGTCGGCTTCGGTACGTTCGCGGTCGGCAAGCGTACGGCGCGCACCGGTCGCAATCCGCGCACGGGTGCCGCGATCAAGATCAAGGCGGCCAAGGTGCCGAAATTTAGGCCTGGCAAAGCGCTAAAAGATGCGCTAAACTAATCGACTTGCTGCTTCAGGGTGGCGCGGTTTAAAGGCTGGAAAGCTTGGGGTTGAGAAACCCGAAGTTGAAAGGCCAGAAGGCGCGACACCACATCAAGCAGCGGGCAGAATCGCGGAGCGGGTGCTTAGCTCAGTTGGTAGAGCGGCGCCCTTACAAGGCGTAGGTCGGGAGTTCGAGCCTCTCAGCACCCACCAGTTCCCGGTTCGGCAAGCAGCACACAGTTGTATAAGGAGTGGTAGTTCAGTCGGTTAGAATACCGGCCTGTCACGCCGGGGGTCGCGGGTTCGAGTCCCGTCCACTCCGCCAGTATCCTTGAAAGGCGAACTCCGGTTCGCCTTTTTTATTGCCCGCTGTTGTAAGATCGGGCGTTCCGTTTTTGGCATCCTTAACGCATGCTCGATTTCTTCCGCAATCACAAACGCCTGATGATGTTCATGCTCATCCTGGTCATCGTACCGGGGTTGGGTTTTGTGGGTATTCAAGGCTTCCGTGGCTTCTTTGACGAAAGTGCAAACGTCGCCAGCGTCAACGGTCACAAGATCACCCGGGCCGAGTACGACGACGCGATGCGTCAGCAGTTGGATCGAGCGCGCCAGATGCTCGGTGGACAGTTCGACGCGAAGATGTTCGATACGCCCGAGCGCCGCAAGGAAATGCTCGACAGCCTGATCGAGCAGCGCGTGCTGGCCGATGAAACGCAGCGTTTGCATCTGACCGCCTCGGACGACGCGGTGCGCCGCACGTTGCTGAGCGATCCGGTCATCTCGTCGCTCAAGAATCCTGACGGTTCCATCGATGTGAACCGCTACAAGGAACTGCTCGCCATGCAGGGCATGACGCCCGATCAATATGACGAGCGCGTGCGCTACACGCTGGCCACGCAGCAGTTGCCGGGCAGCATCGAGGGCAGCGCCTTTACGTCGAAGACGCTCGCACAGAATCTGACCGCGCTTGCCGAGCAGCAGCGCGAAGTGCAGGGGCTGGCATTCAATCCTCACGACTACGTGGCAAAGGTGCAGCCGACTGACGCGCAATTGCAGGCCTACTACGACGCGCATCGCAACGATTTCGCTACGCCCGCTACGGCCACCATTCAGTATCTGGTGATGTCGCCGGCGGCGCTGGCCGCAGGTCTGCAACCCACGGATGCCGATCTGAAGAAGTTCTACGACGACAACATCGCCCACTATCAGACCGCTGCGCAAATGCGTGCGAGCCTGATCCTGGTCGCGGTTGCGCCGAACGCAAGCGCGGACGACAAGACCAAGGCGAAGCAGAGGGCGGACGCGCTGCTGGCGCAAGTCAAGGCGCACCCGGACGACTTCGCGAAGGTCGCTGAGCAGAGCTCGCAAGACCCGGCTTCGGCCTCGAAGGGCGGCGACCTCGGCTACTTCGGCCGCGGCATGATGGCCGGCGGCCAGGCGTTCGACGACGCCGCGTTCAAGCTGAAGAAGGACGAGATCAGCGACGTCGTGCCGACAGACGTGGGCTATCTGATCCTGAAGGCGACGGACGTGAAGCCGTCGGTCACGCAGCCGTTCGACACGGTGAAGGACGCCATCGCGAAGGATCTGAAGACGCAACTGGCGGGCAAGGCATTCAGCGACGATTCGGATGGCTTTACGTCGGTGGTGTATGAGCAGGCCAAGAGCCTGCAACCGGCAGCCGACAAATACAAGCTGCAGATCCAGACCGCCACGGTGACGCCGCAACCGAACGCAGCGTTGCCGCCGGGCAGCCCGCTGAACAACGCCAAGTTCCTGAGCGCCGTGTTTGCGAATGACTCGGTTCAGGCGCATAACAACACGCAAGCTATCGATGTCGGCAACAACACGTTGATCGCAGCTCACGTCACCGACTACAAGCCGGCTGCCGTGCCTCCGCTCGACACGGTCAAGGACGCGGTGCGCCAGAAGGTTATCGCCGTTCAGGCGGACGAGTCGGCGCATAAGGACGGCATCGCGAAACTCGCCGAGTTGCAGAAGTCGAATGCAAGCACCGGCTTCTCGGCGCCGCTGAAGGTCTCGCGCAACGACGCACAAGGCTTGCCGCCTGCGGCACTGAGCGCAATCTACAAGGCCGATGCGCAAAAATTGCCGGCTTACGTGGGTGTGGATCTGGGCGATGCGGGCTATGCGGTATATCGCGTGAATGCCGTGGTGCCGGGTGCACCGATCGACCCGCAGCGTCTGGTCGCCGCGCAACAGCAGATTGCTCAGGCCGAGGCGCAGTCCGAGGTTGAAGCCTATGTCCAGGCGTTGCGCGCCCGCTCGAAGGTCAAGTTCTATGGCTCGCTGGATAGCGCGCAAGCGGGCGGCGACTAAGCGAAGCTGCGCCGTCGCATGAGCGGCGTGCGCCGCGAGCGAGTACAAAAAAACCCCGCAAATTTGCGGGGTTTTTTCTTATCCGGCGCACGCAGCGCCAGAGGGATTGATGGGGGCGTTAAGGCAGCCTTATAGGCAGCCGGTGATCGCGCCGGTTGCGTCGCTTCCGGCAGCGCCGCCGGAACGGAAACCGACCCATGAGCCCGTGCCGGTGTAGGCCGGGCGTACGACAGCCGCTGCGCCGTTAGGTGGTTGCTGGCCCGGCACATAAACGTCGAGTGCCTGATCGTTTGCCAGGGTGTCCTGCGAGACGACCTGTTGTTGCGAGCCGTCAGCCCACTTCTGGGCAATACATTGCGCGACGACTTTAGGCGGTTGCTGGCTTTGTCCAACGGATTGCACGCCAGCCGGCGGTTGGGCGGCGCAGGCAGAAATGGCCACGGTCAAAGCGATAAGCGGTAGGTATTTCACGTTATCTCCTCACAAAAGCGCTCGAGACGAGCCGGATTTCGCGGTTAGCGAAAGTGTCTGATCGACCTTCCCCGGCCACGTTCCTCGTTCGTTCGCAACAAGATGTAAGAGCCTTGTCAGTGTGAGGAGCTGCTGTGCAGCAGGGGTTTGAGTGTCGTCCACACGTTATCGAGTAGCACGGGCTGTGCCTGCTGGGTGGGATGCATCTGATCGGACTGGAACATTTCCGGTTTGTCCGCGATGCCTGCGAGGAGGAACGGCACGAGCGACGTGTGGAGTTCCTTCGACAACTGTTCATACAGGCCGTGGAACTTTTGCGTGTAGTCCGGGCCGTAATTGGGTGGCACGTACATGCCGACCAGCACGACCTTCGCATGACCTTGTTGTGCTTCTTCGACGATCGTGCGCAAGTTGTCTTCGGTGGTCGAAAGCGGGACGCCGCGCAGCGCGTCGTTGGCGCCCAGCTCGACAATCACGATGCTGGGCTTGAGCCGCAGCATCAGCTCGGGCATGCGGGCGCGTCCGCCGCTGGTGGTGTCGCCGCTGATGCTTGCGTTCGCAACGCTATAATCGATGCGCTCACTCGCCAGACGCTCGCGCATGAGCGCGACCCAACCCGTGTCGTGCGGCAGGCCGTACTCGGCGGAGATGCTGTCGCCGAGCACCATGATGACGGGTTTGGCCGTCTCCGGTGGCGTGGCGGCATGAGCCGCGAGCGGCAGCGTCGCGGCCAGCATGACCATGCCGAAGGCTGTGTTCAACGCGGCGGCGCGCGGCGCCGTCAGGCGCACTTTCAACCTACGCCTCACCATGCAAAAGAAAACTGATCCAGTCATCGAAGTGCGGGGGTTGTGCAAGAGGGTTAAGGATGCAACGGGCGAGCTAACGATTCTTGATCATATCGATCTTTCAATCGAAGGCGGCAGCAGCGTGGCCATTGTCGGCGCATCCGGGTCCGGCAAGTCTACGCTGCTAGGTTTGCTCGCAGGATTGGACAGCGCGACCTCAGGGTCGGTTCGGCTGCTGGGCCAGGAACTCACCGAGTTGAGCGAGGACGAGCGCGCGGCGTTGCGCAACGGCTCGGTCGGCTTCGTGTTCCAGTCGTTTCAGTTGATGCCGCATTTGACGGCGCTCGAGAACGTGACCTTGCCGCTGGAGTTGCAAGGCGGCATCACGACGCGCGATGCCGCCGCGCGTGCGCGTGGCCTGCTCGAACAGGTGGGACTGGGACAGCGCACCCGTCACTATCCCAAGCTGTTGTCGGGGGGCGAGCAGCAACGTGTCGCACTTGCACGCGCCTTTGTCACCCATCCGGCTATTCTGTTTGCCGATGAACCCACCGGCAGTCTCGACGCCGCAACCGGACACGCGGTCATCGATCTGATGTTCGAGATGAACCGGGCCAACGGCGCAACCTTGATTCTGGTCACGCACGACATCGAACTCGCGCGTCGTTGCGATACCACGGTGACGATCGAGGCGGGGCGGCTCGCCTGAGAGCTTAATGAAGCCGCGCAAAAGAAAAGCGGGCCGTCGACGGCCCGCTTTGCAATGGCAAAAAATCAGCGGGCGACGCTCAGGAAGCCGTCGCCGCGCATCTCACAGACTCAACGCTTCAAAGCCGCACGCGCCCGGGCGATCAGCGCCGAGGTCGACGAGTCGTGCTTGCCGCCGTCGACGCTCGCCGAGGTCAGATCGGCCTCGACTACCTTGCCGAGGATCTTGCCCAACTCGACGCCCCATTGGTCGAACGAGTTGATGTTCCACACCGTTCCCTGGACCAGCACCTTGTGTTCGTAGAGTGCGATCAGCGCGCCGAGCGAACGCGCCGTGAGCGCCTCGAGGATCAGCGTGCTGGTGGGACGATTGCCCGGGAACACCAGGTGCGGTGCGAGTTCCGGCTTGTCCGGACCCGCCACCTTCTTCGCTTCTTCCAGCGTGCGGCCCAGCATCAGCGCTTCGCTTTGCGCGAAGCAGTTAGCCAGCAGCTTCGGATGATGGCTGACCAGCGGATGCTCGGGCGTGAGCACGGCGACGAAGTCGATCGGCACGATCGTCGGACCTTGGTGCAGCATCTGGAAGAAGGCGTGCTGGCCGTTCGTGCCCGGTTCGCCCCACGTCACGGCTGAAGTGGGGTAGTCGACCATTGCGCCGTCGAGCCGCGCGGACTTGCCGTTGCTTTCCATCTCCAGTTGCTGCAGATACGACGGCAGATAGTGCATTGCCTCGGAATACGGCGCCACCAGATAGCTCTGCGAGCCGAAGAAGTTGCGATACCAGATGCCGATCATGCCCATCAGCACCGGCAGGTTGCGTTCGAGCGGCGTGTCGCGGAAGTGCTGGTCCATGTCGTTCGCGCCGGCGAGCAGTTCGTCGAACTGCTTCGGGCCGATTGCGATCATGATCGACAGGCCGACCGCCGACCACAGCGAATAGCGCCCGCCTACCCAGTCCCACATCTCGAAGACGTTCTCTTTCGCGATGCCGAACTTGACGACCTCGGCCGGATTCGCCGACACGCCGACGAAGTGTTTCGCCAGCGCGCTTTCCGGGCAACCTTTCTCGATGAACCAGTCGCGCAGCGAGCGCGCGTTCGTCATGGTTTCGAGCGTGGTGAAGGTCTTCGAAACGATGATGGCGAGCGTCTCTTCCGGATCGATCTCCTGAAGGACGCGGTACAGATCGGCGCCGTCGACGTTCGACACGAAGTAGCTCTTGATCTCCGGCGTGGCCAGGTGGTGCAGCGCGTGCACGACCATCTTCGGACCGAGATCCGAGCCGCCGATGCCGATGTTCACCACATAGCGGATCCGCTTGCCGGTATAGCCGGTCCAGGCGCCGCTGCGCACCTGGTCGGAAAACGCAGCCATCTTGGCGCGCTCCGCCATGACCTCGGCGTGAAACGGCGCCTTCGGATCGCTCGCGCGCAGCGCGGTGTGCAGGACGGCGCGGCCTTCCGTCGGATTGACGATTTCGCCGGCGAACATCGCGTCGCGGCGTTTTTCGACACCGGCTTCACGCGCCACCTGCACGAGCAGCTTGAGGGTTGCGTCGGTGATGCGATGCTTCGAGAAATCGGCCGTAAGACCTGCGCCGGAAAACGCGAAGCGTTCGGCACGGGTCGGAGCGGGATCGTTCGCCGGGGCGAACCAGTCGCGCATATGCGCATCGCGAATCTGTTCGTAATGGGCTTGCAGCGAGGACCAGGCGGGGAGCGAGTTCAACGTCATGGGATCGTCCGTCTAACGAAGGGGCACGAATGAAAGGCAGTGCGCAAAGCGCGGCCGCGGGGATGCTCTGGCGCGCTGTCGGGCTTCGGGTTCGCAACGGTTCCCGGCCGGTCAGCGCAGTCATTCAGTATAGCGGCCTTGGCGCGAAGCGGGCAGGGAGTTGGGCGGCGCGTCCAGATAGCGGGATGGCGGCGGGGTTTAAGGTGGCGGAGGAGTTCCCGGGAGGCGCCACCGCACGCGGCTCAACCCGAATAGAACATCCGGTTTAGCAACTTGCGCACCATCGGCGCCAGCTCGCCCGCTGTCAGGCCGGCCGGACCGTCGCCCTGCGCCGTCAGCGTGTCGGCGGCGAGGCCGTGCAGATAGACGCCCGCCAACGCCGCCTCGTATGGCGGCAAGCGCTGCGCCAGCAAGGCGCCAATGATGCCGCCAAGCACGTCACCCGTGCCGCCTGTCGCGAGCGCGGCGTTGCCGGTCGGATTGACGGCAAACCGGCCATCCGGCGCGGCGATGACCGTGCCGGTTCCCTTCAGCACGATCACGCTGGCAAAGCGCGCCGTCAGGGCGCGCGCCGCGGCCAACCGGTCGCGCTGCACGGCGGGCGCGTCGCAGCCGAGCAGGCGCGCCGCTTCGAGCGGATGCGGCGTGAGCACGCACGGGTCGCCCTGCGCGCCGCGCGCCGCGACCCTGGCCGCCAGTGAGGCATCCACGGCCAGCAGGTTCAAGGCGTCGGCATCGAGCAGTTTGGGGACATCGAGCGCCAGCACGTCGTTGAGCACCTGGCTGGCGCGCTCGCGGTTGCCCATGCCGCAGCCGATCGCCAGCGCGTCCATCTTGTCGAGCGGCAGATCGTCGACGGGATGCAGCATCAGTTCCGGATGCGGCGGATCGTAGGGCGGGGCGCCCGCGCCGAGCAGCGCGACGTGGATTTTTCCCGCGCCGGTGTGCAGCGCGGCGCGCGCCGCAAGGATCGGCGCGCCGCACATGCCGGTGTCGCCGCCGACCACCGCGAGGCTGCCGAAGGAACCCTTGTTGGTCGAGAAATCGCGCGCCGGCAGGAAGCGGGCGAAGAGCGCCGGGGCGTTCAGTTGCACCGCCGTGCGGGCGGCGCTGGTCACGTGTTCCACGTCGATTGGCGCGAGCGTCACGATGCCCGCCAGGTCGCGCCCCGAGGCCATGAAGAGACCCGGCTTCGCGCCGATGAAGGTGACGGTATGCGTGGCGCGCACTGCGGCGCCTGCGCCGACTGCGTTGCCGGTGTCGCTGTCGAGCCCGCTCGGGACATCGAGCGCCAGCACCCGGCCTTGCCTCGCGCGTTGCGACAGGCTGTGCGCGAGGCTCGCGAAGATGCCTTCGAGCGGCCGGGCGAGGCCGATGCCGAACATGCCGTCGACCAGCCAGCCATAGCGTTCGAACGATGCGGGTGGGGCAGCCGTGATCGCTACGCCGGCGGCACGCGCCTCGGCGAGTGCCCAGCGGGCGTCGTCCGGTTTGACCTCGACCGGCATGCAGACTTCTACCGCGATGCCCGCGCGCTGCAATTCGGCGGCAAGCACCAGCGCGTCGCCGCCGTTATTGCCGTGGCCTGCTGCGACCCAGACCGTGGCCGTGGCTGCGGCTGCGTTGTCGTGCGCGATCTGCTCGCGCAGAAAGCGGGCGGCGGCGTGGCCGGCACGCGCCATCAGTGTATGCGGCGGCAAGCCGGCCATGGCATCGGCCTCGATCGCGCGCAACTCGGCGACGCTATAAAGCGCGAGCGGGAGATCGTGCGGGTTCAGCAGTTCGGAGGCAAGGGAGCGTGCAGCGGGCGCGGCGGGTGCGGCATGCGCGGCAGGGGTGGCTTCAGTCATGGCAGTCTCGAGCGTTGCCCGGGGCGTCGACTCCGAGCGTGGAGCCCGGGCGTTGCCGCGAGGCATTGACCCAGGCCTTCACCCAGGGCGTGTCCCCGGACGGTATGGAACTGCCATGGTAGATGAATGCGTGCGCAGTGGTGGGGCGGTTCGGCAAGCGTTCAACTCAGTCGGAGTCTCCACAAGCCTCGGTGAGTCCAGGCGGGCCGAGCCAAACCCGCCTCAGCCCGAGCTTCCTTCAGCCAGGCCACCCTGAACCCGCCAGGCTCGCTTCAGCGCCCGAAGCGCTCCGGCCGCAACGCGGCGAGCGTGTCCGCCGGCAGTTCCGGCGTGACGCCGCCGATCAGATCCGCCACCAGCCTGGCGGCCCCGCAAGCGAGTCCCCAGCCGGCCGGTCCATGCCCGGCGTTGACGAACAGGCGCGGATGCAACGCATTGCCGACCAGCGGCAAGCCATCCGGGGACAGCAGCTTGAGTCCATCCCACGACAGCGCCGCCGAAATTTTGGCCGCGCCTGGAATCCAGTCGTGCGTGGCCTGGCCGAGCAGCGCCAGAGCATCCTTGGTGACCGCCTCGGAGAGCGGCTTGTCGGCCTGGCCTGCGCCTTGCAGCACCGCGCCGCCGGCGATGCGCAGCCGGTGGTTCATGCGGGTGATGGTGATGCGCTTCACGGCATCGACGATCGCCACATGCGGCGCGCATTCCTCATGGGCAATCGGCGCGGACAGCGTATGCAGGCGCAACGGATGCAACGGCACGCGCAAGCCGAGCCGCTCGAGCAGCGGCAGCGTGCCGGTACCGGCCGCGACCACGATGGCATCGGCGTTGATCACGTCGACTTCGCGGCTCGAGGTGAGTTCGCCCAGCCGCGGCGCCAGTTCGACGGCCGCGCGTTGCCCGTCGAGCCGGATGGCCTCGACTTCGCGGTTCAGCATGAACTGGACGCCGCCCTGGGTGTCGAGCGTCTGCTTGATGAGCTTGGTGAAGAGCGGGCAGTTCGCGGTGCGTTCCTGATCGAACAGGACGCCGCCGGCGAACTCCGGGTCGGTCGGCACCGAATGTTCGAACGCGGCGCACTCGGCGGGCGTCAGCACGTGGTGCGGGACTTCGTATTGGCGCAGCAACTCGAGCGCCGGCTGGGTCTGCTGCCATTCCTGCGCCGAGCGCGTGAGGTACAGCACGCCGTTCGACTGTTCGAATTCGAGTCCGAACCGGGCTTCCACGTCAGCCATCGCGTCGCGCGAGGCCTCGATCAGCGGCCGCAGCAGCCCATATTGCCGGCTGAAGGCCTGCGGTTCCTGCCAGCTGGACAACTGTTTTTCGAACAGGCGCGCGGCGCCGTTAAACCCCGTTTTGCGGATCACGCCGCTTTTGGCGCCCTGGCGGCTGTGCATGAAGGTCGGGCCAAACCAGACGTCGAGCGGCGTGGGCAGCACGGTGCCGCCGTGGCCGTAGGTCGCGCCTTGCGCGACCGTCGCAAAGCGTTCGACTACGCATACGCGGTGGCCGGCAGCACGCAACTGATAAGCGGTGGCGACGCCCGCAATTCCGCCGCCAATGACGATGACATCCATGTTTGATTCGATTTGCCGGCGGAACACGAGTGGCAGGCGTTCCCCGTAGGCGTGGCATGCGGCGCAGACGAAGGCTTCTGCGCCGATCTGATGAAAGGCCGAATGATATCAGTCAAACAGGTCAGGCGCGCAGGCGCGGGAGTATCCCGAAAACGGCCGGCCGTGCGTCCCGACGCTCGCCAAAACGCCACGGACACGCCACCCGGACGCTTCTGGCAGGGGCGCTGGAGGGTCTTCCCGGGGTATAATCTCGGACTTCCCTTTCGCCTCACGTCGCCTGCACGCGCGACTCATAGACGCAACGTCAAGTCCATGGCCCACTTCTCGTGTTTCCCCGGCGCTTCGGCCCTCTCCGATTTCCGTCAAACCCGCCTGCTCGAGACGCTTACGCGCATCGATCCCAACATCACCGGTGTGCGCGGACAGTATCTGCACTTCGTCAATTCGCAAACGCCGCTTGCGGCTGAAGACAGCGCGAAGATCGAGGCGCTGATGCACTACGGCGATCCGTTCGCCGACGCGAAGGAGCGCGGCGCCGCCGAGACGTTCCTCGTGGTGCCCCGGTTCGGCACGGTGTCGCCGTGGGCCAGCAAGGCGACGGATATCGCGCACCACTGCGGTCTCACGCAGGTGCGGCGCATCGAGCGCGGCGTCGAATATACGGTCACGCTCAAGAGCGGCCTGCTGGGCGGCAAGAAAACCCTTTCCGACGAAGCACGCGAGGCCGTGGTGGCCGCGCTGCACGACCGCATGACCGAGAGCGTGGCGCCGTCGCGCGAGCACGCCATGCATCTGTTCGACGAACTGCCGGCCAAGCCGCTGCAAACCGTCGACGTGCTGGGCCACGGGCGCGGCGCGCTGGAAACGGCCAACGCGGAACTGGGCCTCGCGCTCGCGGACGACGAGATCGACTATCTGGTCGACGCCTTCACGAAGCTCGGCCGCAATCCGACCGACGTCGAACTGATGATGTTCGCGCAGGCCAACAGCGAGCACTGCCGCCACAAGATTTTCAACGCGGATTGGACCATCGACGGCGAGAAGCAGGACATCTCCCTGTTCAACATGATCCGCAACACCGAGAAGCTCAATCCGCAAGGCACGATCGTCGCGTATTCGGATAACTCGGCGATCATGGCGGGCGGCGTGGCCGAACGCTGGTTCCCGCGCAAGCCGGGGCAGACTGATAGCGCAGGCGAACTGGCCGAGCACTACGGCCGCCACACCGAGCTGACGCACACGCTCATGAAGGTGGAGACGCACAACCACCCGACCGCGATCTCGCCGTTCCCGGGTGCAGCGACCGGCGCGGGCGGCGAAATCCGCGACGAAGGCGCGACCGGCCGCGGCGCGCGTCCGAAGGCCGGTCTGGCGGGCTTCACCGTGTCGAACCTCGATTTGCCGGATGCGCGCGAAGCATGGGAAAACGCCCGTGACGCCGTGCAGCCGGTCGGCCACCGCAACCCGGCCGACGCGCAGGGCGTGTATGGCCGCCCGGATCGCATCGCCTCGCCGCTGCAGATCATGATCGACGGGCCGCTCGGCGGCGCGGCGTTCAACAACGAATTTGGCCGGCCGAACCTGGGCGGGTACTTCCGGGCCTACGAGCAGAACGTGGCGGGCGTCGTGCGCGGCTACCACAAACCGATCATGATCGCCGGTGGTATCGGCAACATCTCGGATCAGCACACCCACAAGCACGATCTGCCGGAAGGCTCGCTGCTGATCCAGATCGGCGGCCCGGGCATGCGCATCGGCATGGGCGGCGGCGCGGCCAGCTCGATGGCGACCGGCACGAACACCGCCGAGCTCGACTTCGACTCGGTGCAGCGTGGCAACCCGGAAATCGAACGGCGCGCGCAGGAAGTCATCAACGCCTGCTGGCAGTTGGGCGAGAAAAACCCGATCCTCAGCATTCACGACGTGGGCGCGGGCGGTCTGTCGAACGCGTTCCCTGAAGTGGTGGACGGCGCAAGCAAAGGCGCGATTTTCGAACTGCGCAAGATCCAGCTCGAAGAAAGCGGTCTGTCGCCGCGCGAGATCTGGTCGAACGAAGCGCAAGAGCGCTATGTACTGGCGATTGCGCCGGCCGATCTGGCCGAATTCCAGGCCATCTGCGAACGCGAGCGCTGCCCGTTCGCGGTGATCGGCACGGCGACCAACGAACGTCAGTTGAAGCTGATCGACACCGAACAGAAAGACGACAACGCGCACCAGCCGGTCGACATGCCGATGGAAGTGCTGCTCGGCAAAGCGCCGCGCATGCATCGCGATGTGAAGCACGTCGAGAAGACGCTGCTGCCGGTCGACGTCACGGGCGTCACGTTGTCGGAAGTCGCGGTGAGCGTGCTGCGCCATCCCACGGTGGCCAGCAAGTCGTTCCTGATTACCATTGGCGACCGCTCGGTGGGCGGCACGACCGCGCGTGACCAGATGGTCGGCCCGTGGCAGGTGCCCGTTGCCGACGTGGCGATCACCACAATGGACTACGCCGGTTTCCGCGGCGAAGCCATGACCATGGCCGAGCGCACGCCGCTCGCCGTGATCGACGCGCCGGCCTCGGGCCGGATGGCGGTCGGCGAGGCGGTCACGAACATCGCCGCAGCGCCGATCGCGTCGCTCGACAAGCTGAAGCTGTCGGCGAACTGGATGGCTGCTTGCGGCGCGCCGGGCGAAGACGCGGCGCTGTACGACACCGTCAAGGCGATCGGTATGGAACTGTGCCCCGCGCTCGGCATTAGCATTCCGGTGGGCAAAGATTCGCTGTCGATGCGCACCAAGTGGCAAGACCAGGGCGTGGCGAAGGAAGTGGTCGCGCCGGTCTCGCTGATCATCTCGGCGTTCGCACCGGTCGAAGACGTGCGCGGCCATCTGACGCCGCAACTGCGCCGTGCCGACGAAGCGGGCGACAGCGTGCTGATCGCCATCGACCTGGGCCGCGGCAAGCATCGCCTCGGCGGCAGTATCCTCGCGCAGGTCACGCAGCAGGTGGGCGATACCACGCCGGACGTCGACGATCCGGAAGATCTGAAGCGCTTCTTCGCCGCCATCCAGGCGCTGAACGGCGACGGCAAGCTGCTTGCTTACCACGACCGCTCGGACGGCGGCCTGTGGGCGACGGTGTGCGAAATGGCGTTTGCGGGTCACGTGGGCGTGTCGCTGAACGTCGACATGCTGACGCTCGATCCGAACCACGAATTCGACTATGGCGACGCCAAAGATTGGGCCAAGCAGACCAGCGGCCGCCGCGAAGACCGCACGATCCGCGCGCTCTTCAACGAGGAACTGGGTGCGGTGATCCAGGTGCGGGCGCAGGATCGCGATGCCGTGCTGGCGGCGCTGCGTGAACATGGCCTGTCGGCGTGCTCGCACGTGGTCGGCAAGATCAACGAACGCGATACGATCGAAATCTACCGCGACGCCAAGAAGATCTACGAAGCGCCGCGTACCGAACTGCATCGTGCGTGGAGCGAAGTGAGCTGGCGCATCTCGCGTCTGCGCGACAACCCGGCTTGCGCGGATGCCGAATACGACACGCTGCTCGACGCCGCCGATCCGGGCATCACGCCGCAACTGAGCTTCAATCCGGCTGAAGACGTGGCTGCGCCGTTCATCGGCAAGGGCGCGCGTCCGCGTGTGGCGATCCTGCGTGAGCAGGGCGTCAACTCGCACCTCGAAACCGCGTACGCGTTCGATCGCGCCGGTTTCGACGCGTACGACGTGCATATGAGCGACCTGCTGGCCGGTCGCGCCACGCTCGCGGACTTCGCCGGTGCGGTGGCGTGCGGCGGCTTCTCGTACGGCGACGTGCTGGGGGCAGGCGAGGGCTGGGCGAAAACGATCCGCTTCAACGCGCAACTGGCGGATATGTTCGCTGCGTTCTTCGGTCGTAGCGATACGTTCGCGCTGGGCATCTGCAACGGCTGCCAGATGATGAGCAGCCTCGCGTCGATGATCCCGGGCGCAGAGGCCTGGCCGAAGTTCACGCGCAACAAGTCGGAGAAATTCGAAGCGCGCTTCTCGCTCGTCGAAGTGCAGCAGTCGCCGTCGCTGTTCTTTACGGGTATGGAAGGCTCGCGGATTCCGGTGGCCGTTGCTCACGGCGAAGGTTTCGCCGACTTTTCGCAGCAAGGCGACGCCTCGAAGGTGGCGGTCGCGATGCGCTTCGTCGATCACCGCGGCCAGGCTACCGAGCACTATCCGTTCAATCCGAACGGCTCGCCGGACGGCATTACCTCGGTGACGACGCCCGATGGCCGCTTCACCGTTCTGATGCCGCACACGGAGCGCGTCCATCGCACAGTGCAGATGAGCTGGCATCCGGAAGGCTGGAGCGCCAACGACGGTAGCCCGTGGCTGCGCGTGTTCCAGAACGCGCGACGCTGGTTGGGTTGATGCGTTAAGCCAAGCCGTTAGAAACGACAAAGCCGCCCGAGGGCGGCTTTGTCGTTTGCGGGCGAGGCGAAAGTGAAGTCACCCGGCCCGTCAGTCAACAGCAACGCCAGAGCGAACCCCAGCGTCTAACTGTCCTTACTGAAGGTGCTTACTGAACCTTCGCGTTCTTCCGCAGGTTTTCTTCAAACGCCTGCAGCTTTTCCTGCTGGATCTGCTGGACGATCTGCGCACGCACCTGCTCGAGCGGCGGCGGCGTGATGTCGCGCGTGTCGTCGAGACGGATGATGTGCCAGCCGAATTGCGTGTGCACCGGCGTGTCGGTCATCTGGCCTTTCTGCAGCTTCTCGGCCGCAGCGGCGAACTCAGGCACATACGCCTTCGGATCCGACCAGTCCAGGTCGCCACCGTTCTTGCCCGATCCCGGGTCCTTCGAGTATTGCTTGGCAAGGTCTTCGAACGAAGCGCCGGCCTTGATCTTGGCGATCAGGTCCTGAGCCTGCTGCTCGTTGTCGACGAGGATGTGGTGCAGGTGATATTCCTTGCCGCCCGCGTCCTTCACAAGCGTGTCATAGCGTGCTTTGACTTCCGCGTCGGTCGGCTGGTTGTTCTTTACGAAGTCTTCGATCAGCGCGCGCAGCACGACGGTCTGCTGAGCCACGGCGACTTGCGCCTTGACGTCCGGACGGTTCGGGATGCCGCGGCGAGCCGCTTCCTGCATCAGGATTTCGCGGTTGATCAGCTCTTCGCGTACGGCCGCCTGCAACTGCGGCGAGTCCTGCTGGCCCTGATGGACGAGTTGCTCGACGAGCGCGTCGACGCGTGCCTTCGGGATCGGCGTGCCGTTGACGACGGCGATGTTCTGTGCAAACGCAGGCGCAGCCGCAAAAGCGGCCAGCAATACCCAGAGGCGGGTTTTCTTCAAGGTCATCGGAAGTTTCCTAACGGGACAGCAAATCGAATTCTTCGGGCGTGTACGCCGTGATGGCAAGGGCGTGAATGCCGCGCTGCATGGCATCGGCCAGCGCATCATACACCAAGCGGTGCCTTGCTACGCGTGCCTTTCCGGCGAATGCAACCGCAACAATCGTGACGCTGAAATGACCGCCTGCGGAGGCGCCCGCGTGCCCCGCATGTTGCGCGCTGTCATCGCGCACGCTGATCGACGCAATCGGCGCGAGCGCCGCGGCGAGACGCGCTTCGATCAGCGCGAGGCGCTCGGCGGGGGTGGCGTGCAGGAAGGTGTCGTCGCTCATGTCACTCTTCTTCCTTCATGTACTTCGACAGCCACAGGCTCTGGCCGACAATGAACACCACGAGGCAGCCGGTCGCGCCGAACAGCTTGAAGTTCACCCAGGCGTCCGTCGAGAAGTGGTAGGCCACGAACAGGTTGAGAATGCCCAGCAGCACGAAGAACACCGCCCAGATGATGCTGAGCTGGCTCCAGATGCGATGCGGCAGCGTGATCTGCTTGCCCATCATCGCCTCGATCAGGTTCTTGTTGAACGCCAGTTGCGAAACGATCAGCGCGACCGAAAACGCCCAGTACAGCACGGTCGGCTTCCATTTGATGAAGGTGTCGTTGTGCAGCACCAGCGTGGCGCCGCCGAACACCGTGACGACCCCGAGGCTCACCCACAGCATCGGGTCCACTTTGCGGTGCCGGAACGCCACCCAGGCGATCTGCACCAGCGTGGCGACGATCGCCACCGCCGTGGCCGTGAAAATGCCCCACAGCTTGAACGCGACGAAAAACAGGATGATCGGGAACAGATCGAACAGGAATTTCATTATCTGGGCGGGGATCTGGAGAAATGAGCGAAAGTTGAGCGCAAAGTGAAGGGCGCTTCGCGCCCATGCTACGCGTGCTGTGTGTAACCGTCGCGGCGGCCGGCTGGCGGCCGGCGCCGGGTGGCCGGTTCGCAGGCGGGCTGAAGGGTTCGGATTGGCGTGTGCATCGCCGGACGGCCACGCGCCGCCCAGCCACGCCGCCGGACCCGCGCTGCCCGCGTTGCGTTACTTGGGCTCGAATTGTAGCGCAGCCGAATTGATGCAGTAGCGCAGTCCGGTCGGCGCCGGACCGTCTTCGAAGACGTGGCCGAGATGCGCGCCGCAATGCTTGCATTGCACCTCGATGCGCAGCATGCCGTGCGAGCGGTCGGTTTTCTCGGCGATCACTTCGCCGTTGATCGGCTTGAAGTAGCTCGGCCAGCCGCAGCCCGCGTCGAACTTGGTGTCCGATTCGAACAGCGGCGTGCCGCAGCAGACGCAGTCATAGATGCCGCGGTCCCAGTGGTCGTGATAACGGCCGGTGAACGGGCGCTCGGTGGCGGCGTGGCGGGTCACCTGGTACTCGACATCGGACAACTGCTGGCGCCATTCGGCATCGTCTTTCTGCACGGCGGGCGCGGGGGTTTGGGTGTCGTCTGGGTTCATGGTCGGTTCCTGTCTCGGGGTTCTGTCTTTAACCAGCTTTGTTAGAGGCGCGGCCGCATGCCTTATGACGAACAACTGACTTCCAGCGAACTCGCCCAGTCGGGCGGCAGCGCGGCATACGCCTCGTGTTCCGGTTGTTCGTCGAAGGGACGGCGCAGCACCGCCGCCAGCCGCTCGACTTCCGAAAAGTCCTTCTCCCTGGCGCGGCGAATCGCCGTTTCGGCCAGGTGATTGCGAAGAATGAATTTGGGGTTCACGCGGTTCATTGCAATGGCGCGTTCGGCATCGTCGAGTGTTTCTTCGGACAGCCGCGCGCGGTAGTCGTTCACCCAGACATCGAACGCGGCACGGTCCAGAAACAGGTCGCGGACCGGTGCGTCGCCGCTCGCATCGTGCTTCGATACACGCGCCAGGTTGCGGAAGGTCAGCGTGAAATCCGCGCGGTTTGCCTGCATCACTTCGAACAGGCGGTTGGCCAGGACGTCGTCGCCCGGGCGTTCGGTTTGCAGGCCGAGCTTGGCGCGCATGCGCTGTTCGAGCGCCGGCGCAAAGCGGTCCTTGAAGCCTTCGAGCACACCCTGCGCGTCCTTCACCGCTGCCTCGCCGCGCACGCTTTCGTCGTGCTGCTGGCCGAGCAGCGGCAACAGCCCCTGGGCGAGGCAGAAGAGGTTCCAGTAGGCAATCTGCGGCTGCATCCGGTAGGCGTAGCGGCCCTGCGAATCGGAGTGATTGCAGATGTAGCCCGCATCGAAGCCGTCGAGGAAGCCGAACGGACCGTAGTCGATCGTGAGGCCGAGGATCGACATGTTGTCCGTGTTCATCACGCCGTGGCAGAAGCCGACCGCCTGCCATTGCGCGAGCAGATCCGCCGTGGACAAAACCGCTTCGTTCAGCAGCGCGAGATACGGATCGTCCGCTTCCTTGCAGTGTGGGTAGAAGCGCTCGATCACGTGATCGGCGAGCGCTTGCAGCGCATCGACGCGGTCGTTGGAATAGAAATGCTCGAAGTGGCCGAAGCGGATGAAGCTGGGCGCGACGCGCGTGACGACCGCCGCGGTTTCGATTTCCTCGCGCCGCACCGGCTGGTCGGAGCCGATCACGCACAGCGCGCGGGTCGTCGGAATGCCGAGGTGATGCATGGCTTCCGAACACAGATACTCGCGGATCGACGAGCGCAGCACCGCGCGGCCGTCGCCCATGCGGGAATAGGGCGTGCGTCCCGCGCCCTTGAGCTGCAGCTCGTAACGGGCGCCGTCGTGCGCGACTTCGCCCAGGCCCAGCGCACGGCCGTCGCCGAGCTGGCCGGCCCATACGCCGAACTGATGGCCCGAATACACAGAGGCATACGGCATCGCCTCGGCGGGCCAGTCACGTGTGGTATTGCCGGAGAAGAACTCGGCGAAGGCGGGATCGTGCGCCAGACTGGCGTCGAAACCGAGTAGCGCGGCGGTCCCGGCAGAAAAGCCGACCACATAGGGCGCGCTGAGCGGCTGTGCCGGCAGACGGGTCATAAACACGTTGCCGAGCTGGGCGAAGGTGCCTTCGCGCGGGGTGCCGAGGGCCTCGGCGAGCGCCGCCATCGACCCGGACAGGCCGGAAATGCTTGGGGAAAACGACATGTTGAGCGCCTCTGGATTAACCGATATTGTAAGTCGGCGCCCGCGGCGCTGCTGGCTGGCCGGTTGCTTGCGCCGCCGGCCCGGCGCCGCGCGGCATCGAACCTGAGAGAGATGGCGGAAATACCGCCAGGAGACTGCTGCTTATGACGACGCCGTTGCTGGGCCAGATGATGGACATGCCGCTCACCGTGTCTTCGCTGCTCGCGCATGCCGCGCGGCATTTCGGCGACACGGAAATCGTCTCGCGGCGCATCGAAGGCGACGTGCATCGCTACACCTACCGCGACTGCGAAAAACGCGCGAAGCAACTGGCGCAGGCCCTGATTGCGCTCGGCGTGCAGCCGGGCGAGCGGGTCGCGACGCTCGCGTGGTGCGGCTACCGCCATCTGGAGGCGTACTACGGCACGACCGGCTTCGGTTCCGTGTGCCATACGATCAATCCGCGGCTCTTTCCCGAGCAGATCGCTTACATCGTCAATCACGCCGACGACAGCTACGTGCTGTTCGACATCACGTTCGCCGCGCTGGTCGATGCGCTCGCGCCGCAGTGTCCGAAGGTACGCGGCTGGATCGCGCTGACCGACGACGCCCACCTGCCGCCGATGCAGACGCCGGTGCTCAGCTACGAGACGCTGCTGGCGGCGCAGGACGGCGCGTACGAATGGCCGCCGGTCGACGAACGCGCGGCCTCTTACCTTTGCTATACGTCCGGAACCACGGGCAATCCGAAGGGCGCGCTGTACTCGCATCGCTCGACGGTGTTGCATGCCTACGGCGCGTCGTTGCCGGACGCGATGAGCCTGTCGGCGCGCGACTCCGTGCTGCCGGTGGTGCCGATGTTCCATGTGAACGCCTGGGGCATTCCGCACGCGGCGCCGTTGACGGGCGCCAAGCTGGTCTTCCCCGGCAAGGACCTCGACGGCAAGTCGCTCTACGAATTGATGGAGGCCGAACGCGTCACCTATTCGGCCGGCGTGCCGACCGTCTGGCTCGGCCTGCTCACCTACATGAAGCAGGCCGGTGTGCGCTTTTCTTCGCTCAATCGCACGGTGATCGGCGGCTCGGCGTGCCCGCCGGCCATGCTGCGCGCTTTCCAGGACGACTACGGCGTCGAAGTGATCCATGCATGGGGGATGACGGAGATGTCGCCGCTCGGCACGCTGTCGAAACTCACATGGGAGCAGTCGCAGCGCTCGCCTGACGAGCAGCGCAAGCTGCGCGAGAAGCAGGGCCACGTGATCTACGGTGTCGATATGAAGATCGTCGGTGCGGACGGCGGCGAACTGCCGTGGGACGGCGTCGCGTTCGGCGATCTGCATGTACGCGGCCCGTGGGTGATCGACCGGTATTTCCGCAAGGACGCCTCGCCGCTCGTCGACGGCTGGTTTCCGACCGGCGACGTCGCGACCATCGACCCGGACAGCTTCCTGCACATCACCGACCGCAGCAAGGACGTGATCAAGTCCGGCGGCGAATGGATCAGCTCGATCGACATCGAGAACGTCGCGATCGCGCATCCGGCGGTGGCCGAGGCGGCGTGCATTGCGTGTTCGCATCCCAAGTGGACCGAGCGGCCCTTGCTGGTGGTGGTCAAGCGCAAGGGCGCCGAGGTGACGCGCGACGAGCTGATTGCCTTCTACGACGGCAAGGTGGCGAAATGGTGGATACCCGACGACGTGGTGTTCGTCGACGAGTTGCCGCACACGGCCACCGGCAAGCTGCAGAAACTCAGGCTGCGCGAGATCTATCGCGATCACGTGTTGCCCTCGGCGCTGCAGGGCGCGGTCTGAGTCAAGCATCCGACCCAAAGGTCGGACCCGGAGATCGAACCGGGGCCCGTCATCACACCAGGGCAAACCCGCTCCCCCAATAAATTGAACGAGCGTGCTTTTTTGTGTATTCTGCTTGCTGACCCGGAATGTCGGACAATGAACCGGCACAGGCAGCGCGCGATGCGCTGCCTTACCGCATGGAGGCAGGCAGATGGCAGTGGACTACACGACTCATGACGGCGTCGCCGTCATTACGCTAAACAATCCCCCGGTCAATGGGCTCGGTCTGTCGACGCGAGCCGGCATCGTCGAAGGGCTCGAGCGCGCGCAGAACGATCCAGCCATCAAGGCCATCGTGCTGACGGGCGCCGGCAAGGCCTTCTCGGGCGGCGCGGACATCACCGAATTCAATACTCCCAAAGCGACGCAGGAACCGACACTGCATACGGTCATCAAGGCCGTCGAAGGCAGCGCGAAGCCGGTCGTCGCGGCGATCCATAGCGTCGCCATGGGCGGTGGCCTGGAACTCGCGCTCGGCGCGCATTACCGGATCGCCTCGCCCGGTGCGCAGATCGCGCTGCCGGAAGTGAAGCTCGGCATCCTGCCGGGCGCGGGCGGCACGCAGCGTCTGCCGCGCGCCATTGGCCTCGAAGCGTCGCTCAATATGATCGTGTCCGGTGCGCCGGTGATGTCGGAGAAACTGGCCGGCTCGGGCCTGTTCGACGAAGTGGTGGACGGCAGTCTGGCGGAAGCCGCGCTCGCCTTTGCACGCAAGGTCGGTGCGCAGGCCGGTCCGCATCCGAAGGTGCGCGATCGCAAGATCGAGCATGCGAATGCCGAAGGCTTCATCCAGTTCGCGCGCAATAGCGTCGCGGGCATGGCGAAGAATTTCCCGGCGCCGCACAAGTGCATCGACGCGGTCGAAGCGGGTGTCAAGAACGGTTTCGACAAAGGCCTCGCGTTCGAACGCGAATGCTTTATGGCACTGGTGCAGACGCCGGAGAGCCGCGCGCTGCGTCATGCGTTCTTCGGCGAGCGTGCGGCCAGCAAGATTCCCGATGTGCCCTCGGACACCGCTACACGCGAGATCAGACAGGTTGCCGTGATCGGCGCCGGCACGATGGGCGGCGGCATCGCGATGAACTTCATCAACGCGGGCCTGCCGGTCACGCTGCTCGAAACGAAGCAGGAAGCGCTCGACCGCGGCATCGCGACGATTCGCAAGAACTACGAAGCCACCGTCAAGAAGGGCAAGCTGAAGCCCGAGGCGCTCGAACAGCGCATGGCGCTGATCACCCCCACGTTGTCCTACGACGACCTGAAAAACGCCGACCTGATCGTCGAAGCCGTGTTCGAAGAACTCGGTGTGAAGGAGCAGGTGTTCAAGCGTCTGGATGAAGTCGCGAAGGCCGGCGCGATCCTCGCATCGAACACCTCCACGCTCGACGTGGACAAGATCGCCGCCTTCACGAAGCGTCCGCAGGACGTGGTCGGCATGCACTTCTTCAGCCCGGCCAACGTGATGAAGCTGCTCGAAGTGGTGCGCGGCAAGGAAACGGCGAAGGACGTGCTCGCCACCGTCATGCAACTGGCGAAGAAGATCAAGAAGACCGCGGTGGTGTCGGGCGTGTGCGACGGCTTCATCGGCAACCGGATGATCGAGCAATACATCCGCCAGGCGCTCTTCATGCTCGAAGAAGGCGCGTTGCCGGCGCAGGTCGACAAGGCCATCGAGAAATTCGGCTTCGCCATGGGCCCGTTCCGCATGAGCGATCTCGCGGGCAACGATATTGGCTGGGCTATCCGCAAGCGCCGCTATCTGGAACATCCGGACATGCACTACTCGAAGATCGCCGACCGTCTGTGCGAGACGGGGCGCTTCGGGCAGAAGACCGGCGGCGGCTGGTACGACTACAAGGCAGGCGACCGCACGGCGTACCCGTCGAAGCTGGTCGACGAGATGATCGTTTCCTTCTCGAAGGAGACGGGTGCCGAGCGCCGCAAGATCGGCGACGCGGAAATCGTCGAACGCCTGGTGTTCGCGCTCGCCAACGAAGGCGCGAAGATTCTCGAAGAGGGGATCGCGTCGAAGGCGTCGGATATCGACATGGTCTATCTCACCGGCTACGGCTTCCCGCTGTGGCGCGGTGGCCCGATGCTGTACGCGGACACGGTGGGCCTCTACAACGTCGAACGGGCGATTCGCGGTTATGCCGCGCGTCCGAACGGCGATGCGTGGCAACTCGCGCCGAGTATTGCCGAGCTTGCCGGCAAAGGCCGCGGGTTCAACGGCTGAGTGCTGGATTCAGATGAGGCGGGCTGCGCGCGAGCGACAGCCCGCTGACGGCAAAGTGAACGAGGTAACGCGAGGTGCCGCGATGAAAGATGCCGACGACGTCCTGCTCGTCATCGACGTGCAGAACGATTTCATGCCTGGCGGCGCATTAGCGGTCGCGCACGGCGATGAAGTGGTACCGGTCATCAACCGGCTGGCGCGCGGGTTCAGTCACGTCGTGCTGACGCAGGACTGGCATCCGGCTGCGCACATCTCGTTTGCGGCCAATCATGCGGGCCGCTCGCCGTTCGACATGCTCACGCTGCCGTATGGCGAGCAGGTGTTGTGGCCCACCCATTGCGTGCAGGACACGCCGGGCGCGGCCTTGCATCGGGATCTCGACATTGCTCATGCACGTGCGGTGATTCGCAAGGGGCACCACGCCGGCGTCGATAGCTACTCGGCTTTTCTCGAAGCCGATCGCAAGACGCCGACGGGCCTCGGGGGCTATCTGCGCGAAGTGGGCGTGAAGCGCGTCTGGTGCTGTGGCCTTGCGACGGACTATTGCGTCGCCTGGTCCGCGCTCGATGCACGGGCAGCAGGATTTGAGGTTGCGCTGATCGAAGACGCGTCGCGCGCCATCGATCTCAACGGTTCGCTCGAGGCCGCATGGCGCCATCTGCACGCAGCGGGTGTCAAGCGCGTGCAGGCCGCGGACCTACATTCAACATTGGAAGCAGGAGACATGCATGACTGACGCCGTAATCGTATCGACCGCCCGCACGGGTCTTGCCAAATCGTGGCGCGGCGCTTTCAACATGACGCACGGCGCGACGCTCGGCGGCCATGTGACGCAAGCCGCGGTCGAGCGGGCCAAACTCGATCCGGCTCGCGTCGAAGACGTGATCATGGGTTGCGCGAATCCGGAAGGCGCGACGGGCGGCAACATCGCCCGGCAAATCGCTTTGCGCGGCGGCTTGCCCGTCAGCGTGCCGGGCATGACGGTCAACCGTTTCTGCTCATCGGGCCTGCAGACGATCGCCTTGGCCGCGCAGCGGGTGATTGCCGGTGAGGGCGAGGTGTTCGTCGCGGGCGGGGTGGAGTCGATCTCGTGCGTGCAGAACGAGATGAACCGCCACATGATGACCGAAGGCTGGCTGAACCAGAACAAGCCCGAAATCTACTGGTCGATGTTGCAGACCGCCGAGACCGTGGCCAAGCGCTACTCGATTTCGAAGGAGCGCCAGGACGAATACGGCGTGCGTTCGCAGCAGCGTGCGGCGGCCGCCCAGGAAGCCGGCCGGTTCAACGACGAGATCGTCCCGATGACGGTGCTCGCGGGCGTCGCCGACAAGGCCAGCGGCCGGCTCTTTACGAAGGAAGTGACGATTGCCGCCGACGAAGGCATCCGCGCCGACACGACGCTCGAAGGCGTGTCGAAGATTCGCACGGCGCTGCCGGGCGGCGTGATCACGGCCGGCAACGCGAGCCAGTTTTCGGACGGCGCGTCGGCCTGTGTGGTGATGAACGCCAAGGTGGCCGAACGCGAAGGGCTGCAACCGCTGGGGATTTTCCGCGGCTTCGCCGTGGCGGGGTGCGAGCCTGACGAGATGGGCATTGGGCCGGTGTTCGCGGTGCCGAAGCTGCTCAAGCAGGCCGGCCTGAAAGTGGGCGATATCGACCTGTGGGAACTGAACGAAGCGTTTGCCGTGCAGGTGCTGTACTGCGCCGACAAGCTGGGCATCCCGCACGACAGGCTCAACGTGAACGGCGGCGCGATTGCGGTGGGCCATCCGTACGGCGTGTCGGGTGCGCGTCTGACCGGACATGCGCTGATTGAAGGCAAGCGACGCGGCGCGAAGCTGGTGGTCGTGACGATGTGTATCGGCGGCGGCCAGGGCGCGGCGGGCTTGTTCGAAGTGGTCTGAGCGCCGCTCAGTCCGGCCGCGCGCAGCTACCGTCGGCGCAGTCGGCTGCGGGATTCGCTTGCTGCGTCACGCTGCGCGCGGCGTCTGCTTCGTCCTGAAGCAGGCGCTGCAACATCGCGGTCCATTGATCCGGGTGGCCGATAAACTGGCCGGCATCGATAACCGCGAGCGTCCCATTGGCGGGCTCCACCGCAAACGTCGGAAAACCACGCGCACCGGTACGCGCCAACAAGGCGCGGCTCGCTGCGATATGGCCATGCGTCGCCTTGCCGGCGACCCGCTCGAATTCAGCGGCGAACGCCACAGGATCGACGCCGAGTTGGGCCGCCTGCCCGGTCAGCACATCACGGTCGGCAATGCGCCGGCCTTCCTCATAATGCGCCCGCTGCAGGCGATGAATCATGTCGAGGCCGCGCGTGTCGAGCGCCTCGGCGGCGAGGATCGCTGTGATCGGCGGTTCGGAATCCATTATCGCGGTGGTATCGCGCAGCAGGCCTTCGAAATACGCTTCGCCGAACGGCTGACCGGAGAGCGCCGCGATGCGCGCGTCGTGCGGCATCACATAGTCGCGCCATTGCGGCGTGATGGGACGCCGGTTGCTGCCCGCGAGCATGCCGCCGGCGTGGAACGCGACGGCGAGCCCGGACAGTGCGCGGGCCGCTTCGACCAGCGGCGCGACCGCATAGCACCAGCCGCATAGCGGATCGAAAATGTAATGCAGTTTCATCGTGGACGTTCGGTTGATTGGCAAATACGGGTCTCGCGAGGCATCACTGCCCGGCTATCCCGAGTGACGGCAGCGACAGCACACCTTGATCGAGAAAGCGCGTGCCCCCCGTCAGGCCGCCGGCCAGCCGTCCATGCAAGATGTAGGGATACTGGCCGGGCAGCGTGTCGCTGCCGGCGACCGAGTAGGCCTGATGCAGGACCGCAAACGCGGGCACCGTCAACGGTACGTTCACGACGGTCTCGCCGTAGCGCGGCACCGTGCCGTGCTGATCGCTGACGCCGCTGGCGAACGCGTTGCCGTTCAACTGCAGATCCACCGAGACGCCGTCGAAGTTCAGCGCGTCTTCGTTGGGATTCTGGACTCGCAGCTTCAGGTTGAAGCGCATCTCCATCCCCTGGTTGTCGAGCGGTTCGATGCCGGCCACGCTCACCCGCAGCGGGTCGTGGCCGAACCACCCGGCACAGCCACCGAGCGTGAGCGCCGCGAGCAAGCCCGCCGCGAGGAGACGGGCAGAGCGGCCGGACCACAACAGACGAAGGAAGGGCATAGCGGGCACCTCGAGACGGACTGGGTTGGGTTGGGGTTGGGCGGTATTCTACCGGCAAGCTCTGTTTGCTGGTGTGACCACCTATTGACGGAACACGCGTGCAATGAAACGGTTGCAGAGGGATCGAAAACCGACTTCAATGCCGTACTAACGCGATTCGTGCCCGTTATCGCGCAACCCTCTCTTCATAGGAACGCAACAATGCACCGACGTCAATTCATTACCGGTACCAGTGTGCTTCTCGCGTCGAGCGGCCTGACGCTGGCAGGCTGCACCACCACGCCGCTCGGCTCGGGTGAGACCGCCGAGGACTACACGCAACAGCGCAACACGATCAACGCCGGTATCGATTCGACGCTCGCCCGCCTGCAGAGCTCGGTGCATGGTTCGCAGGAGATCCTTGGCAAAGCCCGCGGCGTGCTGGTGTTTCCTTCGGTGTTTGCGGCCGGTTTCTGGTTCGGCGGGCAGTACGGGCAGGGCGGCCTGCGCGTCGACGGGCAGACGACCGGTTACTACAGCACCGTCGCCGGCTCGTTCGGCCTGCAGATTGGCGCGCAATCCAAGGCCATCATCTTTGCCTTCCTGACGCAGCAGGCGCTCGACCGCTTCATGCAAAGCCAGGGCTGGGCGGCCGGGGCGGACGCCACCGTCGCACTGGCGAAGATCGGCGCGAACGGCAATCTCGATACCTCCACGGCGATGAGCCCGGTGGTCGCGTTCGTGCTGACCAACGCTGGACTGATGGCGGGCATCTCGCTCGAAGGGACCAAGGTTTCGCGGCTGGTTATCTGATCCGGGTGGCGCCGGGATAGTACGGCTGACGCCCTTGGGATCCAGTCCACCACTCGCCGTGCGTTCTCCAAGCCCCGCTCAGGCTATCTCCACCACCACTTTGCCGCGGGCGGTGCCGCTCGTGATGGCATCGTAGGCGAGTTCGGCCGAGCCCAGATCGAAGCGGCGCGGATCGAGGCGCGGCACGAGCTTGCCCGCTTCCGCGAGCCGCGTGGCCTCGCGCAGCATGGCGCCGTGATGGGCGCGATGCTCGCCGGTGAGCAGCGGATACAGGGTGAACACGCCCGAGTAGCTCGCTTCTCGAAACGACAGCGGCGCGAGGGCATGGGTGCCCCAGCCCAGCGCGCTCACCACATGGCCGAAGTGCCGGACCGCTGCGAACGATGCATCGAGGGTCGCGCCGCCGACCGTATCCACCACCAGTTCGAAGCCTTTGCCGTCTGTCGACGTCGCCACATACTGCTCGACGGTGTGCGCCCGATGGTCGATCGGCGTGGCGCCCAGGTTCGCCACGAAATCCAGATCGCGCGTGCTCGCCGTGGCGAACACCTGCGCGCCGATCGCACGCGCCAGTTGCACGGCGACATGTCCGACACCGCCGGCACCCCCCTGGACCAGCACGGTTTGCCCGGCCTGCAGCCGCGCCCGGTCCACGATGCCCGCGTAGGCGGTGATGAAGGCGAGCGGCAAGGCGGCGGCTTCGCGCATCGACAGGTTCGCCGGTTTGAGGGCGAGCAGGTCGGCGTCGACGGCTGCGTACTGGGCGAGCGAGCCCTGGATGCCGCCCACGCCGCCGGTCATGCCGTACACCTCGTCACCGACCTTGAACGTGCTAACGCCAGGCCCGACTGCTTCGACTACGCCCGCCGTGTCGATACCTAACACCAGCGGCAACGGATGCTTCGCGTGCTCGGCAGTGCCGGCGCGGATCTTGGTATCGAGCGGATTCAGCCCGCTCGCCGCAATCCGCACGAGCACCTGACCCTGCGACGGGCGCGGCCGGGAGAGTTCGGTCAGTTCGAGGGGACCTTGGTAACGGTTGAGTACGAGGGCGTGCATGGACATGGCGATCTCCGTTGCGGTTGAGTCGGCGCTGCGAAAAGTCCATACTCGTCCATGCGAAACAGCATGTAAATCAACATCGATGCATGGGAATCAAACGAAAATGATTGGGCGCGAGATGGACTGGAGCGACGTGCGCATCTTCCTGGCCATTGCCCGGGCTGGCACGTTGGGCGCGGCGGCGCGGCAAGCCGGCCAGACCCAGCCGACGATGGGCCGGCGTCTGCGCGCGCTCGAGGAGGCGACGGGGCAAGCGCTGTTCCAGCGCACCCGCGACGGCTTCGTCCTGACCGACGAGGGCGCGGCGGTACTAGCCTATGCCGAGCGAATGGAAGAGGAGGCGCTTGGCTTCACCCGCGCGCTGGCCGGCAAGGACGCCCAGTTGACGGGCTTGCTGCGCGTGTCGTCGTCGGACTGGTTTGGGATCCACGTGTTGACGCCGGTGTTCGCGCGTTTTTTGGCCGGGCAGCGGGGCGTGTCGATCGAACTGGTGACGGATTCGCACCGCTACAACCTGGCGCGCCGCGAGGCGGATCTGGTGTTCCGCATCACACCGTTCGACGAGGCCGGCGTCATCCAGCGCAAGCTGATGCATATGGAGTACGCGTTGTACGGACGTCAGGATCTCGTCGCCCCGCAAGCAGGCGACGGCGAGGGCCACACGCTCGTCACGATGGACAGCGCGTTCGGGACGCTGCCCGACGTGGCGTGGGCCAAACGCATGCTGCCGAACGCGCGGATCGCGTTCGGCAGCAACAACCGTGGCGCGCAGGCGCGGATGTGTGCCGAGGGCGGCGGTTTTGCTGTGCTGCCGTGCCTGCTCGGCGACGCGACCGCCGGACTGCGGCGTATCGATCTGGGCGAAGCGCCGCCGGGCCGGGACGTCTGGTTCGGCTACCACCGCGACCTGCGCCGGGTGGCGCGCCTGCGGGCCTTGCTGGACGCGACGATCGAGGCGCTGGGCGAGAGTTGATGGGGCATGATCGCGTTGTGTCGGGGTTAAAACCACGATCCGGAGATATGTATAAAACGGTACCTTGCATAAAACAGTAGACCCTGCTACATTTCAGCCATGGTCACCGAGGCCATCAGTCCGCCCGGTGACAGTGCATAGCACGGTACCTTGCAACGCACACTACAATCCGTGGAATGTGATGAAAACGCAGTTAAAAAAAGGAACGCTCGATATGTGCGTACTGGCTGTCCTGGCCCGAGGGGATAGCTACGCGTACGAGCTGGTGTCGACGCTCGCTGAAACCATGGAAATCAGCGAAGGCACGATCTACCCTTTGATGCGCCGGCTGCAGGCCGAGGCATGGGTGTCGACCTACCTCGTCGAATCGAGCTCCGGGCCGCCGCGCAAATACTACTCGCTGACCGGAACCGGTCGCCGCAGTCTGCTGGAGATGGAAGACGAATGGCGCAGTTTCGTGGATGAGGTCAACGGCGTGCTTGGACAATCCGGCATAAAAATGAACCCAGGGGAAAACCCATGAAGCAGGAAGTATTCATTGAAGCGCTACGGCAGGAATTGAGCAGTCTGCCGAAGCATGCGGTCGATGAAATCATTGCGGACTATCGCGAGTACATCGGCGACGCGCTTGCCGCCGGGCGGCGCGAAGAAGAGGTGGTCGCGGCCCTCGGCGACCCGGTCAAGCTCGCTCGCGAACTGAAGGCGCAGGCGAATTACCGTCAGTGGCAAGACCGCCGGTCGTTCAGCAACCTGGTTCGCGTGATCATGTCGATTTCCGCGCTGGGCCTGCTGAACGTTCTGCTGCTGGTGCCGTTCATGGTGTACCTGGTCATTCTCACCGTCGGCTACGTTGTGTCCACGGGGTTGACCATCGCCGGGCTGGTTGGGGTGCTCGCCTTGAGCGGTCATCACTTCTTCGGCAAGCCCGGACATGGCACGGTGTCGTTCAACATCGACACCAACGCCAGCGCACCCGCCAATGCTGCCGCGGCCGGCGCGTCGGAGACGAAGGATGCGGACGACGATGGCGACGACGACACGCCGGGCAATCTGAAGAGCCTGAAGATCGTGGGCGACCGTTTCGTCTTCAATCTGCAGGACGACAGCAAGCTGGAGCTGGTGACGCGCTCCGGCTCGATCGAGATTCATAACGATGGCGACAACTTCCGCTTCGAGAGTTCGTCCGACGCTGCCCGGCATCTGCTGAAGAGGGGCGACGACGGTACGTGGAGCATCGCTCGCGACGAAGTGGTGACGCTAGAGTTGAAAGACGACGACGAGAAAGTATCGTTCGTGCGTTCCAGCACCGATCCCAAGTCGGGCGTCTGGGACATTTCGAGCGACGACGGCGACAACGTCAAGCTCGAGCAGGACGAGCAGGGCAAGACCCATCACCTGACGGCGCATAGCGGCCAGGACACGGTGGACATCGCCGACGGCAAGGTTGCCATCAACGACGGTCACAACGTGATCCGGGTGGCGGGATCGGACGGCAAGTACACCTACGCGATCGTGATGCTGCCCATCGGTCTGCTCGGTCTTGCGCTCTGCATCTGGCTGACGCGGATTACCTGGCGCGGCATGGCGCGCTACGTGAAGCGGCAAATCGACGTCGTCTCGGCGAGTCTCGACCGCCAGCAGACGTCCTGAAGAAGCACGGGAAGTACCCGAATACCGAAGTACCGGATATCTGAACCCTTAGTAGTCCGTATAACCACTTTTCGCTTTAAAAGAGGAAATCGTCATGAACATCGATTATCCGAGCGACGTTTCTAAGGAAACCCGTCTCCATCGTGTCCCGGCACTGCCTTTTTCCGGTGGAAGAGAAGTCAATCCCCTGCGGATTGCCGACTGGTTGATGAGCGGCTTGCGTGCCGCCGGCGTGCAGCCGGTGCTGTGGCTCAGCGTGTTGCTGATCTGCGCCGATTTCGCGACCGCGCTGGTGTTCCTGCCGCTGTTGCGTCCGCTGGCGGTGCTGCTGGCGCCGCTCGTCGTGGGTGGGTTGATGGTGATTCAGGACGGCGCCACGAAGGACCAGCCGGTGTCGCTGCGCGAAGCGTTCGCGGCGCTGGCGCGGCGCAGCAACGCGCTGTGCGTGATCGGGTTGTACGGCGCGGCGATCGTTGCCGTCGGTTACGTGATCCTGCTGGCGACGTTCCATGTTTCGTTGAACGCCTCGGTCACATCTAGCGGCGTGCATAACCTGTCGATCAGCTACGGTGGCGACCACGGCGTGCGCGGCGCGCTTGAATCGCTGCTCGGCGCGTCGATCTTTGCGGTCGCGATTGCTTCGGCCTGCTTTGCGCCGGCACTGGTGATGCTGCACGACATGACCCCGCATGACGCGATGATCGCAAGCCTGAGCGGTGCCGCACGCAACTGGCCTGTGACGCTGATGTACTTCGCCGCGATGACGGTGGCCGTGCTGTTCGCACCGATGGTGCCGCTGGCGCTGCGCGCCCTGGTGCTGACGCCGCTTCTGACCGCTGTGCCGATGCTGTCGATCTACGGCGCCTACCGGGATGTTTTCCTCGGACGCTGAGCGGGGACCTTGGTGGGTACGCGGACGGGCTGGAAGCGGTCTGCGTTAGCGTTGCAGCAGATCCTTCTCCATGAAAACGCTCAACGGATCGGGCCGGTAGTCCGCGAACGGCTCGCGGGCAACGAAGCCGGCCCGGCCGTAGAGACCGAGCGCCGAATGGCTGTCGATGCCGGTTTCCAGACGCAGCCAGCGCACGCCGTGCGCACGCGCCTGATGCTCGAGCTTCGCGAGGATGGCTTTGGACAGTCCCTGGCCACGAGCCTGCGGCTCCACCCACATGCGCTTGATCTCGGCCCAATCGCCTTTCAGGACCACGGCGCCGGTCGCCAGCGCTTCGCCGGCGGCGTCGCGGGCGACATGAAACAGCACGCCAGGTTCGCGCAACGAATCGAGCGGCAAGAGATGGTTGCTCTCCGCCGGATAAAGCTTCGCGGCTTCTGCGTCGCCATGTTCGAGCAGGGCGATGATGTCGGGCTGGGCGGGATCTTCGATAGCGATGTTCATGTGTGACGGGGTCGTTGTAAGCGGATGGTCAGGCAGGCGTGAGCGTATCAAAGGTGGCGGAAGCGTGCTTGCGTTTCAGGTGGGGGCAACCGCCTGTTCCTCGCGCGCATACTGCGTCGGCGGCCGGCCGACGTGCCGCGTGAAGGCGACGCTGAAGGTGCTGGCGGAGCTATAGCCGACGCGCTGCGCAATCTCGGCGATACGGCCTTCATTGCGGCGCAGCAGGTCCTTCGCGAGCGCCATGCGCCAGGTGAGCAGATATTCCATCGGCGCGATGCCGACCGCTCGGCTGAAGCGCTCAAAAAAGGTCGAGCGCGACAGCGCAGCCTCCTTCGCCAGTTCGGCAACCGTCCACGCGCGGGTCGGGTGCGCGTGCATGCCGCGGATCGCGGCCGCGAGGCGGCCGTCGGCGAGTCCGCGCGCGAGGCCCGGCGATGCGTGGGTTCCGGTTGTAGAGCGCAGTGCCTCGATGAGCAGCACTTCCAGCAGCCGTGCGAGCACGACCTCGCGCGCGGGCCGCTGTTCGCGCGACTCGTCCCGCACGAGTTGCACGAGCGTGGCGAGCCGCTGCTCGCCGCGGACATGCACGAATTGCGGCAGCAGCGAGACCAGCAGCGACGCATCGGGCGAACCGAAGCTGCAGTGGCCCACCATCATGCGCACGTCGGCCGGGCCGTCCGGGACGCCGACTCTGAATTCATTGTTGCCCAGCGCGACGGGTGCCGCCGTCTCGACGTCCGCTGGCGGCGGCTCGAGACTGGACATCGCGACGCCATAAGCCGCGGGAATCAGGACGAAGTCACCCGACCGGAGCGCGATCGGCTCGTGTCCGTCGATTGCAATGCGGCTGCCACCCTCGAGGATCGCGCAATAGAACGGCTCGCCGGCATCGGAGCGGCTGACGCGCCAGGCGCCCGCTCCGAGAACGAGTTTGGAGAACCGGGCACCCGGCTGCAGCAGCGTGACCACTTCGGCCAGTGGATCGATCATCGCCGGACTCCTGCAAATGAAATTCGGATGATTGATTGTAGCAAGTACGGACTCGGCGATCTATCGTAGGGGCATACGCAATCCACCCCCACAGGAGTACCTATGCCAACCGTCCTGATCTCCGGCTGCTCGTCCGGATTCGGCCTTGAGATCGCCCGCTACTTCCTTGCCCGCGACTGGCAGGTCATCGCCACGATGCGCACGCCCCGTGCCGACCTGCTGCCGCCTTCAGAGCGTCTGCGCGTCCTGGCGCTCGACGTCACGAATCCGCAGAGCATTCGCGAGGCGGTCGAGGCCGCGGGCCCGATCGACGTCCTCGTCAACAACGCGGGTTTCGGCGCGGCGTCGCCGGCCGAACTCGTGCCGCTTGCGACGGTGCGCGATCTGTTCGAAACCAACACCTTCGGCACGATCGCGCTGACGCAAGCGGTGTTGCCGCAGTTTCGGCAGCGCGGGGCCGGCGTCGTGGTGAACGTCACGTCGAGCGTGACGCTGAGGGCGCTGCCGCTGATCGCCGCGTACCGCGCAAGCAAGGCGGCCGTGAACGCGTTCACCGAGTCGATGGCGCTGGAGATGGAGCCATTCGGCGTGCGGGTGCGCCTCGTGCTGCCGGGCCGTGCGCCCGACACCCGGTTTGGCGACAACGCGCGCGCCCACATGCACGGCTTCGACCACGAGGCCTACGCCGAGCTCGTCAAGCAGGTCATGGCGCACTTAGGGGACACCTCTGCCCCGGTCACGCGGGCACAGGACGTCGCCGAAGCCGTGTGGCGGGCGGCGACCGACCCGTCATCGCCGCTGCACATTCCGGCCGGCGCCGACGCGCAAGCATGGGCGGCCGAGCGTCGCTGAGCGGCCGGCGTCACCGCTTTGACGCGAGAAGCAAAACCGGCTTCCGAGCAATACAGCGCAACACCACGCAACACAGCGCAACACCACCAGGAGATTGCCATGCAGGATAAACCCGTCGCTCTCGTCACCGGGGCTAATCAGGGAATCGGTCTTCAGATCGCCAAGGATCTCGTGGGCCACGGCTTCACGGTGCTGGTCGGGTCGCGCGATCTCGTGCGCGGCGAGGCTGCGGCCACCGAGGTCGGACCGCAGGCCCACGCACTCCAGCTCGACGTGACGGATCACGCTTCGATCACGGCCGCGGCACAGCGCGTGCGCAACGAATTTGGCCGCCTCGACGTGCTGATCCAGAATGCGGCCATCTCGAACACCAGGAAGCAGCCCGGTCAGTCCGTCGAGGCGTACTCGAAGACGACCCGTCCGAGCAACGTCTCACTCGACGAAATGCGCGCAGTGTGGGACACCAACGTGTTCGGCGTGCTGGCCGTGTACCAGGCGATGCTGCCGCTGCTGCGTGAAGCGCCGGCTGCCCGCATCGTCAACGTATCGAGTGGCGTCGGTTCGCTCACGACGAACTCGGATCCGGCCTTCGCCTACCGGGCGATCTTCGGCCCTGTCTACCCCGCATCGAAGACGGCGCTTAATGCGTTGACCGTCGCCATGGCGCTCGAACTGGAGCCGGAGGGCATCAAGGTCAACGCGGTTTCGCCGGGCTATACCCGGACGAATCTCAACGGCTATTCGGGCACGGAGACGGTCGAGGAGGGCGCGCGCGAAGCGGTGCGCGTCGCGCTGCTGGGTCCGGACGGTCCCACCGGGACGTTCACGCGCTGGGAAAACGAAACGATCCCATGGTGATGTCGTCCTGATTCTGATCCAGCGCCTGAGCGGCGGTACCGGCGCGGGTACCGCCGTCACCGTCTCGCCACCATCGCTTCAAGTCCCCCTGTTTCGCCTCAACATAACGACCCCCTCAGTCCGTAAGTTTGATAGGCGCAAACCTTGGGCTACCCGACCGCGAGGCGCTCTAGTTCGGTGGACGCTCTGCACCGCACGGTTAGGACCTTTTACGCTTCGCCCGGTTCTCTGCACGGGTTTTGAATTCGTCATAGCGATCAGCAAGATCGTAGACATATTCGACAATCGCATTTGCGAAGGTTTGTAGATCGCCCGTGTCTTCTCTCGAAATGCCGGCGTCTTCTGGATAAGCGGCGGGATTTTGAAGCCTAAATTTCGTGCATGGTCTGGAGGAGTGCACGTAACCGATCGGTTTCGTGCAGGCCCGGAATCAAACGAACGGCGAGCTGTCCTCAACGTGCAAACGTATGACTCACGTATTCGACGGTGCGATCGACTGCCGGGGATTGGGGAATCCTGTCCGAGATCGCTACGCGCTTCGCGAGAGCGTGGATGCCTGCAAGAGCAAGCACCTTCGTACCCTCCCATTTGTCTGGTAGCATCGCACGGACTGGCGCCTCAGGACCGTTGTAGACAACGACGGCCACGCTTCTTTCGAAGTCGAGGGCGAAGAAAAGCAAGTAGTCAGCGCGTCCTTTGCCTGGTGTGAACGCCGGACCGGTATTGCGCTTCCCTGTCGCCTTAACTTGAACGGTCTTCCCTGATCTTGTGCGCGCGTCGACGCCCCCCGTGCGCTTTTCTGGGACCAGCAGATCGAAGTGATGTAGAGCCAGTGCCTCGGCGATGTCGCCAACGAGTCGCCCATCAAGAGTGAACTTCAGGCCGGTGTCTGCATAGTGTTTTGCGAGCTCCTGTTGTGCGGTCCACAAGCCCTTTACCGCATGAGGCAATTGAAGTGTAATTGGGGTGTCGAGCATCTATTCTTCCTTTTTGACTTGTTCCTGCAAGGCTCTGAAATGGATCGTGCATGGCTGCGCTTTGCCCAGAAGCTTGAATATCGAGATCCAGTACGTCTCTTGAAGGATTTCCGGAAAGTTGAATCGCGGATCGCGACGTCGAATACTCCCAAGAAAATTAAGAGTTTACGAACCAACAGCCTAAGGGAGTTTAGGGAACTTCGTGAGGCGGCAATATTCTGTCATGGGATGTCCCAGCGACTTGGTCAGAAGGTCTTTGTCGGCAAGGGGGAGTCACAAGACTATGATTTTGTTGCATCGTGGGTCACGGAAGGCAAGCAACATCTGGCTCCCGTCCAAATCAAAGAAGTAGTTCCAGTTGATCTAAATTCGAAGGCATCCGTGCAAGCTACGGTCGACGCGTTGACGAAATACGTCGACTCTGATGAACTCACAGTGGCCATCCACCTTAACCGGCAGACCTCGTTCGACCCTGTCCAGTTGGTTGTGCCGGCCCTGAACATTGCGGCGCTTTGGGTGTTTGCTGCGTTAGCAGCCGATCAGTCAGTTTGGGGATTGTGGGGCAATTTCATGGAGAGCCCGTCTGGGATGCGCTTCCGATATCCAGTTTAATCGCGACAACGTGAGCCAACGCGCGCACCCCATGCATGGACGGTCCGTCAAGAAGTCTCGCGTCCAGGTTCTCCGTCACCAAGACTTTGGTCAAGGTGTGCCGGTGCGTAAGCCAGGCCGATCTAATGCTAGATTCCGGCCGTTTGGGGATGGCGGGGGGAAATGCCCCAAATTTGCGCCCTCAATGCAATCAATAGGTTAGCCAAGGGGCACAACGCATTTGAGAAGTCCGGTGCGACGATAGAAGGCAACTTCAGCCAAAGCGAGGGCCGTCCGAAACGGTTGGCCGACGGACCGTTGACCAGCCCGCTTTCACGCACTGCCGGCGCATCAGGTCAAGTCGTAACTTCTGCCGATGCGAACAAGAGCGAGCTACCCAACTAGCGTTGGCAGTACTTCTTGTACTTGAATCCTCTACCGCAAGAGCCCGGCGCGTTGCGACCGATCTTCGTTTGGGGACTCTTGCCTTTAAGCAACGCCGCGAACGTATCCGTCAGGCAGAGCTATACGGTTCGTACCGCAGCGACATCATCAGTATTTTCCTTCGTTGTATCGGCCTTCACGTACGCCCCCACGCACGCCTTCAGGCGGTCGTCGAAATCGAAAATCTGGTCGACGCTTGTGATGGGCACTCGTTCTTCTTCTTTGCTTCCGTTGAACAGTCCAATGACAAGTCGATTTTCGTTGTTGAACCGCAATCGACAGATCGGCTTGCGATTGTTGTCGTCAAACAGAACAGCGCAGTAGCTTGCCGCAGCGCGTATGGAAATCCGCGCCGGTTTCACCAAGGGGCGAAGGATCGCACGGACAATTTGGAACGCTTCTAATTCGGCCTCCGAGGGCGCAAGCACCTCCTCACCATCAGGGGATGCCTCCAGAGCAGGTTGGGTTATGGGAGCGGCTATTGGCTCAGGCGTCATTGCGCCCTTGAGTCGCTCATTGATCTTGTCGCTCACGAGCTGCTGGAATGCCTGCTTGGTGACCTGCGTAAAAAGGTCCTTCACCGCGTTTCTAAATTGCTTTCCTGCTAGGAATTCTGCCGACGCGAGGCGGACAAACTCTTCTGGAGGATTGGTCATCCATTCGTTCAGCGTGTTCTGGATCGATCGGGTGTATTTGAGGTGATTCGCTGTAGTTAGTATGGTCTCGACGTCGAACGTAGCCTTGGCAAATTTCTTCAGTTCTTCTACGTCCTGCTCTCGGAAATCCAGGATGTTGAACTCGAAGAATGGTTTGTCATCCATCTTGTTTGCTTTTTCGAGGTCTGTGAAAAATCTGTAAACAATACCGTTCGTTAGGACGCCAAATCGTGCCTCAGTCACATGAAAGTAGCGAAACAACTGGCTTGCATGGTTGATATGCAAATCGCCACCGCTCTTCTTGCACTCAAACAGCATAATGGGCTGCCCATCTTTCAGGATCGCGTAATCAACCTTTTCGCCCTTTTTCGTCCCGACGTCGGCTATCAACTCCGGTGTTACTTCTTGGGGATCGAATACGTTGTATCCCAGTAGCTGGATGAACGGCATGACCATTGCGTTTTTGGTTGCCTCTTCAGTCTGCAGCATATCCTTCGCAAGCGCCACACGGGACGCAAGAGCTCTGACTTGGTCGATGAAATCCATTTTTTGGTCCTTTATCGTTATGATTCTCGGTCAATTTCGTGCAGTTTCGGAAATTCTGGATGTCTACGCGAGTTTTTGCAAGATGCACAATAGGAAAAGTTGCCGATGGTTTTGCAGTGAGTCATCGCCGAGGTCGCCGAAACGCGAACAATAGGCGATCGTCTAAAATCTGCGGAGCTTCGCAAAAAGGCATCACCTTGCCTCTACATGATCGGGGTCGAGAAAGCTTGCATTCACCAAACGATGAAAACAGGCAACCACGAAGAGTGGGCTAGACCCGGCATCGATGGCTGAGGTGGCGAACCGGCAAAGTCTATGCGAATTGTTGGATTTTGCGAACGCGGAAACAGACACTGCGACCGCGATCTGGCTGTAATAACGCAGGTGAGACTGCTAACAGTGAGGAAATATCTGATTGGCCCTCTCGCAGGAATCCTCCATTCGCCAGCGTTCGGATCAATCTCCTCTCATTTGGCGCAACACAGCCCGATCGTGCGGGTGAATAACATCACTATCGCTGGTAACTTGACGGCAAGCACGGTAGGCCTGCTCTGGTAAAAGGGTAACGCGCGGCAACTGGCAGCGATCTCGTAACGGCCCAAATCCCGCGAATGCACCGTCCGCTGGCTTTATCACAGCGCGCCGCAGCACGGATGCGGGGTCGGCGTCCGCTCGCGAAGCGGTGCGCGTCGCGCTGCTGGGTCCGGACGGTCCCACCGGGACGTTCACGCGCTGGGAAAACGAAACGATCCCATGGTGATGTCGTCCTGATTCAGCGCCTGAGCGGCGGTACCGGCGCGGGTACCGCCGCCACCGTCTCGCCACCATCGCTTCAAGTCCCCCAGTTTCGCCTCAACATAACGACCCCCTCAGTCCGTAAGTTTGATAGGCTTGGAAGTTGCCTCAGCCTGCCTGATCCATGCGTCTGTCAATGCCCTGCTCTGGAGCGTGGGTATTGAACGACGCCGCGAGGCAAGCCGGGCAAGCACCTTAACTCTCTCTTTACGGACTGGCGGGCACCGCCAGCAACACCATGATTCGACACATCGTCATGTGGAAACTGAAGGAATCGGCACAAGGCGCGAGCCGCGCGGAAAACGCTGCCAAGCTCAAGGAAAAGCTCGAAGGCTGCCGCGACATCGTCCCGGGCATCCTGCACCTCGAAGTGGGGCTGGCCGGGCCGGGTCTCGAATCGACCTATGACGTGGTGGTGCTGTCCGACTTCACCGACAAGGCCGCGCTCGACGCCTACCAGGTTCATCCCACGCATCTGGCGCTCAAGGATTTCGTCGGCGCGGTGCGTGAAACGCGCGAATGTGTCGACTACGTCGTCTGACACGCAGCAATGACTGATTCGCAGAAAGAGGCCGGCCACCCGGAGTCCGGCCATTCCGCCGCGGCTCCCGCTGCGCCCGGCGTTGCCCCCAACGCATTGGCCGTGCTCGAAAGTCCCTTTGTCGATCTCCTCGGCGTGCAACTGGTGTCCGCCGCGGACGGTGTCAGCGAAGTCGTTCTGCCGCTCGCGCCGGACCATATGAACACGTGGGCGGTCGCCCATGGCGGCGTGACCATGACGCTCGCCGACGTCGCGCTGGCCATGGCCGCGCGCAGTCTGGCGGGCGACGGCGTCGGCGTCGTCACGGTGGAAATGAAGGTCAACTTCATGCAGCCGGGGCGCGGCGAGTTGCGCGCTTCTGCGCGCGTCCTGCATCGTTCGACTACGATGGCCTATTGCGAAGGCGAGATCCGCGATAGCGAAGGCCATTTCGTCGCCAAGGCGCTCGGCACTTTCAAGTACATGCGGCGTCTTGCCGTGGGCCGCGACGTGACGCATCAGCGTCTGCGCAGCGACCCGTCCGCGAAACCCGGTCCCAGCGACGGTTGATGGCGGCGCCGGGACGTGCCAATGCGCACGTCCCGCGCGGCACGTCGACCGGTGGCCGGCCTTACCTAAAATTATGGAGACGATCGTCATGACCCAGATCAACCGTCAACTCGTGCTTGCCTCGCGTCCGGAAGGCGCGGCCACAACGGACAACTTCAGGCTCGTCGAAACGCCGCTGGCGCCGCTTGCGGAAGGGCAGTTTCGCGTGCGCAATCACTATCTGTCGCTCGATCCGTACATGCGCGGTCGCATGAACGACAGCAAGTCCTATGCAGCGCCGCAGCCGCTCGACGAAGTGATGATCGGCGGCACCGTGGGCGAAGTGGTGGAGTCGAAGCATCCGAAGTTCGCCGCGGGCGACAAGGTGGTCGCGATGTTCGGCTGGCAGGAATACGGCACCTCCGACGGCACTGGCGTGCGCAAGGTCGACGACACCCATGTGCCGCTCTCCGCCTATCTCGGCTCGGTGGGCATGCCGGGCGTCACCGCGTGGTACGGGCTGAACCGCATCATCGCGCCCAAAGCCGGCGAGACGGTGGTGGTCAGCGCGGCGAGCGGGGCGGTCGGCAGCGTCGTCGGGCAACTGGCGAAGCTGGCGGGGGCACGGGCGGTCGGCATCGCCGGCGGCGAGGACAAGTGCCGCTATGTGGTCGAGAGCCTCGGCTTCGACGCCTGCGTCGACTACAAGGCCGGCAATCTGTATCAGGACCTCAAGGCGGCGACGCCGGAGGGTGTCGATGGCTACTTCGAGAATGTCGGCGGCGAGGTGCTCGACGCAACGCTCGCGCGGATGAACGCGTTCGGCCGCATCGCGCTGTGCGGGATGATTGCCAACTACGACGGCGAACCTCTGCCGCTCAAGCGTCCGGCGTTGTTGCTCACGCAGCGCTTGCTGGTGCAAGGCTTTATCGTCAGCGAGCATCCGGACGTGTGGCCCGAAGCGCTCACGCAACTCGGCACGCTCGTCGCGCAAAAGAAACTGCATTATCGCGAGAGCATCGCGCAGGGGCTCGAACGGGCGCCCGAGGCGTTTATCGGCCTGCTCAAAGGCAAGAACTTCGGCAAGCAACTGGTCAGGCTGATCTGACGTTGCGCGTTCAGGACACTAGCGGAGACACCTGATGTTCGAGTTCGAAGGCAAAGTGGCGGTCATCACCGGCGCGGCGAGCGGCTTTGGGCGCGCGTTTGCGGAACAGGGCGCGGCGCTCGGCATGAAGCTGGTGCTGGCCGACGTCGATGGCGCCGCGCTTGCGCAAACCGTCGAGGCCTTGCGTGTGGCCGGCGCCGATGCGATCGGCGTGCCGACCGACGTCGCCGACGCCACCCAGGTCGAAGCGCTGGCGCTGGCGGCGCTCGACGCGTTCGGCAAGATTCATCTGCTGTTCAACAACGCGGGCGTGGGCGCCGGCGGCTTCCTGTGGGAAGGCACGGCGAACGACTGGGCGTGGGTGTTCGGCGTCAACGTGATGGGCGTCGCGCACGGCGTGCGCGTGTTCACGCCGATCATGCTGCGGCAGAACGAGCCGGCGCATATCGTCAATACGGCTTCGGTGGCGGGGTTGTTGTCGCCGCCCGCGATGGGCATCTACAACGCCTCCAAACACGCGGTCGTCTCGTTGACGGAGACGCTCTATCACGATCTGCAGAACGCGGGCGGACAGGTGGGGTGTTCGCTGCTGTGTCCGGCCTTCGTGCCGACCGGCATCGCCAACGCCGAACGCGCCCGTCCCGAGACCTTGCGTAACGACGCGGCGCCGACCCGCTCGCAACTCGCCGCGGGCAAGCAACTGCAGCGGGCCGTGCAGTCGGGCAAGCTCAGCGCGAAGGATGTCGCGGAGCTCACGTTCGAGGCGATCGAAGCAGGGCGCTTCTACATCATCACGCACCCGGCGATCCTGCCGACCGTGCATCTGCGCCACGAGGACATCGAACAGCAGCGCAATCCGACCGATCCGCTCTCGCTCAAGCCGGAGGTCAAGGGCGAGTGAAGGGCGAGTGAAGGGTAAGGGGGCGCTGCGGCTTCATGGCATCATACGGCGCTCACTCCACCCATGGCGCGCCCGCGCCGCCCGACGCACGATGCCGCTGAATCCGCAGATCGAGTTGATACTCGACATGATCGCGCGCGCGAAGCGCCCGCCGTACCACACGCTCACCGCGCAGGAGGCGCGTGCTTCTTACGAGAAGAGCGCGCCGATTCTGGAGATTGCCGGTGCGCCGATGTTCTCCGTCGAGGATCTCGCGGTGCCGACGCGCGACGCGGCGACGATCCGCGCACGGCTCTATCAGCCAGCGGAGCCGAGCTGGGCTGAGCCCGCGCCGGCGCTCGTGTACTACCATGGCGGCGGCTTTACGGTCGGCAGCGTCGACACGCATGACGCCCTGTGCCGGATGTTCGCGCGCGACGCGCGCTGCATGGTGCTGTCGGTCGATTATCGGCTTGCGCCGGAACATAAATTTCCCACTGCCGTGAACGATGCGTTCGATGCGTTGCACTGGCTGCACGCCAATGCCGCGCTGTATGGCGTCGACTCGGGGCGAATCGCCGTCGGCGGCGACAGCGCGGGCGGTACGCTCGCCACGGTCTGCGCGGTACTGGCACGCGATGCCGGTCTGCCGCAACTGGCTTTGCAACTGCTGATCTATCCGGGCACGTCCGGGCATCAGCAGACCGACTCTCATGCTCGGCTCGCTGAGGGCTATCTGCTTTCGAGCGACACCATCCAATGGTTTTTCGAGCAGTACGTTCGCGACGCGGGCGATCGCGACGACTGGCGTTTTGCGCCGCTCGACGGCACGCGCGGCGCACCGGTGTTCGGCGGCCTCGCGCCCGCCTGGATTGCGACGGCGGAATACGATCCGCTGAGCGACGAGGGCGCTGCGTACGCAGAGAAGCTGCGCGCGGCGGGTAACGAAGTCACGCTCAAGCGGTACGCCGGCATGATCCACGAGTTCTTCAAGATGGGCGGCTTCGTGCCGGAGGTGGCGCAGGCTCATGCGGATGCGGCGGGGGCGCTGCGTCTGGCGTTCGGGGTCGATCCGGAGTCGGACTGAACGTCGAAGCCCGAAGCCCGGATCGAAGGCGCAAGCCCGAAGCCCGAAGCCCGAAGCCCGAAGCCCGAAGCCCGAAGCCCGAAGCTCGAAGCCCGAAGCCCGAAGCCCGAAGCCCGAAGCCTGAATCGAAGGCGCAAGCCCATCTCAGCGCTCGATGTTGAACGCGAAACTGCGCTCGAAGTCCCCCGGCCGGACCACACGATGCGAGCCGTTGTCGTCGCTGCGTTCGGCGACGGCGGCGCTGAGATGCTCGCCATGCGTGCAGTTCGCCACCACTCTCAACGCCGTCGTACCGCGCGTGCCGTATTCCGGCGACTCGATGAACGCCGCCGACAACACCCGCTCGCGTTCGAGCGGAATCCCGGTCGACGGCAACTCGTCGTCGCGGGCGAGCTGCGGATCGCGCATCAGATCGATGAGCCGTTCGAGCGGCACCAGCGGATCCGCGGCCAGCAGCCCGCCTAGCTCCGCGCGCTTGCGCACGAGCTTGGGCCAGGGTGTGTCGAGTACGGCATTGGAGATGCCATGCGTGCCGGCTGCGAGCAAGGCAGGACCCGTCGCCGACCGGTTGCAATACCAGCCGAGTTCACGCCGCGACCAGTCGCCGACCAGCAGGTTAAAGCCGTCATAGATTTCGCCGTCCTGCGCGACTTGCTGCAGGTAATCGAGCGGCGCGAGCCCGGCGGACGATTCGCCCAGCAGCCAGTTGCTCACCAGCGTGCCGCGCGTGGGCGCATCGGGACGCATTTCGTGCGGCGCCCGGTAGTTGGTCAGCGCCGCGAAGCGGCCGTCGCGCGTCATGCCGAGCCATGTGCCGCCGCCCAGCAGATCGCGTCCGGCCAGCAAACCCGGCGCCTCGGACCACCAGTGCATTGGCTCGGCGGTACGGCGAAAGAACTCGTCGCGGTTGGCGGCAAGCGTAAAGAGCGGTCCGTCGACCGCAGCGGGCCGCCAGTCGAAGACGATCAGGCACATCGGGGGGCGTCTCCCGCAGTGGGGTGAGGGTGCGCGGCACTCGCGCGAGGCCGCCTCAAACCTCGGCGGGCAGCGCGTACGGCAGCGGCAGGAACGTCAGCGCCGGCCCCTCGGCCGAGCCCAGATGCACCGTACCGGTTTCCAGCGCCGCCAGCTTGACCTCCACCAGCACGTCCACGCCGCCGTCCGGCGCCGAGGCGGCATTGACGACCATGCCGCACGGCTGCCCCGGATCGTCCGAATGGAACACTTCCGCACCCGCCAAAACCGACTCCAGCTCGCCGGCGACGTTCGCGAGCGCCGTGCGCCGCTTGATCGTGCCGCGATACTGGCTGCGCGCGACCACTTCCTGGCCCGGATAGCAGCCCTTGCGGAAATTCACGCCGCCGAGTACGTCGAAGTTGACCATCTGCGGCACGAACTGCTCGACCACCGGCTGGGTGATGCGCGGCTCGCCGGCGCGGATATCGAGCCAGTCCCACACGGCCGCCGAGGCGTGCGTGAGCTTGCCCTCTAGCACCGGCAGGCGCGCTTCGACCTCGGCCTTCGGTCCGACCCACAGATAACGCAGGCGCCCGAGCGCGTCCGGCACGCGGATCAGCGCACCCGCCGGGCCGTCCACCTTGACGTGCACGCCGTCCGGCACGGCGTCGAACACGCCCGAGAGCGCCTTGCGCACGTCGCCCGCGAGACCCACCACGGCGAGTTCGCCGCTGGCGTCCGTGAGCTTCGCCTTGGCGCGCAGCACGAACATCGACAGCCGTTTTTGCACTGCGGCCTGGACGTCTTTCGACACCAGCAGACGGATCGTCTCGCCGCTGCGCCAGCTCAGAAACGATGCCAGCAGACGGCCCTTGGCCGAGCAGTAGCCGGCCAGACGGACGTTGGCCGCTTCCAGATGCTGGGTGTCGTTGGTCAACTGGCCGTGCAGGAAGCTCGCCGCATCGTCGCCGGTCGCATCGATGACGCCGAATTGCGTGAGCGGCATATAGGCGCCGTGTGCCGTCACCGCCTCGAATTCCTCGCGCGCGGGGCGCGGCAGCGGGGCGAGCGTGACCGGCGAGGCGGCGGAAGCGGTGCCGGGAGCAGAAGCGAGCGGTGCGTTCATGGATTCAGAGAGCAGTCAATTGTGACTTTAGCTAGGGCAAGCAAGTATTATATGGGGTCCACCCCAGCCATGTTTCGCATGTCCCTTCTGAAGAAATGTCTCGTTGCCGGCACGATCGTCGTTGCGCTGGCCGCAGCCGCCATTGCCGGCGGATACCATTGGGCCAACACCCCCATCAGCCTGACACCCCCGCAACTCGACGTCACCGTCAAACCGCACAGCAGCCTGCGCAGCGTCACGCTGCAGCTAAACCGCGGCGGCGTGCCGGTCGAACCGGAGCTGTTCGTCGTCATGACGCGCCTGCTCGGGCTGCAAAGCGAGCTCAAATCGGGCAACTACGAGTTCAAGAGCGGCGTGACGCCGTATGAAGTCCTGCAGAAGATCGCCCGCGGCGACGTCAACGAATACGTCGCGACGATCATCGAGGGCTGGACTTTCAAGCGCATGCGCGCCGAGCTGGACACCAATCCGGCGCTCACGCACGACACGGCCGGCATGACCGACGCCCAGTTGCTCTCCGCGATCGGCGCACCGGAAGCGACGCTCGGCAACGGCGAAGGGTTGTTTTTCCCCGACACGTATCTGTTCGACAAGAACACCAGCGACCTCGACGTCTACCGCCGCGCCTATCACCTGATGCGCGAGCGCCTCGACGAAGCGTGGATGGCACGAGCGCCAGGGCTGCCGTACAAAACGCCTTATGATGCACTGACCATGGCGTCGATCATCGAAAAGGAAACCGGCAAGGCCTCGGACCGGCCGATGGTCGCGGCGGTGTTCGCCAACCGGCTGCGCGTGGGCATGCCGCTGCAGACCGATCCGACGGTGATCTACGGCATGGGCGACAGCTATACGGGCCATCTGCACAAGCGCGATCTGCTGACCGACACTCCTTACAATACCTATACGCGGATGGGCCTGCCGCCCACTCCCATCTCGCTGCCGGGGGTCGCGTCGCTGCAGGCGGCGCTGAACCCGGCGCAAACCACCGCGCTGTACTTCGTGTCGCGCGGCGACGGCAGCAGCATTTTTTCTGACACACTCGGCGATCACAACAAGGCCGTCGACAAATATATTCGAGGGCAATGATGGCGCGGGGCAAATTCATCACGTTCGAAGGCATTGACGGTGCGGGCAAGACCACCCATCTCGCGTGGTTTCGCGAGCGCCTCGAACAGCACATCGCGGCGGGCGGCCGGTCGGTCGTCATGACGCGCGAGCCGGGCGGCACCGCGCTCGGCGAGTCGCTGCGCGAGATCCTGCTGCACCAGAAGATGGACCTCGAAACCGAGGCCCTGCTGATGTTCGCGGCGCGCCGCGAGCACCTGGCCCAGGTGATCGAGCCGGCGCTGGCGCGCGGCGACTGGGTGCTGTCGGACCGCTTCAGCGACGCGACTTTCGCCTATCAGGGCGGCGGCCGCGGCCTGCCGCGCGACAAGCTCGAAGCGCTCGAGCGCTGGGTGCAGGGCGGCTTCCAGCCGGACCTGACGCTGCTGTTCGACGTGGCGCCGGATACCGCCAGCGAGCGGCGCAGTTCGGCGCGCGAGCCGGACCGCTTCGAGAGCGAATCGGATGCGTTTTTTACCCGCACCCGTGCCGAGTATTTGCGCCGCGCGGAAGAAGCGCCGTACCGGTTCGCTATCATTGACTCTTCGCAGAGCATTCCGCACATTCAGAAAAGACTCGAAGAGTTGATCTCAACGCTTTGATTTTAAATAAATATAAACGCCAATTATAACGAGTTGCCAGCTAGCGCCGGACTCGAACAAGCGCTGTCAACCGATTGAATTCAAAGAGAAACGATGATTTATCCGTGGCAAGCCGATGACTGGAACCGCCTGCAACAACTGCGCGGGCACTGGCCGCATGCGTTGTTGCTCCATGGGCAGGCGGGGATCGGCAAGCTGCGCTTCGCGCAGCATCTGGCGCAAGGCCTGCTGTGCGAGGCGCAGCTTCCCAACGGCGAGCCGTGCGGCGCCTGCGCCGCCTGTCACTGGTTCGTGCAGGGCAACCATCCGGACTACCGGATCGTGGTGCCGGAGGCGCTGGCTGCCGAAGCGGGCCTCACCAACGCCGCTGCGGACGAAAAAGCCGACAAGGCCGACGCCGACGACAGCAAAAAGACTCGCGCGCCGAGCAAGGAAATCAAGATCGAACAGGTGCGCTCGCTGCTGGATTTCACCGGCGTGGGTTCGCATCGCGGCGGCGCCCGGGTGGTCGTGCTGGCGCCGGCCGAGGCGCTCAACGTCGCGGCCGCCAACGCGCTCCTGAAGACGCTGGAGGAGCCGCCCGCGGGCGTGGTATTCCTGATGGTCTCGGCGCGCATCGACCGGCTGTTGCCCACCATCATCAGCCGTTGCCGCCAGTGGCCGATGACGGCGCCCGCAGCGGAGGTGGCCACGCCGTGGCTGGCCGCCCAGGGCGTGGCCGATGCGCCGGCGCTGCTGGCCGAAGCGGGCGGCGCGCCGCTCACCGCGCTGGCGCTCGCCAGCGACGAAAACCGCACGCTGCGCGACTGGACCCTCAAGCAACTCGCCGCCGGCCCGCAGTGCGATGCCTTCGCCTGCGCCGAGGCGCTGCAGAAGCTGCCGGTGCCGCTCGTGCTCGGCTGGCTGCAGCGCTGGCTGTACGACCTGCTCGCGCAACGCACCGCCGGCGCGCCGCGCTATTTTCCGCAGGCCGCAACGGCGCTCACGCGCTGCGCCGCGCAGGCCGACGCCACCGCGTTCGCCCGTTTCACCAAGACGGTGACGCGCCAGCGCGCGGTGGAAAACCATCCACTGAACGCCCGGCTGGTCTTCGAGGAGCTGTTTATCGGCTACCGCGACCTGTTTGCTTAAGCCTGCTGAGTGAGGGCGCCGCGCGCTGTTCGCCCGGTCGCGGGCTGGCCCGAACGAAGCGCGGGCCACTTTGCCGCCGGTCCGCTGCGCGATGGATACCCGATCGACCCCCGACCTGATCGATACCCGCTGGAACCCGCTTCAACCCGACTGACCCCTGACAAGTTCGCCATCACCATGAGCCTTTCCTACCGCGATGCCACGCTCGACGATCTGCCCGCCATCGTCGCCATCTACAATTCGACCGTGCCGTCGCGCCAGGTCACGGCGGATCTGGAGCCGGTGAGCGTCGAAAGCCGGCTCGCCTGGTTTCACGCCCACGGGCCGGCCAAGCGGCCGCTGTGGGTGGTCGAAGGGGAAGGCCGGGTGATCGCCTGGCTGAGCTTTTCGGACTTCTACGGCCGCCCCGCGTACTCGCATACCGCCGAGGTCAGCATCTATCTGGACGAAGCGGCACGCGGCAAAGGGCTCGGCAAACAGTTGCTGGCGGCGTCGCTGGAAGCCGCGCCGGGGCTTGGCATCGACACCGTGCTGGGCTTCATTTTCGGCCACAATGAAGCGAGCCTGCGGCTGTTCCGCAGCTTCGGCTTCGGCGACTGGGGCACGCTGCCGCGCGTCGCGGTGCTGGACGGCGTCGAGCGCGACCTGCTGATTCTCGGGCGCCGGCTCGAGCCGTCCGCCTGACCTGTTCGCCCGAAGCGGGCGGTTCCCGATCCCGCTTCATAGGCCTTGGTACCACCACCGGATTCATCGCAGGACACCACCATGTTTGTCGACTCGCACTGCCACATCAACTTCGAAGGACTCGCCGACCGCCTGCCGCAGGTCATCGAGAACATGCGCAGCCACTCGGTCACGCATGCGCTGTGCGTGTCCGTCGACCTCGAGAGCCTGCCGTCCGTGCTGGCGGTCGCCGAGGCGTATGAGAACGTCTACGCCTCGGTCGGCGTGCATCCGGATCACGAGGATGCCCAGGAGCCGAGCGTCGCCGAACTGGTCGAACTGGCCGAACACCCGAAAGTGGTCGCCATCGGCGAGACGGGGCTCGACTACTACCGCCTCGAAGGCCGCACGATCGCCGACATGGAATGGCAGCGCGAGCGCTTTCGCACTCATATCCGTGCCGCGCATGCCACGGGCAAGCCGCTGATCGTCCATACCCGCTCGTCGGCGCAAGACACGCTGCGGATCATGGCCGAGGAGCGCGCGGGCGAGCCGGGCGGCGTGATGCACTGCTTTACCGAGCCGTGGGCAATCGCGGAACAGGCGCTGGCGCAGAACTTCTATATCTCGCTCTCTGGCATCGTCACGTTCAAGAGCGCGACCGACGTGCAGGACGTGGCGCGGCGCGTGCCGCTCGAGCGGCTGCTGATCGAAACCGACTCGCCGTACCTCGCCCCCGTGCCTTATCGCGGCAAGCCGAATGAACCTGCGTACGTAAGTTATGTCGGACGCTTCATCGCACAACAACGCGAGATGCCGGATGCGGCGCTGGCCGCCGCCACGACGGACAATTTCTTCCGGCTCTTCAGGATTCCTGCGCCGGCCGGCGCCTGAACCCTGAAATTGAATATTATCAACAGGATAGAGACGTTTCTTAAAGCCATCTATGAACAACTACTCGACTCAGACCCACGCCCAGATCGCCACGTCGTCCGCCGCCAACCGCACGCGGGGCCTGTCGCCATTGCGGCGCGGCGCCGTCCGGGTGGCCCGGCTCGCGCTGGCCGGCGGTTTCGCCTGCGCGGCATTCGCCGCGCTGCCGGTGCAGGCTGCGCCGGCTGACACCATGATCAAGGCCGTCAAGTTCGACGACGTCAACGAAGTCAACAAGCAGCTTTCGCACGGCATGGACCCGAACATGACCGACGACCAGGGCATGCCGCTGCTGGTGCTCGCCGCCCGCGAAAAGTCGGACAAGGTCGCCGCCGCGCTGGTCGCCAATCCGAAGGCCAACATCGAGATCACGGACAAGGCCGGCGAAAACGCCATGATGCTGGCCGCGCTGAACGGCGACATGGAGATGGTGCAACTGCTGATCTCGAAGGACGCCGAGGTCAACAAGAAGGGCTGGGCGCCGCTGCACTACGCGGCCGCCAACGGCCATGACGACATCGTCAAGCTGCTGCTCGACCACTCGGCCTATGTCGACGCCGGTTCGCCGAACGGCACCACGCCGCTGATGATGGCGGCGCGCGGCGGCCATATCTCGACCGTGAAGCTGCTGCTCGACAACGGCGCGGATCTGAACGTGAAAAACCAGATCGGCATGAACGCGCTGGACTTCGCCAAGCAGTACAAGGAACCGGACGTCGTCGAAGGCCTGACGGCGCGCATGCAGCAGACGCAGCCGAAGTAAGGCAGCCGGCATGCTTCGCATGCCGTAAAAACAGTGCAGAATAACGGTTACGGCGCGCTTTGGGGCGCGCCGTTTCTATGCGGCATCAGACCGCTCGATCATTACCCTGGAAGGATCACCATGCTGCGGGCTTTGATTTGCGCCAGCGCGCTTGCCGTACCGCTAACGGCAGCCGCGTTTACGGGAGGCGACCTCAACAAGCTGTGCGAGAAAACGGATGTGGCCTCACGAAGCGCCTGTGCCGCGTATATCGAAGGCGCGGCCGACGGCGTGTTCAACACGATCGACGCGATCGGCGGCACCACCGGCCCGCGAGTCGGCCAGTACTTCTGCCTGCCGCAGGACGCCCGCTCGCAACAGTTGACCGATGCGGTGCGCAAGTACATTGCGGAGAATCCGAACGTGGCCGGCTACAACGCCAGCACGGCTATTTCATTGGGGCTCGGCAAGGCCTTTCCCTGCAAGAGCGGCGAGTAAGACCCGCTGGGTCGAAGCGGGTCCCGGCCGCGAATACCTGGCCTGAGCGCCGGGCTTGCAACTGATCCTCCTCGAGACGGGTCGAAGTGTCATTCCGACCTGACTAGCGAACCTGGGCGGCGCCTGCGCGCCCGCCCGCCGAACCGAGGAGGACACCAGACATGGGCCGACTGATCGTCGTGTCGAATCGCGTCGCAACGCCGACGGAAACCAAAGGCTCGGCCGGCGGCCTCGCCGTGGGCGTATTCGGCGCCTTGAAGGACGCGGGCGGCGTGTGGTTCGGCTGGAGCGGCGACGTGGTCAGCGAGACCGTCGCCAACGCCGGCCCCACGCTTGAGCAGGACGGCGCGGTGACGTTCGCCACCGTCGGGCTCACGCGCAAGGACTACGATCAGTACTATCGCGGCTTTTCGAACGCGACGCTGTGGCCGGTCTTTCACTATCGCAATGACCTCGCCCGTTACGAGCGCGAGGAATACGCGGGCTACCGGCGCGTCAATGCCTGGCTCGCGCACCGCCTGATCAAGCTGCTCGAGCCCGACGACATCATCTGGGTGCACGACTATCACCTGATCCCGTTCGCCGAGGCGCTGCGCTCCGAAGGCATCACCAACCGCATCGGCTTTTTCCTGCATATCCCGTTTCCAGCGCCGCAGATCCTGCTCAATATTCCGCCGCATGAAGAGCTGGTGAAGTCGCTGTGCTGCTACGACCTGCTCGGCTTCCAGACCGCTACCGACGAACTCGCGTTCCACGATTACCTGGTGCGTCATGCGCGCGGCAGCGTGAACAAGGACGGCCACGCGGAAGCCTTCGGGCGCAAGCTGCGCACCGGTGTGTACCGGATCGGCGTGTTCCCCGACGAGATCGCCGAGCAGGCGCAGCGGTATGAGAGCCGCCAGCACGTGCTGGACCTCAAGCAGAGCCTCGAAGGCCGCAAGCTGATCATGAGCGTCGACCGGCTCGATTATTCGAAGGGGCTCGTCGAACGCTTTCGCGCCTTCGAGCAACTGCTGGAGCGCTCGCCCGAGTGGCGCGGCAATGTCACGCTGGTGCAGATTGCGCCGCCCACCCGTTCGGACGTCGCCACCTACCAGCAGATCCGCCAGGACCTCGAATACGAAGCCGGCCGCATCAACGGCCGTTATTCGGGCCTCGACTACACGCCGATCCGTTATCTGAATCAGCGTTACGACCGCTGGAAACTGATGTCGCTGTTTCGCGAGTCGCAGATCGGCTTTGTCACGCCGCTGCACGACGGCATGAACCTCGTCGCCAAGGAGTATGTGGCCGCGCAGAACCCCGACGATCCGGGCGTGCTCGTGCTGTCCATTTTCGCGGGCGCGGCGGCCGAACTGAGCGGCGCGCTGCTGGTGAATCCGCATGATGCGGTGGGCATGTGCGAGGCCTTGCAGCGCGCGCTGTCGATGCCGCTCGAGGCGCGCCAGCGCCGTCACGAGATCAACATGGCCGCGCTGCGCGAGAACGATCTCGGCGTGTGGCGCGACTCGTTCCTGCGCGACTTGCGCAGCGTGCCGCTGCATGGCGCGGATCACGCCGGGCGGTCGTCCTGATGCAGGCGGGTTCGAATGTGTTGAACGCACTCGCCATTGCCAACTATCGTTCGTTGCGCGAAGTGATCGTGCCGCTCGGGGCGCTGAATATCGTCACCGGGCCGAACGGCAGCGGCAAATCCAGCGTGTATCGCGCCTTGCGGCTGCTGGCGCAGACCGCGCGCGGCGGCGTGATCGGCTCGCTGGCGCGCGAAGGCGGTCTGCCGTCGACGCTCTGGGCCGGTCCCGAGCGTTTCTCGCGCGGCATGCTGACGGGCGATCTGCCGGTGCAGGGCACGCGCCGCAGCGAGCCGGTCAATCTGCGGCTCGGCTTCGCCGGCGATCAGTTCAGCTATGCAATCGACCTCGGTCTGCCGACCATCAAGGCATCGACGACGGCGTTCGCGCTCGACCCGGTCATCAAGCGCGAATGCATCTGGAGCGGCCCGCTGCTGCGGCCGTCGGCACTGCTGGTGGACCGCCAGGGCGCGTCGATCCGGACGCGCGACGACAGCGGCGACTGGCAGACCATCCCGCAGCCGGTCGCGACGTTCGACAGCATGATGACGGAGTTCTCCGACCCGCGTACCGCGCCGGAAATGATCGCGGTGCGCGAACAGATCCGCTCGTGGCGCTTCTACGACCATTTCCGCACCGATAGCGAGTCGCCCGTGCGGCTGCCGCAAATCGGCACGCATACGCCGGTGCTGAGCGACGACGGCGCCGATCTCGCCGCCGCGCTGCAGACCATCCGCGAGATCGGCGATGCCGGCGCGCTCGATGCGGCCATCGACGACGCGTTTCCCGGCTCGAGCGTATCGGTTGCGAGCCTCGAAGGCCGCTTCGAAGTGACGATGCATCAGCACGGCCTGCTGCGCCCGCTGAAGGGTGCGGAGCTGTCCGACGGCACCTTGCGCTATCTGCTGCTGGTGGCCGCGCTCCTGACGCCGCGTCCGCCCGCCTTGCTGGTGCTGAACGAACCGGAAACGAGCCTGCACCCCGATCTGCTGGCGGCGCTGGCGCGGCTGATCGCGCGCGCCGCCCGGCATTCGCAGGTGGTGGTGGTGTCGCACGCGGCGCGTCTGATTGCGGCGCTGGAGCGCGAGGACGGCAGTCATTCGATCGTGCTCGAAAAGGAGCTGGGCGCCACGCGGATTGCCGGCGCGGACGACCTCGATTTACCGCCCTGGAAGTGGCCGGCGCGCTGACAGCGGTCCCTGCCGGGATGTTTCCCGACTGTAACAGCGCAAAGGAATTGAAAGGCTTGCGGCTTTTTGGGGCTTAATCGGCAATAATTCGCAGTCAGGACATAATAAGCAGGCCACGGAGACACACGATGAGAATTGCTCAGATCGCCCCCTTGACGGAATCGGTGCCGCCCAAGCTGTATGGCGGGACGGAGCGCGTCGTGTCGTACATCACCGAGGCGCTGGTCGACCTCGGTCACGATGTGACGCTGTTTGCCAGCGGCGACTCGGTCACCAGCGCGAAGCTCGAAGCCGTATGGCCGCGCGCGCTGCGGCTCGACCCCGGCATCCGCGACCGTATCGCGCCGCATATGCTGCTGATGGAGCTGGTGCGCCGCCAGGCGGACTCGTTCGACGTGCTCCATTTCCACATGGACTACTACTCGTTCTCGGTGTTCAAGCGCCAGGACACCCCATTCGTCACGACCCTGCACGGCCGGCTCGATTTGCCGGAGCAGCAGCCCGTGTTCGACACCTTCAATACCGCGCCGGTGATCTCGATTTCGAATTCGCAGCGCCAGCCCTTGCCGCAGGCCAAGTGGCTGACCACCGTGTATCACGGGCTGCCCGAGATGCTCTATACGCCGCAGCCGGTGGAGCAGAAGTACTTGGCGTTTCTCGGCCGCATCTCGCCGGAAAAGCGCGTGGACACGGCGATTCGCATTGCCGGCCGCTGCGGGCTGCCCATCCGCATCGCGGCGAAGGTCGACTCGGCCGACCGCGAGTACTTCGAACGCGATATCAAGCCGCTGCTGGATCTGCCGTATGTCGATTACATCGGCGAGATCGCCGACGATCAAAAGGCCGCGTTTCTCTCGGGCGCGCATGCGCTGCTGTTTCCGATCGACTGGCCGGAGCCGTTCGGCCTCGTGATGATCGAGGCCATGGCGTGCGGCACGCCGGTGATCGCCTTCAATCGCGGCGCGGTGCCCGAAGTGCTGGACGACGGCGTGACGGGCTTCATCGTCGAAGACGAGATCGGCGCCGTGGCGGCGGTCAACCGTCTGCACAAGGTGCCGCGTGCCGGCGTACGGGCTTGCTTCGAGGCGCGCTTTACCTCGCACCGGATGGCGCAGCAGTATGTCGACGCGTATCAGTCGGTGATTCGTGCGCAGAAGCGCTCGCGCTTCAAGGTGATCGATACCTCGGCGCCGCGCTGAGCCCAACGTCCGCGCAGCACAAAAAAACGGCGATGCCTGCAGCATCGCCGTTTTTGTCTGGTGGGACCTTGCGTCCCGTCCCGCGGCCGTGCGCCTAGATACTCAGGCGCGATACCTTGGTGCCGTTGATCGAAATGTCGCCCATCAGGCCGGCGTTCGTCAGCACGAACACTTCGACCGGCGCGGTGGCGGTGGTGGTGTCGATGGCGCCGTTCGCGCCCATCTTCACGAGGGCGACCGAAGCGTCGCCGCCCGCGGACCAGCCGTCGGTATTGCGGAATTTGTCGAGCGCGTCCTGTGTCATGAACAGGAAGATGATGGCCTTCGACTGCGCACCGGCCTGCAGGCCGAACGAGCCCGACACGGTGCTGTAGTAGCCGACCGTGCCGCCGCCGACCCGCAGCGAACCCTCGCCATACTGGCCGCCGACAATGAAGCCCGCCTGCAGCACCGACGGGAATACCAGTACGCCACGCGCCTTCGACACGAGCTCACGCGAGCCGGGCACCGTCTGGAAGAGGCGCGACATGGTGCCGTCGACACTGGAGTCGATTGACTGGCGCTTCGACATGTTGGTCGATGCGTTATCGGGCGTACCCGACGACGTGGTACATCCAGCGAGTGCAAGGCCTCCGAAAGCTAGCGCAGCGGTAGTCTTCAGCATGAAGTTTCGTCTTTGCATCGTTTTTCTCCATCACGGTTCCTGGGCGCAACCTCGTGTGTGTTGCCGGGTTGCCTGATTAGTTATATCACACGCAAGCTTAAAGGGTGCAAACCCTCGCATCGCGAGAAGCCTTGTGGGGCGGGCGTTTGCGGCAAATCCGCAAAATCCGTCGGGTAACATTGACCGATCGCAATGCGGCCGTTGAGGCGCTCGATCTGCTTGAAACGCAGGGGTTTTTTCGTCACTGGCGCGTTTGCCCCAGCAGCCATGCGGCACGCTTCAGGCGGACGCCGTCGCGCTCCTTTTTACCGATTTCACGCCCGCACAGAGCGTTTGAAATAAATATGAAAGAATTGTGCGAATGTGTTGCACGGACGCCGCGCCGAGGCCGCGTGGTCACTTCGCAACGTCGTACGGGTGCTGTCCGAGGCCCGGGCGATAGCGTGCTGCCATTCAATGATTGGGCGTGCTTTTGACGGACGGCGGCCGGCGCAGCGCGCGGCGAATCCCGCCGATCACCATGCCGATCAGAAACAGCGTGACGGCCGGCACGACCCAGTAACCGACGAACGCATGCCACAGGTAGGCGGCGAGGGTGGTGCGGCGGACGGTGTATTCGTCGCGGGCCTCCTGCTGGCGGGGCGCGTTGGCGGCCAGCACGGCCGCCGGGCAGCCTGCCGCGCGCGCCTCGTCGGGCTCGCCATGGCAGCGGGCGGCGGCGCCTGCGGCGCGTTGGGCATCGGTGAGATCCCAGCTGGTCAGCGAGCGTTCGAGGTCGACGGCGTTATAGGCCATCTCTTCCTGGATTTCGCGCACCGCGACGATCGCGACCGGCACCGCCCAAAAGACGATGACAACCAGCCACCGCCTGAACCAGCGGTTTTTGTGTCTCCATACCATTCTTGCCTCCGTTCAATGCTCTGTGGCATCAACGACAAGATGGCGGCCCAATGGGGCATAGTGTTTTATAGATGGGCCGTCTCCGCAGCCATCATAGAAGAAAATGCCGGGCTCCGGCGAACGGTGTGGAACGTCGCGACCGTGGCCGCGACGCCCGGTCCGGCTTGCGCTTAGCTCTTGTTGCTCAGGCACGTCGACATGAAGGCCTTGCGATCGTCGCCTTTCTTGCCGGCGGCTTGCGTGTTGCAGGCCTTCATCTTGTCCTGCTGGGACATCGGTGCGGCAGCGGGTTTCGACGACAGGCACGATTTCATGAAAGCCTTGCGATCGTCGCCTTTCTTGTCGCCGGCCTGCTGGTTACAGACGGTCATCTTCGACTGCTGGCTGTTCTGGGCCAAAGCGGGCGAGGCCAGAACGGCGCCGAGGACGAGGGCAGCGAGAGCGGATTGGATCTTCATGGGACACTCCATCGGTGGTGAAACTGTTGTTGGTAGTTGTACAACCGGGCGTCACAGGCATCCGTTTGCCCATCGCCGTCGTTATTATGGCAAAACTGTCAGGTAAAACGGATGACGTTGTTGGCCGGTTGACAGGCGCCAGGGGCAGGTTTTCCCCTGGCAGACGGCCGCCTGCCAGTGTGGGGCGACGCGCCGCGAATGCGCCGCGGGTGAAAGATCCGGTAAGAGTAGCGCGCGCAAATAGTATGGAATCCATATTGAATGGAGCGATATCGAGAAGCCATTCACGACGCTTATCCGGCCTCGTAGAGACTCATACCTCAGCGACATTGATATCTCAACCATTCGATCGGCGCCAATAAGAATCCGGCAGAAAATTCCGTAAATAATGTAATGCCGCAATATTGACTCTATTGACTCTATTTAATTTTTTTGATCCGTAATTAGCGAGGCATAACCATGCACTATCTGTTGATCTATGATCTGGCCGCGGACTATCTCGAACGCCGCGCCGCGTGGCGCGACGCGCATCTGAAGCTGGCATGGGCCGCTGCTGAGCGCGGCGAATTGCAACTGGGCGGGGCGCTGGTCGAGCCGGCCGATACCGCCGTGTTGCTGTTCGAAGGCGCTTCGCCCGCTGCGGCCGAAGCGTTTGCACACGCCGATCCATACGTACGTGAAGGGCTTGTGACGCAATGGCGCGTGCGTCCGTGGATGACGGTGGTGGGCGAGCACGCGTCGAATCCGGTGCGTTGACGAGGGGCGGTTTCGTTCGCCTTCGTATGCGCTCAGGCCCAGGCGAACGGGCGCATCGCGGCGTGGAAGGGCGGCGCGGCAGAGCCATCTGCTGAGCATGTCCCGGCCGCGCCGGCAATTAAAAAAGCGTAAAAATTTTCAGCCGTCTTTACGTCGCCATTCGACGGCTATTCCACCACAAGGGTCTGCGCGATAGCCGGTTGTGCTGTTGCCACTGCCGGAATTTCTGCCGCGGCTATTAGAAATTCAACACCGCCAAAGCAGAAGTTTGTTTCCATCCGTAACACTTGTCATTGTCATATTCATGCAAACCCTGGTGGTGGTATGCTTCCTGCACAAATTCTCCAATGCACGAGTGAGACCACGTTTTGTGCTTCGCGGTGGGGAAGGTTCGCACTATCACAGTGCGGCAGACGCGAATAAGCCCGAACGTAAATACATATTTGTGCAACCGCGGGTCCTACACGAATCGTGAACGCTGAATTCGTGAGCGGCCCAAAGCCGCAGCCTGGCCAGGCTGTGTGGAGAACCGCATGTTTTTCGATGAGCTAAGCAATGACGAATGGGCGCTGCTCGCGGCGCTCGTTTCCGATGAGCCGGCGGTCCGTCTGAATCGACGCGGCCGGCCGCGCGCCGAGCCACGCGTCGTGGCGAATGCTGTCCTGTGGATACTGACAACCGGTGAGCCCTGGTCGAAACTGCCGGGCCGCTATCCGTCGGGTCCGACCTGCCGGCGCCGTTTTGAGGAATGGCAGTTGAACGGCACGCTCGCCGAGATGATCCGGCTGTTGTCGCAGACGGGCCGCAGCTTCGTGTATGTGCCGCAGGCGTCGCAACCGGTGGCGGCGAAACCCGCTGCGCAACCGGAAGTCGTCAGCGTGCGCGAAGACACGTTGCGCGGGGTGAGCTGGAAGAGCCCCGAGTCGTGGCAGACGCCTGCCGGCGTCAGCAACGGCTGGCGCTCGCTCGATCCGCTCGCCGACATGACCCGGCAGTTGTCCGGCGCGTTGCCCCACGAGACGTCGCATGCCGAGCCGCAGGTCAGCCGGGCGGTCGAGCTGGGCGGGGAGACGCCGTGCCCTGACCATCCGCGCAGTCCGCTGCCCATGAGCGTCGCGGCGCGCGGCACGCAGGTTGTCGACCGGCGCGGCTACGTGATCTACGTGGCGGCCGAGCGCGTGCCGAACGCCATGTATCGCGCATGGGCGGAGATTGAACAGGACGGTCGTCGCGTCGAGCGCTCGGGTCTTGTCGGCCCGCGTTTCGCGGACCCTGACGAAGCGCAGGAGTATGCGCTGGAATGGGCGCATCAATGGATCGACCGGCAGTGCCGCACCTTGAGCGCTGCGCCGGGCGCGCCGCTGCCGGGTAATTACGCGCGGCCTTTGCCGGGTGTGCGGACCATGCCGAATACGCCGACCGTCAGTTCAGCGGGCGTGCATGTAGATGGGCCGGGTAGTGCGCAGATGAGCGGCCAGATGAGCGGCCAAATGCATGCACAAGCGCACGCACCAGCGAGCGGTCACGTGGCGAAGCCGATCAACGGCCCGCTGACCGGTCCGCTACATGGCCCGGTCAGCGCGTTGCGAGCCCCGCTGCGTCGCTATCCGGGCGACACAACGGACAGTACAGCCGAACGATTCCCGACGGCTTCCGAGCTCATTTCCCACGCAGGATGAGCCAAAGAGCAACCCGCGGCCGGTAGGAGCAACCGCCGCAGGATCCGCATCGCCAGCGAGTGAAACACCGCAGGGCCTGTTGCCGTCTTCATTGCCGGCCGTACGTGTCGTCGAAGCGCACGATGTCGTCTTCGCCGAGATAGGAGCCTGACTGCACCTCGATCATTTCCAGCGGCATCTTGCCGGGATTCTCGAGGCGGTGAGTCGTGCCCAGCGGAATATAGGCGGACTCGTTTTCGGAGACGATGAAGCGCTCTTCACCGCGCGTGACGAGCGCCGTGCCGCGTACGACGATCCAGTGTTCGGCGCGGTGATGATGCATCTGCAATGACAGCCGTGCCCCAGGATTGACGACGATGCGCTTGACCTGAAAGCGTTCGCCGCTATCCACGGAATCGTAGTGGCCCCAGGGGCGGTGCACCTTGCGATGGTTCGCCGCCTGGGCGCCGCCGGCGGCGCGAATCCGCCCGACGATCTTCTTCACATCCTGCACGCGCGACTTGTCGGCCACCAGCACGGCATCGGCGGTTTCCACGATGACCAGATCCTGGGTGCCGACGCAGGCAATCAGGCGTCCTTCGGAATGCGCGAAGGTCGAGGCCGAGCCTTCGAACATCACGTCGCCGCGGGCCACATTGCCGGCCTCGTCCTTGGACGAGATCTGCCAGATCGCATCCCACGACCCCACATCCGACCAGCCCGCCCGCAACGGCACAACCACGCCCGAGGCGACCGAAGGAGCGCTGCCGAGTTGCTCCATCACCGCGTAGTCGATCGAATTCGACGGCGAGGCACTGAACGCGTCGCGCTGCAAACGGAAGAAATCGCCGTCCGCCTTGCCGCCGGCGTAGGCCGCTTCGCAGGCCGCGAGAATCGCCGGCTGAAAATGCCCGATCGCGGCAAGCCACGTCGAAGCACGCATGATGAAGATGCCGCTATTCCACCAGTACTCCTTAGATTCGACATAACGCTGGGCAAGCTCGAGGTGCGGCTTTTCGACGAAGCGGTCGAGGCGGTGCGCATCCACCGTGCCGGCGCGGCCGAGCGGGGCGCCGAGACGGATATAGCCGTAACCGGTCTCCGCATGCGTCGGGACGATCCCCATGGTGACGATATGGCCGGCGTACGCGTGCTGCACGCCGGCGGCGACCGCGGCATGGAACGCGTCGGGATCGGTGACCGCATGGTCGGCGGGCATCACCACCATGATGCCGTCGTCGTCCTGCGCGGCAATCGACAGCGCCGCGACCGTCAGCGCCGGCGCCGTATCGCGCCCCGTGGGTTCGAGGATCAGGCGGCTCGCCTTGCCGCTGGTGCGCAATTGCTCGGCGGTGGTGAAGCGGTGTTCTTCGTTCGCGACCACGATCAGTTGATCGGCGAGCGGATGGCCGGCATCGAGCGCGTCGAGGCGGCGAGTGGTGGACTGCAGCAGCGAATCCGCGCCCAGCAGGCCGATCAGCTGCTTGGGATACTGCTCGCGCGACATCGGCCACAAACGCGTGCCGGAGCCGCCCGCCAGGATGACGGGATGAACCTTCAGCTTGACCTTCAGGGATGCGGCGGCGTCTGGCCGGGTGTCGGCGACGGACGCCGTAACCGATGCTGTCATGGTGATGTACTCCTCGGGGCTGGGTGAGTGCGTCGAGTTTTATCACGGCGTAAATAACCAATAAAAGATCGTTAATCGGAGCTGCTGAAAAATTAATCGAAATAAGGCATAAGAAATCTCTGGATAATTTCGGTTTTATTGCAGGACGCCGGAAAAATAAAAAAATAATGTCAAAAAAATGGTGATCGTTTTCGACGCGCCGCGGCGTGCTGAAAAAAGGGGCGGCACGGGCAGATCCCATGAGATGCAAGGTTCGGAGGAAAACGCCGTGCATGGCGCCAGCGCGAAGGCTCGGCTCACCTCAAACACGATCTTTTACGGCAACAATTGCCGAAAAAATAGAAGAAAAACCAGGCATTTTTGACCGATACATTTTGAGATATTTTGCGATCTTGCAGTGCGATTTTTAATACCGCCTTATCTAGTCCTGTACGGGTATTCACTCATTCGGATACGCACTTTTTCGAATGGGCTCGATAAGCCCAGGCACCGATTCTTTGTCATTGGCCATTACGCGAGCGGCGCGAGGCGAATGTCGGGTGCCGATGCCTTTCCCGCGGTGCGCAGGCCCGCTTACTTCACGGATGGAACTTGACTGACGATCTGAGGTGCAGCGCATGCTGAGCGTTCTATCGAGAATCATCGACATCGCCATGGTCGCACTGGGCGCGCTGATCGCAGCGGCCGTGCACAACGGGCAATGGGTCTGGTTGGACGACGTGCAGAGCGTCTCGCTGGCGTTCGACTGCCTGCTGGTGGTGGTGTTCTTTCCGGCGCTGGGTATCTATCAGTCGTGGCGCGGCAAGCCGCTCGTCGACCTGCTGTGCCGCGTCTCGGGCGCCTGGGTGATGGTGGAGACCACCGGCGTGCTGATCAGCTTCAGCCTGCACCGCTCGGACATGCTGTCGCGCCTCTGGCTGCTCTACTGGGCGGCCGCGACCATCGTGCTGCTGATCGTGACCAAGGCGCTGGTGTACTCGGTGCTCAAGGGACTGCGCCGCGAGGGCTTCAATCACAAGGCGGTGGCGATCGTCGGCGGCGCGCCGTACGGCAAGTTTCTGATCGAACAGATGCGCAGCCGCCCCGAAGCCGGTTTTAGCCCGCTGGTGGTGTACGACGAGGACGGCCCGGTCGATCCCTACCAGGATCCCGATGCGGCGCAGGCCGTGGAGGGCGTGCCGGTCGAGCGCGACTTCGCCGCCATGATCCAGCTCGTGCGCGACCGGGCGATTCGCGAACTGTGGCTCGCGCTGCCGATCTCGAAGGAGAAGACCATCCATCGCTTCGTGATGGAGCTGCGCAACGACTTCGTGAATATCCGCTTCATTCCGGACGTGCGCAGCCTGACGCTGTTCAGCCAGCCGATGGTCGATCTGCTCGGCGTGCCGGCCATCAACCTCGCGGCCTCGCCGATCACCGATCTGCGCGTGCTGCCCAAGCGCGTGTTCGACCGCCTGTTTGCTTTCGGCGCGCTCACGGCGCTCGCCCCGCTGATGCTGGTGATCGCGGTGATGGTCAAGCTGTCGTCGCCGGGACCGGTGTTCTTCCGCCAGAAGCGCAAGGGCATCGACGGCAACCAGTTCGAGATCTACAAGTTCCGCTCGATGAAGGTGCACGCGGAGGTCGCCGGCAAGGTGACCCAGGCGACCCGGCGCGATCCGCGCATTACGGCGGTGGGCGCGTTCCTGCGCCGCACCAGCCTCGACGAACTGCCGCAGTTCATCAACGTGCTGCGGGGGGAAATGTCCGTGGTGGGGCCGCGCCCACACGCGCTCGAACACGACGACATCTACAAGGACCTGGTGAAGGGCTACATGCACCGTTACCGCATCAAGCCGGGCATTACCGGCTGGGCACAGATCAACGGCTACCGGGGCGAGACCGACCGCATCGAAAAGATGATGGGGCGCGTGAAGCTCGACCTGTACTACATGCAGAACTGGACCTTCTGGCTCGACATCAAGATCGTTGTACTGACGTTCTGGAAGGGTTTTGTCGGCAGCAACGCTTATTGAGCGGCGCGGCAGGCGACGCAGGAAATCAGCAGGCCTAAGCGGGCGCGAGCAGACACGACGATGCAGGCGCCCTGTTTCAGATCCATTCAAATCTCCGAGGTGTAATTCATGAACGTGACGATCATTGGTAGCGGCTATGTGGGCCTCGTGACAGGCGCCTGTCTTGCCGACATCGGCAACGACGTGTTCTGTCTCGACCTCGATCAGCGCAAGATCGACGTGCTCAACAGCGGCGGCGTGCCGATCCACGAGCCGGGCCTGCAGGAGATCATCGCGCGCAACCGCAAGGCCGGGCGCCTGACGTTTTCGACCGACGTCGCCGCCGCCGTGGCGCACGGCGATATCCAGTTCATCGCGGTGGGCACGCCGTCCGACGAAGACGGCTCGGCCGATCTGCAATACGTGCTGGCCGCCGCGCGCAACATTGGCCGCCATATGACGGGTTTCAAGGTGATCGTCGACAAGTCGACCGTGCCGGTCGGCACCGCTGTGCGGGTGCGCAATGCGATTGCCGAGGAACTGGCCGCACGCGGTGCGCAGCATATGTTCTCGGTGGTGTCGAATCCGGAGTTCCTCAAAGAGGGCGCCGCGGTCGAAGACTTCACGCGGCCCGATCGCATCGTGCTCGGCTGCGACGAGGACGTGCCCGGCGAAAAGGCCCGCGAACTGATGAAGCGCGTCTACGCGCCGTTCAACCGCAACCGCGAACGCACGCTGTATATGGACGTGCGCTCGGCCGAGTTCACCAAGTACGCCGCCAACGCGATGCTCGCGACGCGCATCTCGTTCATGAACGAACTGGCGAACCTGGCCGATCGCGTGGGCGCGGATATCGAAGCGGTACGCCGCGGCATCGGCTCGGACCCGCGCATCGGCTACGACTTCCTGTACGCGGGTTGCGGTTACGGCGGCTCGTGCTTCCCGAAGGACGTGCAGGCGCTGATCAACACGGCGGTCGAGCATCGCGCGGGCCTGCGCATCCTCGAGGCCGTCGAGGCCGTCAACGAAACGCAGAAGAAGATTCTCGCCCACAAGATCGTCGCGCGTCTCGGGGACGATCTGGCCGGTCGCACGTTCGGCGTGTGGGGCCTCGCGTTCAAGCCCAATACCGACGACATGCGCGAAGCGCCGAGCCGTCCGCTGATTGCGGAACTGCTCAAGCGCGGCGCGCGCGTGAAGGCCTACGACCCGGTCGCGGTCGACGAAGCGAAGCGGGTCTTCGCGCTCGATCTGCAACACGTGCCGCAACAACACGCCCGCCTCACGTTCGAGAGCGAGGAAATGGATGTGGCGCGCGGCGCCGACGCGCTGGTGATCCTGACGGAATGGAAAGTCTTCAAGAGTCCTGACTTCGACAGCCTCAAACAGCACCTGAAGACACCGCTGATTTTCGACGGCCGCAACCTGTATGAACCGGAGGCGTTGCAGGAGCTCGGCATCGAGTATCACGCGATCGGCCGTCAGCATGCGCAGCGCGAGACGCCAGGACGCGCCGCGGCACACGCTGCTGCGAGTCATATCACGAGCGCGGCCGGCGCCGCCGCGCGTTGAGTTCAAGCGAAGGAGTCCGCCTATGTTCGCCAACGTACTGATTGTCTGTCACGCCAACGTCTGCCGTTCGCCGGCCGCCGAGATGCTGTTCAAGGCACGGCAGCGCCTCGCGCTAGGGGGCGAGGGCTATGCACGGCGTGCGATCAGGTTTCATTCGGCGGGCATTCGCGCCGTCGACGGCTATGGCATGGACCCGGTCATGCGGCGCCTGCTCGCCGAGCGCGGCGTTGCCTCCGGCATCCACCATGCACGGCGCCTGAACCGCCAGATCGTGCGCGACGCCGATCTGGTGCTGGTGACCGAATACCGCCAGGTGAAGGACGTCGAAGCGCTGGATCCGTGTTCGCGCGGCAAAGTCTATCCGCTTGGCCAGTGGGAGGACTCCGATGTGGCGGACCCGCACGGCGGCGCGGAAACCGAGTATCGCGAGAGCCTTGGACTCATCGAACACCTGGTCATCGGATGGCTGAACAAAATATGCTGAAACGAAATCTTACTGTTGCTCTTTTGCTGACGGCTTTTCTGTCGGCCTGTGCTACCGCGCCCGGTAATTATCTCGACACCTCCAGTCTGAAAGAGGATTCGCAGAGCAAGCCGGCAGAAACCTATCCGGTCCATCTGATCGACTCCGATCTCGTCATGACCCAGGCGCAACAAGCCGCGTCGCAGCAGACGCCGCTGCCGCCCGGCAAGTACAGCGATCCGTCGCAGTACATCTACCACGTGGCGCCGCAGGACATTCTCGGCATCACCGTGTGGGACCACCCCGAACTGACGACGCCGAACGGCAGCACGCTGTCCACCGGCGACAACACCACGCAGACGCTCGCGGGCGCCGTGCAGCAGCCGTACACCACGGCCTTGCCGGGTCAGGCCGACCCGTACGGCCAGACGGTCGCACCCGACGGCACGATCTTCTTCCCGTTCGTCGGACGCATGCAGGCGGCCGGCAAGACAGTGGGCGATATCCGCAACGAACTGGCGACGCGTCTCGTGCCGTACATCCGCAATCCGCAGGTGGATGTGCGGGTGCTGTCGTTCCGCAGCCAGAAGGTGCAGGTGACGGGCGAAGTGAAGTCGCCCGGGCCGCTCGCCATCAGCGACGTGCCGCTCACGCTGCTCGATGCGATTACGCGCTCGGGCGGCAGCACCAACGTTGCGGACATCCAGCGCGTGCGTCTGACCCGCAACAACCAGCTGTATGTGCTCGACGCCAACAGTCTGCTCGACCGCGGCGATACGCGCCAGAACGTAATGCTGCAGGCCGGCGACATCATCAACGTGCCGGACCGGGTCGATAGCCGCGTGTTCGTGATGGGCGAGGTGAAGACCCCGCAGACGGTCTCGATGTTGAGAGGAAAACTGACGATTGCCGATGCGCTGACGCAAGCCACCGGGATTCTCGATACCGACGCGAATCCGCGCCAGATCTACGTGCTGCGCGGCATGAAGGACCACCCGACCACGCCGGAAGTGTATCGCCTCGACATGACGCAGCCGAACGCCATCATGCTGTCGTCCCAGTTCCAGTTGCAGCCGCTGGATGTGGTCTACGTCGGCACGGCACTTTCGACCACCTTCAACCGCATTATCCAGCAGGTGTTACCGGCCATCCAGTCGGTGTTCTACATCAAGGAAATGACCAACTAGGCGCCTGACCCGCCGACGGTCCTGGGCTGTGCGAAACATTGCGCGGCGCAGGACCCGAGGCGACCCAACCGGGATCGAATTGTGAGCACTCAAGTAAATCCTCATATGGCCATGCCGGCCAGGACCGAAGAAGAGGACGTTGTCCTCGGTCAACTGTTGCAGGTGATTCTCGACGACATCTGGTGGCTGATCGCCATCGCGGTAACGATCGTCGCGATGGCCGCGCTCTACTGCTTCGTCGCCAAGCCGGTGTATTCGGCCGATGCGTACGTGCGGGTAGAGGAATCCGACAACACCTCGCAAGCCCTCACGCAGACGCAGACGGGCGCGGTGATTTCCAGCGGCCAGACCTCGCTGCCCACCGACGCCGAGATTGAGATCATCAAGAGTCGCGGCGTCGTCGGGCCGGTGGTTCAGCAGTGCAAGCTGAACTTCTCGGTCGAGCCGAAGACGATTCCGCTGCTCGGCAGTCTCGCCGCGCGTCTCGCCACGCCTGGTGTGCCGGGCCGCCCGTGGTTCGGTCTCACGAGCTATGCGTGGGGCGGCGAGCTCGCCGATGTCGACACGGTCGAAGTCGTGCCGGCGCTCGAAGGCAAGAAGATGGTGCTGACCGCGCTGTCCGATACGCAGTACGAACTGCGTGCGCCCGACGGCACGCTGCTGTTGCGCGGCGTAACGGGCCAGACCGAGCAGGGCGGCGGCGTGACGATTCTCGTCAACAAGCTGGTGGCCCGTCCCGGCACGCAGTTCACCGTGATGCGCGCCAACGACCTCGATGCGATCACCGCGTTCCAGTCGGCGATCAAGGTCGAGGAGCAGGGCAAGCAGACCGGTGTGATCGAAATCTCGCTCGAAGACAAGGACCCGGCGCACGCCGCGCTGGTCGCCAATGCGCTCGCCGAGTCGTATCTGCGCCAGCACGTGGCCGCCAAGCAGACCGATGCGAACAAGATGCTGGAGTTCCTCAAGAGCGAGGAGCCGCGTCTGAAAGGCGACCTCGAACGTGCGGAAGCCGCGCTCACCGCGTATCAGCGCCAGTCCGGCTCGATCAACGCGAGCGATGAAGCGAAGGTTTATCTGGAGGGCAGCGTCCAGTACGAGCAGCAGATCTCCGGCCTGCGCCTGCAGATCGCCTCGCTTGAGGAGCGTTACGGCGACGAGCATCCGCTGATCAAGGCCTCGCGCGAACAGATGGCCGAACTCGAAGCGCAGCGCGACAAGTACAGCGACCGCTTCCGCGATCTGCCGGCCACGGAAGTCAAGGCCGTGCAGTTGCAGCGCGACGCCAAGGTGGCCGAAGACATCTACGTGCTGCTGCTGAACCGCGTGCAGGAACTCTCGGTGCAGCGGGTCGGCACGGGCGGCAATGTGCATATCGTCGACGAGGCACTGCGTCCGGGCACGCCCGTCAAGCCCAAGAAGGTGCTGATCCTCTCGGCCGCGGTGATTCTCGGCCTGATTGCGGGCACCGGCTTCGTGTTCCTGCGTCGCAACATGCTGAAGGGCATCGACGACCCGGAACGCGTCGAGCGCATGTTCCATCTGCCGATCTATGGACTGGTGCCGCTCTCCGCCGAGCAGGCAGTGCTCGAGAATTCGTTCGAGCGCGGCGGCAACCGCTTGCGCTCGGTGCTGGCCGACGCAAAACCGAAGGACGTCTGCATCGAAAGCCTGCGCAGTCTGCGCACCTCGATGCAGTTCACGATGATGGACGCGCGCAACCGCATCGTCATGCTCACGGGCCCGATGCCCGGCGTGGGCAAGAGTTTCCTGACCGTCAACCTCGCGGTGCTGCTGGCGCATTCCGGCAAGCGCGTGCTGATGATCGACGGCGACATGCGGCGCGGTGCGCTTGAACGCTATGTGGGCGGTGCGCAGGACAACGGCCTGTCCGAGCTGCTGAGCGGCCAGATCTCGCTGGAAGAGGCGATTCGCAGTACGACCGTCGACGGCCTGAGCTTCATCGCCTGCGGCCGGCGCCCGCCGAATCCGTCCGAGCTGCTGATGTCGCCGCGTTTGCAGCAGTATCTCGACGGTCTTGCCAAGCGCTACGACGTGATCCTGATCGACACGCCGCCGGTGCTGGCCGTGACCGATGCGTCGATTATCGGCGGCTACGCCGGCTCGACCTTCTTCGTGATCCGTTCGGGCGTGCATAGCGAGGGCGAAATCGCCGATTCGCTGAAGCGCCTGAAAGCGGCCGGCGTACACGTGCAGGGCGGCATCTTCAACGCCATGCCGCAGCGCGCGCGCGGCGGTTACGACCGCAGCTATGCGGCGGTGCAGGAATATCTGAGTGCGTGAGGAATCCTCAACAAGGAGCATGACGCGATGAAAGTAACGGTACTGGTCCCCACCTTTCGCCGCCCGGGCGATCTGGCGCGCTGCCTTGCCGCCTTGCAGGCGCAAGTGCGCGCGCCGGACGAAGTCGTGGTCGTGGCGCGTCCCGACGATACCGCGACGCACGTCTGCCTGCGCGACCCGGCCGTGGTCGGCGCGTTGCCGCTTTCGGTGGCGCTGGTCGAAGCGCCGGGGCAAGTGGCCGCGCTCAATCGCGGTCTCGATGCCGCCAACGGCGACGTGATCGCCATCACCGACGACGATGCCGCGCCGCACCCCGACTGGGTTCAGCGGATTGCCGCCGCATTCGGGAGCGACGCCCGTCTGGGCGCCCTCGGCGGGCGCGACTGGGTGCATGAGAAGGGCCGCGTGCTGGACGGCGAACGGCCGTTGGTGGGCAAGGTGCGCCCATCCGGCAAGATCGTCGGCAATCACCACCTCGGCGTAGGCGGCGCACGTGAGGTCGATCTGCTCAAGGGCGCCAACATGAGCTACCGGCGCGATGCGGTGCGCCGGATCCGCTTCGACGCGCGGCTGCGCGGCGCAGGCGCCCAGGTGCATAACGACATGGCCTTCAGCATGAGCGTGAAGAACGCCGGCTGGAAGCTCGTCTACGACCCGCGCGTAGCGGTCGATCATTACCCCGCAGAGCGCTTCGACGACGACCGTCGCGATGCGCAGACGCTGGCGGCGGTGCGCAACGCCGCCTACAACCTGCATCTGATCCTGCGCGACCAGTTGCCGCCGCTGCGGCGCGAAGCCGCCTGGTGGTGGTACGCGCTGGTCGGCACACGCGTCTATCCGGGCTTTGTGCATGCGGCGCTGGCGCTGACCTCGAAGCAGGGCCGCGCGCGGCTCTCGCGCTGGCGTGCGGTGCGCACAGGCGCGCATGAAGCGCGCCGCGCGGCAACGTCGTAATGCGAACTTGCCTTGTGAACACCATGCGCGACCCTGCATCGACCCTCGGGCGCCGATGCCTTCTCAAACCGCGTCAACCCGCAGACCGGAGTGCCTGAATGAGTACGAAAGTCCACGTTCATCTGTTTTACGGCGCCGATCCCCGTTTCTATCGCCAGGGCGATAATATCGGCTGCCTGTACGGCTATCACCATGCCGAGTCCGAGGACTACGCGCTGACCTATTCGCAGGATGCGCGCGAAAGCGCCCCTGTGCGTCTGTTGCGCCGGGCGCTGAAGACGGTGCTCGGCTTCGACCTGATCCATACGCTGCGCAATCGCGACGAGATCCTGCGCTCGGACGTGATCTGGACGCACACGGAACACGAGTATCTGTCGGTCGCGCTGGTGCTGCTGCTGAACGGCCGCCGCACGGCGCCGCCGCTGCTGCTCGCGCAAAGCGTCTGGCTGCTCGACAAATGGCCGAGCTACGGCATGCTGCGGCGCTGGCTGTATCGCAAGCTGATTGCGCGCGCCGACGTCCTGACCACGCTGGCAAGCGAGAATGCCGAACTGTGCGAGCGTTACCTCGGACGCAAGGCCACGCACGTGTTCTACGGCCTGAACACAATCGACTTTCCGGTCAGGATGCCTGACGACTGGCAGCCGCATACGCCGCTGCGGATTGCCGCGATCGGCAACGACCGCGATCGCGACTGGGAGACGCTCATCCAGGCCTTCGGCAACGACGCCCGCTATAGCGTCCGGCTTGCGACGCGCCGGCGGATCCCTGCGAAGCTGCGCGCGGAAAATGTCGAGATCGCGCCCGCTGCGGGGCTGACGAAAGCCCGCGAGCTATACGACTGGGCCGACGTCGTGCTGGTGCCGTTGCGGCCCAACTCGCACGCCTCCGGCATCACGGTGATGCTCGAGGCCGCCGCGCTCGGCAAGCCGATGGTGGTGACCAACGTGGGCACGCTCACCGATTATTTCTCGTACCGGGCCGCCGCTTATGTGCCGCCGTTCGACGCCGAGGCGCTGCGCGAGGCCGCCAACCGGCTGGCCGCGTCGCCCGCGGAAGGTTTGCGCCAGGCGCAGGCCGCCACGGAACAACTGCTGTCGCGCGATCTGACCACGCGCCAGTTCGCGCTGCAGCACGTGCGCATCACCGACGAACTGCTGCGCCGCCGTGCCGCGCCGCAGGGTCGTGCGGCGGAAGAGCGGCGCACGCCGGTGAGTGTGCATAGCCAGTCGCGCGGAGGTCTCTAACCGATGTCGACGATCGCGCACGCCGCCGCGAGCGGCGCCGTCCGCCGCCTCAAGCGCGACCCGATGGAATGGGGGCCGCCCGCCTTGCTGTGGCTCGTCACGGCGCTGCTGATCGGCGCGCATCAGGGCACGGTGCTCACACTGGCCTTTCCGGTGCTCGCCACGCTGACGGGGCTGTGGCTGTACTTCAAGAGCCCGGCGCGCTATGTGGGTTTCATGTGGTGGCTGTGGTTCCTGAGCCCCGAAGTGCGCCGCCTCGCCGACTGGTCGAAGGGCGCCTTCACGCCGACCAGCCTGATCCAGATTGCGCCGCTGGCCGTCACGATGATCAGTGGCCTCTCGCTGATTCGCTACTACCCGGTACTCGGACAACGGCGCGGCCTGCCGGTGCTGCTGATCCTGGCGGGACTCGCCTATGCGTTCATGGTCGGGGTTGTCTCGAGCGGGCCGCTTGCCGCCACCTACGACCTTGCCAACTGGCTCTATCCGATTCTGATCGGCTTTCACATCATGGCGAATACGCGCGACTATCCGGCGTATCGCGACACGATCGTCAACACCTTCATCTGGGGCATGCTGGTGATGGGTGCGTATGGCCTCGTGCAGTTCGCCATCATGCCGCCGTGGGACGCGCTGTGGATGCTCGGCTCGCAGATGAACTCGCAGGGCGACCCGGTGCCGATGGGCGTGCGTGTATTCAGCACGATGAACTCGTCGGGCCCGTTTGCATTCGCGATGATGGGCGCGATGGTCTATGTGATGGCCGCGAATCATCGCGTGCGCTGGATTGCCGCCGCGCTGGGCTTCTTCGCCTTCGGCCTGAGCCTCGTGCGTTCGACGTGGGGCGGCTGGGTCGTCGCGTTGCTGATCCAGCTGGTCAAATCGAACAACCGCGTGCGGCTGCGCATTGTCGCCAGCGCGATGCTGCTGGCCGGCCTGTGCGTGCCGTTGCTGGCGGTGGGTCCGGTGGCCGAGCGTCTGCAGACGCGTCTGGACAGTATCGTCAATCTCAAGGACGACCAGAGTTACGCGGCGCGTAACGAGTTCTACGCGACCTTCGCGAAGACCGCGTTTACCGACGTCTCCGGCGAAGGCATGGGCGCGACCGGCACCTCCACGAAACTGTCGAACGACGGCGGCCAGCTCGGCCAGTACGGCAATTTCGATAGCGGCGTGATGAACATCCCGTTCGTGCTCGGCTGGCCCGGCACGCTGCTGTATCTGTCCGGCATCCTCTGGCTGCTGGTGCGGGCGGTGCTGGCCTCGTTCAAGATGCGCGACGACAAATTCGTCTCCGCATCGCTAAGTCTTGGGCTCGCGATCTTCGCGATGCTGGTGTTCACTAATTCGCTGGTCGGCACAGGCGGACTGCTGCTGTTCATGAGTCTTTTTTCGATCCTCTCCGCGGCGCACTGGCAAAAGCAGCAGCGCCGCCGCGAGCTTATTCTGCACGGAGGCACCTGATTGAGAGTCGCCATAGTCACGCATGTGGTGCGCCATAACGACGGCCAGGGGCGCGTCAACCACGAGATCGCGCGCGCGGCCCTCGACGAGAATATTGCCGTGACACTCGTCGCCTCGCACGTGGCCCCCGAACTGCTCGCGCATCCAAAGGTGCGCTGGGTGCCGATGAAAATTGGCCGCTGGTGGCCGACCAATCTGCTGCGCCAGCAGGTGTTCGCACTGAAGAGCGCGCTCTGGCTGCGCACTCATCGCCGCGAGTACGACGTGCTGCACGTCAACGGCTTCATCACGTGGATGCCCGCCGACGTGAACACCGCGCACTTCGTGCATAGCGGCTGGTTCGGCAGCAAGTACTATCCGTTCGGGCTGACCAAGGGCGTGTGGTCGGCGTATCAGTTCGTCTATACGCGCGTGAATGCGTCGCTCGAGCGCTGGGCGTATCGCCGCTCGCGGGTCATTACCGCAGTCTCGCAGAAGGTGGCCGACGAGATTCGCGCGATCGGCCTCACGCCGCGCAATCGTGTCGACGTGATCTATAACGGCGTCGATACGCAGGGCTTCGCGGCGGCGCAGGGTGATCGCGCGAAATTCAATCTGCCGGCCGAGGCGTTCCTGCTGCTGTTCGTGGGCGACCTGCGCACGCCGCGCAAGAACCTCGGCACGGTGCTGGAGGCGTTGCGGCATTTGCCGGATCACGTGCATATCGCGGTGGCCGGGTATCTGCCTGGCAGTCCTTATCCGGAGCAGGCGCGTGCGCTCGGCATCGCCGATCGGGTGCACTTCCTCGGGCTGGTGAAGGAGATGCCGGTGCTGATGCACTCGGTCGATGCCTTTGTGTTTCCGTCGCGCTACGAAGCGATGAGTCTGTCGCTGCTCGAAGCGATGGCGGCCGGTTTGCCGGTGGTGACCGCGCGCACGGCGGGCGGCGCGGAAATCATCACGCCCGAATGCGGCATCGTGCTCGACGATCCCGACGATCCCAAAGCGCTCGCCGGCGCGATTGCATGGCTCGCCGAATCCGGCGACACACGCCGCGCCATGGGCGTCGCCGCCAACGAACTTGCTACCGGCTTCGGCTGGGCCCGCATGGCGGCGCAGTACATCGCGCTGTACCGGCAACTGGCGGGACAACAGGAGGGCCGCCAGCGCATCGGCGCTGCGGTCGATGCCGAGCCTCAAGCGCAGCCGCAGTCGCTCGCGGCAAACGTGCTGGCCGGCCACAAGGGGGCCGAATGAACCCGATCGCCCCATCACAACGCCATATGCAGTTTCACGCTACCCAGGGGATACCGTCATGAACACGGACTCGATCAAATCGTTGCAAATCGGCATGCACTGGTTCCCGGAGCGTGCGGGCGGACTCGATCGCATGTACTACTCGCTGGTGGGTGCATTGCCCGGCGCGGGGGTGGCGGTGCGCGGCGTGGTCGCGGGTTCGCCGCGTGTCGCGGAGGATACGGGCGGCGCGATCCAGGGCTTCGGCTCGGCGGCGCAGTCGTTGCCGCTGCGCCTGATGGCGGCCCGCCGTGCGCTGCGCCGCGAGATCACGCGGCAACGGCCCGACGTGATTTCCTCGCATTTCGCGCTCTATACGTTTCCGGGCCTCGACGTGACGCGCGGCATTCCGCAAGTCTCGCATTTTCAGGGACCGTGGGCGGACGAAAGTCATGTCGAAGGCGCCGATTCGTTCGGCCAGCGCGCGAAGCGTTATCTGGAGCAGTCGGTGTATGCGCGCTCGTCGCGCTTGATCGTGCTGTCCGATGCGTTCGGCAAGATCCTCACGTCGCGCTATGGCATCTCGCCGGAGCGGGTTCGGGTGGTGCCGGGTTGTGTGAACGTGGATCAGTTCAACTTGCCGATCACGCCGGCTGAGGCGCGTCTGAAGCTGCAATTGCCGCAGGGCCGGCCGATCGTGCTGGCGGTGCGGCGGTTGGTGCGGCGTATGGGGCTGGAGGATCTGATCGATGCGGTGCAGGTGCTCAAGAAGCGCGTGCCGGATGTGTTGTTGCTGATTGCGGGCAAGGGGCGGTTGCAGGAGGAACTGCAGACGCGCATCAACGAGGCGGGGCTCGACGATAACGTGAAGCTGCTTGGTTTTGTGCCCGATCAGCATCTGGCTGCCTTGTATCGTGCGGCGACAATCAGTGTGGTGCCGACAGTGGCGCTGGAGGGGTTTGGGTTGATTACCGTGGAATCGCTTGCTTCGGGTACGCCGGTGCTGGTGACGCCGGTAGGCGGCTTGCCGGAAGCGGTGGCGGGGTTGTCGCCCAATCTGGTGTTGCCGGCGACGGGTGCGGCGGCGATCGCAGAAGGATTGGGGGCTGCGTTGACTGGTTCGTTGAAGCTGCCGGATGCCGATGCGTGCCGCGCTTATGCGAGGGCAAACTTCGATAACTCGGTGATCGCGAAGCGGGTGGCGGCGGTGTATGGGGAGGCGATTGCGGCGGGGGAGGTTCATTGAGGGAGAGGTGAGCGTCTGGCCGATACCGACTTATCGGCCATTCAGACTGCCCAGCGATCCTCAGCGGGAGCGGATTGTGCGCACCATTCCTGCAATGCGTCTCGCACTTCGTCGATGACCGGTCCCCAATCGCCTGGCTGGCGCTGACGAAACAGACGCATCGACGGATACCAAGGGCTGTCTGTTCTTTCGGTCAGCCAGCGCCAGTCGGTGTAGGCGGGGATGAGCGTCCACACAGGCAAACCCGCTGCGCCGGCAAGATGGGCCAGCGATGAATCGACCGTAATTAACAGGTCGAACGAATGGAGTATTGCGAGGGTATCGGCATAACTTCCAATGTCTTGTCCGAGCGCGCGCACATCGAACTCGCGCTGAAGGGCCTCGATGTCTCGTTCGTGCTTGCCTTTCTGCACCGAATACCAGGTCACGCGAGGAAGACTAAAAAGACTTTCTAACGCATCGATCCGGATCGACCGGAAACGGTCAAGCGGATGAAGAGGATTGCCTGCCCAAACAATGCCAACGCGCCTGTTTATCGAGCCAGGGAGTTCGCACGGGGCGACTGCAATACGATGTCGCCATTTATCCAGTTTCTCAGGCGCCGCCGCGAGATAGGGCATTGAAACCGGCAGCATAGAGATCTCGAGTTTCATGTGCTCCGGTACCCTGAACATATGGGCCCAAAAGTCGTAAGGTCCGGCAGGGATGGCAGCAAACGCGTTCCTGACGCTGTCCATACTGCTTGCGAGTTCTACGATCTCTTCATTTACCAGAACGTCCACGGTTGCTCCCTGCTTGTAAAGCCAGTCGGCGAACCGCAGGAACTGTATCTGATCGCCAAGCCCCTGTTCTCCTACGAGAAGGAACTGGCGCCCTGAAACGGGTTCGCCATGCCACGCTGGAAAGCCCGGCCACAGAAGATTTGCCTTGTGTTCCGGCACCTCGTAAAACCACCGGTTTAGTTTCCAGCCTTTTTCAAATTCGCCGAGACACAGGAGTGCATCCGCGAAGTAGTACTGTAATTTCGGCTCATGGACCAATACCCGCGCAGCCTCCTCGCTGTATGGCAGGCATTCCGCGACTCTCCCTAGTTGTCTAAGCGCCCATGCTGCGTTGTGAGACAGGACGGCGTTGTGCGGTTCGATGACCAGACCCTGCCGGGCTGCTTCGAGTGCACCTTCAAAGTGTTGGCTCGTGTTCAGCACATAGGCGACTGCCTTGAGAGCCGCAGCATTGTCGGCCCCGTGTGTCGTGATCTGTCGAACGGTATTGTCGAGTGAACCGGTGCGGCCAGTTTTTAAAATGAAAACTATCTTGTCGAGGTCATCCCTTGGCGCCGCGGGATGAAGCGTCCATGCGCGCAGCCAGTATTCAAGGGCTGCGTCACGGTCACCTAGCTCTGCGTTGATCATTGCGAGCGCGCGATTGGCGTGGTGCAATTCTGGGTCTAACAGCAAGGACTTTTCGTATTGAGCCATTGCGTCACGAAGACGACCCAACTGCCGCAGGCAGTCGCCAAGGTTTCTGTGGAGACTGGCGGTGCCTCCCGTCAATGTTATTGCCTGACAGTAAAGCGATTCGGCTACGTCATATCTACGCCTGACGGCAGCCAGCAGCCCGGCGCACTCCAGCAAATCGGCGCGCGCCGGCGCAATTTGCAATGCCCTTTCCGAGAATGCCCACGCCTGGTCCAAATCGTCCATATGAAAATGGGCGAGCGCCATATGGTGTAGCGCGTGCACATCTTGCGGACTTACAGCAAGAATTTCCACGTAGCGGACTGCGGCTTCGTTGATGCGTCTCGCGGCGAAGTGGCTATCTGCGATCGACTTGAGCGTGTCGATATCGGTTTCGTTGGTGGCAATGGGCATTGTGCGAAGCGGCGGGGGGGGAAGTTACATCGGTGCACATGACGTGCAGGAGATATGCCCTATGACGTCGCTTGAAAACGATCCCCTCCGGCTTTCGGTCTCATTTTGTTCATCTGTTTATTGCCCCTGTTTCTGTCGTGTTGGGTCTTTCAAACAAACGACGACACGCGCGGACATGCGCAAAGCCGATCGTAATGAAAGGCTAGACCGTCAGAAACGAAGGGGGTAGCAGACGCCGCTGCTTTGTATGAGAGATCATTTACCCGCGACGTAAGGAAAGGCGTCGCAGCTGACGCGATCGTCTGCAAGCATGGTTGACCTGCTTGCGAGACTTCGTTCCAGTGAGTCGCGGCTATTTGCCGTCAATGCTGCACGGCTATGGCATGTGCATCGGTTGTTGCCGTCTTAACCCGCTTCGATGATGTCGCGGTATCTCTTGCGGCTTTACGTGTACCGCGAGACGTACGCGAATCAGTATTCGCTTTGCCTGTCGGCGAGAGAAGGCGCGCCGCCGATTTCGCGCTGATTGTTGCGTCCGGAATTCCGCACGCATCGTGAGAGATGATGCGGAACATTTCGCGCGAACCTTCTGCCTGCATCAGATACGTCTCAGCGGTATCGGTCAGCAGGCACAGCATTGTTTGCTGGTTTTTCCGCTCGTCGGAGGTGATGGCCGGTTGCCTCTGCATGGTTGCTGACAGCGCGACAATCCGCTGAAGGTTCCGTATTTGTTCCTCGCAGAATTCAAGGGCGGATCGGGCGACACGCTCATGATGGACTGCGCTGACGGGTTTGCGGGGGATGAGGTGTTTGTTTTCGGCCGATTGGGTCATGGTGCGATTTCCGGTGTGTTCCTGAATCGCCCGACACTCGCTAATAGACGGGGTGAGCGGGCACGTAGCGAGTTTGAGAGACCGGGCGTAAGACCATAACCGGCGAGCCTTGCGACTCCCTCACCACGGCCCGCCCATTGAACTGGCGTGCATGGCTCGGCACTACCCACGTTCGCAGATAGTGCGGTCTTACGCGACGGGCTCTCACACCCGCGCCGTTTTGTCTAACGGCAGGAACAATCTAAACCACTTTCATTTTGGGACGATCAACCAAACCAGCTAATTCGGAAGTTTATACAGATTAGTGACACTTTCGCTGCGAGTACCGAGCGGCCATGAGCTGTTCTGGGGAGCGCGCAGACAATCCGCGGCGGTCAGCTCGTGCTATGCGGCTACCGCGATACAACGACATCTTGCAGCGCGGTTCCGGCTATGACTTGAGCGTGAGCGTAGACCTGCCAGGCAGACCCATCCGCGACGCACTCCGTGCGGAGTGGGGTGGATGAGTGCTGTGTCACGAACGGGGGGAAATGCGAGGGCAGGTCTCGTCTCGGACCACTAAGGATACCGAACAGAGAGGGCTCACTACGGGCTAGCGGTGGCAAGCCCGCTTTCTTTGCCTACTTTCTTTGCGGCGGCAAAGAAAGTAGGTGCCGCCCCGCACAGGGGCAACGCAAATAGACCACTAAGACAGCAAGGAGAGGCCAACACCGCAAGAACTGCGACCAAGAACCACCACGCCGCCTCCCCCAAAAAAAACCAAATCAAAACGTCTCATGCTCCTGATTCCGCGAAAGATCCGCGGCGACCATCATCTTGCAGAGCTGTTCGAGGCGGGTTTCCGGCACCCACCCAAGCTTCTCCTTAGCCTTATCGGCGCAGCCAATGAGAAGATCCACTTCAGCGGGCCGATAAAACTTAGGATTCACACGAACGAGCGTCTTCCCGGTAGCAACATCAATCCCAATCTCCCGCTGCTCCTTCCCGGACCATTCAAGCTGAAACCCAGCACCGGCAAACGCCATCCGCACAAAATCCCTAACAGTCTCAGTACGATTGGTAGCGAGCACAAACGTATCCGGTTCATCGACCTGCAGCATGCGCCACATCCCTTCAACATATTCGAGCGCAAACCCCCAATCCCTCTTGGCATCCAGATTCCCGAGCTCAAGCGCATCCTGCTTCCCAAGCTTGATCTTGGCGACCGTATCGGTAATCTTCCGCGTAACAAACTCACGCCCCCGCAACGGCGACTCATGATTGAACAGAATCCCGCTGCTGGCAAAGATCCCATACGACTCGCGATAGTTAATCGTAGTCCAATGAGCAAACAGCTTGGCCACACCATAAGGACTACGAGGATAAAACGGCGTATCCTCCCGCTGCGGCACCGCTTGCACCTTCCCGAACATCTCAGACGTCGAAGCCTGGTAATACCGCGTCTTGGGACTCAAAATCCGAATCCCCTCAAGCAGATTCAACGCACCAATCCCAGTCACCTCAGCCGTCGTCACCGGCTGATCAAACGACACGCCCACAAAACTCTGCGCCGCAAGGTTATAAAGCTCATCGGCCTGCGCGCCGTCGAGCAAACGCAGCGTCGAGCCGAAATCGGTCAGGTCATGTTCGACGAGGCGCAGACTCGGATGCCCGGCAATCCCGAGCTCGTTCATGCGCCAGAAATTGACGGAGCTGGTGCGCCGATACGTGCCGGTCACCTGATAGCCCTTGTCGAGCAGCAGTTTCGCCAGATACGCGCCGTCCTGGCCGGACACGCCGGTGATGATCGCTTTGCGTTGGTTGCTCATAGGTCGCCTTGGGTAACGGTAAAGAAAAAAGTCAGGAGGTAAGGGGAGAGCGCGTTGCTACGACGAACCCGCCAGCAGCCGCCGCACCAGCGGATCGACCACACGCAGGTCCTGGCCGGCTTTCAGGCGGTACAGCTCGGGTCTCGGATGCGCGCCGTCGGACATCATGGCTTGCCAGTCCGGCAGGCCGCTAATGTAGGCATACTGATCGACGAGTGGCACATGCTGTTCGGCGGCCACCCGGCGCGTCATCGCCACCATCGCTGCGAGCCGGGCATTGAGACGGCCGTCGGGCATCGGGTTCGAGGTCTGCAACACCGGTTCCTTGCCGAGCGCGAGCGCGGCCTTCACCAATGCCGTTTCCGCTTCGTAGAACTGCTCCGGCGTCTGGTTGTGCATCACTTCGTTGATGCCGTAGTTAATCGTCACGATCTGTGCGTCAGAGGCCGCGAGCCGCTGTGTCCACGGCACGCTGCGGCCGCGATCGGTACCGTCGCGCAACTGGTAGGCCATGGTGCCGCCAACGCCGAAATTGATCACGCTGACGCGCTCGCCATACGTCGTGCGCAAGGCGTCTTGCAGATACGTCACCGCGTTTTGCGGACGCGGGCTGCAATGACCCTCGCTGCAGGAAATGCCGAGCGTGGTCGAGTCGCCATAGGCTTCGATCACCACCTGCGCGGTCGGTCCGGCACGCAGCGCCTGGCCGCCGGGCGCCGCCGGCGCATCCGCATTCGCACGGCCGCAGACCGTAGCGATCAGCAGGACGCCGGCCGCGCCGCGCAACCCGCGGGTCAATGGCGTAAGCACGCGGAGTCTCATGCGCGCGGCTGCGGTGCTTGGGACGACGCACCGTTCAACGACGCCGTAGAGCGTCCCGAACGCGCTGCCGGCCCATGAATCAGGCGCCGCTCGAACGCAAACCACGTGAGGCTCGCATACGCAAGCGTGATGGTCAGCGCAAGGGCGGCCGTCACAAAGCGGTTCATATGCAGCGGCCACAACGCGTAGAGGACGCTCAGGTGAATCAGATAAATCGTGTAGCTGATCGTGCCGATATAAACCAGCACCGGATTGCACAACAGCCGCTTGACGATGCCCTGGCTCTGCAAGGCGATGACCACGAGCGATGTGCACAGCACCAACGAAACGCTATACAGCGCCGCATTCGAGAGCGGCGTGTTTTCGGCGCGAAAGCGCGGATAGTGAAGATGCAGCCACGCCAGCACGGCCAGCGCCGCGACGCAGCCCGCGAGCGCGAGCGGCCGGAACGGTTGCAACGCATTGGGATTGCGCCGCACGGCCACGGCAAGCAATGCACCGGCCGACAGCAGATCCATACGGAACGGCGTCAGGTAGTAGATGGGCCAGAACGAATCGAACCACGGCGTCGCGACGGCGCGCAGCACGGGCACGGCGAGAATCAGCGCGGCGGCGACCCACGCAAGCACGCGTTCGGGCAGCAGCAGGATCACGAACGGCCAGACAATGTAGAACTGCTCCTCGACGGCCAGCGACCACAGCACGTTCAGGCTGTCATGGCCGCTCTGGCCGAGCGCATCGCCGATGTTGGTGGCGAAGAACGCATACCACTCCCAATGCTTCGCCCAGCCGAAGCCGAACAGCACCGACGACACGGCCATCAGCAGCAGATACGGCGGCAGGATGCGGCGCGCCCGGCGGGCATAGAAATAGCCGAAATACGATTGTTGACGCGCCTTGCGCTCCAGCAGGATGCCGGTGATCAGAAAACCGCTCAGGACGAAGAACAGATCGACGCCCATCCACAGCGGCGCCTTCAGCGCGTGCTGCGCAAACACCGCCAGCACGGCAATCGCGCGCAAGCCGTCGAGCTGCACGATGCGGCGTGAGTGAGAAGGCGGGGCAGGCAAGGCACTGGCTGTCATGAACCGTCCATGGTGGGCATCGGGTGGGCCGGCAAGCGAACGCGCTGCGGCATGGGCATTCCGTCGTGCATCGACGCCAGCTCCTCATGGCGGGCCCAACGGAAGTGGAATTCATTCTAGGGAAAAGAAATTGATGAAAAAACGGGAATGAAATGAAGAAATAGATTGCGGCGTGAACGCGGCGGGAAAATTAATTGCTGAAGTCATCGCGGCGACATATTCGTGGCGCGCCACACGTGCTGTAGCCGGTCATAAGAGATATCAACGGCAGGCTGCCTCCGGACCGTTGCAGCGGCGCGACTCCAAGGCGATATTTTTTAAATCGAATATTTATTCCCGCATTAATGAATGAATATTTTTGAATTATTTTCGAATTTCGTCACGGTGGATTTCCCGCGTAATGTGAACCGGTAACAGGCGCCGGATGCGTGCGCCGCCGTTGCGCTTTACGCGCCCCATGTGCCGTCCCGGCCATCATTTCATTGGACAACGCCCGCTCGTGCGCGCCGCTCGCCGCCGCACGGCCTTGACTGGAGGAACACCTTGGTCCGTCTCATCTTCGCGAAACTGCTCGCTGCGCTGCTATGCCTTACAGCGCTCGCTGCCTCGGCCGAAACGGTGCTGAACGCGAAGACCTCATGGATCGGTAACACTTTCGGTTTCGGCGACGGCACATGGACGCAGATCAATATCACCGCGATCGCCGTCGCCCCTGACGGCAAGGTCTACACCAACGCACCATGGGACGAAAGCGGCGCCGAAGCCAGCACGTATCAGAACGGCAAGATGCTCGGCTTTGCAGGCGGCACGCACGGCTGGGGCACAGGCGGCGGCAATGCGATCGCGATCAATCGCCGCTATGTGTTCATGGCCGTATCGGTTGGCAATGAGAAGGGCCATCTGGTCGGGCAGGGCATCTGGCCGCAAAAGGGCAAGCAGTGGTTCGGCATTTCGCGGCGCAAGATCGAAGATCCGAAACTCAGCGCGCTGTTTCAGCCCGCCTCGAGCGCGGCCAATGGGGCGGTCGACCCGCACGCGCAACTGGCCGCCGGCTTTCTGATGACGAACGAAGTGGCCGCCGGCGCCCGCGCCGACATCGACGGGCTGGCCGCTAATGACACCACGCTATACGCGTCCAACACCACGCAAAACCGCATTGAGGTCTACGACGCCGAATCGATGCAGAAAAAAACGGCGTGGAGCGTGCACGAGCCTGGACGTATCGCGCTGGCGCCCGACGGCTCGCTGTGGGTATTGACGGGCACGCTCACCGACAGCACGCCGCGTGTCGCGCATTACTCCGCGAGCGGCCAGTTGCTCGCCGACACGCTGCCGCTGCCGCCGGACGCGGTGCCGGTCGACATCGCGCTCGACGCCCACGGCCGCGTGCTGATCGCCGACAACGGTCCGCGTCAACAAGTGCTGTTCTTCAGCAAGAGCGGCGATCGCTACGTGGCTTCGGGCACGCTCGGCGAGCGCGGCGGCATCTTTTCGGGCGTCGCGGGCCGGCCGGGGCCGCAGCGCTTCAACGGACTAACCGGCGTCGGCGTCGACGCGCACGGCAACGTCTACGTCGCCACCAACGGCATCGGTCCGCGCTACGCGCCGCTCGGCGCGGGGCTCGGCGGCACGCTCGAAAGCTACGCGCCCGATGGCAAGCAGCTCTGGCAGGTGCAAGGGCTGCTGTTCGTCGACGGTGCGTGGATCGATCCGGCGCGCCCAGACAGCGTCTACACCGGCAACAAGCGCTTCCAGCTCGATCTCACGAAGCCGCCGGGGCAGGACTGGAAATACGTAGGGTTCCTGTCGAATCGCTTCAGGTATCCGGACGACCCCGTGTTTCACACCGACCAGTGGCCGGGGCTGCCCATTGCCCGTCAGTTGAAGGGGCACACCTTCCTCTACCTGACGGACATGTACGCGGACCATCTGAAGATCTACCGCTTCGATAGCGCGCACGACGGCGAAACCGCGATCCCATCGGGCTTCATTGCGGGCCGCGAACGGCCGGTTGCCAACGTGCCGAACGCGCCTCCCGGCGGCGACTGGATGTGGCGCGACATGAACGGCGACGGCAAATTCGCCAGCGACGACTTCACGCCCAACACCAGCGGCACACGGCTCGCGGGCGGTTGGGGCTGGTGGGTCGACACCCACGGCGACATCTGGCGTACGAGCGATATCAAGGGCATCCATCGGCTGCATTTCGGCGGTCTCGATGCGAAGGGCAATCCGGTCTACTCGTACTCGGACATGACCACGTATCCCGTGCCGCAGCCCTTCACGGAACTACGCCGCGCGATCTACGTGCCCGAGACCGACTCGCTCTACGTGACCGGTTACACGGCCGATGCCGCGGTCCAGGCCGGCTTCTGGAAAGAAGTCGGAAGGGTGCTGGTGCGCTACGACAACTGGTCAAGCGGCAAGCCCGTGCAGCGTTACGTCATCAACCTGCCGTGGGACACCCAGGCCAAACCGATCGAAACGATCATCGGCCTGACCGTCGAAGGGCAATACGTGTTCGCCGTCGAGCCGGTTGGCACGATTCACGTCCTCGACAAGGACAGCGGCAAGGAAGTCGGCGTGATCCGGCCGGGGCCGGAGGTGGGCAAGGCATCGGGCTGGGTCGACGTGCCGAACGGCGTGAGCGCCTACCGGCGCAGCGATGGCGAATACCTGGTGTTCGTGGAGGAAGACGCGCGCGGCAAGGTCATGATGTACCGCTGGAAACCGGCCTGAGAGCGGACCGGAAACCCGGGCGGAAACGCGACCTGAGATGCCACCGCATCCATCGTGCTGCGAATTATTTTTCTGTCGATTTATGGCAGGTGGCGCGCATTTTTTACGTGCTTTACTCGTAGCAGGCTCCTCGGTGTGGCGCGGTGCGTTGCCATGCGCGCCAAGCCGACCCTCTGAATCAAAAGGCATCCGATGGACAAAGGCATTCTCAAGAACGTAGCGATCAATTTCTTCGGTCTCGTGCTGCCGACCTTCGTTTCGCTCGTCACGGTGCCGTCGTATATCCGGCTACTGGGCGTCGAGCGTTACGGCGTGATTGCTCTCGTGTGGACCCTGATCGGCTACTTCTCGATTCTCGATCTGGGCATGAGCATGGCCGCGCAGAACCACATCTCGAAGGCGCTGGCCTCGAACGACGCGGATGAAAGCGCCCGCGTGTTCTGGAGCGCGACCTGGCTTAACCTGGTGACGGGCATCATCGGCGGCCTGATTATTTATTTTGGCGCATTTCTTTACACCGCCTATTTCACCAAAGTGTCACCGGAGCTGCAGCACGAGGTCTATATGGCGCTGCCGTGGCTCGCCATTGCGATTCCGATTGCCAACGTCTCGTGGGTGTTCGCCGGCGCGATCAACGGGGCGGAGCGCTTCGGCGTCTACAACACCAATCAGACCATCGGCACCTTCATCTTCCAGTTGCTGCCGTTGGGCGCCGCGTGGCTGCTGGGGCCGAGCCTGCAGAACGTGCTCGCGGCGGCCGTGGTGGCGCGCCTGCTGGCTGCGGCGCTGCTGGGACGCTCGGCGCTCAAGGTGCTTAACCTGCGCCGCATGCTGCCGCCGCAACTCGGTGTGGCCAAGGGACTGTTCAACTTCGGCGGCTGGATGCTGATTGCCAGCATCACGACCATGGTGGCCGACTCGCTCGACAAGGTCTTTCTCGGCACCGGCCTCGGCGCGCGTTTCGTGACCTTCTATACCGTGCCGCAGAATCTCGTGACGCGCTTGAACATTGTGCCCACGGCGCTCGTGCGTACCTTGTTTCCGCGCTTGTCCGCGGTCGGCCGCGATCATGCGGATCTGATCACGCAGCAGTCGCTCGAATTTCTCAACGGCGCCTTCACGCCGGTCGCCCTGGTGGCGATGTTCGTGCTGGGGCCGTTCCTGCATCTGTGGGTCGGCAACGAGATCGCCACGATCGCCGCGCCGGTGGGCCGCATCCTGATCGTATCGGTGTGGCTGGTCGGGCAGGCCAACGTCAGCCGCATCATGATCCAGTCGCAGGTCAATCCAGCGGTCGCGGCGCGGGTGGGCGTATTCGAATTGCCGCTCTTCGCCGCTGCGCTGTGGTTCGGCATTCACTACTACGGGCTGACCGGGGCGGCGGTGGCCGTGGCCGGCCGCGCCTTGTTCGACTATGGCGTGCTGCTGTGGCTGTCGTCGATTCGCGCCCGGCCGATTGCGCTCGACATGCTCGCGCATCTCGCCTTTCTGCTGCTCAGCCTGTGGCTGGCCAGCTTCCTGCCCAGTCTGTCATTGGCCATTGCAGCCGGCGCGGTGGTCGTGGCCGCCAATGTTGCATGGTCGATCACGATGACCCCCGCTTTGCGCGATCTTGCGCGTTCGCTGCTGTTGCGACTGAATCCGAGGAAGAGCGCATGAACCAGGATGTCCTTGATGAAGCCGTGTTGCGGCCCAGCCAGCGCAGCGCGCTGGCCGAACTCACCACACCGCCCGCACCCCAGGCGCCGCCGCGGCGCGCGCCGCGCGTGGACAAGAACGTGCGCGTGGCGATCGTGCACGACTGGCTCGTCACCTATGCGGGCGCCGAGCGCGTGCTTGAACAGATCGTGGCCTGCTTTCCGGATGCGGACCTGTTCAGCGTGGTGGATTTTCTCGACGACCGTAGTTTCCTGCGCGGCAAGCCGGTGACGACGTCGTTCATCCAGAAGCTGCCGAAGGCCCGCACCAAGTACCGCGCCTATTTGCCCTTGATGCCCATTGCGATCGAGCAGCTCGACGTCTCGGCCTACGACGTGGTGATCTCGAGCAGCCACGCGGTCGCCAAGGGCGTGCTGACCGGTCCCGACCAGGTGCATATCAGCTACGTGCATTCGCCGATCCGTTACGCGTGGGACCTGCAGCATCAGTATCTGCAGCAGTCCAAACTGACCAATGGGCCGAAATCCGCGCTGGCGCGGCTGATTCTTCATTACATCCGCAACTGGGATATCCGCACGTCGAATTCGGTGGACACCTTCGTCGCCAACTCGCAATTCATCGCGCGGCGCATCAGGAAGGTGTATCAGCGTGACGCGCACGTGATCTTTCCGCCGGTGGACGTCGATGCCTTCGTACTCCACGAGCAGAAGGAAGATTTTTATCTGACCGCATCGCGGATGGTGCCGTACAAGAAGATCGACCTGATCGTCGAAGCGTTCGCGCGCATGCCGCAGCGACGGCTCGTCGTGATCGGCGACGGCCCCGACATGCAGAAGATTCGCGCCAAGGCGGCGCCCAATGTCGAGATCATGGGCTATCAGCCGTTCAAGGTGCTGCAGGACAAGATGCAGCGGGCCAAGGCGTTCGTGTTTGCCGCCGAGGAGGACTTCGGCATTTCGGTGGTCGAGGCCCAGGCGTGCGGCACGCCAGTGATCGCCTACGGCAAGGGCGGCGCGCTTGAAACGGTGCGCGATCTGTCCAGCTCACGGCCTACCGGGATGTTCTTCGAAGAACAGCGCGCCGAATCGATCATCGCGGCCGTCGAGGAATTCGACACCCATGCGAGCCGCTTTGTCGCCGCCGATTGCCGCGCCAACGCGGAGCGTTTTTCGGCTGCGCATTTCCGCGAGCGTTTCTTTGCGCACGTGCGCTCGGCCGTGCCGGCCTTGCAGGGCGCCTCGCTGCCGGTCTATGAACCGTATGTGGCGACACCCGCCGTCAGCGGCGCCGCTCAGGCGCCACGCGTGCTGGCGATCGATCAGAGCGGCGTGCTGGGCGGCGCCGAGCTGTCGCTACTCGAGATCGTGAAGGCGCTGCGGGCCCGCATCGAAGTCGTGCTGTTCGACGATGGACCGTTTCGCACGGCGCTCGATACGGCCGGCGTGAACGTGAGCGTCCTCGATTCCGGCGCGCTGCGCGAAGTCCGCAAACAGGGCGGCACGCCGCCGCTCGGCCAGGCGCTCAAGGGCGTCGCCGCGCTGGTGCGCGCCACGGTCGCCCGCGCACGCCATGCCGACGTGATCTACGCGAACACGCAGCGCGCCATGGTGATCGGCGCACTCGCGGGACGGCTGGCGCGGCGCCCGGTGGTGTGGCATCTGCGCGATATCGTGAGCGCCGAGCACTTCGGCCGCAAGCAACTGCGGATCATCAAGTGGTGCGCCAAACTCGGTCTTGCACACGTGATCGCCAATTCGGCTGCATCGGCGCGCGCGTTTGCCGATCTGACCGGTTTCGACGAAAAACAGATCGACGTCGTTTTTAACGGCATCGCAGCGGCCCCGTTCGACGCCTTGCGCAACGTGCCGGTCGCGACGCTGCGTGCGCGTCTGAAGCTGCCGCAGGACGCGTATCTGGTCGGCTCGTTCAGCCGGCTCGCGCGCTGGAAGGGGCAGCACGTGCTGCTCGAGGCGATGGTCCTCAATCCGCATATGCATGCCGTGCTGGTGGGGGCGCCGCTGTTCGGCGAAGACCCTTACGAAGTGGAATTGCGGGCGTTTGTCGCGAACCATGGCCTGGGTGACCGGGTGCATTTTCTCGGCTTCCAGCACGATATTGCCGCCTGCATGTGTGCGGTCGACGCGGTCGCGCATACGTCCATTACACCGGAGCCGTTCGGCCGCGTGATCGTCGAAGGGATGCTGGCGCAGCGGCCCGTGGTGGCGGCGCGGGCCGGCGGCGTGCTGGAAATCGTCGAGGACGGCGTGAACGGCGTGCTGTGCGAGCCGGGTGACGCGCATGGTCTGGCCGATGTGCTGGCCGAGTTGCGCAGCAATACGGCGCTGCGCGAGCGGCTCGTCAGAAACGGGTATCAGACGGCGATAGCGCGGTTCGGGACCGCCGCCTATGTGGCGGGTGTCGAGCGCATTCTGAAGGGCGTGGTGGGGGGCAAGAAGGCGCGGTAGGCGGCGCGAACCGCCGTCACCGCCACGCGAAAACGACCCGCTGTGCCGCTACGTGCGTGAACCGACGCACGCGGCGGCAGCCACGAATCTCACGCCCGCGCCGCAGCCACCCTGGCCTTGCTTTTAGGCTTAAGACTCGCGGACCACTTCATCGCCGGCAATTCAACCAGCCGATAGAACACATAAGCAACCGGCACCGCCACCAGCATAAAGCCAAACGACGGCCAGATCGACAGTTGCAGCGCCGAGCGATACAGCAGCGACGACAGCAGCACGAAGATCGGCAGATGGATCAGATAGAGCGAGAAACTGAAGTCGCCGAAGCGCGACAGCACGCGCGCCAGCGGTGTCTCGACCGAGCGCCGGTCGAGCGCCCGATATAGATAGAAAGCAAACCCCAGCGCCCACAACTGGAACGCGCCGTACTGGCCGAACCGGAACGCCACACAACCGAGCGCCACCAGCACCGCCGCGACCGCATACAGCCCGTTCGACGCACGCCGCGCGTCCTTGTCGGCGGCCTTCCGCGCCTTCACATCGGCGATCCACGCGCCGAGCGTCCACGCAAACCAGTACGACGTAAAGAACTGCAGATCGTGACGCTCCAGCACGTAGGCCGACACGATATTGACGAGCGCCACAAGCGCGAGCAGCGGCGTCATCCCCAGCCGGCGGCGCAGCGCGAACAGCAACGGGTAGATCGCATAGAACTGCACTTCGAGCGACAGCGTCCATAGCGCGCCGTTCGAGCCATACGTCTTGCCCGCCACGCCTTGCAGCGAGAACAGATTGACCAGAAACGCATGCAGGCCGATCTCACGCAGCTTGTGATTGACGGGCGGCAACTGGAAGCTGACCCAGTCGAGCGCGAACGTCAGCAGCAGCGCCGCGAGCAGGACCGGATAGATGCGTGCAAAGCGGCGTGCCCAGAAATTGACCGTGTTGAGCGTGTAGTTCGGGTTTTGGGCGAGACGAAGCGCCCCGCCGCGATGAATGCAATAGCCGCTGATCACGAAGAAGATCGGCACGCCCGCCGAGCCCCATGCGATCGGCATGGTCAGATAAGCCACGATCGAGCTGAAACTCAGCGCGTGGCCCACGGTGTGATGAAAACTCTCCATGCCGACCCAGGCGACCTGGCGGCAGTGAAAATAGGCGACCAGCAGCGCGGCAAAGCCGCGCATCGCATCGATGACGTGTTCCTTGCCGGCGCTGTCCACGCGCGCGTCGCGCTGCGGGCGAGCCGAAAAGGGCAGAGATGCGCCGGTGGCATCGAATGCTGAATCGCTCATGCGCGGTCCTTTTCCAGACGGGTGAGTGGGCTGACAGCGGGCGAACGCCAATACGTGCCCACCGCCGCAGGCACATCCTAGAACAGCGCCGGATCAAAAAAATCGATAAAAAATGGAATTTCAGCAGATGAAAAAATCAAACATGTTTCTATTTGTAATGAAATGCGAAATGAGTTTTCAGGGGAATTATTTGCCGATTTTTTCGTGATAATTTGAGAGCCTGATTTTTCAGACCAGAGGTGGAGTCATGAACCTGCATGTACTCGCCGGCATCGCCGTGCTCCTGATCCTTGTCGCCGCATCGGCTTACCGTGAGGCGCTCCGCAACGAACCCATCGGCCGCTTCCGGATGACACGAGGCAAGCTGCCGCCGATCGACGAAAACGAGGAAGGCGCCGCCTGAGTCTCCGGCGACGCCTCTGCCATGCGTTAGCCGGCCCGTAAAAGTTACGGCAACCGGCGCGCTTCGCTCGTAATTGTTTCCTATGTCGCCGTGTAATGTTAATCAACGACTTCATAGATTATTTTTCAGACGAATAACTTTAATTTTGTCGAAACGTGAATTAGATTTCGACGATACCTTCAACGAAATTCATTCGGCGCCACTCTGGCGAACCGCACACATTCATCAACCGATGTGGGAATGCATACCATGCTGAAAGTCACCAAAGCCGTGTTTCCGGTAGCAGGTCTCGGGACGCGGTTCCTGCCGGCCACCAAGGCAAGCCCCAAGGAAATGCTGCCCATCGTCGACAAGCCGCTGATCCAGTACGCCGTGGAAGAGGCGATTGCGGCCGGCATCACCGAGATGATCTTCGTCACCGGCCGCAGCAAGCGGGCCATTGAAGACCACTTCGACAAGTCGTACGAGATCGAGGCGGAACTCGAAGCGCGCGGCAAGGAACAACTGCTGGAACTGGTGCGCGGCATCAAGCCGGCCAATGTCGACTGTTTCTACGTGCGTCAGGCGACCGCGCTCGGCCTCGGCCATGCGGTGCTGTGCGCGGAGAAACTGGTGGGCGACAGCCCGTTCGCCGTGATTCTCGCGGACGACCTGCTGCACAGCACGCAGCCGGTGATGAAACAACTGGTGGACGTGTTCAACCACTATCACAGCTCGGTGATCGGCGTGGAAACCATCGCGCGCGAGGACAGCCGCTCCTATGGCGTGGTGGACGGCCGCGAGTGGGAAGAGGATGTGATCAAGCTGTCCGGCATCATCGAAAAACCGGCGCCGGACAAGGCGCCGTCGAATCTCGGCGTGGTGGGCCGCTATGTGCTGATGCCGACCATCTTCAAGCACATCCGTGCGCTGAAGCCAGGTGCCGGCGGCGAACTGCAGTTGACCGACGCGGTGCAGTCGCTGCTCTCGGAGGAACAGGTGCTGGCCTATCGCTACTTCGGCACGCGCTTCGATTGCGGCAGCAAGCTCGGCTATCTGAAGGCGACCGTCGAGTTCGCGCTGCGCCATCCGGAAGTGAAGGCCGAGTTCGAGGAGTATTTGCAGAGCTACCTGCCGCTGCATCTCACGGCTGCGGCGGCCTGAAAGAGGCAGCGAGGAGGGCACGGACGTCGTCGTCGGTGGTTTCGTCGAAATCCTGGTAGAACTGACCGACGCTGAAAAATACCCGTGGCGTCAGCGCGCAGACGAACTCGTCGGCGGCAGCGCCGAGGCGCTGTTCGCCATCCGCTGGCGCCACCGGGAGTGCGACGACGATCCGCGCCGGCGCGCGGCTGCGCAACGCGCGCAGCGCCGCGAGCAGGGTGGCGCCGGTCGCCATGCCGTCGTCCACCACGATGGCGATCCGTCCTTCCACCGATACCGCGGGCCGTTGCTCCCGGTAGAGCGTGTCGCGCCGCGCCAGTTCGCCCTGCGCGTCGGCGAGTGCGTGCTGGAATTGCGCCTCGGTGACGTCGGCCTCGTGCATGAGCCTTCGATCGACGTACAGCGCGCCGCCGGAGGCGATCGCACCCATCGCCAGTTCCGCCTGCCACGGCACGCCGAGCTTGCGCACCAGCAACACGTCGAGCGGCGAGTGCAGCGCCGCGGCCACTTCAAAACCGACCGGCACGCCACCGCGCGGCAGCGCGAGCACGATCACGTCGTCACGCTGCGCATAGCGGCGCAGATGCCGCGCGAGCGCACGGCCCGCTGCGGCACGGTTGAGGAAAATGCGTTCCATGATCGACCCCCTCACGGGTGACGTGGATAGTGTGCCACGCGCCACCCGTCATGTCCCGCTAGCAGAACGAGCGCGCCGCAAACGGCTCGCTCCGGGGACTACGCGGATACCTGGGAAGCCAGCAGGTCCTCGATACGAACCGGAAGATTGCGTACCCGCACCCCGGTTGCGTGATACACGGCGGCTGTAATGGCAGGCGCAATCCCGGCCGTGCCGATTTCCCCGACCCCACGCGCGCCGAGCGGATTCAACGCGAGATCCGGATAGTCGAGGAACGTCACGTCGATCTTCGGCGCATCGGCATGCGTGGTCATCACATAGTCGGCGAGGTTGCGGTTGATCGGCGCTCCGGTGCGCGTGTCGTAGTGCGTTTCTTCGAACAGCGCCATGCCGACGCCCATCACAACAGCCCCTTCGATCTGGTTGCGGGCCGTGCGCGCGTTGATGATCTGACCACCGTCGATCACACTCACCACGCGGCTGACTCGCAACCTGGCTGTTGCCGGCTGCCAGGTGACTTCGATGAAATGCGCGCAGTACGAGTGAATCGATACTTTCGCCGCGTCGGCATCGTCCTGGCTCGCGCCGGAGTGGCCTTTTCCTACGACCATATTGATCTTTGCGGGCGCGAGAATCCGCTCGAACGGTACGCCCGCGCCAGGCGAGGTGCCTTTCCGGTAGACCATGCCGCGCTCGAACGCGAGTTCGGTGACCGGCTGGCCGTTGAACGGCGAATTGTCCGCCTGGGCCGCGGCGACCAGAAGCTGCTGGATCGCCGCCTGCGCCGCCTGGGTCACCGCCGGAACCAGCGACGCGGTAACCATGGAGCCGCCGGACAGCGGTCCAGGCGGCAAACGGGTGTCGCCGATCACCACGGCGATCCGCTCGAGCGGGATGCCCGTCAGGTTAGCCGCCATCTGCGCCAGGATCGTATACGTTCCGGTGCCGATGTCCTGGGTCGCGGTCGACACGCGCGCGGTTGCATCGGCATGAAGTTCGACGATGATTTCCGTCGCGAGGCGCCGCGCGGCCCACGACCCCGCCGCTACGCCCCAGCCCACCACCAGGCCGTCGCGACGCATGGAGCCGACCGCCGGCGTGCGTTGCGGCCAGCCGAATTGTTCGGCGCCGAGTGTGAGGCACTCTTTAAGGTGCCGCGAAGAAAACGGCACGTTCAGGCCTTCGTCGATCGCGGGCTCGTTGATCAGGCGTAAGCGGACCGGATCCATGTTGAGCTGGATGGCGAGTTCGTCAACCGCCGACTCGATCGCGAACAGTCCGGGAACGGCGCCGGGCCCACGCATCGATGTACTGGGCGCGACATCCCGGCGTGCGTACGCCGCCGTCGCACGCAGGTTCGGCGAGCTGTACAGATAGCCGGTTGTCTCGCCACAGTTCTCCTTACGCGTTTCCTTGCGTGCGGTCTGGTAGACGTAGTCCTGCTGGAGCGAGGTGAAACGCCCGTCGGTCGTTGCCGACAGGCGCATGCGTTGCTGCGTGCTGGTGCGGTGGCCGACGTTGTGAAACATCATCTCGCGGGTCACCACCAGTTTGACGGGCCGCATCAGGTTGCGGGCCGCGGCGCCGGCGAGTAACGAGTGCGACCACGGAAACAGCTTGCCGCCGAATCCAGACCCCAGGTATTTCATGATCACACGCACCTGGTCTTGCGACACGCCGAGCATCTGCGCCATGACGAGGCGCTGGTTGACGATCGATTGCGAGGTTTCGTAGAAGGTGTAGTTCGTGCCGTCGAACGCGGCCACCGTCGCATGCAATTCGATCGGATTGTGCGTTTCGATGGGCGTCGTGTAGGTCTGGTCCAGCTTCTGCGCATCAGGCGCGGCCGCGAACGCGCTATCCGCGTCGCCGCGTTGCGTGTCGACGCTCGGGGTCTGCTCTGCCGACATCTCGCTGCGGACGTCGGGACGGCTCGATGCATACGCTACCTTTACCGCTCGCACCGCCGCGCTTGCCTGTTCGAAGGTATCGGCCACGACGACACCGATGTACTGGCCGTAGTAGTAAATGTTGTCGTCGTCGAACGGCGGGCGCTTTTCGTCGATCCGGGTGTCGACGGCAAAACCGACGCGATAGAACTTGCCGATGTTCTCGCGTGTGAAGACGGCCCGGACTCCCGGCATGCCTGCGGCCGCCGCTGTGTCCAGACGGGTGATGCGCCCCTTGGCGATCGTGGCGCAAACCGGCACCGCGTAAAGCATCCCCGGCAGGTTGAAATCCGAGGTGTAGGTTGCCGTGCCGCTGACTTTGAGCGGTCCGTCAATTCGAGTGAAGTCGCCGCCGATCATCGGCTGCGTTTTGTTGCTGGCTAATTGCATATTCTCTCCGCGTCACGACCGTTGCGTCAGGCAGTCTGTGTGGCTTGTGTGAGTGCGTGCTGGATGCAGCGCCGCGCGAGTTCAACCTTGAAGCCGTTTTGACTCTGGACCCGCGCCGACTGCAGCGCCGCTTCGGCTGCGGCCCGGAACGCGGCGGCGTCCGGGGTCCGTCCGAGCAACTGGGCCTCGGCCTCTTTCGAGCGCCACGGTTTGACGCCGACGCCGCCCAGTGCGATCCGGATGTGATCGATCCTGCCCGACGAGACCCTCATGACGACGGCAGCCGAGGCCAGCGCGAATTCATACGACGCGCGGTCGCGTAGCTTGAGATAGACACTGCGATTGCCGGGCACCGGCGCGGGAAGCGTCACATGGGTAATGAGCTCGCCGGGATTGAGCGTGGTTTCGCGGTCAGGCGTGCTTCCGGGCAGCAGGAAGAAATCGTCAATGGCGATGTCTCGCCGACCCTGCGCGCTTTCGACGTGGATCGTGGCTTCGAGTGCCGTCATCGCGACGCTCATGTCCGAAGGGTTGGTCGCAATGCAGTGCTCGCTGGTCCCCAGGATAGCCAGGTTGCGGTTATAGCCGTCGATCGCGGAACAGCCCGTGCCGGGCTCGCGCTTGTTGCACGGCATGACGGGGTCGCGAAAGTAGACACAGCGGGTACGCTGCAGGAGATTGCCGCCAGTGGTCGCCATGTTGCGCAACTGGGCCGATGCACCGGATAGCAACGCCTGCGACAGCACCGGATAGTGGCGCTTGATCAGCGGATGATTGGCGAGATCGGCATTGCGTACGGTGGCGCCTATTGTGACGCCGCCGTCGCTGCTGGTCTCGACCTGATCGAGCGGCAGGCGATGGATGTCGATCACCTGGGTGGGACGCTCGACGTCGAGCTTCATCAGATCGAGGAGTGTCGTCCCGCCCGCGAGGAAGCGGATCGACGCGCCGTCGGCTTCACCGTGAGCGGCGGTCTGCGCGAAGTCGATCGCTTGTCCGACGTTGGAGGCGCGCTTGAGCTGAAAGGGTTCCATGCGTAGGCTCCGCTTAGACTTTGCGACGAATTTGCTGGATCGCGGAGACGATGTTCGAATAGGCGCCACAGCGGCAGATATTCCCGCTCATGGCTTCCTTGACGTCGTCGTCGCTGTGACCGTAGGGCTCATGGAGGAGTGCGACGGCCGACATGATCTGGCCTGACGTGCAGTAGCCGCACTGGAAGCCGTCGTGTTCGACGAAGGCTGCCTGCATCGGATGCAGCGCGCCCGGCTTGCCGATCCCTTCAATGGTCGTGATCGCCTCACCCTCGTGGGTGGCGGCAAGGCTCAGGCAGGAGTTCACCCGCCTGCCGTCGACATGGACCGTACACGCGCCGCACTGGCCGTGATCGCAACCCTTCTTGGTGCCGGTCAGGTGCACATGCTCGCGCAGGCAGTCGAGGAGGGTGGTGCGTGGATCGATATCGAGGTCGTAGTTCGAGCCGTTGATATTCAACCGGATCTGCATGGTGGCACGATCGGCTGATGCGTTCGACGCAGCCGGCGCTTCCTGGGGCGCGACATCGGTATCCGCGAGTGCGACCGAATGAAGCTGCCCGGTGCCGATGGCGACGCCGGCAGCACCTACGCGGGTCAGGAACGAACGCCGCGTCGGACGTTCGGGTGACGACGCGGGATCTTCTTCGCTGGTGTCCGGTGTCTGGGACTCTTTGGTCATGAATCTGATTCTCCGCTGCGGCATGGATCAAGGGGAGGCGGATGCCGCTTTGGAGTTCGGCACCCGTTATGTCAATCATACAAAGGTGGAGTGGCGCGAAAATGGCCGCCGGCTGGCGGTTAGATGAAACATCGCGTTTATGGCCCACATGTGGGGCAGGTGCAGGCGATTGCTTCGACCTTAATGCGCGAAGCGGATGTCGAGCGTGCGCAGCCAGGTCTGCAAGCCGGCATCCTGAATCGGAATCACATAAGCGTTCTGGTTCGATTCGTTGAAATGCGCGTGCCAGTATCCGGGAGGGGTCACGAACGCCATGCCGGCTTCCCAATCCACGCGCGTCGGATGCGCGATATTGCCGTTCTCGTCCAGTTCGGTGCCGACCAGCGTATAGACGCCGGAGGCGCAGCCGGCGATGAAGTCGAGTGCGATCGACTGGTGGCGGTGCGGCTTTTGCATGGAGTGAGGCGGCACGATGCCGAACATGGCCCACAGCACATGCGTGACGGTGCGCGTTTGCGGGAAGTTGGCGTTGCCCATCAGCACGCTGATGCGGTTGCGGCGCCCCGCGTTGGCGTCGTCCGCGACCTTGCGCAATTCCGCCTGCGCCTCAGCCGCCGGATAGAGTGTCGGCGCAAAGCGCGCCCGCACGCCGGTCGTGCCCAGATAGGTGAGCAGCGGTGCGTCGTTGACGTAGTAGAGCGTGGCCGTTGCGTCGGCGGACAGCACCGCGTCGGCGCCGCCCGGCAGCGTGAAGAAGTCGCCCTGCGCGAACGGGAAGCGGCTCGTGCCCTGGGTCACGCTGCCGCTCCCGCTGACAACGTAGCAAACCTGCGAGGTCGCGTTCGGCGCGAGCGTCAATGCGTCGCCTGCGGCGATGCGCAGAAAATTGGCGCTCAGGCCAGGACCGGTCGCGGGGCCCGGGCAACCCAGTTCCGCGGAGAGATCGAGCGGTACGACGCGGGTGGGTCCCTCTGCGTACAGCGAAGGCGGGAAATTGCGGAACGGCACGCGCGAGATCAGCTTCGCGCCGATCGGATTGGCGGACGACGTGTACTCGAAGTATTGGGCGTCATGGGTAGCGGCGGGGGCGTCGTCAACCGCCGGGGAGGTCGTTCTGGTCAGCATGGTCTGCTCCTGAAAGTGAGGGACGCTTCGCGCAGGTTGCATCGTGAGATGTGGCATGCGTTCGAAAGCTGGTCTGACTATAGGTGCGGGTCACTGACAGCAGAAGTGCCGGGTATCGAAATCAGCTTTGCGCAAAAGGGAGTGCCGTGCCGGCTCTCATGCGTGCTTTGAGATGCCGTCGTCCCAGTACGGTGGCTCGCCGATCACCTCCGCAAAGAAGTCGACAAACGAGCGTACCTTCGACGACACAATCTTCTTCGGCGGATAGACCGCCCAGATGGCCGGTTCGGCCTTGCCGGTGCGCGCCTCCCATTCGGGGAGGGCGTGGAGCAGGCGTCCCTCGCGTAGCGCGGTGCCCGCGAGCCAGGTGGGCAGGAGCGCGATGCCGCATCCCGCCAGCGCGAGGTCGAGCACCGCCTCGGAGTCGTTGGCGCGCAAGCGGCCTTTCAATTCGACGGGTGTCTGTTCCAGGGCCGCTTTGGTCTTTCCTGCGCGGGTGAAAAGCCATTTGTCGCCGGGCAGCAGCGACAGGCGCAACGACTCATGAGCTTCGAGATCGGCCGGCACGGAGGGCATGCCGTTGCGGTCGAAATAATTCGGGCTGCCGCAGACGATCCGTCGATGCGGGGCAAGACGTTTAGCCATCAAGGAAGAATCGGACAAGACCCCGATCCGAATGGCCGCGTCAATCCCGGCATCGATCATGTTCACGGTCTCGTCGGTCAGCACGAGGTCGAGGTCGATGTCCGGGTATCGGGTCATGAAGGCGGGAAGGTGCGGCACCACGTGCCGGCGCCCGAAGGCGGATGGCAGGGTCACGCGCAGCAGGCCCTGCGGCGAGCTATTGAGCGACGAGGTGGCCTGGCGGGCGTCATCGAGTGCCTCGAGTGCCAGGATCGCGCGCTCGCGAAATACCCGGCCGCCCTCGGTCAGCACGAGACCGCGTGTCGAGCGATTGAAGAGGGCGATGCCCAGATCTTTTTCGAGGTCGCTCACATATCGCGAGATGGTTGAAGTCTTCACGGTCATCTCGCGTGCCGCTTTGCTGAAGCTCTGCAGTTCCGCCGCACGAACGAAAGCGTGTACCGCCGAAAAATAGTCCATTTTTTGCGTGAGTCGATCTGCCTGAGCCTTTAGTGTACCGGTACGGCACAGGCGGTTGACGAACCTTTGCGAAAGCGACCCGTTACGCAAAACAGTTGTGCGTAAAAGGGTCTACGTCATTTGCTGTGAGCGCAAGAAGCAATCCTGTGAGAAATCGTCGATGGACCGTGTCCCCGGCACGGAAGAAAATCAAGGCTCGATCAGCACGAAGGAGCGTGTCATGGGCCATGCGGAAGTCCGCGAGTTGCAGATTCCCAAACCGATCGGCGGACGTTTGCCGGTGCCGCCGGTATTCGCAAGCTTCGACGCAGAACGCCAGCATCGCAAACTCAAACTTGCTGCGGCGTTTCGCCTCTTCGCGCGCTTCGGGCTTGCCGAGGGCATAGCAGGACATATCACGGTGCGCGATCCGGAGTTTCACGACCGGTTCTGGGTCAATCCGTACGCACAGCATTTTTCCTCGATTCACCCCGACGATCTCGTGTGCATCGACGAGGATGCCAACATCTATCATGGGAGCGCGCCGGTCAACGCCGCGGCGGCAGCGATTCATTGCGGGATCCACGGCGCGAATCCCGATGTCGTTGCCGCGGCGCATACGCATACGACCTTCGGCCGCGCCTTCTCGGCGCGCCCGAGGTTGCTGGCGCCACTCAATCAGGAGGCTTGTCTCTTCTATGACGATCACGTGCTGTTTCGCGGCGACGTCGTCGTGCTCGCCACAGAAGAGGGCCGCCGGATTGCCGAGACCATGGGCACAAAACGCGCCGCCGTGTTGCTCAATCATGGCCTGCTGACGGTCGGTTCATCGGTCGACGCCGCGGCATACCGCTTCATCGCCATGGAGCGTTGCTGCCAGGTGCAGCTACTGGCCGAGGCGGCCGGCCCGATCGAGCCGTTATCCGATGAGGCAGCGAGGACGACGCGCGCGCAACTCGGCTCGGACTATGTCGCGTGGCTGAACTTCCAGGGGCTTTATCAACAACTCCTGCGCGACAGCCCCGATCTGCGCGAACTCGCCTGAAACCGCGCGTGCTCAGTTCGGCGCAAGCGTCGCTTCGACGGCTGCCGTGTGGTCGCGGCGGCAGCCGTCGCGATAGTCGCGAACGGCTGCGCTCAGCCATCGATCGAAGCGTTGAAGCGGCTCCCAGTCGCGTTTTTGCTCCGGAAACGAGTAGTAGACGGTCTCCGGATTCGGAATCGAGTGAGGGTGCACCTGAATCAGCGCGCCGTTCTGCAACTCCCGTTCGATCAGGATGCGCGGAAGCAGGGCCACACCCAGTCCGGAAATCGCCGCGTTGATGGCCATGATGAACATGTCGTAGTGCTGGTTCGACGTGCTGGGTTCGATGACCTTCGAACAGGCTGTCTCGGACCAGGCAAGCCACGCGCGCGGAAGATCGCGGGTGTGGATCCACGGCAGCGCGCTAATTCCTTCCGCGCTTAAGCCGTCGCGCCGACCGATCAACGCGGGTGCACAGACCGCCAGAATCCTGTCGTCGTTGACGAGCGGCTGTCCCGGCATCGCGGGCCACAGGCTCTGCGCAAAATAGATCGCGGCGTCGAAGCTGGAATTGTCGAAGAAGGTGGGCTGGTCGCGGCCCATGATGTGCAACTGCAGATCCGGATTGAGTTCGTAGAAGTCGTGCAGGCGCGGAATCAGCCATTGCGAGGCGAACGTCACACCGACGGCCAGCTGGATTTTGACTTCGCTTTGCTGGCGGACCAGTTCGAGCGTATCGCGGCGAATCTGGTCGAGATGGACGCGAATCCGCCGTGCGTACTCCGCACCCGCCGCAGACAGTACCAGCCGCTGGCGCACCCGCTCGAACAGCGTGATGCCCAGATGCGCCTCGAGTTCGTTGACCTTCTTGCAGACGGCGCCATGCGTCTGCGACAGTTCGACAGCGGCTTTCGAAAAACTTTCATGTCGCGCCGCTGCTTCGAAAGCCTGCAGGGCGCTGAGACTGGGGACACCGCGGCGCATCGATAATCCTGGCTGGCGAAAGGAAATGGCAATGGATGCGTCGATCATAGCCCTTCGTACGAGGCGGCGCTGGCGGCGCTCATTCGCTGGCGAGTCGAGGCGGGCTGACCGCGCGCCAACGGGTCTCGAGCAGGAAGACCACGATCGACGCGAGCACCATCGTCGCTGCAATGCCGATAAACGCGAGCACGAAGGTGCCGGTTGCATCCTTCACCCAGCCAATAAAATAAGGCAGCAAAAATCCCGACGACACCCCGATACTCGTGATCAACGCGATGCCGGCCGCTGCGGCACGATCGGTGAGGATGCGGCTCGGCAACTGCCAGAAGGTCGTGATGCTGCAAAAGCACGCTGAGGCGCCGATCGAGAGCGCGACGATCGACTGGTAGGGGGACTTCAGCAGCAGGGCGACCGAAAGCGCGGCCGCGCACACCAGCAGCGGGCCCGCCACGTGCCAGGCGCCGACGTTGTGGCGGCTGACCAGACGGCCCCAGATCAGCGTCGCGATGACGGCAACGCCGAATGGAACCGCTGTGATGAGCCCGATATCCGTGAGGCTGTAAGTCACGCCAAAAGTATGTTCAAACGTCTTGACCACTTGCGGCAGGAAATAGAGCAAACCGATGATGCCGGCATTGGTGCCGAAATAGACGGTACCGAGCGCCCAGACCTTCGGATTGCCAAGCGCTCGCCATGCGCTGGCCGGTGAGGTGACGGCCGCTGCCTGAGCCTGTTCGACTGCGAGTGCGGCGGCGATTTCAGCCTTTTCCGTCGCAGACAGCCAGCGCGCGCGGGAAGGGCTGTCCGCCATCCAGAACCAGGCGACCACGCCGAGGACGAGCGCGGGCACGCCCTCCAGCAGGATCATCGCGCGCCAGCCGGTCACGCCGAACACATTCGCATGCGCCATCAGCCATGTAGAAACGGGTGCGCCTAGCACGCCGGTAAGAGGGATAGCCGTCACGAACAGCGACATCATCCAGACGCGATTGCGCGCGGGCATCCACAGCGTGAGGTAGTACACCATGCCCGGAAACAGCCCCGCCTCGAACGCGCCAAGACAGAAGCGGGCGATATAGAGCCAGCGTGAGTCGGGAACGAAGCTGGTCAGCGAAGACAGCAGACCCCAGCTCAACAGGATGCGCGCCATCCAGCGCCGCGCGCCGAACCGATGCATGCACAGGTTGCTCGGGACTTCGAACAGGATGTAGCCAAGAAAAAACAGGCTTGCCGCGAAACCGTATTGCGCCGCCGTCATGTGGAGCTCGGCGTTCATGGTCAGCGCGGCATAGCCGATGTTGGCGCGATCAAGCTGGTTCGCGATGTACATCACGATCATGAGTGGGGCGAGCCGCCAGGCGATCCGTTTCATCAACCGATCGGAAATCGCGGGTTTGAGCGCGCCAATGTCCATGGTTCCCCCAGATTTACGCGTTACGGAATGCTCTCGCAGTCGATTAAGCGCTCTGGCCGTGTGGACGACAATGGACGAAAAATATTGACTTTGTGAGCAAACGTCACAGCTTGAGGCCGGGGCCCGAGCGGGGTTCGCTTCGCGCGCGGCGCTGCGCGTTATGTAAAGGGATGCGCGCTCGGGAGGGCCTGCGGATTTTTTATGGCGAGTTGTGAAGCGTTTTTTTTTCGCTCACTGTGCATTGTGCACAATGCATTGGCGGCACTGTGCCATTTCCTGGGTATGCCAATGAACACATCGAACACAGTGATGTCACAGGGAGTCGAACGGACCGCTTCGGCAGACGATCTCAAGCCGGGCGCGCGCTTGACGGTTGCGGGGCTGAACCATGGCTTCGAGACAGACGACGGTGTGCGAACGACCCTCTTCGCCGGGCTGAATTTCAGCGTCGGCGCAGGGGAGATCGTGTCCATCGTCGGTCGCAGCGGCGCGGGCAAAAGCACGCTGTTCAACCTGATCTCGGGCTTGCTCAGTCCGCAGGCCGGCCGCATCGAAGTAGGCCGCCGCAGCGACGGCGCAGCGGGCCGCATCGCCTACATGCTGCAGAAAGACCTGCTGATGCCGTGGCGCTCGGTGCTGCACAACGCGTTGCTAGGCATCGAGCTCTACAGGAAGGTGACGCGCGCCGATGTCGAGCGCGCCCGCGACATGCTGGCACGCTATGGCCTCGCGCCGGTAATCGACGCCTATCCGCATGCGTTGTCCGGCGGCATGCGGCAGCGGGTTGCACTGACGCGTACGTTGCTCGTCGATCCCACGCTGGTGCTGCTCGACGAACCGTTCTCGGCACTCGACTACGAGACGCGCCTCGCGCTCGAGGACGACGTGATGCTGTTGCGTGAAAGTACCGGGACGAGTGTCGTACTGGTCACGCACGATATCGAAGAGGCGATCGCGATGAGCGATTGCGTGATGCTGCTCGGCGGCCGCCCGGCTCGCATCGAAGACAGGGTGGAGGTCAGGCTTTCCACGCAAGGTCCCCGCAATGCCGTATCGGCGCGCGAGGCGCCGGAATTCCGTACCTTGCATAAACGGATCTGGGACGGTCTGCGCAGCAATAGCATCCACCATGCCGGAGCCTCGACATGAGCGACGCGGTTTTCCCGGCAGTCTCGCCGCAGCGGAGTGCTCGCGTGCGGCGTTTGCAAGGCAGGGCGGCGACGGGTGCGGTCGTTACCCTGATCACGGTGGCGCTGGTCGTTCTCTGGCAGGTGGCGGCCGGACGCGCGTGGATCAACGGCCAGTTGTTCGGCTCGCCGTTGGGCATCTACAAGGCTGCGGCCGTAGGGCTGACGCAGGGCAACCTGGTGACGGATACCTTGACGACCTTGTACGAGACCGTACTCGGCCTCGTGATCGGCAGCGGACTGGGGATCGGATTCGGTCTGCTGCTCTGGTTCGTGCCGCGCGTGGCCGGTGTGACCGAAGGGTTCGCGGTGATACTGAACAGTATTCCCAAGATTGCGCTCGGCCCGCTGATCGTCATCTGGTTCGGTTCGGACATGACGTCGAAAGTCTGGCTCGCCGGCATTTCCACTTTCGCAGTGGCGATGATCTCGTCCTGCGCGGCGGCGAAGGAGGTCGACCGCGACCTGTTGAATCTGTTTCTTTCGTTCAAGGCCAAGCCCGGCATGATCTTTCGCAAGCTGATCGTACCAGGCGCGCTGCCATGGATCTTCTCCACGCTGCGCGTCAACATCGGCTTCGCGTTGATCGGCGCCGTCGTGGGTGAATATATCGCCTCCCAATCCGGGCTGGGTCACGAAGTGTTCGTTGCCGGCTCGCTCTTCGACCTCAATACGGTCTGGCTCGGCATCATGATTCTGACGTTGATGGCGACACTGCTGACCGGAATCGTTCAACTCGCGGAAAGCCGGATCATTTCATGGAAAACCAAACGATGAATCAGCCGCTCACCTCCCTGCAAGGCCAGGCGTCGCACCACAGGTTTCTCGCCAGCCGGTTCGTGCAGGCTTGCGCCGCCGGCATCCTGCTCGCGACCGCAGCGACCCGGTCTGCGTGGGCGGCGCCGGAGAAGGTGGTCGTCTACCAGGCGTTCCAGTCGATCCAGTATCTGCCGCTCTATGTTGCAATCGATAAAGGCCTGTTCGCGCAAAACGGTCTCGACGTGCAGAAGGTGACAGCGGGCAGCGGCGCGCAGGGCGTTGCCGCGGTGATCGGCGGACACGCCGATTTTTCGCTGCAGGATCCGATGACCGCCGTGCTGGCCAATCTGAAGGGCGCCACGCTCGTCAACGTGGCGAACGTCGTCTCGGGCGTACCGGTGTGGATCGTGACGCCGCCCGATTCCGGGCTCAAGAGCCAGGCCGATCTGGCGGGCAAGACCGTGTCGGCGGCGCTGCCCCCGTCTACCAGCACGTATCTGCTGCAGCGCCTGATCAAGCAGGAGAATATTGCCGGCGTGAATCTGAATACGGTGCAGATCGGCACCGAGCTGGCGCCGGTCGCCGCGGGCCGTGCAGTGGCCGCCGCGCTTTATGAGCCGCAAGCCGACCAGGGCATCGCATCCGGCTACAAGATTCTCTATGCGTTTCCCAAGAGCTATCCCGGCGGCTACGCCTTCTCGACGATGGATACGCTGGCGTCGACCATCAAGTCGCGGCCCGCGATGGTGGCGGCGTTCGTGAAGTCCGTCGCGCAGGCCGAAGCGCTGATCCAGCAGTCGCCGGATACCGCCAAGGCCGTGGCCGTCGCGGAGTTTCCCACCCTCGACAGGAAAATCGTCGAGACCGCAGTGGGCCGTTTGATCGACCAGAAGATCTACGCCACGACGCCCGATATTTCCGAGCAGGCGTTTCGCAATGCGCTGGACCTTCAGGAGTATGTCGGCAATATCAAGCCGGGCAGCGTGACGTACAACAGCGCGGTAGACGATTCCTTTGCCAACAAGGCCAGCGCGAAATGAGCGAGACAACCGCTTCACTCGTGGCCGACCTGATCGCGAGCCGTGGCGATGAGACGATCTGCCGTGCGCGGCTCGAAGCCGCCCAGACACGGGCGCACGACTGCGAGCCGTGGTTAAAGGCCTTCGTCTACCGGCCCGACACCTTTGAGACCCGGGACGCGGTGAGCCGGCCGCTGGCGGGTTTGCCGATCGGCGTCAAGGATCTGATCGCGACGCACGACATGCCCACGACCTATGGTTCGCCCATTTACGCGGGCTTCAGGCCTGCTGAAGACGCGTGGATCGTCGAACGGATACGGCACTTCGGCGGCGTCGTGTTCGGCAAGACCGTGACGACCGAGTTTGCATGGCGTGAACCGGGGCCGACCGTCAATCCGTGGAACCGGCTTCATACCCCCGGCGGCTCTTCGAGCGGATCGGCGGCGGCGGTCGGGGCCGGCATCCTGCCGCTGGCGGTCGGCACCCAGACGGTGGGTTCCGTGATCCGGCCCGCGGCGTTCTGCGGCGTGGTCGGCTATAAGCCCACGCATGGCAGGATACCTTCGGCCGGCGTGAATCCGCTGGCGCCTTCTCTCGATCATGTCGGCTTCTTTGCCCGGACCGTGGAGGGCGCGGCACTCTGTCATGCGCTGTTCGTCGACGCGAAGCCCGAGGCGATCGCGGATCTCGATGCATGGGGCGCGTACTTTCCGGTGCGGCGTCCGCAAAAGCTGGGCGTGGTTCGCACGCCTTTCTGGGACCGTGTGACGGGCGAACAGAAGACCAATTTCGACGCGACGCTCATGCGCCTCGCGGCCGCCGGCGCGACGCTCGTGGAACTCGATCCGTTCGACGACATGCCGTCTATCCTCGACGCGTTGCAAACTATCCTGCAGGTCGAAGCGGCGCGCGCCATCGGACCTGTAGCGGCGGAGCACCCCGACAGGATCAGCCGGCACATGTCGGTGCTGACGGCGGCGGGCGCGGCGCTTGCGCCCGCGAAGTACGACGCGGCGTTGGCGTTGCAAGCTCGACTGCGCGGCGAATTCGACGGCTTCATCGACGGCTGCGATGCGCTCGTGACCGTACCGGCGGTGGGGCAGGCGCCCGAGGGGCTGGCCGACACCGGGGACGCCACTTTCTGCGCGCCGTGGAGTTTTCTCGGTGTGCCTGCTGTCACGGTGCCGTCGGGTCAATCGCAAGGCGGACTGCCGTTAGGCTTCCAGGTGGTCGGTCGACATGACGGCGATCTGCTGACCCTGCAAACAGCGGCATGGATCGAGGCCGCATTGAGGTAGGCGTTGACCAGACTCTATCGGACCGCTCAGCAATATGTGCTGAGCACGCTCAGGGCGGAAATCCTGCAAGGCCTGTATCCGGCCAACACGCACCTGCGTCAGGAGGAAGTGGCGAAGCGTCTTCATGTCAGCACGACCCCGGTACGAGAGGCGTTTCGAGACTTGCGGGCTGAAGGGCTCGTCTCGATTGACCCGAACAAGGGTGTCGAGACGCGAGGTCTAACGCTGGTTGACGTGACCGGTATCTATGAACTGCGCGTGATGCTCGAGCCGATGCTGGCGCAGCGCGCATGCCCGCATACCACGACCGACGATCTCAACGCCGCCAAAGGCAGTCACGCGGCGATGGTGGCGACCGCTTCTCCGGAACAGTGGTCGTTGCTGAACGAAACGTTCCACGAACATCTCGTGAAGAGCCAGGTGCATACGCGATTGTTCGACATCGTGGAGTCGCTTTCGCATGCGGCCCGCCCGTACGTGAGTCTTTCGATGCACGTCGATCAGGATCTCATGGCGTCCAACAACCGCGAGCATGCAGCGCTGCTGCGTGCCTACGAAGCGCGCGATATCGAAGCGGTCTATGCGCAGACCCGTAGCCACCTGGAAAATACCCGCGACGCGGTAGTCGGATATGTGGACCAACGGCTGGCCGCCGATAGCCGGCTTCAGATGAAATCCGGCTGACTATTGACCGACTGGCACTGACGGTCTGCGGACGGAAAAAACGAAACAGGGATTTGCTGCTTCCGTCCGATGGACTCGACTCGCGGGCCACGTGCCGCCCGCGAGTCGCTCCTTCAGACGGTCGGGATTCCGTATCAGGCGGAAGCCTTCACCTCAAGCCGGAACTTGTGCAGCAACGGTTCCGTATAGCCGCTCGGCTGCTCGCGTCCTTCGAACACGAGCGCCTGCGCCGCCTTGAACGCGATCGTGTCGAAGCCCGGGGACATGGGCTGGTAGTGCGGATCGCCCGCGTTCTGCTCGTCGACCACCTTGGCCATGCGCTTAAAGGTTTCTTCGACCAGTTCGCGCGTCACCACGCCGTGATACAGCCAGTTCGCGATGTGCTGGCTGGAAATGCGCAGCGTCGCGCGGTCTTCCATCAGGCCGACGTTGTGAATATCCGGCACCTTCGAGCAACCGACGCCCTGATCGACCCAACGCACCACATAACCGAGAATGCCTTGCGCGTTGTTCTCGACTTCCTGGCGGATTTCGTCGTCGTTCCACTTGGCGGCTTCGACCACGGGAATGGTCAGCAGACCGTCCAGCAATTCACTGCGCACGCTGGCCAGATCGATCTTTTCCAGTTCCTGTTGCACGGCCTGCACGTCCACCTGGTGATAGTGCAGCGCGTGCAGCGTCGCCGCGGTCGGCGAGGGCACCCATGCCGTATTGGCGCCGGCCTTCGGATGAGCGATCTTCTGCTCCAGCATGGCATGCATCAGATCCGGCATGGCCCACATGCCCTTGCCGATCTGCGCGCGGCCACGCAAGCCCGCCGCGAGACCTTCCAGCACGTTGCTGCGCTCGTAAGCGCCGATCCACGCGGTCGACTTCATGTCGCCCTTGCGCAGCATCGGACCCGCCTGCATGGCGGTGTGCATCTCGTCGCCGGTGCGGTCGAGGAAGCCGGTATTGATGAACGCAACCCGCTCCGACGCTTCGGCGATACACGCGGCGAGGTTGACGCTGGTGCGGCGCTCCTCGTCCATGATGCCCATCTTGATGGTGTTGCGCTCGAGGCCGAGCAGATCTTCGACGCGCGCGAACAGTTCGCTCGCAAACGCGACTTCCGCCGGGCCGTGCATCTTCGGCTTCACGATATAGACCGAGCCGGTGCGCGAATTCAGATGATGCTTGCGGTCGTGCAGCGCGCACAACGTGGTGATCACCGCGTCGAGAATGCCTTCCGGAATCTCCTCGCCATCCTTCGTCAGCACCGCCGGATTGGTCATCAGATGACCGACGTTGCGGATGAACAGCAGCGAGCGGCCATGCAGCACGACCGGCGCGGTGCCGTTCGCGGCGGTATACACGCGATCCGCATTCAGCCGGCGCGTGAAGGTCTTGCCGTTCTTCGTGACCTCTTCGGTCAGATCGCCGGTCATCAGGCCGAGCCAGTTGCGGTAAAGCTGGACCTTGTCGTCCGCATCGACGGCCGCGACCGAGTCTTCGCAGTCGATGATCGTGCTCACCGCCGCTTCCATCAGCACGTCCTTGACGTGCGCGGCGTCGGTCTTGCCGATCGAATCGTCGGCGTCGATCTGGATTTCGAAGTGCAGGCCGTTGTGCTTCAGCAGCACGGCCGAGGGCGCGTCAGGTTCGCCCTGATAGCCGATGAATTGCGCCGCTGTCTTCAGCGCGGTCGCGCCGTTCTTCAGCTTCACCACCAGCTCGCCGCCTTCGACGCTGTAGCGCGTGGCGTCGACATGCGAGCCGCTGGCGAGCGGCGCGGCTTCGTCGAGGAAAGCACGGGCACGGGCAATCACGCGCGCGCCGCGCAGCGGATTGAAGCCGCGTTGCTTCTCCGCGCCATCGGTCTCGGGAATCGCATCGGTGCCGTACAGCGCGTCGTACAGGCTACCCCAGCGCGCATTGGCGGCGTTCAGGGCATAGCGCTGGTTCGACAGCGGCACGACGAGCTGCGGGCCGGCCTGCTCGGCGATCTCGCGGTCCACGTGGTCGGTCGTGGCCTTGACGCGGGCGGGCACCGGTACGAGATAGCCGATGCTTTCGAGGAAGCTGCGGTAAGCGGGCAGGTCGCGCACCGGGCCCGGATGGGCGCGGTGCCACTGATCGAGCTCGGTTTGCAGGCGGTCGCGCTCGGCCAGCAGGGCGCGGTTCTTCGGGGCGAGGTCGTGCACCAGCGCGTCGAACCCCGCCCAGAAGGCGGCGCTGTCTACGCCGGTACCCGGCAGGGCTTCCTGTTCGACAAACTGGTCGAGATTCGCGGCTACCTGCAGTCCGCTTCGCTTGGTCATCTGAGTCATGGACTGCTCCATCTGATTGGGCTGGGCCGGTGTGGGGCCACCGGCCTGTTCCTGCATGCTGCCTGGCTTCTTGCTTGACTTAACCGTTCAGGGCGGTGGCACCCGCCTTGGCGATTTGGGCATCCTGATCCGCCTTGACGCCGGACACACCCACTGCGCCGACCACCTGGCCGCCGACGATCACCGGCACGCCGCCTTCGAGCGTGCCCTGGAGCGGGGCGCTCAGGAAGGCCGTGCGGCCGCCGTTGATCATGTCTTCGTAGACCTTCGATTCGCGCCGGCCGAGTGCCGCGGTGCGGGCCTTCTCGGTGGCGATGTAGGCGCCGACCGGCGCGCAGCCGTCGAGACGCAGCAGGCTCAACAGATGGCCGCCGTCGTCGGTCACGGCGATTGTCACGGCCCATTGGTTCTTTTCGGCCTCGGCGCGCGCAGCGTCGAGAATCTGCGTCGTCTCGGCAACGGTCAAAACGGATTTCGTCAGCATAATGAATGTCCTGTTTGGATTAGGGTACGGATTCTTTCAGGCGTTGTGGTCGGTCGGTATTGCTGCCCGCCCATCTGAGGGCCATCAGTTGGGCGTTCCGACGAGAGCCGGTGGCTTCGCGGCAGTGCAGCGCTCCGGAATTTTACGTCCAAGCGCCTGGGGACGTAACCGCCGAAATAAACGCCCGCTCTGCAGCAGTGTCCCGAACGACGCTGTTCGCCGCTTCGATGGCCCCTCAATGGCGGTGGGATGGCTTCGCGATGGCATCCCAATGGCGCCGCGATGGCACGCGGGTTGCATGCCGATCGCATGCCGGTCGCACAGGCGTAGCATGGAGGAATCGTGCCGCCGTGCCGGTAATGGCGCGTAACGCACCGCACGCGGGCCGCTTGCTCACGGGCCTTATTTCCATGTCACGCTTTTTCTCATCCGCGTTCGATCGAAAGGCTCTCACCATGTCCCGTCCCTCGCCAACGTCTTCCGCCGCGGGCGCCGCCATGCCGTCGGCCCGCCTGACCTACAGCCTCACGCTGCGGGTGCTGCACTGGCTGACCGCGCTATGCATGTTCGTCGTGATTCCGCTCGCCTGGTACATGACCGGGCTCGACCGTCACGATCCCATGCAGGAAAACTGGTTCAACCTGCACAAGTCGATTGGCCTGACGGTATTGCTGCTGACGCTGATCCGCGTGGTTACGCGACTGTCGGGCACCGCGCCGCCTCTGCCCGCCGCCATCCCGGCCTTCGAGCAGACGCTCGCGCACATCGGCCACGGCCTGCTGTATCTGATCCTGTTCGCCATGCCGATCAGCGGCTATATCAACTCCTACGCGGGCGGTCATCCGGTCAACTGGTTCTGGCTGTTCCAGGTGCCCTCGGTGGTGCCGCTGGACAAGGCGCTCGGCCATCTCGGCGGGCGCGTGCATGGACTGCTCGCCTGGCTCACGTATGCATTGATCGCCGGGCACGTGCTCGCCGTGATCTACCATCAGTTGATCCAGCGCGTCGACGTGCTGGGCCGCATGACCGGCCGCGCGGCGAAGCGTTGATATTGACCACGCCCAACGCAGCCGGCAACTCGCACTACAATCGGTCTCTACGCGTTTAAAAGAATCTTCCCACCATGCCAGCTGTCAGCAGTCTTTACGTCTATCCGATCAAATCGTGCGCGGGCATTGCGTTGCACGAAGCGCGGTTGCTCGACACCGGTCTGGAATACGACCGTAACTGGATGGTGGTCGACCCGAGCGGGCTCATGTTGACGCAGCGCAGCCATGCGCGCCTCGCGCTCATCGGCGTCGCGCTGGGCCAGGGCGAACTGATCGTCACGGCGCCCGGCATGCCTGAGCTGCGCACGCCGCTCGCGGTGACGGCGCTCGAGCGGCCCGCGCTGATCGAAACGCGGGTGTGGCGCGACACCATGTCGGCCTTCGACACCGGTCCGCAGACCGAGGCCTGGTTTTCCGCGTTCCTCGGCGTGCCGGCGCGGCTGGTGCGCTTCGACCCGGCGGTGCGGCGCGTGGTCGATCCGGTGTGGACGGGCGATCTCGCGGCGATCACCCAGTTCGCGGACGGGTTCCCCTTGCTGGTGGCCGGCGAGGCCTCGCTGGCCGATCTGAACCGGCGGCTGACCGCCAAAGGCGCGCCGCCGATTCCGATGAACCGTTTCCGGCCCAACCTGGTGTTCACCGGTCTTGAGGCGTACGACGAAGACTATGTGGAAAGTCTCACCATCTGGGTGGGCGACGAAACGGCGCAGTTGCACCTCGTCAAGCCGTGCGCGCGCTGTCCGATTCCCACCATCGACCAGGCAAGCGGCGCGCCCGATCCGCACTGGCCGAACGAACCGCTCGATACGATGAGCACCTACCGTGGCAATGCGCGGCTCGACGGCGCGCTGACCTTCGGCCAGAACGCGATCGTGTCGTCCGGCTTCGGCGCGGTGCTGGCGCTCGGCCAGCAGATCGACGCCGAACTGGGCTTCGGCGACTAGCGCGCGCATCCCCGCAGCGGCGCGCTCCGCTGTTACGTGCACGGTGATCTGACGATCACCGTTGCAAGACGTCAACCGAGCCGCAACAGCAGGCCGAAAAGCTCCAGCGCGATGGCGAGTGCCACGATCGTAACCGGCAGCGTCAGGACGATGACCCACAAGGTTCGGCGCGATGCCGGGGACGGCCTGGACCCGCTCGACGCGTGCCCTGTGCTCGCCGCGGTCTCGCTCCGGGGCACCGCGTTTGCTGCTCCGCTTTCACGTTCCGTCATCGCCGCGTGTCCGTTGGTTGTGGTAGTGGCCTCGCAGGGATTATGCATCGCATCGTTGCTTGCCGCAGGTTGATCGGCAAGGGCAAGGACGTCAGGCAATGCGGCGCGCGAGCTTAAGGTCCCTTTAAGACGGAGCGGATACATTGAACGCTATCCGCCGGGCGCTGGACGCAGCGCCCAACGGCATCCGCAGCACCCGCAGTGTCACGCAATACCCGCAGTACCCTCGCAGTACCCTGTTTGCCACGTCCAGTTGCCCCTTGCCTTTGCAGCGGGGTAACCTTTGCAGGCCCGGCCCGTCGCCGGGCCTTTCTTTTTTTGCGCGCGTGGATCGCCATTCGCCCGAGGGGCTGCAGCGACAAACCGGTGCCCCGTTCAGGCGCCGGCGTATGGATCAATGGCTGATGGTTTCGAGCGACAGTCCGCGTGTCGACGGTCCGAGCAGGATCATGCCAATGCCGACCAGCATCGATACCCCGATGAACGCCGCCACCCCCGGCACGCCGTAGCCATGCAACAGAATGCCGATCGCCAGTCCCGCAAACGCGGCGGAGATCCGGCTCCACGAATAGACAAAGCCGATTGCCCGGGCCCGCACCCGGGTCGGAAACAGCTCGGCCTGGTAGCCGTGATAGGCATAGGACATGATGTTCGCGGCCAGTGTGAACAGCACCCCCAGCACGATCAGCAACCACGGCGCGGACGCCTGGGAGAACACCGCGATGACCACGGCCATCGTAATCAGTCCGCCGCAGATCTGCGTCTTGCGCTCCAGCTTGTCGGCGAACCACACGCCCAGCAGCGGCCCGAACGGATTGGCAATGGCAATCACGAAGGCATACCCGAGGCTCGCCGTCACGTGGATGCCGCGATGGATCAGGAGCGTCGGCACCCAGGCGGCGAAGCCGTAGAAGCCGATCACCTGGGCCATGTTGAAGATCGACAGGATGATCGTGCGGGTCCGGTAGCGCGGCCCGAAAATCTCCTTGTACGAACCGGTGCCCGCCTGTTCGGGCGAGACCGGCTGCGGGGCCGGCAAGACCACGCCTTTCTCGGCGGCGACCCGGCGTTCGATATCGGCGACGATGCGCTCGGCTTCCTCGATGCGGCCGTGCCGCGCGAGCCAGCGCGGGCTCTCCGGAATCTTGCGGCGCAGGATCCAGACGATCACCGCGCCCACCGAGCCGATCAGGATCACCACCCGCCAGTATTCGAGACCGAGCGGCTGGGTGCCCTTTAACGCGTAGGCAAGGAACGCGACGACCGGCACCACCGAGAAGGTGATGAACTGGTTGACCGCATACGCACGGCCCCGCTCGCCGCTCGGGATCAGCTCGGAGATATAGGTGTCGATGGTGACCAGCTCGACGCCGATACCGATGCCCGCGACAAGGCGCCAGATATCGAGCGCGAAGCCCGAGGTCTGGAAGGCCATGATGATCGTGCAGACCATGTACCAGATCAGCGACCACGTGAACACGACGCGCCGCCCGAAGCGGTCCGCCACGAAGCCGAACGCCACCGTGCCGATCCACAGGCCCGCGAAGGTGGCAAACACAAAGGTACCGAAGCCGGCCACCGCGAGCGGCTGCAGCGCTGCAAAAAAGCCCAGCGACTCAGGCTTGAACAGCCCCGATTCGACCATGCCGGGTGCGACGTAGCCGGTGAAGAACAGGTCGTAGAACTCGAACACGCCGCCCAGCGAGATCAGGATCACCATGATCCAGACGGTGCGTGAGGGGGGCAACCGGTCAAACCGGGCAGCGATTTCAGCCGCCTTCTGAGTGGACATGTACGCCTCTTGTTTTAGACATTCTGGAAGGTTGACCGCCGGGCATGTGGCCCGTTGCGTTGGCGGCAATTTCGCACGACGCCGCGTGCGTTCGCAATGCGGACGAATACGGAGACCGGCTTGCCCCGCTGGATTCGCACGCTGCGAAATGTCAATGAAACGAAAATGACTCGGTAAATATTCGACAAGACGCGGATTTGAGTTCGAATAGCATCCTGCAATAAGACCTGGGCGACTCAATGATGCGTCATGACCATCTGGGCGCCGTCGTCCACGCGTTCGGCGCAGGGCACAGCCTGAATGTGCTGCGCGATTCGGGCGTGCGGGTCGACGCCGGACCCCGGATGTCAGCTAAACCGTTTGTGCCCTGACTCACTCATTGCATAAAGGGACGAATTGATTATTTGGTAAGCCGAATGCAGGAAAGCAATTGTGCTTGGTCATTGATTTTTTTCAGGTTAAATTTAAGCCGCTTTCTGGAACGTTCTCCACCGAACGTTTGGGCCCGTGCATCAGAGCGGGCTTTTTTTTGCCTGATGCAGCGGGTCGGCCGAGGTTCGCAGCCGTGCCGCCCGTACGACAAAATAGAGTCCGCTGCCGACATCAGGTATTAAATACCGCTTAATCGGACCGCCACCATTTAATTTATTCTGAACAATTGCGGCTTTCATTTCCGTGGATGGCAATGAAATGGAGTTGACGTCGTTTTATCGCTTTCAGTCTGCTGCCGATGCGGGTAACCTGAAGTGGCGGAGGCGTCAAACCATGGATTCCCCGGTCCGATTGATGCCGCCGTGTAGCAAGTGAATTGCGCGCGCCCATGCAGGTCCCGGGAGCGCGCATCTTTTTGTCGCCGCGCGTCGAACGCCGTCATGGCGTCGACTCCACCGCATATCGTTCACCATCAAGCGGATTCGCAACGGCATTGCCCGAGATCAGCTAAGTTCGGATAACTGAACACTTGACGGGCAAGCGACGAATCAGGCAGTTCCACGAGACGCCACCAGTCCGGCGCCGCCGCCGTCGACTTCAGCGACACCTGCGTCTCAGCGCGCGTATGATCAATACCGGCTAAACCGCTTCGCCCAAGCCCACGGTATGGCCGCCCGACGGCGCGAACCGCGCACGGCGGCCGTACTCATCACTCTCGCCTGTGGAGGAACTTACCGTATGAGCGCGCCTGAAGAAGTCGTATTCCTGCTCGATGTCGACAACACGTTGCTGAACAACGATGCCGTGGTCGCGGATCTGCGCGCCCATCTGAACGAAGAGTTCGGGGCGAGCAGCGACCGGTACTGGGAAATCTTCGAAACGCTGCGTAGCGAACTGGGCTACGCCGATTACCTCGGAGCCTTGCAACGCTACCGGCTGGAGCGTCAGTGCGACACCCGGCTGATGCTGATGTCGTCGTTCCTGATCGACTATCCGTTCCCGAGCCGCCTGTACCCCAACGCGCTGGCGACGCTCGCGCGGCTGCGCACGCTTGGCCCGACGGTGATCCTGTCCGACGGCGACGTGGTGTTCCAGCCCCGCAAGATCAAGCAGTCGGGACTCTGGGACGCCGTGGAAGGGCGCGTACTGATCTACATCCACAAGGAGCAGATGCTCGACGAGGTCGTGCAACGCTATCCGGCTCGCCGCTACGTGATGATCGACGACAAGCTGCGGATCCTCGCCGCGATGAAACAGAGCTGGAAAGAGCGGCTGATTACCGTCTTTCCACGCCAGGGGCATTACGCGCTGGACACGGCCAATCTCGTCGCCTACCCGCCGGCCGACATCACGATCGAGCATATCGGCGATCTGGCCAGCATGGATCTCGCGGTGTTTTCCGCCTAAGTCTCGCCCGCTGCGAACCTTGCCGTCGCACGCTTGTCACACCCCGGACGGACAGTGGAATGCTCTGATGCACACCCCACGTGAACAGGCAGTCCATACCATGGAGTGACCCGATGGCCGAGATCAACACCCAGAACCCGGTGCTGGATGCCGAAACGTTGCGCAAGATGGACCGCTACTGGAACGCGTGCAATTACCTCGCGGCCGGCATGATCTACCTGCGCGACAATCCGCTTTTGCGCGAACCGCTCAAGCCGGAACACATCAAACGGCGCCTGCTCGGGCACTGGGGCTCGGATCCCGGTCAGAGCTTCCTGCTGGTTCACCTGAACCGCCTGATCCGCAAACTCGACCTGAACGTCGTGTATATCGCCGGTCCTGGCCATGGCGCGCCGGCCACGCTGGCGAGCAGCTATCTTGAAGGCCATTACTCGGAGATCTATCCGGACCGCAGCGAAGACGAAGCCGGCATGCGGCGCTTTTTCCGCCAGTTTTCGTTTCCTGGCGGGATCGGCTCGCATTGCACGCCCGAGACGCCCGGTTCGATTCACGAAGGCGGCGAACTCGGCTACAGCCTCTCGCACGGCTACGGCGCAGCGTTCGACAACCCGGATCTCATCGTCACCGTGATGGTGGGCGACGGCGAGGCGGAAACGGGACCGCTCGCCACTTCATGGCATTCGAACAAATTCCTCAATCCGATCCGCGACGGCGCCGTGTTGCCGGTGCTGCATCTGAACGGCTACAAGATCGCCAATCCGACCATCCTCGCGCGCATTCCGCATGAGGAACTGGAAGCGTTGCTGACGGGCTACGGACACAAGCCGTATTTCGTCGAAGGCGACGAACCGGAAGCGATGCATCAGAAGATGGCCGCCACGCTCGAACACTGCATCGGCGAAATCCGCGCCATCCAGCAGCAGGCGCGCGCAAGCGGCCGTGCCGAACGGCCGCGCTGGCCGATGATCGTGCTGCGCTCGCCCAAGGGCTGGACCGGTCCGAAGGAAGTGGACGGACACCGCGTAGAGGGTTCGTGGCGTGCGCACCAGGTGCCGATTCCCGATCCCGCCACCAACGAGAAAAACCTGAAAGTGCTCGAAGGCTGGCTGCGGCGCTATCGTCCGGAAGACCTGTTCGACGAACACGGCCGGCTGGTGGCCGAGCTGCGCGAACTCGCGCCCAGCGGCTCGCGCCGCATCAGCGCCAATCCGCATGCGAACGGCGGACTGCTGTGCAAGGCGCTCGATATGCCCGAGTTTCGCGAGTACGGTGTCGACGCCGGCGCGCCCGGTTCGACCTATGTGTCGCCCACGGATGTGCTCGGCAAGTTTCTCTGCGAAGTCATGCGGCGCAATATGAGCGACTTTCGTGTGTTCGGGCCGGACGAGACGGCCAGCAACCGGCTGACGGCGATCTACGAGGCTTCGGAGAAAACCTGGCTGGCCGACTTCGAGCCCAGCGACGAGGACGGCGGCGAGCTGTCGGTGGACGGCCGCGTCATGGAAATGCTCAGCGAGCACACGCTCGAAGGATGGTTCGAGGGCTACGTGCTGACGGGACGGCATGGGCTATTCGCCACCTATGAAGCATTCGTGCACGTAATCGACTCGATGTTCAACCAGCACGCCAAATGGCTGGAAAAGGCGAAGCTCGAGTTGAGATGGCGGCAACCGGTGCCGTCCATCAACCTGCTGATTACGTCGCTGGTCTGGCGTCAGGATCACAACGGCTTTACGCACCAGGACCCGGGCTTTCTCGACGTCGTCACCAACAAAAGCCCGAACGTGGTGCGCATCTATCTGCCGCCCGACGCCAATTGCCTCTTGAGCGTGGCCGACCATTGCCTGCGTTCGCGCGATTACGTCAACGTGATCGTCGCCGACAAGCAGCCGCATTTGCAGTACCTCGACATGGCCGCGGCGGTCACGCATTGCACGAAGGGCATCGGCATCTGGGACTGGGCCTCCACCGATCAGGGCGCCGAGCCGGACGTGGTGATGGCCTGCGCGGGCGACATCCCGACCATGGAATCGCTGGCGGCGGTGCAGATTCTGCGGGAGAAGTTTCCCAGCCTGAAGATCCGCTTCGTCAACGTGGTCGACCTGTTCCGGTTGATGCCCGATACCGAGCATCCGCACGGCCTGTCGGACCGCGATTTCGATTCGCTGTTCACGCGCGACAAGCCGGTCATCTTCAACTTCCACTCGTATTCGTCGCTGGTGCACAAGCTCACCTACCGCCGCGCCAATCACGACAACCTGCACGTGCACGGCTATCACGAGAAGGGCAACATCAACACGCCGCTCGAACTGGCCATCATCAACCAGGTGGATCGCTTTTCGCTGGCTATCGACGCGATCGACCGCGTGCCGGGCCTGCGCGGTGTCGGCGACCACGCCAAGGAGTGGCTGCGCGACCAGATCATCGAGCATGTCGCGTATGCGCATGCCGAGGGGATCGACAGGGAAGAGATCCGCAACTGGACCTGGACGGGGTAGGGCGATGACGCAGACGCAGACGAATCCGGCGACGATCCTCGTGCTGAACAGCGGCTCGTCGTCGCTCAAGTTCGGCCTCTTCAAGGCGGGCCATGCCGCTGCGGCGGGCGGCGGCGTAGCGGCTTCTCACGAAGCGGACGAAGCCGTTCAGGATGACGAATCGCTTTTGCTGAAAGGCAGCGCCGAGGGCATTGGCCGGCCGGACGGTAGTCTGAAGATTCAGGCTGCGGACGGCACCGTTCTGCTTCAGGCGGACCATGTGCTGGAGTCGCAAACCGACGCCTTGCAGAAGCTCGCCGGCGTGCTGGCGGAGCGCGGCCACACCCGGCCGGCCGCGGTCGGGCATCGGGTGGTGCATGGCGGGCCACATCTGCGCGAGCATCAGCTTCTCACGCCCGGGGTCATGCAGCATCTGCGCGACGCGGTGCATTTTGCGCCGCTGCATATTCCCCCGGCGCTGGCGCTGATCGATCAGGCCACGCAGATTTTCGGCGACGCCCGGCATTACGCCTGTTTCGATACGGCCTTCCATTGCACGATGCCGCCGGTCGCTACGCAGCTTGCGTTGCCGCGCCGCTATGCGGAGTCCGGTGTGATTCGCTACGGTTTTCATGGTTTGTCGTACGAATCATTGGTGCGGCGTCTCGGCAAGGCGTTGCCCGCCCGCGCCGTGTTTGCGCATCTGGGCAATGGCTCGAGCGTGTGTGCGCTGCGCGATGGACGTTCCATCGATACCTCGATGGGGCTCACGCCGACCGGCGGCCTACCCATGGCCACCCGCAGCGGCGATCTCGACCCCGGCGTGCTGCTGTACCTGATGCGTACCGAGCAGCCCAGCGCGGAGCGGCTCGAAACATTGCTGAATCGCGAGAGCGGCCTTGCCGGTTTTACTGCGGGCGAGGGCGACATGCAGGCGCTGGAGAAACGCAGCGCGGCAGGCGATCAGGATGCCGAACTGGCGATCGACGCGTTTGCGACGGCGGTGCGTAAATATGTGGGCGCCTATGCAGCGCTGCTGGGCGGCATCGATCTGCTGGTGTTTGCGGGAGGCATTGGCGAACACAGTGCCGAAGTGCGGCGGCGTGTCTGCGCGGGTCTCGAGTTCATGGGGCTGAAGGCCGACGATCCCGCCGGCAAGGTGCGCGTGCTGCACACCGAAGAAGAGCGGCAGATTGCGCGCCATTGCCGGACGTTGATGGGGCAAGCGGCGGGCTAGGACCTGCGTGCCCGTGCTGTGGTGTATCCCCACGCCGGGGCGCGACGGTGCTCAGACGCGCTTGCCGTGTCGCCCTTGGGCAGCGCCGCCGGCCTTGAGGGTGGTGTGGTCGGATACGCCCGCCACGCCGAACAGACGGCTGACATCCTCTAGCGCGGCCGCCTTCTGCTCGCCCCGGTCAAGCTGACCGACCAGCGTGATCCACCCGTGTTCCACCTTGACCTTGAGCGCGTTCTGCGGCACCCAGGCGTCCCAGGCAAGGCGCGTCAGCGCTTGCGCGGCGATCTCGTCATCGCGCAACCTGGCCGTGCCCGCGGCGCGAATCTCCACCGCCACGACCACCGCTTTGACCTCCTTGAGCCGCAACGTGGCAGCCTCGGCGCGATGCTTCTCGTCGGCGTGCTGCACGTGGCCCAGCAGCGTCACGATGCCGGCCTGCGCGATAGCGCCGACGCGGCCCGCCGGCATGCCAGCCGCGCTTAACTCGGCCATGACCGCGCGTTGCAATGCCTCGTCGTTGGAAAGGACGTGTTTCATCGAGCTCGAATCTCCTTCATGCGGCGTCGCCCGGTGGGGGAAAGAACGTCCGGCAAACGTAGTTCTCCATTATGCGAGCTTCGCTCGCGCCGCGCTGGGTGAGTGAAATGCAGGGCGGGGCACGTCGCTTGCGGAGACCCGGCAAGCGCTGCGGTTCCCCAACGGCCGCGCAGTCCAGTCGAAGCGGTCAAGGGAGGCCAGATGCTCGATACCCGTATTCGTGCAGCCGATCACGAGGCAAGGCGACGTACCCATGACGCCACGCCCGACGATGACGTCATCGCCGAAAATCATCAGGACTCTGTAAAAAATCCACTGGATGCGCTCGAAGCATTCCTGGCGCGCGCGTCCTTCGACACGTCGGATCCCGCCGCGCTCGGCGCGATGCTGGGGCAGATGGTCGACGCAGGATACGATCGCGTGCCCTTGCCGGGCAGCGGCGAAACGCTCGCACGATGGCGCGCGCTGGCGTCGGTAGCCGCCCGCGATCTCGGTCTCGTCAAGCTGTTCGAAGGCCATACGGATGCGCTCGCGATCCTCGCTGAACTGGGCGCGCCCGCGCTGCCTGCCGGCAGCCGCTGGGGCGTCTGGGCTGCCGAAGCCCCTGGCGCACGCGTGCTGGCCACGCCGCTCGCGGACGGTCAACTGCGGCTGACGGGCACCAAAGCGTGGTGCTCCGGCGCGCATGCCGTGAGCCACGCGCTGGTGACGGCGTGGCTCGGCGACCAACCGGTGCTGGCCGCGCTCGCCCTGGATCAACCCTCGATCTCGATCTCCACTTGCCACTGGCACGCGGTCGGCATGCGCGCCACGGCGAGCGGCGACGTCACGTTCAACGAGACGCCGGCGCGTCAGCTCGGCGCACCGCACGGCTACGTGCGACGGGCCGGCTTCTGGCAGGGCGGCGCGGGCATTGCCGCGTGCTGGTACGGCGCGGCGGCGGGCGTCGCCGGCATGATGGCCGGGGCGGTGGCCGCTCGCCCGGATGCGCATCGTCTTGCGCATATGGGTGCGGTCGAGGTCGCGCTGGCAGGAGCGGCGGCGGTGCTGCGCGCCACGGCGGCGCAGATCGACGCGCATCCCGCCGACGAGCTCATGAGCGCAGCCTTGCGCGCGCGGCTCGTGGTGGAAGCGGCGGCCACCACGGTGATGGACCACGCAGGCCGGGCGCTCGGCGCGGCGCCGCTGTGCCGCAACGAACGGTTTGCGCGGGCGATGGCCGACCTGCCGGTGTTCCTCAGACAAAGCCACGCGGAGCGCGACCTCGCCGCGCTCGGCGAACGCTCGCTGGAACAGCGCGGCGACGGCGGCGATCCGTGGGCGCTTTAAGACGGGGCGCGTAGCCGCGGGCGGCATGCCAGACGTGCCGGACGTGCCAGACGTGCCGGACGTGCAGGGTGCGTCCTCAGCCATACAGCGATAGACCGCAAGCTAGATAACAAGGAGTCCGACATGATTGCTTCCAACGGCTACTTCGACGCACTCTACGAAGCCTGCGACGACCCGTGGGGCTTTCGCAACCGCTGGTACGAGCGTCGCAAGCGCCTGCTGACGCTGGCATTGTTGCCGCGCGAGCGCTACCGGCGCGCCTTCGAGCCGGGTTGCGGCAACGGCGAGCTTTCGGCGCAGCTTGCCGAACGCTGCGACAGCCTGCTCGCGGCCGATCTGAACGAGACGGCGGTGCATCTCGCCACGGAACGCGTGGCGGCACTGCCCCAGGTGCGCGTCGAACGCCGCAGCGTGCCGTGCGACTGGCCCGACGGCGCCTTCGATCTGATCGTGATCAGCGAACTCGCCTATTACCTCGCCACAGCCGAACTGGAACAACTGGCCGAACGTATCAAAACCTCGCTCACGCCCGATGGCACCTTGCTGGCCTGTCATTGGCGGCGGCCATTCGATGCCGCGCCGCAATCGGCGGCTAGCGTGCATGCCTTGCTCGACGCGCGCTGCGGACTCACGCGGCTCGTGCGTCACGAAGAGCCGGACGTGCTGCTCGACGTGTGGTCGCATGATTCGCGCTCGGTGGCGGAGCAAGAGGGGCTCGCATGATCGGCGTCGTCATCCCCGCACACAATGAAGAGGCGCTGCTCGCCCATTGCCTCGCGGCAATCCGCGCCGCCGCATGCGATCCGGCGCTGGTGGGCGAGGCGGTGCGCACGGTCGTGGTCCTCGACGACTGCACGGACCGCACCGCCGAAATCGCCCGGCACGGCGGTGTCGAAACCCTCGCGTTGCAGGCGCGCAATGTCGGCGTCGCGCGCGCCGCCGGTGCGCAGCGCTTGCTCGAGGCGGGCGCCCGCTGGCTGGCGTTTACCGATGCCGACAGCCGCGTCTCGCCCGGCTGGCTCGCGGCGCAGTTGTCGCTCGGGGCGGATGCGGTGTGCGGCTCGATCTGCGTCGACGACTGGACGGCGCATTCGCCAGACCTGCGCGACTATTTCCGGCGCACGTATCGGGACGCGGACGGCCACCGGCATGTGCACGGCGCGAATCTTGGCGTGTCGGCTGAGGCTTATCGGCGCGCCGGCGGCTTCGCGCCGCTTGCCTGCAGCGAGGATGTCGCGTTGGTGGAGCAGTTGCTGGCGACCGGCGCGCAGATCGCATGGAGCGCGGCGCCGCGCGTCACGACGAGTGCGCGGCGCGCGAGCCGGGCGCGGGGCGGCTTCGGCGATACGCTGCGGGCGTGGGCCGCGCATCTGGCGCTCGAGCGTGCGCCGGACCCGGCGGCAGCGGAGCGGGACCACGAGCCGGTCTTCGCCCCGGGTCTGGATACAGCCCTGGACCCCTGAATCAGGAACGCGCCTTGGCGAGTTGCGCCGGCGTATCGGGCGCGCCCATGCGGTTGGCGGCATCGAGCGGCGTGACGCCTGACGCGTCGCGCGCCTGCGGATTGGCGCCATGGGCGATCAGCAGGTCGACAATCTCCGTACGGTTGAACATCGCGGCAATCATCAACGCGGTACGGCCGTCGGGCGAGGCCCCTTCGACATCCGCGCCCGCAGCCAGCAGTGTTTCGACCACTTCCTTGAAGCCCTTGAACGCCGCGCCGGCAATCGGGCTCTGGCCGTTGTCGTTGCGCAGGTTCGCATCGGCGCCGAGCTCGGCGAGCGTGCGCACGGCCTCGGCATGGCCGTGATAGCTCGCCAGCATCAGCAGGCTGTCGCCTTTCTCATTGCGCAGGTTGGGCGGCACGCCTTTTTTGATGACTGCCGCCAGTGTGGCTGCATCGCCGCGCCGCGCGAGATCGAACACTTCTTGCGCGACGGCCTGCAGGTCAGGATCGAGGTCGGCCGGGGCGGGCGTTTGGGAGGGATTGAGTTCGTCGGTCAAGGTGGGCTCCGTGCCATGAGATCGTTGGGGGGCAGCGTTGGGCATCGCGCTGCGACGTTACTGCGACTGCGGCGGTTCCCGGCGTCCCTCATTGGGCTGCCCGCGCCCCTGTGGCTGGGCCTGGGGCTGAGGTTGCGGACGCGGCTGCGGCTGGGCCGGCGGTCGGCCGCCGTATTGCTGCTGCGGCGCCTGTTGCGGCGCGGGTCCGCCGTGCGGCACAGGCACCGGTCCGGCGTTGGGGCGATAGACCGGCTGCCCTTGCCCTTGCATTGGCGGCGGATAGGGCGCGCCCTGGTTCGGGTGCGGCTGGCCCGGCGCTCCATACGGATGCCCCTGGTACGGCGGCGGCTGATTGGGATGCCCGCCTGGATAGCCCGGCGGCCCGCCGTGGCGCCAGCGGTCGCGGTCGCCGTACCACGGCCTGCCGTGATAATAGTTGTCCCAGTAGGAGTCGATCGAGAACACGACGACCGGCAAGCCGATCACCGCGCCATAACTGGGCAGCGGCACGTAGTTGCCTTCGTACGCATAGGTGAGTGCGCCGCCGTAGACCCAGCCGCGCAGGTCGTCGAGCGCGACGTCGCACCATTCGTAGCCGCTGACGCAGCCCATCACCTCGACCGGCTGATTGGGCGCGAGACCGGTGACCACGGGATAGTCGTCGCCGGGTCCGGCCATCAGGTTGACGGGCTGATTCGTGACGGCCTGCACTTGCGCGAAGGCGAGGCAAGGCAGCGAAAGCAGCGCGGCCAGTGCCGCACGAGTGGTGAGCCTGAGCGCGGCGGGCTGTGGAGTACGCCGCGCGCCGGGCCGTGCAACAAGCCGGGTATTAAGCCGCGCATAAAGCCGATTAGGCATGAGAGTCGCGCCTTGGGACGCTGTAGTCGTGGAACGGTCAGGTTAGCAGATGGGCGGCGCTTATGCAGTGGCTCCGGTCAGCGACACGATGAATTCGAAGAACGCCCGCACCTTGGCGGGCGGGTGATGCCGCGACGGGTACAGCGCGTACAGCGGATAGCGCTCGTCGCCCCAGTCGGGGAACAGTTCCTTGACCTTGCCCTGGGCGAGCAGCGTCTCGGCGCCGAGGCCGAGAATCTGCGCGATCCCTTGACCCGCCGTGCAGGCGCTGTGCAGGGTGCCGACGTCGTTGACGGTCAGCCGGCCCGGCGGCGAGATCACCACGCGTTTGCGTCCACGGTGAAACTCCCAGGTAAAGGGCGAACCCGTTTCCGGGTCGCGAAACTTGATGCAGACGTGGCGGCCGCTTTCGAGGTCGGCAGGCGCAACCGGATGTCCGTATTTCTTCAGATACGACGGCGCGGCGACAGTCAGGATGCGGGTGTCGAGCAACTTGCGTGCGATCAGCGTCGAGGCACGCGGCTCGCCGAAACGGATCGCCAGATCGAAGCCGTCGGCGACCATATCGCCGAGCGCGTCGCGCGTCACCAGTTCGAGTTGCAGATCGGGATGCTGGTCCATGAAGGCGCCGAGGCGCGGTCCAAGCACGAGGCGCGAGAAGAACGGATCGATGGTCACGCGCAGCCGCCCGCGGACCGCTGTGGCGCCGTGTGCCGCCGAGGACGCCGCTTCCTCGAGTCCGCCCAGCAGCGGCACGATCTGTTCGTAGAAACGCCGGCCTTCGTCGGTGAGCGTGACCGAGCGCGTCGTGCGATCGAACAGACGGATGCCGAGCCGCGCTTCGAGGCGAGCGATCGAGCGGCTCACGCCGGACTGCGACATGTCGAGCGCATTGCCCGCGGCGGCGAAACTGCCGCTATCGACGATCGCCGTGAGGACGCCCATGCCGTTCAGTATGCGTTCGTCGAATGGCATGGTCATGCTCCTGTGTCATGGATGGGGTGGGGGTGATGCTAACGCGAAATGCCTTGCCGCAGCGGCATTTGCAATACCTGGTTCATGACAGGCTGTCATGGTCGACATGATCCGCCGGCTCTCGCTCAACGGTGCGCCGGCCGCTAAGCTGGACGTCGTTGCGCCTCACGGTTCGGTTCAACGCAGGCGCAGAATTCCTCTTCATCCGTTCGATTCGTCAAGGAAGGCATCATGTCACGCATTTTCATTACCGGCTCCGCGGACGGCCTCGGCCAGATGGCGGCCCGTTTGCTGATCGACGCCGGACACGAAGTCGTGCTGCACGGCCGCAACGCAGCCCGCGCGCAGGCTGCGCTAAAAGCCGCGCCGGGCGCAAAGGAGGCACTGCACGGCGATCTGTCGAGCATCGCGCAAACTCTCGCGCTTGCCGATCAGGTCAACCGGTTCGGCCGCTTCGACGCCGTCATTCACAACGCAGCGGTGGGCTACCGCGAGCCGCGCCGCATCGCAACCGTCGACGGCTTGCCGCATGTGTTCGCCGTCAATACGCTCGCGCCATACCTCCTCACCGCGCTGATCGACAAGCCCCAGCGGCTGGTCTATCTGAGTTCCGGGCTGCACCGGCAGGGCGACGCCACGCTGCAGGACCTCACCTGGGAGAAGCGCCCGTGGCAAGGCACCCAGGCCTACTCGGATTCGAAGCTGCACGACGCGCTGCTCGCATTTGCGGTGGCGCGCCGCTGGCCGCAGGTGCGGTCGACTGCGCTCGAACCTGGCTGGGTGGCGACCAAGATGGGCGGAGCCGAAGCGCCCGACGATCTGGATGCCGCACCGAAAACCCAGGTGTGGCTCGCCGTGAGCGACGAACCCGCGGCGAAAGTGAGCGGCGAGTATTTCTATCACATGAAGCCGCGCGAGCCGCATCCGGTCGTGCATGACGCGTCGGTGCAGGAACGTTTGCTCGACGCCTGCGAGCGGCTTTCGGGCGTTCGTCTGCCGGATTGAGTCTGGGTGCGGCACGATTGCGCCGGCACCAGGGAGCAGGCACGCGGATTGCTGACACAGAGGCAACGTTCGCCGCTGCGCGAACCGATGCGCTGCATCTGCGGCGGGACGAGCCGGGTCGCCGGCCCGCCGCCGCGCGGCCTTTTCCGCTTTCGATCCTGGAGAACAAAACATGCATATCGTGACGAACGTGGGCCCGCTCGCGGCGCTGATCGCCGGCATTCTGATCCTCGTCGTGCCGCGCCTGCTTAACTACATCGTGGCGCTTTATCTGATCATCATTGGCCTGCTGGGGCTGTTCGGCGATCATATTCGTTGATCGACCGGCGGATGCCGGCATCGCGCCGGCATCCGGTCATTCGCTTTCACCAGCAATAGCACTGGCGCTCGCTCGCCACACACCGCGTGTCATGCGGCGCGTCGGCCTCGTCTCAAGCTTTCCACCCGCTTGCCGTTGTAAAGTATGCTTGCCCTGGCACAAGCCGCTCGCGGTCAGCTCGCCGTCAAGCGCAGTGCGCTGCCGTGAGCCAACCGCGCGGCAACGGCCGGCTTCGAACGAAAACAATATCGCGACTCCAACGTAAAACGATAGAGATGCTCGAGACCCTGTCGAAACCTCTTGTCCCTGACGAGCGCAGCGCACGCTCCCCGGCATTGCTCTGGAAGCGCTATGCGCTGTGCTCGGCGATGCTGAGCGTGCTGCTCGCGATCGACCTCGTCTGGCTCCACGTGGGCGGCTATTCGGTGCAGGAGAGCAGTCTCGTCACAGCGGCGAAAACCATCGGCATGCTGCTAGGCGTCGCCGCAGGTCTCGCCGGCTTCGCGAAGATCCCGCGCTACCGCCTCGCGACGCAAAAGTTTCGCTACCCCGAGGCGGCGCGCATGCTGGTGTGGCTGGTGTTGTTGCTGTGCTTTATGGCGGTGGCGGGCGTCCTGTCTTATCTGTGCGTCACCGTCAATGCGCCGGTGATCGACGCAAGCCTGATCCGTTTCGATCAGGCGCTCGGCTTCGACTGGCTCGGCGTTTATCGTTGGACCCGCGAGCACGCCGCTGTGCAGCGCGTGCTGTCGTTCGCTTATGACAGCGGCGGCTGGCAGTTGATCGGCATTCCGGCAATCCTGGGCCTGCTTGGCCGCGACGAGGCGCTCGCGGACTTCGTCATGCTGCTGATCCTGTCGAGCATCCTGCTGTTGCTGGTGTCCACGCCGTTCCCGGCGACGAGCGCCTATGTGCACTTCAACGTCGCGGATCCGAAGCTGCTGGCGACCGTGTCGGACTTCGAGCGGCTGCGTAACGGCACACTGCGGCAGTTCGATCTGACGAAGATTCAGGGACTCGTTTCGTTCCCGTCGTTTCACACCGCACTGGGCGTTTTTTTCGTGTACTCGGTGAGGCGCGTCCGTGTCCTGTTCCCGATCATTGCGGCGCTCGACGTGGCGATGGTGATCTCCACGCCGACGCAAGGCGGGCACTACCTGGTGGATGTTTTCGGCGGATTGATACTCGCGTTCGCGACCGTTCAGATCGTCGCGCGCATGCCGGGAACGCGCACCGTCGAGCGCACGCGTTCGGGAGCGAACGCGGCGGCCGGCTAGATCAACGCCCCGCGCTGGGCGCCGCGCGACCGACCGTTGCGGGCACAACCGCTGCGTCTTCGAGCCGCCGGAACACCAGCGCCGACACCAGCGTGATCACTCCGACGCACACGAAGCTCAAGCGGAAGCCCATGGCGGGCGAGCCGAGCTGCGCGGAGAACAGGTTCACCAGGCCGCCGCCGATCGATACGCCGAGCCCCATCGCCAGCATCTGCACCATCGAAAACAGGCTATTGCCGCTGCCCGCGTCTTCGTGCGAGAGGCCCTTCAGCGTGACGCTGTTCATCGCCGCGAACTGCATCGAGTTGGCCGCGCCGAACACGGCCAGCACCGCGATTTCGACGACGAGCGGCGTGCCGCGCGAGATCAGTGCGAACGCAACGATCGCCGAGCCGACGATCACGGTATTCACCAGCAGGAAAGTGTCGTAACCGTAACGCCGGATGAGCGGCGCGATCCAGCGCTTGGCGACGGTGCCGGCCAGTGCGGCGGGCAGCATCATCATGCCGGAATGCAGCGGCGTATAGCCGAGTTCCAGTTGCATCAGAAGCGGCAGCAGGAAGGGCACCGCACTCGAACCGATGCGGCACACCAGATTGCCGATCAGGCCGACGCTGAAGTTAGGTTCGCTAAACAGTTTGAGCTTGAACAGCGGATTGGCGCGGCGCTTCGCATACGGCACATAGGCGAGCGCGGCAACCAGACCGAGCACGAACAGACCGGTGGCCCAGGCGGCGCGGTGCGTCTGCACCGGCGTTTCCACCGCCAGCGAGAACGCGATCATGCACAGCGAGAGCAGGGCGCAGCCGGCGAAATCGAAAGGCGGCGCGGCGGATGACGTACTGCGCGGCAGATAGCGATTCACCGCGAACAGGCCGACTGCCCCGATGGGCACGTTGATCAGGAAAATCCAATGCCAGGAAATGGCCTCGACGAACCAGCCGCCGAGCGTCGGTCCGACAATCGGCCCCACCTGGCCCGCGACCGAAATGAACGCCAGCGCCGACACATATTGCTCGCCAGTCACGCTGCGTAACACGGCAAGGCGTCCAATGGGCAACAGCATCGAACCGCCGACGCCTTGCAGCACCCGCGCCATCACCAGTTGTCCCAGCGTATGGGCGCTCGAGCAGCAGAGCGAGCCGAGCACGAAGATCAGGATGGCGGCGAAATAGACCCGGCGCGTGCCGAAGCGGTCGGCGAGCCAGCCGGAGGCGGGCGTCAGCATCGCCATGGTCAGCGTGTAGGCGACGATCACCGGCTGCATGGCCAGCGGCTTTCCGTGCAGGCTGTGGGCGATGGAGGGCAGCGCAGTGTTGACGATCGTGGTGTCGAGCGACTGCATGAAAAAGCCGGCAGCGACGATCCAGAGCAACGCAGTCTGGCTTGAATCCTTACTCATGTGAACTTTTGGGCGAGCGGCGCGCCCCCGGCAATGAGGGCCGATGCGACGCAATAGTGGGGTATGTCGCCATGATATTGACATACGCATCAATCGGGAACCCCACTAAGGACATTGACTGTTATCGCCATTGCCGATAACAATGCCGCATGCTCAATCCCATCTGGCTCAAGACTTTCGCCGCCGTGGCCGCCTGTCACAGCTTCACGGAAGCGGGGCGGCAACTCGGCCTCACGCAGTCCAGCGTGAGCGAGCACATTCGCCGTCTGGAACAGGAAATCGGCCGGCGGCTGTTGGTGCGCGACACCCATTCGCTGGCCATGACGCCTGACGGCGAGGCCATGCTCGCGCATGCCAGCGTGATCCTGCAGGCCCTCTCGCGGGCGGAATCGCAGTTTCGCGCGCCGCGCCTGAAGGGCCGCGTGCGCCTCGGATCCTCGGACGACATTGCGCTCGGTCCGCTGCCCACCGTGCTCGCGGCGTTTCGCAACGCGCATCCGGATGTGGAGCTGGAAATCACCATCGGCATGACGGGCAGGCTCTATGAGCTGCTGGACGCGGGTTCGATCGACCTGCTGGTCGGCAAGCGGCGGCTGGGCGACCGGCGCGGCGTGCCGCTATTCACCGGGCGGCTGGAGTGGCTGGCCCGTACCGGCACGCTGGTGGACATGAGCCAGCCGCTGCCGCTGATCCTCGTGGCCGAGCCCAGCGTGACGCGCGCAGTGGTGCTCGATGCGCTCGCCGAGGCGGGCTTTAGCTGGCAGGTGGTGTGCACGAGCAGCAGCCACTCGGGCTGCATTGCGGCGGCGCGCGGCGGTCTCGGCATCACCGTGCGACCGCACTATCTGACCGCGCGCGGGCTGGCGCCGCCCGTCAACAATGCCAGCCTGCCCACCTTGCCGGATGTGGAGTTCATCGCGCTGGCCGCAAAGCGGCTCAGCCGGCCGGCGGGCACGCTGCTGCAGCTCTTGCACGATAGCGACCTGCGCGGGTCGTGGATCGGGGAGTAGGGTTAGTGGCGCGCAAGGTGCACAAGGCGCGCAAGGTGCGCAAGGTGCGCAAGGTGCGCAAGGTGCACAAGGCGCGAAGAATGCGCGTCGTACCTGAACTGCGCGTAGTGGCCGCGCATCATGTGCCGACGGTTGCCACCCGCGGCCGGGTATTGCGCTCGATGGCCAGCAGGATCAACAGCAACGTCAGGACGCCGATCAACGCCACCAGCGCGGCCGCAGAGATCAGATAACGCTGGTCGCGCCCGGCGAGACTCGCTTCTTCGTTTTGCGCTGCGCCGATACGGTCGAGCTTCAGGCGCGCGTATTCGGTCATCGCGGCGGCCACATAACGCTGGCGGTTATCCCATTCCCACGACGCGGCATGCTGGGTGGCGCGCGCCACCACCGTCGACAGTTCGTCGAGAAACCCCTGGCGGGCGGCCACCGGCACATTGCCGAGCCAGGTGTTGAGGACCGGCTGGCTGGCATCGTCGCTCAGCAAGGCGGCCTGCAACGCCGGCGGAATCACGAAGCCGGCGGCGTTGGGCACCTGCACACCGGAGTCGGGCTGGCTCGACAGCAGGTCGTTGGCGTTTTCGGCACCGGGAATGCGCGCGAGCACGTCGGTGGCGGCGACGCCGGGATCGAGCGACACCGGGGCGCTGCGCGCGTCGACCGAGATTTCGGCGACGTCGATGGCGACCACCGCCAGTGCAGCGACGAGCAGAGTCAGACAGACGACCCGCACCGTGCCCAGAAAATAGCGTTTCTCAATGATTTGGCCCATGGCGATTCCAGCTCCCGTAGCGGTGAATGTTATCCATGCACGCCCGTGGTTGTTTCGACAGGCGTGTGCTTACGATTCGCAAACGGCTTGAGCGCCTCTCCGGGCGCCTGCCATGCCGAACGGCCAGTTCGACAGACCGACGCGGGCAGGGTTTCACCGCCGCGGCAAAAATGGCCGGCTCGCCGCCCGCCTGCGCGCATGGCGGGAGTCTCGACTATGATGTTTTGCGCCACGTTTTTTCCACACGGATCCCCACGATGTCGACCGCTCCCACTCTTCAGCTTGACCGCTTTCCCTGCTTCTCCCTGCTCGAAGGACCCACGCCCATCCAGCATCTCGCGCGTCTCTCGAAATAGCTCGGCGGCGCCGATGTGTTCGTCAAACGCGACGACCTGAACGGCCTCGGCGGTGGCGGCAACAAGCTGCGCAAGCTCGAATTCCTGGTCGGCGAGGCGCTGGCGCGCGGCGCCGATACGATCATCACCGTGGGCGCACGTCAGTCGAATCACGCGCGGCTGACGGCCGCCGCCGCGGCGCGCGCCGGCCTGCAGTGCGAACTGGTGTTGACGCGCCTCGTGCCGCGGCATGACGCCGATTACCTGGAGAACGGCAACATCCTGCTCGATAGCCTGTTCGGCGCTCATGTGCACGATCTGCCGGGCAGCGCCAATGCATTGGCGTTCGCCGAAGCACGCGCCGCTGAGTTGCGCGCGCAAGGCCGCAATGTGTATGTCTGCCCGTTAGGCGGATCGAGTCCGGTGGGCTGTCTCGGCTATGCGAATTGCGCTGCGGAGATCGTCGCGCAAGCGGACGCGTTGAACGTGTCGTTCGACGCCATCGTCGGACCGAACGGCAGCGGCGGCATGCATGCGGGACTGGTCGCGGGGATGGCCGCGCTCGGCCGGGCCACGCCGCCGATCGTCGGGTACGGGGTCTACGGCGAGGCCGGGGCCGCGCGTGCCGCGACGCTCGACAAGGCCAATCAGACCGTCCGGCTGATCGACCCGGCGCTCAGCATCGCCAGTGAAGCGGTCGTCGTCGACGGCGGCCACCTCGGCGAAGGTTACGGCATCCCCACCGACGGCATGCTTCACGCAGTCCGTCTGCTGGCTTCGACCGAAGGCCTCCTGCTCGACCCCGTGTACGGCGGTAAGGCGTTTGCCGGCCTCTTGCACGCCCTCGAAACCGGCGTGTATCGCGCCGGCCAACGCGTGCTGTTCGTCATGACGGGCGGCTTGCCGGGGCTGTATGCGTATCGCAGCGCGTTCTGACGCTCGCGGCGCCGTCAAACGCACGCCACACATTCTCAAAATTGTTTTTGCAGCGCCCGGCGAGTCGTTATACTTTCCAAATACGATACATTGTTCCATATAAGGAACAAAACGACCAAAACAAGCGGCGACGATGCCGCCTGGACGTACGCGGAGGCCGCGCGTCCAGAGCCGGGGAAGACCACCGACCATGATGACCAAGCATCTGACCATCAACCTGCGGATCGCGATCACCATCGCGTTTCTGGGCGCGCTGCTGATCGGCACGGGTGTGCTCGGCATCGTCGGCATGGCGCAAAGCAACGCCGCGCAGCGCGACGCGTATGCGGTGCATTTCGCTTCGGTGGTGGCGCTCGGCAAGTCGGGCACGGCGATGTCGCGGGCCCGCTTCGGGCTCGACTGGGCGATGAGCAACCCGCATTCGCCGCAACTGAACGCGCAACTCGACCGCGCGAGCACGCTGCTCGCCGATTCGGACAAGTGGTGGAACACCTTCCGCGATCTGCCGAAGACGCCGCCACTGCAACAGCTCACCGACGATCTCGATGCGAAGCGCACCGCCGTGCGGCGCGACGCCATCGACAAGCTGATCGGCGCGATCCGCAGCGGCGACACGAGCTGGATGGACGAGACGCGCGCCAATCATCTGATCGGCCTCTACACCGCGATGAACACGAGCCAGGGCGCGCTCGAACAGTATCTGAACCAGCAGGCCGAGGAAGCGAACGAGCGCTCGGCCGCGCGCTTTCATACGCTGCTGGCGGCGTGCCTCGCCAGCCTTGCAGTGGGTTTGACGGTGGCCTTCGTCAGTTGGCGCACCTTGCGCCGCGCCATCATGTCGCCGTTGCACGACGCGCTGCGCCAGTTCGACGCCATCGCGCGAGGCGAACTCACCACTCACGTGCCGATCCGTTCCAACGACGAAATGGCGACCCTGTTGCGCGGCCTCGCCGCCATGCAGGCGAAACTCGGCGCCACGGTGACGACGGTGCGGGCCGGCTCGCATTCGATCGCTTCGTCGACCCAGCAGATCGCCGCCGGCAATCTCGATCTGTCGCAACGCACGGAGGAGCAGGCCGCCTCGCTGGAAGAAACCGCGTCGGCGATGGAGCAGCTCACCGCCACCGTGCAACTGAACGCGGAAAACGCCCGTCATGCGAGCGAGCTGGCCTTGCGCGCTTCGGAGATGGCGGCGCGTGGACGCGATTCGGTTGGCAGCATGGTCGAGACGATGCGGGCGATTCACGCGGGCTCGTCGAAGATGACCGGCATCATCACGGCCATCGAAGCGATTGCATTCCAGACCAACATCCTCGCCTTGAACGCGGCGGTCGAAGCGGCCCGCGCCGGGGAAGAGGGCCGTGGCTTCGCGGTGGTGGCGGGCGAAGTGCGCAGCCTCGCGCAGCGGTCCGCGGCCGCGGCCAAGGAAATCGGCGCGCTGATCGTGGAATCGACCTCGCGCGTCGAGAACGGCGCGGGGCTCGTCAACGAGACGGGCGGCACGATGCAGGAGGTCGAAGCGGCGATTGCGCGGGTGGCGCGGATCGTCGGCGAGATTGCGGCCGCCTCGCAGGAGCAGAGCGAAGGCATCAAGCAGGTGAGCCTTGCCGTGACGCAGATGGACGAGGTCACGCAGCACAACGCGGCGCTGGTCGAAGAGAGTGCGGCGACCGCGAGTTCGCTGGCGGACCAGGCGCAGCAGTTGAGCGAACTGACGGCCGCGTTCAAGGTGGCCGGTGATGGGATGGCGATGGCGTGATTTTAGGCGATACGGCGAGGGGCGTGGCGCGAGGGTGCCGCCTCGTCACGATGCCTGTTCGATTGGTTTGCCGTTAGCCGTTTGTGCGGAGTGCGAAAGAGCGTGCCCGCTTCACGCGCCGCGTATCCTCATTCCACTGAATCTGCCGCTCGCGATCACGGTGCCCACCAACACGATCAGACAACCGGCGAGCATCGACGGCGTGACCGTTTCGCCAAGCAAGGCCGCGCCCCACAGCACGCCGAAAACCGGAATCAAAAACGTCACGGACGCGGCATAGGTGGAACCGGCGCGCTCGATCAATCTGAAGAACAGCAGATAAGCGACTGCGGTGCAGACCACGCCGAGCGCGACGACACAGGCCCATATCGACGCACCGATAGCGTGGCGCGGCCAGCAGGTCGCCGCGAGCGGCCACAACACCAACGCGGCGAAACACTGGCTGCCGAACGCTACGACCTGCGGCTTCACGCCGGCCAGACGGCGTTTCGAGTAGTTGACGGCGAAGCCGTAGAAGAGCGCCGCGAGCAGGGCGGCCGCGATCGCGAGCGGCACGCCCGCCGAACCCGCGCCCAGCGAATCCCACACCAGCACCACCACGCCCGCAAAACCGGTTAGCAGACCGAATATCTGCTGGCGGCCGAGCGCGACCTGAAAACCGGCTGCGGCGATCAGCGCGGCCCAGAGCGGTGTGGTTGCATTGAGGACCGAGTCCATCCCGGCGTTCACCGAGAGCGCGGCATAAGCCAGCAAACAGAAGGGCACGGCCGAATTCGTCACGCCGACGACGAACAGCGGCCATCGATGCGTGCGCAACTGCTGCCGCGCGGCAGGCGAACGCAGCACCGGCAGCATCACCAGCATGGCGATGCCGACCCGCAGCGCCATCAGCGGAATCGGACCGAATTCAGGCGCGGCAATCCGCATGAAGAGAAACGATGCGCCCCAGATGGCGGCGAGCAGAACGAGTTCGAGAAAGTTCATGGCGGGCGGTGGACACTTCTTCAGGTCGAGGGGATGCCTGGACTCTAGAGGAAGAACCGCCCGGGGTCTGGCCGGATTCGGACATGAGTATGAGGACCGGCGCGGGCGTGGTTCAGGTGAACGCCCGGACTCCCGCGGATCGCTCTTCCGCAGCAAGCGGCATGCCGCCCGCTTCCGCGAGAATCCAGTTGCGGAACAGCGCCATGGCCGGCGCCATCTGCCGCGATTTCAGCCGCGTGAGCCAGTAACTGCCCGTGCTTACCTGGGTGTCGAATGGGCACACCAGCATGCCGGCCTGCAGTTCTCGCACGAACATGCGCGGCGGCGCCAGCGCCACGCCGGCGCCTTGCACGGCGGCTTCCACCATCAGGCGCGACGAGTCGAACACCGGGCCATTGACGGTCCACGGTTCGAGTCCGGCGGCGGCGAGCCAGAGGTTCCATTCGTCGGCGCGATACGAGCGCAATAAGGTCTGCCTTGCGAGATCCGCGGGCCCGGCGAGTTGCCTGGCGATCTCCGGCGCGCACAGCACCGAGAGCGGCGCATCGAGCAACAATTCGTTGTGGGTGGCCGGCCAGGTGCCCTCGCCGAAACGAATGGCGAAGTCCAGCCCTTCCGCGGCCGGATCCACCAGATTGTTATGGGTCAGGAGCCGCAGCTCGACGAACGGATGCGCCTCGCGGAACGATTTGAGGCGCGGCATCAGCCAGCCGACCGCAAACGTCCCGACGACGCCGACCGTCAGCACCTCATGAAAATGGCCGCCTTCGAATTGCTTGAGGACGTTTTCGATGCGCCCGAATGCGTCGCTGAGGACGGGCAGCAGCGCGCGGCCTTCGTCGGTAATGCCGAGGCCGCGCGGCAGCCGCTTGAAGAGGGCGGTGCCCAGCCGCTCTTCGAGCATGCGAACCTGCTGGCTGACGGCGGCCTGCGTCACGCTCAGTTCGAGCGCCGCGCGCGTAAAGCTCAGATGACGCGCCGACGACTCGAAGGCACGCAAGGCATTGAGGGGGAGATGAGGACGCATAGGAGGTTAGCCAATAGATTTTCTTTACCCTGAGCCAAATTATCCTCGTTTGTCACGGGCTCGCAAAGGGACGATAGTCGCGTCTCCCCGGGACGCCTGCGTTCAGTCGTCCGGCCCTTCAGGCCCTTCAGCCGTTCCTCACGACGAGATGAGACCGATGACCTCTTTCGAAAACCGCCGTTCGTTGTTGCGGTTCGCCGCGACGCTTCCCTTCGCGTTCGCTTTCAAAGCACGCGCTGCCGATACGTCAGAGGCGCGTTCTGTCGAAGGCCAGCTCGCGAAGCTCGAACAGACCGCCGGCGGACGCCTCGGCGTGTCGGCGCTGAATACGGCCAACGGCACGTGGATCGGCCACCGCGCCGACGAGCGCTTCCCGTTTTGCAGCACCTTCAAGGTGATCCTGAGCGGCGCGATCCTCGCCCGCAGCACGCAGGCCGCCGGGTTCATGCAGCAACGCATTCACTACGCGCAAAGCGACGTGGTGCATTACTCGGCGGTGACCGCCGAACACATCGGCGACGGCATGACCGTAGCCGAACTCTGCGCCGCGGCAATCCAGCACAGCGACAACACGGCCGCCAATCTGCTGATCAAGCTGCTCGGCGGCACGGATGCCGTCACGGCGTATGCACGCTTGATCGGCAATGACGTATTCCGTCTCGACCGTCTGGAGACGTCGCTGAACGACGCGGTACCCGGCGATCCACGCGATACCGCAACGCCCGCTTCGATGGTGCGCAGCCTGCATACCCTGACGCTCGGCGATACCTTGCCGATCGCACAGCGTACGCAGTTACTGGACTGGCTGCGCGGCAACCAGATGGGCTCGAAGCGGATCGGCGCCGCGCTGCCTGCCGGCTGGACCATGGGCGACAAGACCGGCACCGGCGACTACGGCACGGCCAACGACCTCGCCGTGATCTGGCCGCCGTCGCGGCCACCGCTCATCCTCGGCATTTATCACACGCAGCCCGGGCAGGATGCCAAGGCGCGCGACGACGTCGTTGCGGCAGCGGCGCGCATCGTCGTGGGCGCGGTGGGTTGAGACTGCCGCAGAGCCTCCGCTTGCCCAGGAACGCGGGTTGCTCGCCGCTCGTGAAACGCTCCTACGCGCGAAGCGGCCCGCCGAGCGTACGCCAGGCGCAACCGGACGCCGCGAAGAGAGCCTCAACCCAGGGAAGCGAGCAGAATGGCGCGACACAAAGCCGACGTGGCCGATGACGAATTCGAGATCTTCGCGAGTTACCACAGCACCGGCGACGGCCGATATATAGGTGGACTAAAGGTCATCCGCAAAGCCGACCGGCGGATTCTGTTTCCGTTCGAGGGCGCGCCGCAGATCGGTCCTTACGATAGTGCGGACGAAGCTCGCCACGCCGCAGTGGAGTACGGCCGGGCGATTGTCGCGGCGGACCGGGCTGCGCCGGAGCCTTGATGGCGTGTTCTTTTTTACAAGGCGCAGGGGGATTTTGCCGCAACCGCGGCGCTCGCGGGGCAGGCGCGTTTTATGCGAGGTTGAGGAAGCTGCAGCAAACCTCCGGACTCCACCGTGTACAGCGAGGTGGAGCGGGCGGCCATGCAGGCGCGGCGCGCCTCGGCAGGTCGGCCGCAAGCTTTGAAAGCCGGGGCTCGCGGGCATTGTTGCGTCCCACATGGCAAGTCATTGCACGCCAACCAGTTGGCTATTGCCGCGTAACGGCGCATGATCGGACGGTCGGCCGCACGGATCGTCCAAACCGGTCGTTCGCAACCGGCCGTCCGCATCAGTCATATCCGGTCACCAAGGTCACACCAGGTCACAAACGGACCGCCCTTCGCGAACCGTTTCCGCAAGCATGTTCAATCGCGGCGTGTCACGACGAACGCTGCCACCCGTCGAACAGGAGCTTCCCATGCAAAACAATCCTTCCCTCGATAAGCTGTGTATCGACACGATCCGTACGCTTTCGATGGATGCCGTGCAAAAGGCGAATTCGGGCCACCCCGGCACGCCGATGGCGCTGGCCCCGGTTGCCTATCATCTGTGGCAGAACCATCTGCGCTACGACCCCGACGAGCCGCTGTGGCCCAATCGCGACCGCTTCGTGCTGTCGGTGGGGCATGCGTCCATGCTGCTGTATTCGCTCCTGCATCTGGCCGGCGTGAAGGCCGTCGACGAGCACGGCAAGCCGACCGCCGGACCCGCCGTATCGCTGGACGACATCAAGCAGTTCCGCCAGCTCGACAGCAAGACCCCGGGGCACCCCGAATACCGCATGACGACCGGCGTCGAAACTACCACCGGGCCGCTCGGCCAGGGGCTCGGCAATAGCGTCGGCATGGCGATGGCGGCGCGCTGGTACGAGGCGCGATTCAATCAGCCGGATGCGCCGCTGTTCGATTACCGCGTCTATGCGCTGTGCGGCGACGGCGACATGATGGAAGGCATCTCGCACGAAGCGGCCTCGCTGGCCGGCCATCTGGAGTTGTCGAACCTCACGTGGATCTACGACAGCAATCGCGTGACGATCGAAGGGCACACGGACCTCGCCTATAGCGACGATGTGGAAGCGCGGTTTCACGGCTACCACTGGCACACCATCCACGTCAGGGATGCGAACGACGGCGCCGCGCTGGAAGCGGCCTTCACCGAAGCGAAAAGCGTGACCGACAAGCCGACGCTGATTGTGGTGAACAGCATCATCGGCTGGGGCGCGCCGAAGAAGCAGGACACTTCGGCGGCGCACGGCGAGCCGCTCGGCGATGAAGAAATCGCCGCCGCCAAGCGCTTTTACGGCTGGCCCGAAGACAAGAAGTTCTACGTCCCGGACGGCGTGATGGCACGCTTTGCCGACGGCATCGGCGCACGCGGCAAAGCCGCGCGCAACGACTGGCTGGCGAAGCTCGACGCCTACCGGCAAAAACATCCGGACCTCGCACGCGAGTTCGCCCGGATCGAAGCGCATGAACTGCCGGACGGCTGGGACGCAGACCTGCCGACCTTCGAGGCGGACGCCAAGGGTGTCGCCTCGCGCGACTCGTCGGGCAAGGTGTTGAACGCGATTGCCCAGCGCGTGCCCTGGCTGCTCGGCGGCTCGGCCGATCTGTCGCCCTCCACCAAGACCAATCTGAAGTTCGAAGACGCGGGCAGTTTCGAGCACGAGAGCTACGGCGGCCGCAATCTGCACTTCGGCATTCGCGAGCATGCGATGGGCGCGGTGGTGAATGGGCTGGCGCTGTCGAATCTGCGTCCCTACGGTTCGACGTTCCTGATTTTCAGCGACTACATGAAGCCGCCGATCCGCTTGTCGGCCATCATGGAAGTGCCCGCCATCTACGTGTTCACGCACGATTCGATCGGCGTCGGCGAGGACGGCCCGACCCACCAGCCGATCGAACAACTGGCCTCGCTGCGTGGCGTGCCGGGTCTGACTGTACTGCGTCCCGCGGACGCCAACGAGGTGGTGGAGACGTGGCGCGTCGCCTTGTCGAGGCCGCGTCATCCGTCGTGCATCGTGCTCACGCGCCAGCCGCTGCCCACCTTCGACCGCAGCAAGTACGGCTCGGCCGCAGGGGTGCGCAAAGGCGCCTACGTACTGGCCGATGCCGCCGACGGCAAGACGCCGCAGGTGCTGCTGCTCGCCACCGGCAGCGAAGTGTCGATTTGCGTGGACGTCTATGAGAAGCTGAAGAGCGAGGGCATTGCCGCACGCGTGGTGTCGATGCCGGCATGGGACATCTTCGAGGCCCAGGACGAGGCCTACAAGGATGCCGTGCTGCCGCCCGACGTAGATGCGCGGGTCTGCGTCGAACAGGCCGCGGAACTCGGTTGGGACCGCTACGTGGGGCGTCTCGGCGCGAAAGTGGTGATGCATACGTTCGGTGCATCCGCGCCGTTGAGTGAACTGAAGCGCAAGTTCGGCTTTACGCCGGAGCATGTCTACGACGCAGCCAGGCAGCAGATTGCGCGCGTGCAGAAGAAGTAGCGCCGGGCGATAGCGGCGAAGACAGTCAGGCGGCGCCGTTGCGGGCCGCCTGAATTTTTTTGCGTGCGGCTTTGGCTGTGCGTCGCTAGTTCGCCGGAATCGTCACGACCGGCGCCTTGCTGCTGGTATCGGCCTCAGCCAGCGCCATCAGGTTTTGCACGACCGTGAAGGCGTATTTCGAATCGAAGTCGTTGCGCTCGACCCAATAGGCCGCGGCGCCATAGTCGATCAGCACATACGCATCGGCGGGCGGCTTGATGCCCGAATGCACGATGATGGTGGGCCGCGTTTCGCCGCCGATCAGGCCCACCGTCGGCTTGGTCGAGCCGCTGTCGATCTGTTCCTGCGGCACCTGCACCTGCGCGCCGAGATCGGTCAGGATGCCGAGCACCGAGCGGGTCACCATCGGAATCCGGTCTCCCGCTTGCGACGACGGTCCATAGACGATCTGATAGGTGCGCGTATTCGGCGCGAGATTCAGCAGTTGGCGCACGCGGGCGAGGTCCGCGACGATTTGCGGCGACACGCCGCTGGTGGCCGCGCCCATCGCCAGATAGACGCTGCTCTTGCCGTTCTCCTGACGCGATTCCACATTCAGCTCGCCCGCCATCTGCAGGCGTCTGAGTGCCTGCAGCAGTTCGAAGAAACCCGGCGCGCCGGCGGCATTGTCGCCGCCGAGTGCGCTGCCGTTCTGCAGGCCGCCGATCGATTGCGCGGTGATGCGCAACAACAGGTCGATCGGGACGCCGCCTTCGGCAAGCGGCAACACCAGTTCGGGCGCGAGCGGCCGGATATACGCGGAGGCGAAGGCTTCGCCGGTGGTCGGCGTGAACGTGAAGGTGGGGTGGTTCGAATAGGACACGCTGCCGGTCGCGAGCGCGTAGTTCGGTTCGCTGCCGGAGCCGAGATTGCCGGTCGCGCCGGCCGTTGCATCGAACTGGTAGGCCGCGATGATCGAGCTCACCGAGAGGAAGGCCGGCGCGTCGCCGTAGCGCAGCCCGACGATCGCCGCGAGAATCTCGCGTTTCTTCGCATCGCCCAGCGCTCTCGCGTAGTCCACCTGGTCGGCTTTCAGATGAGTGGGGCCGAGATGCACGCAGGCTGAAGTCAGGCAGGCCGTGCAGAGGGCCGCGAGAAGCGAGGCTTTGATCGTCATGGGGCGGGAGAGCGGAGCGGGCCGCGTGGTGAAAAATGGCATCGCAGGCGGGGTAGCAGGGCGTATGCCTGGTCTGAGGAATACGTTGCATCCACTGCGGGGAGCGCGTCGCCGTGTGCGGGTGGTCGACGTCAGTCCAGCGTCGGGACCGCAACTTGCTTCTCCAAGCCTCTCGCACCGCTTTCCGGTGCAAACCCATTCGACCGTCCAAGGAAAAACCATGTCACGCGAGGCCCCCCTAGCTTCTCACGCGCGCTACGCCGCCCGCATCGCCGAGGGCGGTCCTTTCCCGCTGGGCGCGACGTGGAACGGCGTCGGCGTCAATTTCGCGCTGTTTTCGGCGCATGCCACCAAGGTCGAACTGTGCCTGTTCGACGCTACCGGCAACGAGGAAATCGAGCGCATCGAACTGCCCGAATATACCGATGAGGTCTGGCATGTGTTCGTGCCGGATCTGAAGCCGGGGGCGATCTACGGCTATCGCGTCCATGGACCTTATGCGCCCGAGGAAGGGCATCGCTTCAATCCGAACAAGCTGCTGCTCGACCCGTATGCGAAAGCGCATATCGGCGAGCTCAAGTGGGCGCCGGAAATCTTCGGCTACACGCTGGATCACGAGGACGGCGATCTGTCCTTCGACGAACGCGACAGCGCCCCCTTCGTGCCGAAGTGCAAGGTGGTCGACGCGAACTTCTCGTGGAGTCATCCCGAGCGCAACGCACTGCCATGGGAGCGGGTGATTTTCTACGAGACCCATGTGCGCGGCTTCACCATGCGCCATCCCGAGGTGCCCGACAACCTGCGCGGCACCTTCGCCGGTCTCGGCCAGCAGCCGGTGATCGACTACATCAAGGGGCTGGGCGTCACCACCGTCGAGCTGCTGCCGATCCAGATGTTCGTCAACGACAGCTACCTGCTCGACAAAGGTCTGACGAACTACTGGGGCTACAACACGATCGGTTTCTTCGCCGCGGATCCGCGTTTTTTCGCGGGGGCCAATGCATCGGTGGAAGAGTTCAAGGCGATGGTCGACCGCTTTCACAACGCCAATCTCGAAGTGATTCTCGACGTGGTCTACAACCACACCGCCGAGGGCAACGAACGCGGACCGACGCTGTCGTTCAAGGGTATCGACAACGCTTCGTACTACCGTCTGATGCCGGACGAGCCGCGCTATTACATCAACGACACGGGCACGGGCAACACGCTGAACCTCTCGCATCCGCGCGTGCTGCAGATGGTGACCGATAGCCTGCGCTACTGGGTGAGCGAAATGAAGGTCGACGGTTTCCGCTTCGATCTCGCCACCATTCTTGGCCGCGAAACGCACGGCTTCGACGAGGGCGGCGGGTTTCTCGACAGTTGCCGGCAGGATCCGGTGCTCTCGAGCGTGCGCCTTGTGGCCGAACCGTGGGACTGCGGTCCCGGCGGTTATCAGGTGGGCGGTTTTCCGCCCGGCTGGGCCGAGTGGAACGACCGCTTTCGCGACACGACCCGGGCGTTCTGGAAGGGCGACGAGGGCATGGTGCCGGATCTCGCCAAACGCCTCACCGGCTCCGGCGACAAATTCGACCGGCGCGGCCGGCGCCCGTGGGCGAGCGTGAATTTCGTCGCCGCCCACGACGGCTTCACGACCCACGACCTGGTGTCGTACAACGACAAGCACAACGAGGCCAACGGCGAGGACAACAACGACGGCCACTCCGACAACAAGTCATGGAATTTCGGCGTCGAAGGTCCGACCGACGACGCGGACATCCGCCAGCAGCGCGAGCGTCAGAAGCGCAATCTGCTCGCTACCTTGCTGCTCTCGCAAGGCACGCCGATGATCCTCGCCGGCGACGAATTCGGCCGCACCCAGCAGGGCAACAACAACGCCTATTGTCAGGACAACGAGATCAGCTGGCTCGACTGGGAAGCCATCGACGACGAAGGGCGCGCGCTCACCGAGTTCGTCAAGAACCTCACCACACTGCGGCATCGCTTGCCGGTGTTGCGACGCGGACGCTTTTTGACCGGCGAATACAACGCGGAACTGGAGGTGACCGATACGCGCTGGCTGTCGCCGACCGGCGAGGATCTCTCGCAGGAGCAATGGGACGATGCGGCGATGCGCTGCTTCGGCCTCGTGATCGACGGCCGCGCGCAGGCGAGCGGCATCCGCCGTCCGGCCTCGGATGCGACCTTGCTGCTGGTCCTCAACGCGCACCACGATCTGGTGAACTTCACGTTGCCGGACATTCCCGAAGGCGATAAATGGACCTTGCTGCTCGATACCAACATGCCGGTGCGCGATGAATTACCGGCCTATTCGGCCGGCGAGTCCTACCAGGTGACCGGCCGCTCGCTGCTGCTGTTCGCACTCGATGCCCCGAGCCGCGCCACTCAACGGGTGCTGGACGGGCTCGAGCAGCAACTGACCACGGACGACGCCGACAAGGCGGCTTGAGGACTGCGCCAGGTACAGGGCTTGCTGAACCCGAGTCACACACCCCACCAGGAGGCCAGCATGGACCAGCAGCAGGAGCAGTATCAGGAACTCGAACCGGTAAGCCGTGAAGAAAGGATTCGCACCCGCGCGTATTACCTGTGGGAGCAGGCTACCGATCCACGGGGCACGCCGGACGAATACTGGGAACAGGCTCGCGCCGAGGTGGAAAAGGAGTCGCCGGACGAGGACACGTCGAAGCACGGCGTGATCCCTACGCCCACGCATAAGAGCTAGCTGTACGGCGGGCGTCGCGCCTTGGCGCCTCGCCTTACACCTTGATCTGGACGGCGACGCCCACCGCAGGCCATCGAACGCAACCGGACTCACGCCCTCCATGAAAGACTTCGACGATCCACGCCTGACGCGAACCGCGACGCGCATCGCCGCGCCAAGTGCCGCGCTGGGCGTCGAGGGGCTGATCACGCTCGCGGTCGGCGTGCTGGCGGTGGCCGCGCTTTACTTCGCGCGCGACGTCCTGATTCCGATTACGCTCGCGATCATGCTCAGTTTTCTGGTCGCGCCGCTGGCGGATTTTCTTCTGCGCATCCGCCTCGGGCACGTTGCTTCGGTGTTCGCCGCGGTGCTGTTGTCGGTCTCGGTCATCGTGCTGCTCGGCAGCGTGATCGGCACGCAGCTCACCGAACTCGTCACCAACGGTCCGCGTTATCAGGCCACTATCGAGCGCAAGTTCGACACCGCGCACAATCTCACCGTCGGCAAGCTCGACCGCTTGATGGGCGTCGCCGGCCAGGCATTGCAGCGCGTGACCATCGAGCCGCAGCCGCCGGCCGCGGCGTCGCCTTCGACCTCGCACAGCGAGGTCGCGCCATCGTCCGAAGCGAGCGTCCCCGACGCCATGCCGGTGATCGTGCGCGAGCCGGTGCCCACGCCGTTCGAACTGGCGCGGCGCTTCCTGTCGCCCGCCGTCAGTCCGCTCGAAACCGCGTTTATTGTGTTCGTCGTCACCATCGTCATCCTGCTGCAACGCGACGATCTGCGCGACCGGGCGATTCGCCTGTTCGGCTCGCGCGACCTGCATCGCACCACCACGGTGATGGACGAGGCCGCGCGGCGCCTGAGCCGCTATTTCGTTTCGCAGCTTGGCGTGAATGCCGGCGTGGGCGTGGTGATCGGCATCGGCCTGTACATCGTCGGTGTGCCGAGTCCTATCCTGTGGGGCATCATGGCCGCGCTGCTGCGGCTCGTGCCCTATGTAGGCATCTGGATTTCGGCGCTGCTCGCCACCGCGCTGGCGGCAGCGGTGAGCCCCGGATGGTCGATGGCGATCGGATCGCTGGCGCTCTTCGTCAGCGTGGAACTGGTGGTCGGGCAGGTGGTCGAGCCGCTGCTTTACGGGCATAGCACGGGGCTTTCGCCGTTTTCGGTGGTGGTGGCCGCGATCTTCTGGAGCTGGATCTGGGGGCCGATCGGCCTGATCCTTTCGACGCCGCTCACGCTATGCCTGCTGGTGCTGGGCCGTCATGTGCGGCGGCTCGAGTTTCTCGACGTGCTGCTGGGCGACCAGCCCGCGCTCACGCCTATCGAAAACTTCTACCAGCGCGCGCTGGCGGGCGACCCCGACGAAGCGCTCGCGCAAGCCGAGATCCTGCTGCGCGAGCGTTCGTTATGCGCGTATTACGACGAGGTCGCGCTGAAGGGCTTGCAACTGGCCGCCAACGATGTGCAACGCGGCAGCGTGACCGCCACGCAGCTCGCACGGATCGAGTCCGCCACGAACGACCTGATCGAAGGGCTCGACGCTTACCCCGACCATGACCCGGCGACTGAAAAGCCGGAGGACAACTGGGCCGCCGTGGAGCCGCCCGGCGCGGATATACCCGGCGTGAACGCGGTATCGCCCACGGCGGACGAAGCGGCGCAGCGCACCGACGATCAACGTGCCTATGAACGCGCCGCGCTCAATCGCGCGGGACATCACGTGCTGTGCATCGCCGGACGCGGCCCGCTCGATCAACTGGCCACCAATGTGTTTCTGCAATTGCTTGGCAAGCACGCTCTGGATGGCCGCTCGCTGCCGCACGAAGCGGTTTCGCGCACGGCGATCGACACGCTCGATACAACGTCGGTGACGATCGTGTGCCTGTTCTATCTGCGCATCGAAGGCATTCCTTCGCATTTGCGCTACCTCGTCAAGCGCATGCGGCAGCGCCTGCCGCATGCGGCGATCATTGTCGGCCTGTGGCCGCAAGGGCAGCCGGAAACGTGGAGCGAAGACCTGCAGGAGGCCATCGGCGCAGACTGCTACGCCACCTCGATGCGCGACATGCTGAACGCGTGCTGCGGGATCGCCGCGCCGGCTCAGGCCCAGAATCCGACGCCGGCGGAACACGAACGGGCCGTCGACGATCTGGCTGCCTGAGCGCGCTGTCAGGCAAGCGTGCCCCGCGCCCCCGTGCGATAGCGATCGTGGTGCCGGGCAATCTGGCGAGTGGGTCGTGGAACCCCGAATGACAGGCCAACCCCAGGCCAACCCCAGGCCAACCCCAGCCCAACCCCAGGGCAATCACGGACCAAAGCCGCTTTAGCCTCGCAGCGCCACGCCATTGAACCGGCCGTTCACGCCATCTGTTTGTGCAGATGCGCGGCCTGTCGTACAGTCAGGCGAAACCGAAACCGGCCCGCCGCGCCGATCAGGCACGTCGTGTGCAGATGATCCGGAGCGGCCTACACTGAATCCATCTACCCTGGCAGGAGATCGTCACGTGCAACACGCGGAGCGCGCCGTCGTGGACTTACCGCTGCCGTTGCGCAACTTTGCTGCGACGCGGCGCATCCTGCTGGTGGTGCTGGCCGCGTCGATCCTGTTTCCGCTCGCCTGCCTGGTGGGCTACGGTTACCTCGACTATCAGCGCCGCATCGCCGACTCGGACGACATGATCGACCGCCTCGCCCGCGTGACCGACGAACAGGCCGTCAAGGTGCTGGACCTCAACCAGCAGATCAGCGCCCGCATCCTCGAACTGCTCGGCGGCGATGACGACGCCGCCATCCGCGCCCATGAGGCCGAGCTGCATCAGCGGCTGCGGGTGATCGGCGGCGACTTTCCGCAGGTCGCCGCCATCGCGGTGTTCGGCGCGGACGGCAAGCTGCTGGTCAACAGCCGGGCCTATCCGGTGCCGGCCATCTCGAACGCCACGCGCGACGATTTCGTCAGAGCCAAAGCCATCCGTCCCGAAGCTTACTTTTCCCTGCCGATGTACGGGCCGGTCTCGCAGACCGATGTCTTCAACACGACGCTCGGCCGCTCGGCGGCGGATGGCCGCTTTCTCGGTGTGGTCTCGATTGCCTTGCGCAGCGATTATTTCTCGCGCTTTTACGCTGACCTGACGGGCGGCGACCCGTCGCTCGCGCTCGGCCTGTACCGCCAGGACGGCCAGTTGCTGGTGCGCTATCCAGGCTGGCCGCCGGGTACGGAACCGCTCGCGCATACGCCGTTCACAAACGCACTGCGCGACAAGGAACTGTTCGGCCATGTCCGCATGACCTCGAGCGTCGACGGCGTGGAGCGGCTGCTGGCCTTCAGGCGGATCGGCGACTATCCGCTCTATGTGATGAGCGCGTACGCCACCAACGCGATTTTCCAGCAGTGGTGGCGCCACTTCGTGCTGATTGCCGCGATCACGGTGCTGCCGTGCATCGCCGTCTGGCTGCTGGTGTTCTTCTCGCTGCGCCAGCTCGAGACCGAGCGTCTCGCCTGGGAGCGCTGGCAGGGCGAAGTGGCGATGCGTCTGTCCGCGGAGGCGTCGACCCGTCAGTTGCAGCGCATGGGCGCGCTCGGCAATCTGGTCGCCAATATCGCGCACGACTTCAACAATCTGCTGATGGTCGTCTCGGCCAACATGCAACTGGCCCGTCACAAGCACTTCAATCACGTCGAGCCCGAGGTCATGGCGGTGGAGCGCGCCACCGCCACCGCGGAAGCGTTGACGCGGCGCCTGTTGAGCGTGGCGAGGAAACAGCCGCTCAAGCAGGAGCCGATCGATCTGGCGAAGTGGCTGCCCGGTGCGGGCACCTTGATCGACGCGGCGGTGGGCGACAAGGTGCAGGTCAGCGTCAGCGTCGTGGTGGATAGCTGGCGCGTGCTGGCCGATCCCACGGAACTCGAATTCGCTCTCATGAACCTCGCGGTCAACGCGCGCGATGCCATGCCGCGCGGCGGCCGCTTCGTGATTCGTTGCCAGAACACCCGGCTGGTATCGAGCGACACGCTATTGCCGGACGGCGAATACGTGCTGATCTCCTGTTCCGATGACGGCGAGGGCATGTCCGAAGCGGTGGCGCGCCGCGCCTTCGAGCCGCTTTTCACGACCAAGCTGCAGGGCTCGGGCACCGGCCTCGGGCTCGCCCAGGTGCTTGCCCTGTGCGAGCAGTCGGGCGGCACCGCGAAGATCGACAGCGTGCCGGGCAGCGGCACGACCGTGCGCCTGTATTTGCCGCGCTACCGCGAGGCGAGGGCGGTGGCGGGCGTGGTCGACGAAGCGGCGCTCGACGCGCGCTCGGCCTCGCAGGGCATGGTGCTGCTGGTGGAAGACAACGAGGACGTCGCCGCCGGCATCGCGGCGGTGCTGGAGACTTTCGGCTGCGAGGTGCATCACGAGGCCACCGCCGACCGCGCGCTCGATGTGTTGAGCGCCGGCGAGACCTTCGAACTGGTGCTGTCCGACGTGCAGATGCCCGGCAAGCTGAGCGGTGTCGATCTGGCCGAACGGGTGCGCCTCTCCTGGCCGAAGCAGAAGATCGTCCTCATGACCGGCTATGCCGACGAACTGGAACGCGCCAGACATATCGGCGTGGCGATTCTCGCCAAGCCGTTCAATATCGACGAACTGCATGCGCTGGTGAGCTGCGAGTAACGCTGGCCGGCGCCCCGCGGCTGATGCCGAAGCCATCACCCCGCATGACGCAGCCGGCAGGTAAAGTTGGCCGCCGCCTGGCATTTTTTACAGCGCGGCCGAGGCTTGCCCGTCTGCCGACAGGATCCCGAAGACGCGCGTAGACTGAAGCCCCGTTGCGCAGTGGCAACCTTATGGAGGATGTTCAATGGAATACAGATATTTGGGCGCGTCCGGTTTCAAGGTCCCGGTACTCAGTTTCGGCACGGGGACCTTCGGCGGCAAGGGCGAATTCTTCGAGGCGTGGGGCGCCACCGATGTGGCCGAAGCGCGCCGCCTGATCGATATCTGCCTCGATGCGGGCGTCTCGATGTTCGACAGCGCCGACATCTACTCGAGCGGTTCCTCGGAAGCCGTACTCGGCGAGGCCATCAAGGGCAAGCGCGACAAGGTCATCCTCTCGACCAAGGCCACCTTCCGTTTCAACGACGAGCCGAATAATGTGGGCTCGTCGCGCTTTCACCTGATTCAGGCGGTCGATGCCGCATTGAAGCGGCTGCAAACCGACTATATCGACCTGTTCCAGTTGCACGGTTTCGATGCCAGAACGCCCGTGGCCGAAGTGCTGTCGACGCTCGACGACCTCGTGCGCGCCGGCAAGATCCGCTATACCGGCGTGTCGAATTTTTCCGGCTGGCATCTGCAGAAGTCGCAGGATGTGGCGGACCGCTACGGCTATCCGCGCTATGTTGCCAACCAGGCGTATTACTCGCTGGTGGGCCGCGACTACGAATGGGAGTTGATGCCGCTCGGTCTCGATCAGGGCGTGGGGGCGGTGGTGTGGAGTCCGCTCGGCTGGGGGCGTCTGACCGGCAAGCTCAAACGCGGTCAACCGTTACCGGAGAAGAGCCGCTTGCACAAGACCGCCGACATGGGGCCGCCGGTGCCGGACGAGTATCTGTTCCGCGTGCTCGACGCGATCGACGAAGTCGCCGCCGAAACCGGCAAGACCGTGCCGCAGATCGCGCTGAACTGGTTGCTGCAACGTCCTACGGTGTCCACCGTGCTGATCGGCGCGCGCAATGAAGAACAGTTGCGGCAGAATCTCGGCGCGGTGGGCTGGAATCTCACGCCCGAGCAGATGGCGAAGCTCAATGCCGCGAGCGCAGTGCGGCCCGCGTATCCGTATTGGCATCAGGAAGGGTTTGCGGAACGCAATCCGTCGCCGGTATAAGGCGGTGCTTTGAGCCTTGAGCCTTGAGCCTTAAGTTTTGTTTTGATCCTTGCGATGGCCTTCAGCGCGTGGCGCGATGCAACGCGCTGAAGGTGGCGAGCGCGGCTTAACGAGCGCGATGGTCGTGACGCAGTATGTTCATCTGCCGGGAACGATGCTCGCGCTCAGGCGCCCGCGCTAGCTCGTCACGACAACATCTCGATCATGGCGACGATCAACGTGAATGCGCCGATGCACCCCCCGAGGGTCAACGCGCTTTGCATGAAGTGCGACATAAACAGGTCTCCAGACGTTAAAGATGAACGCCATTTAACAGCAATCGAAAGAATAAAGAAAGCTAAAAGAAAGATTTGAGGCCGCAAATTGCCCAGGGAAAACCCGTGGCGAGGCGCCTCATTGCCGTGCCTCGGCGACCCAGCAATTGCATCTCCATGCGCGGACGCGGCGGATATACTCACAGCGTCGTCAATCTTCCGGGATGGGACCTGTCATGCGTTTTTCATCGCGGCGCTCATTTACGTCGGTCGTTGCGTCGATCGTCTTGCTGATCGCCACACAAAGCGCTTTCGCGCAAACGCCGAAAACCGTATTCCTCGAAAACCTGACCTGGACGGAAGTGCGCGACGAAGTGGCGGCGGGCAAGACCACCATCATCATTCCCATCGGCGGCACCGAACAGAGCGGTCCCGACGTGGCGCTCGGCAAGCACAACGCGCGCGTCGCCGTGCTGTCGCAGCGCATCGCCCAGCAGCTCGGCAATGCGCTTGTGGCGCCGATCATCGCCTACGTGCCCGAGGGCGGCTACGCGCCGCCGACGTCGCACATGAAGTTTCCCGGCACCATCACGATCCCCGACGATGTGTTCGAAAAGCTGCTGGCCTCGGCGGCCAATAGCTTCGCGGTGCACGGCTTCAGGAACATCGTGTTTCTCGGCGACCATGGCGGCTATCAGAACGACGTCAAGCGTGTCGTCGCCCAGTTGAACAAGTCATGGGCCGGCACGCCGGCGCGGGCCTTCGTGCCGCCGGAGTACTACGGCACCAGTTCGGACGGGTACTCGGAAATCCTGCGCCAGCATGGCTTTCACGATGACGAAATCGGCACCCACGCCGGACTCGCGGATACCGCGCTGCTGCTCGCGGTCGCGCCGCAAATGGTGCGCGTCGAGCGCTTGCGCAGTGGTCCTAAGCTTGGGCCGGCAGACGGTGTGTACGGCGGCGATCCGCGTCGGGCGACGGCGGAACTCGGCCAGCTAGGAATCGATGCGATCGTGTCGAGAACCGTCGACGCCATCAGGAAAGACACGGCAGGACGCTGAGCCGATGCGGCATGGCCTCGCTCGCCGCCAGCCGCTCGTCCCCAAGCCGTTTGCCTCACGCCGTTTGCGTCTGCGTCATCCACTCATGGAGGTCTTCGCTATGGCTTACCGTTCCGCTCGCTGGCTGCGGCTCGCATCGTCTGTTGGCGTGATTCTGGCGGGTCTATCGATCATCACGGACCCGGCCCTCGCGGCCTCGTCCGTGACGACCGTCCCAGGCATGCCGCCTGTGGTCAACGCGAGCAACCTGTACGGCGAAGCAGGCGTCAACCATATGAGCCCGGCGGTGGCGGGCGCCTTGCAACGGGTCTATGTGCCGAACCTGCGCTCGAACGACGTCTACGTGATCGACCCAACCACGCTCAAGGTGATCGACCGCTTTCCGGTGGGATTGAGCCCGCAGCACGTCGTGCCGTCCTGGGATCTGCAGACGCTGTGGGTGGCCAATAACGCCGAGGGCCGGCCCGACGGCAGCCTGACGCCGATCGATCCGAAGACCGGCAAGCCGGGCAAGGCGGTGATGGTCGACGACCCGTACAACATGTATTTCACGCCCGACGGCAAGGAAGCGATCGTGGTCGCCGAGGCCCGCGCGCGGCTCGATTTTCGCGACGCCCATACGATGGCGCTCAAGTCGAACCTCGACGTGCCGGAATGCAAGGGCATCAACCACGCGGACTTTTCGATCGACGGCAAATACGCGCTCTTCACCTGCGAGTTCGGCGGCAAGCTGGCGAAGATCGATCTGGTGAACCGCAAGGTGGTGGGCTATCTGCAGCTCGAAGCGAAGGGCATGCCGCAGGACATCCGCATTTCACCAGACGGCAAGGTGTTCTATGTGGCCGACATGATGGCCGACGGCGTGTTCGTGGTGGACGGCGACAGCTTCACGAAGATCGGCTTTATTCCGACCGGCGTCGGCACGCATGGGCTGTATCCGAGCCGCGACGGCACGAAGCTGTACATCTCGAACCGCGGCTCGAATCGCGTGCATGGGCCGAAGCATGGCAAGGGCAGCATCTCGGTGCTCGACTTCGCGACGCGCAAGGTGCTGGTCACCTGGCCGATTCCAGGCGGCGGCAGTCCCGACATGGGCAACGTCAGCGCGGACGGCAAGGTGCTGTGGCTATCGGGCCGCTTCGACGACGTGGTGTACGCCATCGATACCACCACAGGCGCCGTGCATTCGATTCCTGTCGGCATGGAGCCGCACGGGTTGACGGTGTGGCCGCAACCGGGGCGCTATTCGCTGGGACATACGGGGAATATGCGCTGAGGCGCACGGGGCGCTTACGTCTTTTCCTTCACCCAGCGCTTGGTGGCGTGGTAGCCATTGCGCGTGCCGTTCGCAATCGCATGGCCCGCGCTCCTGGCGCCATGCGCCACCGCATGACCAGCCGTCTTCGCGCCGTGCGCAACCGCATGGCCGGCATTGCCGATCGCGTGTCCCGTTTCCTTGCCGGCGGTCTTTACATCGGTTTTGAACTGATGAGCCCCCTCGGCGAAGTCCGCATGGGCCAGCGGCGTAAGCGCGGCGAGCGTCAGCGTGACGAGCGACAGCCTGAACTTCTTCATGACACAGATCCAAAGTGAGGGCCGGGGCTCAAGGCACGCGCGGCCGTTAGGGTAGCGCCGCTCGCATCGAGCATGACGGTGGCGCGGCCGGTCAGCAGCAGACGCTCGTCACACCGCAAGGCAAAGCGGTAGAGGATGTTGTTGTCGTTGCCGCTCAGACGCTCGGCTTCGACGTTTAACGGGCCGCCCAGCGTGTCGAGCCGTGCGACTTGCGCCTCGACATCGCGCACGCTGGCGAGAAAACCTGCACGCGGCCGGTCCTGGGAAGCCCCGAGCAACGCGCCATGTACGGCCATCGCCTGCGCGGCGTACTCGATGCCGCACACTGCCGCGAGACGTCCCTGCGCACGCAGCGGATTGTGCGGATCCCGATGACTGGTGGCCGTGCAGCGGATATGCTCGGCATCCCATTCGACCACCTGGTCGAGCAGGCACATCGAGCCGCTATGCGGAATATGCGCGGCGATCCACGCATGGTCGAGCGGCGGCGAGAGCGGAAAGCTGGACGTCATGATGCGGACTCGCCCGAGTGGTTCGATATTGCATCGGACATCGTAATGTCGAGTTGCAACTGAACGTCCTGCAGATAGTCGAGCACCACGTTCGACGTGTGGTGTGCCGCCAGCGCGTCGAGCAACGGCAGCGCGCGGGCAGCCGGATTGCCGAGCCGCAATGCTTCGAACTCCGACGCGGCGAGCACGGTCGCGGGCGTGTCGGTGAGCCGGGCGTCGATGCGCGCGAGCGTGTGCGCGCTTTGCGTCGGCGCGAGCACCAGCGCCACGCCGAAGGCATCGGGGATCGGCCGCACTTCGCGCATCGGCGCGGGGTAGTCGGTATCGAAGGCGATCAGCAGGGTGGGCACGCCGTCGACCGCCACCTGGCAGAGCGCTTCCAGCAGACCCGCGGCAAAGCTGCCGTCATACGCGCTCAATACGTTGGACGGCGCCATCGCCCGCGTGGCGATGCTCCAGTAGCCGGCCGGCGCGTTATGAACCGAGTTGTGAAATCGCGTCGGCGAAAGCGCACGGTCTTCGCCCGCGAGCGTCTCGCAGATGACGTGGCAGTTCTGACCGTCGCCGCCCGAGGCGGCGAACACCGTGGCGAGCGACGCGGCATCGCGGCCGCTCGCCGCCACCGCCTCATGACCGACCGCGAGCGCGAGCTTGACGCCCGTGCCGGTACGGCGCCGCTCGGCGGCGGGCAGACTGGCCGGTGCGGGAACGACGGCGCGCGCGGTCACATAGGGCGCACGTCCGGCGAGCAGGTCTTGCGCCTCGGCCCAGTTGTTCAGGCCAGGCCCGAGCAAGCCGACGCTTTCGATAAAGGCACGCAGGGCGATCATAGGGACGCGCCTCCGTGAAGTGCGCGGTCGGCACGCGCGAACAGCAGGCTGCAATTCGTGCCGCCAAAACCGAACGAATTGCTGAGGACGGTGCGTAGCCTGGCGGGGCCACCCGTCAACTGATAATTCAGTCCGAGCGCCGGATCGGCTTCGGTGGTGTTGATGCCGGCGGGCAGCCATTGCTCGCGCAAGCTGAGCGCGGCGATCACGGCTTCGAGCGCCCCGGCGGCTCCAAGCGTATGACCGGTTGCGCCCTTGGTCGAACTGCACGGCGTGGCGTCGAACAAGGCCTGGACCGCGCAGCTTTCCGCAGCGTCGTTGCTCGGCGTGGCCGTGCCGTGCAGGTTGATGTAGTCGATTCCGTCTGCGCCGATGCCGCTGCTCGCGAGCGCCTGCTCCATCGCGAGGCGCGCACCGAGTCCTTCCGGATGCGGCGACGACATATGGTAGGCGTCGCTCGATTCGCCGATGCCGACGAGCAGGATCGCCCCATCGGGCGACGGTGCCTCGTTCGCCTCCGGCGCACGTTCGAGCAGCGCGAACGCCGCAGCCTCGCCGATGGAAATACCGCTGCGGTGGGTATCGAACGGTTTGCAGGGCGCGGGAGACAGCAGCTCGAGCGAGTTGAAGCCGTACAGCGTGGTGAGGCAAAGCGAATCGACGCCGCCCACCACGGCGGCATCGATCAATCCAGCGGCCAGCATGCGGCGCGCCGAGGCGAACACCTTGGCGCCCGAAGAACAGGCCGAGGAGATCACGAACGCCGGTCCTTGCAGCCCGAAGAAGGCGCGCACGAACGCCGCCGACGAATAGGGGTTATGTGTCCCGGCGTAGTGGAAACCGGCGGGCAGGGCGCCGCTTTGCGGATCGCGTCGGCGGTAGGCATTTTCGGTTTCGAGAATGCCCGCAGTGCTGGTGCCGATGAATACGCCGACGCGTTGCGCACCATGACGCCGCGCCGCCGCGGCAACCGCCTCGGCAAAGCCATCCTGCGCGAGGCCCAGTTGCGCGAGCCGGTTGTTGCGGCAGTCGAAGTCGTGCAGATCGGCGCGCACCGGCTCGGCATCGACGCCATCCACTTCGCCGATCCACGTGTCGAGCGTCGCGCGTTCGAAGCCGCACGGCGCGAGGCCGCTGCGTTGTGCGCGCAACGCCTCGAGCGTGGCGTCGAGCCCGCGGCCGATACAGCTCGTGGCGGTAAAGTGCGTGAGCACAAGAGGTTTCACAACGATTCAGTCCTGTTACGGTTCAGTGGACTAGCGCAGCGCGGGCTGACGCGCTCGATGCGATAGCGCCACAGTCTATCTATCCATGGTAGCAAAAGGCGTGCGCGCACCGTCATCCGCGAACCTCGCTTTCGAGCTCCGGCGCAATCGCCGCGCGCAACGTGGTGCAGCGCAACTGGGCGGCAGCGGCCGCGTCGAGTACGGCCGGCAGCACGTCGAGCACCACCGGCCGATGGCGCGCGTCGCGGGCCGGATGGCCGTCGTGCACGAGCAGGATGTCGCGCGGCGCGAGGCCGCGCAGCAGGCGCTGCGTCACCACGGCGGCATCGCGGGTGCGGGTGTCGAAGCCGCGCCGGGTCCAGCTCGCCAGATGCAGCCCGAGCCGGCACAGCACCGGTTCGAGAAACGGATTGCGCAGGCCGGCCGGGGCGCGAAAGAACAGCGGCCGCACGCCGCCGATCTCAGTGAGCGTCTGTTGCGCCGCGGCGATCTCGCGCGCCAATGCGGCCGGACCCAGCAAGGAAAAGTTATGACGATGCCGCTGACTGTGGTTCTCCACCGCATGGCCGCGAGCGACGATGGCTTCGACGCAATGCGGATGGCGGCGAGCCGCCTCGCCGATGCAGAAGAAGGTCGCGCGGGCATCGTAGCGATCGAGCAGGTCCAGCACGCGCGGCGTGACTTCAGGGTCCGGGCCGTCGTCGATGGTGAGCGCGATCTGCCTGCCTGCGCTTTCCGGCAGCGTCGTCCAGTTCAGGCCGAGCAAGGCGCTGCGCGGCCACAGTCCGGCCGCTGTCAACGCCAGATGCGAGGCGACCACGCTGCCCACCGCCCACGGCCATAGCGCGGGCTGCAGCACGACCGCGGCGGCGGCGCCGGCATGCAGCACGGCCGAGCCCTTGATAAACGGCGACGGCTTCCAGCGCCGTGCCGTGCCGGGTGCTGCCGGCGTGGCGCGCGAAGCGGAAAGCAGGTGAGGAGGCGTCGAGTTCATACGCGCTCTCCGCTGCGTTGCTCAGTCGCCACCGGCGGTGTCACGCGTGTCGCACGCGTGATGGCCGGCGCGAGAATCGCCGAAAACAGCAAGGCGAGAATCGCACCCGGACCCACCGTCAGACCGAACGCCTTGAGCAGCGGCACACGTGCCAACGCCAGCAGCCCGAAGCCGGCCACCGTCGCCAGGTTGGCGATCAGCAGCGAGACGAGCGTCTGCGGCGCGATGCTGGGTACACCGCTCGACCCATGGTTCGGCTGGTTGAAAAACAGCGCGTAGTTCGACCCTACCGCGACGATCAGCAGCATGCCGATCAGGTGAAGAATCGTCAGTTGTTCGCCTGCCAGCGCGAGCCCCGCACATACCACCAGCACCGCGGCGATCAGTGGGGCGAGCGTGCGCACCACGGCCTGCGGCGAACGCAAGGCGATCAGCAGCAGTACGACGATCGCGCCGAGCCCGGCCAGCGACAGGTGGATGTCCTCGCGCACGTAGTTGATGTAGAGACGATCGGCTTCGGCCTTCATGTCGACGAAGAGCGCGTCCGGCACTTGTGCGCCGGCTACGGCCGCGCGGATCGTGTCGGCGTCGAGACTGGGTTCGTTCGCCGTACTGGCATGGGCCGCGTCATGCGCGCTATCCGGCGCACGCAGCGACAGCATCGCGCTCCAGCGGCCGGCGCGTTCGGTCAGCAAGGCGTCGACCGCAAGCGCCATGGACGTGCCGCGCAGATCCGCACGTTGCAAGAGCGGTTGCTGGCGGGCCGCCTGAACGTCGGCGATGAACGGGGCGAAGGCGTCCGGCTTGACGCCAATCGACTGGTTCGCGACCGCCTCGCGCATGCGCGTGGCGAGCACCTCGGCGGACGGCAGGCTGGCAAGGCGGGCACGCTGCGCGGCCACGCTCGGCAGGTAAAGCGCAGGGCTTTCGAACCCGGCCAGCACGCCTTTGTCCACCAGCGGCTGCAATTGCGCCGAGACCTTTTCTGCGCCTTCCAGCACCGCTTCCTGGCTTGCGCCCGAGATCACGACCAGATAGCGCACATCGGGTGCGCCGACATCGGCGCGCAGGCTTTCGTCGAGCGCCAGGCTTTGGCGCGACACCGGACTGAGGGCGGAGAGTTCGTGGCTCCAGACCTGGCCGCGATGAAACACGAGCGTGGCAACCGACGCCACCAGCAACGCCACCAGCGGCCAGCGCAAGCGCGGCGCAGCGGCGGTGATCCTCGCGAGTGCCGCGCCGAGCGGGGCGACGTCGCGAATCGCAAAACGGGCGCCGCGCAGATGCGGCAGCACGAAGCGCGTGACGAGCGCGGCCGTCGTCAAACCGGCGATCGAATACAGCCCGAGTTGCACGAGACCGGGAAAGCCGGAGAACAGCATCGAGGCGAAACCGCAGATCGAAGTCAGCACGCCGAGGCGGATGGTCGGCCAGTACTGGCCAATCCATTCGCGCAGCGCAGGGTCGCCGCGCGTGGCCGACGAACCGGCGGCCAGTGTCGTGCCTTGGGTCTGCACACGCGAGGACTGCACGAACAGATAGATCGAATAATCCACCGCTTCGCCGATCAGCGTCGTGCCGAAACCGAGCGTGATGCCATGCACCGTGCCGAACGCGAGGCTGACGGCGGCCAACCCCGCTGCGACGCCCGACAGCACCGGCAGCAAACCGAGCACGAGCGTGAGAGGCGAGCGGTACACCACCAGCAGCAGCGCGACGATCAGCGCGAGGCTGACGGCGGAAAGCCGCGCGACGTCGTGCTTGATGTTGTCGCGCGTTTCGACGGAAAACACGCCCGGTCCGGTCATCAGCAGATGGTAGGACGCGGGGTTCGGCAGGGCGTGCGTGGCGGCATCGAAAGCATGCTGCACGGTGGCGATGGCACGGGCCTGGGCATCGGTGTCGGAGCCCGCGCCCGCGGTCTGCACGACCAGCACCGCCCGCTTGCCGTCGCGCGAGGCCCACACGCCGTCCTGCGAAGACGGCTGCGCGCCGCTGTCGAGCCGGTTGACGAGCGCGGCGACTTCGCCGGTCGGATCGTGCGGCAGCAGGTCCTTGGTGAACATGCCCGCCGACGAGCCCAGCAGATCGAGACTGTCGCCGAGCGCCTGATGCAGCCCGTCGACCGAAAAGCGCTGCGGCGTCACCGCCGGACTCAGCACATAGCGATGCGCGAAGATGAACTGCTGATCGCGCGCCTCGCTGACCGGCTCGCCGTTGTTGACCGAGGCGAACTGCGCATCGCCGCGCAGGGCGGCCGCCACATTGCGCGAGAGCGTCGCCCGTGCAGCGGGGTCGCCGCCTTCGATGCCAACCAGAATCAGCCGCGACACCAGGCCGTCGCGCAACTGGTCGACCAGCACGCGCTGCCCGGCGCTCGGCGAGCGCGGCAGGAACGCGGACAGGTCGGCGGTAAAGGTAGTACGGCTAATGATGACGGCGCACGCCAGCAGGAACATGAGCCACAGCAGCACGGCGCGCTGCCTCAGCGGCCGGCCGATGCCGCGCGGTGGCGTGCCGGCGGAAGGCGGCTCGCGCATCACTGGGCCGCGTCGTTTTGCAGGCGCATCAGCGAATGATCGCCGTCGGCCTGCTGGATCGCGACCGTATGCAGCAGGTCGCGCGTGCCGGTCAGCGTGATGGTGCTGACCGTCTTCAGCATGCGCGCATCGAGCGGCGTGAGCGTCAAGGTCCAGTCGTCGCCGCTGCCCGCGACCGCCACCTTGTACACCTGCTCGAGCGCGAAGCGGTTGCCCGTCAGCGTCGCGCGAAGGCTCTCGATAAAGGCCGACAACTCCGGATACTGCGTCAGCGCGAGCGTGTACTTGTGACCGTTACGGGCGATGGTCAGCTTGTCGCCGTCGACCACGAGGTCTTCCGGCTTCGGATTGTCGGTGCGCTTTTCCAGATGGTCGGGCGCGGTGAACACCAGTTCGCCCGAGGAAGTGACAGGCTCGGTGGCGATCGACAGGTACTTGGTTTCCACGAAGCTCGCATGTCCGGATTTCTTCTGGCCGAGCGTGGACATCAGGCGGTCGAGATTCCAGCCGGAAGCGCCGGGAGTGGCCGCTTGCGCGGTGTCCGCTGCGTTTGCGATGTCCGTGACGTCCGTGACGAAGGCCGCTGCGACGACGGTCACGAGCGCGGCGAGCACGCGAGCCTTGCGACGCAACGGTAGTGGTTCACGGGACGGTGGGCGTGCGGCAATCATGCGTCAGGTGTTCCTGCTGGGAGTGGTCAGATCCGCGCTGGCGGTCACCGCTTTAGCGCCGTTTCGAGCGGCGGCCCCGGCAGCCGTAGCGGCTGTTTCAGCGGCGGATTCGGTTTGCCAGAAGTCGAAATAGTTGAACCAGTTATAGGGCGCCGCGCGGCAGTGCTGCTCCAGCAAGGCGACGTAACGCACGAGGGCGGCCTCGACTGCGGCGCCGCGTTCGCTGCGTTCGACCTGCGAGAAATCCGCCAGTGTTTCGAAGTGGATATCGTAGCGGTTGCCGCCGCGATACAAGCCGGTCATGAAGATCACCGGACGCCTAAGCATGGCCGCCATATGCAGCGGCCCGAGCGGAAACGCGGCCGGCTTGCCGAGAAAATCGACCCAGCGCACCGAGTCGCGCGCATCGCCCAGCAAGGTGCGGTCGGCGAGAATGCCGATCATGCTGCCGCTGTCGAGATACTCGCGCACCTTCAGCATGGAATCGACCTGGCCCAGCCCGATCACGTCCTGCTTCGCGGCCGGATTGATGGAAGCGAGAATCGCATTGATACGGCGGGCGTTGTCCTCGTACATGGTGACGGCCACGCGCAGATTCGGCTGGGTGCGGCCGACCGCGCGCACCACTTCGAAGCTGCCCAGATGTGCGCCGATCAGAAACGCGCCGTGTCCTTCGGCAAGCGTGGCGCTGATCAGTTGTTCGCCGGACAGACGCAGATCGAACAGATCGAAGCGTTCGTTGAGCAGATAGATGCGGTCGTGGATGGTCGCGCCGAACGCCACGATATGCCGCCAGACATCGCGCCAGGTCGCCGGCCGGCCTAGCGCACGCGTGAGGTAGGCGCGCGAGGTCTTGCAGGCGGCCGGCGAAAACAGCACGAAATAGATACTGGCCGGCGCAATCACGATACGGCTCAGGCGCCGGCCGAGGCGCAGCGACAGCCACGTCATGAAGCGCATCATCGGCAGGTTGCTGCGCTCCTCGCGCTGGGTCCAGGCGGGCCGCTTCATGACACGGCCTCCGCGACCGGCTCGGGTGCGGCCAGCACGCCGCTGGCAACCGCGCGTTGTCCTGCGCTGACGGTGAAGCGGATCGCGCCGCTGGCGGTGGTTTCGAACATGAGATCGAGCGGCGCGCCCGCTTCAGCCGGACTCGGGAACTTGGCGGAACTGAGGCGGCAGGCGTCGAGCGAACGGTTCAGCGCGGCGCCGATCGCGCTGATGGCATGGTCGAGCAGCACCACGCCCGGCACGATCGGCTGGCCGGGGAAGTGTCCGGGGAGGGCGGCGTGGTCGGCGGGGATCGTGAAGGTGAGGGGACGCGTGGCCGGCCGGGTGGTCGAAGGGGCGACCGTCCGCTCTATGGTCGAGCATGCCGCGCGCGCCGCGATCGGGCTGGCCGGCGCATTGGCGTCCGAGCGCGTGGCGGCGGTCAACGCCGCGCGCGTGTGTTGCTCGACCAGCGCCGTGAGGACGTCGCGCGGCAGCTTGCCGGTGGCGTTGCGCGGCAGCGCGTCGACGAAGAACAACGGGCGCGGCATGAACGCCGCGTCGATGCGTTCGCGCAGCGCGCGCTGCAGATCGGCGGCCGCAAGGTCCGGCGCCACCACGAACGCCAGCAGACGCGTGACATGCTCGCCGCGTCGCGTGGTAGCGTCGGCGCTGGCGGGCTCGTCCGGCATGAAGAACACGCCATCGACGACACCGGATATCTCGTTCAACTGATGATTCAGGTAGCCGAGCGAGGTCCGCTTGCCGGCGATATTGATGAGATCGCCCTTGCGCCCATGCAGCAGAAAATGGCCGGCGTCGAGCAGTTCGAGCGCGTCGCCCATCGGCACCGGCACTTCGATATGGCCGCCGGAGACCCAGACGGTGGCATCGTCCGGCTCATCGGTTTTGTCGCTCGGTGCATCCGCAGCGTGCCCGGCGTTCGCCTGACGCCGGGTCTCCAGTCGGATGTCCGGATAGAGCTGCCAGTCCGCTCGCTGCGCGGTGCGGCGCGTGGCGATCTGGCCGCTTTCAGTACTGCCGTAAATCTCGAGCAGCGGCGCATCGAGGCGAGCCTCGGCGGTGCGCGCCAGGTCCGCCGCCAGCGGCGCGGTCGCCGACACCATCAACGAAACCGGCGGCAACGCCTGGCCCGACATCATCAACGCGCGCAGATGAACCGGCGAGGTCACCAGCACGCGCGGTTGCGGAACGGCGGCGAGTTCCGCGGCGATATCGCCGGGGTAAAACGGTTGCCCGTTACTGAAGGCGAAGCCGCCGATCAGCGCCAGCAACACCGTGTTCTCGAAGCCGTACATATGCTGCGGCGGTACGGTGCCGACCAGCGTGCAGGCGCCCAACCCGTTCAGCCCAAGGCGGGCCGCCGAGGTGCGCAGGCACTTGACCAGATCGCCCCACTTCTTGCCGTGCGGCACCGGCACGCCGGTCGAACCGGAAGTGAACAGATAGGCCATGACCTGCCCGGCGTCGATCCGCGGCACGGCGATATCGGCATGGGCGTCTGCATGGGCGTCGGCGCCGGCTTGAACGCGAGCGGGCGCATCAACTTCACCGGACTCCGAAGGAAAACAGAAACGCGGCAGCTCGACGCTGCAGTGGGCGCTATCGTGCAGACAGAACGTATCCGGTGCGAACGACGCCAGTTGCCGCACCGCTTCCGGCGTATGCGCGGAAGGCAGCAGGCTGATCTTGCCGGCCACCAGCGTCGCGCACAGGCCGACCGCGAAACGATAGCGGTCGGTGCACATGTTGAACACATGGCCGCCCTCGGGCAGCGCCTTCGCGACGCGTGTCACGTCGGCGAGAAACGCGCGCACGGAAACCGGCGAGCCGTCGCGCCAGGCAATCGTCTGGGCGGACGACGAGTGGAACAGCAGAGGAAGGCTCGGCATAGCGTCAGTCGAAGCAGTGGCTGTGAGTCCGCACGGGTGTCGCTCGACGCCGTGCGGAGATTAAACCTGAATTCATTGTGCGCGTTCGGCGCGGCCGTGCATCGTATGACGGTAAGCGCGGGCGGCGGCGATCATGCTGGAGCGCTGCACATTGGGCAGCGCCACGCGCCGCCAGGCATGTTCCCCGACGAACATGACCGCGACCAGCGGCAGCGTCATGTAATTGGCGAAGGTTGACCATACAACCAGTGGCGCCGTGACGAACAGCAGCGTCGACAGGCCCGCGATGGCGAGAAAGAACGCCGCCCACGCGACCGTGATCTGGCGCGTGTAGTGCGCGACCGCCGGCGTCAGCGTGCCATGCACCACGGCGGCGAACTGGCTGCACAACGGCTGGCGGCCGGCTGCCAAGGTGCGGCCGAACACGAACGCCATGACGAGGTTGATGCTCAGATGTTCGAGATACGCGCCCCATTCGAAGTGACGCACGAGCGGTGCGCGTCCCAACCATAGCGCGACGCAGCCGCACGCCCATAGCGGCAACAGCCAGACGCGTTGCGGCGTGCGGGCCGCCGCGGCGAGCGCGATCAGGAGCAGCGGAGCCACCACCACGGCGAGGCCGAAACCCTCGGCGCCCGGCGTGCTGGCCGCGTAGTGCGTGCCGAGCTCGCAGGCGGCGATCACGCCGACCGTGGCCGCGCCACGCACGATACGGTTTAGCTGCGCCATGACGCGCCTCCGGCGTAACGGGACCATGCAGGGGACAACGCAGGCCGCTTTCCACCGGACGCCGCCCTGTGGAAGGCCTCGCAGAACACATCAGGAATAAGGTCGATACGCTGCATATAGGGGAATTTTTCCAAGCCGGTTCGTAGCCGAAGCGCCGGTTCTTTCATCACATGAATAGCGCGCCGTTCTCCGACGATATCTGTATCACGCATTTTCTGTTCCCGATCGGAACCTGATAACAGACTCGCCCTGGCGCGCCGGGTTCGCAACCGGTTTTGTAACTGTTTGTGTGGCCGCGCGTCGCGAGCGCGGCGGGCGCAATTCTAGCGTACCGTCCCCACTCAGGCGCAGGGCGGGTTTCGCCTTTCGCACCCTTACGCGGCGCGCGTGCGGGGCAAAACGTCGTGTAACCCTTTCTGGGTATACGAGGCGCAACGGCTTCGTCTAGAATCGCCCCAGACTTACAATCTTGAAAAGCGGGCAGATTGCCGGTCCGACAGGGGTGGAGGCCGCGCAGCCAGGGCTCGCGCAAGGCTCGGGTACTGGCCGCTCTCACCCCTTCCATTGGCATGGATCCCGGCACATAAGACAATGAATAAACTGGAAGAAGAGCTCGCCGCGCTGATCGTCGGCGAATTGAATCTCGAAGACGTGCAACTCGATACCGTCACGGCCGATACGCCGTTGTACGGCGACGGGTTAGGGCTCGACTCGATCGATATCCTTGAAATCGCGCTGTTGATTTCGAAGAAGTACGGCTTCGAACTGCGTTCGGACAACCCGGACAATCAGAAGATTTTCGCCACGCTCGGCGCGCTCGCGGCCTATGTGGAGGCGCATCGCGTCCGCTGATGGCCGGCGCGCATCTCATGGAGCGTCACGGTCTGTGCGTTCCCGGCGAAAATCGAAAGCATTCAGTAATGGAGAATCGATGCGAGCGCTTGTGACAGGGGGCAGCGGCGCGTTGGGTCAAGCCATCAGCGAAGCGTTGGCCAAGGCAGGCCACGAAGTGTGGGTGCATGCCAATCGCGGCCTCGCGCAGGCCGAGGCCACGGCACAGCGGATCGTCGCCGCAGGCGGCACCGCGCACGCCATTGCCTTCGACGTGACCGATGCCGAGGCGACCCAGCAGGCGCTGGAAGTGCTGCTGGAAAGCGCGCCGGTGCAGATCCTCATCAACAACGCAGGGATTCACGACGACGCGCCGATGCCCGGCATGACGCAGCAGCAATGGCGCAGCGTGATCGACGTGTCGCTGAACGGTTTTTTCAACGTGACGCAGCCGCTTTTGATGCCGATGATCCGTACCCGCTGGGGGCGTATCGTCAACATGGCGTCGGTGGCCGGCGTGATGGGCAATCGTGGCCAGGTGAACTACGCCGCGGCGAAGGCCGGTTTGATCGGCGCGACCAAATCGCTCTCGCTTGAACTGGCGTCGCGTGGCATCACCGTGAATGCGGTGGCGCCCGGCATCATCGACTCGCCGATGGCCGGCGCGGCCTTTCCGCCTGAACGGATCAGGCAACTGGTGCCCGCGCAGCGTGCCGGCCAGCCGGAAGAGGTGGCGTCGATGGTGGCGTACCTCGTGTCCGACGCCGCTGCCTATGTCACGGGCCAGGTGTTGTCGATCAACGGCGGTCTCGGCTGAGGCGAGCGAGGCGAGGCCGGACCAGGCGATGCCAGGCGCAAAGGTCAGGCACAAGTTGTGCGTCTGAGGTGGCGCAGCGAGGGCGCGTGGCTCTTAACTCAGGACCGCAGGAAGGCCGGATGGCCGGCCACCGGAATACCGGTCACCGCACCGCATGGCACCGCGGGTAACGTCAGCAATGCAGAGGAAAACGATGGCCGAAGCAATTCAATCCGACCCACCTGAACGCATTGAACACGCTGACCACACGGACGCCGCGCTCTGGGACGTCGTGGTGATCGGCGGCGGCCCCGCGGGTTCGAGCGCCGGCACCTTGCTCGCCGATCGCGGCTACCGCGTGCGTCTGCTGGAAAAGGCACGGCATCCGCGCTTTCATATCGGCGAGTCGTTGTTGCCCGCCAATCTGCGGCTCTTCGACCGCCTCGGCGTGGGCGAGCAGGTGAGGGCGATCGGCATGGTCAAGCTCGGCGCCGAATTCGTTTCGCCGCAGCACGACAACCGGATGGAGCGTTTTCTGTTCGCCGAAGCATGGGACAAATCGATGCCCGGCGCCTACCAGGTGCGCCGCTCGGAACTCGATCATCTGCTGCTGCGCAATGCCGCCGCGCATGGCGTCGAGGTGGTGGAGGGCTGTCACGCGCGCGATGTCGCGTTTCTGCCGGACGACGCCGGCGCGGTGATCCGCGCGCAACACGAAGACGGCCGCGAGGAGCAGGTGCGGGCGCGCTTCGTGGTGGACGCCTCGGGCCGCGACACGCTGCTCGCGAACCAGTTCAAGAGCAAGCGCCGCAACGACAGGCACAACAGCTCCGCGCTGTACGGCCACTTTCGCGGCGCGCAGCGTAACCCCGGCGAGCACGAAGGCAACATCACCGTGTACTGGTTCGAGCACGGCTGGTTCTGGTTCATTCCGCTCGCCGACGGCACGACCAGCGTCGGCGCCGTGGTGTGGCCGTACTACCTGAAGAGCCGTCCGAAAGGCCGCGCGGTCGAGGACTTCTTTGCCGACACCATCGCGCTGTGCGTGCCGCTCGCCGAACGCCTGAAGCATGCCGAGCGGGTGCACGACGTGCACGCCACGGGCAACTATTCGTACAGCGGCGAGCTTACGCACGGACGCAATTTCCTGCTGCTCGGCGACGCCTTCGCATTCATCGATCCGGTGTTCTCATCCGGCGTGATGCTGGCGATGCAAAGCGCCTTCGCCGGCGCCGAAGCGATCGACGTCTGCCTGCGCGATCCCGCCCGCGCCGACGCGGCGCTCGCGCGCTTCGACAAGCGCCTGCGGCATGGGCCGAAAGCGTTCTCGTGGTTCATCTACCGCATGACGTCGCCCGCCATGCGCGAGCTCTTCATGGCGCCGCGCAACGTGCTGCGCATGAAAGAGGCGCTGCTGTCTCTGCTGGCGGGCGACATCTTCGAAGACACGCCAATCTGGCGTTCGCTAGGGCTGTTCAAGGGCGTGTACTACGTGTCGGTGCTGCTCAACGCGCCGCGCACCTGGCAGGCCTGGCGCGCGCGCCGGCGCAATCTGCGCGAGGCGCCTGGCGAAGCGGCCGAGACGCAGATGGTGTCGCGATGAAAGCCCTGCGCGAACCTCTGCCGGCCACCGGCGAACCCGTTAAGACTTCTATGCAATTTGCTGTTCCCATGCGTACAACCCGCCCATCGTCGACTCATCTGGTTCTGATCCCGAGCTATAACCCCGGTGAAAAAGTCTATGACACCGTGCGTAGCGCGCGTGAGCACTGGAGCCCCGTCTGGGTGATCGTCGACGGCAGCACGGATGGCAGTACTGAGCGTCTGCTCGCCATGGCCGAGCAGGATGCCGGCTTGCACGTGATCGTGCTGCCGCACAACCAGGGCAAGGGCGCGGCCGTGCTGACCGGTCTGGAGGAAGCGGCGCGGCGCGGTTTCACGCATGTCCTGACGATGGATTCCGACGGCCAGCATCCGGCCAATCTGATCGCGCGTTTCATGGCCGCTTCGCAAGCCCAGCCCGATGCGATGGTGCTGGGCCTGCCGAAGTTCGACTCGAAGGCGCCGAAAGCGCGCGTCTATGGGCGGCGCCTGTCCAACGTCTGCGCCAACCTCGAAACCTTGTGGTCGGGCATCGGCGATTCGCTGTACGGGTTTCGCGTGTACCCGGTCGTGCCCTTGCGCGACGTGATGAGCCGTCACGTCTGGATGCGACGCTTCGATTTCGATCCGGAAGCCGCCGTGCGCCTGTGCTGGGAAGGCGTGCGACCTATCCAGATCGAAGCCCCGGTGCGCTATTTCCGCGCCGACGAGGGCGGCGTGTCGCATTTCAACTATCTGCGCGACAACCTGCTGTTGTCGTGGATGCATTTGCGGCTTTTCTTCGGCTTCCTGCTGCGCTTGCCGGTGCTGATCCCGCAGCGCCTCGGGCAACGCCCCATCCCTCCCGTATCGGGTTAAACCCTGGGTCATCTTCCGTCGGACGAACGGCTCTGGTATAAATCCGCTCCAAAGCTGATTACGTTTTAGCACGGCAAAAATTGACCCCTGCGTTCCGGCGCGGGTTGAGATGTCCGAAGGAGCGGTATGGCACGCGTGGTCGTAGTAGGCAGCATCAATATGGACATGGTGGTGGCGACCGAGGTGTTTCCGCGGCTCGGGGAAACGCTGTTCGGCCAGCGCTTCGCCACCTATCCCGGTGGCAAGGGTGCCAACCAGGCGGTGGCCGCGGCGCGTCTCGGCGCCGAGGTCACGATGATCGGCTGTGTCGGCGCGGATGCGTTCGGCGATCTGATGAAGGCGACGCTCGAGCGCGAAGGCATCGACACGCGCTGGGTCTCCACCGGCCGCGAAGCCACCGGCATGGCTGCGATCACGCTGTGCGGCGGCGACAACGCCATTCTCGTCGTGCCGGGCGCCAACCACGAACTCTCGCCGGCCGATCTCGACCGCGCTCACGAAGCGTTTGCCGGGGCCGACGTCGTACTCGCGCAACTGGAAGTGCCGCTCGCCACGGTCCTGCATGCCGCGCAACTCGCGCACCGTCTCGGCAAGCCGTTCTTTCTCAATCCGGCGCCCGCCGTCGCCTTGCCCGCCGAACTGGTTGCGCTGACAACCTTGCTGACGCCCAACGAGCACGAACTGGCGACCGCCTTGCAAACCGCCGGTACCGACTGGGCCGAGGTGCTCAAGCGCATGCCGGGCCGCATTGCGATGACGCATGGCGAGGACGGCGCCTACACCACGCGTGCGGACGGCGAACTGCTGCACCAGGCCGGCTTCAGCGTGACCGCTGTGGATACCACCGGCGCGGGCGATACCTTCAACGGCGCGCTCGCCGCGTTCTGGCATCTCGGTGCGGACGAAGCCATGCGCCGCGCCAATGCAGCGGGCGCCTTGTCGGTGACCCGTGCGGGAGCGCAGGGCGGCATGCCCACGCTCGCCGAACTCGAACAGTTTCTGAAGGCTCAAGCATGAAAAGACTCGGACACCTGAATCGCGACATCGCACGCGTGCTGGCCGGCATGGGCCATACCGACAGCGTCGTGATCGCCGACTGCGGCCTGCCGATTCCCGACGGCGTCGAATGCATCGACGTCTCGCTGACGCTCGGCGTGCCCGGCTTCTTCGACGTGCTGGACAGCGTGCTGGCCGACTTCAAGGTGGAGCGTGCCGTGTTCGCGAGCGAGAGCCTCACGCACAACGCCGCGGTGGTCGCACGCATGGCGCAACTGCGCGACGCCCAGGTTGCCGTCGACGAGGTGCCGCACGAGACCTTCAAACGCCTCTGCCAGCAGGCCAAAGCGGTGATCCGCACGGGCGAGTGCAGTCCGTACGCGAACGTGATCCTGCATTCGGGCGTGATATTTTGAGCGCCCCGGCGTTTTCTTGAGAGAGGCGTGTCATGCAAGTGACCATGCGGGGCATCGGCAAGGCGTTCGGGCCGGTGCGCGTGCTCGACGGTGTCGAATTCAATCTCGGCGCCGGTGAAATTCACGCGCTGATGGGCGAGAACGGCGCGGGCAAGTCGACGCTCATGAAGATTCTGAGCGGCGTCTACCAGGCCGATGCGGGCGAGATCCTGATCGACGGCAAGCCCACGCCGATCCGCAACACCGTTGAAGCCGAGCGCGCCGGCATCGCCATCATCCACCAGGAATTGAACCTGATTCCGCAGTTGTCGGTGATGGAGAACCTGTTTCTCGGCCGCGAGCCGAGCCGCTTTGGCGTGGTGGATTCCGCGGCCATGCGCAAGCAGGCGCGCAAGTGGCTCGACATGGTGGGCGCCGAGCGCATCGATCCGCAAGCCGAAGCCGGACACCTCTCGATCGGCCAGCAGCAACTGGTAGAAATCGCCAAGGCGCTCTCGCTCGATGCGCGCGTGCTCGTAATGGACGAGCCGACCGCGGCCCTCACGCATCGCGAGATCGAGACGCTGTTCGAGATCATGCTCGCGCTGAAGGCGCGCGGCGTCGCGCTGGTGTACGTCTCGCACCGCATGGAAGAAATCTTCCGCATCTGCGACAAGGTCAGCGTGTTGCGCGACGGCCAGTTCGTCGGCGAACGCGCGGTGCAGGACACCAGTTTCGACGAAGTGGTGCGCCTGATGGTGGGCCGCGAGCTGGGCGATCGCTTTCCGAAGCGGGCCCAGACGCCGGGCGAAGTGCGCTTCAAGGTAGCGGGCCTCGCCGACGACGGCAACATCTCCGGCATTTCATTCGACGTGCGCGCCGGCGAAGTGCTGGGCGTGGCCGGCCTGATGGGCGCCGGCCGCAGCGAGATTCTGCGCACGCTGTTCGGCCTTAACCGCAAGACGGCGGGGACCGTGACGCTCGATGGCCGCACGCTCGAGGTGCGCGACGCGTCGGGCGCGATCGACGCCGGCATCGGCTTTGTCACCGAAGACCGCAAAAGCCAGGGCCTCGTGCTCGGCATGTCGGTGCGCGAAAACGCGACCCTGGTCCATCTGGACCGCTACGCCCGCTTCGGCGTGGTGAACGACGGCGCCGAACGCGCGGCCGTCGCCGATCTTATCAAGCAGCTACGCATTCGCACCCGTGATGCGGAGCTGGACGTCAAGTCGCTCTCCGGCGGCAATCAGCAGAAGGTCGTATTCGCCAAGTGGCTCGTCGAGCCGCCCAAGGTGCTGCTGCTCGACGAACCGACGCGTGGCGTGGATGTGGGCGGCAAGGCCGAGATCTACACCATCATCAACCAGCTCGCGTCGCAGGGCGTGGCGATCGTGATGGTGTCGTCGGAATTGCCGGAAGTGCTGGCCATGAGCGATCGCATTCTGGTGATGCACCAGGGCAGGCAGAACGGCATTTTCGAGGCGGCCGGCGCGACCCAGGAGCTGATCATGACGGCCGCCACCGGCGGCCATGCGGCGACGGTGGCGACTTCCGCAGCGGCCTGAAAGCGCACCGAGCCAATCATTGAACGAGACACCCTGAACGGCACGGCGGCAACGCCCCTGTTCAACGTTTGACGGCGACCCAAAGCGCCGACATCCAGATCCGAGCGAGAAACGAGCGAGACACGACATGTCGCAATTGACCATGACACCCAGTACCAAGGCCACGCTGCAAAAGCTCGGGCCGTTCATCGCGCTGCTGATCATCGCGGTGGGGCTTTCCATCGTCAGCCCCAACTTCCTGACGCTCGACAACCTGCTCAATGTGATGCGCCAGGCGTCGATCAACGCGTTGATCGCATTCGGCATGACGCTCGTGATCCTGCTGGGCGGCATCGACCTCTCGGCGGGCTCGGTGCTGGCGCTGTCGTCCGTGATCATTGCGAGCCTCATGCAAAGCGGCGTGCCGGCCGTGCTGGCGACGCTCGCCGGCATCGCGGCCGGCGGCGTGATGGGGCTCTTCAACGGCCTCGTCATCAGCAAGGGCAAGGTGGCGCCGTTCATCGCCACGCTCGGTTCGATGACCGTGCTGCGCGGCCTCGCGCTGGTGGTCTCCAACGGCAGCCCGATCAGCAGCTTCAACAGCGATTTCTTTTCGCTGCTGGGCGGCGGCTATGTGGCGCGGCTGGTGCCGATCCCGGTCGTGCTGATGCTGATCATGTTCGCGGTCTTCTGGTTCGTGCTGAAGAAGTCGGTGTTCGGGCGCCACGTCTACGCGACGGGCGGCAACGCCGAATCGGCGAAGCTCTCGGGCGTGAAGGTCGATCGCATCCAGTTATGGGTGTACACCATTTCCGGCGTGATGGCGGCGCTTGCCGGCGTCGTGCTGACCTCGCGCCTGAACTCCGCGCAACCGACCGCGGGCACCGGCTACGAGCTCGACGCTATTGCCGCCGTGGTGCTCGGCGGCACCAGCCTGACCGGCGGGCGCGGCTGGATTTTCGGCACGCTGGTGGGCGCCTTGCTGATCGGCGTGCTGAACAACGGCCTGAATCTCATGGATGTCTCGTCGTTCTACCAGCAGGTCATCAAGGGCGGGGTGATCCTGCTGGCCGTGCTGATCGACCGGGGCAACAAGAAGTAGGGCGCCTCTGTGCCGCGCTCGTCTGTATGAGCGCGGCCGCAAGCCGATTTTTCTAAAGCAGTAGCGGCGCAAGCCGCGTAGTACCACTAAACGATCCACGTCACACTCTACTCAAAGGACTCAGGAGGACGACAATGAAGAAAATCATCTCCCCGCTGTTCGCAGCATTGCTCTTGGTCGGCATCGCCGCCTGTTCGAAACAGGGCCCGGACAGCACCACGGCTGCGGGCGCGAGCGACGCCTCCGCGCCGGCCGCGGGCGGCGCCGTGACGATCGGCCTGTCGATCTCGACGCTCAACAACCCGTTCTTCGTCTCGCTGCGCAAGGGCGCCGAAGACGAAGCGAAGAAGGACGGCGTGACGCTGATCACCGTGGATGCGCAGAACGACCCGGCCAGGCAGCAGGCGAGCGTCGAAGATCTGATCCAGAAGAAGGTCAGCGTGATCCTGATCAACCCGACCGATTCGTCGGCCGTCGCCAACGTCGTAAAGGAAGCAACGGACAAGGGCATCAAGGTGATCTCGCTCGACCGCAGCGTGAACGGCGCCGAAGTCAGCTCGCACATTGCCTCCGACAACAAGGCCGGCGGCAAGATGGCGGCGGACTTCCTCGTCGACAAGCTGGGCGGCAAGGGCAACGTGGTCGAACTGCAGGGCATTCCGGGTTCGTCCGCCGCCAACGAGCGCGGCGCCGGCTTCGATACGGAAGTGGACGCGAAGGGCGGCGTGAAGATCGTCACCAGGCAGCCGGCTGACTTCGATCGCGCCAAGGGCTTGTCGGTGATGGAAAACATCATCCAGAGCAACAAGGACATTCAGGGCGTGTTCGCGCAGAACGACGAGATGGCGCTCGGCGCGGTCAAGGCGCTGCAGGCCGCCGGTCTGAAGAACGTGGCGGTGGTGGGCTTCGACGCCACCGACGACGCCATCGCCGCCGTCAAGGCCGGCACGATGGCCGCCACCGTGCAACAGCAGCCGGAACTGATCGGCCAGTACGGCGTGCAGACCGCGAAGAAGCTGGTGGACGGCCAGGCCGTGGACAAGTTCATCCCGGTTCCGCTGAATCTGTACAAACAGTAAGCCGGTTTCCAGCCGCGCGTCCCCGTAGTACCATCTGGCACTGATATCAACGTCGATGCAGTGCTCGCCGCCGCCCGGTAACCACCGGCGTGGCGGCGTTCCCCCCACTACCTGTCTGGCGCAATGACGCGTCGGCCTTGGGCCATCGTGCCGCTGCAGGCGCTGCCAGGGCTTCGTGATCGAGGGCGTCAACCCACCTGCCGCGAGGAAGTCCGCGTGACCCAGTTCGAGCGTCTGACCATTGACGACATCGCCCGTCTGGCGAACGTGTCCCGCACCACCGCGAGCATGGTGCTGAACGGCTATGCCGAGCGCTATCGCATCTCCGCGGCGACCGTCGAGCGGGTCCTGCAGGTCGCGAAGGAACACCATTTCACGCCGTCGCAATCGGCGCGTGCCCTGCGCTCGCGGCGCAGCAATACGATTGGCCTCGTGATCCCCGACCTCACCAACTCCGTGCACTCCGCGCTGGCCCAGGCCATGGAATGGCAATGCCGCGGCCAGTACGGTTGCCAGTTGGTCGTGGTGACGAGCGACGAAGACCCGGTCCGCGAAACCGAGGGAATTGCCCACCTCGTCTCGCACCAGGTGGACGGCCTCGTCGTGGTGCCGTGCACGGCCGACCCCGAGCGCTACCAGAAGTGGGTGAAGCGCCTGCCGCTGGTGTTCGCCGACCGCCGCGTCGAAGGCAGCGCGATTCCGTCTGTCGTGACCGATGCGACGGGAATCGTCGCGACGCTCGTAGGCGATGCGATCAAGGACGGCGTGACCGAGGTGGTGTACTTCGGTGGTCAGTCGGAACTCTCGGCGAGCCGCGACCGTCTGGCGGGCTATCGCCAGGCGCTGGCCGAGCACGGTTTGAAGGAAGCCACGGACTGGGTCCACCAGCGCGACTACCAGCGCGAATCCGGCCACGCCCTGATGCAAGCGTGGTTCGCGACCCATGGCCGTTATCCGCAGGCGTTGTTCACCGGCTCGATCACCTTGCTGGAAGGCGCGCTGTCGTTCATGAGCGAGGCCCATAGGCTGACCCAGGCACCGGGCCGCCTGATGTCGTTCGACGACCATCAACTGCTCGACTGCCTGCCGCTCGCCATCGACGCGATCGTGCAGGACAGCCGGCAACTGGCCGAGCACAGCCTGCGCGGCGTGTTCGACATGCTCGAAGGCAATGCGCATCCCGATTCGTTGCAGGTGCCGGCCCATATTCATTACCGGCGCACCTCAGCCACACCCGGATAAGCGCACGGACTTAAAGCGGCAATACTGAGCCGCGTACGGAAATTGCTTGAATGCCCATTCGCTCGTTGAACTAAATACTGCACGAATATTTCAGCCCGCTTTCTTGCGAAAAGTATAATGAATCGGCAGTATGACGAATGGAACTTCGCATTTTAGCGAATGGCGCTTTAATACTAGTCTTTGCGTCAAATGAGTATTTCCACTCCCGCAATAGTCCGTCAGTCCGTTGTTTGGTAAGGATTTTCTGCCTGTTAACTTTTCGCGACAGGTAATATTTTTCAGTGTTCCGGAAGAGTGCGTCGCGTTATTGTCCATTTCGCAATAACTGAATCATTCATTGGCACGGAGAAATGATGAAAAGAATCGCGCTTTCCACTCTCTCGCTGACACTGCTGGGCGTTGCGGGCGCCGCGCACGCACAAAGCAGTGTTACGCTTTACGGCACGATTGATACCGCCATTACCTTTGTTCATAACGCCAATGCGGCCGGGCAAAATCAGTGGTCGGTCGGCAATGCGAGTAACGGCGATCTGTCCGGCAGCCGTTGGGGCCTGAAAGGCCAGGAAGACCTGGGTGGCGGTCTGAAGGCCATCTTCCAGTTGGAAAACGGCTTTAACCCGAGCACGGGTGCGCTGGCGCAAGGCGGCCGCGAATGGGGCCGTCAGGCGTTCGTGGGTTTGAGCGCGGACCAGTACGGCACTTTCACGCTGGGTCGCCAATATGATCCGCTCGTCGACCTGGTGCAGGGCATCACGGCCGACAACTATTTCGGCAGCACGTTCGCCACCGCAGGCGACGTCGACAACTACGACAACAGTTCGCGCACCAACAACGCGATCAAGTACGTGTCGCCGGTGTTCTCGGGCCTGCAGGTCGAAGGTATGTACGCGTTCGGCGGTGTGGCGGGACAGACCGGCTCGGGACAGACCTGGTCGGCGGCCGCGTCGTATAACAACGGTCCGATCTCGGTGGCGGCGGGTTACTTCGTGGCCGACAATCCGTCGGTCGACGGTCTCGTGCGGCCTTCCACGACCACCGGCACCGGCTGGGGCGGCACCTCCGACGGCACCTTCGACGGCTCGCTGATCAACCTCGGCCTGCAGAGCGCGAAGTCCATCAATATTGCCCGCGTCGCGGCGCAGTATGTGGCCGGTCCGTTCACGTTCGGCGCGGGCTACAGCAACGCGCAGTACAAGGCGGACGGACAATCGGCGTTCGCGTCGACGGAGAAATTCAACACGGGCCAGGGCTTCCTCGACTACCAGGCCACGCCGGCGATCCTGCTGGGCGTGGGCTACAGCTATACGAAGTCGAGCGGCGACACCGGCGCGACGTACCACCAGGTTTCGGTGGGCGCGGACTACAACCTGTCCAAGCGTACCGACGTGTACCTGGTGGGCGCATGGCAGCACGCCAGCGGCGAAACGCTTAGCGCCGACGGCACCGCCGTGGTCGCCGCGCAAGCCTCGGTGGGTTCGTATGGCTACGGCGGCACCAATACGCAGGAACTGGTCAGCGTCGGTCTGCGCCACAAGTTCTGAGGGTGTTGCACCCGCCACGCCCGTGGCGAAAGCAGGGCGTGACAGTAAAAAGCCGGTCGTCAGTGTGAGCTGACGGCCGGCTTTGCTTTGTGCGCGCCGCAGCAAAGGCCTGCATTTCATGCAAGAATCGCGGCCGGGGACGTGGGCGAAAGAAAAAATGCACCGTTAAGCCGCCCACTAAAAACTAGTACCGGTGACGAGGAGTAGACACTTGATTCAGCGTATCTCGCGTTTCTTTACCCAGGTGGTCCATCGCGTCCTGCCTGATCCGTTGATCTTCGCGATCTTCCTGACCATTGCGACCTTCGTGCTGGCGTTCAGCCTGACGCCGAAGGCGCCCGCCGAACTGGTCACCATGTGGGGCAGCGGTTTCTGGAACCTGCTGGCCTTCTCGATGCAGATGGCGATGATCCTGGTGACCGGTCATGCGCTCGCCAGTTCGGGACCGGTCAAGCGGCTGCTGGTGGCGCTGGCCAGCTCCGCGCGCACGCCCGCGCAAGGCGTGATGCTGGTGGCGTTTTGCGGCGCCGTGGCGTGCGCGATCAACTGGGGCTTCGGCCTGGTGCTGGGCGCGATGCTGGCGCGCGAAGTCGCGCGGCGCGTGCAGGGCACCGACTACCGTCTGCTGGTGGCAAGCGCCTACATGGGCTTCCTGACGTGGCACGGCGGACTCTCCGGTTCCGTGCCGCTGGTCGCGGCCACCAAGGGTAATCCGCTGGAAAAGACCGTCGGGCTGATTCCGGTCTCGCACACGATCTTCACCGGCTACAACGCGTTCATCACGTTCGGGCTGATCGTGCTGCTGCCGATTCTCGCGCGCCTGATGATGCCCAAGCCCGAAGACGTGGTGGCCGTGGACCCGGCGCTGCTCGAAGATCCGCCGTCGGTGGAACGCGTGCTGCCCGCCGATGCAACGCTTGCCGAGCGGCTCGAAGAGAGCCGCGTGCTGGCGCTGCTGGTCGCGCTGGTGTGCGCGGTGTATCTCGTCGTGCGGACGGTGCAGAAGGGGTTTACGCTGGACATCGATACGGTGAACCTCGTGTTCCTCGCCGCCGGCATGGTGCTGCACAAAACACCGATGGCCTATGCACGCGCAGTCGGCGTGGCAGCGAAAGGCGCCTCGGGCATCATGATCCAGTTTCCGTTTTACGCCGGCATTCAGGCGCTGATGGATCATTCGGGACTCGCCGGCGTGATCACGCGCTGGTTCGTGGATATTGCCAACGTCCATACCTTTCCGCTGCTGGCGTTCCTGAGTTCGGCGGTGATCAATTTCGCGGTGCCGAGCGGCGGCGGTCATTGGGTGGTGCAGGGGCCCTTCGTGATGCCGGCAGCGCAAGCGTTGCACGCGGACCTCGGCAAGTCGGCCATGGCGATCGCCTACGGCGAGGCCTGGACCAACATGGCGCAACCGTTCTGGGCGCTGCCGGCGCTGGCGATTGCCGGACTCGGCGTGCGCGACATCATGGGCTATTGCGTAACGGCGCTGCTGTTCTCGGGCGTCGTGTTCGTGGCGGGCTTGTATCTGTTCTAGATAGATTCGGCATGGCGGCAGACGCTTGCCCCGGGAGGCGCGACGCATGAACGCTGACGAACCCGTGACGCCGCCGGGGCAACCGGTTCGTCGCCGCGTGCTGGTGTGGGATGCGCCGACCCGGCTGTTTCACTGGCTGGTGGTGCTGCTGGTCGCGGGGGCGTATGCGACGCTGAAGCTGAACTGGATGGACTGGCACGTGCGGATCGGCGAAGCGCTGCTGGCCCTCGTGCTGTTCCGCCTGCTGTGGGGCTGCTTCGGTAGCGAGACCGCACGGTTTCGCAGCTTCGTGGCGTCGCCCGCGTCGGCGTGGCGGCATCTGCATCATCTGTTTCGCCGCGAGCCGGATCTGCAGGTGGGCCACAACGCGGCGGGCGGCTGGATGGTGCTGCTCCTGCTCGCGCTGCTGCTGATGGAAACGCTTAGCGGCCTGTACGTGTACAACGAAGTCGCCGACGAAGGACCGCTCAGCGAACACGTGCCGGCGTGGCTCGCCAACGCCATTTCGACGCTGCATGCGGTGGGGTGGGACGTGCTGCTGGCGGCGGTCGCGCTGCACGTCTGCGTGATCGCGCTGTACGCCGTGGTGAAGGGACACAATCTGCTGCGGCCGATGCTGAGCGGCTACAAACCGCTGCCGTCGACGATCGCCGCGCCGCGGCAGAAGCCTGTGCTATTGGCCTTGCTGCTGCTGTCGATCGGCGCGGCGGCGGTTATTCTGCTTGCGGTGTATCTCTAGGCGTGTTGCCGGCGGAACGGACTTGCACACACAATGCATGCAGCACCGCGCAAGCTGCTGCATGAGCGATCGCCTCAGTTCAGTTGCCCTTCGGCGGCATCACCTGGCCGCGGATTTCGCCACCCGGATTGGCCTTGGTGTGGATGTTGATATACATATTGCCCGCTTCGAATATCTGGGCGTCGTCCGCCGAGAGCGTGGCTTGACCGCTGAGCGGGCTCGTCACCTCCATATTGCCTTTCTGCGAGATCCAGACTTTCACGCCGGCGTTTTTACCCGCCGGCGCCGGGCCGTGGAAATGCGCCATGGTGGCCGGCCCCGTCAAGCCGCTGAAGGTGATGTTCCACGTCACCACATGTGTGCTGGCATCATAGGTGAGGTTAGCGGTGCCGCTGCCCGAGGTTTGCACGGGTGGGACCTGCTGATCGCCGGAGAGTGGTACGGTAAAGGAGACGGGAGCTGCTTGAGCCAGGGTGACGGCGCCCGCCAGGGCGAGACCGGCGAGAAGCATGAGAGCGCGACGCGAGATCGAAACTGTCATTTGATTTTCTCCGTTTTGGGTTCACCTTGCTGCTCAGGTGTGAGACAAGGATAGGCGCTACCCGGCGGTAACTCCAGGCGGAAAAACGACACGTTCCCGCTGGCCGTTGCCGGGCACAGCGGTTGCTGAAACAGTGAGGCCATATGGCAAATCTACAGGTATGCGCGGGCGCCACGCTGCAATGTTCGTTCGGCGGCGCGCCAGGCGTGCTAAACGTGTTGCCTGCCAATCGTACGATGGTCGGCGGCGTGCCGGCGGCCACGCTGCTCGATTCCATTCCGGTGGTCAACATCACGCCGTTCGCGATGTGCCAGAGCGTGGCGAACCCCGCGGTGATTGCCGCTACCGCGGCGGCGCTCGGCGTGTTTACGCCGATGCCCTGCGTGCCGGTCACGCCCGCGCCATGGATCCCGGGCGGCGCGCCGACCGTGCTGATCGGCCCAGGCCCTGCGCTCGATGCGCAAGGCACGATGATCTGCGCATGGGGCGGCGTCATCAAGGTCGCGCAGCCGGGGCAAACCAGCACGCTGGTGCCCTGAGCGCTCACTGCTGAGCGGGTGGGGTGCCGGACAGCTTGCGCCACCCTACGCGCCAGCGCGACAACGGCTTGCCCTCGGCATCGAGCGGCCGGCCATCCATGGCATAACGTTCTCCCGGCTGAAGCGGCTTGCCCGCGCCATACAGATGCCGCTCGGCGAGCCGGCCGTTGCTATGGAAGCGCTCGACGAGGCCGTGCAGCTTGCCCTGCCGGTAGCGGGCGTGCTCGAGCAGGGTGCCGTCCGGCAGATAGGTCTTGCTGTCGCCGTTCAACGCGCCGCGCACATAGTGCGCTTCACGTTGCACGGTGCCGTCCTGCGCGTAGTACACCGCTTTGCCATCGAGCTTGTCGTCGAGGTAGTGGAGTTGCGCGGACGGCTTGCCGTCCGGATAGAGAAGCGTCGCCGGACCGCCCAGGCGGCCATGCACGTAGCGCAGAATCGCCAGCATCACGCCATCCGCATAAATGCGCGCGGCGCCGTGCAGCGCGCCGCCCACCAGCGTACCTTCGACACCGGAGTCGCCGTGCTTCACGCTCACATCCTGAGGTTGGCTGCTCATGGCCGGCTCAATTGATCTTCACAATGCCGCCCTTGACGGTCAGCATGGCGCCCCCGTCCACGGTCTGTTCGACCGAACCTTTGTTCGACACGCTTTGCGCCTCGTTCGAGAGCGTGCCGTCCGACTTGTTCGTCAACGATGTGCCGGCCTGATTGGTCAAGGACACCGCCGCCTGATGGCTCATCGAGCCGTCGGTCTTCGCGCTGAGGTCGCCGGTGCTTTGCAGCGTGAGGGTGCCGCCGACCTTGATGGTCAGATTGCCGTCCACGCTCAGCGTGAAATTGCCGCTGACGGTCTGCGCGAGATTGCCGCCGACGCTGCGCGTTTCGTCGCCGCCGGCCTTGACGGTGCGGGTGCCGGCGATATCGACGGTTTCGTTGCCGGTTTTCACCGTCGCACTGCGATTGCCTTTTTCCACCACCAGGGTGTCGTCGGCTTCTTTCACCGTGTGCGTGCGCGCATTCTGGATGGTGCGGGTTTCGTCGTGGCCGACGGTCCAGGTGGCGTCGTTCAGCACCTTCGCGTTCAGGTCTTTTTGCGCCTGCAGGAAAACTTCTTCGTTATCCTTTTTATCTTCGAAGCGCAGTTCGTTGAAACCGGCGTTGCCCTTCGAACTGCTCGTCTTGATGCCCGACTGCGTCTGGTTGTCGGGCAGCGTATAGGGCGGCTGGTTCGCACCGTTATAGACGCTGCCCGTAATCAGCGGGCGATCCGGATCCGCATCGACGAAGGTGACCACCACCTCGTCGCCGATGCGCGGCATGAATTGCGCGCCGAAGCGCTTGCTGGCCCACGGTTGCGCGACACGGACCCAGCACGAACTGTTCTCGTCGTTCGTGCCGTCCCGATCCCAATGGAACTGCACCTTGACGCGTCCGTACTGATCGGTCCAGAGTTCCTCGCCCGCCTTGCCCACCACGATTGCCGTCTGCGTCGGCATCACGGGGCGCGGCGTCGTGCGCTGCGGGCGGTATGCCGTGGTGGCGGGGAAGGCCTCGAAGCGGTTGCGATACTTGTCGTGATTCGCGTCGTGGACCACGCTCGCCACCACCCACTCGATGTTGGCGTCGGTCGACTCGTGGTCGCTCAGCGTGAACTTGTAGCCGGGCAGCAGTGCGCGGCAGTCGCTTTCGCCGATCAGGCGGCGCGCGCTGCTGCGCAACTCGTCGATGCGCCGCTTGGTGATCGAGGCGGCGTCGCCGCTCGTCTGATAGCGGCCGGGGTATTCGTAGACTTTGGGGTCGGCGGCCACGGCCTCGGCCTGCGAAAACAATTGCGAGGTGGGCGTCAGATACGCGTAGTCGGAACTGGCGAACACGCCGCTCACGCTTTGCTCGACCAGTTCGCAGTAGAGAATCTGGCCGCTTTCGCGCTCGCCGGTGAGACCCGGTGTGTAGGCGAGCGTCGCGGCGCCCGGCAGCGTCGCGAAGGCATCGGTATGGTCGGCCACCATCAGCGTGTGCTTGCCGCTCTCGTGCTGGAAGAAATAGAACCAGCCTTCCTCTTCGCACAGGCGGCTGACGAAGGCGAAGTCGGTCTCGGCATACTGCACGCAGTATTCGCGTGCCGTGTAGGTGCCGGTCAACGAGAACGAAAAATCCGTCGCGCTGTGGCCGCTGAAAACGGCTTCGACAATCTGCTGTGTGGTCTTGCCCTGGAAGATCCGGTTGTTGGAGGCGAGCGTGAGCAGCCAGAGCCACGAGCGCAATTCGAATGCGTAATGGCTGCCGTCGACGGTCGACGGCAATTGCGCCGCCCGCGTACAGACGGCATCGAGCAGGCGCGGCGTCTCGCCCCACACGAGCGAGAGCGTGGCGTGCTTGCCCGTGAAGCCGGCCAGCGCAACGGGCGGTGCCGCGCCGATGGCGCGCACGCTCAACTCGGCGACGGCGCCGATCGCTTCGCGGCCGCTGAACTGCGCGGGGAACAAGGTATCGAACGGCGCGCCGGCGAACGCGAGGCGGGTGGTGTCGTCGGTCGGGATGGGACGGGGCATGTCATCACAGGTGAGTAAGGCGGGTGGTCATAGCTGGGATAGCGTTCCATGAGCGCGGGCGTCATTCGAGCGCCCACTGGGCGAGCGTGCCGACCAGTTCGTTCATCAGCACGTTGTCGATTTCGCGCGCGCCGGCCGAACGGCAGCGCGCCAGCACCGCGTTGACGATGCCCGCGTCGAAATCGAACTGCTTGCCGGTGAACGCGTGGTATCGCACTCTCAACTCCTCCAGTTTCCTTTCGATGATGCCGCGCAGCACTGTGTCGTCGAGCGCGCGATACGGCACCGCCGTCATGCGCGCCAGAAACGCCGGGCGGAAGGCCTCCAGCAGTACGTCGCGCAGCTTGCGCGCGAAGGCGTCGGTGGCGAGCAGGTCGGCTGGCGTGTGCAGCAGCAGTTCGGCGCCCACATTGCTGGTCGCCAGAATCACCGTGTTGCGGAAATCGACGCTCAGGCCGGTGCCGTCTTCCATCGTGCCTTTGTCGAAGACGTTGTAGAACGCCTCGAGCACATCGGGATGGGCCTTCTCGATCTCGTCGAGCAGCACCACGCTGTAGGGCCGGCGACGCACCGCCTCCGTCAGCATGCCGCCCATGCCGTAACCGACGTAACCCGGCGGCGCGCCCTTCAGTTGCGACACCGTATGCGCTTCCTGGTACTCCGATAGATTCACCGCGATCAGATTGCGCTCGCCGCCGTACAACGCATCGGCGAGCGCGTAGGCCGTCTCGGTCTTGCCGACGCCCGTCGGTCCCACCAGCAGGAACACGCCCACCGGCTTCAAGGGATCGGTGAGACCGGCGCGATAGGCCTGGATGCGTTTGGCGATGCGGTCGAGCGCGGCCTCCTGGCCGATGATGCGTTGCGCGAGGCGCACCTTCAGCGTGCGCACCGCATGCACTTCGTCGGCCAGCATCTTGCCGACCGGAATCCCGGTCCAACTCGCGATCACCGCGGCCACCGCCTTCGAGTCGACGCAGACCGGCACCATGGGATCGTCGTCGCGAATCGCTTCGAGCCCGCTTTCGAGCCGGGCGAGTTCGGCGCTCAGGTCGTCGAGCTCCTCGCTGAGTCCGGGCGGTCCCTGCGGGTCTGTGCGCAAGGTCTGGTCGAGCGTGGCGAGCCGCGCCCGCGCGCTGAGGATTTCGCGCACCGCGGCGGACTCGTCGTGCCAACGCGCCTCGAGTTCGCGCGCGAGCGCCGCGTTGCGTTGATGCTCGGCGTCGAGCACGGCAAGCCGTGCCGCATGGTTCGCGCCGAGCACCAGTTCACGCTTGAGCCGCGTCAGTTCCTCGTGCAGCGCGCGTTCGCGATGGCGTGCGGCTTCCAGTTGCGGCGGCGTGTCGTGTTGCGCCAACGCGACACGCGCGCAGGCCGTATCGAGCACCGCAATCGCCTTGTCGGGCAACTGGCGGCCGGAAATATAGCGATGCGACAGCTTCACGGCATCGACGATCGCCGCTTCCAGCACGGCGACGCCATGATGTTCCTCGAGTTTGGTGGCGACGCCGCGCAGCATCGCGACAGCGGTCTGCTCGTCGGGTTCTTCGACCTGCACCAACTGAAAGCGCCGCGCGAGGGCAGGGTCCTTTTCGAAATACTTCTTGTATTCGAGCCACGTGGTGGCCGCGATCGTGCGCAACTCGCCGCGCGCAAGCGCCGGCTTCAGCAGGTTGGCGACGTCGCTTTGCCCCTCGGCGCCACCGGCGCCGATCATCGTATGGGCCTCGTCGATAAAGAGAATGACCGGCTGCGCCGAGCGCTTGACCTCGTCGATCACACTCTTCAGGCGTTGCTCGAACTCGCCCTTGACGCCCGCGCCCGCCTGCAGCAAGGCGAGGTCGAGCACGCGCAGCGCGACCGCGGCGAGCGGCGGCGGCACCTCGCCCGCGGCAATCCGCAGGGCCAGGCCTTCGACGACCGCCGTCTTGCCCACGCCGGGCGCCCCCACCAGGATCGGATTGTTTTGCCGGCGCCGCAGCAGGATATCGACGGTCTGGCGAATTTCGCCGTTACGGCCGACGATCGGATCGATGCGTCCGGCGCGCGCTTCGGCGGTCAGGTCCAGCGTGTATTGCTCGAGCGCCGATGCTGCCGCGCTACCGGCGCCGCTTGCGCGGCTTGAACCGCCCAGGCCACCAACACCGCCCAGGCCGCTCATACCGCCCGCGAGCGACCCCGTGCCCCCCACACCGGGTTCGCTCGACGGTTCGAGCCACGCTTTCAGATTCATGCGCAACGCGGCGCGCGAGACGCGCAGGATCGACGGTACGCTGGCCGACAACTGCGCGCACATCGCATCGCTTTCGAGCAACGCCAGCAGCAGGGTGCCCGAACTGACCAGCGGCTCCTGCAGTACGACGGTGGACAGAACAAGCGCATCCTGCAGCAGCATGACGAGATTGCGCGAGAACGACGGCGTGCGGGTATTGCCGCGCTTGAATTTTTCGAGCGCGCGATTGATCTCGGCGATCAGCGCATCGCGCTCCAGTGCGAAGTGCGGCAGCACGCAAGCGAGGTCGCCGCCCTCGATGTCGATCAGCTCGAGCAGCAGATGCTCGATCTCCACTTCGAAATGGGTTAGTTGCAGGCAGCGCTGCGCAGCGCGTTCCAGCGCACCGCGCGTGGAGCGTTCGAGGGTGCCGACCAGCGTCTTCAGATCGAGGCTCATCCTGCGCTGCCGCTGCGTTCGCCGGGCCGCAGGGGACCGAGCCGCATATGCGCGGTGCGGGCTGGCGGCGTGTCGCTCGCGCCGACCCATGCGGTCCAGCCGAGTCGCAAGGGCGCTTGCCGCGACAACTGCGCCTTGGGCTGCTGGCCCGCCGCGAGATGCAGGTCGAGGTGATGATAGAGATCGGCGCCGAAATACGCGGAGGCAAGCGCATGCAGATCCGCATGACAGCGGCCGCCTGGCAGAAACGATTCATAGCCGTCGAGCGGCAGCGGGCCGATCGCAATGCGAATGCCGCGATGCTCGTCCCAGATCCGCGAGCCGACCACCGCACCTTGTCCAAGGTAATGATTGCGACCGCGCCGGCCGATGCGGCTCTGGCTTTCGTCGGCCAGCGTGCGCCAGCCGCCTGCGAACGGCGAGGTGCGCACCGGCACGCCGAAATGATGCTGCGCGATCACGTCGAAGCCGGCGAGCGAGCGGCGCCGGTTAGCCATCAGCCCGGCCCGCGCGAGGGTCGCCGAGACGTCGAGGCCGCCGACCGGCGGCGCGCTATCGCGCCTTGCCAGCGGCAGGCCGGTCAAGCCGCGCAAGATGGTCTGCGCGGGACTGTGGGCCGGCGCGAGAAACGGATCGGCGACGCGGTACTTGCGCTGCGCCCGGTAGAGCAGCGCCAGCAGCCGGTGCTGAAACAGGTTGAGGAAAGCGACCGCGGAGGTGTCCTTCTGCCGCAAGCGGTCCTGCAGCCATTCCTGATACGCGTCCGGCAACGGACCGTCGGGACCGCCCAGTCCGAATATGTTGACTTGCAGTTCGGGTTGCGGCGCGGCGCCGTCTGCGCCGTTGAGGGGCGCCACCTCGGCCTCGGCCTCCGCGGAGAGGGCACGCGGCGCGGCACGCCGCAATGCGCCAAGGGCGCTCGGCGCGAACACCGGCGCGAGCGCTCCGGCTAGCGCAAGCGCTTCGGCGCGTGGATCGAGACCGGTGCCGAGCGGCACCGAGCCGGGCCGCAGCAGTTCGAGCAGGCGCACCGCCTGCGCAAATTCGAAGGCATACGGTTCGTCGAAGAGCCGCTGCGCTACAGAACGAGCGGGCTGCCCTGGAGTGGCCGCCATGCGTGAATCTCCCTGCCGTCGCGCATCAACGCGGTATGCACGAAACGATTGACACTCGCATACAGCGAGAAGAAGTGGGCCAGCACGCCGGAGAACATGACCGGACTGGCGCCGACGAAATGCGTGTGGTCGAGTTCGATGCGCACCTTCAAGCCGTTTTGCCAGCCGCGCCACAAGTCCGCGCCCACATGCCCGACGATCGCTTCGCTGCTCACGCTCATGAGCCCGCTGACTTGCCGGCGCGCGCTGGGGCTGGTCGCGAGGTTATGCAGTTCCAGCATCTCGCGCAAGGACTGCAGCGCCTGCGGGCCAGAGACCAGCGGCGTGTGATTGAGCACGAACTGCGAAGCGAGGCGCCAGCGCGAACTGCCGTCGAGTGCGGCAAAGCTTTGCCGGGTCGGACGATGGGCGATGCGCACGCTGGCCACCGGGCCCGGTTGCTCGAACGCCAGCAGCGTGCCGGGTTCCAGCGTGTGCGCCAGATGCCGGTTGGTGCAGAGCAGCTCGGCGGTAAGCGTGCGCGCGGCGGGACTCGCCGGATCGAAGCAGGCGTCGACGAAGGTCAGCATCATGTCGCTGCCGGGCCGCGACGGATGCATGCCGGTCACGCGCCGGGCGTGCCAGTAGAGCGTCGAACCGCTGCCGTGCTGCACGCCGTAGTAGGGCGGCACTTCGACGACCTCACGGCCGCTCACCGAGCGCACCTTGCGCACGGCGTAGATTTCGGTGCTGGCCTCTCGGTGCGCGTCGGGGCTCACGCGTAGCTCGCGTTGGGTGCCGTCGGGACGCAACGGCTCCGAGGTTCGGGCGAACAGATTCAGCGCCGGCGTGCAGCCGAGCGCGAAGTCATGCGCCTGGAGCGTGAGGCGGCCGCTCGGCGCCGCGTCGAGTCCAATCAGCAGATCGATGCGCTCGCCGGTGTCCGCGGGCGGTTCGAACGGCAGATCGAAGAACGCAAACTTCTCGGGGAAGGCGAAATATTCGACCAGCAGGCGGCACGCCGGGTGCACGCCGTCTTCGAGCGGCAGCAGCGCTTCCTCGTCGTCGAAGCCAACCGGTTCCGGCTTGCCGGCAAGCGCTTGCGCGCGGGCACCCGGCGCTTGCACGTAAACGCCCGCGCCATGCGCGCACAGCAGATCGTAAAGCGTCGCGGCGCTGACGGGCGAACCCGCGAGCCGCACTCGCAAGCGTTTGATCGGCAACTGACCGAAGCGGTGCAGCCCCGTGCAGCGCAGCGACAAGCGCAGCGCCGCTTGCACGCCCGGGTCGCCGGTGGCCGTCTGCGCCTCTTCGGCATTGAGCATCTCGGCCGCTTCGAGCGCGATCGGCCAGAGCGTCACGTCCGCCGAGGTGCGCCAGCGCACCGCCGTGCCGTCGGGCGTCACGTGGACCAGCGGCGTCTGGCGCGGCACCGCGTAACCGGTGGCGACGCTGCCCTGGGTCGGGTCCGCTTCGAGCTGCACGATCGTCATGGACGGCAACGGCCGCGCGGCATAAGGGTAAAACTGCTCGAGCAGGCCGTCGGTCAGCTCCGAGTATTCGTCGTCGAGCGTGCGCTGGATGCGTGCCGTCAGGACAGCGAAGCTTTCGATCAGGCGTTCGACATGCGGATCGGCACTTTCGCCGGGCCCCAGTTCGAGGCGGCGGGCGATCTTCGGATAGCGTTGCGCGAAGCTCTCGCTGGCGCGCCGCAAATAGGTCAGTTCGCGCTGGTAGTAGTCGAGCAGCAGGTCGTCAAGCGATTCGTTCATCGACCACTCCGACCGGCTGGCCGTCGGCGAGTTGTGCGACGAAGGCGACCGGCAAGGGACCGGCGCCGGCGTCGAGGGTGCCCATGATGCGCAGCCGCAACCGCCAGGGTGCATCCGGCTCCGGTTCGATCTGGGCGCTGGGGTGCGTCAGACGCGGCTCGAACGCCGCGATCGCTTCCACCACCGCGCGCTCGAGCCCGCTGCGATCCGCGGCGCGCGCGGCGTCGTTCGCGCTCCAGTCTTTCAGGCCGTAATCGAGCACGTCGAGCGGACGGCGGGCGCTGCTGCGCCCACGTCGCGTATTGAGCAGCCGGATCAGTTCGGCGCGCACCGAATCGCGCAGCCCATTGGACGTGAGCGTGCGCCGCGCCGGCACTTCGGCGGACACGAACGGGGCGTCGTCTTCGAGCCGCTCGAACAGCGGCATCGGCGCAACCGGGGCGTCAGCGGACGGCATGCTGCCTCGCAGACCCGGCGCGCAGACGGTGGGCGAGTGGCGGCGTCAGATTTAGCTCCCACCCTTGACGAGCTTGTTGGCGGCCATATCCCAGGTCGAGGCGGCGGTGCCTTCCTTGGTGCCGTCGTCCTTCTGCGCGGTCAGTTCCCACTTGATCTTGGTGAAGTTCAGCGACAGCGTTTCGACCGGCTTGCCGCCGGCGCCACCCGACACGCTGACGTTGCTGAACACGACGTTGTTGAGCGTGTAGGTGATGAACGGCATGATCTTGCCGTCGCCTTCGGCGGCGTTGCGGCCCACGATCACCGTCGCGGTCGCCACCGCCTTGCCGGAGCAGCAGTATTCGTTCAGCGTCGGCGTCGAGACGTCGACGAACTTCGTCACGGTGAACTCGCCGACATGCGGCTTGCCCGAGGTGCGCTCCGAGTTGCTGACGTCGTTGGTGACCTGCATCGCCACGTTGTGGCTGTATGACATCACTTCGATCTTGTCGGTATAGCCTTCAATGGTGCATTCGCCTTTGATGTCGGTGCCGAGATCGAGAATGATCGAATCCATGACTGAGCGCTCCTGAAACGTGTAGAAGCGGCGCGTGCCGGAATGGCCGCGCCGCGCAGATGGCAGGGAGGTGCCGTAGGGCCCGCGAGAATCAGGCCGCGGCAGGCGGCGGCAGCGAGGCGACCAGTCTGATCGAAGCGGTGAGCTCCTCGAGCTGGAAGTGCGGCCGCAGGAACACCGTCGCCTTGTAGGCGCCGGGCTTGCCGGCCACCTCCGTCACGTCGACGCGCGCCTCGCGCAGCGGATACTGCGCCTTGATTTCCTGCGGCGCATTGTCGTTGAGCAGCACGTAGTCGGCGATCCAGGTGTTCAGGTAAGTACGCACGTTGTCGCGCGTCATGAAGCTGCCCACCTTGTCGCGCATGATCACCTTGATGTAATGCGCGAAGCGCGAGGCGGCGAGCACATACGGCAGCATGGCCGAAATGCGCGCATTAGCGGTGGCTTCGTTGGTGTTGTAGACCGCCGGCTTGTTGGCGGTCTGGCCGCCGAAGAACACCGCCTGACCCTCGCCCTTCTTGTGGCACAGTGCGATGAAGCCAAGCGAATCCAGTTCCTTCTCGCGCCGGTCGGTGATCGAGATCTCGGTCGGGCATTTCATCGCCTTGTCGCCGGAGGCCGTCTGGAAGATATGATCCGGCAGTTTCTCGACCGCGCCGCCGCCTTCCACACCGCGAATCGCGGCGCACCAGCTGAATTGCGCGTAGGCGTTGGTGATGCGCTGGCCCAAGGCATAGGCCGCGTTGCCCCACAGGTACTTGGAATGCTGGGTGCCGTCGACGTCTTCGACGAAGCTCATGCCTTCAACCGGATTGCTGTCCGGATGATAAGGACGGCGCATCAAAATATGCGGCAACACCAGCGCCACGTAGCGCGAGTCTTCGCTCTTGCGGAATTCGCGCCAGCGGGCCATGTCGATGGTCTCGAACACCTTCGACAGGTCGCGCGGCACGCTCAGTTCGGTGAAGCTGCCCATGTCGAACAGTTGCGGGTGCGCCGCCGAGATGAACGGGGCGTGGGCCGCTGCCGCGACCTGGGCGATCTTCTCGAGCAGGCTGACGTCGGGGGTCTGGCGGCTGAAATAATAATCGCCGATCAGCACGCTGAACGGATGGCCGCCGAAAGTGCCATATTCCTCCTCGTAGACCTTCTTGAAGAGCGCGCTGGTGTCGACGTCAATGGCCTTTTCCAGGTCGTTCTGCAGGTCTTTCTTCGACACGTTCAGCAAGCGCAGCTTCAGGCGCGTGCCGGTTTCGCTGTTCTTCACGAGGTAATGGATGCCGCGCCACGAGGCTTCGAGCGCCTGCATGTCCGCGTGGTGCAGCACCTGATTGAGCTGCTCGCTGATCAGTTCGTCGATCTTCTTGATGTGGTCGTTGATCATCGCGACCGTATCGCGGCTGACCGTCATCTTCTTGTCGAGCACCTGCAGCGCGAACTCGGCCAGCAATTCGCGGGCGTGCTGCTGCTGCTCGTCGTCGTGGGCCATGCGGCCGTCGTGAACGATGCGGTCGAGCAGGGTCAGGGTTTCCGTTTGCGCGGGCGCAGCCGCGGCTTGCGTATCGGACATCAGTGTCTCCTCGAGGCGGGCTGGGCTCAGGCGCTGGCGGGCGCGTCGCCGGCGGGTTCAGTCGGCTCTGCCGGTGCGGGCAGTTGCGCGACGACACCATCCTGCGGATGAGCGGACTTGATTTCGGCAAGTCCTTGCGTGTTGTGCACCACGTCCTGCAACAGCTTGTCCAGCTCGTCGTTGCCGTCGAGCTTGGTGAGCAGGTCGCGCAGGCGCAGCCGCGCATCGTAGAGCTGCTTGAGCGGCGCGATCTGCTGCACGATCTGCACCGGATCGAAGTCGTCGATGTGCTGGAACTTGAGCGCGACGTTCAGCTTGCTGCCGTCGGCAGCCAAGGTGTTGTCGACGTGCAGCGTGACGCGCGGCTCGATGGAGTTCATCACGTCGTTGAAATTGTCGCGGTCGATGTCGACGAAGCGGCGCTCCGACAGTTTGGCGAGCGGCTTTTCGGGTTGACCCGATAGATCGGCCAGAATGCCGACCACAAGCGGCAATTCCTTTTTCTCGATTGCGTTGCCGGTTTCGACGTCGTAAGTAATCTGGACGCGCGGGGGGCGGTTTCTCTCGAACCAGTGTTGGGTACTGTCGGCCATGGTCATCCCTCTGTTTTCGTTCTCTCGACGCGTTTAATACGCGGTGCATGCACCGCTTCTTTTGTTTCTCGCGCGATAAATCCCGCCTGCGATATCAAGCTGCGTGAAGGCCTGCGCGAAGACGAGCGCATTCCCTCGGGCAATCGACATCGTGATCGCGCCGCACTGCGTGACTGCAACAGAAATAGTGGGCGCAAGGCACTCCTGAAAGGCGGTCATTGACCTTTCACTAGCGTAAGGCGCACCGAACCCCGGAAAGCCAAGCCGGCAGGAATCCGAAAAAATTTCCGCCGGCCGATTTGCTCAGACAAAAATACTCTACGATAGTCTTCGACGAAATTCAAACAAAAATTTAACGTTTGCAACGAGGCCTCGCGCAGGAGTAGAACTTACCCGTAGTGACAATTTGATGGCAGAGTCACGACCTGGCGAAGCGGCAATTGCGGTGTACACCGTGGTACTTGTAGACTACGCTCGCCGCGAGATGTGATGCGCAAGCGTGTGCGGGGAACTGAGAGAGCCCGCATACGACAACAGATACGAGGGCGGCTGCACCAGGAGTCCATGCGAAACATGGCGGCGGTGTCAGCCGGCGCAGACGGACAGGACGTGAAAGGGGATATCGACGTGATCAATGCTTCGCGACTCGCGGCCGGCCGGCGCAGCCCATCGCCCCGGCGCTGGTCGATGCCGCTCGTGGCGGCGCTATGCGTCGCGGGCTGTTCGGCGTCGCTGCCGCGCGTCAAGGTCGACTCGCTCGCCATCCAGGTGGCGGCGCAGGCGAACCTCGATACTCCGATTGCCGTCGATGCCGTATTGGTACGGAATCCTCAATTGCTCGACACGCTGCTGGGCTTACCCTCCGCCAAATGGTTCGCCCAGCGCGAGCAGTTGCGGCGCGACTATCCGAAAGATCTGAGCGTCGTCTCGTACGAACTCGTTCCGGGCCAGCAGATTGCCGATTCCAAATTCGCCTTCGATGGGCAGCGCGCGGCCGGCGTGCTGGTGTTCGCCGACTATCAGACAGTCGGCGCGCACCGCGTGCGGCTCGACGGCGGTCCATCGAAGCCGCTGCTTGAACTGGGCGACCAGGATCTTCAGTTGATCGCCCGCTAGACCATAATCATGCGCAATCTGTTTCCGGATACGATCTGCTGGTTCGAAGGCATGCCGTTGCTGCCGCAACATTTCCAGACCCAGGCCCTGCATGCGGCCGGACATGCGGCGCTGCTGGCCGGTGCGGCCCGGCCGCACTACTGGGGCGTGCTCACGCTCGAGCAGGAAGAAGCGGGGCTTGCTGAAGGGCTCGTACGCATCACGCGGCTCGATGCGATCCTGCCTGACGGCCTGCCAATCCGTCACGCCGCCGAAGATCCCGTCCTGCAGATCGACGTGCGCCAGGCGTTCACCTCGCCGGAACAGCTCGTCACCGTCTATCTGGCCGTGCCGCCGCTCTATCGCGGCGGCCAGATCGATCAGCGCGGCGCGCGCTACCGGCAACATCAGAGCCAGGGTGTGCCCGATCTGACGACCGGCACCGAACCCGCCGCGATCACCACGTGGCGGCCAAGCCTGCACCTGATGACCGATCTCGGCAATCAGGAATACGAACGGTTGCCGTTGATGCAGTTGCGGCAACAGGGGGGCGGCGTCGCGCTCACCGAGTATGTGCCGCCTTGTCCGTTCGTCGCCCCGGAATCGCCGCTCGGTCAGCGCATCATGCGCATCGCGATGCGGGCGCGGGAGAAGTGTGTGTTCCTGTCCGGCCGTCTCGATGCGGCACGGCGCGCCGGCGAGCGCGACGACGCCGGACAGATCGAGCGGCAACTCACTGCCTTGTGGATGCGCTTGCCGGAGATCGAGGCCGCGCTGCATTCGCGCGCGGTGCATCCGCTCGACCTTTACCGCATCCTCGCCGGCATGGCGGGCAGTCTCGCGAGCCTGCGACCGACCCGTGGCGTGCCGACTTTCGCGCCGTTCGACTACGCGGAACTGCTGGCGTCGTTCGAGCCGCTGCTCGAGTGGATCGACACGGCGCTGTCGACGGTGCGCCAGGGTTATCGGGTGCGTCAGTTCACTGCCGAAGCGGGCGGCTTCTGGATCGATCCGCCGGCGGACGCAGGCGTGAGCGCACCGGGCGAACTGGTGATCGGCCTGCGCATGCCGGGCGATGCCACCGAGCACGACGCCAGTACCTGGCTGGAGCAAACGGCAATTGCCTCGCGCCCGCATTTGCCGACCTTGTCGCGGCAACGCATGCGCGGACTGGCGCGCCGCCGGTTGTCGCGCGACGAGCGCGCCACGTACAGCGCCGGCGACGACACGGCGATGTTCGTGATCGCGCTCGACACGACCTGGTTCGATGCGTCGCAGCCGCTGCATATCGACGTCGGCGCAGGTGTGCGCGGCGTGGCGCCATGGGCGGTGCAGCTTTTCACGCCGGCGGCCGAGGCGAACGATCCCGCCGGCGATGCGGGGCGCGAATGAGTGACTACACGGCCTTCTCCGGCGACGAACGCGCACCGCTCACGCGTGCGTTCGTCGACGCGTTCCGGCGCGCCATGGAAACACGCGACGCCCTGGGCCGTGCAACGGAAGCGCCACTGGAAGTGCTCGCCCAGGGCGAGAGCGTGGCCGACAAGGTGGCCACGCAACTGGCTTCGGTCACCCGGCGGCTCGCGCGCGAAGCGATGGCCTGGACGGGCGCTGCCGGCGAGACCGATATTGCAGCGGCGCAGTATGCGTTTGTCGCGCTGCTCGACGAACTGCTGCTGTTTTCCGACTGGCCGGGCCACGCCGCGTGGGAGGCGAGACCGCTCGAGGTGCGGGTGTTCGGCACGCGCGCGGCGGGCGAACGCTTGCCCGATGCGATCGAAGCGCTGCTCACGCAACGCGACGCGTCGCAACGCGATCTGGCCAACGTCTATCTGGCGTGTCTGATCCTCGGCTTCAGAGGACGCTTGCGTGGCGAGGCGGGCGCGCTGCGGCACGATCAACTGCGTCATGCGCTGTTTGCGTTCGCCATGCAACGCGATGCCGAACCGGCCCATCTCGCTGCGCCGCTCGAACGCGTGGCGCTCGCGCCGCGCCGCACCGTCACGCTCAGCAAGATGTTTCCGGACCATGTGCGTTTTGCCGCGTTGCTCGGCGTCGGCGTGTGTGTGCTGCTCGGCGTATCGCATCTGCTCTGGTCTGTCGCGACGGCGGATGTGCAGCGCTCAGTGATGCAGTTTCAGGCCATCGCTTTAGCTGACACGCCGGCCGCCCCGGCGAGCAGCACGAGTGTGTCCGGCGCGGTCGTGCGGGTGCCGGTCAAACCGCGCGCACAACCTTCGACGACGGATGCGCCGGCACTGCCGCAAAGCAATGCGCTGGCCGCCATACCTGCGGTGCCGGCGGTGGATACCAACACCGTGGTGTTACGTACGGCCGCGGATGGGGGAGGGAACCGGCCGTGACGCTGATCGCGATCCTGCTGGGTCTCATTGTCTTGCTGCTGCTGGGGCTGGTGTTCGCCGTCTTGCTGCGCTGGTGGCATGCGCGCCAGGACGAACGGCCGTTGCGCAGTTTCGCCGCAACCATACGCGCGGCCCATGCGCGCATGAGCGTGCGCGATCCTTATTCGGTCCCGCGCATTCTGGCGACAGGCGCACCGGCCGCGCTCGATGCGCTCTGCCGTGGCTGGCGTTTGACACCGGCAGGTGAAGCGGCATGGTTCGGGCGCGTCTGGAACGATGCGGAAGGACTGTTGATCGCCGAACCGCAGGACGTGCTCGCCGCGCCTGCGGCGGACCGCCGCCTGGGCGCGTGGCGCCGGCTGCTGCGCGCCTTGCTGCGTAACCGCGCCGGACGTCCGCTGGATGCGCTCGTGTGGGTCGTTGCGGCCGGCGCGCTGATCACGGAAGACGGCGAGCCGCGCGAGATGAGTGCGGCGGCGCTCGAGTCGTCGCGCAAGCTGATCGCCTTGCAACGGCAATTCGGCTTGATGTTGCCGCTCTATATCGTCATCAGCGATTGCGATGCGTTGCCCGGTTTCGACGCGCTCGCGGACGGCTTGCAAGGGGCCGCGAGCAGCGCCACGCTGGGTTGGGCGTCGCCCTATGCACCGCGGCGTGCCTATGAAGAAGCGTGGCTCGACGAGGCTTTTGCTGCGATGCGTGCGGCGCTGACGGAAACCATCGTCGAACTCGGCACGCTGAACGGCGGCGTCGGCGATGCGCTGTTCCTGCTGCCCGAGCACCTCGACCGCTTGCGCGTGCCGCTGCGCGAACGCTTCGATCTGGTGCTGCGCGGCGCGGCGGACGGCACGGCGCCGCTGTTGCGCGGCATCTACTGTATCGGCGCAGTGCCTGAACGGCTGCCTGTGGAAGAGGGGGGCGCCGCGCCGGCCTTGCGCGCCAATGCGCCGACCTTCGCCGGAAGGCTCTGGCACGACGTGCTGCTGAGCGGCCAGGGACTCGCCGTGCCGATGCCGCGCGTGCTGGCCCTGCGGACCCGTTGGCACCGCGCGGCCACCGTGTGCGCCGCCGTGCTGGCCGTCTGCTGGTGCGTGGGGATGGGACTCGCGTGGTGGCATCTGCGCAGCGACGCGCGTGTGCTAAGCACGGCGTACGATTCGCTCACGCTCGCACGCGCCACCTATCGCGAGTCGGATCGCGGCGATGCGGCCGCTACGAGCGCGCTGCGCAGCGCCCGGGACGCGTTGTTCAAGGTGCCGCGCTGGCAACTGAGCTCGCCGTTCATGCCGCTGTCGTACCTGTTCCTGCAGGGCCAGCTCGGCGACGCGCAGCGGCACGTCTTACGCGGACTGGTCTTCGAACCGCTGTATGACCGGCTCACGGCGCAACTGGCGCAAACCTCTTGCGAAGTGAACCCGGCCGATCAAACGGACGCGGCGTCGCAAACGGGCACCAGGCCGCAGGACTTGCCGGCGTTCGTCTCCGGTACGCAACTCGTCAACGAGGCCGCGCAAACCGAGCATTGGATTGGACAGTACAACGAACTGGTCCAGGCCGGCAGCGGCAATCTCGTCATGCTCACCCAACTGATGCACGAAGCCACCGGTGTGGATCTGCCGCCGGAACACGTCGCGGATCGCACACAGGTCGATGCGGCGCTGCGCGACACCAGTCTGGATGACGGCACGCTGGCGCTCGATGCCGCGAAGGCCGCGAGTGCGCGGCAACGCGTGAGCGCGTGCTTTGAGCAGACGTTCGATGCGTGGTTCGACGAGGTCTATGCGGACTCCACGCTGACAGCTAACGCAACCCAGGTCCAGACTACGCTCGCGCAAATGCGCACACCAGGCGCCGCGCCGGTGGACGCGGCCCTGTCCACGCTAGCCAACGGCATCGATGCGCTGGCGGTGCAGGTGGACTCGGCCGATCACGGTTGGGCAAGCGCGCGCGACAAGGAGCTGGTGCCCGGCCTGACGGCCACCTTCGATACGGCGCAACGGCTGCAACTGATCGGCGCAGCGCCGGTGCAAGCCGTGCTCGCGCACGAGCAGGCGGCCCGCGAGGCGTTCTCCGCGCGCTGGCTCGCCAACGGCAATCTGCCCGGCGTGCTGAGCGCCACGCCGGCCAACGGACTGCAACTGTCCGCCGACCTGCCGCCCTTGCGTGAAGCCTTGCGCACCTTGCTGGCACAACCGTTCGCAGCGACCGACGGCAGCACCGATACGGTGATCCGCAGCGTCGATGTCGGCACCGTGCAACGCGCGCTCGCGGTCTTGCCGGCCTACCGGCAATACGTTGCGGGACCGCTCGCGCAGGCGCCTGACGCCTATCGGGCGGCACTGCTGGCCGCCGCCGGCAACGAGGCGGTGAAAAGCATGCTGGCCGCGCTGTCGACGCCCACGCAACAGGCGGCGCAGCAAGGCAGCGGCTCGGTCGCGGACACCGCGGCGCAATTCGACGCATTGCATAAGAGCGCGCTGGATCTGATCGCCGCCTTCGATTCGCTGGGCCGCGACGATCTCGCGACCAGCGTGGCGTTGCGCGTGAGCGACGCGGCGGTCGTGGTGCTGCGCACAGCCGACGCGCAGTTGCAGCAGCTCGCCCCGTTTCGCCCGGTGCGCGGCGATTTTTCGGGTTGGGACGGTCACACAGGGGGTTCGTTGCGCGCGTTCGGCGCCGCCACGCCGCAAGCGCTGCAGGGCTATCTGGCGGCACAGGCGGCGGCGATTGCCGATCTGGCGGAAGGTCCGGCCGGCGCGCTCGACTGGCTGAGCGCGCAGAAACCGCCGCTCACGCCGGCCGATGCCCAACTGGTGAGCCGCTGGAAGGCCTTGTCGGCGGACCTCGCGCAGTACCGCGCGAAGAGCCCGGCAAGCGCGATGATCGCGGTGCAGACGATCATCGGCGATCAACTGGACAAGCTGGACCTCGGCAATTGCAGTGCCTCGCTCGAGCAGGTCAGCGTGCCGCCGGCGGGCGATATCGTCGCGAGCGCGGGTTCGCGGCTCGTTTCGTCCGCTCGTGAGCAGTGCTTCAGATTGCAGATGGGCACCGGCATGCAGGCCTACGAGCAGATCCGCAGCTTTTTCGCGCGCTATCTGGCGGGACACTTTCCGTTTGCCGCCGATGCGACCGCGCCCGGCGCCGACCTGCGGCAGACGGCGGCGTTCGTGGCTTTGCTCGACAACCAGTTGCCGCAGGCGCAAGCGGGACTCGCGGCAGCGGCTGCGGCCGGGCGAGGGCGCGCGGACGGCGCCGACGCGTTCATCGCACAACTGGCGCGCGCCAAGCCGTGGCTCGATACCTTGCTGGCGCGCGGCGCCGACGGCACCTTGCAGGGCGTTGAGCTGAGCGTCGAATGGCGCGTCGATCGCGCCGACGAGGTGGGAGCCGACCAGGTGATCGAATGGAAGCTCGCGAGCGGCAGCGACACGCTCACGTATCCGGCAACGGGCGAACCGCCGGCGCGCTGGCGGCCAGGGCAGCCGGTCGCGCTCAGCCTGCGCTGGGCCAAGGATGCGCCATGGCAACCGATGTTCGACACCGCGCAACCGACGCTGGCGGGCGAGCACGGCGCCGCGACCTGGAGTGCTTCGGACACCTGGGCGTTGCTGCGGCTCGTGCGTTTGCACGTGATGCCGGAAGACGCCAGTCTCACGAGCGCCGGCCTGCCGCCGCGGCTGTTGTTCACGGTCCCGGTGCGCGATCGCAGCGGGACGATCCAGACCGCACGGATGTATCTGCGCGTCAGCATGGCGGGCGCGGCGAAGACGCCGCAGGCGATTCCGGATCTGCCGGTCGCGGCGCCGGGCTATGAGGGCAGGGGCATGACGACGACGGTGATCTATCCCACGAATGGCAATGCGCAGGCGGATCACGGATGATGCCGGCACTCGACATCGACGCGCTGCTGCAGCCTCTGCCGGGCGACGAGCCCTGCGGCGTATCGTTGATTCACGATCCGGAGTACGAAGCAATCCGGACGGCGCGCCGCGCGGACGATGCGAGCGTGCCGGCCGGCATCTGGCAGACCACGCTGAAGGTGGCCGACTGGCCGGCGGTGGAGGCGGGGTGTCGCCGCGTGCTGTCGAACCGCAGCAAGGATCTGACGATCGCCGCCTGGCTCGGCGAGGCGTGGTTGAACCGCTATGGCGTGGCCGCGCTGCCGCACTGTTTTCAGTTGATGGTGGGCTTGTGCGAGCGCTATTGGGACGACCTGCACCCGCTGCCGCGAGACGGCGATCAGGGCTTTCGCGCGGCGCCGTTCGCGTGGCTTGCCGGCGCTTATGCGGATCTGCTGTCGGCGCAGATCGAACTCTTCGAAGGACGCGACGGCTTGCGCGGCACGCTCGCGCAATGGCAAAGCGCACAGCGTGCGACGCTGACGGCCGCCGCGCGGCAAGACGTGCCGGCGGCGAAGCGCCAGGAAGCAGGGCGCGTGATGACGGCGCTACAGGACGCGGTACGGGCGACTTCGCCTGCGCATCTGCGGCTCGAACGCGATGCGCTCGAGGCGGCGCGCCCGCTCATCGAGCAGCTCGATGCGCTCTGTACTCCGAAGTTGGGCGCCGAGGCCCCCAGTTTCGTCCCGCTGATGGAAACGATGACTCATGCAGCACTTGTTTTGACGGAGTGTCTAACTATGCATCCGAATGCCCCGGAGCCGGCCCGGTCGCAGGCTGGCGATACGACCGCGGCGGCGGAGGCTTCCGTGTCGGGCGCCAAGGCCGTCGCCCCCGGCGTGCCGCAAAACCGGGACGATGCGTACCGGCAGCTGGAAGTGATCGCCGAGTATCTCGCGCGTTATGAACCGCATAGCCCCGTGCCTTATCTGATCCAGCGGGCGCTCGAGTGGGGACGCACGCCCTTGCCGGTGCTGCTGCGCGAATTGACGTCGGGCGATGCCGATGGACAAAGGCTGTGGAGCTTTCTTGGCCTGTTGCGCAATGAGGGGGAGAAATCGAAATGAGGCCTGAGCCGATCACCGCTTGAATCTCAGTACCGGGAGTCCATGCTGCACCTTGATGATCTCCATGGGCGTGCCGCGCGGACAGGACCAACCGTTCAGTGAGTCGTCGACCTTGGTCAGAAATTTTCTCTTGATGCCGACGAAGACCATGACCCGGTCGAGGCTGTCCGTTTGCGCGCGGTTGACGCTCGATGTGAAGATCCATTGTTCGCCGTTTTGCCGGGATGGCACGGCGCCGCCGGCCGCGGCAGCGGGGATTTCGCGCACGTTGAAGAGACCGATCTGATTCATGTCGCAAGCGCTGATCAAGGTCACCTTGGTTTCCGGACCGGCGAGGCGTACCTGATCTTCCTGCGTGGGGAAAATGTCGAAAGGCATTTAGCGTCTCCTCAGGATGCCCAACAGTTTTTAGAAACGTGTTTGGGACTTCCTTCGTGAAATTTGTACACGCCGTTGGGGATAAGAAGCGGGCCTGCGTGGTAAGCCAGTCCTTCGCCAGTGGAAATCGGAATGGGTAGGGGATAAACAAGATGCCCGGGTGATTCGGCGTAGAAAAAGTCTATCTGCAGCGATTCCGGGCAGGGCATCGGGCAATACGGATTACTCGCCGCGCCCATCGCGGCGCCGCCTACGACAGTCTGAGCAGTGGAATACCGCGTCGCATCATACCGCGCGGTCACCTCGTACGTGAACTCGATGCCTGGGTTGCTTTTGACCTTCTCGTACACCATCGCCTCGAATTCATACATCACGGGATGATTGGTGCCCTCAGTCAGCGTGACGAGATTGCGTTCGTCGGTTCCGCTCCCGCCGAGCTTGTTGCCGATCAAATGACCACGCTGATGATGATGCGGGCAGTCCCCCGATTGAAAACCTGGAGGGCGGATCGATTGCGCCGGCCCGGTGCCGCCGGTCATGTTCGTGGAGGTAAGAATCGCCTTGGCCTTCCAGGGTACCGTCACGCTGGTGCCATTCACATTGAGCGCCATCGAGGTGTATATCGGGTCTAGAGGCATTCTATTTTTTTCCCATTTATGGAAATTCGCTCAGGTTTTGACGCACATGTTTCTGGTGCCGTCAAAGGCCTGGTGTGGTGCATTTATCATACGTAAACTGAGTGGGATAACCAATGTGCTGACGATGCGTTGAAGCACGTTTTTTTACGCTGTCGAGATGAGGGTTGGCTGGGATGCGGAGGGTGAGGTTTGGGTCGTGGATAGGGTTGTGCGCCCTCGGCAATAGTAATCGTCGGCCTCGAATCATAAGCAGCTGATCTCGACATCCGCAGGTCGGGCAGAAGCGGGCAGGGTGCATAGGTCACGGCCCCAAGATCGTGGCGTCCTGCATCAGGCGAAAAGGTGACCCGCAGGTCGCAGTGGCCTGCAGTTTCCGTACGATTCTACGCAGTCGGCAAAAACCAATCTCGACTGACCTTCGGAAACAACCTGGACGGCATCATGGCTCACTGCGATGGCGGTCTGATCATCAATGGCATAGACCGGCAGCGCTATTCTGGCGGCCCGTTTTTCAGCATTCTCTAGGGAGGCATCCGGATGATCCGGATTGGCGAAATGCGAGATCAATGCAAAGTCGACCCAACCTGCTCCGTGGGCCGTGACCAGGAGGCTTGTGACCTCGCCCTCTGCAGTTGCGAACAAGAAGTGCTCAGACGCCAGCGCATCGCGATTACCACTGGGCGGCTGGGTGTAGCTTTCTGAAAATGCCGAAGACACCGCCATGCTACCGGCGCTAACGCCCAGGTAAGCCAGTTCAGCTCGCAGTGAAGGCAATAGCTCGGCGAGGCCGGAACGACGCATCCAGCCAGCTAGATAGATGCGGCGATGTATTGTAAAACGGATCGAAGGTAGTGCGCAGTCATGCGTGTAGTTGCCGTTGAAAACAATCGTGGCCTGCCACTGCGGGGAAAACTGCAAACCTATTGCTGCACCACGGGCTACCTGACGTTTCAGCACGGCCCTTGGAATGGCTAGAACCTTTTAAGGAGTCCTGGTTGGATCGGTTTTCTTTGAGGCTCGTATGGGCGCACAACAAAGTCTGCACCATTCAATAACTGCTGTCGTGCCGCCGCCCGTTCCATCTCTTTTACGCCTGGTGTGGTCTTGGCTTTGGACAACCAGAAAAGGGGGGTGGTGAGTCCTGCGGCACTGGACGGGAGGGCGGCACTCGTATCGTACGTTCCTTGTTTCCACGTTCGAACCCGATACGGTGCCTGGACGTATCGCGCGTGTGCTTAAGTCTTATGCGGTAAGGCGAAAAACGATCGAGGCAAACGTTGCCCTGTAACTTTGTCTCAAACCAGACGATAACAGGAAAGCATTTAACGGAGGAGCGATCAGCCAGACCGGCAGCTGCTAGCGAACGGTTTTTCTCGAATTCTGAGACGACTCCTAAAGCAACCGTATCGTCATCGCGGAAGTTGGGGCCGTTCGACGGCCTGTCATAGTGGGTCTCTGTATCAGCAGACATTTTTTATGTCACCTCGCAAGACTGCGAGGATCGACAGAAATTTCAGACGTCTGAATTTGTACGCCAAAGACTCCTCGTGTGCATGAGATCACCATGATGGTCTCTGTACTTCGTCGTGAGTAGACATCTCACGAAATACTGCCGAAAGCGGATCACTGGCGCAGCTCGCAACCTTTGAAGATCCTGGAACTATTGCAGCAGGCTTTCCCGCGGCCCTCATAAATCTCAATGTCCCGATAGGAGCAACGTGAGTCAGTCATTCAAGCTATCTCGCCGTGCCTTTTTCAAGGTCAGCTTAGTGGCCGGAATCAGCGTCTGTATCGCCCCGTGGAGCCAGGAAGCATTGGCCGAGCTGTTCGAGGAGCGACTCTTGACTCCGGTGCGCTGGGACCCGCGCACCAGCAAAACCGCATTTCGGGCATTGTCAGGTTATCGGGTCGGTCACGTAAGATGGCGCGATGAAGAAATCAAAATCCCTTTATCACGGTCACCGTTTTCCAACTGAAGTCATCAGTTGCGCCGTGCGCTGGTACTTCCGCTTTCAGTTGAGCTTGCGCGACATCGAGGAACTGCTCTTCGAGCGTGGTGTGACCGTGACATATGAGACGATCCGATGCTGGTGCGACAAGTTTGGCAAGGGCTTTGCCCATCGGGTGAAGGCGGCGCGACGCGAGCTGGGTAGCACGTGGCACCTCGACGAGATGTTCGTCACACTGCGTGGCGAACCATACCTGCTGTGGCGTGCGGTCGACGAGCATGGCGTCGAACTCGACATCCTGGTCCAAAAGCGGCGCGACAAGGTGGCCGCCAAGCGCTTCTTCAAGCGTGTGCTGCGGTCGAGCCCGGTGCCGCGCAAGATCGTCACCGATAAGTTGCGCAGCTATCCGGCGGCAAAAGCCGATATCCCGGAGCTTGCGAAGGTGAAGCACGTGTTCGTCAAAGCTGCGGCTCGGCTAAACAACCGCGCAGAGAACAGTCACCAACCGACCCGCGAACGCGAGCGTCGCATGCGTGGCTTTCGCGACCCTAAACGCACACAGAAATTTCTCTCATGCTTCGGGCCGATCAGACAACATTTCGCGCTCAAGCGGCATCTGCTGCGGGCTTCACTCTATCGCAAACAACTCGCAGCCCGGTTCGTTGCATGGCGCGAATTCGCCGAACTCGCCCAAAATCCGTCGACCGTTTTTTGATAGTCGTCACACCTGCCGTCGTACTGTCTCACTCTCGGTAACTTGACAATGCCTAAGCGTGACTCGGCCGGCGCTGGTGAGTCCAGCTCGGTCACGTTTGAGCGCGCGTTGTGACTGAGCTGCGCGAGCTGGCGGTTAATTGGTCACAGGTGCATGTGACTTTCCGCGGTTGGTTGACAGTCAATGGGTCACGGCTTGGGCTGCGTGACTGCTCGATCGTGACTCGCCGGCAGTCGGTCACGGTTACGTTGTCACGCAATGGCTCTACTCAGCCCATCGGCAATAGGCCGCAAGATACTCGTCGATCACTATGCGAATTTCGATGCCCGATCCGGCCTTTGCGTGGAATCGGTAGCGTCCTTTCTGTACCTCCAGCCATCCTGGATCGCCGAAGTTTTCTGCGATACGTTGCATTGCACGACTGCCGACCTCTGGCCAGATTTCCGATGGCTCAGGGTGTTCGAAGAAATCGAACTCTTCGTCAGTCAGAGTTATCAGTGGGCGAATTATTAGCTCGTCGGGGTCGGATTGACGTGGTTCACCGAGTTCGTATAGTGCGTGTCCTTGTGCCAGCTTTTTCATTACTGATGCGACACGATGCATTTCAGCTTCGAACTGGACTCCGGATTCACTCGCGTTTCGAGCGTTTTGCAAACGTGCACGGAGCGCCGGTTTCTCAGTCAGGATGCGGCGAATCTTTTCTCGCTCGATGTCGGAGGGATCTGTTGAACCTGCTTTTACGCATGAGATTAGGCACGCGAGATATTGTTCGTCGAGGGAGAAGCCGTTGTTGCACTTGCGGCAGGCTGGTACTACGGGGAGGCGCGGAGGGTAGGGTTGGTCTAAAAATACCCGCGAAGGGCAATGATCCTGAGTTCCCGTCAGTCCGGCGCAAAAAGCACATGCCGCGAGGTGTCGTTCGTCAGCGTACGACTCGAAATGATCCATGTGCCCTCTGTTGAAAAAGACAGCGCCGTTCGAACTCGGTAGTTGGGGCGATTCTAGCAGTGTGAATCGCGTGAAATGAGCATCTAGCGTCAGGAGTGTCCGGCACCGTGCCAGGGCGGCGTAAGCGCCGCTTGACTATGGAGTCGTGGCCTGTGTCGCGCGGCCCGCCGGACCGAGTAGCGGGTATCGGCATTAAGGCTGGCCGTGAGGCGTTGCCGCTGATCGAGGCCACCACTCACTGCAAAGCTGCCTTTGCGGCGCCGTGGTGTACCGCTGAGGGGTGTATGTGGCGCGATGGCGCGCGTGCCGCAAGCGAGCCCCTGGGCCGCAGCGGCAGGCGCGCGAAGCGCGCCTAAACTTGAATCAGGGACACTTAACGTACAGATAGCGCTGACAACGGCGTAAACCGGGGCACAGCAAGGGTCATGGGGTAGGGAAGCAGGGCGGGGCAAAAAGAAAAGCCCACATCCGCGGCAACGGTGTGGGCTTGGTGAAACTGCGCATTACAAGGACAGTTGCAATGCACGACGAAAGTATAGGGGATTTCTCGGCGTTCCGGCGCGAGTGGGTGATCCGTGGCCGTAACTTCGGTGATGGTCAGGTCGAGATCACGGCAACACGGTTCGACCGGTACATGGGCGCTCAACGGATGAACGCCATGCCTAAAGCAAAGCGCGGCGAGTCGGAGAACACCGAAGACAACCTGCTCGATGCTGGTAAGCGCGCGAAGCAACAGGTTAGGCTGCGCTGTAAGGCCATTGGCGCGGATCACATAGTGACACTAACGTATCGCGGCGCGATGATGGACAAAGCGCGGCTGAAGGCTGATTTCGACGCGTTTCGGCGGCGCGTGGCTCGGTTGGCAGGTTTTGAGTATGTGGCGGTGCCAGAGCGTCACAAGAGCGGCGGATGGCATCTGCACATCGCGGTGCAGGGGCGTCAGAACGTGCGGGTGATGCGTTCAATCTGGTGGAGCATTGTTGGTCGAGCCATGGGCAACATCCACGCACGTAGTCCGTATAAAGAGAAAGGGCTGCGTCATATGCTGGCTGGGTATCTTGCCAAGTACATCATGAAGGGTTTCGAAGAGCATAAGATGAACGAAAAGCGTTACTGGACAAGCCGTGGCGTTGTGGTGCCCGAGCGTATGCCTATCGATCACATCCTGTCCGACGATCCGGCTGAGGCGCTTAAGATCGCGTTTTCGGCGGCGAAGCGTGTTGGCGCGACGTTGGACCGGTGTCAGACCTTCTGGCGGCAGGAGTTAGGGTGCTTTTGGCTATCTACTCGGGAACTGTAATATGACGTCGTATAGGGCTGGATACCGCCAAGCGCCGGTGCGTGTATGGTAATTATGCAATACTCGTGAACATGCTTAAACGTGAACACCATGAATCCACTTAAACCTCTTCGCAGAATCTTCGGGGTAGAAAATGCCCTTCCAGATGGCGTGGTTGAACCCTCGGCTGGCGACGATCCTGTGCCACTTGCCCAGACGGTTTTGCGGCTTGACCGGCTGGAGTTGACAAACGTTTTCGGTTTTGAACATGCTGCCTTCCACTTTGATGGCAGTTTCAATCTCATAGTTGGAGTTAACGGGTGCGGAAAGACATCCCTTTTGCAGGCTATCGTTGGTGCTGTTGCGTTGCCGGTCAACGGAGTTTCGGCGGTACGTAACTATTGGATCATGGATAACCTGCGGAATGTTCGGTCTACTGTTCGAGAGACGAAAGACGGTCGCGTACGTTTGGAGAAGATCTTTCCGGCTCGGCTTGATGCAAAGGGGGTAATAAATCAGAAGGATTATGATTGGTTTATGGAGAGAACCTCCGAGTCAAGCACGGCGGTGGAGCGCACTAACGGTTTGCTGTCGGCATTAGAGCCGGTTGTTCGGAGCGCGGAATCACTTCTCCCTGTTGTCGCTTTCTATTCGTCTGATCGGCGGTGGAATCTAAACGACAGAATCAGACCAGAGGAGGCTGTGGATGAGCCAGACAAGCGCTCGGATGGCTACACTGGTTGGATGAACGCGTCATCAGACATGGCCGGACTGCAAAAATGGGTAACCGCCAAGTCACTCGAACGTTTGGAGTCCGTATCGCGTTTTGTTGGCGTGCAATCGAGTGAATTGTTTAAGGATGACGAGCTAGGCATCGTAAATCGAGCCGTCGCGTTAGCGCTACCTGGTTCTATGGGGTTGAGCTTCGATATGCGTTTTCGGAAGCTCGTGGTCATTTGGAGTGATCGCGAGCCAACAGCGTTCGAAGACCTTAGCGACGGTCAACGAGGAGTGTGTGCATTGGTGGCTGATATTGCGCGGCGCATGTGCCTGTTGAACCCGCAGGCCGGTCCGAATGTCACCCGCGATACTCCTGGGGTAGTGGTCATTGATGAGTTGGATATGCATTTGCATCCAGCTTGGCAACGGCGCATCGTGGGCGTGTTGCGAAAGGCTTTTCCTCGCGTTCAGTTTTTTGCTGCGACCCATTCACCTTTGATTATTGGAGAGGTGCCTAGTAGCAATATTCTGCTGCTGCGCCGTGATGGACGAAGCACGCATCCAGAGCGGTCGTACGGTCTGGATAGCAATGAGGTGCTGGAGGAGGTAATGGGAAGTTCGTCGCGGAATGATGCCGTGACAAACTCGTTGGTTGAGATTCACCGTCTGCTGGATTCCGAGATGGTTGCCGATGCCCAGAGTCGCCTTGATAGCCTAAAAGCGGATGTGGGCGAAATACCGGAAGTGATCCAGCTTCAGAGTGAGATCGAAAGCCTGCGTATGTTGGGGGACAGTGACGAGTGAGATTCATTGCAAAAGGGGGCGAACCACGTGCATTGACCGACTGGAAGCTTGCCAACAAGAATACCCCTGAGAATTTGAACTACAACGGCGGCGGTTTTCCTCGGGATGCCGTAAAGAACGCGCTCTTGGTTGAGCAGGGGTATCTGTGCGCTTATACGATGAAGGCCATCGCGTCTCGTGACGGTTGTCATATTGAACACATCATTGCGCAGTCCGTCGGGGCTGAGGGGCGGGAGGATATCGACTATGGCAACATGCTTGCGTGCTTTCCTCCGAGCAACAGCACGATTGAATGTCCCTACGGCGCGAAGCATAAAGACGACTATGATGTTGTGAACCAGCCATTTTTGTCTCCACTGAATCAATCTGTGCGGTATGTGTTTCGCTTTTTGGACGACGGCATTGTGGAAGGCAAGAATGACGTCGCGGTTGCTTCTATAGAAGTGTTGAATTTGAATTGCGCCGCTTTGCGAAATGATCGAGCTGCGGCTATCAATGGGTTCTTGCTGCGGCGAAACAAGAAGGTGTTGTCTGCTGCTGAGGCGCGTCGATTGGCTGCACAGGTGGTGATTCCCAACGCAGAAGGCCGCCTGCCTGCTTTTTGCGAAGCGGTTTCGCAGGCAGCGGTACGTTACGCAGAGAAGGAAGAGCGCAAAGCTGCGAGGCTACGTGGCGTGAGGAGATAGGCGAAATAGTCCGGTGGCGCGGCTGTATTGTCCTGTTATCGAGAGCGCTCGTATTTGTCTTAAGAATAGGCGCAGTTTGCCGTTATTGCCATAATTCAGTGGCAATTAAGGCGGACTTTAAATGCACTTTGCATTATTGTTAGTGGCCGTATGTGTGGCTGTGGCTGTTATGCTCGCGGCAGCAGGTCCGGACGGTAAGGCTTCCGCTGCAAAAAGCGGTATTCCTGTTAGATATAACCTTCGCGACCTGATGACACCGCGCGAGCGCGAATTTATTGGCTTGCTAAGGCTCGCATTGCCGGACGCAGAAATTCATGCGCAAGTGGCTATTGGGGCTTTGGTAGAGGTCGTTGGTGGAAGGAAGGCTGAGCGCAATCGTTTTGACCGTAAAGTTTTGGATTACGTGGTGTGTTCGTCGACAGGGGCGGTGTTATATGCCATTGAACTGGATGACAGAAGTCACTCATCCGAAAGCGCGAAGAAGCGGGACGCGGTGAAGAATGAGATTTGTGCCGCTGCAGGTTTGAAACTGATGCGCTACTCGAGTATTCGAGTGGATGCGTCAGTGTTGCGGGCGGATTTCGAGCGCGTCGCGCTGTTCAGGTCTCAGGCAGTTGAGGGTGTTCGGCCAAATACCACTGCAGGGGCTTCCAGCCGTGAAGCAGCTTGAACTGTGGGAGCGGTCGGCATGGTCGCCTGAGGAGTTAGCGGTTGTCGCGCGTGAGATCCGCAACCTGTACTGGTTTATTCGAAATTCCCGGCGCGAGATCCATGAGGCTCGGCGCCGCCGAGTCTATCGGAAGATTGCGGTGCATAAAAAACGCCTGCTCGAAGCAGGCGTTGAAGAGCGAGCAATTCTGGACTTGCTAGCTTGCTGTAGGGCTAAACGGTGCCAGTTGAAAAGCTGTCTTGATTGCCCTGAGGGCAAGGCTAAGCTTACGCATCATATTTGACATAAGATAAATTATCAACGTTTAATCTGAATATTTAAATCAGGATAGCTCCGTCACCAAGTCTTTGGTTTTACGATTTGTAGCCTGCCGGAAAGACTTCTGAACATTGCCTGATGCGCACGCTCCTCAATGACATGCAACGCCGCGCACGGCGCTTAACCTTGCATCGAGAATTTATCGTATGTACAATAAATCGCAAGGGATCGAATTCGACCCAACCAAAGATCAAGTCAATCGCAGCAAACACGGAGTCTCACTGGCGCTTGCCGAGAGCTTCGAATGGGACAGCGCAATCGACGCGCTCGATGACCGGCACGCATCCGGCGAGCAACGCTTTTTCGCGTACGGCTTGATCGACGATCGTGTCCATTGCCTAGTCCATACAGTGCGTGATGAAACGCTTCGCGCCATCAGCCTTCGCAAGGCAAACAAACGTCAGGTGAATGATTATGTCGAGCAAACGAAACATCGTGATGCCGACCGATGAAGAAGACGCGGCGATCAATCGCGGCATCGCGGCAGATCACGACACGCGAGAACTGAGCACCGAAGAAATTCGACGAATGCGCCCCGCGCGTGAAACGCTTCCAAAGCGAATCGGTGAAGACGCCGCGGCCGAGCTGCTGAAGCGTCGCGGCAGACCGCCGGCCAACGTGACCAAGGTGGCGACCAGCGTCCGCTATGACCGTGACGTGCTCGACGCTTTCCGTGCAACCGGCGAAGGTTGGCAGACACGCATGAACGATGCCTTGCGCGACTACGCGAAGTCGCACGGCATGATGTGACGAAGGCCCGCTTCGGCGGGCTTTTTCTTGTTCGTTCGCCGTTCCCCGCTCGACTTTCGCGGATCGCAGCGTCCGTCTCGATGGTAAGTCCAAAGGCCGATTTCATCGACCTGAAAGCCAGAATCCAAACCACGACACCTCTACTTTGCTGCCACTGCGACCGCTTCAGTCTGGCCTCGACAAAGGCCGTATCTGCCGCGTCACGCCTCGCAAACAAGCCCTCACTCAGCTTGACTCCGCCACCAGTCCCTTCAAGTAATAGCCATACAGTGTCTTGGCGAACGGGCTGATGGCACACAACAGATCCATAGCTTGCATCCACAGATCGCCTTCCCAGAGGCTCGTCGGAATATTTGCACCGATCTTGAAGAACTCTTCGAGCGCATCGCCCATCAACCCACGCGCGGCTTCGGTCGCCAGGCTGCCGGTAGTGGATTGTTCACCCTGGATGCCCAGCAGCGCAGGCCCGGTTGTTTCGCCCGTACGCATGACGTTGCTGCAGTTGTTCACGCGTCGATCCAGCGCGCTGTTGGTGATGTTGCGGTCGTCCTGTCCGTAAATAACCGTGCAGTCCGACGCGGCGTTCACGATGGTGCCGGCGCACATATAGCAAGGTTTCAAGGTGGTATAGATGCGCGTGCCAGCGGGCAGTGGTCCGCCGTTGGTGCGCTGGTGGGTCAGGATCGCCATCGTTTCGCCGTGCAGGCTGGCCCCGACAGCGGTCAGGTTGAGCCCCCAGCCGAAGATCTTGCCGGTACCATCGATCATTACGCAGCCGATATTGTGACCGCCGAACTCCTCGGCCTGCGTGCTGTGGCCACCGTGCTTGATGGCACCTTCAGACCATGACACCCGCACGATCGCATATGCCAGCGCCATCAAGATTGCATCGCTCAGCGGGGTTGGCCGATAGCCCGGTGGCGTGCCGGTAAAGTCGGGCACCTCGACCACCGTGGGCGGTGTGTATTCACGCACCAGCTGGCCGCGGAAATCGCTGACCTCGGTCGAGACCATGGGCGGATGCAGCAATTTGCCATCCAGCCGATTGGTGCGCAGCCAGTTATTGGCTATCACCACGCGGTCACTCGCGCTGGCGGCCACCCAAGGGCGGGCGTCTTCTGAACACGCCACCACGCTGGCCGTCCACACGAACGAAGCGACGGTTGCTTTGCAGATTTGCGAAGCGGTTGCCCAGAATAGCCCGCCAGTCACCGAATTCATCTGGAACATGCCCTGATCCACTTCCCCCGGCACATAACTCAGGCAAATCACACCGGCGCGCCCGTAATTGCCATTGCGCAGCAAATTCACCAGCGCCGTGCGGATCTGGTAGCGGTCTGTCGCGGTACTGATCCCGCCCGCTTTCACGCCGGTGGCTTCGATATAGACCGCGACTTGCGTGCCGGTCAGCGCGGCGAGCGAATGCGCGAAGTACAGGCCTTTTTCCTGCAAAGACAGGGGCATGGCGGATCCAGGATAGTGGTCTGCGAACATCATAACAAGCACGGGTGCCAAGTGTTCACCCTCGGCCCTCAAATATCGGCGGAACCTCTTCTTCCGAGGAGTCAGTGCTCGCAGTTGGCGACGCAGGTAAATAATCTGTCGAACAGAAATGTTCGACCGCTCTCGATCTGCTTGAGTTGAACAGGAGGCGGGTTACGTCCCGCCGCGCATAGTGGCCGGTGGGATCGGCGACGGACTTGGCGATGGAAATCAGGCCCAGGTCGATGTCCGCGAAAACGAGCCCCTCGTCGCTCTCGGCTAACTTCTGGCTCAAGAGCATGCCATTGGGTCCATAGATGACAGTGTGCCCACCCCCCTCTCGAATCAGCTCAAGCTTGTCGGGTGTGTCGCATAACGTCTCGATCATTGCCGGCGAAACGACTGCGCAAGGTGCGATCACAAAACACGAGCCTTCAACCGCGTAGATCTGACTTGCAGCGTTATTGACCTCAGGACCTAGCGAGTACGCGAACTCGTACACAGAAAAGCTTGGCCATGCGCCGACATGAACCTGTTCGTTTTGCGAGTACATTGCGTACTTGGTCAAGGGCTGAATATGTTCCCAGCAACATAGCGCGCCAAGCCTGCCCAGTTCGAGATCATGCACCGCAAGGTCACTGCCGTCCCCCTCGCCGAAAACGGTTCTTTCGACATGGGTAGGCTTCAGCTTGCGCCGCTTCGCGATGGTCTCGCCGTCGGGTCCAATCAACCATTGCGCGATATAAAGACTACCGCCGTCTCGTTCTGACAGTCCTAGCACGACGGTCATGCCGCTCTGTCTGGCTGCTTCGCGTATCCGCTCCGCTTCTGCGCTATCGTAAGCGAGGGAGTTATCGAAATAACGCTGCACAAATCCCTTGCCAATGGCCCATGCCGGCGTGCCGAGCCAGATGTACCACGGGTATCCGGGCAGCCAGGTTTCGGGGAAAGCAATCAGTCTCGCTCCCGCCGCAGCCGCTTCGTGAATGTAGGCGACCGTTTTGTCGATAGTGGCATCGAGGTTCAGATAGACGGGGGCTGCCTGTACTGCAGCGACTTTGTATTTCGGATGCGTTAGTGCCATGACAAACCTCACAAAAAAAGAATCTCTACTGACAAGCTCTGGTAGCGGGGGTGATGCAAGTTATGCGGCGGCTGTCGCGGCTAGAAAAGCTTTGCTAACCGAAGATTGATCCGCAAGTCCTCTTTGAATCCCTGCGATACCGAAATGTCTCGCCCCACTTCGCCCTGAATCTGCCAGCTCTTGCCGATGAACTGCGTGAGCGAAACGCGCGTATATAACTCGTGCTGCATATCGGGTTGCAACTGGCCATCAAGCGAATCCCTGCCGCCCAGCACGTATCCGAACCCGCCGCCGACTGTCGTGGTCGGTGTCACGTTGTAGCGCAGATACTCCTGAAACTCGTATCGTGGTCGCTTGCTGCTCGACTGCCCGAGCGAGTCCGCCTGATTGTTGCTGGTGCTGAAGTCCACATCCGCGATGTTGTCCCAAGCCCAGTCACGCGCGAAGTGTTTGATGTACGCCAGTTGGAGAAGAAATTGCCAGCGGTTTGCACCGAGATTGAGGGACTTGTCCTGGTTGTAAGTCCCGGTCGGGGCATACACATAGGGACCCAGCGACAACACATCGTGTGCCTGATTGATGACGACTTTCACCGGCGCGCCCAGGGTAAGATCGCCGACGCCGGAATTGCTTCCGAGGAAACTCGCGTCGCCGCCCGCCGCAAGATGACCGAACGGCAAGATGGCCTGCGGCTCGATTACAGCGTTTGGCGCCAGCGCGAACGCGTGAATGTATCGGAGGATGCCGATTTCCGAGTGAAACTGGAAATTGTTTGAGACCTTGTTGCCGCTCGTGTAGAAATCAGTGCTTTGAGCATACTGACCGTAGAGCAGGAGCGCGTTGGTATTCGGCGGCAAGGGTTCGTAGTCTCCAGGGGCAGTCTCCAATGCCATTGCCTCCCCATAACTAAGCATAACTAATATTGATGCAAGAATTTTTAGCATTGTGCAGAATGCTGCGTCTTTCTTATTCATGATTGATTCGGTATCCGAAATAGTGTGACGGCATGTATGAGACAAGCGTGGATCTGACCGCGGGTTAAACGCCGCGCATCAAGCCGGTTTCGGGATGGCAGTTGACGTACTCAAAGTCCTGCTGGCCGCTATCCAGTACCGTTACCTCGTGGTACAGGCGCAATTTCAGTTGAAAATTCAACTCCTGCACGATCCCCATGAACGTGCCGAATATGGCCAGATGCGTCGGATGCGATTCCGACCATCGCTCCATGTCCGCCAGCGAATGCCAGTAGCTCAGGCCAAAGCTTTTCTCAAGCCATTGCCCGGAAGCATCGATGTGGCGCATATAACGGCTCGCATAGCAGCCGATCGATCGACCTTCATCTCGTAGAAAATCCATTCCCGCATGCAAGATCGGCTCCATCTGCCCGAGATACCTATCCCGCTCTTTCCCCTCCGTCTCGGTCCACTCCTGCCCCGAGCGAATCACCGCCAGGTTCCGATGCCCGCTAATTCTGGTGCGGCGGCGAGGCCCCGGTGCGAGACCGCACACCCCGAGCATGCCTGACGGCTCGACAGGATCGGTCTGTGCGATCGGCAAACGGTCTCGCATTGAACCCCAGTACCCATGCTCCTGGATCTCCGCACTGGTCCCGGCCATTAGTGCACCCACGCCCTCCTTTCTGTCTGCCGTACTGAACAGCGTTTCGAAGCGCTCGGTATCTGGAGACAGAATTTCCCGGAAATAACCCAAGCCATCGCCAAGCCTGGCTTCATCGCTCCACCACTCGTCGATCGCCGGCAATGCTTGCCAGCGTGCGAAGCTTTGCGGCTTGTCCCAGTACGCAATCGCAATCAGGTTGTCATACCCTGCTTCGTCAACATAGTGCGCAAGATCGTGACGACCCGGTCCCTCAGTCAGGGAAAATCCGCCGACGATATGCTGCAAGGCAACGTGCGCTTTGGCGAGCGCGTCGAGTCCCTTTGACTGGACGCCAAAATAGCCCATGACGACATCTGTTACCGATGCATCGGCGCGGGCTACCCATGCGGGAAACGGCGGAACAAAGTCGTCGTCAATACGACGCTCCCGCGAGCGCGGACAGGTCAAATGCCTGGGAATTGCTGATTCCATGTTTGCCTCTCAAAGGTGAGCGGCGGCTCGAGTGGATGTGGCAAGTCGAGTCGCCGATATGCGAAACGTCGCCATTGCGAAGCGACCCATAGGCCCGCGCCCGGCCCGTTTTCATCGATGGCCCGATGATATAGATCGCAAAATTGACCGCATTGCCTCAGAGACACCCGGTTTTTGTTCCAGACTCACCTGCCGCCGGTTGCGGCTATCGGTGTTATTTTTGTCGTTTTACAAATGGTCTGGTCAGCAAGCGGGAGCAATCATGGACAAGTTCTTGACGACCAACGCCGTGCCGCGCGATCAGCGGCTCGAATACTGGACCGATCTGATTTGCGACTCCTACGTCAATCTGAGTTGCTCGCGACCCGGCGATGGCGAATTCGCGGGGTCGATCCGAACGCGCGAAATTGCGAGTCTGAATCTGTCTGTGGTCGCGTCGAACACACAAAGTGTCTTGCGAACACAGGGGCACATCGCCAGGGAATCCAACGATTTCTTCCTGGTCAGCATCCAGAGTCTCGGCGTGGGCGTCGTTCGGCAAGACGGCCGCGAGGCGATGCTGTCGCCGGGCGACTTTGCGTTGTACGACAGTACGCGCCCTTACGAACTGTACTTTCCGGACGACTTCGAACAAATCGTGCTGAAACTGCCCGGAATGCAACTTCGCCACGCGTTGCGCGAGACGGAAAGACTGACGGCAACGGCCGTCTCCGGGCGGGAAGGAGCGGGTCATCTGCTGATCAACATGATCAAGACGCTTTGGGAGGATTCCAAATCGCTTCAACCGACGTCTGCGCTCGCCATCGCAAACGGTGTAATCAGCGTGTTGGTCGCGGGGCTGCAGACCATATCGCCGTTCGACCCGCCGCCACTAAGCAGCCTGGCCAACTATCATCTGGCTCGCATCAAGGCCCTGATAGACACGGATTTGGGCGATCCTCAACTGTCCGTTAGCAGCATTGCCGCGAAACTGACCTTGTCGACCACGCATATTCATCGACTATTTCAAAACGAGTCTGTGCGGCCCAGTCAATATATCTGGCTCAGACGCCTCGAGGCCTGCAGCCGCGACTTGCTTGACGCAAGCTTCGCCGCCAAGCCAATTGGAGAGATTGGCTACCGGCGAGGATTTAGCGACGCAGCGCATTTCAGCAGAGCGTTCCGCGAACATTTCGGCTGCTCGCCGCGCGACTGGCGGCAACGCGGCGCGCAAAGCGTAATCGACGCCGGCGTCGGTGGACCATAGAAAAGCCGTGAAGTGCGGCGACGCGGCGCACCTGATGCCGCCGTGAGGCGATTTCAACGCCACCACCGGCGTCGCAATTGAGCATCGTGGCCGCAAGCACTCAAGTTCAAGCTCCATTCTTCGCCACGCAATGCACCGTTCCTGAACGCTTTCGCCAGTAACACGCGCAGGCGCACGGAACCGGTGCGTTGACGATGGCCGGTCCTCCAGGCCGCATCTCCCGCACAGCCGCTCCAAACCCATATCACCGTGCTGCACCCCAACTTCACAATCCATCTGGCACGCATCATGCGTACTGACGAATCATTGTTGAACAATATTTTTATAATTGTTCAACAATGTATATTGTCACCACCCGGACGAGCGAGAACTCCATGAAAGCCCAACTTGACCTGAAACCTGTCCTGTCCTCCGTGGCGCGCGTCGCGAAGTGTGCCGCCGCGCTAGCGCTATGTACTGCGTCTCACGCGTTCGCTTCGAGCGGCGTGCCGACCGTCGCGCCCGGCAAGCTGACGATCGGTGCGGATCTGACGTATCCGCCTTACGACTACATGCAGGCCGCGGATCCCGCTGGCTTCGATCCCGCGTTCATGACGAAGCTCGCCGGGCACTTGAACCTCCAGCCCGGCTTCGTCGATACGCGGTTCGCCAACCTGATCCTTGGCGTCAACGCGAACCGCTTCGACGTAATCGCGTCGGCACTCTATGTCACACCTGAGCGCGCGAAGCAGATTGACTTCGTGCCCTACCTGAAAACCGGCGGCTCGCTGCTCGCCTTGAGCCATTCCGGCTTCGCACCGAAGACGCCAGAGGATCTGTGCGGCAAGCGTGTGAGTTCGATCAAGGGTGCCTCGTGGATCCCGAAACTCAACGATGTGTCGAAGCAGGTCTGCGCGCCTGCCGGCCGTGGCGCAATCGACGTGCGAGAGTTCGAGACTTCACCGGAAGCGGCCCAGGCCGTCCTGGCGCACGCTGTCGACGCGCAGTTCGAAGACTCGGCCGTGGCGCAAATGAGCGTCAACAAGCTCGGTGGACGTGTGGCGATCACCTCGACCGCCCCGCTCTATCCGGTCGTCATTGGTCTCGGTGTCAAGAAAGGCAATGATGCGCTGCTGGCCGAGTTGAAGACCGCGTTTGCGACGATGAAGCAGGCGGGCGAATACCAGGCACTGCTCAAGCAGTACAACGTCGCCGAGCCGACCGGCAACGACATTGCCCAGGCGCTCGGTACGGCACAGAACTAACGGCGCGCCGCGCGCAGCCTGAGGCGCGGGCACTCGCCCGCGCCCTCGTGGCTGCGCGCCATGAGGGAAAGCATATGGTATTCGACTGGCACTACACGGCGTCATTGTTGTTGGACGCCGCTTTCTGGAAAGCGACCTGGCTCGTGGTCGAATTGAGCGCCGCGACCTGGCTGATCGGCATTGTGGCGGGCTTCGCACTTGCGCTCGGCAAGCAGTCCACCTTCATGCCGCTACGCGTGGCGTGCAGCACCTACATCTGGCTCTTTCGCAGCCTGCCGCTGCTGGTGCTGCTGATCTTTGTCTATAACCTGCCGCAGGTCCTGCCGTGGACGGGCGGTCTGTTGTCCGAGCCGTTCTGGGCGGGCCTGCTGGCGCTGTCGATCAGCGAAGCGGCCTACATCGCCGAAATCCATCGCGGCGGCCTGCTGTCGATTCACAAGGGCCAGCTCGAAGCAGGCAAGGCGCTCGGCATCCGCTTCGTCGGCCTGCAACGGCTGATCGTGCTGCCGCAGGCATTTCGCGTCGCGCTGCCGGCGCTCATCAATGAGTACATTACGATCGTCAAGCTGACCTCGCTGGTGTCGGTCATTTCGCTGGCGGAAATCCTGCTGATTGGCGAACGCCTGTACACGCAGAACTTCAAGGTGCTTGAGACGATGCTGGCCGTCTCGTTCTACTATGTGCTGATCGTTACCGTATTCGGCCATGCGTTGAAGATGCTCGAGAAGCACCTGGATGTCACGCGCCGCACGCAGGCCAGAGTCGCAGCCATTCCGATGGAAGCACCGAGCCCCCTGCCGGCTGCGAAGGACCTTCGCACGACGCGGACCAGCAGCGCGGTGCGTGCGCTGGAAGCCATCGGCATCTGCAAAAGCTACGGTGATCATGAGGTGCTCAAGGGGATCGACTTGACCGTGCGCGCAGGCGAAGTGGTATCGATCATTGGCCCGTCAGGCTCCGGCAAGACCTCGTTGATCCGCACGCTGAACGGCCTCGAGGCCCTCGACGACGGCGAAGTCCGCCTGCACGGCGCGGCGTTCCTGTGGCCGGCACGCGGCAGGCATGGCAAGGTACCGCACGCGCAGTACATGCGCGGCATCCTCGATATCGGCATGGTGTTTCAGAGCTTCAATCTGTTCCCGCACCAGACGGTGCTGCAGAATGTGACGCTTGCGCCGCGCTATCACGGGCGCCGCAACGGGGTCGCGTTCGAAGAGGCCGGCACGCGGTTACTGGCGAAGGTCGGTATGGCCGCCCATGCGCACAAGTATCCGCATCAGCTTTCCGGCGGCCAGCAGCAGCGCGTGGCAATTGCACGGGCACTGGCGATGCAGCCGTCGATTGTATTGTTCGACGAACCGACCTCGGCGCTCGATCCCGAACTGGTCAACGAGGTGCTCAAGGTGATCGAGGAACTCGCCCGGGAGGGCATGACCATGATCATCGTCACACACGAAATCAACTTCGCATTCCGCATTTCAGACCGTATCGTGTTCATGGAAGCGGGCACGATCGTCAGCGATGCGCCGCCGCACGAATTGACAGCGCTGGACAAGACCTCGCGGATCGCCAGCTTCCTTAAAGACGTCCACATTGCATAAAACACGGTATGCCTACCACGCACCCGACTATTACGACCCTCACCGGCCAGGAACCCGAGCAATCGGTCACCGACCGGATCCTGTCGACGATCCGCGACGAGATCATTGAAGGCAAATTACCACCGGGCACCGCGCTCGTCGAAAACGACCTCACCCAGACACACGACGTCTCGCGCAACACGCTACGTGAAGCGCTGCGTCTCTTGTGCCGCGAAGGACTCGCAGTGCATTACCGGCATCGCGGTGTGATCGTGCGCACCTTGACGCGCCATGATGTGCGCGACATCTACCGGGTACGGCGCGCGCTCGAACTGCAAGCCCTGTTGCGCGAGGACCCGATCGAAGAAGACGAGATCGCGCCGATGCGCGAGGCCGTCATGCTCGCGCAAGCGGCGGCGGACGCAGGCGACTGGCGCAGCGTCGGCACATACAGTCTGCTGTTTCACCGGCGTATCGTGCAGTTGCTCGGCAGCCCGCTGTTCGACACGTTCTTCACGACGATTCTGGCGCAACTGCGTCTCGTGTTCGCCTCCGCCCCCGACGAGCGACGCTTTCAGCGGCCCTGGATCGCGAAGGATCAGCAGATTCTGCAGTTGATCGCAGACGGCCGCACCACCGAGGCCAGTGCCGCGCTTGCTGACTACCTGAAGCAGTCGGAGCACGCGTTGCTCGATTACCTTTGATTCGCCTCTCCCTCATTCACAACTCAGTCACCGTTTAACGGCCGCTGCACAAACACGCTGACGCGTGTAGCAGGCGCAGTTTGCCCGTCCGTCTTATCAAGGAGTAGCCAGCATGTTGAATTACCCCGCCGCCTATCAGTCCACCCAGGGTTCCGCGCTCGACCCGGACAAAGCGTTCTATGGACGTATCGTCTCCGAACACAACACGCGTACGCTGGTCGAATCGATCGTCGTGCCGATCCGCTCGGGTCAAGCGTGGACCGTACCGGCCGGTCACGTGTTTCGCATCGTCACGATTGAAGGTCCGCAAGTGGCCGACCTGAACATGTGGAACCTGCACAACCCGCGCGAGCGCATGTGGGCATCGCGCACGCGCCAGTTGCAGCAGGCGCACGTCAGCACCTTCGACCGTTTGTGGTCGACGCTGCCTTTCCTGCGTCCCATGGTGACGATCACCGACGACAGCCTCGCCGGTTACGGCGTCGACGAGCATGGCGGCCGCGTTCACGACCTGCTCGGCACGCGTTGCGATCCGTACGTGAACCGCATGCTGACCGGCGAGGATTTCCATTTCCACTGCCACTCGAACCTGACGCGCGCAATCGCTCCGTATGGTTTGACCGAATACGATGTCCATGACGTGCTAAACGTGTTCCAGTGCACCGGGCTGAATCTCGAAGACAAGTACTTCATGAAGGCATGTCCCGCGAAGAAGGGGGACTACCTCGAGTTCTTCGCGGAAATCGACCTGCTGTGCGCGCTGTCGACCTGCCCGGGCGGCGATCTGTCGTTGCCGATGTGGGGGCCGGACGCGCGCGATCCGCTGGAGGTATGCCGTCCGCTCGGCATCGAGATTTACCGGCTCGCTCCGCAGATGCTGGACGGATGGACCTCGCCGGCAGTCGCCGCGTACAAGGGGCAGCACGGGATGACGTTGTCGCAACCGCAGTGGAAGTGTGGGTGTTGAGCATTTCGGGAGTGTTCCTGAAGGGTCAATAAGCAGACAATCGTACTAACTTGGGGATCGTCGCTTCATGGCCGCACTTTTTTCGACGCACCTGTCCGTCAGCATGCGGCCCGAGCGTCATTGTGATGGCGGCTCAAGTCGTTCAGCCGCCCTAACCCCATGACGGAGGCTCACATGCATTACCTTTTGATGATCTATTCGGAAGAAAACGGCTGGAACAAGATGACCGACAGCGAGCGGCAGCAAGGGGTTGCCGCGTATCAGGCCTACACCGAATCGCTGAAAAAAGCCGAGGTGCTGGTAGGCGCCAACCGGCTGCAGCACACGAGTACGGCCACCACGGTGCGGCTCCTCGACGGCAAGCCGCAGGTGCTTGACGGACCGTATTCCGATTCGAAGGAGCAGCTCGCCGGTTACTACCTGATCGACGTGCCCAACCTGGACGCGGCGATCGCGTGGGCGTCGCGCTGTCCCGGCGCGGCGCACGGCCTCATGGAAGTGCGCCCGGTCTGGACTGCCCCGTACGACGCGCCGTCCGTTGCATGAGTCCGTCGGGCGGCGGCCCTGACGCCGGCGCCGCCGCGCATTCGATTGCCGAGGCGGTCGCGCGCCGCAGCTATGGCAAGCTTGTCGCGCTGCTGGCGATGCGCACGCGCGACGTCGCCGCGGCCGAGGACGCGCTCGCCGACGCGTTTGCGGCCGCGCTCGCGGACTGGCCGAAGCGAGGCTGCCCCGCGAATCCCGAAGCGTGGCTGATGACGGTTGCGCGCCGCCGGGCGCTCGACGGCGCGCGTCATCGCCGTGTCGGCGACGAGGTGGTGAACCAGCTCGCGATCCTCGCCGACGAAATCGACGAGCGTGAAGCGGGCCTGTTGCCCGACCGGCGGCTTGCGCTGCTGTTCGCATGCACGCACCCTGCCCTCGAGGCGGCGATTCGCACGCCGTTGATGCTGCAGGTGGTGTTGGGGCTCGAAGCGAAGACGATTGCGTCCGCGTTTCTGATGTCGCCTGCGGCAATGAGCAAGCGCCTCGTGCGGGCGAAGAACAAGATCCGCGAAGCGCGCATTCCGTTCAGCGTACCCGAGCGCGAGGAGTTGCCCGGCCGGCTCGCTGCGGTGCTGGAAGCGGTCTATGCGGCGTATGCGGAAGGGTGGACCGATCCGGTCGGCGGCGACACCGAGCGGCGCGACCTCGCCGGCGAGGCGCTGTTTCTTGCGCACCTGCTCGTCGAACTGCTGCCCGATGAACCGGAGACGCTGGGTCTGCTCGCGCTGATGCTGTATGCGCAGGCGCGGCGCGATGCACGGCGCGATGCGGCCGGCGACTACGTGCCGCTGTCGGCTCAGGACCCGGCGACATGGGATACACCGATGATCGACGCAGCCAACGCGCTGCTGCGGCGCGCGAGCGCATTCAACTCAATCGGACGCTTTCAGCTAGAGGCCGCGCTGCAATCGGCGCATGTCTACCGCTGCCGGACGCGTCGTCCGAACTGGGACGAGATCGTGCAGCTCTACGATGCGCTGCTCGCGATTGCGGCGTCTCCGGTGGTCGCCGTGAACCGCGCGCTTGCGCAGGCGGAACGGGACGGTCCGCAGGCGGCGCTCGACGCGCTCGAGCCGTATGCGGACGATCCGCGGCTGGCCGACTACCAGCCGTACTGGGCCGCGCGTGCCGATCTGCTCGCGCGTGCCGGCGCGACGGCCGAAGCGCTCGGCGCGTACGATCTTGCGATCGGACTCGAGCGCGACCCGGCCGTGCGCCGGTTCCTGCAGCGCAAGCGCGTCGAGCTGTTATCGGCCGGACCCTAGACGGGCGCGTTGCGTTTGCCGCGCGCGGCTGCAGTTCTCGCGAAAGCCCAACCCGCACCGGTCTGAGGACGCACGAGCAAATAGAACGCTACGACGTGCGTGATCATCAGCAAGGGCACGTAGACGATCGGGATCGCGTACGTTGCGCCCAGTTGGCCCGCCACGGCGGGAAGGCCGTCCCGGATCGCGTGGTAATAGTCGGCGCCGAGGTCGATCGTCCCCACGACATTAAAGGCGAACACGAAGAACCAGAACAGCGGACGCATTCTGAAGGTGAGCAGCGCCAGCATCGCCAGCACGCCGGTCAAGAGATCGCCATACGCCGCGAACTGGGCGAAGCCGGCCGGCAGGCCGGGTCCCACGACACCGGGCAGGATGAAGACCAGCCCGAAGAAGCGGAAGCTGTGCAGCGTGGCGATGGCGCGTTGCGCGTCGGCGCGCTCCATCGACTTGAGTCTGGGCAGCACATACGCCGTGAAGCAAAGCAGCCACACGACATAGCCGAGAACGAGCTGTGTGAGGAAGAGGGCTTCGGTTGGCATGGCGGAACTCCGGTCAGGGGTGGGTCGACGCGGGCCTCGCACACCGCGCTCAGGATGAGCCGATATTAGGACTGCTTCCACGGGGCGACTATCCACGATAGTATTGACGGGTCATGAAGCAAAACTTCACAGTCCGGCAAGGCGCGCTCGACGGTGTCGAGGCCTTCCTGAGCGTTGCCCGCCACCGCAGTTTTCGTCGCGCGGCGGCGGAACTCGGGGTGACGCCTTCCGCCATCAGCCAGACGGTACGCATCCTCGAAGAGCGGGTCGGCGCCGCGCTCTTCATCCGCACCACGCGCAGTGTCGGCCTGACCGAAGCCGGCGAACGATTCCTTGCCCGGGCCAAGCCCGCCTTCGAAGAACTCGTCGGTGCAAGCGAGGTCGCGCGTGAACTCGGACAGCGGCCAACCGGACTATTACGCCTCTCGGTGCCGAGCGCCGTCGTGCCAATCGTGCTGGAACCCCTGATCGCCTCCTTCTGCCGCGCCTTTCCCGAGGTCGAGGTTGAGATCGTCGCAAGCGCGGAGTTGGTCGACCTCGCGGCCGAAGGGTTCGACGCCGGCGTCCGGATGGGACAGTTCATCGCGGCCGACATGGTCGCGGTGCGGTTAACGCAGCCGTTCCCGTTTCAGGTTGTTGGCAGCCCTGATTATCTGCGCGGGCGAAACCGGCCGGAGCGCATCGCCGATCTGCGTGACCACGCCTGCCTGCGCATGCGCCGCTCGAATGGGTCGATCGCGCCATGGCCGTTTGTCGACGGCGGCAAGGCCGTTGAAGCCATTGTCTCCGGGCCGCTCATCGCGCACGACTACCCCACCCTGCTCGGCGCGGCGATTCAGGGCGCGGGCCTGGCCCAGGTGCCCGGCCCTCTTGCCGCAGCGCCGCTTGCGGACGGCTGTTTGCAGGCGCTGCTGACACCCTTCGCCGTGACCACGCCAGGGGTTTTTCTATACCACTCGGGCAGACACCAGGTCTTGCCCAAGCTGCGCGCATTCATCGAGCACGTCAAATACCGGGGCGCCGACGCGCCGGCCTGACGGAGCCGCGCGTCATCACGCACGAGGCCGGCTTCCTTCCCATGCGCGTTGCAGCAATGCCCTCAGCGGCACGGCTTCTATTGGGCGCGGATTCCAATACGGATTCGACAGCGCCACCTCGCATGCCCGATCGAGGTCGCTTTCGAGCAGTCCGATCTCACGCAAGCCACGCGGCACACCGAGTTCCCGGCTCAGTTCATATAAACCGTCGGCGGCAAACTCCGCATCCACGGCACGCGCAATGCGCGACATGGACTCCGCCGCGACGACGCTGTTGTAGGCGAGCGCATGGGGAAGAACAATCGCATGCGTCTCGGCATGCGGAAGGTTGAACGTCCCTCCGAGGGTGTGGCAGAGCTTGTGATGAAGCGCCATCCCCACATTGCCGAGAACCGTTCCACAGAGCCACGCGCCGTAGAGACACTCGCTTCGCGCCTTCGGGTCGCTGCTGCTTTTCTTCACGCCACGCAGACCCTTCGAGAGCGCGCGGATTCCCTCTTCAGCCATGAGCGACATGACCGGGTTGCCATCCTTGGCGTACAAGCCTTCAGCCGCATGCGCCATGGCGTTCAGACCGCTCACGAACGAGAAATGAGCCGGTAAGCCCGCCGACAGTTCCGGATCGTAGAGCACCGTCTTCGGCAGAACTCTGGAATCGCGGCCCGTCTGCTTGAGTCCATTTTCCGTGATGCCGTAGATAGGGGTCATTTCCGAACCGGCATAGGTTGTCGGAATGGCGATAATCGGCAGGGACGACTCAAGCGCGATCGCCTTGCCGAGCCCAATCGTCGAACCGCCCCCGACGGCCACCGCACAATCTGCATCGACGGCCTTCGCATGCTCGCGCGCACGCCGGGCGTTTTCGATGGGCACATGCATCTGCGCCCCGTCGAAGACGCCCGCACTCGACGGACCGAGCAACGACGAAACGACCTCTGCCTGGGCACGCTGCTCAGGCGTGCACAGCACCAACGCCCGGCGCGCCCCCAGCGTCTCGACTTCCTGCTGGATGAGCTTCATGCTACCGGCGCCGAACACCACCCGTGAGGCCGGCGTCGTATACGTAAATTCGTACATAAGATTTCCGATGGTTCACCGCTTCAGACGTAATCGACCTGGTGCCGGGCAATGCGGCCGTCGCCGATGATCTGTTTGACGCGCAGATGCTCGGGATGGGACGCGTATGCCTCGAGCGATTCCGGATCCTCGAACTCGGTGTAAAGCACAACGTCGCAGGCGTAATCGACCCCACTCACGTCCATGCCGACCTCGAGCTTCGTCAGTCCCGGGATCTTGCCGATCAGGCTTTCGAAGGCGCGCTTCACCAGTCGCGCCGTTTCTTTCTTCTGCTCGGCGGTCTCACCGCGAACATCCCACATAACGATGTGCTTGATCATGTCGATTCCGTGTTTGCTACTGATGTCCGTGGTCCGTACGAACCCGCCGTTACGGATAGGTCCCGTCAATTGCTGCTTCTCGTACGCACCTTCTACCTGCGCGTCCGGAATCCAACGCTCAAGCCTTGTTCTTGTTGTACACATCAACGAAAACGGCCGCGAGCAACACCACCCCCTTGATCACCTGCTGGTAGTCGACGCCAATGCCCATAATGGACATTCCGTTGTTCATCACGCCCATAATGAACGCGCCCACCACCGCGCCGACCACCTTCCCGACACCGCCGGAAGCCGATGCGCCGCCGATAAAGCATGCCGCGATCACATCGAGCTCAAAGCCCGTTCCCGCTTTCGGAGTTCCGCTGTTCAGGCGGGCCGCGAAGATGAGACCGGCCAGGGCAGCGAGCACACCCATATTCACGAACGTCATAAAGCTGACAGCCGGAACGCTGACCCCGGACAGTCTCGCTGCCTTCGCATTGCCGCCCACGGCGTAGATACGGCGGCCAATGGTGGTGCGGTTCATGATGAACGTGTAGATGCCGATCAGCACACCCATGATGACCAGTACCGTCGGCAAGCCGCGATACGACGCAAGGATGGAGCAGAGAAACACAATCAGGCCGGTGAGGACGACGTTTTTCGCCACGAACATCGAGAACGATCCACTCGCCATGCCGTACCGGGTTGCGCTCGCGCGGTGTCGAAGTTCGATCACAAAGAACAGGACACCTACCAGAATGCCAAGCAGGATGGAGGTGATGTGCAGATTCTGTCCGTGAAAGACATCCGGAATGAAGCCAGAGCTCACTGCGGCGAACTCGTCCGGGAACGGCCCGATCGACTGCCCCTGCAATACGAGGTTGGTAAGACCGCGAAATACCAGCATGCCGGCTAGCGTGACGATGAACGAGGGCATCCGCCAGAACGCGATCCAGTACCCCTGGATCGCGCCAATCAGCGCGCCGGTGACGATACAGATGACGGTGGCCAGCACGTAGTTGACGTTGAACTGGACCATCAGCACCGCGGCGAGCGCGCCCACCAGCCCCGCCGTCGAACCGACCGACAGGTCGATGTGACCGGCCACAATCACCATCAGCATGCCGAGCGCCATGATGACGATGTAACTGTTCTGCAGGACAAGATTCGTCAGGTTCAGCGGCTGCATCAGCACGCCGCTCGTCGACACCTGGAAGAACGCCATGATGACGATGAGCGAAATCAGCAGTCCGTATTCGCTGGCGCCACGCTTGAACGCCCGAACGATTTCGCTCTGTTTGACCACGGCTTCCTGCGGCGCCGCCGGTGAAAGTGCCTTACGCATTTTAGATGTCTCCATTTCGCATGATTGCCCGCATGATCTTCTCCTGCGAGACCTCCTCCGCCGTGAACTCGCCCACAAAGCGGCCTTCGTTCATGACATAAACGCGGTCGCACATACCAAGAAGCTCCGGCATTTCCGAAGAAATCATGACCACGCACTTGCCCGCTTCAACCGCCTGATTAATGATGCTGTAAATCTCGTACTTCGCACCCACGTCGATACCCCGCGTGGGCTCATCCAGAATGAGTACCTCAGGCCCTGAAAAAAGCCACTTGCTCAGCACCACCTTCTGCTGATTGCCGCCGGACAGATTGGCGACAACATGGGTGACCCCCTGGGCACGGATACGCAGCTTCTTCAGAAAATCTGCTGCGACGGTGCTTTCCTCGTGGTCGTTAACCACCCCGAATTTCGACACCCCCCCGAGGTTCGCGAGAGAGATGTTTCGCTGGATGTTGTCGTCGAGCAGCAGGCCGTTTCCTTTACGGTCTTCGGTCACATAGGCCAGCCCTGCCTTGATGGCCTTCCGTACAGACGAAACGTCGGCCGGCTTGCCGTGCATCAGCACGGTTCCGGAAATGTCCTGGCCGTAGGTTTGGCCAAAGACGCTCATGGCGAGCTCGGTCCGTCCCGATCCCATCAGACCGGCGATGCCGACAATTTCGCCCTTTCTTGCCTTGAGATTGACGCCCTTGATGACCGCGCGATCGCGCTGGGTCGGATGCTGGGCCCGCCAGTCCCGGATTTCGAAAATCACCTCGCCGATATTCGGCACGCGCTTCGGATAACGGTCGGACATTTCACGCCCGACCATGGCCTTGATAATGCGGTCCTCGCTCACGCTTTCGGCCTTGCAGTCGAGCGCATCGACCGTCGAACCGTCGCGGATGACCGTGATGCCATCGGCCACGCGCGAGATCTCGTTGAGCTTGTGCGAAATGATGATGGACGTCACACCACGCGCCTTCAGTTCCAGCAGGAGATCGAGCAGCGTGTCGCTGTCCTTTTCGTTGAGACTGGCCGTCGGTTCGTCCAGGATCAACAGACGGACCTCCTTGGACAAGGCCTTGGCGATTTCGACCAACTGTTGCTTGCCGATCCCGAGCGTGCCCACGAGCGTATCGGGAGAGTCGCTCAGACCGACCTTCGCCAGCAGTTCCTTCGCCCTGGACCGGGAGCCTTGCCAGTCGATCACGCCCCGCTTCGACTGTTCGTTACCCAGAAAAATGTTCTCGGTAATCGAGAGCATCGGCACGAGCGCCAGCTCCTGGTGGATGATGATGATGCCGACGTGCTCGCTATCGGAGATATCCGAGAACGCGCGATCTTCACCCTCGTAGACCACATTGCCCTGGAAGGAACCGTGCGGATAGACGCCGCTCAAGATCTTCATCAGCGTCGACTTGCCGGCGCCGTTCTCGCCGCAGATGGCGTGAATCTCGCCTTTTTGGACTTTAAGATTGACGTTATTCAGGGCTTTGACCGCGCCAAAGCTCTTCTGAATGTCGCTCATCTCCAGAATGGTTTCCATTGCCGTATTCCTCGGGTCGATCGCGTACATGACGCGTCTGCGCAGTGCCGGACGTAACCGCCCGCCCGGCACCCGCGAAGCACAGAACCTCGTTACTTCAATTGCGCCTGCGTGTAGTAGCCGCTGGAGACGAGTTCCGACTGGAAGTTGTCCTTGTCGACCAGGACGGGCTTCACCAGATACGTCGGAACGATCTTGGCGCCGTTGTTGTAGCTCTTCGTGTCGTTCACGGGTACCGGCTTGCCGGTCAGCGCGTCGTCCACGATATCGGCCGTGATGCTGGCCAGCTTGCGCGTATCCTTGAACACCGTCGTCGTCTGGTCGCCGCGAATGATGCCCTTGACGTTCTGCAGGTCCGCATCCTGGCCTGTAACGACCGGCATCACCTGTTGAGCTGAGCCGTAACCCACCCCTTTGAGCGAAGAAATCACGCCGATGGCGATGGCGTCATTCGGCGTCCACACTGCATCGAGCCGGTTGTTGCCGTAAAACGCGCTCAGCAGATTGTCCATGCGGGACTGGGCCGTCGCGCCGTCCCAATTGCGGGTGGCGACCTTATCGAATGTCACCTGCTTGCTGCGAACCACGAATTTCCCGCTGTCGATATACGGCTTGAGCACCGACATCCCGCCGGCGTAGACCATATGCGCGTTGTTATCGTCCGACGAGCCGCCGAAGACCTCGATGTTGAACGGCGTCTTGCTGCCCTTCTTCTGCCAGGCGGCAACGATGCTCTGACCTTGCAGGACACCGACGCCGTAGTTGTCGAACGTGGCGTAGTAGTCGACGTTTTTGGTCTGGCTGATCAGGCGGTCGTACGAGATGATCTTGATGCCCTTCTGTTGCGCCAGCGCCAGTGCATCCGAAAAGGTCTTGCCGTCGATCGGCGCAATCACGAGCGCCTTGACGCCCTTGGCCAGCATGTTCTCGACCTGGTTGACCTGAGTCGGCACGTCGTAGTTGGCGTACTGGAGATCGGCGGAATAGCCCTTCGCCTTGAGCGCGTCGACAATGCTCTTGCCATCCGTGATCCACCGCGACTCCGTCTTGTCCGGCAAGGAAATCCCAATGACGCCCTTGTCCTGCGCATAGGCGGGTGCCGACACCGCGGACAAGGCGATCGAGGCGCCCAGAACCACCATAAAATGCTTGATGATGTTCATCATCTGTCTCCTGATTAGGATTACATAATTAGCTTCTGACTCACGTCAGCAGTTCCTGCCGGCAGACCTCCGCAAAGCGGTCTGCCGTTCACCCTTTTATTCGATTACGATCTCTGCGCCGGCCTGCTTCGACGATGCGAACATCGCCTCGATGACGCGGCTGATGTTGTATGCCTGCATGGCTGGCACAACCGACGGCGTACCGTTGCGAAGCGCATCGAAGAAGGCGTGCGATTCGCGGTCGAAGTAAACCGGATTGCCGATTTCAGCAATGTCGGGCGAATACTCGGTTTTCTTCGTGGCCCAGATTTCGGGGAAGCTCGTTTCCTGCCATTCGGTCCATCCTTCCGGATGAGCACCCTTCCCTGCGTCGTAGATCTTGTAGCTCGACGGCAGCGAACGGGACGACATGATGCCTTCGGTGCCATAGGCCGTGATGTCCCAGCTTTCCGTCCAGGGCAGCACGTCCCATGACATGAAGTCGACCACGACGATCTTGTCTTCGTAGTTCAGGACCGCGCCGGCGGCGTCCTCGCGAGATTCGTCGCCGTGGAAGTTCGGAAACTTCGTGATACGGGCATTGACGGAGCGCGGCATGCCGAAATGCAGAAGAATGCGGTCGACGAGGTGGCAGCCAATCACGAAGACCGCCCCGCCGATGTCACCGGGCTGGGTCATGTGCGCCGTTGCCGCTTCGTCGTGCGAACAGCCGCCGTGCGCACGCACCTGAACCACCTTGCCGAGGCGGCCGCTCTTCAGCGCCGCCTGCATGGCGTCGACCGACGGAGCAAAGCGCCAGCAGTACCCAACCTGCACGAGACCGCCCGTCCGCTCGACCGCTTCGACGATCCGCCTCGCATCCGCCGAACTGCGGCCGGCGGGTTTTTCGCACAGCACCGACTTGCCGGCCTCCAGTGCTTCGATGGTCAGGTCGGCCATCTTCTCGCTCTTCGAGTGCACGAGAACGACGTGCACGTTGTCGTCGGCAAGAATGTCGTCTTTCGTGCGCACTTCGAGTCCAAACGCATCCACGAACGGCTCAAGTAGCGGGCTCTTATCCCACGCGCCGAGCATCCTGGCATCGGTACGGCGCTGGATTGCCTTGACCCGCCCCGACGTGTGCGGATGGGTAATGCCGAGGCACGCCACGCCTATCGTTTCATGGGCACCGATCTTTCGCGTCATGTCCTGTCTCCTCCGGGTTACGGGTTAAGCGTTACACCTTGACCGCTTTGCCCGACACCGCGGACTCGAGCGCGCAGTCGGCGAGGCGCAGGGCCTTGAGGCCGTCCTGCACCGAGGTCGGCAAGGGCGAATTCGTGCGCAGTGCCTCGACGAACGCTTCGAGTTCAGCCTTGTAGGCCGCTTCATATCGCTCGAGGAAGAAGTTCAGCAGCGGTTCGCGCACGTCGGTGGCCTCCTTCGTCCAGCGACGGATGGTCGAAGGCCGAAGGTTTTCCTGCAGGAGCATGCCCTTGGAGCCTGAAACCTCCATACGCTGGTCGTAGCCGTATACCGCTTCGCGACAGCAATTGATATGGCATTGCTTGCCCGACGCGGTGCGAAGCTGCACCATGACCGTGTCGAAATCGTCGAGCGCCGCGAGCGATGGGTCGACCAGCCGGCTCGCCATGGCCATCACTTCGACCGGCTCTTCGCCCAGCAGCCAGCGCGCCATGTCGAGATCGTGAATCACCATGTCGCGGAAGATGCCGCCCGAGTGCTCGACGTAATCGCGGGGCGGCATACCCGGATCGCGGCTGGAGATCACCACCTGGCGCACCTCGCCGACATCGCCGGCGTCGATCGCCTTGCGGAAGGCCTGGGACGTCGGATCGAAACGGCGGTTGAAAGCGAGCATGACGCGGCCACCCTGGCGCTCCACTTCGTTTGCCGCGGCGAGCGACTTTTCCATATCCAGGTCGATCGGCTTCTCGCACAGCACAGCCTTGCCCTTCGCCACGGCTTGCAACATGAACGTGATGTGGGTATCCGTCGGCGTACCGATCACCACGGCGTCGATGTCGTTGCGTTCGAGCACGCCTGCGGCGTCGGTCGACGCTTCGCAGCCGAGGCGGCTCGCCAGCGATCCGGCTGCACTTTCAACCGGGTCTGCCACCACGACCAGTTGGGCGTTCGGGTTCGCGGCAACGTTGCCGGCGTGAATGCGACCAATGCGGCCGGCACCGAGTACGGCGATTCGAATCATGTCAGTCTCCAGAAGTACGTTGTGATTTAAGGTCAGGCGCGTCAGGTGGAAGTCGCGCTTTTCGCTGAGAACTGTGCGCGGGTGGTGTCGTAGGCACGCTTTGCCATCTCGTCGAGCGGCAACTTCCGGTGCGACTCGGAGATGAGCTCCACACCGTAGTAAGGCAGCGTGCAACCTGCCGCTTGCAGTGCATCGATAAAGGCGGGACAGTCGCCCGCACCTTCACCGCAAAGCTGGCGGTTAAAGCTCGAGTCCTCGAACAGCGACCCTCTTATCTGCGCGCCCACGTCATCCAGTTCGACGCCCTTGATGAAACGCGCCGGGATTCGCGCGACCTCGCTATAGGGACTGCCGCCGCGCGCCACATGCCAGTGGTCGACCATCAGACCACCGTTGGGCTGGTTGGCGCCTTCCGCGACCTGCAGTGCCTCGGCGATATTCCGGATGGGCGAAAAAGGCATGAACTCGATTGCCACCGTCGCACCGACCGACGCCACGTCTTCGCAAAGTCTGGCGAATTCATCGGTCATGCGCGCAAAGTTGGGCGGACTTTCGTCGAACGGGTTCGCGCCGATTTTCAGGTTGCGCATGCCAAGCTCGCCGCCCAGCTCAATGACGCGGCGACGGAAGCTATCCGATTTGGCACGCGCCTCGCCATCGAGATACCAGTCCATGAGAATTTCGAGCTCGAAGTACTTCATGCCCGTGTCGTCCAGAATCTGCCTGACGCCGGACAGACCGTATTTCCCGATGCTGTGCTCGAGGTCGTCCAGGATGAGACCGACGCCGCTCCAGCCCGCGCGCGATGCCGCTTCGCAACGGTCTCGCAATGGGAACGGACTGATTTCGACCGGCCCACACGGATAGACGTCACCGGCAATCGTCCAGTACGCAGCCACCAGTTCAATGTTGTTCGCGCTCATGTGTAGCAGTCCTGTCTCTCAGGTTCATCGGTTCATCGGTTCGTCGACGGCACACGCTCCGGTGTGCCCAACGATCAGGGAATTGCCCGTGTGGGCGTGGTGGACGTCGCGAGAGTGAAGTCCCACGACACAGACCAGAACGGCGCTGGGAAGCCGACGCGCTCAGCCGCTTGCGGGTCGTCGATCCTGTTGAACCCGGCGATGAGTTCGCGCTTGACGCCGAAGACTGCGTCCTCCGGGAGGTACGGGCAGTCGGGCGTGAAAATGTGCGTGATGACCGGGTCATAGCCCGGCGCGGTCACGATGAAATGCAGATGCGCAGCACGGTTCGGGTGGCGGCCAATCGCTCCGAGCAACTTCCCGACGGGACCGTCCGACGGAATCGGATAGTGGCGCGGCTTGACGGATTTGAACCAGTACCTGCCCTCTGCGTCCGAAGTAAAGGTGCCACGCAGATTCGAGTCCGGCTGGATTCCCTTTTGCTGAACATCGTAGAAGCCGTCGTCGTTGGTCTGCCAGACCTCGAGCTTCGCATTCGGCACGGGGGTACCCTCGATGTTCGTCACACGCCCGGAGACCACCAGAGGCTCGCCTTTTCCGTCAAGACAGATGTTCGCGCCATTCTCGTACCCGGGTGAATCCGCAACATAAAACGGGCCGAGAATCGTGTTGGGGGTCGCCCCGCTCGGCCGGCGGTGATTGATGGCGTCGACGAGCATCGAGACGCCGAGGATGTCCGACAGCAGGATGTACTCCTGACGCCAGTCGGTGCACATCTGGCCCGTTTCAGTCAGGAACCGGATTGCCGTGAACCATTCTTCGTGCGTCGGCTCGATTTCCTTCACCGCCGCATGCAGATGCCTGACCAGCGTAGCCATGACGTGCTGCAGCCTCTCGTCGGTGTCCTGACCCATGCGAGCGTTGACGACCTCGGCGGAGCGCGCTTCATCGAAATACGGCGATGGGGATGGCGAAACAGAGGGTGCGGCGTGTTGCATCAAGCGTCTCCTTCAATGTTTTTCGTGCAGCTTTGAAACGAGTCTATATTCCCCGAAGTCGGCAAAACAGAGCTAAAAAGGGAATCTCTTTCGCGGAAATCGGGAAAGTGCGGCAAGACGCGCGGGATCGCCGCGCCAGCGCGATCGTGGCCGTCAAGCGGTCCAGTGGCGCTCGTACTCGTTTTGCTGAAACCGCTCAACGAGTGCATCGATGAACAAACGCACTTTCACCGGCATATGTGCGCGGGTCTGGAATGCAATATTGATCGTCAGGCGTGGCAGGTCCCAATCGTTCAGCACGGGAATCAGGCGGCCCGCCTTGAGGTCGTCGTACACGATGTACTTCGGCTGCACGAGAATGCCCATACCGTCGAGCGCAGCAACCCGCAGTATCTGACCGTCGTTGGATTCGAGAAGCGGTTTGACCTTGACGAGAACCGACTCGCCTGTGCGGCAGAAGGCGAGCTCCCGCGGATTGTCGGCCAGGCCGTAGTTCAATACCTTGTGCTTCACCAGTTCGGCCGGGAAGCGCGGCGAACCGTTTGCTTCGAGATACGAAGGCGCCGCGGCCAGGATCCGCCGGGTCGCGGCGAGCCGTCTGACCGTGATGTTGCTGTCCGCTTCAAGAACCTTGGTACGAACCGCGACGTCGATGCCGTTCTCGATGATGTCGTGGTAACGATTGGCCGCCACCACATCCACCGTGATGTCCGGATAGCGTGCGGTAAAGTCAGGCAGCATGGGCGCAATGTGCAGCAAACAGAACGAGAGCGACGCAGTCACACGAAGGACGCCGCTCGGCCGGACAGTCGCATCCTTGATGACCGATTCAGCCTCGCCGAGATCCGCCAGAATGGATTTGCAGCGGCGATGGAACTCGGCCCCAGCCTGGGTGAGGTAGAGATTGCGGGTCGTCCTGCGCACCAGCTGCACGGCAAGGCGCGTCTCCAACGAGATCAGATAGCGGCTTGCCGCTGAAATGGACAGATCCACCGCCTCCGCCGCCCGGCTGATACTGCCAGTCTCGGCAACCTCGACGAAGAGCTGTAGTTCCTTGAACTGGTCCATCCCCTTGTCTCACTCCACGATTTGATTAAAGCGCCGCCTGTTCGCCAGGAGGCGTCAATGCTACGGCACGATTTCTGTCGTCGAAAGACAGAAACACATCAAAAAACCATCAAACATCCGCAAACTATCTGTCAAGCATAGTTGCAGGAGTCGGTGGCGGAGTATCATTAATCCATCAAAAAGACATCAAAAAGAAGGTACCGGAGATGGCCCACCGCTTTCTTATCAAGGAGATTGCTCTCCAGGCTGGCCTCGGCATGGCCACGGTGGACCGGGTCCTCAATGGGCGGGCCCATGTTCGCGAGCACACGCGCAAACGCGTCGAGCAGGCAATCAAGGAGCTCGAGAAACAGGAACTCCAGTTGGCTACCGCGGGACGAAAGCTCATGATCGACGTGCTGGTCGAAGCGCCCGCGCGCTTTGCCGACGAGATCAAGGAAGCCCTTGAAGCCGAACTGCCGGGGCTGCATCCGGTCGTCTGCCGGCCACGGTTCCTGATGCGCGAAACGATGACAACGGCCGAGGTGGTCGACGCGCTGCAGTCCATTGGCCGTCGCGGAAGCCACGGGGTATTCCTCAAGGCTCGCGACGTTCCTGAGATTGCCGAAGCCATTCGCGAACTACAGCGTCGTGGCATTCCCGTGATCACGATCTTCACCGATATCCCTTTGTCCGGCCGCATCGCCTATGCGGGACTGGACAATCGCGTCGCCGGCGCGACCGCCGCCTACCTTCTCGCGCAGTGGTTGCGGCCGCAGCCCGGCAACATCCTGATCACCATGAGCGATGAACGCTTCAGAGGCGAAGAGGAACGTGAAATAAGCTTCCGGCGAGCGCTGCGGCTCCGATATCCGCAACTGACGCTGGTCGACGCCAGCGGTGGCCACGGCCTCGACACGCTCACTGAAGCGCGGGTCCACCAGGTGCTCACGGCTCATGTGAAGATCTCCGCGGTCTATTCCATGGGAGGCGGAAACGTCGCCATCCTTCGGGCACTCGAAGCGCAGCAGCAAGCTCCGGTTTGCTTCATTGGGCACGATCTGGATCGGGACAATGTGCGTCTGCTGCGCGAGGGCAAAGTGCAGGCGATTCTCCATCACGATCTGCGTCAGGACATGCGCTCGGCGTGCCAGCACATCGTTCATTTCCACAAACTGCTGCCGGCGGCAGCCGTGTCGCCCTCGTCATCCGTCGTCGTCGTGACGCCGGAGAATATTCCGGCGCATATCGCGAGCCGTTTCCGTTGATGGCGGCGAGCCAGGCCGGCTTCGGGGCGACACCGCGCCCCGAACCCTTCCGTTCCGCCTAGAACTGGTGCGCGACACCCGCGATGACGCCGAACTGGCTCTTGCCATAGTCCGGATTGGTACTGGACGCGCCGCTGTTCGTCGGGTCGTTGTTACTGTTCGCGCCATACAGACCGCTGTCGAGCCCGAGGTTGGACGTCGAACTGTTCCGCACGTAAGCGAGCTCGGTATAAAGGAGCGTCCGCTTCGACAGGAAGTAGTTCGTGCCCAGTGTGTATAGCGTCGCGTTGCCGTTGCCGCGATTGGCGTTTGCGTGATACACCGCACCGGTGATGGCGAGTGCCGTCGTCGCGTTCCAGATCGCCCCGATCCATTCGTGATCGACCGCTGTCGGCAGCGACGTGCCTGCCGGCAGCGTGGTCGGCGTGGCTGTCCCGAAGTATCCGGCGTTGGATGCGTTGGGTGCGCTCAAATGCTGATAGCCCAGATACGCAACCACAGGACCGATCGCATAGGTCGCACCGGTGAGGATGGAGCGCGAGGCCAGGTACACATTGCTGAACTGTCCATTGGGATCGCGAACTTCGTCATAGGTCGCCTGCCAGTAAAGGCTGCCCACCTGGTAAGAGAGTTTGATACCGTCGGAGCGCCCCTGCGCACTCCCCAGACCGGTAGAGGTGCCCAACTGGCCCGGCGCGCTTCCCGGACTTCCGGCGTTCCACTTCGTCGAGTTCGTCAGGTCGTATTGCCCCTGCAGCGTAAATCCTCCGACCAGCGGCGACAGGTACTCGACACCGTTGCCCGCCTGCGAGAAGATCCGGCCGCGCACCAGCGTCCCGATCGCATATTTCTTCGTCTGCTGTGGATCGACGTCGCCCGAATACTGACTGATTTCGGCCGAGCCCATATTGCCCAGCTTCACTTGACCCCACGTGTCGTTATGCAAACCGACGGTCGCCTGCCCCTCGAAGAAGCTGCCGTTGGAAAAGGTGCCGTTTTGGGTGTTCAGGCGAGACTCGAGGTGGAAAATGGCCTGGGTGCCGCCGCCGAGATCCTCAGTCCCTTTGAAACCGAACCGCGATTGCGCCCACCCGCCACTTTGCGCGCCGAACACGTGCCCCTTCGGCATGCCGGTCTCATACTCCAGTCCGTTGTCGACGATGCCGTACAGCGTAACGCTGCTTTGCGCACTGGCAGACACCGTAGCCGTCATCGCGAGCATTCCAAACAGAACCTTTCTCATCGTATCTCCTATATATTTAGTACCACTATATTAATCGCCGGCCCGATGAGACTCCGGCTCCGGCAATTTGATGCCACGACAGCCCTCGATGTGCGAGCTGGCCGCTATTCGTCAGGCGACACTTGCGCCCCGGCGGTTGCTGAATGCGTCCGCTGAATGCGCTTCGTCGAAGTACGGGAAAATGCCAGGTAGAGTGCCGCTTGCGGCAAGATGGGCCTCCAACGTTGTTCTCGTGTAATTTGGCCCGAGTGTATATTCGTCAACGGTGGAGACACAGAGCGGAAAGGGGAATCTCTTTCGCGGAAATCGGGAGAATCGAGTCTGTGGAAAAGCGACCGCTCAAGCCTAAGCGGTACCCACCTGCCTCACGCATTAACCGTAGACAGGTGCGATCAGATATCGCGCGTACGCGGAATGACAACGGCCTGGCCGTGCAGCGTGCCGTTCGCGTCGAGCAGTTGCCACAGTGTCGCTTCCTCGATCATGAAGCGCTGGCCTGACTTCGTGATACGCACACCCTTGTAGCCCGCCTCATAGCCGACTCGCTGGACGCGCGCGAGGAACTGCTGCCGCTCCTCGCGATTCGGTGCTTCGGCTGAGAGCCGCGACGGCAGCCGGGTGATTTCATCCCAGCTGTATTCAAAGCGGCGCTGCGCGGCCTTATTGCCGTAAATGAAGAGCGGGTCGGGATCGGTGTTGTGCGCCAGCACCGCGAACGACGCATGCTCGTAGAGCCATTCGCTTGCTTCGACCACGGGCACGGCCTGCGGCACCAGCGGTTGACCCAGCAGTCGGCCGTAGCTATCGGCAAGGAGCTGATAGAAGGCGGGATCACGATGGAGCGGGATCATTCCGGCGTCGCCAGACAGTCGCAGTCGACCTTCGCCACCGGGCTTCTTCCGAAGCTCGCCAGCGCGGCCAGACCGAGCAGCGCCAGCGCGCTGCCCAGCAGGAAATCAGGCGGAATGCCGATCGAATCGACAATCGTCCCGCCGACCAGCGACCCCACCGCAATAGCCACCTGAATGATGCTCACAAACAGCGCTGAACCGGCCTCCGGCAGATCGGGTGTCGCGCGCTGAATCCACACGCTGAAACAGAGTGGCAACGCGCCGAACGAAATACCCCACGCGAGCACATCAACCGTCACCGCCAACTGTGAATGCCGCAACAAAGGCATCGACAAAAGCGCGAACATCATCAGCGATACCATCACCGCCACCGATGCCTTGAGGTTGCGGTTGACCGTGCTCGAAACGGCGAAATTGGAGAAGAAACCAATCACGCCGAAGCCTAGCAACAGCCATGTAATGGTCGACATGCCGAAGCTCGCGTTATGCAGCAGAAACGGCGTGATGTAGGTGTAGGAACAGAAGTGGGCGCCGAACACGAGTCCCACCATCAGCATGCTTCGGCGCGCATGAGGACGCCTTAGCAACTCGGTCAGGTCTGCCAGGCGTAGCGCTGCGCTGGAGGGCAGCGAAGGGACCAGCAGCAGTTGCGCGACCAGCGCGACGGCAACCAGCACGCCGGTAGCCATGAACGAAAAGCGCCAGGAAGAGAAGCCGGCGATGAACGTGCCGAGAGGTACGCCGATCACGGTGGCGCACGTCACGCCCGTCAGGATCATCGCGGTTGCTCTCGCTGCGTCTTTGGGCTGCACAAGGCGGCCCGCGGCGGCTGTCGCGAGCGTCCAGAAGCCGCCCAATGCCGCGCCCAGCAGCGCGCGGCCCACCAGCATGACGGCGAAATTGGGCGCAAATGCCGACAACAGATTGGACGCCAGCAACAGGGCCGTGAGTAACAGGAAGACGTGCCGACGGTCCATACGCCCCGCGCCCAGCATGAGGCCCGGCGCGGAGAGCGCGGCAATGACACCCGGCGTAGTGACCATCAGGCCGGCCGTACCTGGCAGGACATCCAGTTCTTTGGCGACATGCGGCAGTAAACCCACCGGCAGAAATTCCGTGGTGACAAAGGCAAATGCGCCGATTGCCACGGCGCCGACAGAGAGCCATTGACGCAGAGACGACGAATCACCCTGCTCCGATGCGCGCGTATCCGCCGCCGGACTGCTTTCGACTAACATAGTTTTGTTTGTCCTTAACGGACAATGATTGAATTGGTGCGGATTGGCGAACTAATCCGGCCGCACCATTGGGTTCGTGATGAAAACGCTTTGTCTCAGACGTGTACAGCGCGATCCTGAGAACGACGCGCCACGATACCATTGCATTATTTGTCTTGCCGACGCGCTGCCAAAAGCAGCGCTCGGCGTAGGGATACTAGAGGGCGTACTGTGTAGAAGCGGGTAACGTCTGGTTCACTTTATTTCAGTGACGAAGCTATCGCGACTGCGCCGGACTTTCTTCAGGTTCACAAGCCAATCGCCTTCGGCCGCCCGATAACCCAGCGGCAGCATGACGACGCTACGCAGGTGCTTCGATTTCAGATCGAGGATTTCATCGACCGCTGCCGGGTCGAATCCTTCCATCGGAGTCGCGTCAACTTCTTCGAAAGCCGCAGCAATCAAGGCCGCGCCCAGGCCGATATAAGCTTGCCGCGCGGCGGCCTGATAGTTAGCCTCCGTTCCTCGAGCGGCGACAATACCAAGCAACTTCTGGCGGTAGCTCTCCCACCCTTCGTTTTTGAAACCGCGGATTTCGTTGGTCAGATCGAACATCATATTGACGCGGTCAGCAGTGATGTCGTCCCATGCGGCAAATACCAGCAGGTGCGAACAGTCGGTCACCTGGGCCTGGTCCCACGCCACGGCACGAATCTTTGCGCGGATATCCGCATTGCTGACTACCAGCAGTTCAAACGGCTGGAGCCCGCTCGAGGTCGGAGCCAGCCGCACAGCTTCAACGATACGTTCGAGCTTGTCGGCCGACACGCTTTGGGTCGCATCGAACTTCTTGGTTGCGTAACGCCATGCAAGTCTTTCGTTTACTGTCGTCATAACGGTTCTCTTCAGGTATGAGTATAAAAACAGTGGCGCAGGAACCGAGTGCGATCTTGAAGGAATCGTTGTTTGCGGCTGCGCCGTGTTCGACGCCGCGCATCATATCTGAAAGTAGAAATTCAGGCAGTCGAGACCTGGGTCGACGCTATCAGCGCCCTGGCTGGCGGCGCGGCAGACACACAGAGAACACCGTTTCGGTCTCGTCCGAGCGCACCTCGATCTCGCCTCCGTGGGCCTTGGCAATCTCACGCGCGATGTACAGCCCAAGCCCGAGGTTACCGTCGGCGTTATACGAGTCCTGATGATTGAGGCCACGCTGGAGCGGGTCGAAAATCCGGTCCAGCGCCGTTCGCTCGATGGCTGACCCATGGTTCCTGACCTCGAAACGAACTTCCTGCTCCGCGCCGGTCATGACCACGCGCACCGGCGCGTCTTGCGCGCCGTACTTGAGCGCATTCAGAACCAGATTGCCAAGCAACTGCTGGAGACGGCGGCCATCCCAAACACCCTGACCGTCGCCCGCCACGTCCAGATCGATCCGGCGGTCGGGATGCGATGCCCTCACCTGGTCGAGTTCGTCGGCAAGCAACTTCTCCAGGTTGGCCTCGGCGGGCACGATATTGATCCCCAAACCCAGCCTGGTTCGATTGAAATCAAGCATGTCGTCCAGCAGCGCATGCATGCGCGCTCCGCTTCGGATCAACCGCGCCGCGGCGACCGACACTTTCTCACCGGCGTTCAGCGCCGAGAGGTACGTCGCGGTCATCTGAATGGTCTGCAGCGGACTGCGCATGTCGTGCCCGAGCATGCCGAGCAACAGGTTACGAGCCTGCTCTATCTGCGCACTGAAAAAACCCACCGATTCGGCGATGGCCTGGTCGATGGCCTCGTTGAAACGGATAATGTCATCCGCATGAGAGGCGTCGGGCTGGCACTCATCCATCCACAGACGAAGGACGCTGGCGCGCAGGGCGCGGTATTCGGCAGCCAGTTGATTGATGTCGAATCCACCCCGCGCCCGCAGCAGCGCGTGCGTCTGGGCCGCCGTCTCCGGAGCGCCGATCAGTATGGGAGCCCGGCCCATTGATTTTTCAGCCTGCGCCTCCCTGCTCTGAACCGTCGACAGGTCCTTCGCTACAGCCAGCAGAATCTGTTGCGCATGGTCCCGCAGGGCAAGCGATTTCATGTCCACGGCCGCCGGCAACAGGGTGGCGGCGAATGCCTCCCATTGCACCAGGATCGTTTCCATGTCACGCAAGATATAGTCAGCCAATCGCATGTTTGCCCTTAAATAAGCGTGAAAAGATCAGTATGGGGCATCGGTTGAATTTATCTTACGCGCAAATGGCTGTTTTAACTGTATCGGGTCCCTAAATTGCGTGACACATGGGGCAACCCTACAGGAACCCCATGTCCAATGGAAAAGCTGAACGCTTACTCATCGCCGACGACGACCCGAATCTGCTCGCGGTGTACATCCTGTTCTTCGAGGCTTACGGTTACGCCATCCGGACAGCAATAGACGGTCCCGGCGCGCTCGCTGTGTACCGCGTCTGGCGTCCTGACGTGGTGATGCTCGATATTCAGATGCCCCGACTGGACGGCCGGGCGGTGGCAAGGGAAATCCGCCGCATGAACGTCGTTTCTTCGCCCTTGCTGCTGGCGGTGAGCGCGCTGAGCGCGCCCGCCGAGCGGGCTGAATCGTTCAAGGCCGGCTTCGACGATCATTTCGTCAAACCGGCGCAACTTCCGGCCATTCTGGCGGCGATTGCGGCCAGCACACTTGTTTGAGGCGTTTGACGCGGGAGCGGTCGCGATTCACGGCGCCGCCTGGCGGATGGATTGCCCGGGAGGTCTAATAGCGCTCGTGCGCCATCAAAGACGCGCTCCAAACGAGGCGAAATGGCTGTGGTAGCATCATCTCCGATTTTCGCACGCCATTGCGCGGGGAGATAGCATGCCATTGAGCGAAGCATTCCACTCTCGCGCGACATGCCCCGGAGCAACGCTCCCGCCGAGGTTGATCATGCGTGTCACGAAGCGATGCAGCGCGTTCATCGTTCCTATGGCTTTCCTCGGTTCGCTATTGTCCGGTTCGGCAATCGCGCAAGATGCGACATCAGGCGGTTCCGCGCATGCGATTTCAGAAATCGGCATTGACCGTTCAGGGCTGAGCAGCCAGGACGAAGCCACGCGGCAAAAGACGTTTGAGGATATTCGTACGCTTCATGCGACCTGGTTTCGTGACGAACCGACTTCCGGATCGGCTCAGGGCGTTGCCAACTTCGTCGAAGAGGTACGGGAGGCCAAGCAGCAGAAACTCAAGGTGTTAGTCAACATTCTGCAGATGGACGAAGACTACGATCGTGCGCTGCCGATGAACGATCACGGCTGGCGATCCAAGAAATTGAGCGAAATAGACCTGAATAAATTCGCCAGCCGATTCAGTAATCTGCTGGGTGCTTTAAAGCACGCCGACCTGACGATCGATGCGGTCGAATTCGGTAACGAGGACGACAGCTACTATTACGATGCAGACGTGCCGAACGGCCACAGCGCGAATCAGATCGAGCTGCATGCATGGCTTCAGGGCTATGGACAGTTTTTGAAGACCGGCGCGACAATCTTGCATGATCCTCGCTACTATCCGCAGGCGAAAATCATCACGTTTGGCATCGCTCATGGATATACGGCGCCTGGCCGTCCGCCACAGTGTCTTTCAGATCCGGCAAAAGCCGTCGCGATGCTGAAGGATGTCGATGGCTTTAACTACCTGGATAACAGCGGCTATCACGTCGACGGTTACGGTACTCACATTTACGCGTCGCCGGGCAATCCGGGGGCAAGTGCGACGGCGCTCCTGCGTCCGGACATATGGGCGCTTGGCCGGGCCAAGCCTTTCTGGATTACAGAATGGGGATTTACGGACGCCACGAAGTTTCCGAATCAACAGGGACAATCGGCAAGCCAGGGGATGCAAGCGGTTCTCAACGCGTTTGATGACCTCGGCACGCGGGTACCCATAGGTCCGATGTTTTTCTATTCCTACAATTCCGGGTTACAGGATGCCGATGGACATCCGAGTGGCCTCGTCGATACCCAGGGCAAATTTGTGCCGGCAGCGAACCCTCTGTCCGCGCGTGCTGCACGGGTCCCGTCGCACGCTTCCTGAAGTGATGGCTGTGCCCGCCAAGCGTCTCCATTCAGGCATATGTCGACAGCTCGCGTGCACGAGCGACAAGATGCCAGGTTCTGTCGGATAATCCACCCTTGAGTATCCGGTTGGCATCCCAGAGAGGGAGTCGCGATGAAATCCGTCCTCGGTCTGCTTTGTGTAGTGGCATTCGGTGCGGCGCTCGGTCCGCTAGGCTGGCTGGTGTGGCTCGACTACACCCATGCGCTGACCCCCATCCTGACCTATCAACTCGTGATTGCGATCCTGGCCGCCTTACTGATAGGGGCGAGCTGCCTGGCAGCCAATTGCTCCTTGAATCGCCGCCCGTCCCGGTCCTCGATTGCCCAGACGCCACAGCGCGGGTGAACCCGTTTGCGGCGCGCAGCGCTGAGCGTCACGACCGGCAAGGTCTGCGCCGCTCAGGCCATGAAGTTGAGCAAGGCGGCCGCCAAGGCGTCGACAGCCACCCGGACCTTCAACGGCAAGTGCGGCGTCTGCAGCCACAGCGCATAGACGTCGTATAAAAATCCCGGCTGATCCGGCAGTAGCTGGACAAGCGCGCCAGCCTGAATGCGCTCATGAACGAGCCAGTACGGAAGCCATGCAAGCCCCATACCGAGGGTCGCGGCGTCGGCGATGGCATCGAGATCGTCAAGCCGCAACCGGTGCGCCGGCGTCACTTCCATCGCAGGCTGATCATTGCGCGGAAACAGCCACGGGCGAACCCGGCCCGAGCGCCGGTAGATGATTCCATCGTGCCTGCCGAGATCCTCTATCCGCTGTGGCCGGCCATGCGCATCGAGATAGCTGGGCGACGCGCAGACGACCATGCGCTGCCGCGCAATGCGACGCGCGATCACCCCACCCTTATCCTCCAGATCGCCGGTTCGGATCGCCAGATCGTAGTCGTTCTCGGCGAGATCGACGAACCGGTCGTTCAACGACAGATCAAGCTCCAGCGCCGGATAGTGCTGCGCGAGCTGCAGCAGGACCGGCATCACGCAGTGCCGGCCAAAGTGCACCGGCATCGTGACGCGCAGCGTGCCGCGCGGTTCGGACAGTTGATCGGCGGCGAGCGCATCCGCGGCATCCGCTTCGGCGAGGACCACCCGGCAGCGGTCGTAGTAGGCGCGCCCGAAGTCGGTCAGGCTCTGGCGGCGCGTGGTCCGGGTGATGAGGCGCACCCCCAGGCGCTCTTCGAGGAACCGGACATGCTTGCCTACCATCGGTCCGGATAGCGCGAGCGCGTCCGCGGCGGCCGCGAACGAACCCAGATCGACGGCTTTGACGAACACGGCCATGCTCGTAAGGCGATCCATGTTTAAAAACTCCTGGTTTCGACTGTTCTGTTTACGACGCTATTTATCCGCCTGAAGCGCACCGGCATAGTGTATTCGGTTCGGTTACTTTGGAGTTCGGCGAGATGACACGAGTGGTTCGCTTTCATGAGCACGGGGGTCCCGAGGTTCTGCGCATCGAGAATGTCGACGTTCCCGGGCCTGGCCGCGGCGAGATCCAGATCCGCGTCAAGGCGTTAGGTCTCAACCGGGCCGAGGCGCTGCTGCGCGCGGGCGCCTACATCGAAACTCCGACCTTCCCTTCCGGTCTTGGCCTTGAGGCGGCGGGCATCCTCGAAACGGTTGGCGAAGGTGTCGAAGGTTTCGCGCCAGGGGACGCCGTCAGCGTCGTGCCGCCGGTGTCGATGGTCCGCTGGCCCGCCTATGGCGAACTCGTCACGTTTCCTGCCGGGCTGGTCGTCAAGCATCCCCCCTCGCTGGGTTGGGAAGCGGCCGCCGCTGTCTGGATGTCGTATCTCACCGCATACGGCGCCTTGATCGACATTGCCAAACTGCACCGGGAAGACTGTGTGGTGATTACGGCGGCATCGAGCAGTGTCGGACTTGCCGCGATCCAGATTGCCAACCGGGTCGGCGCAACCGCGATCGCGGTGACGCGAACAGGCGCCAAGAAGCCAGCCTTGCTTGAGTCAGGCGCGGCCCACGCGATTGCCTCAGCGGAAGAAGATCTGGCAGCCCGGCTGGCGGAAATCGCCGGCCCAAAGGGGGTGCGCGTGGTGCTGGACCCGATCGGCGGGCCGATCTTCGAACCCCTGACGGCCGCCATGTCGCGAGGCGGCATTCTCATCGAATTTGGCGGCTTGAGCCCCGAGCCGACGCCCTTCCCCCTGTTCGCCGTCTTGAGCAAGTCGCTCACGCTGCGCGGCTACCTCGTTCACGAGCTTCTCAGCGATCCGGAGCGACTGGAAGCGGCCAAGGCGTTCATCCTCGACGGATTGATATCGGGTTCGTTCCGGCCGGTCATTGCAAGAATCTTTCCGTTCGACCGGATTGTCGAGGCGCATCGCTTTCTGGAGTCGAACGAACAATTCGGCAAGATTGTCGTGACGGTTTGATCGCGTATGCGAAGCGCCGGCCTGCGCCGCCTGCCGCGTCAGGACGCCGGCGTTTCAGCCGCATCGCCCACCCAACGCACCCAATGCGCCGAGCGCAACAGCGCCTCGAGCGGCATCGGCCTGTCGAAGAAATAGCCTTGCGCCTGTGCGGCCCCCATGTCCCGCAGCACGGCGAGTGTTTCGGCATCCTCGACGCCTTCCGCAACGAGCGTCAAACCGAGCGATTCGGCCATGCGCACAATCGCCGTCACAATGGCGCGGCTACGCGGACTTCCGGTGAGCGCCAGGATAAACGACTTGTCGATCTTCAGACCGCTGAAGCGGTACTGGTGCACATAGCTCAGCGACGAAAAGCCCGCCCCGAAGTCGTCGAGCACCACGGACATGCCGTTATCCGCGAGACGCTGCATCGTGTTGCGCGCGAGATCGGGTTCCGCCACCAGCGCGCCTTCCGTCAGTTCAAGGCACACGCGCGAGGGCGCCACGCCGTAGCGGTGCAACAGCGCGAGCACCTCGTCGGCGAACTCCGGCCGCGTGATGCTAAAGCTCGAACAGTTCACGTGGACGGGCGGCCAGTTCGCATGCTGCGGCGCCGACAGAATGACCGCCACGCGGCTGAGCATGTAAAGGTCGAGCCGCCCTATCAGCCGCAACCCTTCGACGCTCGGCAAAAACTCGCCCGGGCCGATGATGCGTCCATCAGGCTGCCGCCAGCGAATCAGCGCTTCGAGCGCGACCACCTCCCCCGTGGCAATGTCGACGATGGGCTGGAAGAACGGCAGCAGTTCGTCGTCGCGTTTGAGCGCATTACGCAGCGCACCCTCACGCTCCACCTCGTCCAGTACCTCCCGTCGCAGCTCATGGTTGAACACCACGAAACTATCGCGGCCCGCGTTTTTCACGCGATACATCGCGATGTCGGCGTCGCGCAGGAGATCCGCGGGCTTGCTATGGTACTGACCGTCCGCATTCACAATGCCGATGCTGCATGACGAGAACACCACGTGTTCGTCGATATCGAAAGGCAGATCGAATGCCGCCAGGATTCTGTGCGCAACGGCGACAGCATCGTTCAACGGCGCATCCCGCGACAGCACGGCAAATTCGTCGCCGCCGAGACGCGCCAGCAGATCGGCCGGACGCAGGCAGCCCCGCAAGCGCTCCGCGGCCTGCACCAGCAACAGGTCGCCGAAGTGATGGCCGAGACTGTCGTTCACGATCTTGAAGCGGTCCAGATCGATGAACATCACCGTCACCTGGCAGCCGTCCTCACAATACGCGCTCCACGCGGCCTGCAGGCGGTCGAGCAGATGACTGCGGTTAGGCAGTCCCGTTAGCGTGTCGTGCGAGTTTTCGTGGAGAAGCCGGGCATTGGCATTGTCGAGTTCGCGCGTACGGATCTGTACCCGCGCTTCGAGTTCCGCGTTCGCCGCATGCAGGGCGTCGGCGGCCCGCCGCCGCGACAGCGCCGTATCGATATGGTGCGACACGAAGGTCAGCAACTCCTGATCGCGCTGCGAGTAGCGCACGCGCGGCGCATAGCTTTGTACGGCGAGCATCCCGCGCACGTCCTCGCCGTCGAACAGCGGCACACCGAGCCAAGAGCATAGCCGCACATTCTGGCTGCTCATGTCGATCTCGCCATCGGCGATCAGGCGTAACGCGCCGTCCGCATCGATGAGGCAGGGACTGCGCTGGCGAATCACATATTCGGTGAGGCCGCGCCGGCCGAGACGCGGCGGTGGCGGCTCGTGCACGTGTTCGTCGACGTAATACGGGAACGACACGGTCTGCTTCTCCGTATCGAACAGCGCAATGTAGAAATTATGCGCATAGAGCAGCTCTCCGACGATTCGGTGCAGGCTGCGGAAAAACTCGACCATGTCGCCGGGACGGCTGGAAAGCTCCGCAATCTGGAAGAGCGTGGCCTGCAGGTGTTCGGCGCGCCCGCGCTCGGCGATGCCCTCGCGCAGCGCCGCGTTGACGCGCGACAGTTCGGAGGTGCGCCGGGCGACCTGCTCCTCGAGGTCGGCCCGGTGGAGGATCCGGTCCAACGCCATCGCCACGTGTCGCGCCACGACGAGAAACAGCGCGCGGTCCTCGGCACTGTAGATGCGCGCGACGTCGTAGACCTGCATCGCGAGCATGCCGAACACTTCGTCCGAAGCGTTCTTCAGCGGCGCGCCCATCCAGAACTCGGGCAGATCGCCAATGGGATACAGAATGCCTTCAGCCGCCGCGGCCCGAATCATCGCGGCATCGACGAGCAGCGGTTCGCCGGTCGTCAACACCTGCGCCGTCATCGACAGGCGGTCGGGGTCGAGTATGTCGTAGTTCTCCGCTTCGATGACGTCCGCATCGATCACGTCGACGTAATACGGATAGGTGATCTTGCCGCTCTTGCGGTCGTACAGCGCCAGATAGAAGTTTTCGGCGTCGATCAGCGTACCCAGACGCTCGTGCACGCGCTGCAGGAACGCCGCGCGATCGGGCACCGAACTGGCCAGATAGGCGATCTCATACAGCACGCGCTGGGTGTTCTGGGCCCGCGCGAGCGCATCGGTCTGCGCCCGCTCGCCGAGGCTCCGGGCGCAGTCCCCCAGGGATGGGTCGCCACCGAATTCGGCGGGCGCGACGAGCCAGCCCAGCACGCTTTCGCCGAATCCCGTGGGCCAGCGGTGCCACCCGCGCTCGGCGCACAGTTCCGCCAGCCGTTCGTGGGAGACGTTGTGCGGCCACTCGGGCGCCGCGCCGCCCTGGCCGGCAAGGTGCAAGCGCTCCCCCGCGCGATACCACGCCCATGCCGCAGCCCACGGTCGGCCGCCGTCCCGCATCGCTTCCAGTTGGGCTTCGATGGTCGGCGCGCCCGGGGCAACGCTGTCGGCCGCGTTGCGGCGCGTGGAAGCGTCAACCATGGACAGGCGCTCGTAGGCCGTGCGCGGCCAAAACCTCACCCCATTTGATAGATGTCTCGGTGCTCTGCATTCTCAGTGGACGCTCGGCCGGTCCGTTTTATGGATACGTATGCCGTGCTAACGGCACGAGAAGGCCGAGGCTTGAGGGATTTTTCGTCTGCAGGCGAGCTAAGCCAGACGCACCGGTACGTCAATGCGGTACTTCAATGACCGGTTCTTTCACCAACCTGTCAAAAGAATTCCTGTCCGTCACCTTAAAACGATTCGTTAAACGGCCGCAGATCGATCTCCTGCGACCATGCGCTGCGCCCCTGTTGATGGAGATGCCAGTAGGCGTCGGCAATCTCGTCGGGATTCAGCAGACCGTCCGGTCCCCGTTCGGCCACGCGCTGTGGCGAGGACGTCCGCAAGCGTTCGCCGTCGATGCCGCCGTCGACCACCACATGCGCGACGTGGATATTCCGTGGCCCGAACTCGCGCGCGAGGCTCTGCGTCAGCGAGCGCAGACCGGCTTTGGCGGACGCGAACGCGGCAAACGGCGGACGGCCGCGCAACGACGCGGTGGCGCCGGTGAATAACAGCGAACCTCGGCCCGTAGCCAGCAGGGCGGGCAATGCCGCTCGCGCGAACAGAAAGCCGCCCAGGGTCGTGACGCGCCATGCCGCCTCAAACTGCTCCGCGCTCAGTTCGAGCGTCGCGGCGCGCGTCGCACCGGCGGCATTGAAAATCGCCGCTTCGAGCGTACCCGTCCCGGCGAGTTGCCGTGCAATGGCAGTCAGGTCGCTCTCGCTGGTGACGTCGCCAGGGGCTGTGAAAGCAGCGCCGCCCGCGGCGCGAATTTCATCGACGACGGCATCAAGCCGGTCGCGCGAACGCCCTGTCACCGCGACGCCAAGGCCCTCGCGCGCGAAGCGGCGCGCCAGCGCCGCTCCGAGTCCAGCGCTCGCCCCGACTCCCGCAATCCACGCGAGACGCTTGCGCGCGAGGTTTTGCCCAACCGCTTCGGTCATCGTGTTCTCCTATGCATCGTCGTCATCGCCAGAATCGCTCCGGTGGAATATCGAGCGGTACGACGAACATGCCGGCAGTGTATTCCATGTGGAAATAACCGCAGCGTGCGTAGGCCGCAATGCGTTCGAGCCGCTCGGGAGATTGACAGCGATAGGCCGCGTCGGCCGCGCGCTCCGCGGACGAATCAGACGCAACCGGCGCGCGTTTCGACAGGCGCTCCAAGACACTGCGCACAGGATGTCGAATGCCGCCCCAGAAAAGTGCCGCTGAATGTGTGGCCATACCGCCTCCGTCGATTCATTGTTGCTTCAATGAATCTAGCGGCCTCGATAAGGAAGCGCAAAGAAGCTTTTATGGATTGGTTTTCGGAAAACGAATCAAGGCCCGGCGGCCGCTTCGGCGCGCTTCGTGGTGAAATTCCAAAGACGTGGCACTGCTATGCATATGCGAAAAGATTAGTTCGGTACGGTCGCGCGATTGCGGACACTCGACAGGTTGAAACCCACCTACGGACCACCCATGAAGGGAATCGGCTACCACCCTCATAGCGCGCTCGACGACGCGACGGAAAGCACCACCGCGCCATCGGACCAGCATCGCGTTTCCGTTAGGCAGGTCAGCACCGTGCTGCTGGTCGCTGCCGTTCTGGCCTGCCTCCACAGGGAAATTTCCGGCACGGTCGATGGCTCGCTGCTGTCCGTCTTCACGGAATATGCCGGCGGCGTCCTGCAGCATTTCGTGTCGATCCTTCCGCACTTCTGATGGTCACGGACGCCCAGGGCCTGCAGGTGACAGGAGCGGCAGAATCCGCCGTAGCGCTCGACCACGCCATCTCGGACTACTTCGGCTGGAAGGGCGACCCGGTCGGCCGGTTGCAGGACGCGGTGGACGAGGATCCCGACTTCAGTCTGGGCAGCAGCGCGATCGCTTCGCTGTTTTTGCTGGGCGGATTTCGTGCCGATCACCCGCGCGTTGCCACCGCCCTCGCCGCAGCCGAGCGTGCCGGCGCCGGCACAACGTCGCGCGAAACCCGCCACCTCGCCGCCGTGAAGACCTTGGCCGCAGGTGGCATCGCCGGCGCGATCGATCTTTGGGAAAGCATCCTCGTCGACCATCCGACCGACGCGCTCGCCTTGCGCTTTGCTCACGACGCTTACTTCTGCCTCGGTCAATCGGTCAGCATCCGCGATTCCATTGCGCGGGTTCTACCGCACTGGGACCCGCAAGGCGAAAACTACGGCTATATCCTCGGACAGTATGCGTTCGGCCTCGAGGAAGCGGGCGAACTGCGGCGCGCGGAAAAAATCGCTCACGCCGCCATTGCACGCAATGCCGAAGACGGTTGGGCGATTCATGCCGTGGCACACGTGCTGGAAACGGAAAGCCGCCAGGCCGAGGGCATTGCGTTCTTGCAGGCGGCCCGGCCGTCCTGGCGTCGCGCCCATGCGCTCGCCGTCCACAATGGCTGGCATCTCGCCCTGTATCTGATTGAGGAAGAACGCTTCGACAAGGTGCTGATCGACTACGATCAGTACGTGGCGCCGAAACTGCCAGGCGACTTCCTGCTCGATCTCGTCGATGCCTCCGCCCTGCTCTGGCGCCTGGAACTGGCGGGGGCCGATGTGGGAGATCGCTGGGGCGCCGTGGCCGCGCAATGGCTGACCCATGTCGACGATCACGTGCTGGTCTTCAACGACCTGCATATTGCGCTCGCGGTTGCGCGGGCCGGCAACCCGCTGGATATCGAACGCCTGCGCCGCTCGCTTGAGCTTTATAAGCGTGAAGGCCAGGGAGACAGCCACAGAGTGATGGCTGAGGTGGGTCGTCGCCTGATCGACGGCGTATTGGCCTTTGCCGCAGGCGAATACGCTCGCGCGGTCGAGCTCATTGTGCCGGTGCGCTACCACGCGTATCGCATCGGCGGCAGCCACGCGCAGCGGGATCTCATCACGCAAACGCTCATTGCCGCGGCCGAGCGCGCCGGGCAGCTCAGCCTGACCCGTGCGCTCCTTGCCGAGCGGATTGCAGTGAGGCCGACCGAACGCACCCGGCAGCACTACGCGAGTGTCGGCGGCGCCGGAAACTTTGCGTTCAACGCGATCTAACCGATCTAACGGCTCACCGATTCGCGGCTCCGCAGCTTCACTTGAGTGAAGCGGAGCCGCGTGAGGACAGCACGCGTTACGCCGGCTGCCGCACGGCAAGAAGATCGTGCAGCGCCTGGTTCACCTGGTCAGGCTTCTCGAGCATGATCTGATGGCCGCAGTCCTTCAGCTCGATGAAGCTCGCCTGCGGCAGCTTCTCAGCCAGGGCTCGGGCGCCGGCCGCCGGCGTGAGTCCGTCACGGTCTCCCGACACGATGGCGATGGGCAAGCGCAGTGCATCGAGCTGGGCCGGATCGACCTGCCACGCGCCGCGTATCACCGTCTGCATCACAGCCGTCGAATTTCTGTCGGATATCCGGCTTTCGTAGTCGATCAGAACAGGATTGCTATCGGGATGCCAGGCGAGGCGACGGAACCGCTTTGCCAACACCGGCTTTAGCAGGCTGAACAGCCACGCGGGCAGATTCAGCAGGCCACCGAGAGAAGGTGCGGCCAGTTGCGTGCCGAGCAGCAGGACAGCGTTCACTTCCGCTAGCCGTTGTTGCGCCGCAAGTCTTTGCAACACACCAAGCGTGCTTCGCGTACCCAGCGAGTGTCCGGCCAGCACGTTGTGGGCGCGCTTATAGCGATCGAAAATGGCGAGGTAATCGAGTAGCGTCTGCTCGCCCTGATACGCCAGCGGCGTGTTGGCAGGTGGCCGTGGGCTGGCGCCGTGCCCAAGGAAGTCCCATGCGACGATGTTGTAGCCCGCCTCGACCAGGTAGGTCCATTGATAACGCCACTGGTTTTTATTCCCTCCTCCGCCGTGCGCCAGAAACACCACGCTACCGGCATGCGGCGAACCGGAGTGCGCTTCGTGGCTCGTGAGATTGAGTACGCGTCCGGGGCGGATTTCAATGTCCGTTCCGTTTACCACGTTCGCGGTCAGCAAATTCTCGTCGAAAGCATTGCTCATCGTATTCTCTGTTCATCCAGTGTGACGACGGAGCAGGCGCGCTCCGTCGCGGCATTCGTGCGCTCACCCCATTGCGACTGTCTGCCCGGTATGGCGCCGATCAACTGCTGTGTGTACGGGTGCTGGGGTGATTCGAGAATCTGCGCGACTTCCCCTGTCTCGACGATCTGTCCGGCACGCATCACGACAATACGGTGACAGATTTGAGCGGCGACGCGCAGATCGTGCGTGATGAAGATGAGCGCCATCCCCATCTTCTGCTGGATCGTTTGCAGAAGTTCCAGCACATGGGCCTGCACCGAAACGTCGAGACCCGATACGGCCTCGTCGGCTACCAGAATCTTCGGTTCGAGCGCGAGTGCGCGCGCGATGCTGATGCGTTGCCGCTGTCCGCCGGAGAATTGATGCGGATAGCGCTCGGCGGCCTGTTCGGGAAGGCCGATCAGGGTCAACAGGTCGCGCGCATCGCGATAGGCTTGCGCAGGCGGGACGCCATACGCAATCGGACCCGCAGCAATGATCTGCCCCACCGTTTGCTTGCTGTTCAACGAGGCAACCGGATCCTGAAACACCATCTGGATGTGGCGGCGCAAAGGGCGCAGCGTCTTGTTCGCCAGATGGGCGAAGTCCTGTCCTTCGAAGCGGATATGTCCGCTTTCCAAGCGGCTAAAGCGCAGTAACGCCCGGGCCAGCGTCGACTTTCCCGATCCGGATTCGCCCACGACGCCAAGCGTTTCGCCACGGCGCAGCGTAAAGCTCACGTCGCTGAGCGCGGGTACCGTTGCGCGTTGTCGCCAGAAGGCAAAGGACGACGCCTCTCGTGCCGGATAAGCTTTCTTCAGGCCTTGCACATCCAGTAACACGGGTATGTCGTCAGCAATGGGGCGGCCATGGAAACGTCCATGCGGGATGGCGTCGATCAACTGGCGCGTATACGGATGGCGCGGATGATTCAGCACTTGATGCGCCTCGCCATACTCGACCAGCACGCCTCGCTCCAGCACCGCGACACGATCCGCGATCTCGGCCACCACGCCGAAATCGTGCGTGATAAACAGGATCCCCATGTGCCTTTTTCGTTGAACCTGCCTGATCAGTTCAAGGATTTTGGCCTGGGTCGTGACGTCGAGTGCGGTGGTCGGTTCATCGGCAATCAGCAGCGAGGGTTCGAGGACGAGCGCAATCGCAATCAGGACGCGCTGCCGTTGGCCGCCCGACAGCGAGAACGGGTACGCGTGCCGCAGCCGTTCCGGTTGCGGAAGACCGACGAGTTCAAGCAGCTCCACGACGCGCGCGGCGCGGGCACTTCTCTCGTGCCGTCTTGCCAGTACACCATGCACGCGCATCGTCTCTTCGATCTGACTGCCGATCGTCTGCAACGGGTTGAGCGCCGACATCGGCTCCTGAAAGATCATGGAGATGTCACGCCCGCGGATTTCGCGCATGGCCGACGCGCTACGTTGCGTGAGGTCTTCGCCGCGAAACACGATACGTCCGGTCTGCCGGTGCGCGCCATGCGGAAGGAGTCCCGTTACCGCGCCGGCGAGCATGGATTTGCCCGATCCCGATTCGCCGACGAGGCACAACACCTCGCCATGCTCAAGCTTCAACGAAATATCTCGCACGGCATGAGGACGGTCGGCCCCGCCGGGTAAGGCCAGCGTCAAGTGCTCAATCGACAGCAGGGGCGCCTTGATGTCCATGCTCATCGACCACCCCGCCACGTAGGTTGCGACACCGCAAGCGCTTGCCGCAATCCCTCGCCAACCAGATTGATGGCGAGGACCGTCACCACGATCGCAAGCCCAGGCCACACGCTGAGCCACCAGTGTTCGCGAATCATGTTGCGCGCGGCGCCGATCATGAAACCCCAGCTCATCAAACCCGGATCTCCAAGACCCAGAAACGACAACGCCGATTCGGTCAGGATCGCGTTGCCGACCATCAGGGAGCCAAGGACTGCGACGGGGGAAAGCGCATGGGGAAGCAGTTGTCTGAAGACGATTGTGAACGGACGCTGTCCGACCATGTGGGCCGCCAGAATGAACTCACGCTGCGCCAGGCTCAGAAACTCGCCCCGCACGACCCGTGCGACGACCGGCCACGAGGCGATCGCAATAGCGGCGACCGTCGAATTCAGCGAGGCGCCTAGTACGGCCGCGATCACCACGGCAAGCGCGAACTGGGGGATCGTCTGAAAGAGTTCGGTGACCCGCATCAACAGATCGTCTAGCCACCCGCCGAACCAGCCGGCGAGCACACCGATTACCGTGCCGATCATCAAGGTAGCGGCAGTCGCTGCAAGACCGACCGCCAGCGACGCACGCGTACTCCAGACCAGTCCGGTCAGGACATCGCGGCCCAGCATGTCCGTGCCCAGCGGATGATGCCACTGCGTAAGCGGATCGATCAGAGGTGCGGCAACCATGTTCCATGGCGAGGTGCCGAACCACGGAGCGATCAACGCAAGTACGACGAGCACGGCAAGCACGGCCATGCCGGCCCGCGTCCGGGGTGCACCTAGAAACCGGCGCCAGAAGAGTCGCGTCATGCTGCTACCCCAGCTGCAATGCGGGGATCGGCCAACCGGTAGAGCAGATCGGTCAACACGTTGAACACCACGACCAGCGCCGACACCACGATCAGGATGCCTAACAGAACCGGGTAGTCGCGTTGCAACAGCGAGTCGAACATCAGGCTACCCAGACCGGGCCACGCGAACACCGTTTCGGTAATCAGGGCGCCGCCTGCAAGCTGTCCCAACTGAATGCCGCCGAACGAGATCACCGGCAGCAGTGCATTGCGCAGAACGTGCGCGAACAGCACGCGACGCTCGGGGACGCCCTTGGCACGTGCCGTCTTGACGAACTCGAGGCCGATCACATCCAGCACGGCCGCACGGGTCAACTGAACGTAGACCGTGCCGTACACGGCGCCGAGCGACAGCGCGGGCAAGGCGAGATGCGCGGTGACGTCGACAAGGTGCCGCCAGCCCGTATAGCCGGCCGCGACGGTTTCCATGCCGAAGGAAGGTAGCCAGCCGAGTACCACCGAAAACACGATCAGTAACATCAGCGAGAGCCAGAACAGCGGCGTGGCATAGATCAGCAACGAGCCGGCGCTGATGCCGCGCGATAACCAGCGTTGCCACCGGTTATCGCGGGTTTCGCCGTAAGCGGCGATCAAGCCCGCCGCTACGCCGCCTGCCAGCGAAACGGCGAACGCGGCCGCCATCAATAGCAGGGTCGCGGGCAGTCGCTCGAGCACCAGCGTCAACACGGGCTCCTGGCTGCGGTAGGAGTAGCCGAAGTCGAGGTACGCCAGATTGCGGAGATACACGAAAAACTGCTCGGCAAGCGGCCGGCTCAAACCCAGGGCATCGCGCAGGTGAGCCACATAGGCGGCGTCGCCCGAGCCGGCATCACCGGCCAGCACCATTGCCGGGTCGCCTGGGGCCAGCCGGATCAGAAAGAAGTTCACCACCACCACGCCCAGCACGACGAGGAACGCCTTGCCGAGCCGCGACAGAACAGGAAAGACCACGCCGCGCATGGTTAACCGATCCACGTAGTGTCGAGGCTGTCGTTCAGGCTGGTCGCCGTACGCAGCAGGTTATGCACGTTACTGCGATACAGCGTCGGGTTGACCATCTCGAAGATGTTGGCGATCGCCGCATCGTTGGCGAGCTGCGTCTGGATTTCTCCGTAGATCTGCTTGCGTTTGAGCGGATCGGTGGATTGCGCAGCGGCATCCCAGAGCGCATCGACCTTCGGGTTGTTGTATCCCTCGGCGTTATTGAACGGCGAGCCCTTCGAGATGCCGTCGGCGCGATATAGCGGCGCCACCCCGAACTCCGGGTCGGCATTCTGAAACAGGAAGTTGTAGCTCAAATCGAAATCCCAGTTCGCCACGTGAGCGTACCAACTCGCGGCATCGGTGGTTTCCACCCGGATCTTGAAGCCCACCTGATTCAGTGCCTGTTGCGTATATTCCGCCACCCGCTCCCACGCCCCGCCCTTCTCGCCGTTGACCAGGGTCAGCGTGGTCTTGCCGACGTCGACACCCGATTGCCGGATCAACGCCCGCGCGCGGTCGGGGTCATACGGAAACTGCGGCGTATTTGGGTCGTAGAACGGCGTGGTCGAAATGAACGAGCTCGTCGCGACCTTGCCAAAGCCGAAGAAAATGTTGTCGACGATAAACTGGCGATTCAGCGCATGCAGCACGGCCTGACGAACCAGCACGTTGTCGAACGGCGGCTTGCGCTGGTTCAGTTCGAGGAAGGCCATGCCGGAGAACAACTCCCAGCCGCTGGTGGTGGACTCGACACCGGGCAGCTTCGAGAGCCGCTTGACGTCGGCGTAATCGACGTCGCCCGCACGCAGTGCATGAACGTTGTTCTGCTCGAACGCAATCGCCCGTGCCGATGCATCCGGAAGAATGTTGTAGACGATGCCGTCAAGGTAAGGCAGGCCCTTCTTCCAATAGTTCGGGTTGCGTTCGAGCCGGATATAGGCGCCATGCTTCCACTCCTTGAACACGAACGGCCCCGTCCCCACCGGATGCTGGTTAGCCGGATTGCTGCGCGCATCCTTGCCCGCATACAGATGGCGCGGCAAGATCGGCAGCAAGCCGCTGCCGAGCAGATCGAACAGGCCGCCATACGGCTTCTTCAGGCGGATTTCCACTTGCCCGGCGCCCTTTGCTTCGATCGACTCGAAGTATTTGGCCGCCGTCAGTTTCATGCGCGGCAATGCCTGCGGCGCAATCTCGTTCAACGTGAACACGACGTCCTGGGCATCGAAGGGCTGGCCGTCATGCCAGCGCACGCCTTCCTGCAGGGTGAAGACATGATGCAGTCCGTCAGGCGACGAGGTCCAGCTGCTCGCAAGCACGGGCACCGGTTTCAGTTGGGTATCGAACGTCAACAGGCCCTGGAAGATCTTGCCGCCGACGTATTGCGAAGCCACATGCGGCGTCAGTGCATTAATCAGCGAGGGCGGCTCCGGCTGTGCGATCAGCAGTAACGTGCCGCCGTGTTTTGGCGTCGAGGCATCCGCCTGCTGCGTCGAATTGGCTGCCGCGAGGACAGGTCGCGCGTATTCGAGTGCCAATGCGGCGGCTGCCGCTGCGATGAACTGGCGGCGCTGCACGGAGCGAGGTTCCGCGTCGGGTGCCTGGAGGGACGCGTGCAGCGGCGTATCGGATGACGAAGCAGTGCTCATGAAAATCCTGAAGTGAGAAGCGGGATTCAAACGGGATCCCCATGAGCAAGACGCGAGCCAACGTTGCATTCCCCGGCTTTTCATGGGCTTGCACGAATACCGTCGCAAGCCGCGCGTTGTTTTCCACGCAATGTGCTGGAAAAGCAGCAGACGTGATCGCGCGCCGCGCTTGTGCTGGAAAGTCAGCAGGCGGGTTGCATGGATGATCGCGAATCCAGCATCGCCCCTGCTTGCGATGCAGAAAATCCCCGTGCCGTAGGCCTTAAATGAATTGGCACAGCAGTTGCATAAGGTGCCCCCGCCTTTCCGGTGCGAGCCGGATCACAACAGGGCCAGTCATGTCTTCACGCGGCGTATGCCGTGTGTTTGCGCTGGCCCACGCAGCGTGTTCCTCGGGGATTGAGATGAAACAAAAATTATTGAGCGCATCGGTCAGCGCATCCGCACTGCTGACGCTGCCGCTTGCCGCGCATGCACAGACAAGTTCACCGCCGGCATCGCAGGCGGAAGCCGCTAGCGCGGTACCGGCCACTCGCGCATCACGCGCGAGCGCGGAGAAACCGGTTGCCACGCTAAAGAGCGTCACCATCACGGCGGAGCGGCGCAAGCAGTCCGCCCAGGATGTGGGGGCTTCCGTGTCCGTTCTCTCGGGTCGCGACCTGAAGGACATGAACGTCAACAACGTCAACGATCTCCAGCACGCCACGGCCAGCGTCGAGGTCGAGCCGGCGTTCGGCGGTGGCCAGCCTCAATTCAGAATCCGCGGCGTGGGCTTTATCGACTACAGCGCGAACAACTCGTCGACGGTGGGCGTCAATGTCGACGACGTGGCTTACGCCTTGCCGATCCAGACGCAAGGACAGATCTTCGACATCGATCGCGTCGAGGTGCTGCGCGGTCCGCAGGGCACGCTGTACGGCCGCAATACGACGGGCGGCACGATCAACTTCATTACCAACAAGCCGACCAACGAGTTCGAGGCGGGCATCACGACCGAGTACGGCTCGCACAATCTGTTCAACAACGAGGGTTATATTTCAGGGCCGATCAGCGACACCTTGCGTGGACGCCTGGCCTTTTCGACCTCGGACTTCGGCGCCTGGCAGACCAATCGTGCCACCGGTCAATCGCTTGGCAACAACGACACCGCGGCGGTACGCGGACAACTCGACTGGGATGCGACACGCGACCTGAAATTCCATCTTGAAGCCCATACAGGTTTCGACAAGTCGGACAACGAAGGGCTATCGTTGATCCAGCCGTTTACGTCGTTGTCCGGCGGGGCCGGCCAGGTCCTGGTGCCGGCCGATACGAACTACACGGCGACGGGCTGGGGTTTGAGTCCGGCGTTTGCCCACCTGGTTGGAATCTCGCCCGATGCCAAACCCGGCCGCGACAACGACAGCAACGGCATCAGCCTGACCGCCACGTACAGCCTCGGTCTGGTTCAGTTGACCAGCATCACCGCCTACAACTTCCTGCACCGCCGCGAATACGCCGACTGGGACGCTACAAGCTACAGCGCCTCGGACGAGTACTTCAACGACACGGTCAACGAATTTACCCAGGAATTCCGCGTGTCCTCCAACAATCCGCAATCTCGGCTGCACTGGGTAGCGGGAACGTTCTATTCTCACGACAGCCTCGACGAGAAGTTTTACTCGGACTTCACCGATCGCCTCGGCATCATGGCCTTGACCGCGTACGACCAGCAGGTCAACACACTCGGGGTCTACGGCCAGGCGACCTACGACATCACAAGCCGTCTGCACGGCATCTTCGGCTTGCGCCAGGAACACGAAACCCGCGACCTGACCAATTTCGAGTCCGGCTCGGTAACGGACTCGTCGTTCAGCCCGTTTTATAGCCCGAGCGCGCCGAACCAGTCGGTCACCTCGAACGGGACATCCGGCAAGATTGGCATCGAATACAACCTGCTGCCGAAGACCCTGCTTTACGCGACCATCAGCCGGGGCTACAAGTCCGGCGGCTTCACAGCGCACAACACGACGGATTCCGATGCGCTTGCGCCGTTCAAGCCGGAAACGCTGACCGCCTACGAGGCCGGCTTCAAAAGCGACCTGAACCGCAGCTTGCGCCTGAACACGTCGGTGTTCCACTATGATTACCGCGACCAGCAGGTGCTGTCGGCGGTGTACGACAGCAACTCGCAATCGCTGATCGGCACCTTCGTGAACGCACCCAAATCGGAGATCAACGGTTTCGAAAGCGAGCTCGAATGGGATCCGATTGCAGGACTCACGATCTCCCAATACGTAGGCTACAAGGAAGGTAAATACACTGCGCCGTTTGTCACGTACGATACGCAGGCATCGGCGGCGGCCGGTCATAATGTGTTTACCAATTACCAGGGAACGGCGCTGAGCTTTCCGCGCCTGAGCTACGGTGGTCAAGTGTCCTACAACTGGCGTACTGACGGGTACCGGTTCCGCGCGGAGACGAACTACAGCTTCCACGATACGTATTCGCAATTGCTGCTGCTCGGACCGGGTTACACCGTCGAGTCGTACTGGCTCGTCAATGCGAGCGTGTCCGTCACGCCACCGGGCGGACATTGGGACTTCACGTTCTGGGCGCGCAACCTGTTCAATCGTCAGTATGACTTGACGAAGAACTTCTTCCTGCCGGGCGATAGCGTGGCGGCGGTGGGTGAGCCGAGAACCATCGGCGTGCGTATTTCCTATAAGTTCTGACCCCGTGCTGGCGACGCATACTCCACCGCACCTCGTTCTGCGACTGGCTGCCACGAACGACGGCGCCACGTTGGCGCTATCCGACCGGATCGGGCTTGCGCGCGCCGCGCAAGCCGCGGGGGTCGACACGGTGCTGTTGCCCACCCAGCCGCAGGAGCCCGACCCGTGGATGCTGGCCGCGGCGCTCGCCGCCGAGATTCCCGATCTGCGCGTGATGGTTGGGCTGCGCGTAGGCTCGATGCTGCCCGTGGTGGCCGCCCATCTTGCGCAGAGTATGCAGTCGCTAAGCACGGGCCGCCTGATCCTGCAGATGGAACTCGATGAGCCCACCGATACCGGACGCGACTATCTGAACCATGCGCAGCGGCTCGAACGGTGTGTCGAGTTCCTGACTATCTTTCGGGCCTTACGCCAAGGCATGCCGCTGCAATATCGCGGCACCTTTTTCCAGGTCGAGAACGCGCAGCTTCCCGATCTGGCGGCGGCCATGCCTCCGGTCTACTGGTTGCCGCAGTCAGCGCACGAGTATGCGATAGCCGCCCGCCACTGCGATGGCCTGTTGTTTCGCTGCTTCCCGCCGGCCGCCGTTCGACATGACCTGGCCGATGCCTGGCGCCGCTTTGGCGCGGCCATGCCGAACCCGCGCGAATGCTTTTACGCTGTATCGGTCGAGGGTCCCGAGGCAAGTCCCGGGACGATGCCGAGCGGTGTCATCCGAGGTCAACCGTGACAGTCGAGTTCAACTGGTTTCTGCCCACCAACGGCGATGGCCCGCATCTCGCCAACAGCGGCCTGCCTCGTCCGGCCAACTTCATGCGGGACTATCGGCCGGCCACACCGGCCTACCTGCGGCGTGTCGCGCTGGCGGCCGAGGCGGCGGCGTTCGACGGCCTGCTGGTACCGACGGCTGCCGGCTTCGAGGATCCGTGGCTGGTCTCCGCGTTGCTGGCAGGGACAACCCAAAGGATCCGCTTCCTCGTGACGTTTCGTCCAGGGCTCGAGCAGCCGGTCCATGTGGCGCGCAAGGCGGCGACCCTGCAGCAGATGTGTCAGGGTCGTCTGCAACTGTTCGCCGTGACGGGATCGAGTGCTTACGAGCAACGTTCGGTCGGCGATTTTCTCGACCATGACGAGCGCTATCGCCGTACCGGCGAGTTCCTGCGCGTCATGAAGCGTTTGTGGCTCGGCCCGGGTCAGAGCTTTGCCGGACAACACTATACGTTGAGCCCGAATCACCCCGGCGTGCCGCTCGACACGCCGCCCTGGCTGCACGTCGGCGGCGCCTCGGCCCTGGCCGAGCAGGTCGCCTCGAGCCAGGCGGACTCTTACCTTTTATGGGGGGAGCCGCCGGACATGGTGCGCGAACGGATCAACCGGATCCGCGCACTAGCGGGCGTACTGGCGCGGCAGATTCGCTTTGGTCTGCGGGTTCACGTGATCGCGCGAGAGACCGAACGCGAAGCCTGGGCGCGCGCCGATCAACTGCTGGACGATATCTCCGAGCAGATGTTTGCCGATGCGCAGCGGCAACTCGCCTCCTACGAATCGGTGGGACAGCGGCGCCAGACCGAACTGAGTCACCGTGTCCTGTCGACGGAGCGGTCCATGCGGAGGCTGGAGGTCTATCCGAATCTTTGGGCTGGCGTGGGTCTGATCCGCGGCGGCGCGGCAACCGCGCTGGTGGGAAGTTACGATCAGGTCGCGGCCCGGCTTGACGAGTATCGCCGGCTTGGCATTCATACTTTCCTGCTGTCGTCGTATCCGAATCTCGAGGAGGCGAGCCGGGTTGGCGAGCATGTTTTGCCGCGGGCCCGGCAACTGGCCCGTGCGTCCCCCGCCTAGCGACAGGCAGCGCCACTTGAATCGGATCGCCGAAGACTATTCTTCGGCTTCGTCCAACGCGGATTCCGCGCGGCTTTCCTGCAGCAAACCATGTCGAACCAGCAAAGTGCGCACCGTATTACGGGTGACACCGAGGAGTTGGGCCGTTCGTACCTGACTGAAGCGGGAATAGGCATAAGCCTCGCACACCACCAGTTCTTCGATGTCGCGCAGCAGGTTCTCGCCAGGCGAACGGAACAGCCGAAGTACGCCGGCCTTGATTTCCGCTTGCGGCGGACCTTCACCGTGGCCGGCGGGCTTCGCATAGCCTGCCAGCGCTTCGGAGAACTGAAGATGCTCCGGACGGACCAGGTTACCGGTCGACACCAGCAAGGCCAAATGGATGACGTTTTCCAGTTCCCGGATATTGCCGGGCCACGGATACGCCTGCAGCGCCTGAACCGTCGCCTCGGACAACATGGGCTGCGGTCGCTTCAACTGGGTGCAATAGCGGGTGAGGAAGTATTCGGCGAGCAGCAGCAGGTCCTGCGGCCGCTCGCGCAACGGCGGCAGCCTCAACCGTACCAGGCTGATCCGGTAGAACAGGTCCATGCGGAAGTTGCCCGCCAGTACCGCGCGTTCGAGATCGACATTGGTTGCCGCGACCACACGAACATCGACAGGCCTGGCGCGGTTCGTCCCCACACGCGTCACTTCGCCCTCCTGCAGCACCCGCAACAGCTTGGCCTGCAGTTCCGGTGCGAGATCGCCTATTTCGTCGAGAAAGAGCGTGCCGCCGTTGGCCTCTTCGAAGTATCCGGTACGCCGGCTATGCGCCCCGGTAAACGCCCCCACCTCATGGCCGAACAGTTCGCTCTCCGCCAGTTGCGGATTGATGGCGCTGCAATTGATGGCGATGAACGCGCCGCTGCGGCCGCTGACATGATGAATGTGACGGGCCACCAGTTCCTTGCCCGTCCCGGTCTCGCCGAGAATCAGGACCGAAGCCGAACTGGGTCCCACCTGCTCGATGACGCGCAGAATTTCGACCGAGGCGGGATCGACGAAGACCAGGGCTTTGGCGCGGATGGAGATAGCGCTATTTTCGCTGTCCGGGAGCGATATCAGGCGAGGGGATTCGGGTGGACTGCCCATGATGGGAGGAGTTGAGTGGACGGGTAGTCGATATCGCGGACCGGAGCAGTGATGTTAATCAAACTGCATCTCCTTACGAAGAAAGAATTAATAACTTGCTTTCCCCTGAATCTGCGATAACCATTCCTGGCCCCGTGAATTACGGAGCGCCGCCCGGCACCAACCACCCCTTGGAAAACTTTCGACTATCGTCAACTTGCAACGCGCGTCAGGACGTCACGTTGCCGGATAAACGTAGGGATACCCGATCACCCCATCCGATCCGGAAAAACCAACGTCACCACCAACCCACCGTCCGCCGCATTGGCGACACCCAGCGTCCCGCCGTTGCGGCGTACCAGTCGTCGCACAATCGCGAGTCCCAGGCCGCAATGGGCGTCGCCGCCGCGAGCGGTGTCGAGACGCACGAACGGCTGCATGGCGTGGTCAAGCTGATCGTCGGGAATGCCGGGGCCGTGATCGCGCAGCGTCATCGTATAGAGGCCGTGCTGCACGACCGTGGTGATTTCGACAGGCGGCTCGCCATACGTCATGGCGTTTTCCAGCAGGTTGGCGAGAATGCGGTCGAGATCGACCAGCGGCAATCTGAACTGGCCGCCCGCGTGCAGATCGAGTTTCACCAGCGAGTCTTCTGCGTCCTCGTCACGGGGAACGCTGCCGTACTGACTCTGGCAAAAGGCATCGACAGACACAAGCGGCGAGCCGTCCGCACGGTCGCGCACGAAGTCGAGGAACTGCGTGACGATCCTGCCGAGCGATTCGACGTCGCCGAGAAAACCGATCCGTTCCGCGCCGTCCGGCAGCAGGTCTGCGCGCACCTGCATGCGCGTGAGCGGGGTGCGCAAATCGTGAGCGACGCCCGCCAGCATCATCGCCCTCTCCTGTTCGTATTCGCTGATTTCGCGAATCATCTCGTTGAAACGGGTGATGAGTTCCGCCACCTCGCGCGGGCCGCTCACTTTCACCACCGGCGTGCTGACGCCGATACGGAATTCGCGCGCCGCAGTGGCCAGCCTGCGCAGCGGCCGTTGCGCCTGCCATGCGCCGAGGAACGCCACCAGGATCGCCAGTGCAAGCATCAATCCCAACGCGGCATGCACGCGGCCTTTGGTCAGGGTGGCGTCCGGTATCCGCAGCCAGCGGGTGTCGCCGGCGTAACGGACCCAGACCGTGCCCGTATCCGCGGCCAGCACGACCTGACTGCCCGGCGGCAAATTCTTGCGCAGCGCGTTCTCGTAGAATCCGTGCGTGTCCCGCGGCGAAGGCGGCTCGTTACCGGGCGTCGCATCGTCCGCATCCAGATAGGTCGAGCCGAGCGTCGCCGCAATGTGCCGGGCCGCCTCGATACTGTCGCGCCGCGCCTCTTCGACCACCTGCACGCCGCGGGAGGCATGTTCAGCGTGTATCTCGTTGGCTTCGAAGCCGAGCACGACGAGCGACGCCATGTAGGCCAGCACCAGCAGGCTCGTCGTCATCAGCGCAGCGCGGCCGAAGATCGTGTTAAACGGGTTTTTCATCGTCGCTGTCGGTCGGCACGAACATATACCCCACGCCGCGTACCGTCTGGATCACGCAAGGTTGCGACGGATCCTCCTCCAGCAGTCTGCGCAGCCGCCACACCGAGAGGTCCATGCCGCGCTCGGTGATATCCACATCCGGGCCGTACAGCAAGTCGAGCAGCTTCGCGCGCGACAAGGTTTCCATCGGATGCGTGGCCAGCACTTCAAGCAGCGCGTAGTTCGTGCCGGTCAGCTTGATCCGCTTGTCGTCGCAGAACAGGGCCCGCGCCGCCGTATCCAGGCGGAACCTGCCGAAGCGGTACGTTGCGCGGCCGCTCGCAACCAGCGGCGCCCGGCTCGAATGGCGGCGCAGCACCGCCTTGATGCGCGCCAGCAATTCGAGCGGCGTAAACGGCTTGCCGAGATAGTCGTCGGCGCCGAACTCGAGACCGACCACCCGGTCCAGGTCTTCCGCGAGCGACGTCAGCATGATGACGGGAATCGCATCGCCCATCTCGCGCAATTGCCTGAGTGCGGTCAGTCCGTCGACGCCCGGCATCATCACATCCAGCACCACGATAGACGGCCGCTCCAGTGCCAGCCGGTTCGCCAGATTGGTGGCGTTATGCAGGACCGAAAACTCGATGCCGCGCTGCTGAAAGAACTTTCTGAGCAGGTCGCGCAGGCCGGCGTCGTCGTCTACCAGCAGAACCTGAATCGTTTCACCCTCCACGCACACGCTCCTTTCAGGCCTGTTTAACACCACGGCATGTCTTGCGACACACCGGCCGCCCATTCAATCACATGACCGGATCATAACTGGCCTCGCGAAAGCCGGCATTAGCGCGTTTTTCCGATTATTTCAAACTGAAATTTATCCAGCCGCGATTTCATTTAACGTGCTCGTGCGTTCGGTTCATCGGACAAGACGACCCGCTCACCCTGCCGTTGCGCTCGCCCGATGTCGAGCACGAAAGCCCTGCGGTGCTCATCCGTTTCCGGACGACATCGAAGTCTTGTATACGGCCAAACGGAGTTCACTTGAGCAACCTGTTTCCACCCGGTCGACTTGCGCGCTCTATTTCGAAGATAAGTAGTCCTATTCGCAAAGATCGCCTCTTGCGCCCGACCGTTTTATCGCCCGACACGCACCGCCGCAAGCCGGTGCGGTCATCAGGGCGCAGCCTGCGGCTCGGCTGCGCCCTCGTTGCCACGCTCTGCATCGCGGCCTGCGCCGTGGGTCCCGATTACCGCCGGCCCGCACTGGACCTTCCCGCCACCTTCAAGGAAGGAGCCGACTGGCAGCGCGCGCAGGCCGACCCGCAAGGTGCGATTTCGAGCACCTGGTGGCTCGACTATCGCGACGACACCCTGTCTCATCTGATCGAGCAGTCGCTCAAGGCGAATCAGTCGATCGCCGCCGCGGAAGCCGCCTACCGGCTCGCCAAGGCCACGGTCGACGCCAACACCGCGAGCCTCTTTCCGACCGTCGGCGCGGGCCTCTCCGGATCGCGCAGCGGCACCGGCGCCGGGGCCAGCACGACAGGCGCGGGCAGCGTGACCAACCTCGCCACCGCGGATCTCTCCGCGAGTTGGGAGCTCGACCTGTGGGGCGAAGTCCGGCGCGAGATCGAGTCGGCCAAAGCCAGCGCCGAGGCGAGCGACGCGCAGCTTGCCGGCGAACGCCTGTCGATCGCGGCGAGCGTCGCCTCCGACTACTTCGCGCTGCGCCAGGCCGATATCGACATCGATTCGCTCCAGCAGCAGCAACAGCTCGACGCCCGCATTCTGGAGATGACGCGGGCCGGTTTTCTGCAGGGCACTGCGTCGAACGACGACGTGCTCACGGCACAGGACACGCTGGAAGCCGTGATTGCCGACCTGCAAACCACCGAGACCTCGCGCGAGCAGGACGAGCATGCCATCGCCGTGCTGATCGGCACGCCGCCGGCCAGCTTCTCCCTGCCGCCGCAGCGCGACTATGCCTTCGCCACCCCCTCGGTGCCGCTCGGGTTTCCCTCCCAACTGCTCGAACGGCGCTACGACGTGGTCAACGCGGAACGCACGGCGGCGGCGGCCAACGCCAAGATCGGCGTCGCCAAGGCGGCCTTCTTCCCGACCCTGACGCTTTCCGCGGAAGGCGGCTTCGAGCACAACACGCTGGCGAACCTGTTCTCGCTGCCGAGCCGCTTCTGGACGCTCGGCCCGGATCTGGCCGCGACGATCTTCGATGGCGGCGCGCGCACGGCGGCGGTCCACGAGGCCGAAGCCACCTACGACGAAGAGGTTGCGACCTACCGCGCAACCGTGCTGACGGCGTTCCAGAACGTCGAGGACAGCCTGTCTTCGTACAACCATCTGCAGCAGCAGGAACAGGCGTTCGCCCACATCTACCAGCGCAACCGCCAGCTCTTCGCGAGCGAACAGGCCCAGTTGCAGGCCGGCACGGCCAGCGAGCAGAGCCTGCTCACCCAGCAGCTCACGCTGTTACAGGCCGAGCAGAACCTGAAGGACACGCAGGCTTCGCTCGCCGAAAGCAGCGTCACGCTGGTCAAGAATCTCGGCGGCGGCTGGCAGTGGGATGACGCAAAAGGCGCCGCGGTAAGCGCCAATACGTCCTCCCCACAGCAGCCGTTGGAACAAACATCAGGAGTCCTGTCGCAATGAAACATCACACGTTGTGCTTTGGCCTGTTCGCGCTGTCGGCACTCGCCGCGCTTTCCGCCTGCAGCGGTCACGGTCAGCCGCCGGCACCGCCGCCCGCCCAGGTCGGCGTCGTCACTGTCGAACCGCAAAGCATTGCGCTCACGCGCCCCCTGATCGGACGGCTCGCGCCCTACCTCAGCGCCAACGTCACCGCGCGCGTCTCCGGCGTCCTGCTCAGGCGGGTCTACACCGAAGGCAGCGAGGTCAAGCCCGGCCAGGTGCTGTTCGAAATCGACCCTGCCTACTATCAGGCCCAGCTCAACAACGACCTCGGCGTGCTCGGCGAAGACGAGGCTACCTGGTTGAACGACCGCGTCAACGCGGAGCGCTATCACAAGCTGTTGCCGGCCGGCTCCGTGTCGCAGCAGACCGTGGACAACGCCGACGCGACCGTGCGCACCGACGCAGCCAAGGTCAAGGCAGACCAGGCGCTGGTCGACAGCGCGCGGGTCAACCTCGGCTATACCAAAGTGACCTCGCCGATCGGCGGCGTCGCCAGCCAGCAGCAGGTGACCGTCGGCGCCGTGGTAGGCAGCAGCACGAGCGACGCCGGCTCCGGCGGCACCCTCCTCACGACCGTCAACCAGATCGATCCGCTCTACGTGAACTTCACCATCAGCGCGGCGGATCTGCTGACGTTGCGGGAAGCGAACCGCCGCGGCAATGTCGCGCTCGCCCAGCAGGATCAGACCACGGTGCAGATCGTCTTGCCGGATGGCACCCCGTACGATCAGTCAGGTGTACTGGATTTCTCCGACGTCACCGTCAACGCGACCACCGACGCCGTCAACCTGCGCGCGCGGGTGCCGAACGCCCAGCACATGTTGTTGCCCGGCATGTACGTGACGCTGAACGTCAACCTCGGCCAGCAGCACGATGTCTTCCTGGTGCCGCAAGAGGCGCTGCAACGCGACACGGTCGGCGCCTACGCAATGATCGTCGACGCCGGCGGCAAGGTGGCGCGCAAGGACGTCACCGCCACCGACAACGCCGGCACCGACTGGATCGTCACTAGCGGTCTCACGGCCGGCGAGCAGGTGATCGTCTCAGGCCTGCAAGGCGCACATGAGGGCGCCCAGGTCAAGGCAAGCCCGTGGCACGCCCCGGCAGCAGCCTCGCCGCAAGGCAGTTCTGCCCCTGCTGCAGGCGCGCAGAGCGCCGGCAACGCACAATAAGGAAGCCGCCCCATGCCCCGCTTTTTTATCGATCGCCCGGTTTTTGCCTGGGTGATCCCGATTCTGATCTGTATCCTCGGCGTGATTTCGATGCTCAATCTCGGCATCGATTCCTACCCGGACATCGCACCGCCTGAAGTCACCGTCACGGCAACCTACCCTGGCGCCAGCGCGGCGACCATGGAGTCGACCGTGACCCAGGTGATCGAGCAGCAGCTCACCGGCATCGACAACCTGCTGTACTTCAGCTCGGCGTCCAACTCCAACGGCACCGTCACCATCACGCTGAGCTTCGCGACCGGCACCAATCCGGATACGGCGGAAGTGCAGGTGCAGAACAAGGTCAGTCTGGCCCAGCCGCTGCTGCCGACCCAGGTCACCCAGCAGGGTGTCGTCGTCGCCAAGGCGAGTCCCGACATCCTGATGTTCGTGTCGCTGCAGTCGAACAATCCGGCCATCGACGCCTCGCGCCTGAGCGACATCATCGCTTCGCAGATCCAGCCGGTCATCGCGCGGGTCAATGGGGTGGGCAACACCTTCATGCTCGGCTCGGAATACGCCGTGCGGATCTGGCTGAATCCGGACAAGCTACAGGGCTACGGCCTGTCCACCACCCAGGTGCTCAACGCCGTCAGCGCGCAGAACGCGCAGTTCGCGACGGGTTCGCTCGGCGCCGATCCGGCCGTCAAGGGGCAAACGTTTACCGCGACCGTGTCCGGCGATACGCTGTTTTCCTCGCTCAAGCAGTTCCGCGACATCATCCTGCTGACCAATAGCAACGGCACCGTCGTCAGGCTGAGCGACGTTGCCCGCATCACCTTCGGCGCGCAAACCTACGGCTCGGCCTCGGTCTACAACGGCAAGGCCGCCGGCGGCATGGGCGTGTATCTGCTGCCCGGCGCCAACGCCCTCGCGGTCGCCAAGGCCGTGAAGGCCGAGATGGCTATTCTCGCCAAGGATCTGCCCGCCGGCGTCAAGTGGGATGTGCCTTACGACACGACGCCGTTCATTACCGCCTCGATCACCGACGTGGTCCGCACGCTGCTCGAGGCCATCGTGCTGGTCTTCGTGGTGATGCTGATTTTCCTGCAGAACCTGCGCGCCACGATCATTCCAACGCTCGTCATTCCCGTGGCGTTGCTGGGCACCTTTATCGGCCTCTCGCTGCTGCACTACACGCTCAATCAGCTCACGCTGTTCGGCATGGTGCTCGCCATCGGCATTGTGGTGGACGATGCGATCGTGGTGATCGAGAACGTCGAGCGCATCATGACGGAAGAGCGTCTCCCACCACGGGAGGCCACCCGCAAGGCAATGGGCCAGATTACCGGCGCGATCCTTGCGATCACCGTCGTGCTGGCTGCGGTGTTCGTGCCGTCGGCGTTGCAACCGGGCGCCACCGGCATCATCTATGCGCAGTTTGCCCTGACGATCGCCGTATCCATGATCGTTTCGGCTTTCCTTGCCATGTCGTTCACACCGGCACTGTGTGCGGCCATTCTCAGACCGACGCACGACGAGCATAAGAACGTAGTCTTCCGCTGGTTCGACAGCGGTCTCGAACGTATCAACCGGACCTACATTCGCCAGATCGGCGGTGCGGTGCGTCACGCGCCGCGCTGGATGATTGTCTTCGTGCTGCTGGCTATGCTGGCAGGTTTTCTGTACACGCGTCTGCCCACCAGCTTTGTCCCGGATGAGGACCAGGGTTTCATGCTCGCGCTCGTCAACCTGCCGACAGGCGCCACGATCCAGCGCACCGACCAGGCCATGGCCGAAGTCTCGGACAAGCTCAAGCATAGTCCCATCAGCAAAGACATTGCCGCCGTGTTCCAGATTGAAGGTTTCAGCTTCGTGGGCAATAGCGAAAACGTGGGCATGGCGTTCATCCAGTTGACCGACTGGGACAAGCGCCCGGAAACCGCGATGCAACTGATTCCGCAAGCCAACAGGATATTGCACGGGATTCCCGACGCGCAGGTCTTCGTCGTCAATCTCCCCACCATCCGCGGCCTGAGCCAGTTCGGCGGCATCGATATGTTCCTGCAGGCTCGCGCGGGCCAGTCGCGCGCGCAACTGGCGCAGGCTGAACATATTCTGCTGGGCAACGCCGCCAAAAACACGACGCTATACGGTATTCGTCCCAATTCGTTGCCCGATGCACCGCAACTGGAGATGTCCGTCGATCGCGTACACGCGCAGGCCATGGGGCTCTCGCTGACCGATGTCTACAACGCCATCCAGATGGAGCTGGCCCCGTACTATGTGAATCAGTTCACCTATGGGGGGCGTGTCAAGCGGGTGTATCTGCAGGCCGACGCGCCCTACCGGATGGGCGTGGATGCGTTCCAGCACATCTATACGCCGAGCGGAATCAGCAGCGCCTCGACCGGCGCGGCCAGCTCATACGCCGATACCACCAACACCAGCGGCTATCTGACCACCGTCAATCCCTCCGCGAGCAATACCTCGCTCAGTCCGTACAACATGGTCCCCCTGTCCAGCGTCGTGAAGACGCACTGGGATGTGGGTCCGGTCGCGTTGCCGCGCTATAACGGCTACTCCGCCATCGAGATCGTCGGCAACCCGGCGCCGGGCTATTCGACCGGCGAGGCCATGAAGACCCTGCAGCATATCGTCGACACCGCGCTGCCATCGGGTTTCGCCGCGGACTGGACAGGTCAGTCGTACCAGGAAATTCTGGCCGGCAATTCGGCGACGCTGCTGATGATCCTGTCGATCGTGGTGGTGTTCCTGTGTCTTGCCGCACTGTACGAGAGCTGGTCGATCCCGGTCGCCGTCCTGCTCGTGGTGCCCCTGGGCATGCTCGGCATGCTGGCGTTCTGCCTGATGCGCGGCATTCCTAACGACATTTACTTCAAGATCGGTCTCGTGACGGTGATCGGCCTTGCGGCGAAGAACGCGATCCTGATCGTGGAGTTCGCGGTGGAGGGACAGGCCAAGGGCATGACGCTCTACGACGCCGTGCTGAGCGCCGGCAAGCTGCGGCTGCGCCCGATCCTGATGACCTCGATGGCCTTCATTCTGGGTGTCTTCCCGCTGGTGATTTCGACCGGCGCAGGGGCTTCGTCGCGGCACGAAATCGGCACGGGCGTGATCGGCGGCATGCTGTTCGCGACCTTCCTCGGGCTGCTGCTGATCCCCGTGTTCTACGTGGTCGTGCGGCGCGTGCTCGGCGACAAGCTCGACGAGGTCTCGCACAAACTGCCGCATCACGGCGATGAAGGCGCCCACGACGCCGGCGCCTGATAGCCCTCCTGCTGGAGCACGTCGGCGAGCGGGCCGACGTGCTCCAGATCCTGCATCCCCATCCCGAACGACTGCTAGCGTCGCGCCCGTCTTTGCCGGTCACGCTCGGCCAGCAGTGGCGGCATCAGGTCCTCGATGTATTGCCGCGCTTCGCCGCGTGTCGTCACCCGCTGGAAACGCTGATGGGCCTGAGCGTGGCCATCCAGCTCGATATGGGCTTTTTTCAGCACGTGCAGGAAGGCCATCAGGCTGGTGCCGTCGCGCAAAGGCTCGTTGTCGCGGAGATGGCGGTTATCCGGTGGGATTTGTCGGGCCATGGTCAGAGGGTCTCCGGGCAGTCGACGCGGCAAGTCGTCGAAATCAGCGACAGCAGGTCCGTCGCATTGCGATCGCGTTCGGTCAGCGACGGGATGTCGAACAGGCGCTCGAGAGTCGCGAGCACGGAGCTATGGTCGTACACGGTATGGTCGATCACGCCTTGCCTGACCCACGGCGACACCACGATGGCCGGGACGCGCACGCCGTAGACATCGAACAGGAATCCATTCGCGTTCAGCGTCGCAGGCGCGTTGTCGTTCGGCCGCGCTGCTTCGCCGGGTTCGACGGAGTCGTAAAAGCCACCATGCTCGTCGTACAGGATCACGAGCAGGCTGCTCTGCCACAACGGCGAATTGCGGATCGCGTTGTAGACGCGAGCCACTAGCTGGTCGCCGGCCGCCAGACGGTCCATGGGATGCTGCGAGGTACCGCCCTCGTAGGTGCTCTGGACGATGTTCCCATAGGAAGGTTCGATGAAGGTGTAGCGGGCGGTGTAGCCGGCGTTGAGGTCGGCCCCGAAGTGCGACAGGCCGTCGACGTCGAAGAAACCAATGCCCTTGATAGACGCCACTTGCGGCACCCGTCCACACAGCAGGCCCGAGTCGTCCTGATAGAGACGGTAGTTGCCTTTGCCCAGTGCGTCGAAGATGGAACCGTTCGGGTAGGCGAAGCCACCCAAAGGCTCCCATGCCGCCATCTCCGCTGAGGTCGGCGAATGGTCCAGGCCGGCCGAGGACGCGCCGTGCAGGAAAAACCGGTTCGGCCAGGTCGGACCAGGCAGCGACGCACGCCAGCCGTCGCATAGCGCGAATTCAGTCGCCAACCGGTACATGGCAGGCGACTGCGCGGCGGTGTCGACGCCCTGCATGATCGCGCCCACGCTGGCCGCCGGCGGTGGCGCGCCTTCCGTGTGGCTCGTCGCGTAGTTCGAGGCGAAGCCGCCGTTCAGGACAGGCGGATACGCCGCGCCTTTGGTGAACGGCACGCCCGCGCCGCAAAGCTGTTCGAGTACGTCCGTGAACTCGTGTCCGGGGTCGGTGGGCATGGGGTCGGGCGCCCCGCCGCCGAACGCGTAGGTCGTGCCGTTATAGCTGTTGGTATTGCCGGAAGTCGCCGCGACGATACCCGGTATGCCCGACAGCGCAAACATATGATCGAACGACCGGTTCTCCAGCATCAGCACAAACACATGTTCAATGGGTGTTCCGCCCGGCGCGATTGCGTTCATGGAGTCTCGGATTGGTCAGAGTCGGTTGGTCGTATCGGTTGCTTCATCGCGTCATCCGCCTGCCGCTGCGGCGGCCTGAACGCCCGATGCGGGCATCACGCCAGGTACGAGGTTGACGGTCTGGGGCGAGGCACTGCTCACCGTCCCGTTGATGAAAATCTCCGCCTCGGCAAGCGCGCAATTCCCATGGAGCATTTGCACATTCAGCACTTCGCTTCCCACGTCGATGGCGGAGTCGTTGCCCGCATTCTTCAGGGCGGTGATATACGCGAGCATCGGTTGTGTGTACACCTTATCAAGTGCCGACTGCATGCTGCTGATCGACGCCTTGGCGTAGATATTGGCGTTGATGGCGGACTTGCTGCCGCTCACCACGGTCGCGCCGGCGGTCATGGCATGAATCGTCGTTATCGGGGTAAAGACCGTGCCTAGCGCGGTCAGGATGGTCGTCGCTATATCGCCCGAGGTATTCACCGTATTTTCGGTCAGTACCAGCTGATTGGCGAATTTCTGACACTTCATCATCGAATCGAGCACCACGCCTCGAATGAAATTCTTTCGGCAAGTACTCGCACCCGTATCCGTGCACACCTCCGCCGTCTGAAGGGCCGTCTGGTCTATCTTCAACGGCTCGGCGCTGACCAGATTCGAACTGGCCGCATTCAACCCGGACAGCAACGTTCCGCATCCGGACAGAAGCACGCACGCAACAACGGATATCCCCTTGTTTATCGTACTCATTGGCTAACCTCATCCTTATTGGCGAGTCGTTCTTAGATGCTTACGATTAGCAATACGATGGCGTTGATACGCTATTTTGCGAAGTCCCCGGCTCACACGCCGTTCAAAGTATGTGAGTTAGATCTTATAAAAGCACATGGCGCACGCTATTTCAAGAAGCAGTGGCGGCAAACCTGTTCACTCTCCGTGAGCAGGTTTGCCGCCGCATCAGTTGAATTAAGCAGTCCGAGACGATGCGGTGAGATTTCAGGGAGGGGGCATTGCCGGCACAGCGTGAAAACCGTCGGCGCAGCCTGTCGTTCGACGCTTAAAGCGCGACGCTGCTGCGGCCGACCACGCTCCGGTTGATATGGTTGTAGATCGCGCCGATCGCCATCAGCACACAGGTCCCGAGGAACACCGCGCGCATGCCGAAGTGTCCGCCAACAAAACCTCCCAGCAACGGGCCGAGCACCTGACCGGCGTACTGGGAGGAGGTGGAATAGCCGAGCATCTTCCCGGCGATGTGCTGCGGCACGCTGTGCCGGATGACACTGGCGACACACGGCAAGAGACCGCCCAGCGCCATGCCCATGAGAAATCTCAGCGCGACGAGTTGCCAGCCTGCCGTCACGAACGCTTGCGGAATCAGCAGCACGGCCGACGCCGCCAGACAGCCGACGATCACATTCCAATGACCGATCCGGTCGGCCAGCCGTCCGAGACGCGACGCCGAGAGGATGCTGCCGAGTGCCGCTGCGGACATGACGAGCCCCGCCACGAAGGTCACCTGGCGCACCTCGACAATCTGCGCGACGAACACGGTGATGATCGGTTCGATGGACATGTTCGCCACCATCAGCAGCGCGCCGGTGACGAGCATGGCGACGATCGGCCGTCGGTCCGGGATGGCTTGCCAATCGACGTGCTGCGCGTCGCGCTTCTTCACGACGCGGTGCGGATCTTCCTTGAGCAGGAACGCCGTGGCGAGAAACGCGATGAAAATGAATGCGCCGGCTGCGAAAAAAGTGGCCCGCACGCCGATGAGCGGCGGCAACGAACCGCCAATCAGAGGCCCCGCGAGATTGCCGGCCATGATCCCCGACGACAAAATGCCCAGCGCCCAACCGCAGCGCGCCTTCGGCGTCTGGGTGGCGACCAGCACGGTGGACCCCGACGCATAGCCGCCGAGCAGCCCCGCGAGCAGGCGCAATGCCACCAGTTGCCAGACGTTGTGCGCCATGCCGATCAGCGACATGGCGACGGCCATGCCAAGGCTGGCGCGAATCAGCATCAGCTTGCGGCCGTAACGGTCGCCGAGCTTGCCCCACAACGGCGCGGTGAACGCGGCGGAGAGAAAAGTCGCGCCGTACGCGACACCGGACCACTGCACGATCGCCGCGTGGCTCTTGACGCCCAGTTCTTCCACGTAGAGCGGCAGAAACGGCAGCAGCAAGGTCATCGCCACGATGGTGGTAAACGAGCCGAAGACGCAGACAAACAGGTTGCGCTTCCAATGAGTCGCGCCGTCTTGCGACGGCGGCGTGGAGGCTTGTGCGACGCTTTCTTGCGGGTTCGCCATGTTTCGATCCGGAGTAGACGGTGGCCGTGGATCAATGGACCTCTGGCGGCATTCACGGAGCGCGAGCCACTGCATGGTCCGGCGCAACGTTCGGTGTTGCCTCAGGTTGCTTCGGTTGTTTCCGTTGCGCTGGGACGGCCATGGGCGATGCTACGGGGTAGCACGCTCCGCATCCAGTCCAGCAGACATACTAGTATTAACGGTACTGGTCTGCTCAGGACTGCGTTCGAACCGCCCGCTCACTTCCGGCATGCCGATGCGTCGGCCCCCGGTTCCGGGCCGTCACACGAACGCGCCCTTCTCCACGGGCGCGCCCTTGACCACTCTTCGGCGTATTACTGTTGCGCGTGCTTCGCCGCGTCTTCGATCACTGCCGCCACTTCCTTCGGACGCGATTCGTAGACCGAGTGGCTCGCGCCGGCCAGCACCGTGGTGTGGCTATGCGCGCGCTGGTAGTAGAAGCGTTCGAGATCCGGGTTGATGATCTTGTCGTCCGCGGCCACGATGCCCCAGCTCGGCTTGGTGGTCCACGCCGCGACCGACATCGGTTGCGAGAAGACCTTCGCTGCCGTCAGGATCTGCGACTGCGCTTCGAACTGCGCTTGCTTGACCGGCAGATCGGCCGCGAAATCCTTCGGGAAGTCCGCCGGATTCAGATACGTGTAGCCGTCGTCGGTCTTCTTGATGGCGCCCGGCTGCTTCGAGGTGTAGCTCGGGTATTGCTTGCCCAGGTCCGACTCGTCTTCGCCGACAGCCGGCGCATGCGCCGCGACATACACCAGGCCGGCCACCTTCGGATCGACACCGGCTTCGGTGATGATCGAGCCGCCGTAGCTGTGCGCCACGAGAATGGCCGGGCCGTCCTGCAGGTCGATCACGCGTTTGGTGGCGGCGACGTCGTCGTCCAGCGAGGTCAGCGGTTCCTGCACCATGGTGACGTGGTAGCCGTCCTTGGTGAGGATGTCGTAGACCGGCTTCCAGCCCGCACCATCCACCCATGCGCCGTGTACCAGCACGATGTTTTTGATCGGGGCGGCAGCAGGCTGAGTGTCCTGCGCCATCGCACCAGTGGATGCGAACAGGCAAGCGGACAAGGAAAGAATCGATGCGGCGATAGGCGAGATCTTCACGGTGAAACTCCATCAAACGGGAAAGGGGGTGAAATTCAAAAAGTAGCTGGCTTGACCGGTAACCACACAGGATTGCGCGGCGCACTCGTCTATCAAGCCGTCTACCTCTGCAACAGGAACGATTGGGGGTCCCACACAAGACAACGCGTGGCGCAGACCCCCTCGTGCATCACTTAGCTACCGAAGAAGATGTTGCAGAAGCTGACCGGACCGACACAGCCGGCGCTGGTGCGCATCGCCGTATGCGATGCCGTGCCCGATGCCGAGCTACCGTTCGGGGCGACGCCGCCGACTGCCTGGCTGGTCAGTTGCGAATCGTCCTGCGCAGCGATCTTCGCTTCAGCGGCCTGGATGTCGGCCGGGTAGTTCAGGTCGTTAGCAGACGGGGTGTAGCCGGCCTGTTCGACACGAACCAGATCGGCACGCACTTCTGCACGCGTGAGAGGCGCATTCGACTGGGCGAAGCTGAGAACCGGAGCGCCAAGGGTGACAGCGGCGAGAGCGAGACCTGCGAGCATTTTCGACATGATTAAGATTCCTTAATAAAATTAAATCAACCTGACGGCGGAAACCGTCTTCTGGCTGGGGATAAACAGTCCGGTTCCGGCTTTTCACTGCGCGCCCCGTACTGCGTCTACATCAGGGCGAACACGAGGCCTTAGGGTTTATTCCAGGCTTTTTTCGAAACCGTCCAAAGTCTGGTGGTCACCTTGGGCAGCCCCTTGCTGGCTGGAGCCGGACCTCAATTTCTTGCGACAGACGAATATTCGCGCATCGGCGCCCTGCTCTCCAGCCGTTTGCGACGAGTCGGCGACAGGCGTCGCGAAATGCATGTGGGAAGGCGCGAAGCTCCGGGCGTGCCATGAAGACCGGCGGATGCGGATGGCGGAGCGTGAATTCGCAGTGGAAGACGGGCTTACCTATGACACCGATATAGGAACCATATCGGCGACGAGTGCGGCGAAGCACTTCGCCGCGGCGTTCAGTCGGACTTCACCATGACGAGCGCAAACAGATGCGAATAGCCCCAGGCGCGATCGCCGACATAACCCAGCACCTGGAGCGTCGCGCCGCCACGCATGGCACTGCCGAGCGCTTCGTCGATCCTGTACTGGTAGAGCGACGCGGTTTTCGCTTGCGCGTCGTAGTCGTACGGCCAGCGGGCGATCTCCTTGAGAACGGACGCGTCGCCCATCGCCTTGTACGGCAGCAGCACCGCCGAACTATTGAGCGTAATCACAGAGCCGAGCGCCGGCAGTCCGTATTCGCGCAGAAGCTTGCCCGTAGGGTCCACCTTGTAGCGAACCGAGTTGACCGTGACAAAGCCGGTGTCCTGCTGCAGGGCGATTTGACTGTCGGGAATGTAGAGGTAGCCGATGTTGCCGGCGCACCCGACCAGCCAGCATCGCTCCGCGTGAGCGGAGACCGGCAGGAAAAGGATGAGGACGCTCATCAGGACCAGGCGCGGCCAGTTGGGCAAAACGGATCTCCAGTGGAAAGGGGCAAGCAGAAGCATAAACGACGCGGAGGTCGTTGAGTGAATGCCGATGCCCGCTCGCGTTTGCCCGTGCCTGTGTCCGCCTTTGCCCGCTTTGCCCGCCTTTGCCTGTACTCGCCTGTGTCAGCCAGCCGGCGCCGCGGCATCCTCGCGGATCGGTTGACGGGCCATGAACCAGTAGAACAGCGCCGCGCATCCGGCGATGATGCCGCCCGAGATAAAGGCGAGCGCATAGGAACCCGTGCGGTCGACGATAAAGCCCGCCACGACGGGCGAAAATGCGCCGCCGAAATAGCCGCCGAAATTTTGTATCGCACTCACCGACGCCACCATCGACGACGGCGCGATATCCGCCGCCAGCGCCCACGCCGAGCCGACCACGGCGGCAATGAAGGCGAGGCCCACGGTGAACAGCACGAGCGTCACGCTGAGCGCCTGAGTGAACGGCAGCGCGATCGCGCACACCGCCGCGCCGGCCGCGCAGCACGCAATCAACAACCGCTTGGCGTCGATCGGCGAGGCAAGCTGGCGATCGACCATCTTCTTCGCCAGATAACCGACCGCGATTTCGCCGATCGCGCCGCCAGCCCAGGGAATGCCCGCCACCACGCCAAGCTGCGTGAACGAGATGTGAAAACGGTCGAGCAGATACAGCGGCAAGAACACGAGGAAGATATTCCACAGCCAGATCGTGCAGAAGTAGCCGAGAATCATGCCCCACACGCTGCGCCGGGTGAACAGCGAGCGCCAGCGCAGCGTCGAGGTGGTCAGCGAACGTTCGTGACCGCCGCCGCCCGCTTCGATATAGGCGAACTCTTCCTTCGAGAGGCGTTTGCTGTCCACCGGGTTGCGATACAGCAGCAGGAACAGCAAGGCAAACGCGATGCCGACCGCGCCCGTCACATGAAACAGCGAACGCCAGCCGAACGCGATCATCAGCGCGACGAGCATGGCGGGCGCGAGCGCCGGCCCCCACTTCGACGACGAATCCCATACGCCCGTCGCAAAGCCGCGTTCCTTGGCAGGGAACCATGCGGCGGTGATTTTCGCCGAGGTCGGCCAGCACGGCGCCTCGCCCACCGCGAGCAGGGCGCGCATCACCAGCAAGGCGGAGATCGAACCGACCACGCCGGTCAGCCACGTGGCGACGCTCCACCAGATCATGCCGAGCGCGTAGGCCCGCCTGGCGCCGAAACGGTCGATCACCCAGCCCGCCGGCAATTGCATCACGGCATAGGTCCACGCGAACACGCTGCCGAGCAGCCCGATCTGCGTGCGCGTCAGGCCGAGTTCGTGAATCATGCCGGGCGCGGCGATCGACAGGCTGGCGCGGTCCATGTAGTTGATGATGCCGCCCACCAGCAGCCAGAGCAGGACATGCCAGCGGTAATTGAAGCGGGCGGGCTGCGCCGCCGCAGCCGATGCGGCAAAGGTGTCTTTGTCCAACGTGTGTCTCCGTCCAGATGGCCTGTGGCGGCCATTCATCGGTGTCGTGGGTGTCGTGCATGCGGTTGCGTTGCGCGACACGCTGCTCTTCTGCAGGCACTGAACGACAAGTGTACGGATGGGGACGGCGCGGCTCCAATGTCGAAACCGCATGAGCCGATAGCGTTTGCGTTATCGGCTCATGCGGTCAGCAAAAACGCGCGAACGAAAAACGGCCGGTCTCACGACCGGCCGTTCGTCCGTTCTGCTGCAACCTCAAACCTTCAAGGTCCAGCGTCTGCGCTCAGGCAAGATCGAAGCGATCGAGATTCATCACCTTGACCCAGGCCGCGACGAAGTCATGCACAAACTTTTCCTGTGCATCCGCGCTGCCATAGACCTCGGCGAGCGCCCGCAGTTGCGAGTGCGAGCCGAAGATCAGATCGACACGCGTGCCGGTCCACTTCACTTTGCCGGTCGCGCGATCATGGCCTTCGAACACGTCCTTGGCCTCCGACACCGGCTTCCACTCCGTGCTCATGTCGAGCAGGTTGATGAAGAAGTCGTTGGTCAGCGCTTGCGGACGTTGAGTCAACACACCGTGCTGGCTCTGCCCATAGTTGGTATTGAGCACGCGCAGGCCGCCCACCAGCGCGGTCAGTTCCGGCCCGGTCAGCGTCAACAGTTGCGCCTTGTCCACCAGCAAGGCCTCGGCCGGCACGGCGAGCGGTCCCTTGAGGTAGTTGCGGAAGCCATCGGCGATCGGTTCGAGTACGGCGAAAGCGTCCACATCGGTTTGCGCCTGCGACGCATCCATGCGGCCCGGTGCGAACGGCACCGTGACGTTATGACCGGCGTTTTTCGCGGCCTGCTCGACACCCGCGCTGCCCGCCAGCACGATCAGATCGGCAAGCGAAATCTTCTTGCCGCCGGACTGCGCACCGTTGAATTCGCGCTGAATCCGTTCGAGCGTTTCCAGCACCGTCGCCAGTTGAGCCGGCTGGTTGACCTCCCAGTCCTTCTGCGGCGCGAGGCGAATGCGCGCACCGTCTGCGCCGCCACGCTTGTCCGAGCCACGGAAGGTGGAAGCCGACGCCCACGCCGTCGACACCAGTTGCGAGACCGACAGCCCCGACGCCAGAATCTTCGCCTTGAGCGCGGCAACGTCCTGCGCATCGACCAGCGCATGATCGACCGCGGGAATCGGGTCTTGCCAGATCAGTTCTTCGGCCGGCACTTCCGGGCCGAGATAGCGGGCGCGCGGACCCATGTCGCGGTGCGTCAATTTGAACCACGCCCGCGCAAACGCATCGGCGAACTGCTCCGGATGCTCGTAGAAGCGCCTTGAAATTTTCTCGTAAGCGGGATCGAAGCGTAGCGAGAGATCCGTTGTCAGCATGGAGGGCGCATGGCGCTTCGAGGCGTCGTGCGCATCCGGGATCGCCCCGGCCCCTGCCTCGCCCTTCGGCTTCCATTGATGCGCGCCGGCCGGGCTCTTCGTCAGCTCCCATTCGTAGCCGAACAGGTTCTTGAAGAACTCGCCGCCCCACTGCGTCGGCGTGCTGGTCCACGTGACTTCCAGGCCGCTGGAGATGGCGTCGCCGCCCGAGCCCGTGCCGAAGCTGCTCTTCCAGCCGAGGCCCTGCTGCTCGATGGGCGCCGCTTCCGGTTCCGGTCCCACGTGGGTCGCAGGACCGGCGCCATGGGTCTTGCCGAAGGTGTGACCACCCGCGATCAGCGCGACCGTCTCTTCGTCGTTCATGGCCATGCGCGCAAAGGTCTCGCGAATGTCCACGGCGGCGGCGAGCGGATCCGGGTTGCCGTTCGGGCCTTCCGGGTTGACGTAGATCAGGCCCATCTGCACGGCAGCGAGCGGGTTTTCGAGGTCGCGCACGCCTGAGTAGCGTTTGTCGCCGCCCAGCCACGTGGTTTCGGTGCCCCAGTAGACGTCTTCTTCCGGCTCCCAGACGTCCGGGCGGCCGCCGGCGAATCCAAAGGTCTTGAAGCCCATCGATTCCAGCGCGACGTTGCCGGTGAGAATGATCAGATCGGCCCACGAGATCTTGCGGCCGTACTTCTGCTTGACCGGCCAGATCAGCCGGCGGGCCTTGTCGAGGCTGACGTTGTCGGGCCAGCTATTGAGCGGCGCGAAACGCTGCTGGCCGGCACCGGCGCCGCCGCGGCCGTCGCCGGTGCGATACGTGCCGGCGCTGTGCCATGCCATACGGATAAAAAACGGCCCGTAGTGACCGAAGTCCGCCGGCCACCAGGGCTGCGAGTCGGTCATCACCGCCAGCAGGTCCTTCTTCACGGCGGCGAGGTCGAGACTGTTGAACTCTTCGGTGTAGTTAAAGCCCTCGCCCATCGGATCCGACAGCGACGAGTGCTGATGCAGGAGTTTCAGATTCAGTTGTTTAGGCCACCAGTCCCGGTTCGACGTACCGTCGCCGGAGGTGTGGTTGAACGGACATTTCGCTTCGGTCGACATGTGCTTCCTCCTGTGATCGTGAGCGCTCAGCTACCCGGCTGCGCCTCGACTTCGTGCAATGGGCTTCAATGGTAGTGTCTGGGAAGTTAAGGCGGAAATAGGTTTATTTGATGGCAAGGCAATAGAAAAACTAAAGCCGGCGTCGTTCGTGGGGCTCCGGTGGTTCCGGTTGTGCCGGTTGGCGACGCGAGGTGACAGCATATACCAACGGTCTTGCCGCTGTCTGACCGTGGGCAATGCGTAAAAGATCCGCAGCTAGTTCGGGAAGGTCACTTCCAGCAAGACGGGGTGATCGGGAACGTCAACCCGGAGCTGTTTCACGTTGCGCTCCGTTTGACAGGGCGCCGTGCCGCGCGTCGGGTCGTAGAGGTCCACGCGCGCAGCCATGCCGCCCAGATCGACACGAACCGGTGCGGACATCGAGAGCGCCGGTTTCCCGCTGGCCCGATCCCAAAACGGCACTTCGTTCCACAAGGCGAGGATGGATGTTCCGTCGGCCTTGCGCAGGTACACACTTCTGCCGGAGGGCGGCAGATCCGAAACGGTATAACGCCTGCCCTCCTCGTCCATCTGGTTCGAGGCGGTATCGCCGTTTGCCTTCAATATCGCCATGAGATTGTGCAGCGCGATTGCAGCCGGTTTCGCCCGGTTGTCGAACGTGAACAGACCGTAGTGCATACCCGCGTCGACCTGGCGCGGGTCCGCCTTTTCATCCAGAAGTTCGTAGAGGTAGGTTCTGGACACACCCGAGATGGCCGCGTCGAACAGGCCGTTCAGGATGCCCTTTGCCTGGCTATCCTCATCAACGCCAATCTGGTACCAGCCACTTTGCGGCAAGGTGAAATAGCCGAACTCGGTGATGACCAACGGCAGAGCAAATCCCTGAATGGCCCGGGTGCCCTTTTTTATCCATGAGTCGGCGTTGGCGGTGTAGCCGGGCTGCGCTCCGTTCTGCGGATACACATGCACATTGGCGTAGTCGGCCGAGCCGGTTCGGGTCGTGACCGACGCGAGGTCGTATCCGGTCAGGTCGTAGACGGCAACGCCGCTCAAGGCGGCATCGCCATGCACAAAGGCATAGATTGCCTTCTGCGCCGCCAGACCTGCCGCGTCTCCTTTAAGACCGTCATAGGCGATCGGCCAGTTATCGATTTCGTTATATCCCTCCACTGCGTCGACGCTGCCGGGCGACGCCGTCGCGACGGCCTTGATCTGCGCGAGCGAGCGGGCCGTCTCCTCCCGGACGATAAAATCGAACCGGATACCGGCGCTAGCCAGGTCGGCATACGCAGACAGGGGCGCCGCGCCTCCAGGCGCCGCATCCCGAACATGGCGCACGCCGAGCCAGACCAGATCGTCCTTCACGTTCTTCACATTGGCGTAGGCACCGTCCGTGTAATGGATGTGGGTGTTGACCGCAATGCCCTCTACGAATCTGTCCACACTCATGGTCTGATCCGCGGCTGCGGCCGATCCGCAAGCCATCGCGGCGACGCTCGACACGACACACGCAACCCGTGCAAGCTGATTCAACTCGACACCTCCGCGCCGTCAGCATCCGCTCGCTGTCTCGTCCGCATCACGCCGCTACGTTCAGTGCGAGCGGGTCGAGAGGAGGCGTCCTCAGGGCCTCGGCGAGGCGAGCCAATTGTCGCTCGGGACTGCTGGCCTCCCAGCCGGCCTTTGCGACCTCGGCGAGATGCGCCGGGTCCTCATAAAACCGGCGCATGGCAAGCGCTGCAGCACCCACATCGGGGTTCGCCCACGTCACCTCTCCGTAGACGCCACCTTCGTCGCGCATGGTGGCGAGCTCGTAGGGAATCAGGACGCTGTTCTCTTCGCTCATGAAATCGAGGTTGCCCGACCAGGCGGTAGCGAGCGTCGCCAGTCCGAACAGGCGGGCTTCCAGAAGCGGCAACCCAAACCCCTCGGCGCGGTGCAGCGAAACATACACGTGGGCGCCCGAAAACAACCGGTCGACGTCGGTTCGCGTCATCGTCTCCTGGATGACCCGGATCCGCGCGTCACCCTCCACTTCAGCGAGAAGCGCGTTCACTTCTTCGGACGACGGGTTGGCCTGAAGCTTGATCACAAGAGACACGTCGTCTTCAGTCGGGAAGGCATCAAGAAACGCAGCGACAACGGCTCGCGGATTTTTACGCGCAAGACTTGAGCGCGCATCGGCCATGGTCAGGAAGGTCAAAGGCTCTTCACCCTTGCGCCATCGCCGTGGGCTACGGTTCTTCAACAACACATGAGGCACGACACGAATCGGACAGGCATACAGCTTGGCCAGGCTCTGCGCCGAAAACCGGCTCGGCGTCCAGATCTCGTCCCAAAGGTCTTCGTATTTCGGCCAGTTCTCAGGCGGTTCAGCAAGTTCCCACGCGAAATAACCAATCAGCTTCCCGCTGCGCAGGAGGCGCCGCAGCGGCCACGCGAGCAGCAGGAACTGCGGTGCCGCACAATGGAACACGAACAGGCCGCCTTTCTTGCAGAAGATTCTTTTGAACGGATTTCGCATCGCCAACGTGACGTCGGGCTGCTCCACCTCGTATCCGAGTGTCTCCAGCGCCAGACCGTTGTAGAGGGCCCCGTTCGTCAGGCCATTCTTCAAGCCGTACCGGCAGACGATCTTGATGGATCCGGGCGACCGCTCATTCGACCGGTCGCCTTGTTCGCGGCGCATGGCTCGATAGGCGACTGTCGTGAACACCGCCAGGTACAAGCTTTTAGCCAGCCTGAAGATCCGCTCCATCGCGTGCTTCCCCTAAAGGGATTGAACGGGTTCACCGCTCACCCCAGCATCCATCGATTCACCCAGTTCCCTGCTGGGGTGACCACAGTCTGCAAAGACCGCGATCAGCCGCGTGGCCCACGCATCCGGCGAAAGCCCCACATGGCGCGTCGCGCTGTGCCCGGCCAGGCTCATCGCCCGCGTCGCATCGTCGTCCCGGGCGATACGGGCAATCGCGCCGGCAAACGCTATTTCGTCGGTCGGGTCGCATACCTCCCCCGCCCCGCTGCCGACGATATCCTCCGCCAGCAGCGCCGATCGGGAAGCGATCACCGGCAGGCCGCTCCACATCGCTTCCGCCGCCACCAGCCCGTATGGCTCGGGGTAGCGCGACGGCATCAACAGCGCCCGCGCGGACCGCACGCGCCGCGCGACCTCCTCCGGCGCGAGCCTGCCGCAGAACGTGACCTCCGGATAAGCGGCCCGCAGCGCCGGCATCATCGGGCCGTCGCCGATCACCACGAGCCGCGCGCGGGCCCGCCGCGCGGCGGCCGCGGCAAGGTCAGGACCCTTCTCGGGGGCGAGACGTCCGACGAAGACGAATTCGCCGTTGTGTTCCGCGGCGATACGCGTATCGCTCCAGGGTGTGACCGGATTCGGCACGGTCTGCAGGCAGGCTGCGGGAATGCCGCCGCGCTCGAGCGGTTCGCGCATCGCGGCATGCACCATCAGCACCCGCGGGCCGGCCGGATCGAAGCGCAGCGTCTGCGCTTGCACGGCCTGCCGCGCCATCCGCCACAGCTTGTGGACGTAATGCCGCTTGTCGCAATGCCGTGTCATGCACGAGACGCCAAGTGGCACACGCGTGCATACCGTGCCCGCCCGATAGTCGGCAAAGGCCCCGTTCGGGCAGACGAGGAAAAAATCGTGGGCGGTGATCACCGTCCGCTCGCGCACGCGGCTTAGCGCCGCGAACAGCGAAGGCGACAGGATCTGGCTCCAGCCATGCACGTGGTAGACGGTGCCGGGTGTGTCGTGTCGATCCATCCAGCCGTTTAGCATCCTCACGGTGCCCGTGTTGTACACCCCCTCACGCAGTGCGGCCGCTCCAGCCTGCAACAACCGCGCTCGCCCGAGCCCGGCAGTCGCAATGCCATGCGCCTCGAACTCGGGATTGGCGGCATCGTCACCGGCGATATACGTGACTTCGATGCCACGTTCCCGCATCAGACGCGCCTCGAGTAAGGCAAGCGCCGTCGCGCCGCCGTGCGCGATCGACGCGTCGTTGACGATCACGAGCCGCTCCGGCGGCGTCGCAGTCATGCGCGCACCTCCAGCGCGACCTGCGCGATCCGGTCCGTGCATCGCGCCGGCGCTACGGCCGTGGTGAGCGCGCTAGCCAGATCGGCGACATGCGCGCGCGCTTCGGCGAGCACGGTGCGATGCATGCTCGCATCGACGCCCTCGCCGAGCTGCTGGACGGCCAGAGCGACGACGGAATCGATCGGGTCGGCGCCCACCCGGCACAGACAATGCCGTCGCCCAACCTGGGTCAGAAACGTCTCGAGCTTGACGTCCCACGCGAAGCCGATCTGCGGGATGCCATACGAAAACGCCGCGATGTTCGCGTGCAGCCGGTGAGCCATCAGCAGATCGAACGACGAGATCAGTCGCGCGAGATCCGCCGGCGTTGCGGCGCGCGGCGCGAACGTGACCTGCTCCCGCCCTGCCGCCGCGGCAAGCGCGGGACGCAGTTCGGCGAGAAACGCTTCGTCCTCCGGACTGCCGTTCGCGAATACGACGAAGCGCCAGCCGCGCGCGCTGCCCGCCCGCACGAGCGCGCTGTACCACGCCGCCTGCGCGGCGGCGGAGACATGCGTGTTGCCGCCGTGGTACTTGAGGGCGATCGGATGCGTGATGCCGAGGCCAATGTACGTGCCCGTCCTATCGGGCGCGCGACTGCGCGCGACATGCCGCGACACCAGTTGACCGGGATCGTGCACGATCTGCGCCGGCGGGATCCCGGCGGGACTCAGCCGCTGCCGCCAGATCTCGGCCGAGCGCGGTTCGCGCACCGACGCATGGAACAGCGCCGGTCCGCCGAATGCACGTCGAAACAAGGCTTCTCCACGCAGCGTCCAGTTGTCGGATGCACCGACGCCAAATACCGCCGCCGGCAGCCCCAGACTGCGTACCTCCGCCATCACCGCATCGAGCTTGAGCGGAAAGTTGAGATCCGCGTCGCTTAGCAGGTTGCCCCCGCCGACGATCACCGCATCGACGCCGCGCAGCGCAGCGCGCCAGTGCGGGCGCAGATGCATGTGCAGTTTGGAGCCGAGCACGGATTGCGCGATCGCGTGACGCACGACACGCGGGCTGTGGTGCATCAGCGTCAGCACCGACTTGCGCGAGCGCGTACCCGGGTCATATTCCGTGCGGCCGGCAAGATCGATCACGCGAATCGCCAGCGCCGGCAACACGCTGGCCAGCTCCGCTTCGAGACATTCCGACAGAAGACCGTCACCGAGATTCGGACTGTATTTGACGTTGATGAGTGCGACGCTCGGCGCGTGCCGCTCGCGCGCCCGTGACGGCCAGTTGGGCACGCGCATTGTGTCGGGGACGAGCGGCGGCATGGCGCGGTGGTCCGTCGAATTCATCGTGTCCCCGTGGGATTCGCAGTCAGGTTAGCGGGTGTCATACGCGGGCGTGGCTCACAGCCGTGCCGCGCGTTCTGGTGTGCGGCGTCCACGCAGCACGTCGCCGAACGCGATCAGATTGCCGGCGAGCCGGCCGCGTCTGTCGATATACGTCTCCGGGGAGATCGACTTCGAGACGTTGGCGGCCACATTGCGCAGGATCTGCACGCACGCTTCGCCGCGCGACATCGTGCCTTTGCGCATCATGTAGACGGGATTCATCACTTGCGAATAGCCGAGACGGCGGCCCGGCACACGCGCGCGCTTCACGCCGAGATGGACACCGAGCGCGCTGCCCAGCTTCACGAGCCGGCCTCTCGCCTGCGCGACGCGCGCACCGAAGTCCCGATCCTCGAGCCAGCCGTACAGCACGAGCCGCTCGTCGAAGCGCAACCCCTCGACCGCCGACGCGCGAAACGCCATGTTGCAGCCGTAGGGACTGTAGCCGTCGTGGATCCAGCCGTGACGTCCCGGCTGCGCCGTGGCGAGCTCACGCCGCGCGTCGTCGACCGTAAGGCCGGGGCCGAGAATGCCGTCAGCGACGACATGGCCTGTGACACACGCGATCGCAGCATCGGCCTGGAAGGCATTGGCCGCCTCGCGCAGCCAGTCCGGGTGCGCAACGAAATCGTCATCGAAGAATGCGACGTAGTCGGTCTCTGCCGGCATCCGATCAAGAATCGCGTTGCGCTGACGCGTCAGGCCCGGTTTGACGTACACGATGCGCAGGTCGTCGGCCTCTTGCAGCGTGCCGATATCGTCGGGACTCGTGCAGGCAACGATGATCGACGTGGGCTGCAGTGTCTGCGCGCGCAGACACGCGACGATCGTCGCCACTTCAGCGGGCCGGCCGCGGGTGGCGATGCCTGCGCAGATGTGCGGCGCTTCGTTCGAGCCCGGGCGCCCGAAAGCGCCGTGAGTCGTATTGAAGATGGAATTGTCGTGATTCATGCTGGTTCCAGTCTAGGAAGAAAAACCGGCTTGGCCCTGCCCGACGCGCGATCCCCTACGGCATTCGCTCGCATGGGTTCAGCCCTCACCGAATTCATGAACAGGCACGCCCACCGGCTCGACACTGAACAGCTCGCTCAGCAGGTTCGAACGATGCATGCCCGCCACCAATACCGTCAGCATCGTCAGTTCGCCGACCAGTCGGGCTGTCGCCATTCCCATTGCCCCCCAATGGGTCGCAAGCGGCACAGCGACGGCAATGTTCACGACTGCACTGACAACGCCGGCACGCGCAAGCAGCCGTTCGAGCTTGCGCGGAATGAGGAAGTACATGCCCAGCACTTGCGTGCAGACGCTGACCGGGAACACAAAGACCATGAGCTTGAGTACCCCTGCCGTCTGCTGGAAACCGTGCCCGAACACCAGCGGTATAAACCAGTCGGCAAACGTCAGCGTCAGCAGGGTTGCGCACACGGCCCCGGCAAAAAACCAGGCGAATATCTGACGCGTAAGTCTGTTCGCCCGCGAAGGATCGGTCACGACCAGATGCGTCACGCGCGGTACGAGGATTTGAGCGGCCGGCGCCATCAGGCTTAGTCCGGCGGCGATCAGGCGCTCTGCCACGCCGAATGCACTTACCTCGGATTCGCGCGCCAGCATCGATAGAATATATGTGGACGCGCCAATCAGAAGCACAGACGTTCCGCCATATATAAAGATTGTTGTGGATTTCCGGATTAAATTTATCGCATCTTTAAGTCTGGAAAACAGATGCGAAAATTCCTTTCGCACTAGCCAGTAAGCAATGATCAACTGAGTGGCACACGAGATCAGCAACAAGGGGAATACATATGCCAGATCCGATGGTCGGTGCACAAAACCGAAAATTAACGCCAGCGAGGTTGAAAAGCCGGCCACCTCGATGAGTACACTTGTCCTTGCTCGACCAGTGCTCGTGAAGTACCAGCCCAGATTGAATGCTGCGAGCAGTCCCAGGAAAACCACCACACAGCCGACAGCCGGCCGATGCAGGAAAACAAGCGAGAAATGAATCGCGATTAGGCCCACAATCAAACCGGGCAAGCTGAGCACCAGCCTCGCGGTCAGATGATCGCTCAATATGGACGCACGCGTACGCGCATCTCGCGCCTGGACCGCATCGCGAGCGCCCACCGTCGAAAATCCGAAGTTGACAAACAGCCAAATCGAATTTGACAGGGACATCCCCGCGAGGACCACACCATAGCCTCCGGCCCCGAGTACTCTTCCATAGTACGGCAGCAGCAGTAACGGATATAAGTAGCGAAATGCGTACGCGACATATACCGCCATCAACTCTGCCCGCGGAAAGATTGACTTTACTTGATCCATGGTCGCACCGAGTAGCCGAGCTTGATTGCAAATTGCACAAATTGCCCACCCTGCGGAAACGCCTTTACAGCGGCGCCGCTCGGCCAAAGCGATCTGCGTACGGCTACAAGCCGCGCGCCCGGGCGGCCTTGTTCGCAGTCTGGATGGGTAATCGACAACGTTGCTTCACGGCCAAAGTCGATCGACCGGTTTCGCATTCCGAGCCTATTCACGGTGTCGATGTCCGGAAACATGACGACCTGCTCCAGCAAGCGGGCCGAGAGCTGGAATTGCGACACGCTTGAAGCTGAACTGTTCTCGGTCGAGATATTGCGGATATACGCTTTAACCTCCGCAAATTGCTCATGCGGCATCGCTTCGACACGGTTTCGCCATCCCTCCGTCTCCAGATTCGACACAATGCTTCCGCCATCGCCTCGACTGAATCGGCGCACACTCTGCAGATCCGGTTCAACGATGCTTTCGACCAGATGCCAGAATGCGAGAATGGATGAGATTGAGTCACCCGGTCTGTAGCCGTTTCGCTCCGTCAAGAGTCCGGTCACACGGGAAAAATGCTGACGGCCAAGGCCTTTGTAGTCGCTACGCGCTAACAGCACGCAATGAGCGTCGCTCGCCAGACCGCTTTGCTCAAGCAGCTTGTAGGTGCTTCCGTATAGTCCGGTATCGCACAGCACGACGCTCTTTCCGTCGGCGAGCGTGCGCCACATTTCTCTAAACAGCGCAGCCTGTTCGGAAATCGAATCCCAGAGGTCCGGCTCGGCACCGTTGCGCAGCGCATGAATAAGCTCCCTCAGGCTGGTGTAGTGTCCGCTGGGTGCCTGATCCGTTGCGCTCAAGGCTTGGGCAACCGCTTTCACAGCACGGCTTCCGAATTCGTATTCCAGTTCTGCGACAACATCTTCACCGCCAAATACCAACGCATCGCGCGCAGCGATCAGCCGCGAGACCATCAAGGGCGCAAGAGTAATGTTTTCGCTAACCGGAAACTGGCTTGCGAACTCCCGGTACAAGCGCTCCAGCCCAAGCCCTCCACGCGCGCAGAACAGTGCAACGATCGGCCCCTCAACCAACGCGGCATGTTTTAGATAAACATGTAGTCTTCGGCAATATTCCGCAAAAATCGGACCGAGCACCTGGCTTCCCAGCGCGGTACCGGCCTTAAGCTGGGCCGGTACATTGCGACGAACGCGTTGGCTACGAGACGCGTGCCAACCCGAAAACGCGCGCGCAATCGCCGCGTCCGCTCGCCGGATGACCACGTGCGCAGTCTGGCGGGGACGGTGCACTGCTGTCAGCCCACAACGGCGAGGCATGGTGCAATCGGCAAGCAGATCGTCGCCCAGATGAACAATCCTGGCCGCTGGAACGCCTGCTGCACTTGCTACCGAAGCGAAGATCGTTCCGTCACGCTTGGTTAGCTGCATGTCGGCACTGGTATGGATGTCGTCCAGATGAGGAATGTCAGGACACACATCCGATATGAGTCGGCTCAATTCATGTTGACCCAGTGTCGTATCGCTGACGACACGAACCGGTATGCCACGCTCGACGACCTGCCTGAGCGTGCGAATCAGCGAGCGGTTCGGAAAGAGCGACGCGCGTTCGACGGCCATTTCACAGGCAATCCAATCCGGCACGAAGACCTCATCAATGCCGATGTGTTGCAACAGCGTCGCGGCGATGTCCGTGAGGCGCACCTCTCCCCGTGCAGCGACATCACGAGCGCGAAACGCAAGCCGTTCCACCTCCCGCCGGCGCTTCGCCACGTCACGGGGATCAATATGGCTTGTCACGTCGCCGAGTCGGCTACAAAACAAACGCGCAATCCTCAGCAGGCGCCGATCGAGTGACAGTGGCTTTCGAAGCAGCAACGTGTCGAATGCGTCAATCGACAGGAGCAGGCATTCTCTTTTCTCAAGAAGGGAGAGTAATCGGTTCACCGGAATACCCCTCCAGACGGTCGGACCGTGCTCCGCAATTGCCGATCGGGTCGTACTACGCTCGTGCTCAACAAACTGAAGGTCGCGGCGGAAAACATATAAAAACAAGGCCCCAAATCAAATACGGTCCCCGAAATTGCCGAGCCGATTAACGCAGCCATCATCGCCTGAGCGGTGGCATGTCCCACGATCCGGTTCTCCATCACTAACGCCCGCATGCGCGGCTGCCGGATCGATCGCCAGACGAATGCTCCGAACAACACGAAACCAGGCATGCCCAGGTTGCCAATCGTCACGGCGATGAAGCTCGAGGCCCGCGCGCTGCCGAGTCCCGCGCCTAGTCCGAAGGTGTCGACAAAGTTCACCAGCGACTGCATGTTCCACGCGCTCCGCTCGACGCCCGAATCGCTGTCCATCTTGTTCGTCAGGGTATGGTCGACGACATCGGCTACCGTGGCGACGATGGGCGAATCGATCGCAACCAGCACGCCGGCGGCGAGCACCACCAGAACGCACCCTATCGCGATCACCTGGAGTTTTCTTGCCCGACTCGCGCGCGTGATGGCCCCGGTACGGCTCGACATAAACGCGATCAGATACATGGCGAGGCCAACGTACCCGGTACTCGACGTCGACAGCAGGATGAAGCCGGCCGTCAGCAAGGAGAGCAATCCGCACAGCGTGCGGCGGTACCCGAGCAGCCAGAGATTGGCGGTGAACGCAAACAACGGCAACGAAAATCCGGCGAACGCGGACGACTCGGAGAAGGTGCCGCTGATCCGTCGCACACTGCCAATCGAGGCATCGTCGATGATCGAGTACTGCGCCGTCTTGATCGCATCCAGCAGATCCACGCCCGCCGCTCCGCCGAGCAGGTCGACGGCCCCTGCCGCGACGTTCAGCACCGACAGAAACAGAAACGCATCGGCGATCGTGTGGCTCGCGCCGCGGCGGCGCATCGTCATCGATACGGCGATGTACAGGAAACACTCTCCCACCAGATAAACGGCTTGGCTGAGATTGCCGGATACCGGACCGAGCGGCTGCAACGCGAGTTGCGCGGTACTGGTATCGGTACGATCGATGGCGTAAACGAAGGTCGAATCCGATAGAACACGCGGGAACACCACCGCAGATACGCACCCGTAGCCGACCAGCAGCAGCAGCCAGAATCCAGGCGAGCCGATGCTGATGCTGGCCCAGATGGCGCGTGAATCCTCGCGCAGCAGGGTTCGCAGAATGAAAAACAGCATGAACAGGCTCGCCGGTAACACGCCGATACCACCGAACGCCACCGCCTCCGTCGCGCCGAACAGCGTGCTTGCCACCATCACGTAGACAGCCCACTGATACGGCAGCAGGAGCGCCAGCACCCCGAGCCCGATCACGATGCCGCCCGCCAGGCTCAGATCCATGACGTCTCGCTCCGCTCGGCGATGCCCGCAGCAGCAGTGCTACCCGCCGCCGCTCGCGATACCGCTTTCGACATGCGCTGCCCAACTGCCTGCGCGACGATCTCCAGCAGTTCGTCGCGAAAGCGTTCGGCGGTGAAGCGCATGGCGTTCGCCCGGCAGGCGAGCGGATCGAATGCGCCCATCGCCTCGAAACGCTCTACCGCCTCGATGACGTCCGGGACCGACTGCCGCGCGAAGAACAGGCCGGTGCGGGTGAGCACGTCGTCGGACGCGATCACCGTCTCGAGCGAGCCGCCACGACCGTACGCGATAACCGGCGTCCCGCATGCCTGCGCCTCGACCGGTGCAATGCCGAAGTCCTCTTCGGCGGCGAACACGAAGGCCTTGGCACGCCGCATGAAATCGATGAGTTCGCGATCCGACTGATAGCCGAGCAGCGTGACGTTAGGCGTCGCGGCGGCCTTCGCCCGCGCGAAGTCCGGTCCGTCGCCAATCACGACGAGCCTGCGCTCCGGCATGTTCGCGAACGCCTCGACAATCAACGGCACGCGCTTGTACGGCACCATCCGCGACGCCGTCAGGTAGAAATCTTCCTTCTGCGTGCACAGCGCGAAACTCTCGATATCGACGGGCGGATAAACGACGCTGGCATCGCAGCCGTACGCTTTACGGATGCGTCGCGCGATGAAGCTGGAATTCGCAATGAACGCATCGACCCCGTGCGCGGTGCGCTGGTCCCAGATCCGGATGTAATGCAAGATCAGACGCGCTATCGCGCCTTTGACGCCCGACGTCAACCTGGATTCGCTCAGGTAGCGGTGCTGCAGATCCCACGCGTAACGGATCGGCGAATGCACGTAGCTAATATGCACCTGGTCGGGTCCGGTGAGGATGCCTTTGGCGACCGCGTGGCTCGACGAAATCACCAGATCGTAGCCGGACATGTCGAGTTGCTCGATCGCGAGCGGCATCAAAGGCAGGTAGCTACGGTAGGCGGTTCGCGCGCGCGGCAGCCGCTGGATGAACGAGGTCGTCGCGCGCTTGCCGAGCAGCTTGACGCGCTCTTCGTCCGGCAGGAAATCGACCACCGCGAAGAGGTCGGCGTCCGGCCATATCTGCAGGATCTGCGCGAGCACCTTCTCGGAGCCGGCGTAGGTGGTCAGCCATTCGTGCACCACGGCTACGCGGCCAAAGTCATGGCGACGATTGCCGGGTGACGGCGAGGCGGTGCGCGAACGCACCGGGTGTTCTAGATCGACGGGCGTGCGGTCCATGGAGAGATCTCGTGCAGGAGTTGTTCGGCGGTCGCCAACCACGTCAATTGCCCGGCCCGCGCGAGGCCACGTTCCCGCAGACTCGCGCGCAGCGTGCCATTGCCGGTCACGCGGCCGATCGCGCTGGCCAGCCCCGCCGGGTCGTCGGGAGAAATGTAGATCGCGGCGTCGCCGCATGCCTCGCGCACGGACGGCAAGTCCGCTGCAATCACGGGACAGCCGAGCGTCATGGCCTCCACCGGCGGCAGGCCGAAGCCCTCGTAGCGTGACGGATGCACGAAGCACACGGCATGGCGAAACAGCGCCTTGAGCTCGCCGTCCGAGACGAAGCCGATATGCCTGATGCTGGCCGGCAACGGTGTGGCGTTCGACGCGTACACGGCCGGGTCGGTGCCGCCCGCAACCACGACGTCGAACTTCGCGTCCGGCATCAGGCGCAGCGCCTCGACCACGAGGCCAAAGTTCTTGTGGCGCGTCAGGCTGCTCACAGCGAGTACGAACGGTCGCTGTCCAAGACCATGCTTGCGCAGGACACCGGCGTCCTCGTCGGGTCGCAGCATGTGTTCGCCGCTCTCCGACACGACGCCGATCTTCTCGGCGGGTATGCGGTAAATGTCGCGCAATTCGCGGCTCGAAAACTGCGAGACCGTCACGATGCGCCGGCAGGACCAGCCGATCATGGGCGCCATCAGGCGGTACCACGTGCGAAACGTCCGGCTGTAGCTGTCCGGCACGCGCATCGGCGCCGCGTCGTGCAGCACGACCACCTGGTGGCGCAGAAACAGCGGCGCCGTGTTGCACAGGTTCAGCAGCAAGGCGCCCTGCGCCGCGCGCGGCAAGTGCAACTGCTCCCAGAGCTGACCCTGAGCGCCGGGCACCACCCGCATGCCGATGTGCGCGAACGGCTTCGACACCGGCCTCTCGCTTTCCGGCAACAGGATCTCGACAGCCAGTGCGGACGCGGCCGGATGTCGAACGCCCAGCAACACGTCGAGACTGCGTACCACTTCGAACGCGAAGCGGTCGACGCCCGTGGCCGGCCGCAACAGGAAGCGTCCGTTGATGGCAATTCGCGTCGCCGCCGGCGGCGTCCTCAACGCGTCTTTGCGGGCTGCCCACCACGCCGGTCCCTCCCACGCGCGGCGCGCGGAGACGCGGCGAGCCGCACCGTCCTCCGGCGCGAGCGCGGAAGCGATCGCCTCCGGCAGATTGCGTTCGTGATTGAGCGGGCCATTCACGGTCGTCGACGTTTTCATGACGTCTCAGTCCTGCGCGTAGGGTTCGTAGTTGTAGCTCGAGTACCGATATCGCCCGTAGCCGTAACCATACCGTCCCGGTCGCAGCCGCAGACCGTTGAAGATGACGCCGCGAATCTCCACCCCGATCTGCGAAAGCCGGCGCGCGGACTCGCGGATTTCGCCGATACCCGTCACGCCTTGTCGTGCCACGAGGAACATCGTGCCTGCCAGACGCGCCAGTTCGGTGGTCTCGGCAACCGGCAGGATCGGTGGGGCATCGCACAGCACAACTTCGTAGCCTGCCGCCAGACGCGTGAACAACACATGCAGATTGGCGTGCGACAGCACCTCGCTCGGATTCGGCACATAGCTGCCCCGCGAGATGAAATCGACCCCTGGCAATACATTCGTCTGCACCACCTCGTCGGCGCGATGCGTGCCAAGGACGAGCTCCGACAAACCCGGTCCGCGTTCGACGCCGATGTGGCGATGCAGGAACCCCTTGCGCAGGTCGGCATCCACCAGCAGCACCCGCTTGCCCGAAGCGCCGACCACGGCCGCCAGATTGAGCGAGATGAACGACTTGCCGATGCCGGGTGTCGGTCCGGTAATTAGCACGAGGCGGTTGCGCGCTTCGTGCATCGTGAATTCGAGCGCGGTGCGGAAGCTGCGCAGGCTTTCAATAGCCGGATCGGCATTCGCCGAGCCGGCGAGCACCAGACCTTTTGCGGGCGACGCCCGGCGCGTGCGCGTCAGCAGTTCCTCGTGGCGGCTGTGCGGCACGGTTGCGTAGACGGACAGGCCGGTCAGCCGCTCGATCTCGTGCGGATCGTCGATGGCGTCGAAAAGCTTGCGGCGCGTCAGCGCAACACTCACGCCAATGAAGAGCCCCATGAGCAGCGCGCCCGCAATGACGAGCGGCCGTTTCGGTCTGATCGGATCCTCCGGCACCGCGGCCGTGTCGACCAGCCGCACATTGCCGACCTTGCCCGCCTTGACGAGCCGCAACTGCTCCTGCGTATTGAGCAGGCTCGTGTACAGGTCCGTGTTGACCTGCACATCGCGCTGCAGGCGCAACACGTCCTGCTCCAGAGGCGGCAAGGCGCGCGTCTCGCCGGCAATCCGCTCGATTTCCGCTTGAGCCGTCTGCAGTTGGGAGTCGACCGCGAGTACCGCCGGATGCTCCGAGGTATAGCGCGCCAGCAGATCCTCGCGCTTCTGCTCGAGATCCGCGCGCCGGGATTGCGCCTCCACCGAACGCTGCAGCAAGGATGTCGCCTCCTCACTCAGGTCGACCGTGCCGTGGCTTGCGCGATACGTGTTGAAACGGCTCTCCGATGTCTCCAGTTGCGTCTTCAGTTCCGGCAGTTGCGCTTCGAGGAAGTGGATGGAATGCTCCGCCTCCGCCGACTTGCGCTGCACGTTCTGCCGCACATACTCCGCGCCGATCGCGTTGAGGATGTCGCTTGTCCGTCGGGGATCCGTACCGTCGAGCGTCGCACCGATCACATCGGATTGCTTGCCCTTTTCCGCAATCGTCAGGTCCTCTTGCAGTTTCTCGATCGTCGCGAGGCGCGACGACCTGCGCAGCTCGAAGGTGGCGCCTGGGTTGCCCTGGATGTCTTCCACCAGTAATTGAAGCGGGCCGGACGACGTCGTGGCACGCAAGGTTTGCCCGACTTCGCCGCGCAGCCTGATATCGTCGTAGACGAGCTCGTAGTCGCGCCCCGTACCCTTCTTCAGGATGAATTTGCGGCCGTAGAGATTCGACGGCACATCGAACACCGGCACGTCGATATGCTCCCGGCCCCATACGAACCCACCGGGCAACGGCGTCGACAAACCGTCCGAATGATTCCCTACCCAGCGCCCGATCAGCGGAACGTAACGCGGCGACGCGTGAATGAACAGCGCGAGGTTATCCACGGCCCGGCTGACCACCGTGCGCGAGCGAAGCACTTCAATTTCAGCGGACGCAGCAGTCTTGACATCGAACATGGATCCCGCGTCGCCGAACAGGTTCTTCGTCGAACTCGGATTTTCCTCGACCTGGATCAGGATGTCGGCCCGGTACACCGGTTCCGCGAGCACGGCGTACGCAACGCCGATCAGCAGCACGCATCCCGTCACCACGGCAATCAGCTTGCGGCTGTCGTACAGCGCGTCCAGATATTTGCCGAGATGTTCCGGCGGCCGCTCGTCGGCGTCCACGTAATCGATCGGTCCATTGAACTGGTTCATGCGCAGACTCCTAACTTCGCTTCGGCATCGATACGGGACAGATGCCATGACCAGCGCTCGACCCCTTCGCTGATGCTGCGGTGCGTGACCCGATAGGCCTCGGCCCCCTTCCTGTACGGATCGCCGATGTCGGACTCCTTGAGCAGACGGAACACCCGCCCGCGCGCCGCGGGATGGCGGTGCTCGATCACCCGCTTTTGACGCTCGCTCATCACGAGCACCGGCCAGGACGCTTCGATCATCCACGAGAAAAGCGGCTGCGAGCGGTGCTCGCCGAGATGGAGTCCTTCGGACTCCAGTAACTCGACTACGCGAGGGTCCGCACGCATGCCGTGTACGGCGTCGATCCCCGCGGACAGCACCCGTGCCTCGGGAAGCGCCTGCTTGAACAGCGCCTCGGCCATCGGGCTGCGGCACACGTTCGCAGTACAAATCACCAGAATGGTATTCATCAGTAAGCTATGCTCCGGCCGGTAGCCAGGGTCTGGGCGCTCGGCAAGAACATGCCGACCACCCGGCTCCAGCGAACAAGGGATGAGGCGTCGACGAACACCACATCGTTCGCCTGTAATTCGAAGTTATTCGCCAGCGCCATGGCCGCCGGCGAGGTGGCATCCAGATGAAACACGGTTGGCTTGCCCGCTTTCGGGCTGCGCACGACGTACACCTGGCTCGCATCGCCCGAGTAGGGGCTGATGCCGCCGGCGTCGCCCAGCGCCTCGTTGAGCGTGAGGCGGCCGTTGTTCAACGTGAGCGTCGAGGTATGCCCCACTTCGCCGAGTACGAATACCTTGCTGTCGTTCTGGGAGAAGACCCGCACCAGATCGCCGTCGCGCAGGATGATGTTGTCGGGATTGATGCCCTGCTCGATCATGCTCGCGAGGTTGACCACGACCGTCTTGTCGCCGCGCGTCACGGCCACGACGGAGCGATCGCCTTGCGGCGTGAAGCCGCCCGCACGGTTGATCGCCTCGGGCAAGCTCATGGGGAGGTCGTTCATGACCTGCAATCCCGGGACCCGAATCTCGCCGTCCAGGTAGATGCGCTTGCTGCGGTAGGCCTGAATGCGCAGCGTCACTTGCGGATTGCGGATGTATCGTCCGAGCTGCTTCGCCAGCAGGTCGCGCGCCTCCATTTCCGTCAGGCCGCTGAGTTTGAGCGCGCCGACATACGCGAATTGCACAAAGCCGCTCGAATCGATCGTGTAGCCCGACACCACCGCGTTGGAGCCGGATGTGTCGATCCCCGTGGGCGTGCTGACCGTAGGCATATTGAGTTCCGGGTGGTCCCAGACGATGATGCTCAGCACGTCACCGGGGCCAAGGGCATACGGACCCGGCTTGGCAAACAGGTCCTGCACATCCTTCGGAATGCCTGGCACCGCCGCGGCCTGTTCGTCCGCAATCAGGTTGCTGTTGATTTCCACCATCGCGCCGGCTGGCGGTGCGTCGCTCGCGGCCGTCGTATCGGCGCTCGCACCGGTGGTGGCGGAGGTTCTGCCGGACGTGCCGTGAGCCAGCGCCGCCGCGGCCTGCCCATCGCCGCCCGCTGCCCTGAAGGTCATGCCGGGCGCGAACGTGCAGCCGGACAACAGCGCGGCGAGTAGCACGAAAGCTGAAAATCGCATCTTTCGCAATTCGGATTGTTTACGTAACATCGCTTCTGGCCCATTAGTATCAGTGGCGGGACATCAACAGGCACTGCCGACCCCGCCTTTTTAAACGCTCTTCCGGTCACCACACTTCCGTTGGCTTGCCGGCCGCTCCGTACTCCAAACTTCTTCGCCTCGACATGAGAAGACTTGCTCGCCTCACCGCCGTCCTGGCTTCGTTCACGGCTTTCACTGCCACTGCACAATCCCCGCAATCCGGCGCCGCTCATCCGGACGCGGCCAGTCATACCGAGGCACGCTCCCAGATCGAAGCCATGACGCCACATCCCGCTTCAGGCGCGGATCACGCCGCTGCCGCTTCGGGCGTCGCCGCCAAACCACGCGATCCGTATGCGGTCAGTTCAGGTAAGCCACTCACCAACCGCCAGAAGCTCGCCCGCTTCCGCAACACACACACCGACAGCACCGCAGCAAAGAACAGCGACGATCCCTACCAATACAACGGGTGGGACAGCAAGGCGATCTACACCAGCCCTGCCTCGCCCGATTCGACCACCGCTCACTAACCGCTCACTAACCGGTCGATCGGCAGCGCCGCTTGCCGGTCGAACCGTTAGCGCCCGAATGGACGCGGGTATCGGCTCACACCGGCGTCAATGGTTCAGTAAGCCCCTTCACGCCGCATCACGACGCCAACCGTCTTCACCAGAATCGCCACATCCTGCGAGAGCGACCAGCGCTGCACATACGACACGTCGAGCGACACACGCTTTGCGTAGTCCACATCGTTGCGTCCGCTCACCTGCCATAAACCCGTGATGCCCGGCTTCGCCATCAGGTAATAGCGAACGTCGTGGCCGTAGCGCTCCAGTTCCTGCTCCACGACTGGACGCGGGCCGACGAGGCTCATTTCGCCGCGCAGGACGTTCCAGAGCTGCGGCAGTTCGTCGAGACTCGTGCGCCGCAAAAAGCGGCCGATCGCGGTCACGCGGATGTCGTTTCTCAGCTTGAAGTCTTGCGCCCACTCGGCGCGGGCCTCCGGGTCGTTGGCGAGCAATTCCTTCAGGACGACGTCCGCATTCACCACCATCGTTCTGAATTTCAAACAGCGGAATTTGCGCCCGTGCCGACCGATGCGCTCATGCCCGAAGGTGATCGGACCGCCGTCGCGCCGCACCTGCAAGGCAACGACCGCAAACAGCGGCGACAACGCCAGCAGCAGCGACACGGCGCAGAGCACGTCGAAACCGCGCTTCACCGCGCGTCGAACCGAACCCGCGGCGGTCGAATCGTCGGCGAGCGATGCGGTGTGCGCGCCGATGCCCTGCAACGCGGCACGGTGCGCGCGCTTGCCGATACGCCAGAACAAGGTAAGTACCGCGAGGGCGAGCGTGCGGGCGATCAGCAGGCCGAGTCCGCTGGTAATGGTCCAGTAAAGGAACCACAGGCGCGAGACGAGATGCGCACGATGCAGGACATACAGCAGCACGAAACCGCAGGCCTGAACCAGCAGCCACGCGAGAATCGTCCGGCTCATCATGTTCAGAAGCGACTGCGTGCGCGGCGGCCGATAGGTACCGCAGGCGGGAAATACCGATAAGGCCAGCGCGACGGCGAACGCCACGAGCGAGCCGTCGAAGCCCAGCAGCCTCCCAGTGTTTGCATCGTTGAGATGAAGCGCCCCCAAGGCGCCCAACACAATAAGCACGCCGTCCAGTACGCGTGTGATGATCCCCGACATTTTTTCTACCCCCGGTCCGCAACTCAATCCGATTGACTACTCAATGAGTAGTCCTTATCTGGTCATGCATTGTTTTGATCAGTCGTTTTATTCTTCAGCTATGCGGCCGCTGCTTTAACGATCAAGCGTCGCCAGCGCGGCGTTTTCATTGTCTTCAAAGCCCATCTGAGCGTGCCGTTCCGCACGGTTGCGCGTTACGTAACACGCATGACGCGTCACGTTCCACCGCATCGTCCACTACGCCTGGAAGAACCACTGGGAACACCCTCTGGCGTGGGCTTCAGCGCTATCTTGCGTGTTGCTGCAACGGTGTGCCGCCAGGTCCACCGCACTATTAAGCAAAGAACAAGCCAGCGGGATGCTATGAACGGCCGTAGTGATCTTCGAAACGTTGGATGTCGTCTTCGCCCAGATAGGAACCCGACTGAATTTCGATCAGCTCGAGCGACAGCTTCCCCGGGTTGACCAGTCGATGCCTGACGCCAAGCGGGATGTAGGTGGATTCGTTCTCGCTCAACAGGAACGTCTCTTCACCGCGCGTGACGAGCGCTGTCCCGCGCACGACGATCCAGTGTTCCGCGCGGTGATGATGCATTTGCAGGGACAGCGAGGCGCCTGGACGAACGACGATCCGTTTGACCTGATAGCGCTCGCCGTTATCCACCGACTCATACGTGCCCCACGGCCGATGGACCTTGCGATGCGTGTCGGCCTCCGGACATTGCTTCGCCTTCAGTTGCGCAACGAGACCCTTGACGTGCTGCACGGCGTCTCTCGCCACCACCAGCACAGCGTCCGCGGTTTCGACCACCACCAGATCGCGCGTCCCCACACAGGCCACGAGCCGCCCTTCGGCATGAACGAACGTCGATGCCGCGCGCTCCATCACCACCTGACCACGGGTCCCGTTGCCGGCTGCGTCTTTGGGCAGCGCATTCGCCACCGCATCCCACGAGCCGACATCGGACCAGCCGGCATCGAGCGGAATCACAACGGTGGGCACATCGTTCTTCAGATTGCCGATCTTTTCCATGACGGCGTAGTCAATCGAATCGGCCGGCGAGGCGGCGAAGGCAAGCGGGTCGAGCCGGCAAAACTCGCCATCCATGGTCAGGCCTTCGACTGCCTGCGTGCACGCAGCGAAGATGGCAGGCTGGAGTTCACCGATCGCAGCGAGCCAGGTGGTTGCCCGGACAACATAGATGCCGCTGTTCCACCAATGCGTGCCGCTCGCCACATAGCGTTGCGCCAGTTCGATGCCCGGCTTTTCGACAAAGCCGCCGAGCCTGAAACCACCGAACGCGCTCATGGGCTCGCCGATCTTCAGGTAGCCGTAAGCGGTCTCGGCATGCGTCGGCACTACGCCCAGCGTCGCGATGCTGCCTTGCGCCGCATAGTGGGTCGCCGCGCTTAGCGCACGACGAAACGCGGCTGCGTCGCCCACGGCGTGATCGGCCGGCATCACCACCATGATCGAATCGCGCCCCTCGTGCCTGAGCATGAGCGCTGCTGCCGTCAGCGCCGCAGCGGTATCGCGGCGCGCCGGTTCAAGGACGATTTGCGCCGCCACGCCCACATCGCGCAACTGATGGGCGGTGATGAAACGCTGCGCTTCTCCGCATACCACCAGCATGCGCTTCGCAGCCGGAAAACCGGTGTCGAGCCCCTCGATGTGGGAGACCGTTTGTTGCAGAAGGGACTCGGTCTTTAGCAGTCCGATTAACTGCTTCGGGTACTGTTCACGGGACAACGGCCACAGGCGGGTACCCGATCCGCCGGCAAGGATCACGGCACAGACGTCGGTGTCGAGTTCAGTGGATGCGGGCTGTCCATCGTCTACCGCCGGAGCGTATGCCGTCGCTTCGGCGCTACTCCATGGCGCATCCATGACGTCGCCGTCAATCACGCTTTGGTCTTTGAGATCCATGATCACGCTTCCCCGTGTTTATAGTGCTTCCCGTCTGCGCAACGTCATTGCACATCCCGTGCCAATCGGGCCCTCGACGCGGAGCTTTTTCGCGGCGCAACAAAAAAGCCTTTCCAAACAAGTATTTCCGCTTTTCCAGGGACCTCTCGGCACGCGCAAATGACTGCGGGTCAAGCCTCGGGAAGCCAGGATGTTACGTAGCGTGGCCTATGGTGTTACGCACAATAGGAACACCGAAAACACGCTCGCCGCAGGCGCCGCACATCGCGTACAGGCGAGTGAACGCCTGGCCGCGGCACGACGCCCGCCATTCCCCTAAAGACCGGCCCGCGTTGCCCGAATGAGGCTAGGTGCCGCTCGTCCCGCCGGTACCGCCAGTCGCGGCCCCTGTTCCGCTGGATCCGCTGCTCGATGGATTGCCCACTGCAGCCCCCGCGGCAATGGCAGCGTTAACCAGCGCCGTCGACGGCTGACCATTGCTGCCGATCGCCCCTGCTGCCAGCAGCGCGTCCAGATCCGCATCCGCGCCAGGCTGTCCTGGCGTAAACGAAGTCGTCAGAAACGCGTTCGTCGAAAGCGTCACGCCGTACATGCTCTGCAGCAGCTTCGCGACACCGTTCTCGGCGTTGGCGATCAGCGTGCTGTTGGTCACCGCGTTCTGGTACGTCGCGTTCGTGGCAATGCCGGCGATCAGGCCGTCCACCGTGGTGCCCAGTTCGCCGGCCAGATAGCTCAACAGCAACTGCGTCAGCGGCGTCACATTGAACGTTCCCGAACCGGAGGCAAACGAATTGATGGTGATCGAGCCGTTCGTGGCAGTGATCGAACACGGGCCGTCAAACTTGAACGAGGCCGTATACGCGCCGTTGGCATTGGCCGTGGTGCTGCCCGAGCCGTTCTTGCAAGTCAGCTGGATGGACGCATTGGCCAGTGCGGCGCCGACCGCCGCGGTGCCGCTAACGGTACCCGTCGCCAACCCGCCACCGCCGCCACACGCCATCAGCGCACTGGTTGCGAGCGCAACGGATCCCAGCTGCAAGCTGCGCAGCGAGGCTGTATTAAGAAGCTTCATCGATTTTCTCCTGGAGGACGTCACTGACAATTGACAGGCGGATGTGCCTGTCCCTCGCTTACACCTTGTGAACGGGTATCGCAGGCAGCCGGCTCGCGCGCCGCGGATATCGTCGGATCGAGCGTCTGCGCATGGGGTTGTGGCTGTGGCAGCGGCGCTTCATCGTCAGGCCGCGCGTAACGCACATAGGCGTCGCGCATCCTGTAGAGCTGCGTGGCGAAGTACTCCGCGCTAAAGCGGCCCTCGTTCAGGACATTTTCTTGCGTGCTATACGGGAAATCGACGTTCTCCGCCGCGACGGTATTCAGATAGTTCCGCGAATTGACACGCGTGCGGAAGTCGAGCGCAAACTGCCCCGTTCCATCCAGCTGGGTGATGCCCGGCTTCATGCCCTGGCGCGGCGTAAGCGGGAAGCTGATGGCCGCGCCGACGAAGCTGCCTTCGCCGCTATGCTCGGCCGACACGCTCACCGACACGTCGTCGAACCAGCGCGTCAGCGTGATCAACGGTCCCTTGTCGCCGTCGACATACCGCGCGACGCCCGCCTCGACCCACATATTCCAGGCAGGCTGAACCCACCGGTACGTCAGCACCGCATTCTTCTCGTTCGGCAACGCCTCGTGGCCCGGCTCCTGATGCAGATAGGCGAGCTGCAAGCGCACCAGGTCAGGCCGTCCGGGGACGAAGACGGTGGTCTCGTTCTCGATGCCGAGGTAGTCGTAATCGAATTTCCCCACCGCCGCGACGTTGAACACTTGCGGCATGATCCAGAAGCTCTGGGCCAGCGCTGCGCTCGACAAGCCGCCGCGCAGGCGGTATTCGCTAAAGACGCGGCCGTCGTCCATGTTCTTCGTGTTGTAGACCGGTGCGATATAACTGCCGTACAGTTCCGCGCCGCGCCAAAGCGGTACGAAGCCTTCGATGGCTGCGCCGAGCGAAAAGTCGAAATTGCCGTACTCGGTGCCGTACAGGTAGCTTGTCACCGGCTTGATCTGGATGCGCGAGAGGCCATGGCTTCGCTCATCGCCGTACCAGGCGATCGAATCGGCGTCGTAGGTGGGACGTAAGTGCATCGTCAACGATCCGCCGGCAAGGCCGGAGGCACCACCCGCCATGAATTGCGCGTACGCTTCGCGATCGACGCTGACTTCCGCAATCGGCAGGTCCGCCTTCTTGATCACCGCGCGAATCCGCTCGATGCCGTGCGGCGCGTTGACGCTTGCGACGCCCAGCACAATGCCGAGCGCGTCCGCTTCGTTCTGGTTATAGCGGTGGTTTTCGTATTCGACGATCAGATCGCGCCCGCTGACGCCGACCCGAACACGCTCGAGTCCAGCACCCACCAGTTGGTGCGCAATGCTCTCCAGCGCGGACGTATCCAGCGCTTGCGGTACGGCCGGCGCAGCCGCGCCCGGCACCGCGGGCGGCGCCTCGCTGACCACCACCGAGGCGTAAGACTGCAGCGCGGGCACATAGGTAATCGCTGCGCCTGCGAGGCCCTTGCCGTCGGCAACGTCGACGGCGTCCGTGCTCGTCATGTAGACCGGCGGCAGGTTGCGCAGCGCGATGGCGTGCACGTCGCTCCCATCGCTTGCAGTCGCCGCCGCACCGCTTGAATTGTCCTTGCACAGCGGGTCCGCACAACGCTGCGGACTGAACCGCTTGCCCAACGGAATCTGCACGCCAATCGAAACGGACGCACGCGGCGACACGCCGTCCGTCTTCCGCACCGATCCCATCAAGGTACCCACGAAGCTCGCGTCGGCGAGCCAACTGATTGCCGGGGACTGGTAGCGAACGCCCGCATAAGGCGTCTTCGCATCGTCTTCGGCCAGCAGCGACAGCCCCGTATTCCAGAGGGCCAACTGCGCGCCGCCAAACACCCCGTCCAGGCGATCGCCTTGCCCGTACCCCACCGTCAGTGTGGCCGGCCCGAATGCCTGCGATACCACGCCGTACTTCGAACGAAAGAAATGCGACTGCCCGCCCACGTCCGTCACGCCGAAGGCAATATCCGGCTGGTACTGGAAAAACTGCGGCACCTCGACTTTGACGTCGGCCATCAGGTGACGAAAGATGAAGTGATCGGCGCCGGTAAACGGCGCCGGCACATTGCCCGGGTAATTCGCGAGGCCGCCCGACACCTCCACATAGGGAAACAGGCCAAACGCCCCCCAGTAGATCTGCGAGCCCGTTGCCTCTTTCCCATAGCGGGGATCGAGGTAGTCGTTGTACTGCACTTCCCCGACACCGGACGGCAACGTGAAGCCGTACGGAATGACCAGACCGCCAGCCTGACCGAGTGCGTTGAGGGCCGGGTCCACTGCGTGTGCCGAGGCGGAGAAGACTAAGGCCACGCCTAGCGCAATCGCCCCGGGTGATAACTGTGGTTGTTGTGCAGGCAGTTTTCTGAGCATTTTTCTAATGTCGAGTGCGTCGTGGCACGTTGCCGTAGGACAATCGTTCGTAGTCCTTCTTTTTATAACCCATGGTGCAGCGCGCCATTTTCAAAGCAGCAAGTGTGCCAGGCACCTCGCTTCTGCACAAAGCGAGTTCCGCGCTTCAAAAGGCCTTTTAAAACGACGCACGCCACCCACACACGTCTACCGTGTGGCCGAACCACGCCTGATCACGCGAAAATTGCACTGCCCCGTTACGTAACGCCGTCCGTAACAGATAGAGACGGGAACGACTCTCGACGCGGTGGCGTCACCCCAGTAAGCCACCTAACGTCCGCACCGCCCGCGAATAGAAACTCCCCTGCGCCAGCACCCCGTGCCACTGCCGCAGCCACTGCGCCTGCTCCCCGGTCTCGACTCCGCTCACCACCACCCTCACATCCAATGCCTCAAACAACGCCAGCAAGCCTTCGACAACCTTGCACGAACGCGGATCGCCGGGTACGGCCGCCAACAGTTCGCGCGCCAGCTTGACCGTGTCGATATGAAGCGTCCCCAGGCCGGCGAGCGAGGCCTGTCCCGCGCCGAACTCGCCATACGACATCCCCACGCCCAGATCCCTGAGACCCTCGGTGAGCGAGCGAACCGACAGCACGCGCGCCGCATCCTCGCTTTCAGGTAGCTCCAGCTCGAGCAGATTCGGTGCAACGCCATAAGACTGCGCGATCTCCCGGACGTCCCGCGCGAAACCCTCGGACATCGCCACAGAGGGACACACGCCGATCGACACAGGGCACGGCTCCAGTCCTTGCCCAAGGCACACACTCAACTCGTGACACGCGCGCTCAACCACGAAGACACTCATGTGATACGCCACCTCGGACTGCTCGAGTTGCGGCATAAAAACGCCGGGCAGCAACAGCCCATACTGCGGATGCATCCAGCGCACCTGCGCTTCGGCCCGCGACAAGCGTCCCGTGCCGACCTGATAGACACCCTGGAACATCACATGAAACTCGCCTGCGTGCAGCCCTTGAGAGATGCGATCGCCCAGACCGTCGCCTATGTGTCCATCGGTCATCTGACTCTTCTGCTCACCTAAGACTGCGATTGCAAAGACGCCATTGCGCTGACGCTCCGGCTGGTTCCAGATCTGATTAGCCTGCATGGGTCTGCCTTCTCACAATGCCAAACAGACGTCTGAAAGCGAATTGCGTGCCAGTGTGTCGGGCGGCCGGATCACAGGGTTCGTCGATCGCCCAAAGCCTTTTCCGAACAGGGGCTTAGCGTTCTCGCAGGGGCATGACCGGGGACGGGTCGAGCGCGTCGAAGGACGCGCCAGAGGGCGCTGTTACGTCGCGCACGTTACGTGCGTTACGCTCGCCCGTCGCCGCACTGGCGGGTGCCGAGAAGCTCGATCGCCCGCTCTAGTGCGCCCGAACGGCGCCACGCGATGTAGCGGGCGTAGCAGGTCTGCTGCGGCGGGAAACTGGCGGGAAGACGGTGCCATTTTTCGCCGCTCTGCTGGATCCAGAGAATGGCATCGAGAATCTCGCGCGGCGCGCGGCGAGGTCTCCCACGCGGTGACTGAGGCTCGCGAAACAGATGCTCGACGTGCATCCATGCGTCATCGGACAAGGGAATTTTGATCACGGGATTCGGCGAATGAAATAGATGGTGCAGACTCAATGCGCCCCTATAAATATCGCACCCGGATTTCTAAAGCCAGCGAAATAGAAAGTTGAAAAGACCCGCGGGACGCGAGCTGTCCCGATCGCGGCGCGGACGGCCGGCGCAAACCCGATAGTCACGGATTCCGCTCGCAATGGGAATACACTTGGGATACGACAAGCAAGGAGCAGCATCATGGTCGACGCTACCCCCCAGAACACGTTTCGTGGACTCCCCTTGACGCCTGAGCAGGACGCCGAAGTCAGGCACTATATCAAGCAGAAAAAACAGCATGGCGCGCCGTGGGACACACCGGAGTTATCAGCCATGCTAAGAGACATGCTGGAGCCGCCGGGTAACGACGAAGAGGAATCGGGTTCCGTCGCCGACGAAACGGAAGCGGCCACCGAACGCGCGGCCGCTTCGATCGACGAAGCCATGGAACCCATTGAGGCGAGCGAAGAACGAACCGCCGCAATGGAAGCCGAAGCGATGAAAGGCCCCAGACGCTAACTGTTACGCAGTACCCACGCCGGGCGGTGCGGGCCCATGACTGCACGGGCGGTGACGGCCGAACCGGTCGCCGCCCGCCTGCCGCAGCCCAAACCCGCCTAAACCAGCACGTCCGCAAACACCCGGTTCGCGAAGTGGGTCGAATCCGTGCTGTTGTTCAACACGCCCACGGTTTTCAGATCATCCGCATAGAGCGCGATTTCCTTCTTGAACGCATCGCCCACCGGATGATGGTGATCCGTGTGGCTCTTCAGCATCGCCGTCAGTTGCGCGACATCCGCCTGCGGCGCGTGCTCGGCAAAAATCGCCGCCGCATCGGCCGGATGATTGGCGGTCCACTCGGTGGCGTCGAGCAAGGCCTGGGTCAGGGCCTGCGCCGTCGCGCGATCCTTGCGCACCAGCGTCCCTCGTACGCCGAGCACGCAGCACACGCGGTTCTGGTATTCGCCGCACAGGTTGTTCGATACCTCTACCAGGTGATCCGATTCGCGGATGCTCCAGATGATCGGGTCGCCATCCGCAATCGCCTGCACCTCGCCCTTCTTCAGCGCTTCGCCGAGCAGGTTCGCCGGATACTGACGCCATTGCACCTGGCTGTCCGGATCGATACCCAGCTTCTTGAGCGTGATCGCAAAGAAGTTCTTGGTGGGGCTGGCCATATCGCTGACGCCGATCGTGTGTCCCTTGAGACCCGGCAAGTCGACGATCCCCGACGTGCGCGTGGCGAGCAGGCGCATGCAGCCGCCGTGGATGCCCGCGGTCAGCTTCACGTCGAAGCCCTGCTCCAGCGGCTTGATCCAGCGCAGCGCCATGCCGACGCCCGCGTCCGACTTGCCGGTCGCGATGGCTTCGAGCAACTGGTCGGTCGAGCCGGCGAAGTTGATCAACTCCACCTCCAGGCCGCGCTGCTTGAAAAAGCCCTGCTTGACCGCCACCGGTACCGGCGCGGTACAGATCGCGCCCGCATTCCACGAAAGCTTGAGCGGCGTGAGCGGGCCGTCCGCGAAGGCGAGCGAGCTGGACAGGCCAAGCGATGCGCCGCCCAGCGCCGCCGCGCCCGCGCTCCAGGCGGTCTTGCGCAACCAGGCGCGGCGCGACAGGCTGGCGGGAGAAGTGTCGTCGAAGGATGTCATGGTGTGCGGTTTCCTCAAGTCGTTATTGGTTTTGTACTGCGTGGTCAGGCAGCCCGGATGGCGGCAGTCGAATCAAGCGTTAGGCGTCAAGCCTCGAGCCCGAGTTGCGCGAGCACCTCGCGGCGCAACGCGACCAGCTTCGGATCGTCCCGATGCCGTGGATACGGCGCGTCGTTATGCACCTCGGCGACGATCCGCGCAGGACGCTCGCTGAACACAATCACGCGATTCGCGAGAAACAGGGCCTCCTCCACGTCGTGCGTGACGAGCAGGACCGAAAACCGCGCGTCTTGCCACAGGCGCACGAGTTCGCCCTGCATGCGGATGCGCGTGAGCGAATCCAGCTTGCCGAACGGTTCGTCCAGCACCAGCAAGGCGGGATCGTTGACGAGCGCGCGCGCCAGCGCAACGCGCTGCGCCATGCCGCCGGACAACTGATGCGGGAAGGCGTCGGCAAACTCGCTCAGGCCCACCAGTTGCAGGGCGGCGTCGATACGTCGAGTGGTGCTGTCGGGTTCCGCCCTCGTCCACCAGTGACGCTTATGACGCTGCGCCTGCGGGCCGAGCCCAACGTTGGCGCGCACCGTGCGCCATGGAAACAGCGTCGGGTCCTGGAACACCACCACGCGCGACGGGTCAGGCCCAGCGATCGCGGCGCCGTCTGCTTGCACGCTGCCCTGTACGGGCGCATCGAGGCCCGCGACGAGTCGCAGCAAGGTCGACTTGCCGCAGCCGCTCGGTCCCAGCAGGGCGACGAACTCGCCCGGCTCGACCGTGAAATCGACGTCCTGCAGCACCGGCAACGCCGCGCCCTGAAAGCTGAATTGATGACTGACGTTACGCACGTCGATGCGCGCGCCGCCTCGTGGCGTAGACGCCGAGGCGGCGCTCACTGCAGGTACGACTACCATTTGAGCAATCCTTTCTGCCACGCGAGCAAGCGGTCACGGAAGCGGAACAGCAGCGTAATCAGGCCCGAGCACATCAATGCCATGACCAGCAGCGCCGCATACATGTTCGAATACGCGGCCCAACCCTGGGCCCATTGCAGATACCAGCCGAGCCCCGCCTTCACGCCCATCATCTCCGCCACGATCAGGACCGAGAACGACACGCCGAGTCCCATGAACAGGCCCACAAACACCGACGGCAGCGCAGCCGGTATCGCGACTCGCAGGATCAGGAAGCTCGGCCGTGCGCCGAGCGTGCGGGCGATGTCGTAGTAGGCGGCATTCACGCCGGCAACGCCGGACCACGTCAGCACCGCCACCGGGAATGCCGTCGCCAGCGCGATCAGGAACACGCTCGCGCTGAAGCTGGAGGGAAAGAAAAAGAATGCGAGCGGCAACCATGCGGTAGGCGGCAGCGGCCCAAGCAGCCGCAGCACCGGATGCAGCCAGTAACTGACCGCGCGCGACCAGCCGATGCTCACGCCGATCACGAAGCCCGTCACGGCGCCCAGAATGTAGCCATACGCCAGCAGGCCCAGCGAATGCACGACGCTCGAGCCGAGACGCGGAAAGTCCTCGACGTATACGGCGATCAGCGCCTGGGGTGGCGCGAAGAACGGCCGCGGCAACCATTCGAGCTTGGCAGTCAGCGCCTCCCACACCGTCACGCCGAGCGCCAGCGCGAGCAGCCACGGCATCGCGCCGAGCCAGCGGTCGATGCGCGACGGCGTGGCCGTGTCGCTCGTGCGCTGCTTGCGCCAGCCGGCAATGCCGAGCAACGCGGCAAGCGCCGCCAGCGCGAGCTTGAGTGCGACGAGCTCGTTCGTATACGGCCAGTCGTCGAGATTGGGCCACCACTGCGTGAGCGCCGCGCCGCCCAGCCATGCCGACGCGGCAAGGCCGGCGATCACAACCCGTCGCGACACGGGACGCCGCGGCGTGGATCGGCCCACTCGCGCACTGCTCGAGGGGATCGTTTCAGATTGGGTAGACACGGTGGTAGCTCGCTCCGTCAGGCCGGCACACGTCCTCGCGGACAGATTCAACGCAGAGCGTAACGGTCCGAAACAAGCTTGAGAATTATTCGATTTGTATATGGTTATTCGAATCCGACATTTATGGTTTGCATGTTCGCTCGGGCGTCCATTCAAGCGCTATCGCAGACATTCCGCGCTTATCAGCAAAACCATCAATAGATATCGCAAATGCTTCGTTTGACGCCACCGGGCCGCTGACTACACTGCGTTTCCATCTTGTCATAACAAGTTGCTCATGCCCCAAACCAATCTCGTGCCGCTCTCAACGCAGCCGCTGTACGCGCAGATCAAGGACACGCTGCGCGGCCGGATTCTCGACGGCACCTACGCGCCGCACAGCCAGATGCCCTCGGAACACGAACTGTGCGCCCTGTTCGGCGTGAGCCGCATCACCGTGCGTCAGGCGCTCGGCGATCTCCAGAAAGAGGGGCTGCTGTTCAAGCTGCACGGCAAGGGCACCTTCGTCTCCAAACCGAAGGCCTTTCAGAACGTCACCTCGCTGCAGGGTTTCGGCGAAGCCATGTCGTCGATGGGCTACGAAATCGTCAACCAGTTGCGCAGTTTCCGGATCGTCGAGGCGAGCCGCCATGTCGCCGCCAAACTCAACTTGCCTGAAGGCGCGCCGGTGGCCGAAATCCATCGGGTGCGGCTGCTCAATCGCGAGGCCGTTTCGCTCGAAATCACCTGGCTGCCCGAAGTGTTCGGCAAACGCCTCGGCAATGCGGACCTCGCCACGCGCGACATCTTTCTGATCCTGGAGAACGACTGCGGCGTGTCGCTCGGCCATGCCGACGTCGCCATCGACGCCATTCTCGCCGACGACGAGATCGCAGCGGCCCTGCCGGTGCAGGAAGGCAGCCCGGTGCTGCGCATCGAGCGTCTCACGCACGATACGGCGGGCGCCCCCATCGATTACGAATATCTCTACTTCCGCGGCGACGCGTTCCAATACCGGCTGCGCACCGATCGTCGCAAGCCGCGCCGCAACGCGAGGAAAGCATCATGAATACGCATGTTCTGGAATACGACATTGTGGTGGTGGGCGGCGGCACGGCCGGACCGATGGCGGCCATCAAGGCGAAGGAACGCAATCCCGAGCTGAAGGTACTGGTGCTGGAAAAGGCCAACGTCAAGCGCAGCGGCGCGATTTCGATGGGCATGGATGGACTGAACAACGCGGTGATTCCGGGCCATGCGACGCCCGAACAGTACACGCGCGAAATCACCATCGCCAACGACGGCATCGTCGATCAGGAAGCCGTCTACGCCTACGCGAAGCACAGCTTCACGACGATCGAGCAGCTCGACCGCTGGGGCGTGAAGTTCGAGAAGGACGGCACCGGCGACTATGCGGTCAAGAAAGTGCATCACATGGGCTCTTACGTGCTGCCGATGCCCGAGGGTCACGACATCAAGAAGGTGCTGTACCGCCAGTTGAAGCGCGCGCGCATTGCGCTGACCAACCGCATTGTCGCCACGCGCCTGTTGACGGATGCGCAAGGGCGCGTCTGCGGCGTGCTCGGTTTCGACTGCCGCACGGCGGATTTCTACGTGGTGCGCGCCAAAGCGGTGATTCTCTGCTGTGGCGCGGCGGGACGCCTCGGCCTGCCCTCGTCGGGCTATCTGATGGGCACCTACGAAAACCCCACCAATGCCGGCGACGGCTACGCCATGGCCTATCACGCGGGCGCCGCGCTCGCGAACCTCGAGTGCTTCCAGATCAACCCGCTGATCAAGGACTACAACGGACCCGCCTGCGCCTACGTCACCGGACCGCTGGGCGGTTTTACGGCCAACGGCAAAGGCGAACGCTTCATCGAATGCGATTACTGGAGCGGTCAGATGATGTGGGAGTTCTATCAGGAACTGCAAAGCGGCAATGGCCCGGTGTTCCTGAAGCTCGACCATCTCGCCGAGGAAACGATCCAGACCATCGAGCAGATCCTGCACACCAACGAACGGCCGAGCCGCGGCCGCTTTCATGCGGGGCGCGGCACCGATTACCGTCAGCAGATGGTAGAAATGCATATCTCGGAGATCGGCTTTTGCAGCGGGCACAGCGCCTCCGGCGTCTATGTCAACGCGCGCGCCGAAACCACGGTGCCGGGACTGTACGCAGCGGGCGACATGGCGGCGGTACCGCATAACTACATGCTGGGCGCCTTCACCTATGGCTGGTTCGCCGGCCAGAATGCCGCGGACTATGTGGCCGGTCGCGAGCATGCGCCGGTGGACGAACAGCAGGTGGCCGCCGAACGTGCGCGCGTCTATGCGCCGCTCGAACGCGAGCATGGACACGCGCCTTCGCAGGTCGAATACAAGCTGCGGCGCATGGTGAACGACTATCTGCAGCCGCCCAAGGTGACGCGCAAGATGGAGATCGGCCTGCAACGCTTTGCAGAGATCGCCGAGGACATCGACTCGATCCGCGCGCTCAATCCGCATGAGCTGATGCGCGCGGCCGAAGTGCGCGCGATCCGCGATTGCGCGGAAATGGCGGCACGCGCCTCGCTGTTTCGCACCGAAAGCCGCTGGGGGCTGTATCACCATCGCGTCGACTATCCGCAGCGCGACGACGCGCAGTGGTTCTGCCACACGCATCTGCGCAAGGACGAGCATGGCCGCATGACGAGCGAGAAGCGCGCCGTCGAGCCTTATGTCGTGCCGCTTGCCGATGATGAACGCAGCGCTTACCAGAAACTCCGCATCCGCGAGTCCGCCGCGCTCGCCGCCACGACCTGACAGAGACCGCCATGTCCTATACCCCGCACGACATTCTTCAGCGCAGCAGCGCCCCGGTGACGATCGACGAAGACCTTTGCATCGCCGACAAGGGCTGCACGGTTTGCGTCGACGTCTGCCCGCTCGACCTGCTCGCCATCGATCTGAGCAAGGGCAAAGCCTATATGCAGTTCGACGAATGCTGGTACTGCATGCCCTGCGAGCGCGATTGCCCAACCGGCGCAGTCAAGGTGGAGATTCCTTACCTGCTGCGCTAGGCCAGGCGCGTTGTCATGCGGCGGCTTGCGTGCTTGCGTGCTTGCCTCGGAATCCTAATCGAACCCCGGCATGGCGAGCGCACCGCCGACGGGCTTATATATAGCCCCGACGCCCAGATCAACTCCTCTGTCCGATTCCCTAACTCATGACCGTGCCGTCCATCACCGCTCTTCACCTCGACGCACTTGACCCGGAGAGTGCCGCGCTACTCGCGCGTCTTGCCGATGACGACGCCGCCGTGCGCCGCATCGCGCTACTCGACATCGCGGATCTCGAAGACATCGAACTGGTCCCCGCGCTGGTTAGCGCCTTGCGTAACGATCCCGCACCGGAAGTGCGGCTCGAAGCAGCGCGCGTGTTGGCGTCGTGGGAACAGGAAGAAACTGTCGAAGCCCTGTGCAGTGCGTTGCTCGATACGGACGAAGCAGTGCGTGCCGCCGCTGCGCAAAGTCTCACCGAATTGAAGGATCCTGCATCGGGCGTAGTACTAAGAGGCTGGGTCGAACACCCCGAGCCATTCGTGCGGGCCGCGGCCCTGCGAGGGCTGCGTGAACTGCGCTTTGGCGCGGCCTTCGACCCGGCTCTGCACGCGCTCGCGGATGTCACCTCCGCCGTCCGGCTGGAAGCAGTCGGCGTGCTCGGCTGGTTGAAGGACTCAAACGCCTTGACGCCGCTCGCCGCTCTCGCCACCCACGATGCCGACACGGACGTGCGCCGCGCCGCCGTCGGCGCACTGGGCTTTGCGCCCGCCACGGATGCCGTGGTCACCGCCGCGCTACTCGACGCATTGCGCGACACCGCCTGGCAGGTCCGCGAAGAAGCTGCCACGACACTTGGCAAGCTGCGCGCATCCACCGCTCGCGATCCGCTGATCGCAGCGCTCGGCGACGACTACTGGCAGGTCCGCCTGCGTGCGGTGCGCGCGCTCGGCCAGACCGGCGACGTCAGCGCCGCGCCTGCGGTCGCCGCCCTGCTCACGCACACGGTCAGCAACCTGCGCAAGGAAGCCGCGCTGGCGCTCGGCGAACTGCGCGATCCGCAGACGCTGCCCGCGCTGCGCGAGGCCCTGCAGGATCGCGACCCCGATGTGCGCAAGGCCGTCCGGATCGCCTTGCAGCAGATCGAAGGCGCAGCCGCATGAACGCGCCGCAGCAGATCGCCACGGACGCCGTCGCGCGTACGCTGACGCTGCAATGGTCCGATGGCCGACAGCAGCAGATCGCGCATGCTCAGTTGCGGCGCGCCTGTGCGTGTGCCGAATGCCGCCGCGTCCGGCTCGACGGCGGCACGGTGCAGGCGTCGCCCGACCTGACCCTGACGGACGTGCAGCCGATGGGTTATGGCGTGCAGCTCGTCTTCAGCGACGGCCACGCGCGCGGCATCTATCCGTGGCGCTATCTTGCGGAGCTTGCCGGGACGTAAGCGGCATCGGGCAAGGGTTTTGCAGGCGTTCGAAGCGAACAGTCGCCAACGGCCCCGTTTAGTGTTACTTTCAAGCAAGCGTCACCGCCTTGCGTGGGCTTGATTGCTCCCCCGCGGCCCAACCCACCCTGGAGCACCCTGATGAGCAAGAAACCGTACGCTGAAGATGCCGGCGACTCGAATGAAACAACCGAAGCCACCCTGCTGGCCTTGACCACGCAAATTGGCCTGTTCGTCGTCGCGAGAACGCTCGACAGCCGCTGTGCAGCGAAACTCATCAAACGCCTGAAAAAAGAAGCGGAAGCGGTTTCGGAAAGCGGCAATGCGACGAAACCCGAGCGCAAAGCCCTGGAGAAAGCGTTCGAAACGGTCGACGCCGCCCTGCGCGACCACGATGCGGGATTGCTGGTCACCGCCAACGCCGCGCTGCGCGCGACCGACGACAGCGCCAAGGAATCGAAGGCTCAACGCAGCACCCAGTAGAGCGCGCGATTGCGAATGCCTCCGGCCGCGAACGGTGCAGGTGCGCTCCGCTCACTCATCAGCAATGATCAGACAAGCGCACAGGAGCATCCATGAACACCAAGCACAGCAAAAAGGAACATCTGGAAGCGGCCGCATCGCATCACGAGCAGGCGGGACGATTGCACCGCGAAGCGTCGCGGCATTTCGAGGACGGTAAAGACTTCGCCCACGCCGCCCATCAGGCGATGCTGGCGCACGGTCACACCTTGCATGCCATCGACCGCGCCAACGAGGCGCTCAAACATCACGCGGGCGCACCGCTTGCCGTGCCGACAGCGGACGGCCCTGCCGACAGCCACGCCGGCGCCGCCCAGCATCACGCCATCGCAGCCGAGTTGCATGAGCAGGCCGCCCGGCATCTGCGTAACGCCGTCAAGCACTTCGATGAAGACCGCGGTGCGGTCGCTCACGACACCCAACTGGCGCTCTCGCTTGCGTTACGCGGCCTGTTTCACGGCAACGAGGCCGCGAAGCAGCATGTCGCGGCGTTACGCGATAAAGATCCTGCGAAGAACACCACGTAACCTCAGGCTACGGCACCGGTAAACGGCCTGCTTGCCGGTACGCAACCGTACCGACTTCCCGCGGCGCTGCGAGCACCCTTTGGAAGAGCGGCTCTGGTCACTTCAAGCCCGAGCGCGTCTCTTCTGCAAAAGAAAGGGGAACTCACATGAAAGACCATCCACGGGTATGGATCCTGATCGCGCTGTCGCTGATCGTCAGCCTGAGCGCGTGCATTCTGGTCCCGGTCGGCGACGGCGATCATCATGGCGGCGATTATCACGGCGACTATCACGCCGATCATGGCCAGTACTGATCACGAGCATCCACCTCGCACCTCGCGCCAGGTTTTGGAGCGAGCGACGCCAGACGGAATGGGCGTCGCTCGCTCCCTCGCTCATGCCATGAAACGCTAGCCGCCCGGCTGCCCGAGCGTCACCGTGACGCTGTGATGCGCGCCGTCGTCCACCAGTTGCACCGAGTGCTCCCCAGCATCAAGCGCTCTACCGTCCACGATCATCTCGCTCACACCCCGACCTGCTCCATGCGGATTGTTCACGACGATGTCGTAGCGTGAAGCCCCATGGCGGAATACGGCGCTAAAGCCGGGCCAGGCACGCGGCACACAGGGGTCGATCGACAGTGCATTGCCGTGCTTGCGCATGCCGAGCACACCTTCGATTCCGGCGCGATACATCCATCCCGCCGAACCCGTATACCAGGTCCACCCGCCGCGTCCGACGTGCGGCGCGACCGAGTACACGTCGGCAGCGACCACATAAGGTTCGACCTTGTAGCGGTTCGCCCCGCTGCGCGTGCGGCTGCGATTGACCGGATTGAGCATCGCAAACAGTTCGGCGGCGCGATCGCCATCGCCCATTTGCGCCAGCGCCAGCACCGACCACATGGCGGCATGCGTGTACTGGCCGCCATTCTCGCGAATGCCCGGCGGATAACCCTTGATGTACCCCGGATCGAGCGGCGAGCGATCGAACGGCGGCGTGAACAGCAACGCGAGGCCGTCGTCGCGGCGAATCAGCCGGGTATCGAGCGCAGCCATCGCCTGTGCGGCCCGTGCAGTATTCGCCACGCCCGACAACACGCTCCACGACTGGGCAATCGCGTCGATTTTGCATTCCTCGCTCAAGGCGGATCCGAGCGGCGTGCCGTCGTCGAAATAGGCGCGCCGGTACCATTCGCCGTCCCATCCCGCCGTTTCGAGTGCTGTGCGCAGCGCCTCGGCACGCAGCAGCCAGCGTTCGGCCCTCGCGCCGTCGCCACGCGCTCGCGCGAGCGGCGCCCATGCCGCCAGCGTGGCGCACAGCAACCAGCCGAGCCAGACGCTCTCGCCACGGCCCGCCTCGCCCACCCGGTTCATGCCGTCGTTCCAGTCGCCCGTGCCCATCAACGGCAGGCCGCGCTCGCCGAATAGCGCAAGGCTTTGCTCAAGCGCACGCACGCCATGCTCGAAGAGCGACGCGCTGCTCTCTGAAACGGCCGGCACGAAGTAGGCATCATGCTCGCCGTCGCTCAGCGGACGGCCGTCGAGAAACGGCACGTCGACGTCCAGAATCGCCGCGTCGCCGCTCGCATCCACATAGTGCGCCACCGTATAGGCCAGCCACGCGCGGTCGTCGGAAATGTGGGTGCGCACGCCCGCGCCGCCTTGCGGCAGCCACCAGTGCTGCACGTCGCCCTCCGGAAACTGCCGGGCGGCCGCCCGCAACAGATGCTCGCGTGTCAGTTCGGGACGCGCCACGACGAGCGCCATGCCGTCCTGCAACTGATCGCGGAACCCGTACGCGCCGCTGGCCTGATAAAAGCCCGCACGCGCCCAGATCCGGCACACGAGCGTCTGGTACAACAACCAGCGGTTGAGCATCAGGTCCATGGTCCGATCGGGCGTCACGACCTGGACCGCGCCGAGCGTGTCGTCCCAGAACGCCGTCACCGCCGCGAGTACCGCGTCGAGGTCGGCGTCGCGATAGCGCTCGACCAACTGCCGGGCGGCCTCGGTCGAGGCCGCTTCGCCCAGCACGAACACCACTTCGGCGATGCCGCCCGGTTCCAGTTCGAGCGTGGTCTGCAAGGCCGCGCACGGATCGAGTCCCGCTCCGACCTTGCCTGACAATGGCGCGTCGTCATCGGCGGCGGCCAGTCCGGCGGGATAGTGCAAGCTGCCGTTACGGCCGATGAACTCGCACCGGTCCGCGCTCCAGGTGGTCTGCTTGCCGCCCAGGTCCGCAAAGGCCACGCGCCCTCGATACGCTTCGGCCCAGCCGTTGCGGACGAACATGGCCCGCGTCTGCACGTCGATTTCGCTGATGGTGTAAGGCGCTGCCGTACTGCGCGACGCCCCCAGCGCCCATTCGACGTACGCCGTCACCGAAAGCCGGCGCGTGCGTCCGGACAGATTGCGCAGCGTCAGACGCGAAATCTTCAGCGGGTCGTCGAGCGGCACGAATTGCAGCAGGTCGAGCGCGATGTCTTCCGCGGTGTGCGTGAAGCGGCTGTACCCCTGGCCGTGACGCGCGATGTAGGGCGCGGCACCCGGAGCGTTGTCGCGCACAGGGTTGGCCTGCGGTCCCCACAGCGCGCCCGTATCGTCGTCGCGCACGTAAAACGCCTCGGCTGGTGGATCGCCGACCGGATCGTTCGACCATGGTGTCAATTGATGCTCGCGGCTGTTCGACGCCCACGTGTAGCCGCTGCCCTCGGCCGACACCAGGAAGCCGCAAACCGGATTGGCGATCACGTTGACCCACGGCATCGGCGTGCATTGGCCGGCCGCGAGAATGGTGACGTATTCGCGGCCGTCGTCCGCAAAGCCGCCCAGACCGTTGAAGCACTCCAGCCCAGCACCGGGCGCTGCGGTTTTCACGGCAGCGGGCAGCGGCAGCGCGCTCAGCAAACGCCGCGCGCGCGGCTGGCCAGGCGGCGGCGTGCTGACGAGGCGCCGCAACTGATCCAGCAGGCGCCCGTTGCGCGCGGCCAGCACGGCACGCGCTGCAACCGGAAACAGCGCCCGCGCGTCGGCGGACATGAGGTCGGCGCGCAGCACAAAAATGCTGCCGCGCGCGGCGCCGCCCGCCTGCTGGGACGGTTGCGCCTCGCCGGAACGCACGAGCGTTTCGAGCGCAGCCTGCAAATCCTGCACATACGACGCGGCGCGTTCGTTGATGATGACGAGATCCACCGCCAGCCGCTTCATATGCCAGTACTCGTGCGCATGCACCAGTTGCCGCACCAGCGCCATGTGTTCGATATCGTCGATGCGCACCAGCAGGATCGGCAGATCGCCCGACACACCATGCGCCCAGAGCGGCGCGGCGCCCACGCCGCCCGCTGCCGCCACCGCGGCGACACCCCGCTGCAGCGCGAGCGAACCCGGCCGCAACGACGGGTCGCTGTACAGCATGTGACTGGCCATGCGCTGGAACAGTCCTGCCTCATCGGCACTCACACCGTTGTGGCGCAACTGCACCTGCGCCTGGGTCCATGCGAGCATCGCCGCGCGCGCAAACGAAGCGCCGTCGCGATGCTTGTCCACCAGATCCAGCAGTTGTGCGCGCGAATCGGCGACGATGGTCCAGAAGGCCACTCGTGCCGTCGCGCCCGGTTCGATACGCAACCGCTGGCGCATCGCGAAAGCCGCGTCGAGCACGACCCCTGCCGAGTTGCCGAGCGCGCGCTCATCCGCGAGACCTAGCGGCGAACGCACGCTACGGCCACGGCCGATAAACCGCGCGCGGTCCGTTTCCACTTCGAGCGCGCCGACGGTCTTGCCCTCGATCACCGCCAGATGCGCAGCCCACACCTCGGGTTCGTCCGGCGCGCGGCGGCGCCGGGTCGCGAGGATCACCCCGCTCTGTGCCAGATACTCCGTCTCGACGAAGAGTTTGGAGAAAGCCGGATGCGCCTGATCGGCGGCGGGCGGCGCCAGCACGATCTCCGCATAGGAGGTGAACTCGATCACCCGAGCCCGTGGCCCCGAATTGGCCACCGAGACCCGTCGCACTTCGGCATCGTCTTCGGCGGACACCACCACGTCGAGCAAGGTGGTCAGCGTGCCGTCGCGCCGCACGAACTCGGCGCGATCCTCGGTGAAGATCACCTCGTAGCTGTCGGGCACCACGCCCGTCGGTTGCCACGCGGCTGACCAGAACTCGCCGCTTTCGACGTCGCGCAGATACAGGTAGCTGCCCCAGTCGTCGCAGGTCGCATCCTCGCGCCAGCGGGTTACCGCCAGATCGCCACGGCGGCTGTAACCGGAGCCGGCCGAGGTGATCATCACCGCGTAACGGCCGTTGCAGAGCAGATGGGTGGCAGGCGACGGCTCGCTGGCCGAGGTCAGGCGCCGCGCCGCCGCCGGCTCGACGCCGCGCAGCGGTCCGGTCGTGCGGTTCTCGTCGACCCGCAGATGGGCGACCGCCACCCTGCCCGGCATGCGCTCCTGCAACAACAGTTCGGTGGCCTGAATGGCCGGCTCGGCATGGAAGAATTCGCGGATGCAACCGCCCAGCAGCGCGTTGGCGATCGAGACAATCGTCATGCCCTGATGATGCGCCATGAACGCTCGCACCACCGCCACCGTCTGCCCCTCGGGCACCCGGGAGGGCGTGTAATCGAGCGCCTCGTAAAAGCCGAAACGTCCGCAGGCGCCTGCCGCGCAGAGACGCTTCAGGTTATCGGTGGCTGCAGCGGGATCCACCATCGCGGCCAATGCGGTCGCATAGGGGGCAATCACCGCATCGTGACCAAGGCCGCGCTTCAGGCCGAGATCGGGAATGCCGAAGCTCGAGTATTGATAGGTAAACTCAAGATCGCGTGCGTTATAGGCCGACTCCGAGATGCCCCACGGCAAGCCGAGCGCGCGACCGTAACCCATCTGCCTGTGCACCACGAGCCTGTTGGTTCGCGCAATCAGGCTGCTGGCCGGCGCACGCATCACCAGCGACGGCATCAGGTATTCGAACATCGAACCGGACCACGAAATCAGCGCGGCGCCGCCAGGCACCGGCGTCGCAATACGGCCGAGGCGGAACCAGTGACGCGCGGGGATATCGCCCTTGGCGATCGCTACGAAGCTGGCGAGCCTTGCCTCCGAGGCCAGCAGGTCGTAGCTGCTCGGATCGAGCCGGCCATCGGCGACCGCGTAGCCAATCGAAAGCAGATTGCGCACGGGGTCCAGCAGAAAGCCGAATTCCATCGCATTGGCCATCGTCAACGCCGTATCGGCCAGGACCGTCAGCCGCTCGCGCAAGCTCGCAGGATGGTTCGCAGCGTTCGCGTCCTGTCCGCATTGTTCCTTGCTGTGGCTGTGGATTGCCTGCTCCAGCGCGTCGACCCAGAACCGCACGTCGTCGGCGGAAGGGTTCTGATCCGGGCGGACTTCATCGACGAGTGCACGCGCAATATCAGCCACCGTGGCGGCAAGCAGCGTGATGGCCGGCCATGCCGGTGTAACGACGACGCCTTGCGCGCCGAAACCGCCTGCCGCCGGCGCGACTGCTGCTGCCGCAATCACATGCGGTTCGTCGGCAGGCACATCGACAAGCGCGGCCCGCAGTGCCGCCACAGCCTGATCGAACTCGTCGTGCAACGCGAGGCGCGTGCGATCGACGTGACCCTGGCTCTCGCGCAGCGCGTCGCACAACAAACCCAGGTTGTCGCGGATGCCCGCCAACGCCACGTTGCAACGGCTTTGCGCGGACTGTGCCGCCCATGCGCGGCAGGCGTTACCCAGCGCAATCAGATGACCGGCGAGATTGCCGCTATCGACGGACGACACGTACTTCGGCTCCAGCGGCCGCAAATCCTGGGTGTCGTACCAGTTATAGAAATGGCCGCGAAAGCGTGCGAGGCGCTGCATCGCGGCGAGCGTCGTCTCCAGCCGCGCCACGCTGTCCAGCGTGCTGGCCCAGCCGAATTCGCGCGCGCTGACGGTGGCGAGCAGATAGAGCCCGAGGTTGGTCGGCGAGGTCCGATGCGCGACGACCGGGCGCGGATCCTCCTGGAAATTGTCCGGCGGCAGCATCTGGTCGGCAGGCGTGACGAAGGTCTCGAAGAAGCGCCACGTGCGACGGGCATGGTGTCGCAGTTGCTGGGCGTTCTCAGGGCTGACGACCAGATCGCCGGCCGCCCGCGGTGCGCGACTCGACCAGTAAGCGAGCGCGGGCGAGGCGAGCCAGCCGGCCACGAACGGCACCCCAAGCCACGCGCCGTGATGGCCGAAGCGCCACGCCACCACCGCGCTGGTTGCCGCGCCGAGCAGCGCAAGCGCCACGCCGGCGCGCATGCGCACGAAAGTCGCAGCCAGCGTCAGCCGTTCGCGGGCACCGGCTTCGGCGGCCGTCGTCCATTCGAGCAGATGGCGGTGACTGACCACCACACGAAACAGCGTGCAGGCGATCGCATCGCTCATCGACCAGGTTTCTTCGGCGAGAAAGGCAATCGACATGCCGCATTTGCCGAGCGCGAGCCACAGGTCGTCCAGCCAGACGCGCAAGCGGCTGCTCAAGGTCATCTTCACGTGAGGGCGCTGCCAGCGCGGGATCAGCGCGCTGAGGGTCGGCAGCAGCACCGGCAGCACGATCGTCGCCATCACGAAGATCGTCCACAGCAGCGCGACCGAAAACGGCAAGGTCCAGCCCACCAGCAACGCGACGAATGCAGCGGGCGCAGTGAGCGTGCGACGCAGGTTGTCCAGCATTTTCCAGCGGGCGGTGGCATGCAGCGTCAGGTCGGCGCGCCGGTGCAGCGTCATGAGCCACGGCAGCAATTGCCAGTCGCCGCGCGCCCAGCGATGCTGGCGCGCCGTGGAAACGTCGTAACGGGCTGGAAACGCTTCGACCACTTCGATGTCCGAAGCAAGTCCGGCCCGCGCAAAAATCCCTTCGAAGAGATCGTGGCTCAACAGGGTGTTGTCGGGCACCCGGCCCGCCAACGCGGTCTCGAAGGCATCCACGTCGTAGATGCCCTTGCCGGCGTACGAGCCCTCGTCGAAGAGATCCTGATAGACGTCCGATACCGCGGCCACATACGGATCGATGCCGCTCGGGCTCGACGAGATACGCTGAAACAGCGAGCCCTCCGCGCCCACCGGCAACGACGGCGTCACGCGCGGTTGCAACACCCCATAGCCCTCGACGATCCGCTGGCTCACCGGATCGAACACCGCGCGATTGAGCGGATGCGCCATCTTGCCGATCAGACGGCGCACGGTGTCGCGCGGCAGGCGGGTGTCGGCGTCGAGCGTGATGACGTAGCGCACCTGCGACGGCACCGCGAGCGGCACACCGTCGCTGGCCACGAACGAGGTATCCAGCGCACCGCGCAGCAAGCGGTTCAACTCGTGCAGTTTGCCGCGCTTGCGCTCCCAGCCCATCCACTGCGCCTCTTCGTCGTTCCACGTGCGGCGCCGGTGCAGCAGGAGGAAGCGCTCGCCGTCCGCTGCGCCCGGGTAGAGACGGTTCAGCCGGGCAATGCCCTGGGTCGCGGCCTCCAGCAGACCGCTGTCGCCCTCGGTTTGAGCCGTGGGGGAATCCGTCCAGTCGGATAGCAGCACGTAGTAAAGCTCGCCTCCGGGGCTCGCCAGATGATGAATCTCCAGCCGCTCGATCTGCGCGGCCAGCGCGGCCGTCGTGGTCAGCATCGTGGGCACGGCGACCACCGTGCGCAAGGTGGAGGGAATCCCGTTGCGCAGTGCGAGACCCGGCAGCACGATGGCGCCGACATCCCGCATCACACCGCGATTGACCACCGCCACCGCCAGGTCCAGCGCGGGCAGCACGCCTGCGAGGCCCAGCCAGATCAACCACCGTGTGTGAGGCGCGAGACCGCTCGCGAGGACCAGCACGCCTGCCAGCAGCAGCGCCGCCAGCAACACGATGCGGCCGACGTATCCGCCCAGGCCGGCGCGGCGCGTAATCCGATGCAGCCACTCGGCAGCCGGCGGACGATAGCCGAGCGCCGCCTCAAGTGCCGGGCGGCCGCCCGCCAGCAGGTGATAGCCGGGGTCGCCTGCGCGCCGCTGCCCGGCTCCGGCGGCGGAGACCGCGCGGCGCGCGATCTCCGTCTCGCTCACCGACGAACCGCGCGCCAGGGCTTCGATCGCCCCGCGATACAGATTGCGCGTGGAGAAGTCCATCTCGACGAAACCGCTGTGCGTGCGCAGGATCTCGTCGACGGGGCTGATCCGTTCGAACAGTTCGGTCCAGTCGACGTCGGAGATCAGCCGCATGCTGGTGATCACGTTGCGCACGGTCAAGCTCGCGGCGCCCTGCTGCTGATGCACCGCCGCGACGATGCGGTCCGCCGTGGTGTCCTGGGCGGCGAGCCGCTCGTGCAGCCAATTGACCGCCGGCGTGACATCCGGGTCCTGGTCGTGCAGCCGCTGCAGCAGTTGCACCGCGAACGTGTCGCGCAAGGCGGAACGCCCATAGCGCGCAACCAGCGCAGCCACCGCCTCGGGCGTATGCTCGCCGACGCCGAGCAGGCGGTCGGCCATTGCGTCGGCGTCCAGACGCGCGGTTCTGCCGGCGGTGATCTGATCCGCGAGACGGCGCAGATTTTCGATCAGCACAATGCGCAGCGTGATCGCCACCGCCCAGAGTTCGCCGATCGTCAGCGGCTGCACGGTCTGATAGTCGCGTACGAAGCGGCACAGCAGGTCGGGATCGAAGCGGCTATCCGTATGTGCGACGAACGCCCAGGCCAAACCGAACACGCGCGGATAACCGGCGAACGGACCGCTGCTGAGTTTGGGTAGCTGACGGTAGTAGCTGCGCGGCAGGTCGTCGCGAATCTGCCGAACCTGCTCTTCGACCAGATAGTAGTTGTCGAGCAGCCATTCGGCCGCCGGCGTGATCGCTTCATCGTGAGCGGCCGCGGCGACGGTTGCCTGGTACGCCAGCAACAGGTGCTGTGCGTTGTCTTTCAGACGCGTCGCAAGCGCGGGGCGGGCCGAGGCGCGTTTCGAGACAAGCTGGGCTCGGGCAAGGCTGTGCGCATGCTGCGCCAGTCGTTCCTCGCCAAAAAGTTCCTCGCGGACCGGCTCGGTGCTGTTCCATGGCGAAGGCGAGTTGCCTCCGCGCAGAACACGCGAGAATAAAATCATTGAAATACCTTCCTGCCAGGGACAGCGTGATCGTCGACGCTCGCCAGATGGCTGCGCCGAGGCCAGCGGAAAGCGTCCCTTTTACAGCTCTTTACTTCGCGGCCTTCGCTACGCGCGGGGCCGGCTGATAGCGCCACTTGCTCGCCGCCGGATCGATACGTGCGGCGTCCTGCTGGCGTTGCTCGGCCCGTGCGGCATCGGCGAGGCCGAATTCGGCGCGCCTATCGCGGGTGGGGTTATTGGCATCGGGTAGGAATGGCATAAAACCTTCTGTTTTCTGTGATCATGTGGACCAGACGGTTCGCTCAGTCGGCATCGGAACGCTCAGGATTGCCAGGCGCCGACGCGCAGCCGCAGCGCAACGTCATCCGCATAGGATGACCTGCGCTCCGGCGCGAGTCTGTACGGTGCAGGACTTTTCGGGTTGAAAGCGCCGCCGGAAGAAGGCGTGGCGCTGTGCGACGTCCAGATGCGGCGGGCTTTGGGCTAAGCGCCGCCGGGCGTTGTCCCCTGTTGCGCCAGCGTGCTGTCCACCATCGCCTGGGCCTCCTCAACGATGCGGGTCAGGTGGTCCTCGCCGAGAAAACTCTCCGCATAGATCTTGTAGATGTCCTCGGTCCCCGACGGGCGCGCGGCGAACCAGCCGCTCTTCGTGATCACCTTGATGCCGCCGATGGCCGCCCCATTGCCCGGCGCGCGGTCGAGCACCTGCTCGATCTTCTCGCCGGCCAGTTCGGTGTGCGGAAACTGCGCGGGCGACAGCTTGCCCAGTTGCGCCCGCTGCGCCGCCGTGGCGGCGGCCTGCACGCGGCGCTCGGCCGGCTCGCCGAGGCGCTGGGTCAGGTCGCGATAGATTTCGGCGGGGTCGCGGCCGATACGTGTGGTGATCTCCGCCGACAGCAAGGCCGGCACGATGCCATCCTTGTCGGTGGTCCACGCCGTGCCGTCGAGGCGCAGACAGCTCGCTCCCGCGCTCTCCTCGCCGCCGAAGCCCAATGACCCGTCGACGAGGCCGTCGACGAACCACTTGAAGCCGACCGGCACCTCGTAAAGCGTGCGGCCCAGCTTGCCGGCCACCCGATCGATCATCTGGCTGCTGACAATGGTCTTGCCCACCGCCGCGTGAGCGGACCAGTTCGGCCGATGCGCGAACAGATAATCGACCAGCACGCTGAGGTAATGATTGGGCGGCAACAGGCCCGCCGCGCGCGTGACGATGCCGTGGCGGTCGTGATCGGTATCGCAGGCGAAGGCCACGTCGAAGTGATCCCTCTGCGCGAGCAGCGGCTGCATCGCATAAGGCGAGGACGGGTCCATGCGGATCCGCCCGTCCCAATCGAGGCTCATGAAGCGGAAGGTGGGATCGACCTCATCGTTAATGACGCTCAGGTTCAGCCCGTAGCGCTCCGCAATAGGCCCCCAGTAGTGCACGCCCGCGCCGCCGAGCGGATCGACACCGAGGCGGATCGGCGCACCGCGTATCACGTCCATGTCGATCACGTTGGCGAGGTCGTCGACATACGCGTTGAGGTAGTCGTGCCGATGCGTGCTCGACGAGGCCAGCGCGCGCGCCAGCGAAACGCGCAGCAGGCCGTCGAGCCCGCTCTCGAGCAAGGCATTGGCAGACTTCTCGATCCAGCCGGTGACGCTGCCGTCGGCGGGCCCGCCGTTGGGTGGGTTGTACTTGAAGCCGCCGCTTTCGGGCGGGTTGTGCGACGGCGTCACCACGATGCCGTCGGCGAGGCCGGTGGTGCGGCCGCGGTTATACACGAGGATCGCGCGCGACACCGCCGGCGTGGGCGTGTACTCGCCGTCCGCCGCGATCATCACATCGACGCCGTTGGCGGCCAGCACTTCGAGTGCGCTGGCGTTGGCGGGTTCCGAGAGCGCGTGCGTGTCGATGCCGAGAAAGAGCGGCCCATCGATACCCTGCTGCTTTCGATAGTGACAAATGGCCTGGGTGATGGCGAGCACATGCCATTCGTTGAAGCTGCGCTCGAACGGCGAGCCACGGTGCCCCGAGGTGCCGAAAGCGACCCGTTCCGCGGCAATCGCCGGGTCCGGCGTGTCCGAGTAGTACGCCGAAATGAGGCGGGGGACATTGACCAGCATGCGGTGCGACGGGAGCTTGCCGGCGAGAGGACTGATGTTCATGGATGTCCCTCCAGTTGTGCTTCGCAAAACGTTTAAACGCGTGGAGACCGCTGCGGACAAAGCGGGCGGCGATCGTTCGGCGATCGTTCATTTCACCGCTTGTCTGAGCGCCCGGAGCGTCTGGATTACGCCAGCATACTCCCGTCTTCAGGCAGCCAGCGTCTGCCGTGAATCGCTTCGCCCGCAATGTGCCTTCATGGGCGGGCGCCCTCGCCGCTCGCCCCGCTTCATTTTTGCTCCCCGCCCGGAAACCTCTACCATAAGCGCCTTCTGCGCCGCTTAACGTTGCTCGAACGGGCCTCTCATCATGAACATCCGCTTCCTCGAAACCTTCGTCTGGCTCGCCAAGCTGCAAAATTTCCGCCTCACTGCCGAACAGTTGCATACCACGCAAGCCGCTGTCTCGAGCCGGATCGCGTCGCTCGAAGAGAGCTTCGGCATCCGGCTGTTCGAGCGCAACTCGCGTTCGGCAACGCTCACACCGGCCGGCCGCAAGATGCTCGCGTACGCGGAGCGTATCGTGCGCCTCGGTGAAGAGATGCGCCGCGAAGTCGACGATGCGGATGCGGACTCGGGCCTGATTCGCATTGGCGTGATCGAGTCGATCGTGCATAGCTGGTTTCCCGCGCTGATGGCGCTCGTGCGGGAACGCTATCCGCGGCTCGAAATCGAGGTGACGGGCGACACCACCATCCACCTCGCGCATCTGCTGCGCACCGACGCCGTCGAGCTGATCCTGCAGACCGACATACTGAGCGGCCCCGATTTCACCAACCTGCCGCTCGCCGAGTTTCCGGTGCGCTGGGTAGCGAGTCCCACGCTCGGTCTGGCCGGCAGGAAACTCGATCTGGCGCAGCTCGCGGAATTCCCGATCGTCAGTTTCTCGCGTCACTCCGGTCCGCACGCGACGCTCGAACAATTGTTAAGCACGGCTGTCGAACGGCCCGCCCGAATCAACTGCATCACCTCGGTCGCGGCGATGATCCGGCTCGTCGCCGACGGCTTCGGCGTGGCCGCGCTGCCGCCGGCGGTCGTGCAGCGCGAACTGCGCGAAGGGGTGCTCGAGGTACTCGACGTCAGCTCGGAATTTCCCGCCATGCCGCTCGTTGCCGTACACCGCGCGCAAAGCCATCCGCTCGCCGCGCGCATCGCGGAACTGGCCCGCCAGGCCGCCGGCGAATTCGATCGCACGCTGGCAAGCGAACCGCCGCGCCGCCCGGCGCGCGTCACGCGGACCGCCACGCCTGCCCGCAGCGGCAAGCAACCGGCCGCGAAACGCGGCTCATAAGAAAACCTTTTCACTGGGAATTTATTTTCTTGTTGGACCGCAATGGCTGACGGTCGCGACACTGTGCCCTGACGAATCTCTTTCACTTTCGCAGGGACCGACTGATGAGCATGACCCCGCCGCGCGGCCAGCTTTGCATCTGGACTGACACCGACCCCACTCCGGCTCTGGAAGCCGATTTCAACGCCTGGTACGACCGCGAACACATGCAGGAGCGTGTCGCGATTCCCGGGTTTCGCTACGCGCGCCGGTTCAAGTCCAATGACGGCGGCCCGCGCCGCTATCTCGCGCTGTACGTGACCGACACCCTCGAAGTGTTCCGCAGCGCCGCTTACCGGCAGGCGTTCACGGTGCAGACGCAGTGGTCGCTGGACAACTTCGCGCGCATGGTGGACACGCAGCGGCGCGTCGGCGAACTCACGCTCGAGACCGGCGACGGCGAAGGCGCTCACCTTGCGCTCGTCGTGCTGCCGCCTGAGCGCGTCGACGCCGCGTCGTTGCGGCCGCAGCTCGAAACGGGCGTGACCATTCCCGGCATTCACGGGGCGCGGCTCTTCTGCACGACGCCCGCACTTTCGGTTCCGCTCAACACGTCACCGGATCCCGCCACCGCACTGCCCGCCGCCGACGCGCTGATCCTCGTCGAGGGCAGCAACGCGGCCGCCACGCGCGCGCTCGCCGAAGAGCTGGCCGCTGAGGCAGGCGTGTCGCGTAGCGACGTGCGCACCTTCGATCTGCTCTGGCGCATCGCTGCCTGACGCAGCCGGCGCACCCGCGCATCCGACCGGCTTCCTTCCGCCTACGCACGAGGTTTCCATGAACACGCTTGCCCAGCACTCCCCGCTCGATCACCCGCAACCACGACGTGGCCGGCTCGCGGCCGCCAGCATGGTCGGCACCTCGCTCGAATGGTACGACTTCACCGTCTACAACACGCTCGCCGCGCTGGTGTTCAACCGCTTGTTCTTCCCCTCGGTCGATCCGCTCGCGGGGACCATTCTCGCGCTGTCCACTTACGCCGTCGGCTATGTGTCGCGGCCGCTCGGCGGCTTCGTGTTCGGCAACCTCGGCGACCGGATCGGCCGGCGCGCGGTGCTGATGCTCACCCTGCTCCTGATGGGCGTGACCACCGCGTTGATGGGCGTGCTGCCCACCTACGCGTCGGCGGGTATCGCAAGCCCACTGCTGCTGGTCGCGCTGCGTTTCGTGCAAGGCATTGCACTGGGCGGCGAATGGGCCGGCGCGGTGCTGCTCTCCGTCGAACACGGCGATCAGAAGCGGCGCGGCTTCAATGCCTCGTGGACCCAGGTGGGGCCCTCGCTCGGCACGTTGCTCGGCACCGGCTTTATCGCGTTGATCACGCTCGCGCTATCGTCCGACGACTTTCTCGCCTGGGGATGGCGCGTGCCGTTCATCGCCAGCGTGCTGCTGGTCGGCTTCGGCTTGTGGGTCCGGCGAGGCGTCGAAGAAACGCCGCAGTTCGAACAATTGAGCCAGGCCCACGCAACGGCCAAGGTGCCGGTTGCCGAAGTGCTGACGCAACACTGGCGCCGCCTGCTGGTAGCCGGCGGCTCGCGGATCGGCTCGGACGTGCTGTATGCGCTGCTCGTGGTCTTCACGCTCACCTATGTGACGACCGTGCTGCACCTGTCCCGCACGACGGCGCTCACCGCGGTGCTCATCGGCACCGCCTGCAATGCGGCCACTGTGCCGTTGTTCGGCGCGCTATCGGATCGCTTCGGCCGGCGGCCCGTCTATCTGGCCGGCACACTCGCGGCGATCGTCTGGGCCTTTACCTTCTTTGTGCTGCTCGACAGCGCCCAGCCGTTGCTGATCGTGCTCGCGGTGGTGGTTGGCCTCGTGATTCATGCCGCCATGTATGGACCCCAGGCCGCTTTCGTCACCGAACAGTTTCCGACCCGCGTGCGCTATGCCGGCTCGTCGCTCGCCTATACGCTGGCGGGCATCCTCGGCGGCGGCTTCGCGCCGCTCATCATCGTGAGTCTCTACAAGTACTGGGGCAATACGGTCGCGGTGTCGCTGTATGTCTCGATCGCCCTGGTGGTCACCGGCATTTCGCTCATCGTCGCGCGTGAAACAGCGCGGCGGCCGCTCGAAGGCTGAGCGGCCTTTACACCCACTCGCTCAACTCTCCCTCTCTTATTACAATGAAAAAACTCATCGCCTCGTTCGCGGTGGTGCCGGCCCTGTCCGCCGGCGTCGCCCATGCCCAAAGCAGCGTAACGTTGTACGGCGTGATCGACACCGCGCTGGTGTACGCCAACAACAGCGGCGGCAAAAGCCTCTATGAAATGAACAGCAGCAATGTACTGGGCAATCGCTGGGGGCTGCGCGGCAGCGAAGATCTTGGCTCGGGCCTCAAGGCGGTATTCCTGCTGGAAAATGGCTTCGCTTCGAACACGGGGCGCTTTCAGCAAGGCGGCGATGAATTCGGCCGCCAGGCCTATGTCGGGCTGTCGTCCGACCGCGCGGGTACCGTGACGCTGGGTCGCCAGTACGACGCCGTTGTCGATTATGTGTTGCCGTATATCGCCGGCGCGCAATGGGCCACTTACCTGGGCGGCCATCCGGGCGATCTGGACAACACCAACAACGACTACCGTTCGAACAACTCGATCAAGTACACCAGCCCGAACTACTCAGGTTTCCGGTTTGGCGGCCTGTACAGTTTCGGCGGCGTGGCGGGGCAATTCAGCGAAAACCAGATCTGGTCGCTGGGTGCGGGTTATGTGCGCGGCCCCTTGAGCCTGGGTGCGGCCTACGTGAACATCAAGAATCCTAACTTCTCGTACTTCGGCAATAACTCGACGTCCAGTTCGACGGGCAACAACATGACCGGCAGCCTTGTTTACTCGGGCTACGCGTCGGCGGGATCGGAGCAGATCTTCTCCGCGGGCGGCAACTACACGCTGGGCGCGGCCACGGTCGGCCTCGTCTATAGCAACACGCAGTTCAGGCAACTGGGCGCCGACGCCAGCCTGAACCCGGAAGGCTATAGCGGCTCGGAGAAATTCCATAACGCCGAGGTGAACTTCAAGTATCAGTTGAACCCGTTCGTCCTGCTTGGTGCGTCCTATGACTACACCAAGGGCTACGGCGTCAACAGCGTCACGTATCAGCAGGGCGATCTTGGCGCAACCTACATTCTTTCGAAGCGCACCCAGCTTTACGTCGTGGAGATCTATCAGCGCGCATCGGGAACCGACTCGTCCGGCAAGGCAGCCGTGGCCAATATCAACGGCTTGAGCGCGTCGTCGACGCCTAACCAGCTCGCGACCCTGGTGGGGATCACTCATCGCTTCTGAAGCGTTCTGAAGCGACAAGGCGTGCAAGGCGTGCGATAGAGCGAAGGCCTCGCTTCGCTCTATCGGGCCGCGAGTCGCGGCGTGATGCGCATGGGCGGAGCGGCGAACGTTTCTCCGCCTGCTACGCCCGCGCCGCGCGTACCAACTGCGCGTTCGCGCGACGCTCGGCCAACGCCGGGCGCACCAGACTCCAGATCAACGCGGCGCCAATCAGATCGCCCAAACCGAGCGCAACAAAGAACGGCGCATAACCGATCGTCGCCACCAGCGCGCCCATCACGAGCGTGAAGCCCAGGTTGCCGATCCCCGCGGAGAGCGCCGCGAAGCCCGTGACCGTGGCCACTTCATGACGCGGGAACAGGTCGGCCGACATCGAAATCACCGTCACGGACAGCGTCTGGTGCGCAAAGCCGCCGAGGCACAGCAGGAAGATCGCCATACCCGGCGACTTCACATAGCCGACGCCGGCCATCGCCGTCATCAGCAACGCCGCGCCCGTGACGACGACCCGCTTGCCATTGACAATCGACAGGTTGAAGCGCCTGTTCAGCAGGAACGATACCGAACCGCCCATCAGGCAGCCGATATCCGCCGCGACGAACGGCAACCACGCCGTCATCGCAATCGCCTTCAGATCGAAACCGCGCGCCTGATGCAGATACAGCGGCATCCAGAACACCAGCGTGCCCCACACCGGATCGGCGAAGAAACGCGGCAGCGCGATGCCCCAGAAGTTGCGCGAGCCGAAGATCTCGCGCAGGTTCGGCTTCGAACCGTCCTCGGCGAGACCGAGCGCCTTGCCGTCGACGATATGCGCGGCTTCCCGTTCGCTCAGCGCAGGGTGTGCACTGGGGTGACGATAGAAGGCGATCCACAACACCGCCCATACGAAGCCGATACCACCGGCGATCACGAACGCGGTCTGCCAGTTGTAGCGCAGGATCGACCATGCGATCAGCGGCGGCGCGGCGATGGCGCCGACCGACGTGCCGATATTGAACACGCCCGCCGCAATCGCGCGTTCGCGCAGCGGAAACCAGAACGCCGCGAGACGCATGCCGGCCGGAATGAACGAGGCCTCGACGAGTCCGAGCATGCCGCGCAGCACGAACAGGCCCACCCAGCCGGTGGCGAAGCCGTGCGCCATGCAGATCGCCGACCATGCGAGACCGCACAGCAGGAAGCCGAAGCGCAGGCCGATGCGGTCCATCAGGTAGCCCGTGAGCGGACCGCCCAACGGATACATGACCAGAAACGCGCCGGTGATCCAGCCGTATTGCGCGGTGGAGATGTGCAGGCTCTGCATGACCGTCGGCGCGGCGACGCTCAACGAACTGCGCGCCAGATAGTTCATGACCGTGCCGAGCGACAGCAACGCGATCATCCACCAGCGCAGCCCTCTTACCTTGATTCCCATGATGATGTCTCTCTCCGATCCGGATGTTGTTCCAGCCGCTCCGTATAAGCCGATACCGCTGCCGCCTCGGCAGACATCGTATGTCTTGAAGATCGCTGGATCAAGAAAGAGATCACGGGTGTTTACCCGCGGAGAGGCCACAACCACTGTCATACCGAAGATTCCCAGGTTTGTCGCACCTGCGCGATTCCGAATCACCTTGCATAAGACCCGCCATGTTGTACGACAACTAGTAACATCTACCGTGTCAATCCACGCCCGGCGGCTTCGGCCCTGCCCCCGTCGCACGCCTCGATCCGCTTTAAATATCTCTTCACTTTCATGAACCCGTTGCGATAGGCCTCGCGTCATATCCTGCATCTCAGCGGACAACTCACGGCACTGCGCCGGTTGTCTCTCAGGCCTCACTCGCACGGAGATGAATCGATGAAACGCATGACCCTTGCCGCCCTTGCCGGAATCCTGGTAACCAGCGCGGCCTTTGCCCAGACCCAACCCGGCAGCAACGACGCCACGACCAACGCGCAGCAGCAGCCGCAGCAGCAACAAGGCCAATGGGTACCCCCGGATGGTCAACCCATTGCGGGCAAGACGCGCGCCGAGGTGTACCAGGACCTGGTGCACGCCGAACAGGACGGCCAGCTCGCGTACCTGAACAGCACCTTGTACGCGCATCACTGAGTTGATTTAACCCTTCGTGCGATCGCGCGCCGCCCTGCTTTCAAGCGGCGCGCCGCTTCGCTCTCCCGTCTCTGTCGAACTACCGAACATCATGAAACTGCGGACTTTCTACTTGCGCATCGTGAAACTCGCCGTATGCGTCGCCGCGGGTGCGACGCTGTGCGGGTGCGCCTCATTGCATGGCACCCCTAACGGTCCTGGCGACTGCGTCGGTCCGCCGGATTACTGCACGCCGTTCTTCGGCTCGTAGGCGAGCGTCGATGCGCGACGCGTCGCGGGCCCGGATGCGTCGCGCATGACTGCCGCCTTTTTGCAGCCCATACTTCAAAAACGTTTGACGACGAAATAGATTCGGACGTAGCATTTCGTCATGGCCAAGGGACAGACCCAGCGCCGCCAATCTCTTGAGGGATTCTCATGAGCACGTTGTCCAGGCGCTTCGATGCGCTCATTTTCATTGGTCGTTTTCAGCCCCTGCATCGCGGTCACCTGGAACTGCTGCGGCGCGCGTTGAGTCTCGCGACCGAAGTCTGCATTCTGATTGGCTCAACCGACCGGCCTCGCACCGTCAAAGACCCGTTCTCGTTCGACGAACGGCGTCAGATGATCAGCTCGGTGCTGGCGGACGACGAGCGCGAGCGCGTTGCCATCGCCCCCCTGCAGGACTCCACGTATAACGACAGCGACTGGGTTCGCTGGGTCCAGGGCGCGGTCGCAGCGGAACTCGGCGACACGGCCGGCAAAAAGATCGGCCTGATCGGCCATGCGAAAGACAGCTCGTCGTATTACCTGCGCATGTTCCCGCAGTGGGAGCTGGTCGAGGTGGACGCCAACGAAGACATTTCCGCCACCGAGATCCGCGACCAGTTCTTTGCCGAACGCAGCAACAGCTTCGTGTCGTGGGCCGTGCCCGCGCCGGTGTTCGACTGGCTCGAGCAGTTCCGCACACGGCCCGAATTCCTGCAACTGAAATCCGAAGCGGAGTTCATTGCGGGCTACAAGAAAGCCTGGGCGGCCGCCCCCTACCCGGTCACCTTCGTCACGGTCGACGCGCTCGTCGTGCATTCCGGCCACATTCTGCTGGTGCGCCGCCGCAGCGAACCGGGGCGTGGCCTGTGGGCCTTGCCCGGCGGCTTCGTCGAGCAGGACGAGCGGCTCGAAGCGGCCTGCCTGCGCGAGTTGCGCGAGGAAACCGGCCTCAAGCTGCCCGAGCCGGTCATGCGCGGCTCGCTGAAAGACCGCCAGGTGTTCGACCACCCGCAGCGTTCGGCGCGCGGCCGCACCATCACGCATGCCTTCCTGTTTCATTTCCCGGTTGGCGACCTGCCCCGCGTGAAAGGCAGCGACGACGCCGACAAGGCGCGCTGGGTGCCCCTGAACGTATTCGCGCAGATGCGCACGGTGATGTTCGAAGACCACTTCGATATCGCCTACCACTTCCTCGGCAAACTTTGATTCAGCGTTGATTCGTCCCACCCGCCGGGATAGACCCGGCGGCATCTCCACGGCATAGAGGAGCTCTAGCCATGCAAGCCACCCCGCGCAGTTTCGCCGCCATCCTGTCCAATCCGATCCTCAACACGGACTCGTACAAGGCCTCGCACTACCTGCAATATCCGCCGCAAGCGTCCGCGATGTTTTCGTACATCGAATCGCGCGGCGGCCGCTATGAACGCACGCTGTTCTTCGGCCTGCAGATGCTGCTCAAGGAATATCTGTGCCGCCCGATTACCGGCGCGATGATCGACGAGGCCAAGGCCTTCTTCGCCGCGCACGGCGAGCCGTTCAACGAGGCCGGCTGGCGCTACATCGTGAATCAGTACGACGGCTACCTGCCGGTGCGGATTCGCGCCGTGGCGGAAGGCTCGGTGGTGCCGGCGCATAACGTGCTCGTCACCGTGGAGTGTGAGGATCCCGAAGTATTCTGGCTCGCCTCGTATCTCGAGACCATGTTGCTGCGCATCTGGTACCCCGTCACCGTGGCGACCCAAAGCTGGCACCTGCGCCAGACCCTCCGTCACTATCTGCAGAAGACCAGCGACGACCTGACGCAACTGCCGTTCAAGCTGCACGACTTCGGCGCACGCGGCGTGTCGAGCGCGGAGTCGGCGGCAATCGGCGGGGCGGCGCACCTGGTCAGCTTCATGGGTTCGGATACGGTGCTCGGCGTGGTGGCGGCCAACCAGTTCTATAACGAGCCGATGGCGGCTTTCTCGGTGCCGGCCGCCGAGCACAGCACGATCACGGCCTGGGGCCGCGACGGCGAAGCGGATGCCTATCGCAACATGCTGCGGCAGTTCGGCAAGGAAGGCGCGATCGTCTCGGTGGTCTCCGATTCCTACGACCTGTTCGCGGCCCTCGACGTGTGGGGCACGCAACTGAAGCAGGCGGTGATCGACTCGGGCGCCATGCTCGTGATCCGGCCGGATTCGGGCGACCCGCTCACCATCGTGCTGCAAACGCTGCGCGCGCTGGACGAATCGTTCGGCTCGACGGTCAACAGCAAGGGGCGTCGCGTGCTCAATTACGTGCGCGTGATTCAGGGCGACGGCGTCAACGCCGAATCGATCGAAGCGATTCTCGCCGCGCTCGACGACGCCGGCTATGCCGCCGACAATCTCGTGTTCGGCATGGGCGGCGCCCTGCTGCAACAGGTCAATCGCGACACGCAGCGCTTCGCCATGAAGTGCTCGGCCATCCGGATTGGCGCGACGTGGCAAGGCGTGTGCAAGGACCCGGTGACGGACGCCGGCAAGCGCTCGAAGAAAGGACGCCTCACCTTGCTGCGCAACCGCCGCACCGGCGAATACCGCACCGTCGAGTTGCCGCTGGCGTGGGACGATCATCGCGTCGAAGGCGAATGGGACGAGGCGCTCACCACGGTTTTCGAATCGGGCAAGCTGCGGGTCGACGACAGCTTCGCGACGATCCGGCTGCGCGCCCATGCGGACGAAGTCTGACCAACCGGGAGCGGCAACGCAGCTTGCGGCGCTCACCACCTCGCTAAAGTGAGCGCCGCGCGACAAGCTGAGGGTAACGGCACGCAGACGCCCTAGTCTGCGCGCCGCGCCGGCAACTGCAATAGCTGCGCGCCCTCCAGGATCTCGGCGGTCGAGCCGTTCCATTCGGCTTCGCGCATCGGCTCGGCCCGGCCGCCCAGATGCCGTTCGAGAAACGCCTCGGTGATCGCATTGAACGAGATGTTGTTCTCCGGCCGCGCGAAACCATGCCCTTCGTCCGGGAACAGAACGTAGGTCACGGGGATGCCGTTGGCCTTCATCGCGTCCGCCATCTGATCGCTCTCCGCACGCTTCACGCGCGGATCGTTGGCGCCTTGACCGATCAGGAGCGGCCGACGGATACGGTCGGCGCGATGCACGGGCGAGCGCTCGCGCAGCAGCGCAAGACCCGCTTCGGTCGACGGATCGCCGATAGCGCGAATCAGCTGGGTACGGAACGACTCCCAGTAAGGTGGAATGCTCGCCAGCAGCGTCTCCAGATTCGACGGTCCGACGATCGCCACCCCGCAGGCATAGGCCTCGGGGTTGCGCGTCATGCCGGCGAGCACCGCGTAGCCACCGTAACTCCCGCCCATGATCGCCACCCGCGATGGGTCCGCGATGCCCTTGTCGACGGCCCAGGCCACGGCATCGAGCAGGTCGTCGTCCATGCGGCGGCCCCATTCGCCGTCGCCGGCATTGACGAAGGTTTTGCCGAAGCCCATCGAGCCGCGAAAATTGACGCTCAGCACGCTATAACCGCGGTTTGCCAGCCATTGATGCTCGGCATCGAAGCCAAAGCCGTCGCGTCCCCACGGGCCGCCATGCACCAGCAACACGAGTGGTCCCGGCTGGTTCGCGCCTGCCGGCCGCGTGAGATAGGAGATCAGCTCGAGGCCGTCCCGCGACGGAATCACGACGGGCTGCATGGGCACGAGCGGCGCACCGGCCAGTTCGGGGCGATGCTCGAACAAGGTGCGCAGCGTCTGCTGCTCGCGGTCGTACAGATAGGTTGTCGCCGGCCGGAGATCCGAGGCGGCGTTGATGACCCACAGCCGCTGGTCCTCGGTCCTTCCGCCGATGGACCAGTCGCCCAGTTGCTTGCCGTTGAGGAAATCGAGGTCGCGCTGGATATCGGTTGTGAGCGCAACATACTCCGGACGCTCCACGTAGACCGAGTAAGCCACCGGTTCGAGCGTGTCGGGATCCAGAATGAAACCGAACAGATCGACGCGCGGGTGAGCGGCCACCACCCCGGTCGCGCCGCTGGCAAGATCGATGCGGGTCAGCGCCGCGGTGTCGCGGCCGCGGCTATCGAACATGAATAGCGCCGTGCCGTCCGCGTTCAGGTGGCGTGGCCCAGATGTCCACGCCTCTTCCGGCGCGAAATGTGTCCATGGCGTCCATGCGCCTTCCGCATTGCGCCGGTGCACCTCCAGAGTGCCGTCGCTTGCCGTGCGTGTCGCGAAGTGCGTCCGGTAGTGGCGGTCGGTGATAAAGCCCGAGAAATCCGTATTCTGTTCGACGAGGATGAGTTCGCCGGTTGCGAGGTCCAGCGTGTGCAGATCGAAATACTTCGGGTCGCGCTGATTCATCGCCACCAGAATGCGGTCGCGCACGATTTTGCTCACGCGCTCGACGTGCACCGTCACGCCTTTGAACGGCGTCAGATTGCGTGCGGTCCCGGCTTCCACATCGACCACGTAGAGGTGGAAGTCTTCATTGCCGTCCACGTCCTGCTGATAGAAGAGCTGGCCTTCATAGGTCCAGCCGTGCATGCGGATGCCGCGCTTCGTATCGTTCGTGACCACCCGGGCACGCGTCGGGTCGTCGACCGGCGCGACCCAGATATTCAGGACGCCGTTAAGGGGCGCAAGCCATGAGAGAAAGCGGCCGTCCGGACTGATATGCACGGAAGTGCGCTCCGGATTGCCGAACAGATGCGCGCGGGGAATGAGCGGAATATTCGCAGCGGTCGATGTCACTGGGTACCCTCCATGCGAAATGCGAATCGTGTGGGACTGCCTGAAGCAGAATAGCCCGAATTGCCCGTTGAGCAAACTGCCGGAGGGGACGTGAGTGCAGCCAGGCGAATGCGCGCGATGCCGAATGCATGGGCCGGCGGCGGCGAATTCAGCAGCGGCGTTAACAAAAGCGAAAAAAACCGTTACGCTCTCGCGTCGCTCGATACTTACGTCATAGACAGACCCATGAACCCACTGCGCGCGCTCCGTCGTGTCACGCTGCTCTCCCTGTGCCTGCCGTGCGTCTTCACCACGGGGACCGCGCTCGCGGCCGGTTGTCCTGCGGCGGATGCTGCGGCAGGCGCCGCACTGAGCGCCCAGCAAAAGGTGCAGCACGACTCGAAATTCACGCCGGTCGGCGAAGAAGGCGACACGGACGTGCCCGTCGCCGTGCAGCGCTCGCTGCACAGCTTCAAGCAGGCGCTCGCCGAGGCAGTGGATGCGCGCATGGCCTGCGCCGCGCAAAGCGTCGATATCGCGGCGCTCAATCGCGATCTGTCGGCTTCTCTACAGGTCAAAGCCGTCACGCCCACTGAACTGACCAGGGGACCGGCCTACGGCAGCGGACTGAACCTCAACGCAAGGCTCACCAGTGCAAGCTCGGCGGCGCCGCTCGTACTGGTGCGCGCCGGCGTCAGCATCGAATGCGGGAACGACAACGTATTGCTCGGTTATCGCTGGGACGGGGTGCACTGGAAGCGCGTGCTGCGCTGGCAAGCCGACGACTATAAAAGCATCGCCGACGCCTATGGCGATCCCTTCGGCGTCGTGCCGCTGCACGATGGCCAGGTGGCCGTCGTGCACGGTACGCCGTGGTGCTCGTCGCGCTGGAGCCGCTTCGATCTCGACGTGATCGCGCCCGGCGAAGGCGCTTCCGCCCAGCGCGGCGTCTTTCACATGGAGCACGGCTACTTCAGCGACGCGGAGATCAGCTTCAATCCGACTGCCGAGGGCTTCGAGATGCGCGCGCAGGTCGCTTCGCTCGATGGCGATCTGATGCAGCGCCTCGGCATTTTCCGTTTTCGTGTCGACGGCGACCAGGTGACGCGCGTGCAGCCCGCCGCCAACAACGGCAGGGACTTCGTCGACGAATGGCTGACGATCGACGAAGCGCAGGCCCGTCAATGGAGCGATCCGGCCACTGCGGCACAGGCGTTGGCTGAGCGCACGCGCTTTAATGCCACCGCAAAACAGGCGCAGCTCGGCATGAGCTACGGCGCCGTGCGCGCCTGCAGTGACCACGCCGCGCGCTACCAGGTGGACGTGCAGTTGAATACCGACACGCCCGCTAAAGCCGCGCCTCACTTCGCCTTGATCCAGCAGGCCCGCAACGGCTTCACACTGGTGGGCTTTAACACCGCCGCGGATCCGCAGTGTCGCGGCGCGGATCTGATGAGCAGCAAGGGTAAGTGAAGATAGCCAGGGGCGTTGCGGCTGCGCCCTGAAAAACCGGGAGCGTCGCCTCAAGCGCCGTATACTTGCGGGTGTGACTTCCAAACCGACAAGCATGACACCCTCCCAGGCTGACATCACCGCGCAAGCGCAACACATGGCGCTGCAAGCGGCCACGCTGTTTCAAGGCGGACAGGTCGCGCAGGCACACGAGGTCTGTCTGGCGGCCGTGCAGCTCGCGCCGCACGCCTGCGAGGTGCTGCTATTGCTGGCGTTTATCGCGCTACACGCCAGGCAGCCACAGGAATCGATCGACTGGGCCAACCGTGCCATCGCAGAGAACAGCGAACTCGCGGATGCGTATTTTCTGCGTGGCGAGGCGCAGCAAACGGCCCAGCAACACGCAGCGGCCACGGCGAGCTACGACGAGGTACTCAAGCGCAAGCCGAACCATGCGGACGCCTTGAACAACCGCGGCAATGCCTACCATGCGCTGCTCCAGCATGCGCGCGCACTGCAGGACTACGACACAGCCATCGCACTGAACCCGGCCAAAGCCTCGTTTCATAACAACCGGGGCCTCGCGATCAAGGCGCTCGGCGATCATTCGCTTGCGATGGGCTGCTTTCAGCGGGCGATTGCGCTCCAGCCGGACTACGCGCTTGCCCACTTCAACCTGGGACTGTCGCTGTTTGCACTGCGCCGCTATCGGGATGCTGCCGCGAGCCATGACGAAGCGATCCGCCTCATGCCGGGTCATGGCCCGTTTCACTGGGGCCGTGCGGACGCATTGCGCGCAGGCGGCACGTACGAAGCCTCACTGGTGTCGTACGACACGGCACTTTCCCTTGAACCCAACAACACGTACATCTACAACAATCGTGGCTTGTTGCTGCATTTCTGGGGCAGGCACCACGAAGCGCTAGCGGATTTCGCTACGGCGATACGCCTCGATCCCAGCCACGCGGACGCCCATTGCAATCGCGGCATGGCGCTGGAAGCGTTGGGGCAATATACGGATGCACTCGGCCACTACGACGCGGCCATCGCGCTCTCGCCGAACCACGCGGCCGCGCATTTCAATCATGCGCTCTGCGATCTCACACTGGGGCGCTTCCGCGAAGGGTGGCCGGAACATGAATGGCGCTGGCAGACGGAACAACTCAAGTCGTCCGAACTGATTTCGGATAAACCGCTATGGCTGGGGCAACAATCGCTGCGCGGCAAACGGATGCTCGTGCATGCCGAACAGGGCCTCGGCGACAGCCTGCAGTTTTGCCGCTATCTGCCGATGGTCGCCGAACTCGGCGCCACGCTGATCGTGCAGGTTCAGGCACCGCTCGTGCCGCTGATCAGGACAATGCCCGGCGTCGCCCAGGTGGTCGCGCAAGGCGAGGTGTTGCCCGAGTTCGATCTTCATTGCCCGTTTATCAGCCTGCCGCTCGCGTTCGGGACCACGCTGGATACAGTGCCGTTCGTGCCGCGCTACGTGGCGCCCTCTGCGCAGAAGACGCTAGCGTGGCAACGGCGTCTGGGCGTGAGGCAAGCGCTTCGCATCGGTCTGGTGTGGGCCGGCGGCCCGCACAGTTCGCGTGCGGTTCAGCGCCCCGTCGATGCACGCCGGTCGATTCATCTGTCGAAGTTCGCCGGTCTGAACCTGCCCGGTGCGGCGTTTTTCAGCTTGCAGAAAGGCGAGCCGGCCGTTTCGCAGTTACGGGAACTGGAGGCAGCAGGCTGGCGTGGGCCCGCCATCCTGGACCCTACCGCTGAACTAAACGACTTCGAGGACACGGCCGCGTTAGTCGATCAGTTGGACCTGGTGATCTCGGTCGATACCTCCGTCGCGCATCTGGCAGGCGCGCTCGGCAAGCCGGTATGGCTGCTGAACCGCTTCGACACCTGCTGGCGCTGGATGACGGAGCGGGACGACAGTCCCTGGTACCCCAGCATGAGGATCTTTCGCCAACCGGCGGCGGGCGATTGGGAGAGCGTGATTGCGCAGGTCCGTGTGGAGTTGCAGCGTCTGTTAGACGGAGAGCCCGGACGCTAGCCACGCAAGCACGCATGGCTAGCATGGCATGGCGTGGCTCTGCACGGCGTCATGTCATGCCACGCAGCCGGCACAGCGCAAGCCGCACGCTTCAATAAACATCGCGCACATAGCGCTTCTCCCGCGCCAGCCCGTTGACATATTCGAGCGCTTTCTCGTCGCTCATGCCGCCGTGGCCGGCCACCACCGCCTTCAAGGCCGCATCTACGTCTTTCGCCATCCGGCTGGCGTCGCCGCACACATAGAGATGCGCGCCGGACTCGAGCCACGCCCACAACTCCGCACCGTGTTCGCGCATCCGGTCCTGCACGTAGATCTTCTCGCTCTGGTCGCGCGAGAAGGCCAGGTCGAGCCGGTTCAGCAGGCCCTTCGCTCGCATCGTGTCCAGCTCGTCGCCGTAATAGAAGTCCGTCGCGGCATGCTGCTCGCCGAAGAACAGCCAGTTGCGGCCCGTGTCGCCGCGTGCCAGCCGTTCATGCAGGAAGCCGCGGAACGGCGCCACACCGGTGCCCGGTCCCACCATGATCATCGGCGTATCGCCGTCGTGCGGTGGACGAAAATGTGCGGACTTTTGCACGTACACCGGGACGCTGACATCGCCTGCGCGATCCGCAAGGAAGGTCGACGACACGCCTTTGCGCTGGCGCCGGCCATTGCTGTAGCGAACCGCGGACACGGTCAGATGGACTTCGCCCGGATGAGCCTTCGGACTCGACGCAATCGAATAGAGGCGCGGCTGCAGGCGCTTAAGCACGCCGAGCAACTCCGGCGCCGTCAGCGTCACGGGAAACTCGTGCAGCACGTCGGCCAACTGTTGGCCCCACAACCATTTCTTCAGATCCGCCTTGCGGTCTTCGGCGAGCAAGGCGCCGAGTGCGCCGCTCGAATCGCGAGAGGCGATGAACGTCAGCGCTTCGTGACTGGGACGGGCAATTTCGTAGTGCTTGCCGAGTGCGTCGGCGAGGCGCATCTCCCCGGCGCCGCTGACATGGACCGCCGTATCCGCCGCGAGCCCGCTCAGGCCGATCAGCTCGTCGACGAGTTCCGGGCAGTTGCTCGGCCACACGCCCAGTGCATCGCCGACTTCGTACTCAAGGCCCGAGTCGCCGGTCGACAATGAAAAGTACCGCGTGTCCTTCGACGCGCCCTGCTTGTTAAGCCGCAAATTCGTCACGAGCCGCGAGGCCGCGGGATGCGCCTTGGTAGCCAGCGCGCCGGGCAGGACCGACGGGATCATGCCGTCTGCCGGCACGTCGTGAAGCGCGGCGTCTTCCTCCTTGATACGCGCGACGATCCGTTCGAGCCACGCGTCGGCAGCAGGTTGAAACTCCGTGTCGCAATCGACACGCGGCAGCAGACGCACCGCACCCAGCTCCGCAAGACGCGTATCGAGCGCCACGCCGTGTCCGCAAAACGCGTCGTAGTTGCGGTCGCCGAACGCCAGCACCGCGTAGCGCAGATTATCGAGGCGCGGCGTGTGCTCGGCCTTCAGTGCGCTCCAGAAACTCGCGCCGTTGTCGGGCGGATCGCCGTCGCCGAACGTGCTCGACATCAATAGCACATATTGCGCCTTGGCCAGTGCGGCGACGTCGTAATCCGCCATACAGGTGGTGCGAATCTCAAAGCCCGACTCCATCAACTGCGTCGCATACCGTTCCGTCAGCGATTCGATGTTGCCGGTTTGCGAGGCCCACAGCAGCAGCACCTTCGGCCGCGTCCGCGCAATCCGCACGGCGGATGAAGACAGGGCTGCGTCGGACGCGAGGAGTGGCGCGCCGCCCGGCGACGGTGTACCCGCATCGGCACGGCTGTAGAGACCCGCGAGCATCCCGTCGAACCAGAGCCGCGCCGACACCGGCAGCGGCGCGCTGGCCGGCAGCACCGGCACGCCGTCCGCGAGTCCGCCTGGGCTTGCACGCAAGCCGCCGATAAAGCCGGCGACGTAGGCACGTTGAGCGTCGTCGAGCCGGGGCGCCGGCATGTCCGGCAAACCGAGCAGGTTGACGAGGGCGTCGATTCGGGACATGTCCCTTTCCTTCGGAGAACTGACATCGTCCGCGAGCGCTGGCGCTGCGGTTTCGATGGCGGAGTGGATGTGGTCTGAGTCGCTGGAATCGTCCGCGTCGGCGGCCGGTTCAGGTGCGACCCTTGTCAGCGCCACTGAGCAGAACTTGAGTTCCGGCTGCTGCGAGATCGGGTCGACCGCGTCGTGGGTCACCGCGTTGATGCAGAGGTCGTCGCCGAACACGTCGTTCCAGTGCATCGGCGCGAAGCACGAACCGGCGCGCACGCGCTCGGTCACCACAGCGGGCAGCACCGCGCGGCCGCGCCGCGAACGCACTTCGACGCGGTCTTTCGCCGCGATGCCGAGCGCCGCTGCATCCTCCGGGTGAATCTCGATGAACGGCCTGGCGTTCAGTTTGTTCAGCATCGGGATCTTGCCGGTCTTGGTCATCGTGTGCCATTGATGCTGCAAGCGGCCCGTGTTCAGTACGATCGGATATTCCGGCACCGGCATTTCGGCCGGCTCCGTATGCGGCCGCGCGAAGAACACGGCCCTGCCGCTGGCGGTCGGAAAAACCAGCGCCGGTCGGCTGCCGTCTGGCCGTTCCTTCAACGTCTGACTGATACCGTCGTTCAGATAACGCAGCGGATTGCGGTCGCGCATTGCAACCGGAGCGCCTGGCACCACCGACGCCCCCGGCGCGCACGGCCATTGCAGCGGCGTTTCCCGCAGCCGGGCGTAGCTCGCGCCGCGCAGGTCGTAACCGGTCTTCGGATTCGAAGCACGCGTGATCTCCGCGAAGACTTCCTCGGCCGACGCATACGTGAACGCCTCCGCGAAGCCCATTTCGCACGCCACCCGCGCGATGATCTGCCAGTCGGGCAGCGCCGCGCCCGGCGGGTCGATGGCCTTTTGCATGAGCGTCAGGTTGCGCTCGGAGTTGATCATCACGCCTTCCGCTTCGGCCCACAGCGCGCCCGGTAGAAGCACGTCGGCATAGCGGTTGGTTTCGGTGTCGAGAAAGGCGTCTTGCGCGATCACCAGTTCCGCCGTCTGCAGTCCGGCAATCACGTTCTGCCGGTTGGCGACGCTCGCCACCGGATTGGTGCAGATGATCCAGCATGCCTTGATCTCGCCGGTCGCCATGCGCGAGAACATATCGATCGTGCCCTGCCCGACCGCCGTTCTGAGCGTGCCCGGCGCCACTTGCCACAGCGCCTCGACGAAGACCCGGTCCTCTTCCACCAGCACCGAACGCTGACCCGGCAGGCCCGGTCCCATGTAGCCCATTTCACGGCCGCCCATCGCGTTCGGCTGGCCCGTCAGCGAAAACGGCCCGCTGCCCGGACGGCAGAGCTTGCCCGTCGCAAGATGCAGGTTGCAGATGGCGTTGGTGTTCCAGGTGCCGTGCGTGCTCTGGTTCAGACCCATGGTCCAGCAGCTCATCCACTCCGGCGCGGTGCCGATCCATTGCGCGGCGGTACGGATATCCGCCTCGGGGATGCCGGTAATGGCCGCCACCTTCTCCGGCGTGTAGTCGGCGAGGAAGGCCGGCATGTCGTCCCAGCCTTCCGTGAAGGCGGCGATAAAATCCGGGTTCGTCTGACCGTTCTCGTGCAGCAGATGCAGCAGACCGTTCAGGAGTGCCAGGTCGGTGCCCGGCTTGATCTGCAGGAACAGGCTCGCCTTGTCCGCCGTCGTATTGCGGCGCGGATCCACCACGATCAGTCTGGCACCCGCCTTGACGCGCTCCATCATGCGCAGATACAGGATCGGGTGACAGTCGGCCATGTTGGCGCCGATCACGAAGAACAGATCGGCCTGGTCGAAGTCCTGGTACGAGCCCGGCGGACCGTCGGCGCCCAGCGAGAGCTTGTAGCCGCTGCCGGCGCTCGCCATGCACAGGCGCGAGTTCGATTCGATGTTGTTGGTGCCGACAAAGCCCTTGGCGAGCTTGTTCACGAGGTACTGCGCCTCGATCGACATCTGCCCCGACACATAGAACGACAGCGCGTCGGGGCCATGCGTGTCGAGCAGCGTACGCAGGCGCCGGCCGGTATCGGCGATCACCTGATCGAGCGGCAGCGGGATCGGATCGCTCTTGCGGTCGCCGCGTTGAAAAGCGTTTTCCAGACGTCCCGACTTGCGCAGCGCGACGTGGGCCGACGAGCCCTTGGTGCAGAGCCGGCCGAAGTTGGCGGGGTGTTCCTTGTCGCCGGTAATCTTCACGACGTGGCCGTCCTCGACCTGCAGGACCATTCCGCAGCCGACGCCGCAGTAAGGGCACACCGTCTTGACGCTAGCGCGGCTCATCACGTGCTCGACCTGTGTTTATACCGCGACCCAGACCTGGCCGTCTTTGACCTGCGCGGCAAACGCGCTAACGGAATGCTCAGGCGCTTCAAGACACTCGCCGGTGCGCAGGTCGAAGTGCTGCTTGTAGATCGGCGAGGCCACTACGATGCGCTCGCCGAGGTTGCCGATCAAACCGCGCGACAGCACGGCGGCCTGCGAGCAGGGGTCGTAATTGTCGATGGCATACACGCCACCCTCGCCTTGCGCGACATTGAACACCGCCACCTGCTTACCCTCGACGAGCGCGCACACACCGGTGTTGGGCACGATGTCGTCGAGCGCGCAGACTGGCACCCAGTTAAGCGGATTCAGGTCGTGACTCATGATGGATTTCCCGGCGTGATTGAGTGAACGGACAAATGAGTGAACGGCAAAGGCTTTAACAAAGGCGGCCTCAAACCGTCTCGACGATCACCGGAATCGGGAACGCCTTGGCAGCCTCGCGTTCGGCCGGCGTCGCGGGACGAATCTGGCCGCGCTCCTCGACGAAGGTCACGGTCTCGTCGACCTTTTCGCTGTTGACGAAGTGGCGGAAGCGCTTGCGGGTCTCGGGGTCGGTCACGGCCTTCTTCCACTCGCACTCGTAGGTGTCGACCACGTTGCGCATTTCCGCTTCCAGCTCCGCGGCGAGTCCCAGCTTGTCGTGCACGACTACGTCGATCAGGTAGTCGAGCCCGCCCTCGAGGTTGTCGCGCCACACGCTGGTGCGCTGCAGACGGTCGGCCGTACGCACATAGAACATCAGGAAGCGGTCGATGTAGCGCACCAGCGTCTCACGGTCCAGATCCGCCGCGAGCAGTTCGGCGTGACGCGGCTTCATGCCGCCGTTGCCGCACACGTAGAGATTCCAGCCCTTTTCGGTGGCGATGATGCCAACATCCTTGCCTTGCGCTTCCGCGCATTCGCGGGTGCAGCCCGAGACGCCGAACTTGATCTTGTGCGGCGAGCGCAGGCCTTTGTAGCGGTTTTCGAGGCCGACGGCGAGCCCGACCGAGTCGCCCACGCCGTAGCGGCACCATGTCGAGCCCACACACGACTTCACGGTGCGCAGCGCCTTGCCGTAGGCGTGGCCCGATTCGAAACCGGCCGCGATCAGTTCTTCCCAGACCAGCGGCAACTGGTCGACGCGTGCGCCGAACAGATCGACCCGCTGGCCGCCGGTGATCTTCGTGTAGAGGCCGTACTTCTTCGCCACCTGGCCGACGGCGATGAGCCCTTCCGGCGTCACCTCGCCGCCGGGCATGCGCGGCACCACCGAATAGGTGCCGTCGCGCTGGATGTTGGCGAGGTAGTAATCGTTCGAGTCCTGCAGGCCGGCGTGTTCCTTCTTCAGGACGAACTCGTTCCAGCACGAAGCAAGAATGCTGGCGACGGTGGGCTTGCAGATATCGCAGCCGAGACCCTGTCCATGTTTTTCGAGCAGCGCGCCAAAGGTCTTGATGCCTTCCACGCGCACAATGTGATGCAGTTCCTGGCGCGAGTACGGGAAGTGTTCGCAGACGTGATTGTTGACGTCCATGCCCTGCTTCTTCATCTCGGCCTTCATCACCTGGGTGACGAGCGGCACGCAGCCGCCGCACGAGGTGCCGGCGCAGGTGGCCGTCTTCAGCGCGCCGATGCTGGTCGCGCCCGCGCACACCGCGGCGCAGATGTCGCCCTTGGAGACGTTATTGCACGAGCAGATCTGCGCGGCCTCCGGCAGCGCGTCGACGCCGAGACCCGGTTTGGCCTTGCCGTCGCTGGACGGCAGGATCAGGAATTCCGGCGCGTCGGGCAGCTCGATGCGGTTCAGCATCATCTGCAGCAGCGTGCCGTATTCCGCGGCGTCGCCCACCATCACCGCGCCGAGCAACTGCTTGCCGCACTCTGAGACCACCAGCTTCTTGTAGACCTGCTTGCGCTCGTCGCTGAACTGGTACGAGCGGCTGCCTGGCGTCTTGCCGTGCGCGTCGCCAATGCTCGCCACGTCCACGCCCATCAGCTTGAGCTTGGTGCTCATGTCGGCGCCGGCAAAATCCGCCTCGTCGCCGAGCAATTGCTTCGCCGTGATGCGCGCCATCTCGTAGCCCGGCGCGACGAGTCCATACACCATGCCGTTCCACGCCGCGCATTCGCCGATCGCGTAGATGTCGGGGTCGCTCGTGCGGCAGGTGCCGTCAATCGCAATGCCGCCGCGCGGGCCCAGTTCGAGTCCGCAGGCACGCGCGATCTCGTCGCGCGGCCGGATGCCCGCGGAAAACACGATCATGTCGGTGTCGAGATGCGTGCCGTCGGCGAACTTCATGCGGTGCGTGCCCGCTTCGCCGTCGACGATTTCGAGCGTCTGCTTCGCCGTATGCACCTGCACGCCCAGTTCTTCGATCTTGCTGCGCAGGACCCGCCCGCCGCCTTCATCGACCTGCACCGCCATCAGGCGCGGCGCAAACTCGACCACGTGCGCCGCCAGTCCCATGTCGTGCAGCGCCTTCGCGCATTCGAGCCCGAGCAGTCCGCCGCCCACCACCACGCCGGTTTTTGCGCGCGCGCCGCAGGCCTGCATCGCTTCGAGGTCTTCGATGGTGCGGTAGACGAAGCAGTCCTGACGATCGTTGCCTGCGATCGGCGGCACGAACGGCGACGAGCCGGTGGCCAGCACCAGCTTGTCGTACGACAGCGTCTCGCCGGTCGAGATGCGCACCGTGCGCGCCGCGCGGTCGACCGACAGCGCCTTCGCATTGAGCTTGAGCAGCACGTTCTCGCGCTCGAAGAAGCCGGGCTTGACGAGCGACAGGTCCTCCGCGGACTTACCGGAAAAGAATTCGGACAGATGCACGCGGTCGTAAGCGGGACGCGGCTCTTCGCACAACACGGTGATGTGCAGCGCCGACTTCGCCTCGTCCACCAGACATTCGAGGAGCTTGTGACCCACCATGCCGTGGCCGATCACCACCACGTTCATGACAGGGGCTTCATCCTTGCCCAACCCGGTTTCCAGCTCGATTCGCGACATGATTTTCGTCCGGCAAATAAAAAGGCGTCCCGCGGATTCAATCGTCGAAGCGACTGAATTCGGGGGACGCCGTTGTCCAAAAGCCCGTGATCTATGGAGTGACTTTTGCTGCATGCTGGCCGGACCATCGTTGATCCGCCGGGCAAACTTACGCAAAGGCCATGCCATGCGCGAGAATGCCGTGCTGCGACCGCAGCGGCGGGCGTCCCGGCTTGTCGCGGTGCATGGCCGCGCGCTGCCTGACGACGCATTTTGATGCGGCCCGGCACAACGCTGGTGCGGTGCAGCACTTCATCCGTGCAGGGTGTTGGGGCGCATGCGACGCGCTGCGCCAGCCAGAGGTACGCGGTAATCATCTGGCCTGGATATTGCCTTTGATAGAATGCGCGACAACGATGTCGACGCAACGAATCGCGCGACCCGAGGGCTGCAAGGCCCACGCGTCGCACTCATCAGACAGGCTCAGGACAACGGCGTCCCCTCGTTTAACATGACGAGCGGACGCCGTTTGCATTTGGCGAAGCGCGAGCCCTGACATTGCAGCCGCGACTGCAACAGCGGCAACGCGGAACAAGGACATCAACATCATCATGGCAACCGGCAAGGTCACCTTACTCAGCGCGGGCCCGGGCGAGCTCGATCTGCTCACCCTGCGCGCCGCGCGGCTGCTGGCAAGCGCGGACGTCCTGCTGCTCGACGATCTCGTCAACCCCGAGATCGTGACGCTGGCGCCGCAGGCGCGCGTCATCCGGGTCGGCAAGCGCGGCGGCTGCAAGTCGACCCCGCAGGCATTCATCCAGCGGCTGACCCTGCGCTACGCACGCGCCGGACGGCACGTGGTGCGGGTGAAAGGCGGCGAGGCCCTGCTGTTCGGCCGCGCCGGCGAAGAGTTGAGCGAGTTGCGGCGTGCGCAGATTCCGTTCGAGATCGTCAACGGTATTTCATCGGGGTTTGCAGCGGCGGCGGGACTGGGCATTTCGCTCACGCATCGCGATCACTGCCAGGGCGTGACGTTCGTCACGGCGCATCTGCACGACGGCAGCGAACCGAACTGGGCCGCGCTTGCCGCTACCGGGACGACGCTTGCCGTCTATATGGGCATGAGCCGCATCGACAGTATCTGCGCAGCGTTGCTCGCGGCGCTGCCCGACGGCACGCCGGCTGCGGTGGTGCAATCCGCCGGCACGTCCGACGAGCGCCGCGTGCTGGCGACGCTCGCGACGATTGGCGCCGCTGCGCGTGAAGCGGGCCTCGGCAGCCCTGCGGTGATTCTGATTGGCGATGCGATCGGCGAGGCTGCGCTCAGCGTTGAACAGGCTTCGCCTGCGCCTGTGCCCGCTGCGGCGCCTGCCGGGTCCGATGACGAGCGCCGTTACGCGTAACGTCCACGCTACAACTGCGCACCGTTGATCGGAAACAGCGGCTTGGCGTCTTTCGGCGACAACCCCCATTTCTTGAGCAGCATGTCGTAGACGCCATCCCTGCGCAACTTCAGCAGCGCCTGCTGCACGGCAGTGGCCAACTGCCTGCCTTTTTCGTCCACACCGAAACCGATACCGTACGGCGCCACCGGATTGAAATAGACGATCTTGTACTTCGAGGGGAATTTGTTCGCGTTGTAGGCGCCAACCGGCGAATCGACCCACGCCACTTCGCTCGCTCCCGTGGAAAGCGACAGGAGCGCCATGTTCGAGTCGGGATACGTGGCCACGACAAGCGGCTTCTTCCCCGCCTTGGCGCAGCGCTCGCTGATGCCGGCACTTTCCTGCATCGAGGCTGAGCCGCGCGGCAGCGCGACCTGCAAGCCGCACAGATCGTCGAGGGACTTCATCGACAGTGGCCTTGCCGGTGAGACGACAATCGTCTCGCCCATGTTCAGGTAATCGACAAAGGTCACGACCGGGTGCCGCGAAGTGAAATCGGCCAGGGAGAGCAGTACGTCGAAACGATTGGCACTGAGGCCTGGAATCAGCGCATCGAACGAAGACTGGGTGAGCCGCAGCTTCAGGTTCAGCACATCGGCGGCGGCGGCCAGCAGGTCCGGCGTGAAGCCGGCGATATCGCCGTCATCGTCGACGAACTTGATGGGCGCGACGTCGGGATTGACGCCGGCCGTGAGCGTCCCTCGATCGCGGTAAAACTTCGGCACCATCGCCGCGAGCGCGGCGTCTGCCTGGATAGGTGGGAGTTTCGGTGCGTCTTCCGCTCGCGCGGCCTGAGCGAAGAAGAGCGCCGCGATGAAGCATGCCCCCACAGGGACGACTGTTCGGGACCTCGCGATCCTGCCGAACAAAGGATGATGACTCATGCTTGTCAAACCTCGATGATGAAACATGGCGGAACCTGCTGGCAAGCGGACTAGGTCGCCCTGAGCGTGCTTTGGGCATAGTCGCGGTGATGCCACAGGAGGCAGCCTGTGGCGACATCCTCGTTGACGGTGGCGTCGGCAATCTGCCCCACCATGATGCTGTGCGTAAAGCCGTTATGCACCGCCACCAGGCTGCATTCGAATACGACCACGGCGTCGATCAAGGTGGGCACCCCCGTCCTGCCCTCCTCCCACTGGTCGGCTTCGAAACGCTCCGCGCCGCGCGACGAAGTAAAGCGCTTCGCCACAGGCATCTGATCCGCCGAGAGCAAATTCACCGCGAATTTTTTCGTGCGCAGGATAACGTCGTGCGCGGACGCCGTCTTGTTGACGCAGACCAGCATGGTGGCGGGATCGACGGACAAGCTGCACACCGAGGTTGCAATCAGCCCCCACGGCAAGCCGGCCTCGCGCGTCGTGATAGCAGTGATGCCGCTGGCAAAGCAGGTCATGGCGTGGCGGAACGCGTCGGGGTTCACATGGGTGGTAATGGGCATGGCTCTTACTCGAAGTTGATCAATGTCCTGCGTGCCGTGTCGGCGCCCGGCTCAATCGCCAAACCGTAACGGCTGGAGTCCAAGATTGCCGCGCAAGGTGCTCGACGCGTACTCGGTGCGAAACAGGCCGCGTTTGCGCAGTTCCGGAAGAATGAGTGCGACAAAATCGTCCAGACCGCCCGGCAAGATTGCGGGGCAGAGATTGAAGCCGTCCGCCGCGCCTTCCTTGAACCACGTCTCCATGTCGTCGACGATATCCGCTGCGGTGCCGATGAGTTGCCGCCCCCCCGAGGCTCTCAGCTTGTAGAGCTGCCGGATCGTCAGATGATCGCGCCGGGCCATGTCGAGCAGGCCTTCGCCGATACTGCTGACCGGCCCTGTGGCCACCTCCGGCACCGGCCCGTCCAGGTCGTAGCCCGACAGGTCGCCGAGCGTGCTGTAGAGCACCGCCAGACCGCTCAACGGATCGATCAGCTCCTGCAACTGGTCGAACTTGTCCTGGGCTTCCTGTCTCGTTCTGCCCACATAGGTGGTGAGTCCGGGCATGATCAGGAGTTGATCAGCGGTTCTTCCATATTTTTCCAGCCTACCCTTTAGGTCTGCGTAATATTTCTGAGCCGACAAGATATCGAAGGAGGCGCTGTACACCACGTCCGCGCTTTTCGCGGCGATCTCACGCCCGGCTTCAGCCGCCCCCGCCTGCACGATGACCGGACGCCCTTGCGGCGTGCGAGCGGAATTCAGCGGCCCTCGCACGCTGAAATGCTTGCCTTTGTGATGCGGCACGTGAAGCCTGGATTCCTCGTAGAAGATCCCCGTCTCCTTGTTGCGGATGAAGGCGTCGTCTTCCCAGCTATCCCATAGTTTCTTCACCACATCGACGAATTCGTCGGCACGCTCGTAGCGCTCTTCGTAACCGAGGTGTTCGTCGCGGCTGAAATTCCACGCTTCCTGCTGCGACCACGAGGTGACGACGTTCCAGCCGGCCCGGCCGCCGCTGATATGGTCGAGCGACGCGTACTTGCGGGCAATATGAAACGGCTCGTTATAGGTGGTGGATGCCGTCGCCACCAGGCCGATGCGCGACGTGCACGCGCCGATGGCCGCGAGCAGTGTGAGCGGTTCGAGTTCGGCGTTCTTCGAGTCGCGGGCCAGCGAACCCTTGGGCGTATCGGAAGCGCGAACGCCGATGCCGTCGGCGAAGAAGATCATATCGAGCTTTGCGGCTTCGGCCTTGCGGGCGCTGTCGAGAAAGTACTGGAAATCGATCGCCCCGTCCGCCGGCACCTCCGGGTGCCGCCACGCCGCCATGTGATAGCCCAGATAACGCATCGAGAGGCCGATTCTCATCATTCCATCCTTGTCCATCACATCTCCTGGTCGATCAGATTATTGAAAACAAACCATCCTGCAGACGGCATCAATCGCGAAGGTTCGAGATGAAGCGCCTGCTGCGCTCCGTGCCGCCGCCGTTGAAAATATGGGCGGGCGAGCCTTGATCGACGATGCGTCCGCCATCCATGAACACCACACGATTCGATACCTTGCGGGCAAATTCCATTTCGTGCGTCACGACGATCATAGTGGTGCCGGACATCGCCAGTTCCTTCATGACGTCGAGCACTTCGTTGACGAGTTCGGGATCGAGCGCGCTGGTCGGCTCGTCGAACAGCATGACTTCGGGTTCCATCGCAAGCGCCCGCGCAATCGCCACACGCTGCTTCTGGCCGCCCGAAAGCTGCGCGGGATAGTGATCGATCTTGTCGGCAAGGCCGACGCGCGCCAGCAGATAGCGGCCGCGCTCGACGACGTCCTTGCGCGCCGCGCCGCCGACGATGCGCGGTCCGGCGAGCACGTTGTCGAGCGCCGAATAATGCGGAAACAGGTGGAAGCCCTGAAAAACCATGCCGAAATAGCGGCGCTGGCGGTCGAGCTCCTTCTTGGGCAAACGGATGCGGCGAGCGCCGCGCATCTCGGTTCCGAGTACTTCGCCCTTAAAGGACACCGTGCCCGAATCGATCAGCTCGAGCATGTTGATGCAGCGTAGCAGCGTGCTCTTGCCGGACCCCGACGGTCCGATGATCGCCACGACGTCGCCCTTGTTCAGCGAGAAATCGATGGCGTGCAGCGCGGTGAAGGTCCCGAACGTTTTGGTGGCGGCGCGCATCTGCAGCAGCGGCGCGCGGCCCACGTCGCCTGGATGACCTGGATGGTCCGGATGATCCGGATGGCCGGCAACGCTGGCGATGTCCATGACTAGACTCCCTTGCCGAAGCGGCGTTCGAGAAGACTCTGCCCGCACATGGCGAGGCTCGTGAGAAACAGATACCAGAGGCAGGCGACGGTCAGGAGCGGGATGGTTTCGAAATTGCTCGAGTAGATGAGTTGCACCGTCGTCAGCAGTTCGACATAGCCGATCACCGAGGCAAGCGACGTATTCTTGAACATGGTGATAAGTTCGTTGGCGAGCGGCGGAATGATCACGCGCACCGCTTGCGGCATGACGACGTGCCACATCATGCGCAGGTCGCTCATCCCCATCGCCTTGCAGGCTTCGCGCTGGCCTTTGTCGACGGCGCCCAGGCCGCCGCGAAAAATCTCCGCACTATGTCCGCCCAGATACAACGCCAGACCGAGCGTCGCGGCGCTGAAACGCGAGATGAGGTGGTTCGTGTCGATGTCGAACAGGTTCGCATGCAGGAACGGCAGCGGCAGGTACAGGCGTGGAATCAGCGCCGAGAGGAAGAACAGGAACAGCAGCATGGCGAGCGCCGGCGTGGCCCGGATGATCCAGATATAGACGTAGGCCGCGCCGCGCAGCACCGGGTTGTCCGCCATCCGGCAGGCCGCCACCACCACGCCGAGCGCGAGGCCGAGCACGCTCGCGAGGGCGGTCAGGATCAGCGTGTTCGCCAGCCCCGCCAGCACGCGCCTGTTGAAGAAGTAATGGGCGACGACGTCCCACTGCCAGCGCGGATTGTCGATGACCCACTCGTAGAACAGAACCAGCGCAATGCCGAACAGGCCATACCAGAGCCAGTCGGATTGCTTCGGCCGAGCGTGGATGCGTAGATCGACGGGGGGCTCGCCTTGCTTGTCGATGCAAGCCATGGGCGGCTCCTGTAGATAGACGGTTTCTTCATGCATGCGTTGATACGCCCTGGTAATGAAATAAGCGCAAACCCTCATCCGAACATAAAAAGCTATGGACTGGTCTTGCCGGCTGAGGCCCTTGTAAATCAGGCATGCCCGAACAATAGGAAGTCAAAATGCGGATGGAAAATTCTTTTTTTTGCGAATACGATAATATTTTGTTATAGGGTCGACGCCGTGAAAATTCGCCAGCTCGAGGCGTTCCGCGCCGTGATGCTTTGCCAGACCGTGACGCGCGCCAGCGAGATGCTGCATATTTCCCAACCGGCAACCACGCGCCTGCTGGCGGATCTCGAGGAGTCCATCGGCTTTGCGCTGTTCGAACGTGTGAAGGGCCGGCTCTATCCGACGGTGGAGGCGCAAGCGCTCTATGAGGAAGTGCAGCGCTCGCTGGCCGGAGTCGACCGGATCGCGCGGGCGGCGGATGAAATCAGGGACCTGCGTCGTGGCACCTTGCAGATCGCGGCGGCACCGGCGATTGCGTTATCGTTCCTGCCGCACGCGATTGCCGACTATCTGAAAACGCGGCCCGAAGCCCACGTCTCGCTCGCCGTGCATTCGTCCCGTACGGTGGTGGATATGGTGATCGGCCAGCGCTGCGACGTCGGCTTCGCCATCCTGTCGATGAGCCGTCCGAGCGCGCACGGCGAGCGGCTGATTTCCACGCGGATGGTGTGCGCGTTGCCGGCGGGACACCGGCTATGCGCGCTCGAAACGATCCGGCCGGCGGATCTGGCCGGCGAGCGTTTCGTCGGCCATCCGCGCAGCGTCGAATCGCGCATCCAGATCGATGCGTTGTTTGCCGCGCATGGGGTCGAGCTGAAACGGCAGATGGAGACCCAGGTGTCTCACGCGATCTGCGCGTTCGTCGAGGCGGGGGCCGGCGTCTCGGTGGTGGATGCGCTGAGTGCCTGGGGCTATCGCGGCACAGGCGTCGTCTTCAAGCCCTTTGAACCCAGCATCACCACCGACTTTGCGTTACTGACGCCGTCGCAACGGCCGGCCCCGTTGTTGCTGAAGTCGTTCGCCGCGCATGTGCGGGCGTTCGCTCTGGCGCAACTCGGCCCCAGTGTCGTTGCCGAGTAGCAGCAGAGCCCCACCTCACACTCCACTATCCGCCGTCACACCGGCCGCTGAAATCGGGCTCGCAACAACGACACTCTCGCCCGGCAGCGCCCATTTGAGCCAGCGCGCACGATGCAGCGCGACGAGCGCAAACGCGAGCGCCGACAGCACGCCGAACGTCGCGAAGCCCATCTGATAACTGCCGGTGCTTTCCTTGGCCATGCCCATGATCACCGGCAGATAGAAGCCGCCGATGCCGCCGGCCGCGCCGATGATCCCCGACATCAGACCGGTCTTGCCCTTCCAGCGCTGCGGCACGAGTTGGAAGGTGGCGCCGTTGCCGAGTCCGAAGCATAGATAAGTGGCGATTAGCAGCGCGATGCCGGCCGGCAGCGGCGGCATCCACGCGGCGAACGCGAAGTCGCACAGCGAGATGCCGGCAAGCAGCAGCACCAGCGCCCGCACGCCCGAGATACGATCGGCGATCAGGCCGCCGACCGGACGCACCAGCGCGCCGGTGAACGCGAGCAGCGACATGAACAGCCCCGCTTCGAGCTTGGGCAACTGATACAGCGACACCAGCAGGGTCGTCACATACGACGACATGCCGACGAAACCGCCGAACGTGATGCTGTAGACCAGCATCACGACCCACGTATCGCTCTCCGCCAGCACGCTGCGGTAGTGCTTCGGCAACACCGCGATGGCGAGCAGCGCACCCAGCACGGGCAAGAGCAGCACGCCCGTTTTGCCGCCGCCGAAGACACCCGCATGCACGGCCAGCACCAGCACGATCAAGCCGACGAGCGTGATGCAGAAGCTGCGCAAGGCGCGCGGCGCGCTGCCCGATTTGGGCCCGAGGTCCTTCGCCCAGAAAAACAGTGCGACCGCCGCGAGCGCCAGCAACGGCAGCGCCGCTCCTGCAGCCTTGGCCCAGCCGAACTGGTCGGCGAGACTCGGAAACAGGAAACCGTCCAGCACCGCGCCAATGTTGCCGGCGGCGGCGAGACCCAGCACGAGCCCTTGCACCTTCGGCGGATAGTTGCTGCCGGCCATCGGCAGGGCCACGGCAAAACTCGCGCCGCCTACGCCGAGGAACACGCCCAGCACCAGCAGCATCACATAGGACGGCGGCGTCGGCGATAACAGCAGGACAACTGACGGTATAGCCGAGAGAGCCACGCCAAGCAAAGCAATGCGGCGGCCGTCGTAGGCCTGGTACAGATTGCCGAGCGTCACCCGCAGAATGGCCGCGCCCAGCACCGGGACCGCGACGAGGAAGCCCAGTTCGGCGGGCGACATCGCGATGTCCTTGTGGATGAACGGCGCCAGCGGGCCGAACATCACCCATACGGTAAAGCCGGTATCGAAGTACAGAAAGCAGGCTAGCAAGGCGCGCCAGTTGCCGCTTGCCAGCGATTTGAATAGATGTTTCATGGTCTCTCTCGCAGGGTGAAGGCTATTGAAGGGCGCGGTCGGCACGGGCATGCCAACCTTGAGACGGCACGGCGCGGCGCGCTGAGGTCCCGCTCGCGCCGCTCGTATCGACGACGCTTTGAATCAGCTCGTCCATCTCTTTGATGATGTCGGCGAGCACGGTCGTGATCACCGCGAATTCGCGGCCGAATTTCCCCGCGCGCGCGGCCGAGATGCGCGCATTGAGCGCGACGATATTGGCCTGCATCGAAATGTTGCCAAGCCGCTCGGCGATATCCACCTGGCGTTTGGTGGCGGCGGCTTCGACGCCGCGCATCTCGTGCTGATAGGCGAGCGTGATTTCCTGCAGCAATTCGAGCAGCGGAGTCGCCTGGGCCACCAGTGCATCGACCTGGGGCTGCCGGTCGTCACCGCCCGCGGCAATGCTCAAGGCGGCGCGTTCAGCCTGCGCGACGAACTGCCGGATGCGCTCGTCGGCCCGGCCTTTGCCGAAGTAGACCTCGCGCAGCGCCTCGGAAAACACGCCGGGCAAGCGCTCGTTGCCGTGCACGAGCTCGGCATGCGCTTGCGCGAAACTGGCGAGGCAGCTCTTCAGCACCGCCAGCGCGGCGGCGTCGCCCAGCGCGGCGAGCAAGGCATGCAGCACGATGCGTTGCGAGAGCATGCGCTGCCGGCCCGACAGGTTGATAAGCTCGCCGATGACCGGTCCAGAGACGGCGTCGAGGCTTGAATTGGTCTGCTGTTTCATCGTGAACGTGGCTAGCCCTGCAGCGTGGATCCATTCGCCGCGCGGCCCCTTGCGGGAATCGCGGTGAGACGTGGTGCGCGAACGAAGCGCAAAAAAAAAGCGTCCCGAGTGCCCAGCACGCGCGCCGATTGCTCGGTGCACTTCTGGATACCCGGGACGCCGTTGTCCCTGCGGGCCGCCTCAAACGGGCGACCCCTCAAGTGTCAATACGATGAGGCCGCCGTTGACCTCGGTGCGTTGCAATGCAATAGACATGCCATGCGACCGCGGGCGGTTGCGCCGGCAACGATATAAGCGCGTCGACGCGGCGCCCGGACGTTGAGGCAAAGCGCCGCCGCACAAGGCCGGACGCTTTACCGGAGAGTGCTTTCGGAAAGAACTTTGAGCCGGCAAAAGCAGCGTTTCCGCAACGCCGTCGGCGCGCGCGGCACCGGACCAGCGAGCGCCTTCGCGGCGCGGGATGAATTGAGTTGGTGCAAGGTCGTGGTGCGTCGCACCATCATATGGCACCGCGCGGATGCCCAACCTGGCATGTCACCGGGCAAGCAACTCCTGCGACGACGCGGTAACATCCGTACTCGCGCTTAAGCAAACACTGCGTAGCGTCCCAGTCCATAAAGACGGCATGTCACAGCACCCCAAGACAGTTCGACCCCTCGTCATCGCGTCGGTCATGGCATCCATGGCGATGGTCGCGATCGAAGCCACCATCGTCTCCACTGCGATGCCGCAGATCGTCACGCAACTCGGCGGCCTGCATCTCTACAGTTGGGTTTTCTCCTCCTTCCTGCTCGCGCAGACGGCGATGACCGTGGTGTTCGGCAAGCTCGCGGACCTGTATGGCCGCAAGCCCGTCGTCCTGATCGGCATTGCCATCTTTCTGGTGGGTTCGGTGCTGGCCGGCTTCGCCTGGTCGATGCCGGCCATGATCGTGTTCCGGCTGATCCAGGGAATCGGCGCCGGCGCCATCCAGCCGGTCACGCTGACCATCGTCGGCGACCTGTACCCGGCCCGCGAACGCGGCAAGATCCAGGGCTATCTCGCGAGCGTGTGGGCCATCGCGGCCGTGGTCGGCCCCATGGCGGGCGGCCTGCTGATCCGCGACCTGTCGTGGGCGTGGATCTTCTGGATCAACGTTCCCATCGGCCTCGCTTCCGCCGCGGGCTTCATCGCATTCCTGCACGAGCACGAGAAGCACGAGCGCCCGTCTATCGATATCGCCGGCGCGACCCTCTTCACGGTGTCGATCGGCGCGCTCATGATGGGGCTCACCGACGCCGGCACCTCCAGCAATGCGCTCGTCGCCTTCGAGTTCGCGCTGTTCGTCGCCTGCGGCGTCCTGTTCGTGTTGCAGGAACGCCGTGCCGCCGATCCGATGATTTCGTTTGCGCTGTGGGGCCATCGGCCCATCGCCGCGTGCAACGTCGCCACCGTGCTGTCGGGCATGGCGCTGATGGGCCTGACCAGTTTTCTGCCCATGTATGTGCAGGGCGTGCTGGGCCGCTCGCCGGTGGTGGCCGGTCTCGCGTTGACGATGATGATGGTCGGCTGGCCGAGCGGCGCGACGCTCGCGGCCCGCTCCTTCCATCTGCTCGGGCTGCGGCGCACGCTGATCGGCGGCAGTCTGTTCCTGCCGATCGGCGCTGTGTGCTTCGCCATCCTCGCGCCGGACAGCAGCCCGGTGCTGGCCGGTGTCGGCTCGCTGGTGATGGGCTTCGGCATGGGGATCGTCAGCGTCAGCTCGCTGATCCTGATTCAGGAGATCGTCAAGCCGTCCGAGCGCGGCAGCGCTACCGCGTCCAATCTGTTCTCGCGCAATCTGGGCAGCACGCTGGGCGCGGCCATGTTCGGCGCGGTGCTGAACTACGGGCTGGCTCACTCGTCCGCCGTCGGCGCGGTGACCGCGGACCAGCTCCGGCAGATTCTCGACGCGGCGCCGGGCAATACCGCGAGCGGCGCAGCCGTGCGGTTCGCCCTGCATCAATCGCTGCACCTGACCTTTGCATCGATCCTGGTGATCTCGTTCCTGTCGGTCGTCTCGGTGATGATCGTCCCGGCCATCAAGCTAAGCCAGGCGCGGGCGGCCTCGGCAAACTGAAGCGTCGTCGTGAATGGCAATCCGCATCGGCACCTTCACTGCACGATCTTCGCAGGTCGGATAGACTGCAAATACAGAACGACACCATAAGGGCAATACGAGGCCTGAAGATGCGCGAGGCGATTCACGCCACCGCATCTCGCGCCAGCCATTGCCCCGCATTGAATTCAATTCTCTGACAAATATGCGAATGGAACCTCGAGACAGCTCCATCCCGATCGTTGCGGAATATCCCACACTCATTTGCCTTCAGGCCGATATTCCGCGCCCCCGTATCGCGTTTGAATGCCGTTCGTCATTCAAACGCCCAATCCATTCCATGTGTGTCCCGCTGCACAGCTAATGCGAGCGAAGGCCCGTAGCGTGGTAACGCGTGCAATGGTTGCAACGCAACGATGTATGGCGCTTGCATGTGTGTCTTAAGAAAAAAGCTTCTGCAATAACAAGTCACTCAAGTGGTCGGAAATCCCATGCGATCGAATAACAGGTTCCTGAAAAGAAAGTTTATCCGCGCCCTCGCGCTTTGCGCGCTAACAGCCGGCTCTGCCGCGGCTCATGCCGACCAGTTTGGTGTACAGATTGCCGGCGGCGTCGCCGATCATGATATAAAAAAGGCCGATATCGGCTTGGTCTGGGATCCAGGTTTAAGCTGGTGGGAAATCGGCGGGTATCACTTTACGGTGGTCGGAGAGGCGCACGTTGCCTACTGGGACATTCGCGAAAGCGACGCGGCCCATCCGGACATCTGGGAATTCGGCCTGACGCCGATGTTCCGCTTCATCAAGAGTGCGGGCTGGTTCCGTCCGTATATCGAAGGCGGCGTGGGCGTACGCCTCCTCTCGCATGTGCGGGAGACGGACGACCGCACCTTCTCGTCGGCGTTCCAGTTTGCCGACGTGATCGGCGTCGGCGCCCAGTTCGGCGCGCGTCAGCAGTATCAGGCCGGGTTCCGCTTCCAGCATCTGTCGAACGCCGGTCTGGAACATCCCAACCCCGGCGCCAACTTCAGCGAAGTCTATCTGCAATACAACTTCTGATCGCCGCGGCCGCACGCCCCGCTGCGGCGCCGGCACGCCGGCTTGCCCCTGCAAGCACAAGGTGTTCCTGATTCCGCTCAGCGCGTGCTATCGTTGTGTTGCAGCAAAGGACGGTTCACGCACCGTCGGGAACCGAACGCAACTCATCGTAGCGAGTGTCGCCATGAGTGATGTACGCCTCCATCTGAGCCCACGCGATCGCGTGGAACTGCTGTGCTGGCTCACCTGCGGGAGCCTCGGCGCCTATTACCTCAATGAGACCTGGCCGGAACCGGCCTTTCACGTGCAGGCGGCTCACAAGTGGCTTGACCGGCACTTACGGGAAGCTGACTGGCTGAGCGTGGCCAAACTCTCCGCCCTCGCGCTGGAGATTGCGGGGCGGCACGCGCGCTTTGTCGAAGCGGAGTGGGCGCGCGACGCCGTCGAAGAAATTCTCGATACCGACGACCTCAATTTCCAGGCGCGCCTCGTCACCCAGGTGCTGGCCGACTGCCAGTACGCGCTGTCGGACAAGCGTATTGCGGACTGAGCGCAAAGAGAGACGTTGTCGGCAAAACGGCCGCGCCAGGGTTTTCACGTAGCCGGCTATGGATCGCCTGTGTCTTTTTTAAGCCATCCTGAATAATAATCTCGGGCCGGTCAATCGTGACACGCCCCGCCCGGCCGGCTGCAAGACATGCGCCGCCCTCCGAACCGAGCTCACATGAGACATCATCGCCCGCGTCCTCCGACCTTCCCCGGCGAGCATTCCCATGCCGATCTGCGCGATCTGACCTTGACGTTCGCGCCGATTGCGATCTTCGTGGTGGTCGTCATCACGCTGGTGGTGTGGCTGGTGGATCCGGCGCCGCCGCATACGATCACGATGAGCGCCGGCCCGCACGACAGCTCGTTCCTGCTCGCCGCCGACGAATACAAAAAGATCCTCGCCCGCAACGGCGTGACGCTCAAGGTGCTGGAATCGGACGGCTCGCTGCAAAACCTGCAGCGCCTGCTGGACCCCAAACAGCATGTGGATATCGCGCTGGTGCAAGGCGGCGTCGCGGATGGCCTGGCCGCGTCTTCCCTGATGTCGCTCGGCAGCGTGTTCTATGACCCCATCGTGGTGTTCTATCGCGGCACCGGCATCACGCGCCTCGCGCAACTCGAAGGCAAGCGGATCGCGATAGGTCGCGAAGGCAGCGGCACCCGCGAGCTGGCGCTCAAGCTGCTGGGAGCGAACGGCATCGCCCCGGGCGGCGACACGCCGCTCCTGCCCGACGACGGACTGCAGGCCGCAACCAAGCTGGTCTCGGGCGAGGTCGATGCCGCCATCCTGAACGGCGATTCGGCCACCCGCGCCTTGATGCTGCGGCTGTTGCGCGTGCCCGGCATCTCGGTGATGGACTTCGAGGAAGCCAGCGCCTATACGCGCCTCTTTCCCTATCTGGATGAGATCGACCTGCCGCCCGGCGTGCTCGACCTGCGCCACCGGATCCCCGCCGACACGGTCCACCTGATCAGCCCGACCGTCGAAATCGTCGCGCGCACCAACCTGCACCCCGCCATCTCCGATCTGCTGATCGAAGCCGCCCAGGAGATTCACGGCATGCCCGGACTCCTGCAACACGCGGGACAATTCCCCAGTCCGGTCGCGCGCGAATACCCGATCAGCGAAGATGCGCAGCGCTACTACAAGACCGGCAAGAGCTTTCTCTACCGCAATTTGCCGTTCTGGCTGGCAAGCGTCGGCGACCGCACGCTGGTCCTGCTGCTGCCGGTCGCAGTGCTGCTGTTTCCAGCCTTGCGTCTGATTCCCGCGCTGTATCGCTGGCGCGTGAGGTCGCGCATCTATCGCTATTACGGCTCGCTGATTGCGATTGAACGGGAAGCCTTGAAGGCGCCCTCAGAGGCGCAACGCGAGGCGCTGTTCCGTGAACTGGATCAGATCGAAGAGTCGCTCGACAGCCTGCGCATGCCGCTCGCCTACGCCGACACGTTTTACGTATTGCGCGAGCACGTCGGCTTCGTGCGCGCCCGCCTCGCCCAGGGCAATCCATAAGCGCCGGCGTCACGGGCCTTCTCACCGCTCACGACAGCAAGCAGTAAGCAGTGAGCAGTGAGCAGTGAGCAGTGAGCAGTGAGCAGTGAGCGAACGCAGGTTAAGGGCAGCGCGGCGAAAAAACGTGTATGTTGCCTAGGTGCAACGGGGATCGCTCCGCCAACCCGACCCGCCCTCGTCTTCCGGAGACCGCAATGATCAACCTCAGCGCGCTGGATCTTTCGCGACTGCAGTTTGCTTTCACGGTGTCGTTTCACATCATTTTCCCTGCGATGAGCATTGGCCTCGCCAGCTTCATCGCGGTACTCGAAGCGGCCTGGCTGAAGACCGGCAAACTGCACTACAAGGAACTGTGCCTGTTCTGGTCGAAAGTCTTCGCGATCGGCTTCGGCATGGGCGTGGTGTCGGGCGTCGTGATGGCCTATCAGTTCGGCACCAACTGGGCGGGCTTTGCGAAATTCGCCGGTCCCATCACCGGTCCGCTGCTCACTTACGAGGTGATGACCGCGTTTTTTCTGGAAGCCGGCTTCCTCGGCATCATGCTGTTCGGCTGGGATCGTGTGGGGCGTCGCGCGCACTTCGGCGCCACCCTGCTGGTGGCCATCGGCACGCTGATCTCGACCTTCTGGATTCTCGCCTCGAATAGCTGGATGCAGACGCCCCAGGGCTTCGCGGTCGAGAACGGCCACGTAGTCCCGCTCGACTGGTTCAAGATCGTCTTCAACCCCTCGTTTCCGTACCGGCTCGCGCATATGGCGATTGCCGCCTTTATCGTCGGCGCGCTGCTCGTCTCGGCCGCCGGCGCCTGGCACCTGCTGCGCGGCCGGCGCGATCCGGCGGTCAAGACCATGTTTTCGATGGCGCTGTGGCTGCTGCTGGTGCTCGCGCCGGTCCAGGCGCTGGTGGGCGATCAGCACGGCCTGAACACGCGCAAGTACCAGCCCGCGAAGATCGCCGCCATCGAGGGCCTGTGGGAGACGGAACACGGCGGCACCGCGCTCAATCTGATCGGCTTTCCCGACATGCAGGCTGAAGAGACGCGCTACGCGATCCAGATTCCGCATCTGGGCAGCCTCATCCTGACGCATTCGTGGGACGGCGAAATTCGCGGCCTGAAGGAGTTTCCCAAGGAAGACCGGCCGGATTCGTCGGTTATCTTCTGGACCTTCCGCCTCATGGCCGGCCTCGGCATGCTGATGATCCTGCTGGCCGTGATCGGTCTGATCCTGCGGCGCGGCGGCCGCCTCTACGAAAGCCGCCTGTTCCAGTACTGCATGCTGGCGATGGGTCCGGCCGGCTTCATCACGCTGCTGGCCGGCTGGGTCACGACCGAAATGGGCCGCCAACCGTGGGTGGTGTACGGCGTGTTGCGCACGGCGCAAGCGGTGTCGCCGGTGACCCAGCAGGACGTCAGCGTGTCGCTGATGATCTTCGTGATCGTCTACTTCCTGGTGTTCTGCACGGGCATCTACTACATCCTCAAACTGCTGCGCATCGGACCGCCGTACGACGATGCGGCGCCACGCCCAACGCCGGGCGCCGATGCGAACAGCAGCGGCCGCCGGCCGCTCGCCGCGGTCGAGTAACGCGGGCGGATACAAGAGGCGGCAAGCGGCGGCAAGCAGGACTCCACTCACCTGAACCGGAGCACAGCATGGACGTGACGACTATCTGGGCCGCGATCATCGCACTCGGGCTCTTCATGTATGTGGCACTCGACGGCTTCGATCTCGGCATCGGCCTGATCTTTCCGTTCTTTCCGGACGACGTCGAACGCGACCTGATGATCGGCACCATTGCGCCGGTGTGGGACGGCAACGAAACCTGGCTGGTGCTGGGCGGTGCCGCCCTGTTCGCGGCGTTTCCGGACGTGTATTCGATCGTGCTCTCGGCGCTGTATCTGCCGATCGTCACCATGCTCGTCTGCCTGATCTTTCGCGGCGTCTCCTTCGAGATCCGCGAGAAAGCGACCCGCACGAAGAACCTCTGGAACCTCGCGTTCATTGCCGGATCGGCCGGCGCGTCGTTCTTTCAGGGCGTGATTCTGGGCGCTTACCTGCAGGGCATTCCGGTCGCGAACGGCGTGTTCGCCGGACCGTCGTTCTTCTGGCTCACGCCCTTCAGCCTGCTGACCGGCTTTGGCTTGATGGCCACCTATGCGCTGCTGGGCGCCTGCTGGCTGATCATGAAAACGCAAGGCGACCTGCAGCGCCGCCTGCACGAGGTGGTGCGGCCGCTGACGATCGTGCTGCTCGCCTTCATGGTGGTGGTCTCGATCTGGACGCCGCTCACCGACGCGAAAATCGCCCAGCGCTGGTTCGATTCGGGCCTGCTGCACCGCTTGCTGCCGGTGCCGTTTCTGGTCGCGATCACCGCGCTGTTCATGTTCCGCGCGTTGCGGCGCCATCACGACAACACGCCGTTTCTGCTGGCGCTGCTGCTGATCCTGCTCGGCTATCTCGGCCTGCTCGTCAGCATCTGGCCGTATGCGATCCCCAACGTCATGACGCTCCAGGAAGCGGCTGCGCCGCGCTCGAGCCAGCTCTTCACGCTGGTGGGCGCGGTCGTCATTCTGCCGGTGATCCTCGTGTACACGACGCTTGGATATCACGTGTTCCGCGGCAAGTCCGCACCCGGTGCGAAGTATCACTAAGTATGTCGAGGTGCGTTGCCATGCGACTCTCCTGGCGCTCGACGCCACACACGTCAAACACGGCGGCGACGCAGCAGCCGCAAGCGGAGGCGGCGGCGCAGCCTGCTCACGGCCGGCTCAAGCGTGTGCTCTGGTTCGTCGCGCTGTGGTGCGCGGGCGTCGCGGGCGCGATGCTGCTTGCACTGCCGTTCCGTCTGCTGATGCAGGCCGCCATGCACTAGGCGGCGGCGCGCTTCGCCTGCGCTGGAACTGCGACGCCTAGGTCCAGACGATAAAGCGCGTCCCCGAAGCCAGACTGCTGACCGTCAGCCGCCATTCGTGGGCCACGGCGATTTCCTTGCAGATGGCGAGTCCGAGGCCGGCGCCATCGTGCCTTGCACCGGGCGCGCGCCAGAACCGCTTGAACAGGTAGGGCAGATGTTCCTCGCGGATGCCGGGCCCCTGGTCGATCACTTCGATCGACACAGCGCCGATGACGAGCCGCACCACGCTGTTCGGCGCGGACACGTTGAGCGCGTTTTCGACGATATTCTTCAGCAGGATGAACAGCGCGCTCCGGTCGGCCCACAGCGTAGCGGGGGCGTCGGCGGTGTCGAGTTCGAGCTTGACCTGCTTCGCCGTGGCCTTGCGCTCGAGATACGCCAGCACGTCGCGCGCCACCTCGGCGGTGCTGATTTCGGCAAAGGTGAAATTCTGCGCTTCGCTGACTTCGGCCAGATGCAACAACTGCCGGACCTGGCGCGCCATCAGGTCGATCTCGCGCAGCAGCAGTTCCTTGTCCGCGATTTCGGGCTGCAATTCGATCTGGCCGCGCACCAGCGTCAGCGGCGTCTGCAGTTCGTGCGCCGCCGAGGCGAGAAACTGCTGCTGCACGGTGAAGCCGTTTTCCAGTCTGCCGAGCGCCGCGTTGAAGGCGTGGATCAACGGCTTGATCTCGCTCGGCACGCCTTGCAGGGACAGCCGCGTCTTCAGGTTGCGCGGCGTGATCAGCGCGGCCGCGCTCGACGCCTCCCTGAGAGGCTTCAGGAGCCGATGCACGGTGACCGTCAAGGTGAGCCCGAAAATGATGGCCGCAATGAAGGTAATGGTCCTGACCGTGGCCGGAATCTGCTTCACCTTCGAGCCGATCATCGCATCGACGAGGCGCGCGCTGGTCGCGGTCTGGGCATAAAAGAGCGACGATCCATGCTGGACCGGCAGCGTCATGATGTCGAACGGCCTGCCGGCAATCGCGACCCGCTTGCTGGTCTCGACGATCGCGGCAGGGTCGCCTTGAATCCAGGGTCTCCCGTCCTGCGCGCCGGTCGAGGCGAGCAACACGTGACCCGTTGCATCGAGGACACGGTAGCGGATCTCCGTGGGCGCCGCGGCGAAAATCCAGGCCAGCCTCTCGGGCAAATTGACGGACACAGGCCGGCCGGCGCCGTCAAAACCGACGCCGCTCGCGACCTGCAGCGCCTGTTCCTTCTGTTCGTGGCGCCCGAGCATCTGCTCCGGGAAGTGATTGAACGAGTAGGTCACGACCATAGCGAGCGCGCTCAGCGTGAGCGCCAGCGCGACGATGCTGGTCACCCACAGGCGCGCGGACAGGCTTCGGATCCAGTGATTCAGCATGGCGAATGAGCGTGACAAAGAGGCATGGCAAACGAGCGTGGCAAACGAGCGGCTCAGGACGGCGGCGCGCCGCCCGACCCGGCGCCCGCCTGCAGCGCGAAACCCGCGCCACGGAGGTTGGCCAGACGGATCGTGGTGCCCAGCGCCGTCAACTTCTTGCGCAGCCGATGCACGGTGACTTCCAGCGCGTTGGGCGTCACCGCTTCGCCGAGGCCCCACGCGGCATGCTCGAGGGTCGCATGGCGCACGGTCTGACCGGCCGCCTTCACGAGGCACAGCATGATCTGCAGTTCGGCCTGCGCGAGCGGCACCGAGCGGCTGGCACACCGCATGGCGTGCTGCTGCGGGTCGACGGTGAGGTCGGCGAATGCCGCCACCAGCGCAGTCAGCGCCGCCGGCCGCCGCATCAGCGTGCGCACGCGCGCCACCAGTTCGCTCATGGCGAACGGCTTGGTGACGTAGTCGTCGGCGCCGCTCTCGAGACCGTCCACCCGGTCGTGCAGCGCGTCGCGCGCGGTCAGCATCAGACAGGGCGTCATCTGGCCCGTGGCGCGCAAGCTGCGCAGAAACGCGAGGCCGTCGCCGTCCGGCAAGCCGCGATCGACGATCAGCACGGCGTACTCGGCCCGGCTCACGCCGTAGCGGGCCTCGGAGACGGTGTGGAACAGATCGGCTTCGATGCCCGCGCCCGCGAGCGCCTGCCGCACCATCTCCGCGAGGCGTTCGTGGTCTTCGACAATGGCAACTCGCGACATGGCGCTGCGCTCAATTGAATTGATAAATGTAGCCGAGCCGGGCTGCAGGAAGGTAGCTGCGTCCGACGATCGGACTGTCGGTGACGCCGCTCGTGAAATGCGACACGCCAACGTCCAGCACCACCTTCTGACGGCGCGTGATGCTGTAGTTGACCCGCGTGCCGACCGACGTGTCGTAGGCCGCGCGTCCCGTGTACTCGGGACGCCCTGCCCGCGCCTCCGACGCCTGCACGCCGTAATAGTAATCGACGTAGTCGCTGCTCAGCCATTCCACACTGGCATACGGTTCGATGGAATAGCGGCCGAGATCGAACGATTTGCTGAAATCGAGCTTGGCGCGTTCGCCGCGGTTGCCGCCCAGCAGATAGTCGGCGGAGAGCGTACCGAAGGCGCTTTTCCAGGCGAGCGCCGGGCCGTACCAGAACGTGCCGTTGCGGTTCTGCATGCCGTTCAGGATCGGCGCGTCGTCGTTCCGGTAGCCGTCGCCGACGGCGTAATCGCCGCGCAAGGCGACGCTCACGTTGTCCCACTTGCCGATCTTCAGGTCGATGGTCGTGCCGAGCGCGTGGATCCATTTATTGTCGAACGAGATCAGCGGAATCGGCGTGAATTTCGTATCGCCGCTCTTGTACGGCGACGCCGCCACGCCGGCGCCTACCCCGAGGCCCCAGTGCGTCACGTTGGTGGCGTTGCTGAGGACGGTGAAGCCGGAATCGTCCGCGCTGGCCTGCGCGTCGGCGCCGCCGTCGGCCCATGCGCTCGCCGTATGCAGCAGGACGGACGCCGCCGCCAGCAGCACAGGATACGCGCGACAAAAAGTTCTTTTCACAGTCGTTCCTAAAGTGATGGGATGAGACGGTCTCGACTTTAGGGGCGGCTGACTTACCGCTTACTTACTGCTTATTTACCGCGCTCGTCGCAGCGGCCGGCAGAAATCGCCGGACAGCGAACGCGCCAGTAAGTGCCGGGTAAGCCACGCGCATGCAACATGCACGGCTTGTCCCTCTCACGGCAAGGTCTTGCCCATGAAACCTCGTATTGCGACCGCGCTGCGTGCCCATTTCGTGCTGTTCTCGGTGTCGGCAGGGGTCGCAGGCGTCGTTTGTCTTGGCCTCATCCTGCTGCTCGGCATCGGCGACGTCGACACGCCGGCATCGACCTACCTGGGTGGCATGCTGCTCGTCGCGGTCCTGATCATGCTGGTGTTGCGCCGGCGCGCACGTCACGCGTTCGATGCCGCGGAACGGGCGCGCAAGGTTCAGTTGCACGAACGACACGGCCTCGAGGAAGCATCGATTGCCGACGACTGCGCGCAACCGTGGCTCGTGCAGTTGCATCTCGAACTGCACGGCCATCATTGCCGGAATTGATGGCGCGCCCTTGCAGTTCGCCTTCACCGTTCGTCCCCACCGCGAGGCACGCCTGCCACGCGCAAACGGTTTTGCCGCGCCGCCGCCGCGCTCGCACCGCGTTGCAAGCGGCTTACGCTTATTACCATCCGTTGCGGCCGGCCGGCGACCTTGCACCTCAACAGCAGGCGCCACGCGCGACATCGGTCGAGGCGCGCGAATACGGAAAATTTCAGCGGTTAATCTTGTTGCACTTACGTAACTCAAGACGGAAAACATAGGACTACAGTAAAGCCGTCTTCCCCCTCATCTGGAGGTCACCATGAAAAGCAAACTGTTAGTTAGCCTCGGACTCGGGGCACTCATCCTCGGGGCGTCGCAAATGGCCAACGCGGGCGTCTCGATCGGACTCAACCTCGCGGTGCCGCCGGTCTACGTCGCACCTGCCCCTGTCTACGTCGCACCCGCGCCGGTTTACGCGCCGCCGCCTCCGCCGCCCGCGGTCGCCTATCAACCGGTGCCGGTGGCCGCGTATCAACCGGTGGTCGCGACTTCCTTCGTGATCGGCTGGCACGGCGGTCAGTACTGGGACGGACGCCGCTGGTGGTCCCGTCATGACTGGTACGCCCATCGCCACTGGTAGAGCCACCGAAAGCCGCTGAAAGCCGCCGGCCGGCACGACCCGAGCCGGCCCGACCCGCCCGCGATCGTCGCGCAGTGTTACGCGCGCGTTCGCGGGCGAGCCGTTTCCCGTAGCGCTTCCGCTATCTCCCTCCGCTGAAAGGAAGAATCGGTAATCCGTAGGTAACCACGAGCGGCACCCGCTCACCTAGACTCGCTCTCCAATGTTGTTCGGGAGCGCACTCATGTCACAGCCGGTTGCCCTGGCGATTCATTCCCTGCATTCCTTCGAGCTGACCGGCGACGGTCAGTACCTGATGCTCAAAGGCAATCAGCCCGACAGCATCGCGTTGCACTACACGGTCATGCATGAGCTGCTGGCGGCCATCTCGAACGCGATTGGCTGGTCGGAGCGGGTTCGCCAGAAGAAGGACGACGTGAAGTTCGCCATGCCGTGCGAAGCGTGGGCCGTCGGCAAGGACAAAGGCGAGGCGAGCCACCTTCTGCTGACGTTTCGCTTGCCGGGCGGCGCTGAACTGTCGTTCCGGATGCATCGCGCCGACGCGCGCCATATGACCGAGGTGCTCTCGCTGGTGACGGGTCTCGCCAAGGTCAACGAAGCGCCCGGCGTACGCCTGCAATAGCGCCGCCGTGCTCCCCGACGACCCGAAAACAAGCTGTCCAAAACTGCCGTCGCACATCAGACATCCGCGAAAGATGCGTCTGCGATCCTCCTATTGTGTGTCTCTCCTGTCAGCCTGTATGAACTTTGAAACACTATCGGCCCGCTGCGCCCGTGCGCTGACATTGGTCGGCCTGAGCGTCTCCTCGGTCTCGGCCTTCGCCACCACGCCGTTCGTGGTGCGGGACATCCGGCTCGAAGGCTTGCAACGCGTCGAACCGAACACCGTTTTCTCGTACCTGCCCATCAAGCAGGGCGACACCTTCACCGACGACAAGGCTTCCGACGCCATCCGCGCGCTCTATGCGACCGGCTTCTTCAACGACGTCAAGATCTCGAACGAAGGCGACGTCGTCATCGTGCAGGTGCAGGAACGCCCGGCGATCGGCACGATCGACTTCGCAGGCCTCCACGAATTCGACAAGGACAACCTGACCAAGGCGCTGAACTCGGTAGGGCTCTCGCTCGGCCGTTATTACGACAAGTCGCTGGTCGACCGCGCCCAGCAGGAGCTGAAGCGTCAGTACCTGACGCACGGCTACTACGCCGCCGAAGTCACGACCACGATCACGCCGATCGACCGTGACCGCGTCGGCCTGCTGTTCTCGGTGATCGAAGGACCGAGCGCGAAGATCCGCCAGGTCAACCTGATCGGCAACAAGGTGTTCAGCGACAGCACGCTGCACGACGAAATGCAGTTGTCCACGCCGAACTGGTTCTCGTGGTACACGAAGAACGACCTGTACTCGAAAGACAAGCTGACCACCGACCTCGAGAGCCTGCGTTCGTACTATCTGGATCGCGGCTACCTCGAGTTCAACATCGATTCCACCCAGGTCTCGCTATCGCCGGACAAGAAGGACATGTACCTCACGCTCACGATTCACGAGGGCGAGCCGTACACGATTTCAGGCATCCACCTGTCGGGCAACCTGCTGGATCGCGAAGCCGAGCTGCAGAAGCTGGTCAAGATCAAGCCGGGCGACCGCTTCTCGGCCGCCAAACTGAAGGCGGCCACCAAGGCGATGGTCGACAAGCTCGGCGAGTACGGCTACGCATTCGCCACGGTGAACGCGCAGCCGCAGATCGACCAGCAGCATCACACGGTCGACCTGACGCTGCAGGTGGATCCGAGCCGCCGGGTGTATGTGCGGACCATCAACATCGTCGGCAATACCCGCACGCGCGACGAAGTGATCCGCCGCGAAATGCGCCAGCTCGAAAGCTCGTGGTTCGACTCGAGCCGCCTCGCGCTGTCGAAAGACCGCATCAACCGGCTTGGCTACTTCACCGATGTCCAGGTCACCACCGTGCCGGTGGAAGGCACCGCCGACGAAGTCGACATCGACGTGAAGGTCACGGAAAAGCCGACCGGCTCCCTCACGCTGGGTCTCGGCTACGGTTCCGGCGAAGGCCCGATCATTTCGGCGGGCATCTCGCAGGACAACGTGTTCGGCTCGGGCACGAGCCTCGCGCTCAACGTCAACACGGCAACCACGTTCCGCACGCTGACCGTGACCCAGGTGGACCCGTACTTCACGGTGGACGGCATCAAGCGCATTACGGACGTCTACTACAAGACCAGCGAGCCGCTCTATTACTCGAACGTGACCGATACGAGCTTCCGCATCATCACGCTCGGCGCAGACCTCAAGTTCGGCGTGCCGTTCTCGGAGTCGGACATGGTCTACTTCGGCACGGGCATCGAGCAGGACCGGCTCGACGTCGATGCGACCACGCCGCAAAGCTATATCGACTACGTGAACGACTTCGGCCGCGTGTCGAACAACATTCCGCTGACGATAGGCTGGTCGCGCGACAATCGCGACAGCGCGCTGGTGCCGAGCCGCGGTTACTTCACCCAGTTCAACGCCGAGTACGGCACGCCGATCGCCACTACGACGTACTACAAGGCCGATCTCCAGGCGCAGTATTACTACTCGTTTTCGAAAGGCTTCGTGCTGGGCCTGAACTTCCAGGGCGGCTACGGCAACGGCCTCGAAGGACAGCCGTATCCGATCTTCAAGAACTACTACGCCGGCGGTATCGGTTCGGTGCGCGGCTACGAGCCGAGTTCGCTGGGTCCGCGCGACGCGACCACCGGCGACCCGATCGGCGGCTCGAAGATGGTGGTCGGCAACGTCGAACTGACGTTCCCGCTGCCGGGCACCGGCTACGACCGCACGCTGCGCGTCTTCACCTTCGTCGACGGCGGCAACGTCTGGGGTTCGGAAGGCAGCAGCACGGGCGCCAACGGCTTGCGCTACAGCTATGGCGCCGGTCTCGAATGGATTTCGCCCATCGGCCCGCTCAAGCTCGACTTCGGTCTGCCGATCGTCCGGCACGCCGGCGACCAGTATCAGAAGTTCCAGTTCCAGATCGGCACCGCATTCTGACGCGGCTGCCAGCTTCGCGACAGGCCGCGCCTCTTCGATGCGCGGCCTTTTGCATTTCTAACTAATCGCTTTCGTCGCATTACGTTTAACCGACATGATGCCACTGTATCTTTCGGAGCGGACCGAACCGTTACCGTAGATTACGCAGCGCCCTCGTAGTAACTCCTCGCAATCTCTTCAACGCTCGCGATGTGCGGCGACGCCGCCCCGGCACATTAAACTCCCACGCATGGCTATCCAAATTCTGGTTGTCGACGACGACGCCGATCTGCGCGACCTGCTGCGCAACTATCTGGGCGGTGCGGGCTTCGAAGTCTCCGTGCTGCACGATGCCGCCGCGCTGGAGCGCCGGCTCGAACGCGAACGTCCCGATCTGATCGTGCTCGACCTGATGATGTCGGACATCGATGGCCTGACCGCGCTGCGCAAATTGCGCGCCACCGGCGACGACCTGCCGGTTATCATCCTCACCGCCAAAGCCGACGACGTGGACCGGATCATCGGTCTCGAGCTGGGCGCGGACGACTTCCTTGCCAAGCCCTTCAATCCGCGCGAGTTGCTGGCCCGCATCCAGGCGGTGCTGCGGCGCCGCACGTCGCCGTCGGCGGCCGCGCCGGAACATCGCGAACCGTTCAGCTTCGGCGGCTTCATGCTCGACTTCCAGTCGCGCACGCTAAGCCAGCGCGGCCGGCCGATCATGCTGCCGGACAGCGTGTTCGCCTTGCTGCGCATCTTTGTGGACCATCCGCTGCATGCGCTTAACCGGGAGCGTCTGCTCGAATTGCTGCACGGTCCGCAATACGACGGCACCGACCGCGGCATCGACGTCCAGGTGTGGCGCCTGCGCCGCATCCTCGAAGCCGATCCGTCCGCGCCGCGCTTCATCCAGACCGTGCGCGGCCGCGGCTATATGTTCGTCCCGGCGGGCACCGCGCAGGAGGAGTCGTCATGACGCCGCCGCAACATCGCACGCAACGCTGCGACTCCGTCAAACCTTTGTCAAAGAGCGGCTCGATGGTGACAACGGACAGTAAACGTGGCACTTTGCGCAGTTGCGACAAATCCTGCTTTCCTGCTCCGGCCCGCTACCCCGAAGCGGGCACATGAACCGGTCCGCACAGGCAGTGTCAGTAGTTCTTGCCGGTCCGGCCAGGTTGGGCCGGACCAAACCAATCTTCAATAGCAATAAAAGTTTTCGGAGAAGAATATGAGCGAAGCCGTGTCCACGAAGCCGAAGCGCTCGCGCCTCAGGCTCGTCCTGATCGCGGTCATCGTGCTGGTGCTGATTGCAGTCGTGGTCCTGCACGTGCTGCACCAGAAGAAGCCGGTGCGCGGCGCGCCGCCGCAAGTGGTGACCACGGCCGCCGCGACACTCGGCTCGATGCCGGAAACGCTGAGCGAACTCGGCACGGTAACGCCGACCGCGACCGTCACGGTATTGCCGCAACTGAGCGGCTATCTGACCGCCGTCGGGTATCACGAAGGCCAGGACGTGCAGAAAGGCCAGTTCCTCGCCCAGATCGATCCGCGCCAGTATGAGATCGACAAGCAGCAGGCCCAGGCCACGCTCGCCAAGGACCAGGCCTCGCTCGCCCAGGCCCGCTCCGACCTCGCGCGCTATACGCAGTTGAACGAGCACAAGTCGATCGCCGAGCAGACCTTCGTCGACCAGCAGTTTCTCGTCCAGCAGGACGAGGCCGCGGTCAAGTCGGACCTCGCCAACATTGCGCAGTTCGACCTCGATCTGACCTATTGCCGGATCACCGCGCCGGTGTCCGGGCGCGTCGGCCTGCGTCTGGTCGACCCGGGCAACTACGTGACGGCGTCGTCCTCGCCGGGCATCGTGGTGATCACCACAATGAAGCCGACCACGGTGCAGTTCACCGTGCCGCAGGACTCGCTCGCCAAGGTGCTGCAGCGCATGGGCACCGGCGCCGACCTGGCGGTCACGGCCTACAGCAGCGACAACTCGAAGGAGATCGCCACCGGCACGCTGTACGCGGTGAGCAACCAGATGGCGACGGCCACCGGCACGGTGACCTTGCGCGCCACCTTCGCCAACGACGACGAGGCGCTGTTCCCGAACGAGTTCGTCAACGTCAAGCTGCTGGTCGACACGCTGCAGAACGCCGTGCTGGTCCCAACGCCGGCGGTGCAGACCGGCGCGCCGGGCGACTATGTGTACCTCGTGAACCCGGCCAACAGTACCGTCTCCGTGCATAAGGTCACGCTGGGACCGAGCGACGGCAAGAACACCGTGATTGCGTCGGGCCTGTCCGCCGGCGACGTCGTGGTGACGGACGGCACCGACCGCCTGAGCGACGGCGCGCCGATCAAGGCAGCGGCTGCACGGCCGGCCTCGGGTGCTTCCGGCGCCGAGGCAGGATCGGCGGCGCAAGCGGGGGCCGCGAGCGGCGCCCATGCCCATCACAAGCGGCCCCAGGGCGGCGCATCAGGGGCGTCCGGGGCCTCTGCCGATTCAGCCGACGCAGCTTCGTAGAAGCGGACCCATTCGCCGATGAATATCTCCCGTCTGTTTATTCTTAGACCCGTAGCGACGCTGCTGCTGATGGTCGCCCTCGTGCTCGTGGGCCTCGTCGCGGTACGCGTGCTGCCGGTCTCCTCGCTACCGAACGTCGACTATCCGACCATCCAGGTGCAGACCTTCTATCCGGGCGCGAGCCCGGATGTGATGGCCACCACGGTGACTGCCCCGCTCGAGGTGCAACTGGGCGAGATCCCCGGCTTGCAGCAGATGACGTCCTATAGTTCGGACGGCGCCTCGGTCATCACGCTGCAGTTCGACCTCTCGCTGAACCTCGACGTCGCCGAACAGAACGTCCAGCAGGCCATCAACGCGGCCAACAGCTACCTGCCGAGCGGCCTGCCCGCGCCGCCGACCTACGCCAAGGTCAACCCCGCCGACCAGCCGATCCTGACGCTCGCGGTGACCTCCACCTCGATGTCGCTCACGCAGCTCGAGGACGCCGCCAACAACCGCCTCGGCACCAAGATTTCGGAAGTGTCGGGCGTGGGTGTCGTGACGACGAGCGGCGGTAACGTGCCCGCCATTCGCGTCGAAGCCGATCCGCAAAAACTCGCCGCCTACGGCCTGAATATCGACGATCTGCGCACCCTGCTCAGCTACGTCAACGTGAGCCAGCCGAAGGGCAACTTCGACGGGCCGGACCTCGACTACACGATCAACGGCAACGACCAGATCTCCGATCCGAAAGACTATATGGATACGGTGGTCGCCTACCAGAACGGCGCGCCGGTGTTCATGCGCGACGTCGCGAAGGTGACCTCGGCCGCCCAGGACGTCGAGCGCGGCGCCTGGTACAACGGCACGCCCGCCATCGTGCTGAACGTGCAGCGCCAGCCGGGCGCGAACGTGATCGCCACCGTCAACCAGATCATGAAGCAGTTGCCGCAGCTCGAATCGACGCTGCCGGCCGGCATGAAGGTCACGGTGGTGTCGGACAGCACCGGCGTGATCCGCTCGTCGGTCTCCGACGCGGCGCTCGAACTGGTGCTCGCCATCGTGCTGGTGGTGGCGGTGATCTTCGTGTTCCTGCGCAACGTGCCGGCCACGATCATCCCGAGCGTGTCGGTGCCGGTTTCGCTGATCGGTACGCTGGCCGTGATGTACCAGCTGAACTACTCGATCGACAACCTCTCGCTGATGGCGCTGATCATCGCCACCGGCTTCGTGGTGGACGACTCGATCGTGATGATCGAGAACATCGTGCGCTATCTCGAGGAGGGCAAAACGCCGCTCGAGGCCGCGCTCGAAGGCGCCGGGCAGATCGGCTTCACGATTCTCTCGCTGACCATCTCGCTGATCGCCGTGCTGATTCCGCTGCTCTTCATGGGCGGCGTGATCGGGCGTCTGTTCAGCGAATTCGCGGTGACGCTCGCGGTCACCATCGTGCTGTCGGCGGTGGTTTCGCTGACGGTGGTGCCGATGCTGTGCGCGCGCCTCTTGCGCGCCCAGGCCGAGCGCCATCCGAGCCGCTTCGAGCGGATCAGCGAAGGGCTCTTCGACAAGACGCTCGCCGCCTACGAAAAGGGCCTGCGCTGGGTACTCGATCACCAGTTGCTCACGCTCGTGGTGTTCGTCCTTACCCTCGTGCTGACCGGCTTCCTGTACATCGTGATCCCGAAGGGCCTGTTCCCGGTGCAGGACGTCGGCGTGATCGAAGGCATCAGCGTGGCCGACAACTCGGTGTCCTACAAGGCGATGGTGACGCGCCAGCGGGCGCTCGCCGATCAGCTCCTGAAAGATCCCGATGTGGTCTCCCTCACCTCCTATGTGGGGATCGACGGCACCAACTCCACGCTCAACAACGGCCGCTTCCTGATCAATCTGCGCGATCACGACAAGCGTTCGGATACCGCGCAGGAGATTGCGCGGCGCCTGCAGACGGAAGTCGCCAATGTGCCCGGCATCAAGCTGTATATGCAGCCGGAGCAGGATCTGACGCTCGACACCACGGTCTCGCCGAACCAGTACAGTTTCGTGCTGCGCGGACCGAGCCAGCAGGCCTTCCAGAAGTACGTGCCTGAACTGATCGCGCGCCTGCAGAAGATTCCGTCGCTCGCCGATGTGCAAAGCGATATGAATACCGACGGCATGAGCGTGAACGTCGAAGTGAACCGGCAACTGGCCGCGCGTTTCGGCATCACCCCGGCGACCATCGACAACGCCCTCTACGACGCGCTGGGTCAACGGATCGTCTCGACCATCTTCCAGCAGTCGGACCAGTACCGCGTGATTCTCGTCGCCAAGCCGGAGTCGCTGCCTAACGTAGGCTCGCTCGGCAATCTGTATCTGCCTAGCCAGACCAGCAGCACCGGCCAGGTGCCGCTGTCGGCGATCGCCAAGATCCAGATCGTCAAGTCGCCGCTCGTGATCAGCCATCTGGCGCAGTTCCCGTCCGTCACCATCTCGTTCAACCTCGCGAAGGATGCGTCGCTGAGCACGGCGGTGAAGCAGATTCACGAGGCCGAAGCCGCGGTCAATCTGCCGCCGTCCATCACCTCGTCGCTGCAGGGCGCGGCCCAGGCGTTCCAGGACTCGCTCTCGAGCGAGGTGTACCTGCTGATCGCCGCCCTGGTGGCCGTGTATATCGTGCTGGGCGTGCTGTACGAGAGCTTCATCCATCCGGTGACGATTCTCTCCACACTGCCCTCGGCGGGGATCGGCGCGCTGCTGGCGCTGATGATCGCCGGCAGCGACCTCGACGTGATCGGCATCATCGGTATCGTGCTGCTGATCGGTATCGTCAAGAAGAACGCCATCATGATGGTGGACTTCGCGCTCGATGCCGAGCGCAATCACCACAAGCCGGCGCGCGAGGCGATTTTTGAGGCGTCGCTGCTGCGCTTCCGGCCGATCCTGATGACGACGCTCGCCGCCATGCTCGGCGCCCTGCCGATGCTGGTCGGCACCGGCACGGGTTCCGAACTGCGCCGTCCGCTGGGTCTTGCGATCATCGGCGGTCTCGCCCTGAGCCAGGTCCTCACGCTCTTCACCACGCCGGTCATCTATCTGTTCTTCGACCGCATGGCCGAGCGCACGCGGCGCTGGCGCAACCGCAACAAGCCGCAGGATCCGTCTGAAGGTACGCCTGCCGGTACGGCGGAGGACACGCCTTGAACATCTCGGCGTTATTCATCCGGCGCCCGGTCGCGACGACGCTGCTGGCCGTCGCGATCCTGATCTCGGGGGCGCTCGCCTACTTCCGGCTGCCGGTCGCGCCATTGCCGAACATCGCCTTCCCGGTGATCGTGGTGCAGGCCAACATGGCCGGCGCGAGCCCGGACATCATGGCCTCGACCGTCGCCGAGCCGCTCGAACGGCGTCTCGGCACGATTGCCGACGTCGAAGAGCTGACTTCGATCAGCTATGTCGGCTCGTCGATGATCGTGGTCGAGTTTGGGCTGAACCGCGACATCAACGGCGCGGCGCGCGACGTCGAAGCGGCCATCCAGGCGGCACGCGCCGACCTGCCGACCACCTTGCGCAGCAATCCGACCTATCGCCAGTACAACCCGGCGGATTCGCCGATCATGGTGCTGGCGCTGACCTCGAACACGCTCACCAAGGCGCAGCTCTACGACTCCGCGGATTCGGTGATCCAGCAGCAGCTCTCGCAGGTCAACGGCGTGGGTCAGATCACGCTGGGCGGCGGTGCGTTGCCTTCGGTGCGGGTCGAGTTGCAGCCGGGCAAGCTGAATAGCTACGGCATCGGCCTCGAAGACGTGCGCGCGGCGATCGCCGCGGCGAATGCCGATAGCGCGAAGGGTCACCTCGACCAGGGCGACCAGCGCTACGTAGTGTTGTCCAACGACCAGATCACCAAGGCGGCGCCCTACCGCGACCTTGTGGTGGCGTACCGCAACGGCTCGCCAGTGCTGCTGCGCGACGTCGCCCAGGTCCGGGACTCCAACGAAAACATCCGCAACGCCGGGCTCTACAACGGCAAGTCGGCGGTGCTGGTGATCGTCTATCCGATGCCCGGCAGCAATGTCGTCAATACCGTCGCGCAGATCCGCAACGTGCTGCCGGCGATCGAGGCGACGCTGCCGCACAGCGTCCATGTGCAGGTCGCGGTGGACCGTTCGGAATCGGTGCGCTCCTCGGTGGCCGACACCGAACGCACGCTGTTCATCGCCGTGCTGCTCGTCGTGGGCGTGGTGTTCGTCTTCCTGCAGTCGCCGCGCGCCACGCTGGTGCCGGCGGTGGCGCTGCCGCTGTCGATCGTCGGCACCTTCGGGCCGATGTACCTGCTCGGCTACAGCATCGACAACCTGTCGCTGATGGCGCTCACCATCGGCACCGGCTTCGTGGTGGACGATGCGGTGGTGGTGCTGGAAAACATCACGCGCCACCTCGAAATGGGCCTGAGTCCGAAGGAAGCCGCGCTCAAAGGCAGCGGCGAAGTGGGCTTCACCGTGATCTCGATGAGCCTCTCGCTGATCGCGGTGTTCCTGCCGATCCTGCTGATGCCGGGCATCGTCGGCCTGCTGTTCCATGAGTTCGCGGTGACGCTGTCCGTCGCCATCCTGATCTCGCTCGTGATCTCGCTGACAGTCACGCCGGCGATGTGCGCCTATGTGCTGAGCCGCGACCGCGCCGGCCACTCGCAGGCGCGCTGGGCGGTGTGGGTCGAGGCGCAATTCGAGCGCTTCAAGAACGCCTACTCGCGTTCGCTCACGGCGGCGCTCGACCACGCGCTGCTGGTGATCCTGCTGCTGATCGGCCTGCTCGTCGCCAACGTGTTCCTGCTCAAGCTGCTGCCCGGCACCTTCTTCCCCGAGCAGGACACCGGCATTCTGATCGGCCAGATCATCGCCGACCAGAGCATCTCGTTCACGGCGATGGAAAAGAAGCTGGCCCAGTTGCAGGAGATCGTGCAGAAGGACCCGGCGGTGCAGTCGGTGGCGGGCTTTACCGGCGGCCGTGCGCTGAACACCGCTAACGTGTTCGTCGAACTCAAGCCGCTGGCGCAGCGCCATGCGTCCGCCACCGACGTGGTCAACCGTCTGCGGCCCAAGCTGAACGCGGTCTCGGGCGCGCGGCTCTTCATGCAGGCGCAGCAGGATCTGCGGATCGGCGGACGGCAATCGGCCGCCGAATACCAGTACACGCTGACGAGCGAAGACTCCGCGGCGCTGTTCGCCTGGACGCCCAAGCTCGTGACCGCGCTCGGCAAGATGCGCGGCGAGGTGCTCGACGTGAACTCGGACCTGCAGCAAAACGGCCTGCAGACCTACCTCACGTTCAACCGCTCCACGGCGGCGCGCTACGGCTTTGCGCCGAACCAGATCGACAACGTGCTGTACGACGCGTTCGGCCAGCGCACCGTGTCCACCATCTACAACCCGCTCAATCAGTACTTCGTGGTGATGGAGGTGGCGCCGGAGTACTGGCAATATCCGCAGACGCTCAGCCAGATTTACCTGAGCACGGCGGCGGGCAATGCGACCGGCACCGCGCAGACCCAAATGCCGGGCGGCACCGTGTCCGGCGTGGTAGCGGCGAGCGCGGTCAGCACTGCCTCGAGTTCGTCGAGCACCAACTCGCTGAACTCGAATGCGGAGGCCAACGCGACCACCAACAGCATCTCGAACAGCAAGGGCGGCAGTTCGAGCGGCAGCGCGGACAGCACCTCGGCCGAAACGATGGTGCCGTTACCCACGATGTCGAGCTACGTGAACAACCATACCTCGACTCAGGTGAACCACCAGAGCGGACTGGTGGCCGCGACGATCTCGTTCAACCTGCCGCCCAACGGCTCGCTGAGCACGGCCCAGGCGGCGATCGATACCGCCTCCCGCGAGATCGGCATGCCGGCCAGCATCCATGGTGCGTTTGCGGGTGCGGCGCAGGCCTATGCGCAGTCGACGGGCACCATCCCGTTGCTGATCATCGCGGCGCTCGGGGTGGTGTATATCGTGCTCGGCGTGCTCTATGAGAGTTCGATCCACCCGCTCACGATCCTCTCGACGCTGCCCTCGGCCGGCATCGGCGCCACCCTTGCCTTGCTGATCTTCGGCACGCCGTTCTCGGTGATCGCGCTGATCGGCATCATTCTTCTGATCGGTATCGTGAAGAAGAACGGCATCATGATGGTGGACGTGGCGATCCAGTTGCAGCGCAACGAAGGGCTGCCGGCCAAGGAAGCGATTCATGGCGCCGCCGTCGTGCGTCTGCGGCCGATCATGATGACCACCTTCGCCGCCGTACTCGGCGCGGTGCCGCTCGCGATCGGCATCGGCCAGGGCGCGTCGCTGCGCCAGCCGCTCGGTATCACGGTGATGGGCGGCCTGATCCTGAGCCAGGTGTTTACGCTGTACACGACGCCGGTGATTTACCTGTACCTGGACCGCTTGCGCTCCAGGCTCGTCAGGTGGTCCTCGGGACTGCCATGGAACCGCCAGGCCGAACAAATGGGGCCGCCGCGGCAATCGGGGCAAACGGATACGAAGGCATGATGATGAAGATTGACTGCAAACCGCTGGCCAAACCGCTGGCCGCTTCCATCGCGCTGCTGCTGAGTGGCTGTATGGTCGGCCCGGACTATCACCGGCCGCAGGTCAGCGTACCGGCGACCTACCGCGAGCTGCCGGGCTGGACCCAGGCCGAGCCGGCCGCCGCCGGACCCAAGGGCGCATGGTGGACCGGCTTCAACGATCCGCTGATCGACCAGCTCGAACCGCTGGTCGAGGTCTCCAACCAGACCGTGCGCCAGGACTACGCGAACTATCAGGAAGCGCTGGCCGAAGTGAAAGTGGCGCGTGCCGGGCTGTTCCCGACGGTTGGCGTGACCGGCTCGGCCACCCGCGCGCGCGGCGCCACCAGCTCGACAACCTCGACGGCGAGCCGGGCTTACACGACCAACTCGGGCTCGCTCGAAGGCAATGTGAGCTGGGCGCCGGATCTGTGGGGTTCGGTGCGCCGCACGATCGAAGAGAATTCCGCCACCGCCCAGGCGAGCGAAGCGACGCTGGCGAACGCCACGCTCTCCGAGCAGGTGACGCTCGCGACCACGATCATCCAGTTGCGCACCAGCGACGCCAATATCGCGCTGCTGCAGGACACCGTCAAAGCGTATCAGCACTTTCTGGACGTGGTCTCGAATCAGGACAAGTACGGCACCATCGCGCCGTCCGACCTGATCACCGCGCGTACCCAGCTCGAAACCGCGCAGTCCAGCCTGATCGCGCTCGGCGTGGCGCGCGCGCAGTACGCGCATGCGATTGCCGTGCTGGTGGGCAAGAACCCCGAAGACCTGGACATTCCGTTCAACCCCACGATGCCCAGCTTGCCGTCGGTTCCGGTCGGCGTGCCGTCCACGCTGCTGCAGCGCCGCCCCGATATCGCCACGGCCGAGCGCCAGATGGCGTCGGAGAATGCGGCGATCGGCGTAGCGGTGGCCGCGTATTACCCGACGGTGTCGCTCTCGGCGCTGGACGGCTTCACGCAGTCGCCGCTGGGCGGCCTGCTGCATATCGCCAACTACGTATGGTCGCTAGGCGGCAGCGCCACGGAAACGATCTTCGACGGCGGCGAGCGCAGCGGCGAAGTGGCGGCGGCCAAAGCCGCCTACGACGCGGCGGTCGCGAACTACCGCGGCACCGTGCTGACCGCGTTCGAAGATGTCGAAAACGATCTGTCCGGCTTGCGCATCCTGAGCCAGCAGGCCGATGCACTGGATGCCGCGGTGCGCGACGCGACCCGCGGCACCGAAATCGCCTTCAACGAATACCAGGCCGGCACCGTGGACTACACCACGGTGGCGACCGCCCAGGCCACTCAGTTGAGCAATCAGCAAACCGCGTTGAGCGTGCAGGAATCGCGGCTCGCCGATGCGGCTTCGCTGATCGGCGATCTGGGCGGCGGCTGGTCGGACGGCGCATTGCACGATCCGCGCAACCCGCGCGATTCGGATAAGGCGACGGCTCAGGCGGCGTCCGCAGCGGTCGGGGCTTCGGCGCCGGCCGCGCGGACCGGTAGTGCCGACTAGGCAGTGTGGGCTAGCCGCGCGGCCGGCGGAGCTTGGGGCGCTCGGGGCGCTTGCTAGGCGCCGCTGCCGCCGACCGTCCTGATGCTCTTCCACTGCCCCTGCTCGACCTGGAACAGCGTGTACGGCGGCTTGATCAGGTCGCCATAGGGGTCGAAGGTAATCTTGCCTGTCACGCCGGTAAGCGTGACCTTCGCAAGACTGTCGACGATCTTCGCGCGGTCGAGCGAATCGGCGCTGTGAATCGCCTTGATCAGCGCGAGCGCGGCGTCATAGGCAAACGGCGCATACAGTTCGACATCCTGATTGAAGCGCGCCTTGTAGCGCTTGCCGAAGTCCAGCGCGGCGGGCAGCTTGTCGAGGGCCGGTCCCGGCTCCAGATCCTGCGTACCGTCGCCCGCCGCGCCGGCGATCTGCAGGAACGCGTTGCTCTTCAAGGCGCCCGCGCCGAACAGTTGCGCGTTCATGCCCAGCGAGCGCATCTGCTTGACCAGCATCGCGCCCTGCTCGTCCAGTCCGCCAAAGAAAATCAGATCGACGTTCTTGCTCTTCAGGGTGGTCAGGATGGAGCGGAAATCGACGGCCTTGTCGTTGGTGAACTCGCGATCGACCACGTTGCCGTTCGCTTCCTTGACGCCTTTTTCGAAGGCGTTGGCGAGGCCCTCGCCAAACGCCGTGCGATCGTCGATGATGGCGATGCGCTTCGCCTTCATCTGCTCCACCACGAAGTGACCCGCCACCACGCCGCCGATGCCGTCGTGGCCCATCGTACGAAACACGTTCTTGAAACCCTGTTTGGTCAGATCCGGATTGGTCGAGCCCGGCGTGATCATCGCGACGTCAGCCTGGTGGTAGACCGCGGAGGCCGGAATGCTGCAGCCTGAGTTGTAGTGGCCAATCACGCCGACCACGCCGTCGTCGACCAGTTTCTGCGCAACTTGCACCGCGACGTGCGGGTCCGCCTGATCGTCCTGCACGTCGAGCACGAAGGTGACAGGCTTGCCGCCGACCGTCGGATGCCTGGCGTTCTCTTCGTCGAGCGCCAGTTGCGCGCCGTACTGCAAATCCTTGCCGACGCGGGCCACCGGGCCGGTCAACGGTCCGACAAAACCGATCTTGACGACTTCCGGATCGGCGGCCCACGACGGCGCCACCTGCGTGCCCAGCGCGCAGACGGCCAAACTCAACAGCCAATAGCGGCGATTCATGATGCGCTCCTTGCGAGATATGACGTCGCGCGTGATGTCGGTGAACCGGTTCGATGCGCGACGCCTCGATACCGTCCTCTGGTGCTTGCCCTAAAACGTTTTAGAACCGCGTCGCCGCATACGGCGCGAGCTCGAGCGGCGGCGCGCGTCCCGCGACGAGGTCGGCCACGATCCGTCCGCTGATGCCCGCCAGCGTGAGTCCAAGATGCTGATGGCCGAATGCATAGATCACGCGGGCGCCGGCGCTCGAGCGGCCCAGCACCGGCACGCCGTCCGGCAGGCTCGGACGAAAGCCGAGCCAGTGGTTGTCGGGCGTCGCGAGCGTGGGCAATGCGCGTTTCGACGCGAACGTCAGCAGGTCGAGCAGCGCACGATTGCGCGTCTCGTTGAAACCGCCCAGTTCGACCGTGCCGGCGACGCGCAGGCCATCGCTCATCGGCGTCATGTAAAAGCCGCGCTCGGCCCAGCCGACCGGCCGCGAAATCAGTTGCTGCGCGCCCGGATAGCGCACGTGATAACCGCGCTCGGTATCGAGCGGCACGGCATCGCCGCATTGCCGGGCGAACTGCGCGGAGCGCGCGCCGGTGGCAATCACGGCATGGCTGAAGCGTCTCGCGACGCCGTCGACCGTCAGCGTGGCGCCGTCCGCGGACGGCTGTACCGCGCTGACGCTTGAGCGCTCCAGCTTCAACCCTTGTGCCGCGAGCCGTTCATACAGCGCCTGCAAGAAGCCCTGCGGATCGGAAAAATGCCAACTGTCCTTGAACAGCACGCCGCGCTCGAAAATCGGCGCGAGCGACGGTTCGAGCGCGCGAATATCGTTGCCGGCCAGCACATCGAAAGCGACACCTAGCTTCGACCGCAGACCGAGCGCGGCCTGCGCGGCGTCGAACGAAGCTGCGTTCGAGTACAGATAGAGGCACTCGCGCGGCCGTACGAAACGCGCCAGTTCCGGCTGTGCCAACAGCGGCGCATAACCGTCCTGGGCACGACCCAGCAAAGCAGCCAGCGCAGCCGCGCTCGCCTCGTAACGGCGCGGCAGCGAGCTGATCAGGAAACGCGTGAGCCACGGCGCAAGCTGCGGCAGATATCCCCAGCGCAACCGAAACGGACTCTGGTTCGAGAGCAGAAAGCGCGGTAAATCGCGGAACACCGAAGGGTTGTTCACCGGAATGCATGCGTAATGCGCAAAGGTCCCGGCGTTGCCGAACGACGCCCCCTGCCCGACACCCGACGGATCGAACAGCACGACGCGATGACCGTCGCGCATCAGCGCCGCGGCGCTCGCAAGACCGATGAAGCCCGCGCCCACGATAGCGATCTCCGGCATCACGGATGCCCCGTCTGCGGCGTGCCATGTGGCTCGAGGGACGGCGGAAAGCGCATGAAAAACTCCGGCTGACAGATTCCAGGAGATCGTCCAGCGGCGTCCCGATACGTCCGCCACCAGACAAACCATGACACCTAGAATCACACAATATTTTTTTGTGTGCAATTAAAACGTGCATTGTGTGGTCCTGGCATTTTCCCTGGATGGTTTGAGGCAGGTGCGTGCGGTGTAGCCGCCGGGCCATGTGGCGGCGTGCTGGAAGACGTTACAGCAGGGCAGACGTGGTATAGAATCGCCCAAACTCCGCACAATCGCGGACAAAGCTGGTTTTGTATGGAGACATTCGTTCTTATGGCTTCTGGCAAACACGCAGGCCGCGCCGCCAACGGCGCGCCGGCCCAGGCGAAGCGCTCGACGTATGTCGAGGTGTCCAGTTCGATCGAGAATGAGATCCGCAGCGGCGTGTATCCGCCGGGAAGCCGCCTGCCGCCCCAGCGGCAACTCGCTACCGAGCTGGGCATCAATGTGTCGACGGTTTCGCGTGCGTACAAGGAGTTGCAACTGCGCGGGCTGGTGATCGGCAGCAAGCGGCGCGGTTCGCTGGTGACGGGCGGCGCGATGCCGAGCGTCGAACCCGCCCACGCCACGAGCAATGCGCTGATCGATCTGACCGTGAACCGGCCCGCCACCGGCGAATTTCTGACCTGTCTCGCGCGCACGCTGGCGGACTTGCCGCACGATCCGCGCTACGCGCAATTGCAGGAATACCAGCCGCCGCAAGGACCGGCCTGGGCGCGCGCCGCCGGCGCCCGCTGGATGGCCGCGCCGGGTTTCGAGCCATCCATCGATCATGTGGTGGTCACGAGCGGCGCGCAGCACGGCCTGTATGCCGTGCTGAACAGCCTGATCGGCACGGACGGCGTGATCCTTGCCGATCAACTCACCTACTACGGACTGAAAGCGCTCGCGCCGGTGTTCCAGTTTGAAATCGTTGGCATTCCTAGCGACCGCGACGGCTTGCTGACCGACGAAGTTGAGCGTGCCTGCCGGCGCATGCCGGTGAAGGCGATCTTCACGGTGCCGAATCTGCAGAACCCGACCGTCACGACCATGAGTCTCGAACGCCGGATGGCGCTCGTCGATATTGCGCGCCGGCATGGCGTCGCGATTATCGAAGACGATGTCTACGGGCCGCTCGTGTCGCAGCGCCTGCCGACCCTCGCGAGCCTGTGTCCGGAGCTGACGTTCCACATTGCCGCGACCTCGAAGATTCTCGCACCCGGCCTGCGGCTGGGCTATCTGCTGAGTCCGCCGGACAGCTCGGCCTTGTGTGCGGAGGCGGTTCGCACGACCGCGTGGATGCCGGCGCCGATGTCGATGCTGATCGCTTCCATCTGGATCGAAGACGGCACCGCGCGCCATATCATGGATGCGCAGCTCGCCGAGATTCGCGCACGCCAGGACCTCGCGCGTGAACTGCTGCCGCAGGAATGGCTGCAGACCGACCCGGCCTGCATGTTCGTGTGGCTGAAGTTGCCGCCGCCATGGCGCGCCGACGATTTCGCCGCCAACGCGAAGGCGCGCGGCGTGGTGGTGATGCCGTCGTCGGCGTTTGCCGTGGACCGCTCCGAAATCGAACACGGCGTGCGCATCAACCTCGCGTGCGCGACGAGCCGCGATCAACTGGTCAGCGCGTTACGGTTGTTGACGGGCACGCTCAAGGACCGTCCGAGAGCGCTGTTCGGGACGATCTGATCGATCTGGGACGCGCGATGTGAGCGTCCGTCTTAAACTCGCGGACTGTATTGAGCCGGCTCCGATGGGAATGAGGAATACCCGGGCGTGTCCAGCGTAAATTCTGCGGTTTGATCCGCGCTGGATTGGGCCTTCGTTAGATTCACTTCGGATAGCTAACGTGTATGGAATGAAGCATCTTCGCGACAACGTAACGCGAAGATGCTTCTGCTTTGCCCGGGCGCTCTAGAGCCCGTTTGATGACTTAGTGGCCGCCATGGCCGCCACCGCAACCGCCGCCGGAGCCACCGGAGCCGGAGCCGGAGCCGGAGCCGCCTGAGCCGTGGCCACCGCCGCCGTTACCATGGCCGCCGGTGCCGTGGCCGCCTTCTCCATGGCCGCTGTCGCCGTGACCGCTTTCGCCGTGACCGCTGTCACCGTGGCCGCCGTCACCATGTCCGCCGTCGCCATGTCCGCCGTCGCCGTGACCGCCGTCACCATGTCCGCCGTCACCATGTCCGCCGTCACCATGTCCGCCGTCGCCGTGACCGCCGTCGCCATGTCCGCCGTCGCCGGCACAGCCACTGCCCGAACCACCACTGCCGGACCCACCACTGCCCGAACCACCACTGCCGGACCCACCACTGCCAGAACCACCACTGCCAGAACCACCACTGCCAGAACCACCACTGCCAGAACCACCACTGCCAGAACCACCGCTGCCAGAACCACCGCTGCCGGACCCGCCACCCGCAGCCCCACTACCCGAACCATGACTTCCCGACCCGCCAGTGCCGGAACCACCACTTCCTTTGCCACCGTTGCCCGCACTGCCGGACCCCGTATCGCCGGCTCCGCCACTCCCTGACCCCTGGCTTCCCGCGGCCGCGCCGTTGGTGCCGCCCGGCGCGGTGCTGGCGCCGAATGCACTCTGCGGACCAACTGTCCCACCGAACCCCTCCGCATCCTGCCCACTGCCGATCAAGGCCTGTGGACCACCCAAGTCCTTTCGGCAACCCAGCGTCGCGGTTTCAGGACAATCTTGCGTGGGATTCTGCGCCAGCAGCAGACGCAAGGAACTTACCTCTCCTTTCCCCATTGGCGCAGTGTGCATCGTCTCCTGATTCGACTGGGCACAAGCCATTCCCGCATATAAGGTCACGGCGGTTGCAATCGCCACCCTGCACATTCCGATTGCGTTTGATGCATTCTTATAGCTTTTCATAACGTACTCCTAATCACTCATTCACAGTCATGTTTTAATAGGTCGTTCGAAGTCCCCCTATCTACAGAATCCGGATCTTCGCGACCGTGTACGGCAGAACCATGTACTGCCCAAGCCGGCCTCGAAAGCCGGTCGTCGAACAGACTGGGATATGACGGAATGGGATCCGTGCGCGCAGCACGTGCAACTCTACGACCTGACACAAATGGGATTCACCCCGTCTGACACCGACGCAAATCCACAGTAGTTGACCCGCTATAGGCTCACTGTTCGGCACCACACGCATGATCTGGATGCGAATAGGTTTACCCGTAAAAACAAGGCCAAAATCGTTAACTACCGATAAATTTACCGACATAAATACAGATCGGAATTTTTAATCAATCAATATGGATTCCAAATTAATCGATCGATAATAAGGGTCGGCTGAAACGACGAATGCATGAACAGGAGCGCTTGCCAATATGACCCGAACACCGGGACAGCAGAGGCATTCGTATGAAGGACGATCGTTGGAAACTGCAGCGCCGCGCGTCGATCAGCGCGCGGCGAATCAGGCGGAAGAAACGGTACAACCCGACGGTGCATCACGTCGGGCCAAAAACATCATCTGCAATGTTGCTACGCCCCCGCAGCGCCCACATGCGTATCGATCCATCGCAGGATCCAGTCCGCGACGTCGAGGTTATTGCGGTCCTGCATCATCATGTGCGTGTTGCCGTGAATCCCTTCGTCCGGCAATAGCACGAGTTGCGCGCGCCCACCGGCATGGTCCACGGCGTCGACGAAAGCGCGGCACGCTTTGAGCCGCGGCGCCCAACGCGGCGACAGATCGACGTAGTCGCCGAACAGCACGAGAATCGGCAGCCTGGTGTAGGGCGTGAGATCGCCTGTCGCGGACGGACACTCCCCCGGCTCGATGGACACGATGCCGGCAATGCCCTGCGTGCTGATCGCCGCGGTCTGGAACGGATAGATGCCCGCTTGCGAATGACTGATCAGCACCGTATGGCCGAGGCGGATCGCAAGTTGCGAGAGCGCCGGAACGGTTGGATTGGGTGTGCCCAGCGACGGACTCCAGTCGGGCACCATCTGTTGCCAGAGGCTTGCCTGCGCATCGACTGGAAACTGCTCGCCGGGAAAGGTCTGCGGATATTGCGGTCCGAAACGGAAAATGGTCCACGCCGATTCATGCGACGCCGCAAAGACAGTCGGCAACTGCGAGATGGGCGCCTTACCGCTGCGCACCGCATTGATCGCGCTGATGTCGGTCGCCGAACGGCCGCGGTCGGACTGATCGATCACGTAGGTCGGATAGCCTTTGCGGACGAAGTATTCCTCCCAACCCATGCGCCCATCCGGCGTCGTCTCCCATGTCATGCCCGTCAGGCAGCAGCCATGGACGAGCGTGAGCGACAACGGCTTCGCGCCCGTGGGGATCTGGTAATGCACATACATCTGGTCGACGGTCACGGTGCCCGACGCAGCGTAGTTCGGCAACGTCGAGAGCGTATCGGAATGCACGTCGTGTCCGCCGATGAAGAAGCTCCCCTGCTTTGCGATCGACATGGGGCCGGACAGCGCAGCGGCGCGATCGGGTGGGGACGCTGCGCAAGCGGCGAGCCCGATAGCGAATGCGGCGGCAAAGAGGATGGTGCCAAACCGTTTTGCCGTATGTTCTCTCGTACGTACCATGCAACTATCTCCTCGTTAGCAGTGGGTATCTCGACGATCGGGGCGGTCATGCGCCCACGCCATGACGCGGTGCGAAGTATACGGTACGGCTGACAGTGGCGTTGCCCGCTACTTCATCGGCGTAGCAGCCGTTTGATGCGTAACCTTGAGTGCATGATCGCGACGCGGGGAAGCGGCCGGGCGCACCCCCATCGCCTACGCGAATCCCCCCACCCCACCGCCAAGATCGAGCGCAATGAAATCGACGAACGCACGAATCCGGTTAGACATCTGGTGCCGCTGCGAATAGACCGCGAAGATATCGGCGTTCGGCGTCTCGTGATCGGGCAGCACCCGCACCAGTGAACCTTCGGCCAGGTACGGCTTGATGTCCCACTCGGCCCGCATCAGGATGCCGTGCCCTTCGAGCGCCCACTTCACGGCGATCTCGCCATCGTTGGTCGTCAGACTGCCGTTGATCCGCACGGCCTCCGTCTTGCGCGCCGCGCCCCGCCCCGACGTCAGGCGCCAGACACCATACGCCTCATCGCCCTGCCGGATGCCGATGCAGTTATGCCGGGTCAGGTCATGCGCCGTGACGGGCAAGCCGCGCGACGCGAGATACGCGGGCGCCGCACACAGCACCCGGCGATTCGCGGCAAGACGACGGGCGACCACCCGCGTGTCCGGCGGTTCGCCGAACCGGATGCAGACGTCGAACGCGTCGTCGGTCAGCGGCGGCGGCGTCACCGACAACTGCAGTTGCACCGACACCTGCGGATACTTCCCGACAAACCGCGAAATCGCCGGCGCGACATGGCTGCGACCGAAACCCAGCGTTGCGTTGACGCGCAACAAGCCTTTGGGGCTTTGCTTCGCGCTGCCAAGCAAGCCGGCCAGCTCGTCGATCTCATCGAGAATCCGCCGCGCGTGCTCCAGATACAACTCGCCCTCCGGCGTGAGCGTCATGCGCCGCGTCGTCCGGTTGACGAGCGCCACGCCGGCGCGCCGCTCCATCTGCGTCAGATGCTTGCTGATGGCCGCCGCCGTCAGCCCCAGTTCGCGCGCGGCGGCGCTCAGGCTGCCGGACGCCGCGAGCGTCGAAAAGAAGCTTAAGTCAGACGGTAGGACCGCTTCGCGCATGGCCTTCACTTGTGAATTGAAGTTAAGGATGCTTTGAGTTTAGCACCGGTTTTTGCGTCCGGCGCGCGGTAGAGTTCATTCGCATCGACACCCCCTAAAACCCAGAAGGACGGAGACATGAAGACCTATCGCATCGCAACCATTCCCGGCGACGGCATCGGCAAGGAGGTCGTACCGGCTGGCGCGCAAGTGTTGCAGGCCCTCGCGAACACCACGAAGTCGTTCGCCTTCGAGTTCGAAAACTTCGACTGGGGCGGCGACTACTACCGCCAACACGGCGTGATGATGCCCGCGGACGGTCTCGACGCGCTCCGTAACAAGGACGCCATCCTGTTCGGCTCCGCAGGCGACCCGGACATTCCGGATCACATCACGCTGTGGGGCTTGCGCCTGAAGATCTGCCAGGGCCTCGATCAATATGCCAACGTACGACCGACCCGCATCCTGCCGGGCATCGATGGGCCGCTCAAGCGCTGCCGGCCGGAAGACCTGAACTGGGTGATCGTCCGCGAAAACTCCGAGGGCGAATACTCGGGCGTAGGTGGCCGCGTCCACCAGGGGCATCCGATCGAAACGGCCACCGACGTGTCGATCCTGACGCGCGCCGGCGTCGAGCGGATCATGCGTTTCGCCTTCCGCCTCGCGCAATCCCGTCCGCGCAAGTTGCTGACCGTGATCACCAAGAGCAACGCGCAACGTCATGCGATGGTGATGTGGGACGAGATCGCCGTCGAAATCGCCAAGGAATTCCCGGACGTCACATGGGACAAGGAACTGGTGGACGCGGCGACTGCACGCATGGTCAATCGCCCCGCGACGCTCGACACGATCGTCGCCACCAATCTGCACGCGGACATTCTCAGCGATCTGGCCGCCGCACTCGCCGGCAGCCTCGGCATTGCGCCGACCGGCAACATCGATCCCGAGCGCCGCTATCCGTCCATGTTCGAGCCGATCCACGGCTCGGCGTTCGACATCATGGGCAAGGGCCTCGCCAATCCGGTCGGCACGTTCTGGTCGGTCGTGATGCTGCTCGAGCACCTCGGCGAATTCGACGCGGCGAAGCGCGTCATGCAAGCGGTCGAAGCGGTGACGGCGGACACCTCGCTTCACACGCGCGATCTGGGCGGCACGGCCACCACGGCGCAAGTCACGGCCGCGGTCTGCGCGCTGCTCGAGAAAGCAGCCGCGCCCCACGCCAACGCAGCACAGCCAGTCCCGCTGGGGGACGCCGCCTAAGCCCGCGAGGCCGTCCGCACACGGTCAGACCCCGCACCGTGCGCCCACCGCGTCGCACGGTGCGCACGGTGGACGCGCTCGAAGAAGCGCGCGGACCGACCGTCCCGCACCCACCGACACGACAAGCCAGCCGCCGCGCCACGCGGCCGCGTGAACTCGTCCGTCAGCAGCACCTATCGGGCAGCAGGCAAGCGGACTGCGCCTACGCGCATCCCGCCTGTCATAGCGCACTGCTCACGCCTCCATGGAGGAGACAATGATTGCCGATCTCGAAGCCCGGGTTTCCCGCAAGCTCATGCTGCGGATCATTCCGTTTGTCATGCTGCTGTATTTCGTCAGTTTCCTGGACCGCGTCAACGTGGGATTCGCCGCGATGACGATGAACAAGGCCATCGGCCTGTCGCCGACGGCGTTCGGCCTCGGCGGCGGCCTGTTCTTCATCGGCTACTTCCTGTTCGAGGTGCCGTCGAATCTGATTCTTCATCGCGTCGGCGCACGCCTGTGGATCGCACGGGTCATGGTGACGTGGGGCATCGTCTCGGCGGCCTCCGCTTTCGTGGTCGGGCCAACCAGCTTCTACGCGCTGCGCTTCGTGCTCGGTGTCGCGGAGGCCGGCTTCTTCCCCGGCATCATCCTGTACCTGAGCCTGTGGTTCCCGGTCCGTCAGCGCGCCGTGGCGGCGGCCTGGTTCATGGCGGCGGCGCCCATCTCGACGGCAATCGGCTCGCCCCTCTCCGGCGCGATCATGAAACTCCCGCCGCTCGCAGGCCTCGCCGACTGGCAAATGCTGTACATCCTTGAAGCCATACCGGCCATCCTGCTTGGCTTCGTGGTCCTGAAGTACATGACGGACTCACCGTCGAAGGCGCACTGGCTGCAGGCCGAGGAACGCGCGTGGTTGATGGCGAAGCTGAAGACCGAAGCCGACGCCCGGGCGTCGCACGCGGGTCATACGGCCGGCGCGCTCGGCGCCTTGCGCGACCCACGGGTGCTGGCGCTCGCGCTGATTTACTTCGGCACCTCGGCGGGTCTGTACACGCTCGGCCTGTGGGCTCCACTGATCATCCGTCAATACGGTTTCGGCTCGTTTGAGACGGGCCTCATCGCCGGCATTCCGGGTGTGCTCGCCGTGATCGCGATGGTCCTGTGGGCCAGGCACTCGGACCGCACAGAGGAACGCACGTGGCACGTGGTGCTGCCGTGTGTGCTGGCGTGCCTGGGTTTCGTGCTGGTCGGCGGGGCCAGCACGGCCTTGATGGTGATTCTCGCGCTGGTCGTGGTGAATATTGGCATCAGCGCCGCGAAAGCACCGTTATGGGCCATGCCCAGCGTGTTTCTGTCCGGCGCGGGCGCGGCGGCGGGCATTGCCATGATCAACTCGGTCGGCAATCTCGGCGGCTTCGTCGGCCCGTTCGTGATCGGCTGGCTGAAGAACCTCACCGGCAGTTATTCGGCCGGGCTGTATGTGGTCGCCGCCACCCTGGCGGTATCCGCCATCGTCACCCTGATGCTGAGCCGGCAGACAAGGCCTGGCACCGCGCCGGCCGGCGAGCGGCACGGTCATTGAACGTTCTGAATTGTCACGGATCGAAGCGATCATCAATAGACGCCGTCGCACCCCAATTCGCCCGCGGCTTTCGTCGCAGTACACTTGGCGTATTGAACGATTGAACGCATTGGGCCCAGACCAGACAGGCTTTGGTCCGGCATACGGTTTTCGAACGAGGGAGATGTCCGTGGCAAATGACAAGATGCTGGCACAAGTAAGTGAAAAACCGGGCTTTTTTGCGGCCCTGGACCAGAGCGGCGGCTCGACGCCTGGCGCCCTGAAGCTCTACGGCATCCCGGAAGACGCCTACAACGGCGACGCCGAGATGTTCAAACTGATCCATGAGATGCGCGTGCGCATCATCACTGCGCCCGCCTTCACCGGCGACAAGGTGATCGGCGCCATTCTGTTCGAAGCCACCATGGACGGCCAGGCCGAGGGCAAGCCGGTGCCGTCCTTCCTGTGGGAAGACCGCGGCGTGGTGCCCTTCCTGAAGATCGACAAGGGACTGGAAAACGAAGCCGACGGCGTGCAGTTGATGAAGCCGATACCCGGCCTCGACGACCTGCTCGCGCGGGCGGTCAAGCTGGGCATCTTCGGCACCAAGATGCGCTCGGTCATCAAGCTGAATTCGCCGGAAGGTATTGCGGCCATCGCGAAGCAACAATTCGCGCTGGGTGCGCAGATCGGCGCACATGGCCTCGTGCCGATCCTCGAACCCGAGGTGTCGATCAAGAGTCCGGACAAGGCCGGCGCTGAGGCCACCTTGCGCGCCGAGCTGCTCAAAGGACTCGACGCCCTGCCGGACAGCAGCCGCGTGATGCTCAAGCTGACCATCCCCGATGTGGCGGATTTTTATCGTCCGCTGATCGATCATCCGCGCGTCGTACGCGTCGTGGCGCTTTCAGGCGGCTACACGCGCACCGATGCCTGCCGGCGGCTCGCTGCCAATCACGGCATGATCGCCAGCTTCTCGCGGGCCTTGATCAACGATCTCAAGGTATCGATGAGCGACAGCGAGTTCGACGCGACGCTGGCCGAGGGCATCGACGAGATTTATCAGGCCTCGGTCGTTAAGGTCTGACGTTGCTAACGGGCAGCGAGGCGTCCTCGCTGCCCGTGATGCCTCGATCCAGCACCGCAGCAAGCTTCAGACCGCTGGCGGCGAGCTTCGCCGTCACATGAACGCGCGGGGTATAACCGTATTCGAAGGCATTACGCGGACCGTCTCCGGTCGCACGCGAAAACATCCCCACCACCTGGCCGTCCGCATCGAACACCGGCGAACCGCTGTTGCCCATCGAGCCGTCGAGGTCCGTCGTAAAGTAATCGGTCTCTTCGACGGCCGTGACCTTGCCGCTGGAGACCCGCAGCGAACCGTCAGCGTCCGTATAGTTCAGCTCGCTCAGCTTCTGCTCGTGGCGTGCGCTACGCAGCGGAAAGCCGGCCATCCATACCGGGGCGCCCGGCGTCATGATCCGGTCGCTGAGTTCCAGCCACGCCTGAGGCGCAGGCTCGATACGAAGCAAGGCGGTGTCCTCGCGTAACTCGGCGCTATGCGGGCCCGTCTTGCGCACCGCGCGCGCCGTGGGCGGGTTCGATACCAGCCAGACACCTTGTGCGTCCCGCCACTCCCACTCGCCATTCGCGCCGCGGTTCGCGATCTGTGCCCGCAGTGTTTTGCAGGGCGTTTCGACACCCTCCACACCGTCCTCTCGCTGATGGTTCGCCACCTCGGAGGTCACCAGGTGGTAGTTCGTCAGCACATAGCCATCGCGCGAAATCGCGAAGCCGCTGCCCCCGCCGTCCAGCTCGATGCGGGCCGGCCACACCGCATTGCGTCGCACCAGTTGCGCGAATTCGTAGCGCACCATGCCCATGGCGAAGACCGGATCGTCGATCTTTTTCATATCCTCTGCGGTAAAGAAGCGATACCAGCATTCCGAGCCGTCGGGCAAGGCTTCGTTGCGAGCAAGCGCCTGGGCCTCCTCGCTGCTGGAGGCGATGTCGATGACCAGAATCGTTCTGGGGAGGATGCGCACCATCGATGCGATCAGCCGCTCTTTATCGATGCCTGGAATTGTGAGTGCCGACGGGTCGAACATGCCTTCAGACATACATCCCTCATGACTTGAGTGGTTCGGGGCTGGACAATCGCTGCGAGCGAGCCGGAAATTATTCCGCAGACAAAACGTACTTAAATACGCCGGCAATCGCAAGGTGCAGAGCGAAACTTCGATTGAATGTTCGATAGCGGCGTCAGGCCAGCCTTGCCTTGCCTTGCGCGGCGACCGGAACGGCACTTCACCCGGCATATCCAGAACGAGGCGGCCGAACGCCTGCACCGCCAGGGTTTTATCGCCCTTGCCCCACAGCAGCCGGAATTCGGCCTCCGGCAAGGGCGGCAAGCCATTCGACAACGCAAAACCCGCCCGCCTTCACCGCAGAAACGCAAACGCCGCCAGCGCCGTCATCACCGTGATGGCGCCGCCGATGCGGGTCGCGATCTGTGCAAACGGCATCAGTTCCATCCGGTTGGCGGCGGTCAGGATCGCGACGTCGCCTGTGCCCCCGAGGCCGCTATGCGTCGCATTGACGATCGCCGCTTCCACCGGATACATGCCCACCAGCCTGCCGACGAAAAAACCCGTCACGACGAGTGACAGCACTGTCGACACCGCCGTGACGATATTCACCCAGTGAAAGGCGGTGACGATTTCGCCCCAGGGCGTCATCGCGACGCTGATGGCGAACATCAGCGGATAGGTGACGGCGCTCGAAAAGAACCCGTACATGAAGCGCGCACCGCCCTGAACGCGCGGCGACACCACCTGGAACAACTGGGCGGCGACCACCAGCACGAGCATCACCACCGGTGCGGGCCAGTCGAACCATTGATGCGCCAGCACGCCGAGCAGATATAACGCGATCGCCGTTGCTCCGGCTGCGGCAACCGAACTGACGTCGAACTCGAACGACGGCGGCGCCGGTTGCACGGCCTCGTCGTCCGCTTCCGCCACGGTCAGCCGCCCGTGGCCGGTCCACTTTGGCCGGCGGCCGCCGAGATAGCTCAGCAGGCCCGCACAGCAGATCGCGGCGATATTGCCAAGCATCACCGCCGACAACACCTGAGCGAACAGCGGCCCTTGCGCGACGCCCATGATCTGGGCATAGCCCGCCGAGAGCGGCAGCGCACCCTCGCCGACGCCGCCCGCCATGATCGGCACCACGACGAAAAAGAGCGCGTGCTTGAAGCCGAGTCCCAGCGCGCCGCCCACAGCCGTGCCGACCAGCGCCGCCACCACCGAGCCGCTCGCCACCGGAATGAAGATGCGCACGAAGCCTTTGATCAGCGTCTGCCGATCCATGCTGAGCACACTGCCGACGATGATCGCCGCGATGAACAGGTAGAGGAAGTTCGAGCGGTTCGTAAAGTCCGTCACTGCCTTCACGATGGGCAGCGGCATCAGCTTGTAGTACACCAGCATCGACGGAATGAAGGCCGCGAAGATCGAGGTTGCGCCGATGTGGCGAATCCACGGAATGCGCTTCGCCAGTTCCGCGCAGGTAAAGCCGCCGACCGCGACGAGTGCGATGCCGGTCGGCAGGTCCGAGGCCAGTTTGCCCTTGAGGGTCATCGCGCCGAGCACGGCAATCAGCAGCAGATACACCGGCACGGGCAACGCCCCGACACGCCGGTCGAAAATCGCCCACCAGCGGTCCCTGAAGGTGTGCGCCGGCAATGGCGCTGCCTGGGTGCCGCCGCCTGGCGTGGATACGGTGCTGTGATGCGCGGCTGATTTCATCTGCCTGGGTCTCCTCATCTCTCTATATGGATCAATCGTGCGCGTCAGACCAGCAGCAACAACGCTGCGCCGTACACGATGGCGCCGACTACGAACGTCATCACCGTAAAGCCCAGCACGCGCTGCACGCCGATCCCCGCCATCGCCACCACCGGCGCCGCCCAGAACGGCTGCATCATGTTCGACACCTGCTCGCCCATCGCGACGGCCATCGTCGTGGCCGGCACCGGCGCGTGCAAGGCCAGCGCCGCCGGCACCACGAACGGACCCTGCACGGCCCAGTGCCCGCCGCCGCTCGGGATAAAGAACGTGACGATCAGCGAACACACATAGCTCCAGAACGGCAGCGTGTGGGCATTCGAAATCGCAATGAAGAAGTGCGAGATCACATCGGGCAGTCCGGTCGCATCCATCATGCCCATGATGCCGCCGTACAGCGGGTACTGCAGCATCATCGAACCGGTCTGCTTTGCGGCGTTCTTGACGGCATCCGCATAGGCCAGCGGATAGCCGTGCAGGATCACGCCCGCAATGAACATGACGAAGATCACCGCGTTGACGCCCGAGAAGGCCAGGTGCTGCGTATAGGCCAGCACGAAAAACGCCACGCCGGCCACGCCGATAAACGCGCTGCCCAACCACGAATACTCGATCCAGCGCGCAAAGCTCAGCTTGCCCTGCGGCTTTTCACGCACGGGCGCGTCGGGGTGCTTTTCCGTATCCAGCACGACCGCATCCGCATCGTTCGGCTTGAGCAGCGCGAACACGAACGGCATTGCGACCAGCATCACCAGGGTCGGCACCAGATTGAAACGCGTGAACACCGTCGCGCTGAACGGCAGCACCTGGCCGGTCAGCTTCTGCACAACGTTCATGGAACTGCCGGGCGTCGATTGTGCGAGTGCAATCGAACTCGAAATGCCGCTTGCCCACACCACCCATCCCGAGAAACCGGCCGCGACGATCCAGGCGAAATCGACGCGCATACGCTTGGCCACTTCGCGCGCGAGCAAGGCGCTCACCACGAGGCCGAGTCCCCAGTTGCAAAACGATGCGACGGCCACCAGCACGAAGGTCAAGGTGGCGGCCTGCGCCGGCGTGCGCGCGAGCGACACCAGCGCCTTGAAGACGCGCTGCACGGGCGGCGCGTGAGCGAAGGCGTGGCCGGTGACGAGCACCAGCGTGATCTGAAACGCGAAGGTCAGGATATCGAAGAATCCCTTGTACCAGCCGCCGACCAGCCGCCCCACCGACGCATGCGGCGCGAACACCGCCGAGATCGCGGCCACCAGGACCGTGATCAGGATCGCGAGGACGAACGGGTCGGGAATGGTCCGCTCGAACAGGCGGATCGTCGCTTCGGTAAAGCTCGGTCTGCGTACCGGCGTGGCCGCGGTGTTGGGTTTCATGTAGTCCGGTCTCCTGAGATTCGTTGTGGCCCACGCGTTCGCTGCGCGTGAGGGTTGCAATGGGTTTTTGTGTGTCCGTTTTTTTGGCTTGTGACGCGTGGCTGGTTATTCGTGACCCATGCCGGCGCCGCAGCCGTTCGCTCAGGCCTCGAAGCCGTACAGTTGCGCCGCGTTGTCGACCAGGATACGGCGCCGCACGACGTCGTCATCGGTCCAGTCCGCCAGCAGATCGAACAGGTCCGCGTCGTCGGGCTTGCGCGTTTCCGTGGTGTGCGGCCAGTCGCTGCCCCATACGACCCGCTCCGGCAACGCGGCGATCCATGCGCGGGCCGTCGGTGTCACATCCGCATAGCCGCCTTCGAGACCGACCGCCGAATCCAGATACGGGCCCGACAGCTTGACCCACACCCGGCCGTTGTCGGCCAGCTCGCGTACCACGTTGAAGGCGGGGTCGGTGCTGGCGGCGGGCAACGGCAGCCGCGCCAGATGATCGAAGACGATCGACGACGGCAGGCGCGCCAGCATGGCTCGATGCTCGACGATCTGCGCCGCTGTCCAGTGCAGTTGAACATGCCAGCCCAGTTCGGCGACGCGGCGCGCGAGCGGCTCGACCATCGCGAAGCTGACCACGGCGTGCTCCGGGGTGTACAACGTGAAGCGAATGCCGCGGATGCCGCCTGCGTGCAGCGCGGCGAGTTCGGTGTCGGTGACGTCGGGCCGCAGGACGGCGACACCGCGCGCATGCCCGGCGCCGAGTTGCCGGATCGCATCGAGCGTCACGCGATTGTCGGTCACGTAAGTGCGCGGCGTGACGATCACCGTGCGCTGGGTGCCGAGACGCGTCTGAACCGCACGATAGTCGTCGACCGTGGCGCCTTCGACGAAGCCCGCGCCATCGCCGGCAGCGAGAAAGCGCCGGTCGTAGATATGCATGTGCGCATTGCACGCGCCCGCGGGCGCGGCGATGCGTGGGCGCTTGCCGTCAGCCGCGTGCGCACGGGTCGAACCGTTCACGCCGTCCACACCGTCCACTTTGTTGGCCTCGTCTCGAGTGTCCATCGATCGTCTCCGTTTTTTCTCTATGCCGGCTACTTCGTCCGTCGGCTTATAGCGTCAACACGCCACCGTCACAGCACCGCGCGCTGCGCACGCAACGCCTCGATCTGCGCGTCCGTCAGGCCCGCATCCTTCAGGACCGCATCGGAATGCTGGCCGAACCCCGGCGCCGCGGCCGGCACAGGCGCAGGCGTCGCGCCGAAGCGGATCGGCTGCCTGAAGCCGCGATAGCGGCCCACCCCAGGATACTCGAAGGTACTCACCATGTCCTCGGCGAGCACTTGCGCGTCGTCGAACATGTCTTCGACGCTGCGCGCGGCCGCGCACGGCACCGCATCGCCGAAATGCGCTTCCCATTCGAACGCCGTCCGTGCCTGCAGCGCCGCGTGGAGTTGCGGAATGATCTCATCGCAATGCAGCGCGCGTTTGCGCACGCTGTCATAGCGCTCGTTCTGCGCGAGCGCATCCAGTCCGGTCTTCTCGCACAGCGCCTGCCAGAAATGCGGCGTGTTGGCCGAGATGTAGAGATAACCTGCGCGCGTCGGATGAATGCCGGTGATGCCGCCCGAGCGCATGTCGCGGCCAATCTCTTTCGGCTCGCCGTCGGCCCAGATCATCCGCGCGGACTGCATGGTCAGCGCGCTGCGCAGCAACGACACGCCGACATACTGGCCGGCCCCCGTGCGCTCGCGCTCGAACAGCGCCGACGACACCCCCGCCGCCACCAGCGCCGCCGCATAATAATCGACCACCGAGCCGTACAGTATCTCCGGCGGCCCGCCGTGTTTGCCCTGCATTGCGCACATGCCGGTCATGGTTTGCAGCACCTGGTCGTAGCCGGCTTTGTCCTTGTTGGGCCCCGTGTCGCCGTAGCCGGTCACCGCGCAATAGATCAGGCGCGGATTGACTTCGCGCAGTTGCTCGTAGGCGATGCCGAGCCGGGCCGGCACGCTCGGACGGAAGTTGTGCACCAGCACGTCCGCCTGTTCGACGAGGCGCAGCAGCACCGCGAGCGCTTCGGGTTGCTTCAGGTCGAGCGCGAGGCCGCGCTTGCCGCGGTTGATGCCGAGAAACGCGCGGCTTTCGGCTTCGAGCGTCGACGGATATTTGCGCAGGTTATCGCCCGAGGGCGGTTCGATCTTGATGACGTCGGCGCCCTGGTCGCCGAGTAGCGTGCATCCATAGGGGCCGGCGATGTAGGCGCTCAGATCGAGCACGCGTACGCCTGCGAGCGGGCCGGTTGCGTCGGAGCGCGCTGACTGCGGCGAGCGTTCCATGAGAGTCTCCGTATTGATCCAGTGTGTGGCGTGTGAACTGTGGGGTGATGTGCGAATGAAGCCCGGAATGAAGTGCGAAACGAAGTGCGAAACGAAGCGCGCTTCAGCGTCCGGCATCGAGCGCGGCATGCTGGGCGCTGGTGAGCAGTCCCATTTGCCGCGCCTGGCCCACCAGCACCCGGGCCCGCTCGACAAACGGCGGGTCGATCATCCTGCCGTCGACCACATAGGCCCCCACGCCCTTCTCGTCGGCGTCACGCGCGGCTTCGACGACGCGCACCGCGTGCGCGATCTCGTCGTCCGACGGACGAAACACTTCGTTGGCCAGCGCGACCTGGCTCGGATGAATGCAGCTCTTGCCGAGAAAACCCATGGCGCGCGCCATTTCTGCTTCCTCGCGAAAACCGGCTTCGTCCTTGATATTGGCGAACGCGGAGTCGTAGGCGAACACACCCGCTTCCCCTGCCGCGATCCGCAGCGCGAACATCGCCTGACGGATTGCCGAGAGATCGCGCCGCGCCATGCCGAGCGGTTCGAACAGATCGCCGAGGCCGAGTTGCAGGCCGGCTACCCGCGGATGCGCCCCGGCCAGTTCCGCGGCATGGCGGAAGGCTTTGGGCGATTCGATATTGAGCAGCAGCCGGATCGGCGTGGTCACGCCGTTGGCCTGCTCGGCGCGCTCGAGGGCCGCGGCGGCGACGCGGACATCGTCCACGCTCGAGGGCTTCGGCAGATTGATGAGGTCGAGACCGGGGCGCACAACCGCGTTGAGATCGGCCGCGAAATGCGGCGTATCGAGCGCGTTGACGCGAACGATCAGCACCTTGCCGGTATCGGCCACGGCGTCGGACAGCAGCAGCTCACGCAAAGCGAGCCGCGCCTGCGGCTTGCGTTCAGCGGCAACCGCATCTTCGAGATCGAACGACAACGCGTCCGCCGCGCTCGCGAGCGCCTTGGCGAACAGCTCCGGCCGCGACGCCGGCACGAACAGCTTGCTTCTCATGTCTCCAAATCCCGGTTCTGATTACCTGAAACCAGTCTACGTGCGAGTGAGATTTAGATAAACTATTCGCACCTATCTTCAAACCATAGCAAATCTATCTTTTATGGACATCGAATTCCTCGCCAATCTGCTGCTGGTGGTCGACAGCGGCTCGATGGCCGAAGCGGCCCGCCGCGTCGGCGTGACGGCGGCGGCCGTCGCGCAGCAGGTCCAGGCGCTAGAACGGGAATTGGGCGTACCGCTGCTGGTGCGGGCGGGACGCACGGTCATTCCGACTGAAGCGGGGCATCGCGTGATCGAGCGGGCGCGCGGTCTGGTTCGCGAGTTTTCCGACCTCAAGGCGTTTGCGCTGAAGGGGGAAGCGGCCGGCGAATTGCGTATCGGCACCATCACCACGGCTTTGCTGAGCCTGATGCCGGATGTACTCGCGCGCTTTGCCGCGGTGTTTTCGCAGGTAAAGGTTCTGATTCGCGCCGGCACCTCGATGGAACTCTACGAAACGCTGCTGCGCGGCGAGCTCGATGTCGCGGTTTGCCTGCACCCGGCGTTCACGTTGCCGAAGGCCTACGACTGGCATCTGCTGCGGGAAGAGCCGCTGGTAGTGCTGGCGCCTGCCCGCTTCGCCGCAGACGATCCCCATGAACTGCTGCGGCGCGAGCCGTTCATCCGCTACGACCGCTCGCTCGGCGGCGGCAAACAGGCGGATGCTTACCTGCGGGCGGCACGCATCGCCCCGCGCGAATTGTTCGAGCTGAATTCGCTGATGGCGATCGCCATGATGGTCGATCGCGGTCTCGGTGTGTCGCTGGTGCCCGATATCGTCTCGCCGCTGACCGCGGGGCTTGAGGTCGCGAAGCTGACGTTGCCCGTCAAAACGGAGCCGCGCCGCTTCGGGGTGGTGTGGCATCGCGGATCGCCGCGCGCGCATCTGATCAGGGGACTGCTTCAATGCGCCGACGAGGCGCTGGTTCAAAGCGATCGCTAAGGTACCGGTATGATTCAGGTGTGCCCGAGAGAAACGAATCCTTACGTACGCCAAAGCATTCGACCGAGCCGACGCGAGGATCAGACCGACAACCCGCGGACAATCGTTTCAACGGCCTGCTCGACCGACACCTTGGCGGTGTCCACGACGAGATGCTGCGATTCCCACGGATCATATTGACGTTCAAGCACGCTCTGCCATGTCGGCAGCGTGTGGCCAGGGATATCGGCCCCCCGCCCTTCTACTCGCTGACGATGCGCCGTTGCATCGGAACAGATCAACTCAATCTCGACGATCCGCACGCCTGCCTCGCGCGCCACGTTTCGCCAGGCGCTGCGCGTGATCTGCAACGCGTTGACCGAGTCCGCGACGACAGTCAGCCCAAGACGGAGATTGTCGGCCGCAACGGCATACGCCGCCAGATAACCGGCAGGTCCGATATCGGCCCCGCTGCTCCCTGACGCGAGAAAGGCCTGCTCCAGCGTATCGACGCGCAAATACATCGCAGCGAGCCGGCGAGCAAGCGCTCGCGCGACCGTAGTCTTGCCGGTGCCCGGCAGTCCTGCGAAAGCAATCAACATGTTCGATGCCCGATCAGGATGGTTAGCCTCGCGGCCGTGATGCGGTGTGTGTTTAGTCACGACTTGCCTGCACCTGCAGCACGCCGACGGCTAACTCTCCTGCACGGCGCGCCGCTGCGCATCCGCAAACATCGCGCGCAGCCGCTCCCGCTCGTCGCCGCTCAAATGCGACACCGCAACCGGCATCGCCAGCACCAGTTGCAGCGTCAGGTCGCCCCGCAAGCCGTTGCGGTCCGTGAGCCCATGGCGGGACAAACGGATCGTGCTGCCCGGGTGCGCATTCGGCGGAATCGACACTTGCTGCGCACGGCCCAGGATCTGCGCTTCGAAGCTGCCGCCAAGCGTCGCCGTGACGAAATCGACCTGAATCTCACAGGCGAGATTCAGCCCGTTGCGACGAAACCCCGCGCCGCACACAATCGCGACCGAGAAGATCGCGTCGCCGAACGGACCGCCATTCGCCCCGGGATGGCCGCCGCCTTCGACGACCAGACGCTGACCGTCCCACGCCCCCGCCGGAACCATGACGGTCTCCGACTTGCGGTAGGTCGCGATACCCGAGCCGAGACAGATCGGGCACCCGTCGCCGGCCAGCGGACGCCCCGTTCCCGCACACGCACTGCAGCGCGCGCCCGACAGCGACTGGCCGCTGCCGTAACAGCGCGTGCACTCCGTGGCGCGTTCCTGACATTGACGGCATGGCCCGTTCACCGCGTAGCTCACTTCGACCGCGCCGCCGTGAATGGCCGCTTCGAGCGGCACAAACAGTTCGACGAGACAGTTCGCACCGCGCATGCGCGGCCCGCTGCGTTGCTCGCGCGAGCGCGCCTCGTGCTCGCGCTCGTCGCGCGACGCCGCCGGCTCGAAGACCGGTGGCTTGCGCTTGCCGGTCAGGATCTCGAACGCCTCCTGGATGCGCTTGAACGCCGGCTCGACGCTGGTCTCGCGCCCCTTGTTGCGGTCCGGGTGGTACTTCGCCCTCAGCCGCCGGTAGGCGCGTTTGACGTCGGCGGCTGAGGCCGTGCCCGGCAGTTCCAGGCGCCTGTAGTATTCCTCGAGGCTCACGCGTTTTCCCGTGTTCTTTCTGATATCGCAAGTCTATCAAGAAGGAAGCGTCGGGATGATGGCGCCGCACTCAGGCGACGAGGACGGCCTTGGTCCCGTCAGGCGGCCCGTAAGCCATGGCCGCTTCGATCTGCTCGTAACCGAACGTCTTGCCGATGCGCGTCGTAAACATCGGATCGTCGATCACGCCTTCCAGTGCTCTTAGCGCGGCCACTAGCTGCGCCGGCTCCTTCACCGTCCTGGTTTCGAAATTGCTGAAGCGCCTCATCGTCAGGTTCTTCATCATGAAGAGCACGGACGGGATGGAGATCGGCGTGCTTCCCGCCAGAAAGCCGTAGATATAGACGGTCGAGTTCATCGGCAGGCTGGGGGCGATCTTCCCCAGCAGCTCGCCGCCCACGCCCTCGAATACCGCCGTCGTCCCCAGTTCGGCGGCCAACGCGCCGAGCGTGTCGGTGAAACCCTCGTCTGTCACGAGCACATGTTCTACGCCCAAAGCGCAGAGCGCCTCGCGCGCCGCCTCGTTGCGCACGAGGAAAATCGCCGGTACGTTGCGTTGGCGCGCGAGTGCGGCGAGAGCATGTCCCGTCGCCGAATTTCCGGCCGTGACGATCACTCCTTTATGGCCGGCTTCAGCGATCTCTTCGAGAAAGGCATAGGCCGTCATCACGTTGACGAGCGAGCCGCAATAGTCCCTCGCATCCACCTGCTCCGGCAGAATCAGGCAACTCGTGTAGGGCACATGCGCCCGCTCGCACCACAGCCCAACACTCTCGGGACTTCTGGCAAGCGAGCGGTAAATCGCCACCTGTCTGCCCGCATAGTCCGCGGGGACACCCGCCCCCACCGCGACCACCCGGCCCGCTCCCGACGCGCCCCACACGTCGTACTGACCGAGCGCCAGCGGGTTGCCCGCCGCCCTCGGCATTCTCAGGAACGTCCTGTCGCCATGGTTGATCGCCGAGGCCGCCATGTCGACCAGCACATGGCCCGGCGCTGGCTCGTGCGGGGTCGGGATGTCGCGAACTTCCAGCTCGCGCTCAGGCGTCACACAAATCGCTTTCATCATTCAGCTCCTTCGGTTTCGGTATCGGTGATTGCGCAGCCCGTACGATAGGCAACTTCATCCATTGCCGAAACGTCGCTTCAGGACATACCATCCATTCCACTCTGGAATTGATGCTGCGAGCCTCTATGGACCGGTTGGATGCGATTCGCCTGTTTGTGCGCCTTGTCGAATGCGGCAGTTTCTCTGCCGTGGGACGCGAGGCGGGGATTGGACAGCCTGCCGTCAGCAAGCAGATCGTGGCGCTGGAGCGGCACCTGGGCGCGCAGCTCGTGTTGCGTACCTCGCGCCAGGTCGTGATCACGGAAACGGGGCAAACCTTCTACGAGTCGGCCAAGCAACTGGTGGACGACTTCGACGCACTGGAGTCTTCCGTAGGCGAGCGGCAGCAGTCGCCACGCGGCGTGATCCGCATCAATACCGCGCCGGCGCACGGTCGGCTTTGGGTGACGCCGCTGCTCCCCGAATTCTTGCGACGCTATCCCGATGTCGCGGTCGAATTGTCGGTCTCGGAGCGGCAGGTCGACATGGTGGGAGAAGGTGTCGATCTCGCGATCCGTCATGGGCGACTGGTGGACTCCTCGCTCACCGCGCGCAAATTGTCCGAGACCGATTTCATCCTGGCGGCAAGCCCTGGCTATCTGGCGGCGCGTGGTGTGCCGACCCGTCTTGCCGAGCTGGACCGGCACGCCTGCATCGTCTTTGCGAAAGGCCGTGAGCGCCGCCCCTGGTCGTTCAAGGTCGGGCAGGAGACGGTCTCTTACGTGCCGCACGGTTCGGTGTTGACCGGCGACGCCGAACATATTCGCGCGGCGGTGCTGTGCGGCCTGGGCGTTGCTCAGGCGCCGTTCTGGCTGCTGGCCAATGAGATCCGTTCCGGCGAGGTGCAGGTCCTGATGCCGGAACTGCAACCCGAGCGGTTACCGGTCCATCTCGTCTATCCGGCGGGCCGGCGAATACCGATGCGGGTGCGGGTGTTCATCGACTATCTGGTCGAGGCGTTCGAGCGTCCTGAAGCGCCGCCGTTGCGGGCGAAGAAAATCAGGCACGTTGCGTCCTGACCGCCCCACCTCGGCTCGACTCAAAACACCTTGACGGACAGCAACGTACCGCCTTTGATCGGCACGTTCATCGACACGAAGCCGTTGGCCGGATCGCGGACAAAGTCGACATAGTCGGACTCGCCGTTGTCGTTCATCAGAAAGCCGCCTATGCGGATCTGCGGCGCCACGACCTCGATGACCTGGCGCGCGAGCGACGGTCCCGATCCTGACGGCCAGCCGTCGATCAACGCGAAATCAACCGGGCCGCCAAGATCCTTGAGCGTCTCGCGGCCATCGCCTTCGCGAATCTCGGCGTAGTACGCGAGGCCGGCTTCGGCAAGGTGACGTCTGGCGGTGACGACCTTCGAATGAACCAGTTCCGAACCGATCACCGTGCCGCCGCCGTTGTCGCGCAGCGCCGCCGCGAAATAGAGCGTCGAGAGTCCGACCGAGGTCGCGAACTCCACCACCCGGGTCGCGCGTATCGCACGGCACAGCAGATAGATCAGATCGCCCTGGGCGGGGAAGATGGAAAATCCGTAGTCCGCATAATCTTCAGGATCGCAGCTCGGATTCGCACGTGGACCGCCGTCGTCGGGATAGCGTTGCGACGCCCACACCCGATCGATCACCTCGTTGACCTGGGCATCCTGAAGCGGACTGGGGCCGTTGGCATTGCGGGTCTCTCGGAGAAACTTCTCGATCTCGTCGATATTCATGATTGAGCCTTCTGGTGAAGAGGGAAATGAATCTCGGGTCCAACAACCGGGAGCGTGCTGCACCCTGAGAACGAAGACGTTCCACGCGCGAAAATATTGTGGGCAAAGGCGACATGCGATAATGCGAGCTCTCTCAGGTTCTGGCACGGCCCTCGGAATAGCCAGAATCTTTAGCCGACCGCGTTAACCGGTCGGCTTTTTTTCGAGTGTTTGTCTAGTGCAGTTGTCCGGCGGGTCTTCGGTTCCATCTTCGCCACCCGGCGTGATCTTTATCGGCGGGCCCGATCGACACGCGCCCCCAACATGCCCCACGATTGCGAAACGAAAATAGCTGCGGTACTGTGGAGAACTGTCACGCACACCGGATCGTCATCATGCGGAAATTGCCCTGTCTCCTCGCCTTGAGCATGACGTTCGGCACCGCCGCCATCCTGCCCGGGTTCGCGTCCGCCGCCCAGCCGCCCTCCGCTCCGTTGCCGCTCGACCAGTTGAGACTCTTTGCCGAAGTGTTCGGCCAGATCAAGCAGGAATACGTCGACCCCGTCGACGACGACAAGCTGCTGACCGCCGCGATCAAAGGCATGGTGTCGAGCCTCGATCCGCATTCGGCGTATCTGGACAAAACAGACTTTCGCGATCTGCAGGAACAGATCACCGGCCGCTTCGCCGGCATCGGTATCGAAACCAGCGCGGAAGACGGTCTCATCAAGGTCATCGCGCCGATCGACGACACGCCCGCGTTTCGCGCCGGCATCCGTCCCGGCGACCTGATCACGAGCATCGACGACAAACCGGTCAACGGCATGACGCCCGATCAGGCGTCGGCGCTGATGCGCGGCAATCCGGGCACCAAGGTCACGCTCACCCTCTATCGCAAGCGCGAAGACCGGACCTTCCCGCTGACCGTCACGCGCGCCGTCATCAAACTGCAGAGCGTGAAAACGGCCATGCCGGCGCCCGGCTACGCTTACGTGCGCATTACGAGTTTTCAGGAGCACACGACGCCCGACCTGGCGGCGCGGCTCAACACCATCGCGCATCAGGAGCCGAATCTGAAGGGCCTGATTCTCGACTTGCGCAATAACGGCGGCGGCCTCGTGGAAAGCGCGGTCGGCGTGGCGGGCGCTTTTCTGCCGCGCGATTCGATCGTCGTCACCACCAACGGCCAGGTCGAGTATTCGAAGCGCGCCTATCGCGACACCTACGCGTACTACCGGCTGTCGTCCTTTAACAGCGATCCGCTGCTCAACGAGCCGGCCATCTTCAAGACCGTGCCGATGATCGTGCTGACCAACGCCTATACGGCCTCGGCATCGGAAATCGTGGCGGGCGCGCTGCAGGACGCGCATCGCGCGGTGATCCTCGGCAAGACCACCTTCGGCAAGGGCTCGGTGCAGACCTCGGTGCCGTTGACCTCGAACACGGCCTTGCGCCTGACGACCGCGTACTACTACACCCCGAGCGGCCGTTCCATCCAGGACATCGGCATCCGTCCGGACGTTCCGGTCGACCAGTACGCCGACGGCGACCCCGACGACGCGCTCGTAACGCGCGAAGCCGATTATCCGAATCACCTCGCGAACATCCAGGATCCGAACGAGAAGAAAGAACTCCAGGCGCGCCAGCAGGACCGCGTCGAACAATTGCGGCTGCTCGAAGAACGCAGCGACAAGGAGACGCCGGAACAGCGTCAGAAGGATCGCGACCGCGCGCCGGTGGAATTCGGTTCAAGCGACGACTTCATGCTGCAGCAGGCGCTGAACAAGCTGCAAGGCAAGCCGGTGCTGGAATCGAAAGCGCTGCTCGAGCGGCGTCTCGCGCAAAGCGACGCGTCGGCATCGCAGACGGAGCCGGTTGAGCCCTGAGGCTCGTCACACCACGTCATTGTTCGCCAGTTCCGTCCAATGAATTCGCCGCGAGCGCAATGATCTCTCGCGGCCGATCGACTACAGTCCTTTCAGCCCTACTCTCCTTGCACCTGCGGGAAACCTCTCGCCGATGCTCCGATGTACTCCCCCTGAAAGGATTCAGTCATGAGCAAGCTCACCGGCAAAGTCGCCGTCGTCACCGGCGCATCGAAAGGGATTGGCGCAGCCATCGCTAAAGCGCTCGCCGCGGAAGGCGCGTCGGTTGTCGTCAACTACGCCTCCAGCCAGGCAGGCGCCGACGCAGTCGTCGCCACCATTACCCAGGCCGGCGGCAAGGCGGTCGCGGTACGCGGCGACGTCTCGCAGGCCACCGATGCACAAGGCATCATCGATGCCGCCATCGAAACCTATGGACGCCTCGACGTGCTCGTCAACAACTCGGGCGTCTACGAGTTCGCGCCGATTGAAGGCATCACCGAAGCGCATTTCCACAAGCAGTTCAACGTCAACGTGCTCGGGCTGCTGCTCACCACCCAGGCCGCCGCGAAGCACCTCGGCGAAGGCGCCAGCGTCATCAACATCGGCTCGGTCGTCAGCCGCGTCACCCCGGCGGCCAGCGCCGTGTACACGGGCACCAAGGGCGCGGTGGATGCGATCACCGGCGTGCTGGCGCGCGAACTCGGGCCGCGCAAGATTCGCGTCAACAGCATCAATCCCGGCATGGTGGAAACCGAAGGCGCGACGAGCGCGGGCTTTATCGGGTCCGATATGGAAACCGCGCTCGTGACTCAGACGCCGCTCGGACGCGTCGGTCAACCCGAAGACATCGCGAAGGTCGCGGTGTTCCTCGCCTCGGACGACGCCGGCTGGCTGACGGGCGAGCAACTGCTGGCGGGCGGCGGCTTGCGTTAAGCGCACCACGCGGCAGCCATCTACGTTTCGTCGCTCAATGCGACGAGACGTAGATGGAACCGGGCGCAGCCTCGGGAAGCGCGAAACTCTGCTTCATCCGGTCGGCTTCTTCGACGGGGCTGCGCCCGAACAGGCGTTTGAATTCGCGGCTGAACTGCGAGGCGCTCTCATAGCCCACCTGCACGCACGCGACGGCCGCCGTCACATCGTTTCTGACCATCAGCAGACGCGCCTGGTGCAACCTTGTCGACTTTAGATATTGCATCGGCGAAGTGTTGGTCACCGCCCTGAAATGCGCGTGGAACGACGGCACGCTCATGCTCGCCTCCATCGCCAGTTGTTCGACGCTGAGCGCTTCGCTGAAGCACTGGTGGATCTTGCGCAGCGCTTTCGAAATCTTGCCGAATTGCCCCTGACGCGTCAGCGCGGCCCGCATCGACGCCCCCTGCTCCCCGGTCAGGACGCGAAAGTAGATTTCGCGCACCAGCGCCGGGCCGAGCATCTCCGCCTCCAGCGGCACACTCATCGCTTCGAGAAAGCGCAGTACCGACACACCGAGTCTGGCGTCGAGCGGGGTCGACATCATGCCCTTCGGACGACCGGCGGGCACGCTATCGTGCCGTTCGTCGAGTTGCAGCATCAGGTCGGCGGCGAGGTTGAAATCGAGCCGGAAATAGATGGCCAGCATCGGCTCGGCCTCGCTGGCGTCCGTCTCCATCGAAAACGGGACGGGCACCGCAACGGCCAGATAGTGCTGCGCGTCATACAGATAGACCTCGTCGCCGAGGAACCCGCGCTTGCGGCCCTGACACACGATCACGATGCCCGGATCGTACAGCACCGGCGTGCGCGCGAGCGGCCGGTTCGAGCGTAGAAAACGCACGTCGGGCAACGCCGTCAGGTTGTATCCCTCAACCGGGGTCAGCGCGTCGAGCAACGCCACCATGCGTCGCTGCGTGCGTGTCCAGTCGTCGTCTGCGAGAGTCATGCGGGCCCTTTTGCGCGTTTTTGCGCGTTCCTGCCAGCCTGCAATGTGCCATTTGCACCGATAGAAATCTACCGGCTCATAGGATCAGGCAAGCAAGACAGAAGAACCGGCATTCGCTTCGGCCGGCGCGGCTCCTAAGATGCAAAGCGAGTTCCGGTTGGGCAACGCCTTTGCCGGCGGCATGCGTATGCCTTGCCTGCCTGTGCACCGTGCCGCGCTGCGGCACCCCGAGCCGGACTCGCCACCGATGATGATCGACAAGCGAAAGGACGACCCCACCATGAGCCACACTCCCCGTAAAACCTTCCTGATTACCGGCGTCAGCTCCGGTTTTGGCCGCGCTTTCGCAGAGGCCGCCTTGAACGACGGCCATCGCGTCGTCGGCACGGTGCGCGGCGACGCCGCACGGCAAGCCTTCGAAGCGCTGGCCCCCGGTCGCGCGCATGGCATCGTGCTCGAGCTGACCGAGTTCGATGCGATCGCCCCGGCAATCGATAGGATCACTGATCAAGTCGGCCAGATCGACGTACTCGTCAATAACGCGGGCTATGGCTACGAAGGCACGCTCGAAGAGTCGCCGCTCGCCGATCTGCGCCACCAGTTCGACGTCAACGTCTTCGCCGCCGTCGCGACGATCAAGGCGGTGCTGCCCGCCATGCGCACGCGCCGCGCGGGACACATCGTCAACGTCACGTCGATGGGCGGCTTCATCACCATGCCGGGCATCGCCTACTACTGCGGCAGCAAGTTCGCGCTCGAAGGCATTTCCGAGTCGCTCGCCAAAGAAGTGGCCGGTTTCGGCATCAAGGTCACGGCGCTTGCGCCGGGCTCCTTCCGGACCGACTGGGCCGGCCGCTCGATGGTCCGCGCGGGCCGCAGCATCCCCGACTACGATGCGCTGTTCAGCCCGATCCGCGCGGCGCGCGAGGCGAAGAGCGGCAAGCAGTCCGGCGACCCGGTCAAAGCCGCGCAGGCGCTGCTGAAGCTCGTCGAAGCCGAGGACCCACCCGTGCACCTCCTGCTCGGCAACGATGCGCTCAACCTGGTCCGGGAAAAACTGGCCGCGCTGGGTGACGAAATCACGTCCTGGGAGGCCGTGTCGCGCTCCACCGACTTCGACTGACGCAAACCGGTTGCGCCAGGCTGGCCGGTCGGCGAACCGGCGGCTCCGGCGCGCACGTCTGCCGGTCTGACAACCGGTTCGGCCCGCTTATCGGTAAACTAGGGGGTTTGGTTCGATGCTTCCGCGCGAGGCGACACGCTCGCCCGCCGCAGAAACGTCGTTCCGCTCACCACAGGATTTCGGAATGAAGCGAGTCGTCGTATCCGCCGCGCTGGCGGTTTGCCTGGCGCAGCCGGCCATGGAAGCCATGGCGCAGACCGTCAGCGATCAATGTTTTGCGCTCGGCGATATTGCCGGGCAGGTCGCGTCGTGGCGCACGCACAAGAAGACGAAAGCGCAGGCGCTCGACCAGGCGGCCAAGTACTACAAGGACAACGCCGACCGCCAGGCCATCAACGCCATCATCGACCGGATTTACAGCCAGCAAGGCCCGGGCATGACACCCGACCAGGCCAGCATGATCGCGACCGCCGACTGCGCCAACCACCAGAACACCGCCCCGTCGCCCGCGCAATGATCGCCTCGCCTCATCCCGGCGGCGGCCCGCGGCTGCCCCCGCAGCCTGTGCCGCCGGCCACAATCGGCTAAGATTGAACAATCCGCAGCCCATCTCCGGCCGCCGGCACACTGTCGCGGCCACTCGCCCTACCCATCAGAGGAACCCAGCATGGCTACATCGAGCTATACCGATACCCGACTCCTGATCAATAACGAGTGGTGCGACGCCGCCAGCGGCAAAACCCTCGAGGTCATCAACCCCGCCACCGGCAAGCCGATCGGCAAGGTTGCCCACGCCGGCATCGCCGATCTGGACCGCGCACTCGCCGCCGCGCAAAAGGGCTTCGAAGCCTGGCGCAAGATCCCCGCCAACGAGCGCGCCACCGTCATGCGCAAGGCCGCCGCCCTGGTGCGCGAACGCGCCTCGGACATCGCGCGCCTGATGACCCAGGAGCAAGGCAAGCCGTTCGCCGAAGCCCGCGTTGAAATGCTGTCGGCCGCCGACATCATCGAATGGTTCGCCGACGAAGGCCGTCGCATTTACGGCCGCGTAGTGCCGTCGCGCAATCTGGCCGCCCAGTCGCTGGTGCTGAAGGAACCGATCGGCCCGGTCGCCGCCTTCACGCCGTGGAATTTCCCGGTCAACCAGGTGGTGCGCAAACTGAGCGCGGCCCTGACGAGCGGCTGCTCGTTCCTCGTCAAGGCGCCGGAAGAAACCCCGGCATCGCCCGCTGCCCTGCTGCAGGCGTTTGTCGAAGCCGGCGTGCCGCCCGGCACGGTGGGTCTCGTGTTCGGCGACCCCGCTGAGATCTCGAGCTACCTGATTCCGCATCCGGTCATCCGCAAGGTCACCTTCACCGGTTCGACGCCGGTCGGCAAGCAACTGGCCGCCCTCGCGGGCCTGCACATGAAGCGCGCCACCATGGAACTGGGCGGCCACGCCCCGGTGATCGTCGCGGCGGACGCGGATGTCGCGCTGGCCGTCAAGGCCGCCGGCGGCGCCAAGTTCCGCAACGCGGGCCAGGTCTGCATTTCGCCGACGCGCTTTCTGGTCCACAACAGCATCCGCGAAGAGTTCTCGCAGGCGCTCGTCAAGCACGCTGAGAGCCTCAAGCTCGGTGACGGCCTTGCCGAAGGCACCACGCTCGGGCCGCTCGCCAACGCGCGCCGCCTCACGGCCATGGCCAAGGTGCTCGACAACGCCCGCGCCACCGGCGCGACGGTCGCCACCGGCGGCGAGCGTGTCGGCACGGAAGGCAACTTCTTTGCGCCGACAGTGCTGACCAACGTGTCGCTCGAAGCCGACGTGTTCAACAACGAACCGTTCGGCCCGATCGCGGCGATTCGCGGCTTCGACTCGCTCGAAGACGCGATTGCCGAGGCTAACCGCCTGCCGTACGGTCTCGCCGGCTACGCCTTCACGAAGTCGTTCGCCAACGTGCATCTGCTCTCGCAGCAGCTTGAAGTCGGCATGCTGTGGATCAATCAACCGGCCACGCCGACACCGGAAATGCCGTTCGGCGGCGTCAAGGATTCGGGCTATGGTTCCGAAGGCGGCCCTGAAGCCGTGGAAGCGTATCTGGTGACGAAGGCTGTGACGGTGATGTCGTCCTGATGGGTTAGCGGACCTAACGGTCGGCAACGGCCCGCAGATCCAGTTAGCGTCATCCGCCAGGAAGTGCAGGCGGCCCCTCGCGGGGCCGCTTTTTTTTTGTCTTCGCGCTGTGACCTCAGCTAGTCCACCGACATCCGCGCGATGCTTGCCGTGAAGTTACTTTCTGAAACATCCACGACGCCTTCACGACTAAAGATATCGTCACAGGGGCCGATATGCAGACGAGAGGCGCGCTCGCCGAAGTTCCGCGAAACGATGTCGGACCGGATTCGGATTGCGAGTATGAGCGGAGCGCGCAACGACCTTCGCAAAAAGCGAACAGCAGATCAGTGTGATCTCAGCCGGGCCTGGTTCGACATTGTCAAATGCAGGGCGAAGCGAGCGACGTCGCGATGCAAATGCTCGAATTCGGGTGCATGATGCTGGGCGGCACTGATCCCGTGTACACGCTTGCCAAAGGACCGATGACATGCACTGGGGCCCCCGATTTTTCTCGCGGCGAACGCCCCGATCCGTTAGGACACCGGCGAATTCGCCGCGCATCACCTGGCGCGCATATCGCGTCTTGTTGCAGCTCCCGCTGCTGGTATGCGGCTGCCTGTTCGCGACCGCCCCGGCGATGGCCGAGGATACCGTCCTGCGCGTGCTGGCGTGGCCCGGCTACGCCGATCCCGATGTCGTGAAGGCTTTCGAGGCGCGCTTTCATGCCAGGGTGGAAGTCACGCTGGTCGATTCCGATGAAGCGCTATGGGACAACCTGCATGCCGGCCACACGCCTCCGTTCGACGTGCTCGCCGCCAACACGGCCGAAATCCAGCGCTACACGCAAGAGCACATGCTGGCCCCGCTCGACCTCGCGCAGATTCCGAATACGCGACGCCAATTACCGCGTTTCCAGGCGCTCTCGTCAATCGACGGCCTGACCGCAGGCGGCAAGGTCTACGCGATTCCGTTCACCTACTCGTCGATGGGTTTGATCTACGACCGCAAGCAGATCGCGGTGGCGCCGACCTCGATGACCGAGCTATGGAATCCGCGCTATCGCGGCAAGGTACTCGACTTCAACAGCGCGCAGCACAATTTCTCGTTCGCGGCGCTTGCGCTCGGCTATCCCGATCCGTTCCAGCTCAGTCCCGCGCAAACCCGCGCGATCGCCCTCAAGCTGGTCGATCTGCGGCGCAACCTGCTCACCTACTACACCTTGCCCGAGGAGGCGACGGCGTTCTTTGTCCATCACAAGGCCGCGCTGATGTTCGGCAACTACGGCACCCAGCAGCTCGCGCAGTTGCGTCGGGCGGGCGCGGATGTGGGCTACGTGATCCCGAACGAAGGTGCGCTCGCCTGGCTCGACTGCTGGGCCATGACGAGTGCGACCGCGCATCGTCCGCTCGCGCTCGCGTGGATCAACTACATGCTCGAACCGGAGGTCAGCGCGCTGCTGATCCAGCGCCAGGGCCTCGCCAATACGTTGACGCCCTCGCCCGAGAGCAACGTCAACGCGCATCTGGTCTGGATCCGTCCCGTGGCCGACGTGCAGCGTCGCGAAACCCTGTGGAGCAAGATCGTTTCGGGCGACCTGCCGGAGACCTTCAAATGATGCGCCCCGGTCTGACCTTCAAGCTGTCGCTGCTGCTCGCCTGCATCGGTGTGATCGCCTCGGGCGCAACGGGGTTCTACGCGTACCACGCCAACCGCACGATGCTCGTGAACGAAGCCGAGCAGAATCTGCTGACGTCCACCGAGTTGCTCGGCCAGCGCTTTTCGGTGGCGATCCAGGACGTGGCCGCCGATGCCGAGGTGCTCGCCACCTTGCCGTCGGCCGCGCGGGTCGCCCAATCCGACGACGGCTCGGGCACCAATGCCTCCCGCGAGCGCCTGGCGAAGGTCTTCGGCAGCTTCATGGCGAATCACCCCGAGTATCTGCAGATCCGCCTGATCACACGTCAGCACTACGGACTCGAGTTGATCCGTTTCGACCGCAATGCCCAGAGCGCGGTACGGGTCGAGACAAGGGCGCTGCAGGAAAAAGGTCAGTTTGCCTACGTGTTCGACACGCTCGCGCTGCCGCCGCGCGGCATCTATATCTCGCCGATCACGGTCAATCACGAGCACGGCGCGCATTCCGCCGAGGGCAAGCCGACACTGCGTCTCGGCACGCCCGTGATAGCCGCCGACGGCAGCGTAGTCGGCGTGGTAGTGCTCGACGTGGACCTCGCGAGCCTGCTCAGGGTGTTGCAGGTCGACTTGCCGCGCGACTACCAGGTGTATCTCGCGAACGAATGGGGCGATTTCCTGATCCACCCGGATGCGGCGCAGACCTTCGGTTTCGACCGGGGGCGGCGCATCCTGATGCAGGATAGTTTTCCGGCAACCGTGCCGCTCTTCGACCAGTCGAAAAGCAATGTGCTGATGAACGGTCTGGTGCGGCCGCAGCAGGCCGCGGGGCATGTGCTGGCGTTCATCCGCAAGCCGTTCGGCGTGGCGGACGGCAACCGTTTCGTCGTGCTCGGTCTCGCCAAGCCGCTCTCGGACGTGCTGGCCGGCGCCACGCTGCTCGGCGACCGGATTGTGCGCATGGTGCTGGTGTCGAGCGTGCTTGCGTTCCTGCTGGCCATCCTGTTCGCGCGGGCGCTGACCCAGCCGTTGCACATGCTCGCGCATGCGGCCACCCATTTCTTCGCAGACCATACGATGGGTGCCCTGCCGCTCAGGCGTACTGACGAAATCGGCGTGCTGGCGCGTGGCTTCGACCGGATGCGCCGGGAAATCCGCTCGCAACTCGACGTCCTGCATCACAGGCAACACGAGCTGGTTCATCTCGCCAGTCACGATGCCTTGACCGGCCTGCCCAACCGGATGATGTTCGCCGACCGGCTGGAGGCCGCGATTCACGAGGCCGCGGCGGCGGGCGAACGGCTCGCGGTGCTGTTCGTCGACCTCGACCGCTTCAAGCAGATCAACGACCAGTACGGCCACGCCGTCGGCGACCGCGTGCTGGCCACCGTGGCGCGTCGTCTGCAAGCGGTGCTGGCCGAGGGCGAGTCCGAGGGCGATATGGTGGCGCGGCTCGGCGGCGACGAATTCATCGTGCTGGTCAAGGGCGCCCGCTCGACCGATGCGGCGCCGGGAATTGCCGTCAGCATCATCCGTGCCCTGAACGACACGCTGCTGATCGATGGGCAGCCGATGCTGGTCGGCGCGAGTATCGGCATCAGCCACTACCCGGCCGACGGCACCTCGGCCGAAGCGCTGCTGCTCAATGCCGATGCCGCCATGTATGCCGCCAAATCGGGCGAGCACGTTTCGTGGCTGCACTACCAGGACGTGCTCGATGCACGCAGACGCACGGCGCGCTCGCCAGGCGCCGATGAGCGCGACAGCCCAACGGACAGCGACGACGACTCCGACCGCCTCGAGCCGGGGTCGGGCGTGGGCAACCCGGACACGGTGCAGTGAGCGGGGCGTAGCCCCTCGCGAGGTGCCGGTGCAAGGCCGGCGCAGGCTTCATGCTTGACTCGCGCCCAACTATGAAGGTAACCTTAACAGGTGGCCTTCCTAATTTCCGCCTGGCCGATTGCGCTCCCCCATTCCCCGTTCTCCTGGACCAACCAGACATGAGCGATTCCCCTGCTGACCCCGAAGCCGCCCGCGCACTGGCGCTGGCCGGCGAGTTGCGCGTCGTCATCGGCCAGTTGAAGCGGCAACTGCGCGAGCAGTCGAACTTCGGCGATCTGAGCTGGACGCAGGTGCGCGTCCTCTCCCGTCTCGATCGCGAGGGGCCCGCCACCGTCACCGCGCTGGCCCGGGCCGAAGGCATGCGCCCCCAGTCGATGGGCGAAACGGTTACCGCCCTGAAGGCGGCCGGTTTCGTGAGCGGCGCGCCCGATCCGGCCGACGGGCGGCAAACCGTTCTCTCGCTCACGCCGTCCTGTGCGGAGGCGATCCGCAGCGGCCGGGCCGCGCGCGAAGACTGGCTGTTCCGCGCCATTCGCGCGAAACTCGCGCCGCCCGAGCAGGCGCAACTGGCGGGCGCCGTCGAACTGCTCAAACGGCTCGTCGAGACTTGAGCCTGTTGTTTGCTGGTGGCCTCGCCGCGGCGGCAGGTCCGTTGTCCCACGGCGCGACGGTGGTCAAGCTACCCAGCCGCGAGTGGCGGAGAACCCCCTGCGGGTCCATGCGAACCGCATCCGTCCATCCTCTAACCTCCGGCCGCCCCATTTCGGAGCGGCCTCAGCCTCACCCCTCAAGGAGTCCATCATGGCAGTCACCACGCTCGACCCGAAGACCGCACTGATCGTCATCGATCTGCAAAACGGCATCCTCGCGCTTCCCACCGCGCACCCGACCGATGAAATCGTCAAGCAAAGCATCGTGCTGCTCGACGCGTTCCGCGCCCGCAAGCTGCCGGTCGTGCTCGTCAACGTGGCCGGCGGCGCGCCGGGCCGCACGGAACAGGCGCGTCACAGCGGCGCGTTCCCCGCAGGCTGGACCGACCTCGTCCCCCAACTGAACCAGCAGCCCGAAGACCACCTGGTGACCAAGCACACGTGGGGCGCATTCGTCGGCACCGGCCTCGAACAGCACCTCAAGGGTCTCGGCGTCACGCAGGTGGTGATCGTCGGCGTGGCGACCTCGATCGGCGTCGAATCGACCGCGCGCCAGGCGTACGAACTGGGCTTTAACGTCACGCTCGCCACCGATGCGATGACCGACCTCAACGCCGACACCCACCACAACGCGGTCACGCGGATTTTCCCGCGGCTCGGCGAAACCGGCACCGTCGGCGAAATCGTCGCGCTGCTCGGCAAGACCGGCGCGTGAGCGGCCCGGCCACGCAGCAAACGCACGCACGCCTGGGCCCGAGTTCGGCTTCGGCTTCAACCTCGGCTTCAGGTTCACGCAAGCTTCAAGGATAGTCCGGTGAAAGGCACCTTCCGCTCGCTGAGCGGCTTCAACTACCGGGTCTGGGCAGGCGGCGCACTCGTCTCGAACGTGGGCAGCTGGATGCAGCGGACGGCGCAGGACTGGCTCGTCCTCACCGAGCTGACCCACAAGAACGCGACCGCCGTCGGCATCGTGATGGCGCTGCAGTTCGGGCCCATGCTGCTTCTGCTGCCGCTGACCGGTTATGCGGCCGACCATCTCGACCGCCGCAAGCTCCTGTTCGTGACCCAGGCGGCGATGGGAGGCCTCGCCCTTGGGCTCGGCCTGCTCACCGTCACCGGGCTCGTGAAGTTGTGGGAGGTGTACCTGTTTGCGTTTCTGCTTGGCTGCGTCACCGCATTCGACTCGCCGGCACGGCAGACCTTCGTCGCCGAACTGGTCGGCGAGGAGGATCTGTCGAACGCGGTGGCGCTGAATTCCACCTCGTTCACCGCCGGGCGCATGATCGGCCCGGCCGTGGCCGGCGTGCTGATCGCGTCGGTCGGCACCGGCTGGGTGTTCCTCATCAACGCGGCTTCGTTTGCGGCGGTGCTCGGCTCGCTGAAGATTCTGCGCGTCCACGAACTGCACCATAAACTCAAGGCGCATCGCGCACGCGGGGGCTTTGTCGACGGCTTCCGTTATGTGTGGAAACGGCCCGATCTGAAGGCGCTGTTGCTGATGCTGTTTTTGATCGGCACCTTCGGGCTCAACTTCCCGATCTTTATCTCCACCATGTCGGTCACGGCGTTTCATGCCGGTGCAGGTCAATACGGACTCCTGACCTCGACGATGGCGATCGGATCGGTCACGGGCGCGCTGCTGGCTGCGCGGCGGGCAAAGCCCCGTTTGTCGCTGTTGCTGGTGAGCGCCGCCCTGTTCGGATTCGGCTGCACGCTCGCCGCATGCATGCCCACCTACGGACTGTTCGGACTCACGCTGGTCGTCATCGGCGTATGCACGCAGACCTTCACGACGTCGACCAATAGCCTCGTCCAGCTATCCACCGAGCCGGCCATGCGCGGCCGGGTGATTGCGATTCTGCTGGCTATCGCGTTAGGCGGCACGCCCTTGGGCGCGCCGATTGTCGGCTGGGTCGCCGATCATTTCGGACCGCGCTGGGCGCTCGGCGTCGGCGCCGCTTCCGGCTTCGCCGCGGCGCTGGTCGGTCTTCACTATCTGAAGAAGTATCGCAATCTGCAGGTGCGTTTTACCGGCTGGCGCGTTCATGCGAGCGTCGATGGGCTGGAACCGGCGGGCGCTGTGCCGCCCAATGCGTAAGCTGCTGCGGCGCGCTTCGCCCTAACTCTTATACAACCCCGCGCGACGCCCCGTCGTATTCACCACGCGCTGGGTCCACTCCGCCTTGCGTCGCAGAATCGGCGCTTCGATGAAGCGCCACGACAGTTTCGCCAACCACAACGAGACGCCAAACGAAATCGCGATTCCCGCGAACCGTACCCAGGTGGGCTCGGCCGCGCCGTGAAACAGCGCCTTCACGCGGTTGAGCCGGGCCGGGTCCGGCACGAAGTTGTGATACAGATAAAAACCGTAGCTGATGCGGCCCAACGACGCCAGCCAGCCCGTCTCCAGCACGCCCACAAGCGCCGTGCTACCGCTGCACGCAACCGCACAGACCAGAGCCGCAATGCCCATGCCGTACAGCGTGCAAACGAGCGTATAGACGGCGGGATTCGCGACCGCCGACCAGTTCGGCTCGGTGACGCACAACGCCGTTACGCCGAATAACACCGCAATGAAGCCCGACTGCCGCGACAGCAGCGCACGCAGCGTCGAGCCTTCCACGCGCAACCACGCCCCGCCGATGCCGCCGAGCGCCAGCATCCAGAAGTTCGTCAACGGATGGGTGTAGACGACGATTTCCGGCGTACCCGCAAAACGCATCAACAGCATCGACGCCAACCCGGTCACGAACACCGCACAGCACACCAGCAGATGCCAGCGAACCGGTACCAGCAGGAGCAGCGGCGCAAAGAACAGATAGAACTGCTCCTCGATCGAAAGGCTCCACAGGTGCGACCACGGGCCAGGCCAGTAACGCAACACTTCGCCGATCCAGATATTCGACAGGTAAGCGAAATGAAATGGCAAGCCGCTTTTCAGCTGCGGCGCGGCGTGCCCGAACATCATCAGCACGGCCATCACGATCAGCAGCAGGTAGTAGATCGGAAAAATGCGCAACGTCCGCCGAAACAGAAAGCGCTTCAGCTCGGTAAAAAAGTCGCTCGCGTCGCGCTCGATCGTGCGGCGTTGCGCGCTCAGGATGCCGGTGATCAGAAAGCCGCTGAGCGCGAAGAAAATCCATACGCCGAGGTGCCCTGTCTCGTCGCGGCCGCTCAGCACGCGATGCTGTAGAAACACCATCAGTACGGCGATAGCGCGTAGTCCGTCGAAACCGCGAATCCTGTTGTCCATGAATGCCGTCGTCCGGATCGGTGTACGCCAGTCGAACCGGAGGGGACACACTCAGGCCGGCGCACTCAGGCCATCATAGGACGCCATGGAAGAGAAAAAAACCGCGCAGGCGCCACGCGACAATTTAAAAAAATGCCGCTTTGGCGTGCGAAATACTTTGTTGTAAAAAAATAATTCCGGCATATCTCGCGCAGTGCGTGGCTCAAAGACCGAGATCCGGATGCTGAGTCGCGAGCTGCGTGATCCATTCCGTGAATGCGCGCACGCGCGAACTCATGCGCCGGTGCGGATAGAGAATCGACAGCGGCGTAGACGGGATGGCGTACGAGGTCAGTATTTCCTGCAACTCGCCGCGCTCGATCATATCCGCGACCATGAAGCGCGAGGGCTGGATGATGCCGTAGCCCAGTGCGCCCGCCGTGATGTAGACGGTGCCGTCGTTCACCGCGAGCGCACCGTCCAGCGTCACCTTGACCACTTCGCCATTCACCTGGTATTCGAAGGGGAACACTTTGCCGCTGCGCGCGGACACGTAATTGACCGCGCGATGCCCCTGGAGCTCTTCGAGCGTGGTCGGCGTGCCGTGTGCGGCGAGATACGCGGGCGACGCACACGTTGTGATGCGCGAATTGCCGATGCGCCGTGCAACAAGGCTCGACTCTTCCAGAAAGCCCATACGGATCACGCAATCGACGCCGTCCTGGATCAGGTCGATATTGCGGTCCGCGAGGCCGAGACGCACCTCGATCTCTGGGTACTGCTGATAAAAATCGCCGAGCGCCGGCAGCAACAGCGCCTTCGCCAGCGTGCCGGAGGTGTCGACGCGGATGGTGCCCGCGGGACTCTGCCGCTTGTTCGACAACGACGACTCCGCGTCCGAGATCTCCCCAAGGATGCCGACGCAACGTTCGTAGTACAGCGCACCGTCTTCAGTGACGCTGACCTGGCGTGTGGTGCGGTTCAACAGGCGCACGCCGACATGCTGCTCGAGCGCCTGAATCAGGTTGCTCACCGAGCCGCGCGGCAAATCCAGCAGTTCTGCGGCCTTCGAAAAGCTGTTGGTCTCGACCACGCGGGTGAAGACTTCCATTGCCTGGAGGCGGTCCATACAGGGTAATCCTCGTCAATCGCTGTTGAAGGGTTGGGTGGGCGCGGCTCGCCCGTGCGGCGTGGCGCGCCGCGCGGCCCACGGTGCATCGTAGGCGCCGGTGCCGTCATTATGTCCGAGCGACGGCCGGATGTGTGCCTCCTGGGTGTGCCGGATGCCGCCCCACGCGCGCTACCGCCCGCCTCGCGCCTGGCCTTCAGTTGGCCTGCACCCGGGTCTGCATGCGGCCGCCTCGCGGCGCTAGACAGTGAGCGGATTTGCTGGCACGATTAAAAACTTGCGGCTTGGGCCGCTGGTTCACCACTCGATAGTGTTCGACGATTTCTCGATGAAAATTCAAGCTATTCAAGCCCCCGCTCGTTCGATGCGTATGTTCCTGGCAGGTTCTCCCCCCAGGCGCTGAGGGCTTTTTTGCTTCTAAAAAGGGACGCCGCTGGCGTCCCTTTTCTTTTTTGGAGCGGCAATGACGTACCGATACATCACCACGCCGATTTACTACGTGAACGACCGGCCCCATATGGGCCATGCCTACGCCAGCGTCCACGCGGACATCATGGCCCGCTACCTGCGGGCGGCCGGCCATCAGGTGATGCTGCTCACCGGCGCCGACGAGCACGGCGAGAAAATCGCCAAGGCCGCCAAAGAGGCCAACGAAGCGCCTGGCGCGTTCGCCGAACGGCATGCGAAGTCGTTCGAAGAAGCGTGGCGGCGTCTCGCGGTCGAGCCGGACCGGTTTGTTCGCACCACGGCGCCGGACCACGCGCGGGTCGTGTCCGAGTGCCTGACGCGCCTGTTCGACGCCGGCGAGATTTATCTCGCGGAATACGAAGGGCTCTACTCGGTCGGCCAGGAGCGTTATGTCACGGAGAAGGAGCTGGTCGACGGCAAGCTGCCCGAGGACAAGGAGCCGCCCGTCGTGCGGCGCGAGCCTAATTACTTCTTCCGCATGGAGGCGCACCGGGACTGGATGCGCCAGTTGCTGCTCGATACCCCCGATCTGATCCAGCCCGCGCAGTACCGCAACGAGGTCCTCAAGCTGCTGGAAGAACCGATAGGCGACCTGAGCATCTCGCGGCCGGTGGAGCGCCTCGAGTGGGGCATCCCGATTCCCTGGGACACGCGGCACGTTACGTACGTCTGGTTCGACGCCCTGCTGAGCTACGTGTCGCCGCTCGGCTATCCCGATCAGCCGGCCTTCGCGCACTTCTGGCCTTCGGTGCGGCATGTGATCGGCAAGGATATCTTGCGCACGCATACCCTCTTCTGGCTGAGCATGACGCATGCGCTAGGCATCGCGCCGTATCGGCGCCTGCATGTGTCGGGACATCTGCTGGGCGCCGATGGACGCAAGATGAGCAAGTCGCTCGGCAACGGCGTCGATCCGCTGGCCGCGGCGCACACCTATGGTGTCGATGCGCTGCGTTATACGCTGATCCGCGAGGTCAGCTTCGGCTTCGACGGCATCATCAGTCACGCCGTGATCGAACAGCGCCTGAATCGCGATCTGGCCGACGATCTGGGCAACCTGGCGTCGCGCAGCCTGTCGATGGTCGTGAAGTATCGCGGCGGGGTCGTCCCCGCGCCCAAGGTTTATGAAGCGGCGGAACAGGCGCTGATCGTACGATCGCGCGAATTGCCGGCCGTGGTTCTTGCTCTCGTCGAGGAGATGAAACTCGGCCGCGCGGCCGAGCAGGTGATGGAGTTCGTGAAGCAGCTCAACGTCTATGTGGCGAGCAGCGCGCCGTGGACGCTGGCCAAAGACCCGCATGCCGCCGGGCGGCTGGATACCGTGCTTTATACCTTGCTGGAAGCGCTTTACAGCGTCTCCAACCTGCTCTGCCCCGTGATGCCGGGCAAGATGACAGAGCTGCAGGCGTGGCTCGGCGTGTCAGCCGGGCCGGGTTGGGATCGGCCTTGGGGTGAAGGCGTCAAGCCTGGGGGCATCGTCAGGGAAGGCATCCTGTTTCCCAAGCTGGCGGGCGAGACCGGTATTGAGTGAAGGCCTGGCCGGTTCGCGGCAGCGTTCGCGCAATGCTGCGCGTGCAGTTTTCCGATACATTGAAGCCGTCCCGCTGCGCGCAGCACGGCCTCAAGTCCGGTAAATTACGCTGCCAGCCTCATCCACTTCGGAGCAAAAATGACGACTCACGCCGCCGCTTCCACCGCCTATTCCACCACCGCGCCGACGCGTGCCGAAGTCGACGCGCTTGCGGGCGCAACGGTCCTCGAATTCGGCACCGACTGGTGCGGTTACTGCAAGGCGGCCCAGCCGGTGATCGGCCAGGCGTTCGACGCTTATCCGCAGGTACCGCGCCTGAAGATCGAGGACGGACCCGGCCGGCGGCTAGGACGCTCGTTCAAGGTCAAGCTGTGGCCCACGCTGATCTTCCTGCGCGACGGCGTGGAAATCGCCCGGGTGGTGCGGCCTACCGAGATCCAGGAAGTGGCGGACGGACTAAAAGCGTTAGGCTGAGATCAGTTGCTACGGGCGCCGCCGGCGGTCGCAGGCAGACGCGACTTCGACGGATGGCCGATGCCGCCTTCCTGCATCCAGTAGCCCAGACCCATGAAGATGGCGCCGCCGGCAAGATTGCCGAGCGTGACGAATATTTCGTTGTGCACAGCACCGGCAAGCGTGACCGTCTCCGGGTGTTCGCCGATCAGCGCCAGCGCAAACACGAACATGTTGGCGACGCTGTGTTCGAAGCCGCTTGCCACGAACGCGAACACCGGCCAGAAGATCAGGCCCAGTTTGGCGCCGTCGTTATTGGTGCGCGCCGCCATCCAGATCGCGAGGCACACGAGCCAGTTGCACAGCAGTCCTTTCGAAAACAGCGCGAGGCCCGGCGCGGACATCTTCGCCGTGACGGCCTTGAAGAAGACCTCGGAACCGTCGGTCAGCAGCACACCGCCGCCGGCCGCATGCAGAATCGCCGCGAGCACCACGGCGCCGATCAGGTTGCCGATCCAGCACACCACCCATACCAGCACCATGCCGCCCACACCCGTCTCGCCACGCAACACGGCGAACGGCATGTACATGGCAGTACCGGTGAACAGATCCGAGCCGGCGAACACGACGATAGTCAGCGCGCAGGCGAACACCGCACCCATGATCAGGTGCACGTAGGCCGGATCGACATGCGAGCCGACCGAAAACATCAGGATGTCGCCAAAGCCGATATAGGCTCCAGCCATAGCTGCGCCAATCAGAAAGGCGAGCGGCGAGCGCACGATAGACTCTGCCTTATGCGCGCCGGTCTTGGCGAATTTGTCGATACTCTCTGCGTACATCATGGCTCCACGAGTTGGTCTCCCCTCTTCATCGCTGGGGGTGCGTCAATCTGGCGCATATGATAGGGCGAGAGAACGCGTTGTTCATCAACAAAACCCCTTGAAACGGCCTGTTTCGCGGTTTCTTCAAACTGTGCTCCCGCGGCGCGGCGAATTCTGTATCCCTTTTCACCGGACTGCACTAAGACGGGGCGCTTGAGCGCGCCACGGTGTTGTCCGTGGTCGCGGTCACGATGAGCTTGCCGTGTGTTTCTTCGGCAGCGCACCCGGTTAAACAGGCATGAACCGGGTATTAGCGGGCCATCAGCCCGTGAGCCGATCCTGCAGCCCCATCGCCAGCAGCAACCGCTCTGCGCCGAGACCAAAGCCCGCGCCCTCGCGATACGCGCCGCCGCCTGCTACCTGCTGTTGCGCGCCGAGTTCGGTGCAGCGAATCTCGAAGCCCTGTCCGTTGAGGTAGTAGCTGAGGCCGCGCTTCGCGGCGGGGTCGAGCGCATAACGCAGCCCGAGCGAATCGAGAAAGCCCGCGGCAAGTTCACGGCTGGCAAGCAGCGCGCGTTCGGGGTCCGGACACAGGTACTCGAAGCCGAGTTGCACGAACTCGCGGTACCGGCCGGCTTGTGGACGTTCATACCGGTAGCAGCGTGCGACGTAAAACAGCATGCGTTCGCGGCGCCCTTCGAGCAGTTCCTGGCAGCGCTCCTGAAACAGCGCCGTGACCTCGGGAATCAGGCAACAGGGCCGGCCCTTCTTGTCCGGAAAGGCCCACATCTGCCCGATGATTTCGCTGCCGCCGGCCTTTTCGATGAAGGTGTCCTGCGACCACAGCGCAGGGACGATGGCTTCTTCCGCGCCGGCATCAATGAAGGTAGCTCCGGAAACGATTCTCCAACGCGCGGGCTTGCGCCGCTTCCTTGCCGACGATAAAACGTGTGCCGCGAATCATGGTCATGCTTGCACTCCAGGGGTGGTGAAATAAAAAAAGGCGCCCTTTAGGCGCCCTGGTCGTTTTGCATGAAGCAGGAACTCAGTGTGTTCCTGGCTTCAGTGCGATGAGACGTAACGAACCACGGCGCAACGGACTGCTGCCGTGATGATGATGCGACCGGTTCGGGACGTTACGTGGATTCATGTCGTGCATAGTGACATAGGTAGCGCGGTTTGTGAACGGCTACTTCGAGAAGCGGGCCCGTACCGTGTATTCGTTATCCAGCACCGCATCGAAATCGCCTTCCTCGTCGTGCTGCGCATGGAAATCCGCTGATAGCGGCTCGACAGGATAGCCGCGCCGCTCCCATGCGTCGAGGCCACCCTTGAGCGCCTGCACGTGATGAATATTCTTGCCGTGAAGCTGGGCCACGATCCGTTTGGCGGTCGCTTCGTTGGGGCAGACGCAGTACACGACGATCGGGCGCTGCAGCAGTTGCGGATCCAGTTGCTCGGGCGACTCCAGGTCGAGCGCCCGCGCCCCCGGAATCCGATACGCTTCCTTCGCGCGCACTTCCGGCGGCCGCGCATCGAAGATGAGCGGCGGCGCATCCGACTTCATCAGTTCGTCGAGTTGCTCGGGGCTAATGCGGATCTTCGCGAGCCAGCGGCGAAACTGCACGCGCCGCACCCAGCGATAAGCAACGAACAGCACCGCCAGCACGGCGAACAGATCGAAGATCGTGCCGCCGTTGTGCCGCACCAGCAGCATGGCTTGCGCGATCCAGTCGTGCAGCGCGGCGCCGCCCAGCAGCCAGGCGCCGGCCCATAGCGACGCGCCCAGCAGGTCCCACGCGAGGAAAATGCGCGGATCGATGCTGGTGGTGCCGAGCAAGGGCGCGGCAATCAGGCCGAGCCCGGGGACGAATTTGGACACCGCGAGAATCGGCGCGCCATGGCGTTCGAACAGATTGCGCGTGGTCCGCACCGTGGCATCGAACGACAAGGAGAAGCGCACCAGCGAATTCAACATGCGCCGGCCGCGCAGACGACCGGTAGTGAACCAGAGCGTGTCGGCGAGCAAGGTTGCGCAGACCGCGGCGATGAACACGCTGGAGTACGAGACCTGGCCCACCGCGGCCATGGTGCCCGCGAGCACCAGCATCGGCGCAGCCGGCACGGGTGCGCCGAGCTGCGTGATCAGCACGCTCATGAAAACCGCCCACGCACACAGCGCTGGCGGAATAGCTGTCGGGAAATGCCACACCATACCGCTCCTGTGGAATACCATCGCCGCTGGCTTGACTCCGGTCTGTCCCGGCGACCTGCATGGGATTCGTGGAGCAGGCGCGACCGTGCATTCGACGCGCCGCACAGGGTCAAGCCGGCCACGAATGGCGCTGGACAATCCCGCGCGTGCTGTCGATTACCGGATTCTAAACAAAAACGCCGTTTGGCATGGCTCAAGCGGGCAGGCTTCGCGCAGCGAGCGCGAGCAGATCCGCCCTCACCTGCTGCAAGACCGTGGACCAGTCGCGATAGTGCTGTTGCCGGTAGAGCGTCAACGATGGATACCACGGGCTGTCGCGCCGCTCGCGCATCCAGATCCAGTGCGGATTGACGTCCAGCAGCAGCCAGGTCCGCACGCCCAGCGCACCCGACAGATGCGCGACCGACGTGCAGACCGTAATCACTAGATCCAGATTGCGGATCAGCGCTGCGGACTCGTCGAACGAGTCTAGCGAAGCGGTGTGGTCGATCACAGGCAAGCCGTGCGCGGCCATCGCCTTCAGGTCCTCGGTGCCGTCGATCTGCAGGCTGTAGAAAGCGGCTCCGGGAATCGCACGCAATGCTTGCGCATACAACGAAGGCTCCACCGCGCGCAGCGGATTGCGCTGATGCGTGCGACTGCCGCTCCACACTATCCCCACCTTGAGCGCGCCGCCCTGCGACGACGCCGCGAGCCGTGTCTGCCAGCGCGCGGCTCGCGCAGGGTCGGCTTCGAGGTAGCGCGGCGGCGCAGGCAACGTCTCGAGCGTCACACCTAGCGCCAGCGGCAAGCTGCCGATCGCCAGATCGAAATCGAATCGAGGTAATTCAGGCGCATCGTGCGGCACGACGGGGATCGCAAGCGCTGCCAGGCTGCGTTCAAACAGCGGCAAGAGTTTCCGGAAGCAGCAGACGATCAGCGTACCGCCGGCTCGCTGGACCGTGGCGGCGATCGCCGGGATAAAGCGCATGAACTGGATCGCGTCGCCGCATCCCTGTTCGCCCCAGATGAGCAGCGTCTTGCCGCGCAGATCCTGGCCCTGCCACTGCGTGTCGGGACTCAGATAGACGGCGCTCTCCAGCTCGGGTGAGCCCGCCCATCTCGCCTCGTGATTCACGAAGCCGTTGGCATAGTCGCCGTGCAATAACTGCAGCATCGCCACGGCCCATTTCACTTTGGGTTCGCTGGGCGCCGCCTGTGCGGCCCTGACGATGGCCGCCATCGCGTCATCCCAGCGTTGCAGTTCCTTGAGGGCATTGCTGCGTGCCTGCTGGCCGACGAAGTAGTCCGGCGCCAGTGCGCAGGCGCGCTCTGCCGCGATCAGCGCATGTTCCGGTTCGTGCAGTCGCAGCCAGGCATTGCTTTGATTGGCCCACGCGAGGTAATTGTCCGCATCCCGTTGCACCGCCTGCTTCGCGAAGCCAAGCGCGAGGCGATCGTCCTTTAACTGATAGTGCAGCGCCGAGAGATTGCTATGCAGCATCGACAGACCGGGATCGAGCGCGAGCGCGCGGTGGTACGCCTCCAGCGCCGCGGTCCACGAACGGCTTTTGTGGTGCGCGAGTCCCAGCAGAAACCACGTCCGTGACGAGTCCGGTTGTGTGGCACACCAGGCCGTGGCGACCTCGATTGCGCGCGGAAGAAGGTTGAGTTGCAGCAGCAGTTCGATCCACGCGTCGAGCCAGACTGTGGCATCTGGTGCGGCCCGGAAGGCGCGCTCGTACCACTCGTGCGCCTGTTGTAGCTGGCCTTCGCGATAGGCGAGGCGAGCCATCTCGACCAGCGTCGGCGCGAATTCAGGGGCGATTACCAGAGACCGTTCAAGCGCGGCGCGCGCTTCGTCGTAACGGCCTCGCAGCCTCAGCAAGTGCGCGCAGGCGGTCAGGGCACCCGCGTCGGGTGGCTGCAAGGTCATCCAGGCGTCGATCTCGCGCGCCGCGCTTACCAGGTCGCCTTGTTCGAGGCGCCGTTGAATACGCAGGAACGGAGTGGATGGCGCGCGCATTGTGGTCATCGATCCTGGCGGCTCTGCTCGCCGCCTAGCAAACCGGCCGCGCCAGCAGATCGTCGAGCAGCGCGGCATACGTCGCCACCAGTTGCCGGTTATCCGGCAGATAGCGGGCGATCAGGTTGCGCTGTTCCTGACGGTACCAGGATGCGTGAGCGTCGTGCGTTTCCAGCGCTTCAAGCACGCGCCGCGCGCCTTCGTCCGCATCGTTGCCCTGGTAGTAATAGCCCAGATCGCTGCAGAGCGACGCATTGTGGATCAACGGATAACCCTGCCAGCAAACTTCGAGGTAGAAGTAATTCAGCGGATTCTCGAGCTGGTGCGAGATGACGATATCGGTGTTTTCAGCGAGAAATACCGGCGTTTCATGCCGGCCGAGGAAAACCGCCTTGTGATCGCGGACGATATCGAGCTGGTTCATCAAGGCGATGAAGTCAACGCTCTCTTTTGCGATCTGCTCGGCGTTCGTGACCTGCAGCAGCGCAATCCGCTCGGGACGCCGGCGGTAGGCCAGCTCGGCAATCAACGCCGGATACAGGCAGAACTTCACCACGTTGAGATTGGGCTCCATCACGCTCAGGCGCCGCGCGCCTTCGTGCGCCCTGTATTCGCCTGCGTTCGGCAAACCCTTGACGCGCTCGTCCAGAAACATCGGACTCCAGACAAACGGCACCACGCGACCGGGTCTACGGCGCAATACCTCGAAATACGATTGGCTGATAGGGGCGACCTGCGGAATGATCCAGATATCGTCGTAACGCTGATTGACGAACAGCGCCTCGCCCCACATCGGCTTGCGGAACAGCACCGCCTCCATGGCGTGGACATACTCGAAGCCGCAGCAGTACGACACGAGCCGAACGTTACGCTGCTTCAGATACGCCGTCTGCGCAGCGTCGATCTGGCCGCCGAGTTCGATCAGCACATCGAGGTCGTCTTTGGCGGCATCGAACGACAGCGTCGGATAGCGATCCCTGTCCCACGGCAGCGCATCCGTGACGGCCACAGCCGTGGTGTTCACGAGGACGACCCGTGCCACCTGCGGACAATGCCGCAACGCCTCCGCCAGAAAGGCGGCGTTCTGCTTGATGCCGTTATTCCAGAGCGTTTCCGCTTCGTGGTGCAGCCCGATCGTGATTCCGACGCGCAGTCCGTTCATGGCTTGGCGATTTGTGTCTGTGTGGCTGCCGCGTCCTGGGTGGAGCGCGCCGCGTAGCCGGTTAAATGCCAATGGCCGTCCTCGCCCAGCCGGAAGCTCACCAGCTCGAACAGGGTCCGGCCGCTTGTCACGGTGGTGGCGTAATCGACGTTCGCATACAGGCCGTCCGGCACACCTTTGGCGCCGTTGTACTGGATGCGCGTGACCGAAGCCCAGCCGCGGCGCGACACGCTGCCCACCGACTGGCGCGCCTGCTGCATCTGGCTCGCGAACTTGTCCGCCGACACGCTCGCCTTGACGAACGGCGCCGCATCTTGCCAGAGCGCGGCGAAGCGGTCCGTGTCGAGTTGCTGCAAGACCTGGCCCGCGTCGTTCAGCAGTTCGTCGGCCGAGGTGCCCTGCTCCGCGGCGGCCAGGTTCGTGCAGCCCACCATGACGCAGGCGGCCGCTAGCGTTCGCAACGCTAACGGGTGGATCAGTTGAACCAGCCGGCTAAACGAAAGACGTGGTTTCATGATGCAGTGGAAGGCCTGGACGTTGAACATCGGCGCGGCATGCCGGCTCGGCATCGCCACACGAAAGGAGCAGGCACGCGCTGGCATGCCTGTGCGTGCCTGTATGTACCTAGGCGGGCGCATAGAGCGCAGCAAGCGCATCGCTATAGATCCGCACGTTGTCCTCATTCTCAGGATCGAGTCCGCGCAGGAACGCGTTGGCGGTGCGACGGTAGGCATCGAGATGCGTGTCGTGCCCGGCGAACGCCCGCTGCAGGGCACGCCCGCCCTCCTCGCAATCGAAATCGTGATAGCGATATCCGCACTCGCCGATCAGATGCGAGTTGTGGATCAGCGGGTAACCGCCGTACAGCGCTTCGTAGTACACATAGTTCTGCGCGTTTTCCCAATGATGGCTGACGACCGCGTCGACATCCCCAGCCACCACCCGGCAAAACGGAAAGCGTCCCTCGAACGAGGTCAGGCCGTGCTTCACGATGTCCAGACTGCGCGCGAAGCCGTTGAAGCTCACGTGTTCCTTCAGGTGGAAGGTGTTGTACGCCCACACGTGTTCGAGCAGGTCGGGATTGGCGCGATGCGCCGCCTCGCAGGACAGCAACGGCACGAAGCTCGTCTTCACCATGCAGATATTGGGTTCGAAGATGCCCGCGCGCCAGCGCCGCCGCCCCGGCCGGTAGCCGAAGCTGAGTCCTTCCGGCAAACGTGCCGCTTCGCGCTCGAGCACCAGCGGGCTCCACAGATGCGGCATCACGCGCACCGGACAGCGGAACGTACTCGCGTAATACGGCACACAGGTAGGCTCATACTCGGCCAGCGTCCAGACCTCGTGATACGGGGCGGCCGTGATCAGCAGGCCATGCGACTGATCGAAGATCATGCGCTCGATGTCGATCACGTAATCGTTGCCCACCCGCATCGAGACGATCTTGCCGCCGCGCTCGCGGAACGCCACCACCCATTCGCGGTCGAGTTGCGCGCTCATCTCGATCATCACGTCGAGCGTCGTGGCCGCCGCTTCCATGTCGATGAGCGGGACCGGCGAATCGGCCAGAAAATTGCGCGCATCCTCCGGGCGCCCATCGCCGCCGCCCGCTACCAGATAGGTGGCTTCGACGAGCGGCGAGCGCATTAGCAGCATCACCAGGAAAATGCAGTTCTGGTAAATGCCGTTCTCCCATACCGATTGCTCGCCCTTGCGCACGTAGATCGAGACACCCACGCGCAGCTTGCGCGGCTGGCCCGACGGGTATGGCGGGGTTCGTTCAAGGTTCATGGGCGGCTCGCGGTGTTGGCGAAGTGCGCGTCGCGGCACAGATGCAGGAGCCGGGCCGCATAAGCGTCGAGATTGCGCTGACTGAACGGATCCACCACAGCGAACACGCGTTGCGAGCGGGTCCGGTAATCGTCGAGGCCGCTCGCATGATCCACCGCTGCGCGCTGCAATTGCGCCGCGCCTTCACGCGCGTCGAAGCCGTGATAGTAGTAGCCGGCTTCCTTGAGCCACGGCGAGTTGTGGATCAGCGGATAGTCGCCGTAAAGCGCATCGAGGTAGCTGTAGTTCTGTTCGTTCTGCCATTGATGCGAAACGATGGCGTCGGCATGCTGCACCATGAAACCGACGATATCGTGCCGGCCGTGAAAGGTGGCCTTATGCTGGCGCACCAGGTCCAGCGCATTGGCGAAGTACAGCATGGTGGGGTGATCTTTGAGGTGCAAGGTGTTGAGCACGTGCATTGCGTGCACCGAGCCGGCGTCGGCCCGGTAGGCTTCGTCGCAGACCAGCATCGGAATGCTCGAGGTCTTCACGACCGAAATGTTCGGCTCGAAAATCGCCACGCGCAGGCCACGGCGGGCGCTGTCGGCCGGCGTCTCATGCACCGCGAAACCGTAGCGCATGCCGAGCGCCTCGACCTCCTGGATGCGCTGCTGGATAAACTGAGGATGCCAGATGAACGGCGCCTCGTGCACGTCGCAGCGGTGCAGCAGGCGCATCATCGGCGCGAAGGCGGCGTCTTTCGGCAGGTACCACACCTCGTCGCAGCGGTCGGGCCGCGGTGCATGCGTGGGCTTCGTGAAGATCGCCGGTTCGGCGAGGCCGACATACGGCTGGCCGCAGCAATAGAACACCACCTTTTTGCCGCGCGCGCGCATGAGGTCGAGCCATTCGATATCGAGCGCACCGCCCATTTCGACGATCACGTCCACCTCGTCGCTGGCCTCGTGCGCCCGCATCAGCCGCAGGTTGCGCGAGGCCAGATCGACCTGGGCGGGCATCACGCCCTGGTCGCCGACGTCGATCAGCAGCACCGACTCCACAAACGGCAGACGTTGAAACAGCTCCGCCAGAAAGACGACGTTCTGCCCCAGGCCGTTCTGCCAGATGTTCTGACCGGTATGGGTGATGACGGAGATGCCAATGCGCATATCGACCCCAGACTGCGTTACCAGGAATACCCGACACCGGCGTTGACCAGCACGTGAGCCCCATCCGTGGCGCTGGCCCCTACCTTGACGATGGTGTTTTGCGTGACCCGCGCACTGGCGCCGATGGCGATTGCGCTGTATCCCGCGTAGTTGCCCACCCCAGCGGCGATCTGGAACGTCTTGCCCTGTTCCACCTGGGGCAAGCCGGCCAGCGCACCGGCCATGGCCACGCCCGAATACGCCGCGCGGGCCACGTCGTTGATATTCTGCTGAACACCCTGCAGTTGCGCAACGTTTACCGCATCGGTCGGGTTGACGCCGGGCGCCACGTTGGTGATGGTCCGCTCATTGCCGGGCGAGCCCACCGACACCGAGTTCGCCTCGCTCGCCACCGAGCCCGCGCCGATCGCCACCGAGTTCGGTGCGGACGCAACCGCATTGGCGCCCACCGCGGACGAACTGGAGCCGGTTGCCTGCGCGCCCGACCCCACTGCTACGGTGTTGCTCGAACTCGCGGTCGAATTGCCGCCCACCGCTACCGATTCCGTGCCCGTAGCGCTTGCGGCGTTACCGGTCGAATTCACTGCGACGTACTTCGAGTTCGACGCGCCGGTGTTGGTCGTCGTGGTTTGCGAGAGCTGCGTGAGCTGGCTGCCGAGCGTCCCCATCTGCGTTTCGAGCGCAAACAACTGGCTGCCGTTGATCGCATCCGTGCTGGTCGCCGTGATTGCGCCTGCCGCGATATTGGTCAGCGCGACCGCCGAGGTGGCGCCGACGCCGCCGAGCGTCACGCTGGTGTGCGAGGCGTTGTCGTACAGCACCGCGTCGCTGGCCACCGAGGCCACCGCCTGCAACTGGCTCACGTTGACGGCGTCGGTCGGCGCGGTGCCGGCCGCGACACCGGTGAGCTGGCGTGCGCCCGCCGTGCCGGTAAAGTCGACGCTGGTGCCGCCGGTGTTGGCCCCCACCGTGATCGCGCCGTTGCCCGGCGCGCCGCCCACCTGCTGCACGAGGCCGACGGTGCCGTTGGCGATGCCCGTCGACAACGCGGTCACGCTGCTGGTGGCCGTCGTGAGGCCGGTGGACAGGGAGGCGACGTTGCTGTTGGTCGTGGTCAGGCCTGTCGACAGCGAAGCGACGTTGCTGTTCGTCGTGTTCAAACCGGTCGACAGCGAGGCGACGTTGCTGTTCGTTGTGTTCAGCCCCGTCGACAGCGAGGTCACGTTACTGTTGGTCGTGTTCAGCCCCGTGGACAGCGACGCGACGTTGCTGTTCGTCGTGGTGAGACCGGTCGACAGTGACGCTACTCCGCTCTGCGCCGTGCTCACGCCGGTCGAAAGCGAACTGATGCTCGTCGACGTTGTGGTGGACAGCGAGGTCAGTTGTCCGAAGTTGACGGCGTCGGTCGGGTTCACCCCGTTGGCGACGTTGGTCAGCGTCACCGGGGTGGTCGAACCGGCTCCGCCCAGCGTGACCTTCGTATGGCTCGCGTCGTCGTACTGGACCGAGTTGGCTACCCCCGTCGACAGCGAGGCCACATTGCTGTTGGTGGTGGAGAGGCCTGTCGACAGCGAGTTGATACCTGTCGAGGTTGACGTCGAGAGACTCGCTACCGAGCTGTTAGTTGTACTGAGACCCGTCGACAGCGAGTTCACGCCTGTGGACAGCGAGCCGATGCCCGTCGAGGTTGAGGTGGAGAGGCTGGCTACCGTGCTGTTCGTCGTGCTCACGCCGGTGGACAGGGAGTTCAGCCCGGTCGAGGTCGAGGTGGACAGGCTCGCGACCGTGCTGTTGGTCGTGCTGACGCCGGTGGACAAGGAACTCAGACCCGTCGAGGTTGAGGTCGAGAGCGAGGCGACGCTGCTGTTGGTCGTGCTCAGACCTGTGGACAGCGAGGTCACACCGCTTTGCGCCGTGCTGATGCCCGTCGAGGTCGACGTAGAAAGCGAAGCTACGCTGCTGTTCGTGGTGCTCAGGCCAGTGGACAGTGAGGTCACGCCGCTTTGGGCTGTACTGATACCCGTCGAGGTCGAGGTCGAGAGCGAGGCTACGCCGCTGTTGGTCGTGCTCAGGCCCGTGGACAGCGAGGTCACACCGCTTTGCGCTGTGCTGATGCCCGTCGAGGTCGAAGTCGACAGCGAAGCTACGCTGCTGTTCGTGGTGCTCAGCCCCGTGGACAGCGAGGTCACGCCGCTTTGAGCTGTGCTGATACCCGTCGAGGTCGAAGTCGACAGCGAAGCGAGGCCGCTGTTGGTCGTGCTCAGACCTGTGGACAGTGAGGTCACGCCGCTTTGCGCCGTGCTGATACCTGTCGAGGTCGACGTCGACAGCGAAGTCACATTGCTGTTCGTCGTGCTCAGACCCGTCGAGAGCGACGCAACGCCGCTTTGCGCCGTGCTCACTCCGGTCGACAAGGAACTGATGCTCGTCGATGTCGTGGTGGACAGCGACGCAACGCTGCTTTGGGCCGTGCTGATGCCGGTCGAGGTTGAGGTCGACAGCGAAGCTACGCTGCTGTTCGTCGTGCTCAGCCCCGTGGACAGCGACGTCACGCCGCTTTGCGCCGTGCTGATGCCAGTCGAGGTCGAAGTCGACAGCGAGGTCACATTGCTGTTGGTCGTGCTGAGTCCCGACGACAGCGAGGCGACGTTGCTGTTCGTGGTGCTCAAGCCCGTCGAGAGCGACGTCACGCCGCTTTGAGCGGTGCTGATGCCGGTCGACGTAGACGTCGACAACGAAGCCAGGCCGCTGTTGGTCGTGCTCAAGCCGGTCGAGAGAGACCCCACACCGCTTTGCGCCGTACTGATACCCGTCGACGTCGAAGTCGACAACGAAGCCACGCTGCTGTTCGTTGTGCTCAAGCCCGTGGACAACGAAGCCACACCACTCTGCGCCGTACTGATCCCCGTCGACGTAGACGTCGAAAGCGAACTCAACCCCGTCGACAACGAACTCACCGAATTGCCCACGGAATTGACCTGGCTCGCCACGGCGTACAACTCGCTGCCGTTGACCGCATCCGTGCTGGTGGCCGTGATCCGCCCTGCAGCGACGTTCGTGATTTGCCTCTCGGCGCCCACGGCGCCCACGCTCACGACGCTGCTCGGGGTAGCGCCTGCGAAGCCGCTGAGGGTCGTCGAACCGACCGTCGCGCTGCTGGTCGGATTCGCGCTCGCCGTCACCGAACCATTGCCCAGCGCGACATCGCCGGCGTTGTTGGCGACGGCGTTCGGGCCGATCGCGACGCTGTTCGCTCCCAGCGCCCGCGAATCCGCCAGCGTCGAGTTGGCGTGGAAGTACTTGATACCCTGGCTGTCGATGTTGTTCAGCGCCGCGCCCACGTTATTGACCGTGCTGGTCGTGCCGTTCGCGTTATACGTCGTGTAAGACGGCGCGCTGATTGCGCCGGTCGACGCGTTGTACGTCGATCCGCCGCCCAACGCCGAGGCCGTGCTGGTGCCCAGTGCGTTGACATTGGTTTGAACCGTACTGACGCCGGTCGACAGGCTGGCGATGCCGCTGTTCGCCGTCGCGAGGCCCGTCGAGGTCGAGGTCGACAGCGAAGTGAGGCTGCTGTTGGTCGTGCCGAGGCCGGTCGACAGCGAGCTGATGCTGCTGGTCGTCGTGCTCAGGCCCGTGGACAACGATGCCACATTGCTGTTGGTCGTGTTCAACCCGGTCGACAGCGAACCTACACCGCTTTGCGCCGTGCTGATGCCGGTCGACGCGGAGGTGGACAATGCGCTCACCGTGCTGTTGGTCGTATTCAACCCGGTCGACAGACTGGCGTCACGGCTCACCGCCGTGCTCAATCCGGTCGACGTCGAAGTCGACAATGCCGTCACATTGCTATTGGTCGTATTCAACCCGGTCGACAACGAGTTCACGCCGCTCTGCGCGGTACTGATCCCGGTGGACGTCGAAGTCGACAGCGACGCCACGCTGCTCGTCACCGTGCTCAATCCCGTCGACGTCGAAGTCGACAGACTGGCGATGTTGCTCGCCGTGGTGCTCATGCCGGTGCTCAACTGCGATACCGTGACGGCGTCCTGCGGCGCCGAACCGTCAGCGACGTTGGTGATCCGCCGCAATGCGGTCGGGCTGCCCACCGACACTTCCGAAAGTGGCGCCGCGCTGCCCGTCAGGTAGCCGGTACCCGTCGGCGCAGCCGCACCCGTCACGCTGCCGGCGCCAAGCGCCACGCTATTGGCATAGCTGGCGCTGCTGCCAGCACCGAGGGCGAGCGAGTTGTTGCCCGCAGCAATCGAGTTATAGCCAATCGCGCCGGACGAAACCGCGCTTGCCGTGGCGCCATCGCCGATCGCGCTTGAATTGTTGGCGCTTGCCGTGGCATACGTGCCGATCGCCGTGGCCCCGGTTCCCGTCGCGGTCGAAGTCGTGCCGATCGCCGTCGCGCTCGCGCCGGTAGCCGACGCGTACGTGCCGAGTGCGGTGGCGGCCACGCCTGAAGCAGTCGCCGCATCGCCGAAAGCTGAGGCCTCCGAAGCGTTGGCGATCGTGCCGTTGCCGCCCACGGCGGCGGAGAAAGTCGCCGTCGCGCTGGCGCCGTTACCGACCGCTACCGCCTGCTGCGCCGCGTTCGAGTTGTAGCCAAGCGCGGTCGCCTGGGTCGCCGAAGCAATCGCGCTCTGCCCCAATGCGATCGAGGAAGCGCCGGCCGCCGTCGCGGACTGGCCCAATGCCACGGCGCCCGTCGACGAAACCGTCGCGGCATAGCCGATCGCCACGCCCGAAGTCGCCGCGCTCTGCGCCACCGAAAAGCGGCCGATCGCAACCGAGTTGGCCGCCAGCGCGGCCGAGCCGCCGGTGCCGCTGCTGTTGCCGCCGCCGATGGCGACCGAGCTGCTGCCGGACGCCGTCGTGTCGTTACCGACCGCGGTCGAACCCAGGCTGGTCGCCTTGGCCCCCGAGCCCATCGCAATCGCGCTCGCGCCTGTTGCCGTCGTCGCCTGCCCGAAGGCCTGCGAATAATTGCCCGAGGCGCTCGCATTGGCGCCGATCGCAATCGACGTCGTCCCGGAGGCCGTCGTGGTGCTGCCGCTCGAGCCGCCGATGGCGATCGCCTGCGCGCCCGTCGCGGTGCCGTTCCCCACGGCGTACTGCGCCTCGGCCACATTCACCCCCGCGCTCGCGGCCAGCACGACCACGGCAATGGCCTTCGCCACGGAAGATTTGTTCGGTTTGCCGCGCGCAGATGAAATTTCCGATGCGGCGACCCACGCACCCAGTGCCTCATTCCAAATGGTTCTGTACGACTTGTTCATGATTGACAAAGCCCTCTCAGGTAACGCGCGACACCAACCGACCTTCTGGCATTAGCAGACGAAATTATCTGGCCTTTAAAAACCGAACCCCGACGCGCAAAAATGGGATAGGCCGGATTCTATGGGTTTCGCTTTTCAAAGAATGACAAGCAATGCAAATTAACCCGACAGGGTTTGTCAGGAATTGTCAAATCGAGGCAGAAACGGCGAATTCCGGGATAATAAAGATTAAGCCAATGCAGAATAAAGCCGATTTTCGTGGGTTATAGCGCATCGGCAGCGGCATGAAATTGATCGCCTGGAACCCCACCGCAGCAAGGCTGAGGACAGAACGCTGCGGCGGATGAGTCAATCCCGGAAATTGCGATACCTGAATATGTCGCCGTGCTGTCGAACGGAATACTGTTTTATACGGTTGTTTTATTTACAGTCATTTTATAATCATCAAATTAATCTGACAAAACGCGTAACGTGCGCTTCCGCACATCGCCGACCACCCAAAACCGTTACAACAGCAAATATTCAAGAGACGTCAAATTTTCTTTAAACATGTAAAATTCCCTCCACGACACGCTCAATGCGCCCCATATAAATCGCTCGATCTGACAGTATTTAGAGATTCAGGCTTTCAAGCTGTCTATTCTTGACAGTCTCCCGCAACGCACCGCTCTATCCTTAAACCCGTAAAAGCGCCGCGTCGTCCTCGCGACCGGCCAGACCCGCAGACCGCCGAGTGTGAAGTCGGAGGCTTATCGCTCACATCGAAAAGGAAGGCGCCGTGAATCGCATCGGAAATGCCGCATTAAAACTGACGAACTCGGGCGCCATGCGCGAAGCGGCGGCGTCGGCGAGCCGCGACGAAACGCTTGCGCAGCGGATTCGCAAAGGCTTGAAGGCGGGCGAATTCGGCGTCGCCTTCCAGCCGGTCGTCCACGCGCAAACCCTCAAGCTGCTCAACGTCGAATGCCTGCTGCGCTGGCAGCATCCCGAGTACGGTCTGCTGCTGCCCGAGTGCTTCGTGTCCGCCTTCGACGATCGGGAAACCGCGCGCGAGGTCACGGCGTTCATGCTGGAATCGGTCTGCCTGCAACTCGGCGAGATGCGGCGAGCCGGCCAGAGCTTGCCCGCCGCGGCGATCAATATCCAGCCGTCGCAGTTGCTCGACGAAGCGCTCGTCGCCACCATTCGCGACACGACGCGCCGTCACGGCGTCGACCCGTTACTGCTCGAACTCGAACTGGTCGCAGCAGAAGATGCGTCGACGCTATTGTCGACGCAGGAGTTCACGCGCTCGCTGCGCCAGCTCGGCGTGCGGCTCGCGCTCAACGACTTCGGGTCGGGTTATTCGCCGCTGGCGATGCTAGGCGTGGCCCAGATCGATACCGTCAAGCTGGCGCGCGGCTTCATGGCTCGCGTGCCGGGGTCGGCGCGCGATTGTGTGGTGATCACAGGGCTGCTCGATCTGCTCGACAAGCTGGATATGCGGGTCGTCGTGGAGGGCGTAGAAAGCGAGGCGCAGCTAACCTGGCTCAGGCAACGCCCGGAGGTCTACGTACAGGGTTATCACGTGGCGCGGCCGCAAGCGAAGCTCGCGAACGCGCTGGCAATGCGTTGAGCGATGCGCGCCGCCTGCGTGGCGCGCACACCCCACCCTGCGCTCCCGTCAGCTCGACGTGAACGCGACGTACGGGCCAGCGCCGCCGCCCGACGACGCCGCACCCGAGATGCCGTAGTACACGTGACGCCCGTAGAAGAACGGCATGCCCATATCGAAGATGCCGGTCATGTAGGATGCCATATCGTTGAACGCATAGTTACCCGAAGCAAACAGCGTGTTCGCATTGGCCACGTTGAAATCGATGGTCACCGTCGCCAGATTGTTGATGGCAATCGAGACGGAACGTGCCAGCGTCGTGCTGGGCACGTAGTACTTGAGGCCGTTCGCCACGATGGTCGAGTCCGCGAAAAACAGCGCGCTCGAACCCGAGTCGAAGTAGGAGTTGCCGCTATACGTGACGCCGTTGTACGTCGCGTCGAAGTCGCCGCTCGAACTGGTCTGCAGCACGGTCGCGCCGCTCCCCGCGAGCGCGTTGTTGGCCTGCGTATCGATACCGAAGACCAGTGTGCCGAGCGCCGACGACGCCCCCGTCGAGGCGACCGGCTGCATCTCCAGCACCACGCCGTTGTTGTCGGTCGCGAAGTACTGGACCGGATTGCCCACCTGTGCAGCGAGCGCCTGATTGGTGACGCTGCAGGTCGAGCCGCTGCAGGCATAGTAAAAACCTGCCGGGCTATTGCTCACGCATTGGCTGCCGCAGTCCTGCGGCGCCACGCCCACCCCGAGAATGCCGTTCGCCCCCAGGTCGCTCGGGGTGTCGAGGGCCGGCTGCACCTGGCAGTCGCCCGGCGCGGACGCCGTGAGCGCTGTGTCGGCCATCACCTGGATCGGCACGTTCTGCCCCACTTCGTCCGCCATCCTGATGTCGGCGTTGCGCACGGTGCCCCACGCGTAGCCGCTGCCGAAGATGGCGCATTCGGCAATCGTGGCGCCGCCCGGTGTCTGCGTTTGCGCCGTCAACGCGTTGAGTGTGGACGCCGGAATCGCCGAAGCAAACAGGCGCAAGCCGAACGATTCGGTGTCGACCAGCACATTGTCGATGGTCGTGCAGTGCGAGCTTGCCTGGCTGCCCGCCGCACACACGGTCACGCTGGTCAACGGAGAATTGGCGCGGTTGAACTGGGTGGCGGCGACCACCACCGGCACCGTATTGGCCGCCGTGCTCGAAGTCGGGCTCGCGGTGGGGTTAGCCGAACTGAGCGTGTTGGTCGTCACAGGCGTGTTGCTGGTAGACGTAGACGTGTTGGTCGAATTGCCCGTCGGCGAGGCCGACGAAGAACCGCCGCCACCGCCTCCGCACGCGGCAAAAACGGTAATGAGCGCCGCGACGAACGCCCAGGCCATGGTTCGGGTCATGTTGATCCTGTTCATTGCAAGTCGTCGGGGCTGGTGCCCTGCGGGAGCGAGGCCGGCAAATACGCCCGGCCGGCGAAATTGCCCATATGGCCGCCCGTCTGAACGATCAAGCCGGGCTGCTGCACGTTAGCGGGCCCGTGGCCGCCGCCCTGAGCCGCGTGCAAGGCACTCACGCCCTGCAGATAGGCGGGAAAGTAACTGCCGAGCAAGGTGTTGAGCGGCGCCATCTGCGGGCCGCGCCAGACCACCGCGAACACCGTTCCGCTCTGCGCAAGGTATTCGCGCACCACGGTGCCGCCATTCAGCGTGGTTTCGTTGACGACGTACGGCACCTCGGCCGAACTGACGTGCTGGACCAGTCTCGTCGCCCGGCCCGCCGTGCTCGCCGGCCAGGTCGGCGCAGCGCCGAGTTCGGCGTGCGCGGGTATGCCGGCGACAAGCGCCGTCATGGCGGCTGCCGCGCAGAGCATGCTGGTTCTCATTGATTCTCCCCGTATGATTCGTCGCGTGACGAAGCGTGAAGCGACCTTCACCTCATCACACAGGACGGATTATTGGGGGGACGGGCGGATTTCGATCCGCAGAAAAGAGCGGGAGAAAGGGCCTATTTGCAGGTTTGCCCGATCACCCGCTGCGGCTTGCCTGGAGCGGCTGAGCGGGACAATTGTTAAATCCGGACGGCGCCTGATTCAAGTGCTCCGTGCGCGCCTCGGATGGGCGCGCAGCGCATCGATCTCGTCCAGCAGATCGAGCACCAGGGCAATGCCCGGCGGATTGATCTCGAGATCGTGCGCGAGGCGTCGCGCCGTGCGCACGCGGCGCAGCGATGCGCCGCTAAAACGCCACTCCTGCGGTTCCTCCCCGCGCGGCGTAAAGGCGCCTTCGGCAACCCACAATGTCACCTCGTCTTGCGACGCGCCGCTTGCCTGGCACAACTCGACAAGCGTGAACTCCATCTCTTCATTGACAATCTGGCCTTCCAGATAAGTCGTCACGGACTCTTTCATGATGAGCGATCACCCATAAAAATGCGCACGTGGGTCGAAGTTGAACGCTTGCCGCATCACGTCATATGCAGCGGCAGCGCGCTCGGTATCGGCCGGCGGCAAGACGATGGTCAGGATTACATACAGATCGCCGGGAGTCGTTCCCGGAATGCCTTTGCCCTTGAGGCGCAAGCGCCGGCCGCCTTGCGAACCCTTGGGCACCGTCATTTCGACGGAACCGTCGGGTGTGGGCACCTTGATCTGGGCGCCGAGCGCGGCTTCCCAGGGGGCAACCGGCAAGTCGAGCGAGACATCGCGGCCGTCCACGCGAAAACGCGGATGTTCGCGAAACGCGATCTCCAGATACAGGTCGCCGGGCGGCGCGTCGCCCGTCGCGGGACCGCCCTGGCCGTTGAGCCGCAGGTGCTGGCCCGCGCGGATGCCCTTGGGGATGGCGACGTCCAGCGTGCGCGATTGCAGCGTCACGTGCCCCTGCGCGTCGAGTACCGGCATCTGCAGCGAAATGGAGCGCTGCGCGCCGCGGTAGGCCTCTTCCAGATCGATCAGCACCTTGGCGTGGTGATCCTGGCCGGCCATCGCGGCCGCCGCCTGCCGTTGCTGGGCTGCGCGCGCATGGCCGAACATGGCTTCAAAGAAATCGTCGAGATTGGCCTCGCCCGCCGCTTCGTGGCCCGCGCCCCTGAACTCGAAACCCTCGTCCCAGTTCGGCGGCGGCTGGAATTCCTGGCCGTTCTGCCACTCGCTGCCCATCCGGTCGTAGGCCGCCCGCTTCTCCGGGTCTTTCAGCACCTCGTACGCTTCGCCCACTTCCTTGAAACGCTCCTCGCCGTCCGCTTCCTTGGTGACGTCGGGGTGATACTTGCGGGCGAGCTTGCGATAGGCGCGCTTGATGTCGTCCTCGGTTGCGCTGCGCTCCAACCCGAGGGTCGCGTAATAGTCCTTGTATTTCATGTGAAAGACAGCCCCATAAAAGGTGAGGACGGCATGGCGTTCAGATCCGGCTGCCTTATTACTCTATACGACTCCGCCGCAAACGTGCCGTCAGCGTGTCGTGCCTGGTGTTGAACCGGACTGGCACGATCCGTGCGACCCATGCACAATCACGCCGGTGTGCCCCGCTGCGGTCCGCGCGATCACCGCGGTCAGCGGCGCTTCGACGGCGCACGCGCCTCCCATCCGCATCGCGCCCGGCAGTTCGGGCGGGTGCATGTCTTCGAACAAGCAAGCTGCGTACGACCGGAAACGGCGATACGCCAGGCCACGACATGTCGACCCTGCGTATGCGTATCATCACGTTGATCCGGCAACCCGCCTTTGCCGCCGCCGGCACTTTTGTCGTCATTCTCGCGACGGCGCTCGGCACGTGGTGGCTGGTGCGCGAACAGTCGTTGCAAACCGCGCGCAGCCAGTTCGAGCAGCGCACGGCCCATATCACCAGCGATCTGCAACAGGAACTCGCGACTTGCGAGTATGTGCTGCGCAGCGCCAGCGGCGTGTTCGTAGTGTCGCCCACGGTGACGCCGGAGGCCTGGCGCCAGTACGTGACACGGCTCGATATGGACGACACGCTGTCCATCGTGCGGGCGCTCGGCTATGCCGAACTCGGACCCGGTGCGACGGCGCCCGGCGGCGCAGCCATCGCCACCGGGCAGCAAGCGCAGCCGTTCGCCCCCGTCACGCTGATGACGCCGGTGCGGGCCGGCGCGCCGGCCGCCGGCTACGATCTGGGCCGCGACCCCACGCGCCGTGCGGCCCTGATGCGTGCCCTCGACACCGGTGAACTGACACTCGATGCCCGCGCCGCGCAGGCGAGCACCATGCAGCAGCTCGCTCACCCGCATTTCGAGCTGTATCTGCCGGTGTATGGCGGCCCGTCTGACAGTCCGTCTCGCAGCCCATCAGGCGGCCCGTCCCCCGCGGACTCCACCACGCCCGCGTCCGCCACGCTCGACGACGCGCCAACCCGGGTCGCCGGCGTGCTGGTGGCCGTGGTGGACCCGCGGCGTCTGTTCGAGCGCGGCATGGCCCATCAATGGGGTGTCGACCTGCAGGTCTTCGCGGGCGCCCCTTCTACGTCGCTCTATACCTCGGAGGCGGCCAGCGATGCGGCCTTCGACTCGTCCCCCGTCGTGCGCAGGGCCGAGACGCTGCGCTTCGGCGGCGAACCGCTCACGCTGGTGTACACGACCAGCGAGCGGTACATGGCCGCCGGCAACGACTATGCCGCGATGACCGTGCTGCTCGCCGGACTCGTCAGCGCCACGCTGCTGGCGGGCGTCGCGTGGCTGCTCGCGCGAACCCAGGGGCGCTCCCCGTGAGGGCTGTCACCTGCGTATCCGCTCAAGCCCGAACGAAGCGCGTTTGACGGGTCTGAGCGTCACCCCGCGTTTGCCTGAAGCGAAGCGGCTCGGGCGCCTCAGCCGTCAACCTCGGCAAGCAAGGCCTTCACCGCTGCCCGCGCCTCGCGGCCCAGTTCGGCGAGATCCACGCCGTCGATCCGATCGTCGCTGACGACACGCCGTCCCGCCGAGAACAGCGCCGCCAGCTTCGGCCTGCCGCCCGAGGCCACCGGACCGATGGCCGGATCGTGCAGCCCGAAGTAACGCGGATCGTCGAGCCGGTAGATCGCGAGGTCGGCGGAATAGCCCGGCGCGAGGCGCCCCACTTCGGCCAGCCCCAGCACCTGCGCTCCGCCTGCCGTGCCCCAGTGAATCACGTCGGCCACGCTCGCCGCATGCGCGCCGCCTTCGAAGCTGCCGCCGCGAAAGCGCGGCGTCGCCGCCATGCCGAGCCGCGCCCGTTGTGCGAGCCAGGTCATGTGCACTTCGGAGATCATGTCGGCGGCTTCGTTGGAGGCCGCGCCGTCGACGCCGATCGAGATGGGCACGCCCGCCTCCGCCATCTCGCGCACCGGGCAGATGCCGCTTCCCAGACGTCCATTGCTTTGCGGGCAATGCGCGACACCGGTGCCGGTTTCGGCGAGCAGCGCGATTTCGTCGGCGTCGACCTTCACGAGATGTGCGTACCAGACATCGTCGCCGAGCCAGTCGTGCTCGCCGCAGAACGCCACCGGCGAGCGGCGGTACAACTCGTGCGCGCTGTCCTGATAGCCGACCGTCTCCGACAAATGACTGTGCAGGCGCAATCCCAAACGCCGCGCGACCGCCGCGGTTTCGCGCATCTGCGCCGGCGAGATCGAATACAGCACGGTGGTGGGCGCCATCACCACGCGCCGCATCGCACGCGGCCCGGCATCGTGATAGGCGGCAGCGAGACGTTCGATATCGGCTACGAAAGCCTCCAGCGTTTCCGGGCGTAACGCGGTGGGCAAATCGGCTTCGAGCTGGCGCGTTTGGGTCGCGCCGCCGCGCAGCAGCACGAAACGCAGACCAAGTTTGTCGGCCTCTTCGAACAGGATCGCCGAACTGTCGAACGGCATGTTCGGGTAGTAGACGTAGTTGTGATCCGCGACCGTCGCGCAGCCCGAGCGCGCGAGCTCGATCAGCCCAATGCGCGCGGCGAGGCGAAAGCGCTGCTCGTCGAATAGCGCGCGAAAGCGATACGGTGTCGCCGCGAGCCACGGCGTCAACGACGCGTCGAGACCCGCCGTATCGCCTTTGAGCAGCGACTGGAACAGGTGATGATGGGTGTTGACCCACGCCGGATAGATCACGCAGTCGGTGGCGTCGACGATCGTTTCGCCGGGACGCGGGCTCAGGGCGCCAATCGCCTCGATGGTGTCGCCGGCAAGACGGATATCGGGGCCACTGACGCGTGCGGGGTCGTCCGCATCGCCGCGGCCGCCCGTCATGATGGCGGCTGCGTTGCGGATCAGAACGGTAGTGCGGTTTGCGTGGGTCTCGTGTGTCTGGATCGGCATGGACATATGCTTGAGATTGCGCTTGAGTTGACTTGAGTTGGGTTGAGTCACGGAAAACGAGGGCGGCTACCCGATGGCGTTCCGGTGCCGCCGCCCCGCTACGAAGACCACAGCCGGCCAATCACAACTGGCTGTCATGCCAGCCGCGCAAGCCGATGCGCGACACCCACACGGTGATGCCGAACAGCACGACACCGGTGACGGTAATCAACAGCAAGGCCGCAAAGAGCCGCGGAATGTTCAACTGGAAACCCGCCTGCAGGATCTGATAGGCAAGGCCCGCGCCGCTGCCGCCGGTGCCCGCGACAAACTCCGCCACCACCGCGCCGATCAGCGAGAGCCCGCTGGAAATCCGCAAGCCGCCGAAAAAATACGGCAGCGCGCTGGGAATCCGCAGTCGCACGAGGGTCTGCCAACGCGTCGCATGATTGATCCGGAACAGGTTGATGAGCCCCGGATTCACGCTGCGCAAACCGAGCGCCGTGTTCGAGATGATCGGAAACAGCGCCACCAGTGTGGCGCACAGCACCAGCGCAGCCGTCATGTCCTTCACCCAGATGATGATCAGCGGTGCAATGGCGACAACCGGCGTCACCTGCAACAGGATCGCATAGGGAAACAGGCTGGCCTCGATCAACGGACTCTGCACGAACAGCAAGGCAATGATCACACCCAGCACCGTGGCCAGCGCGAACGCCAGCAGCGTGATCTTCAACGTTTCCAGCAGGCTGCCGAATAACAACGGGGCGTCCTGAATCAACTGCCCTAGAATCGCACTGGGCGCCGGCACAAGGTACGACGGCACCTTGAACAGCACGCACCAGCCCTGCCAGATCGCAAGAAAGACAACGCCGACCAGCCATGGAGCCATGGCTTTCGCCATGCCCGGCCGTTGCAGCAGCGGCGTGCGCTGGGTATCGCGCAGGGTTTTGGCGCGCCGCGTGGAATGAGCCCGAAGCACGTCGCCTGTCATGATTGCACCTCCGCGTCTTCGTTCATATGGGATGCCCGATGCGCGTCGACGATCAGATCGGATAACGTTTTGCAATCCTGTATAAACGGCGTGGATACGCGATAGGCGTCGTCGCGCTCGAGCGGCCCGTCGATCGGCACCTCGGCGATGATCCGCCCCGGCCGCGCCTGCATCACCACCACCCGGCTCGACAGATACACCGCTTCGTAGATGCTGTGCGTGACGAACACCACCGTCATGCCGCGCCGCTGCCATAAGGCGCGCAAATCGCTGTCGAGTCGGTTGCGGGTGAACTCGTCGAGCGCGCCGAACGGTTCGTCGAGCAGCAGCAGGTCGGGTTCGGTGACGAGCGCGCGGGCCAGCGACGCGCGCATCTGCATGCCGCCGGACAACTCGCGCGGCAACACCCTGGCGAACTTTGCCAGCCCCACGCCGGCAAGCGCCTCGGCAACCCGCGCATCGGCCTCGCCGCGCGGCACGCGAGCGAGATCGAGCGGCAGGCGCACGTTGTCGGCCACCGTCGCCCATGGCATCAGCGTGGCTTCCTGAAACACCATCGACATGCGCCGGCCCGGCGACCCCACCGTTTCGAACGGTTGACCCCACCAGCGCACATGACCATGGGTGGGTGTCTCGATGCCGGCGAGCATCTTCAGCAAGGTACTCTTGCCGCACCCCGACGGCCCGAGCAAGGAAACGAACTCGCCGGGCGCAATCGCAAGGCGTACGTCTTCGAGTGCGATCGTGCCGTTCGGATAGCGCTTGTCGACGCGCTGCACCGACAGCAACGGCGGGTTGTCGCGGCTCGGCGCGGCGGCCAGCGTGTCGGGCTGCGCAGAAACCTGAGTGGTACTGTCCATGCTCAAACCTCCGTTTCGATGCGAAATACCTCGCTTTCGCCGTGATCCGCGAGCAGCTTCAGCAGCATGCGCCGCATCAGCAGGCCCGGCTGGTCCGATTCCATGTGGCACTCCTGCTGGCGCCGTACATCGATGCAGGCGTCGTAGTCGGTCGCTTCGAGAATGTCGCGGTCTTCGTCGGTGATCGGACGGTCCCAGTCGATCAGCTCCTGAGTCGAACACGCCTCCTCGGTGTCGTTGCGATAGAGCCATTGCGACAGCATCAGCGTGCGATCGTCGATGGGCGTCGCGCAGTTGTAGATGATGTGATGCACGCCGCTCGCCGGATACACGCAGCCGAAGCGGCGCGCGAACGGCATAAACCAGCGGTTGGTGAGATGCCGCTCGGTCACCTCCTCGGTCGTGCCGGTCACGCGGTAGCTGGCAGGCGGGTTGCGCACCGGCACATGGGTTTCGGCCTCGAAGCCCCAGTCGTTGGGACGGAATTCGTACTTCGACGGCTTCGGGTTATCGAACAGGCCAAAGTTCGATTTGTGCACGAAGCTGAAATGCGAGTTGTCGAACGAGTTTTCCATCATCCGCAGCGGGCTGGTCTGCCAGCGTTCGTAGAACTGAAGAATGCGGCGATAACCCGTTGCGTCTTCCTCGGGAAACGTCGGGATGGGCTGCAAGGGCTCGTCGAGCGCGACCCAGGCGTAGCCGTAGCGCTCCTCGCAACGATAGGCCTGTACCACCGCCCGCGAGGGAATCGCGCTGCCGCCGTTCTGCGGAATCTTCACGCATTGGCCGGAGCAGTCGTAGGTCCAGCCGTGATAGCCGCAAGCGATGTTACCGTCGCCGTCGACAAAGCCCTTGGACAGCCTGGCAGTGCGATGGCAGCAGCGATCGCGCAAGGCGTGCGGTTTGCCGCCCGCGCCCTTCCATAGGACGATCGGCTCGCCGAGCAGCGTGAACGGCTGCGGACCGGCATCGAGTTGCGCCATCGGCATAATGGCGTACCAGAAGCGGCGCAAGACCTTTTGACGGGTGACCAGCATCGTGAATCTCCTTCAATCAACATGTCTGTATCAGCCGGCGCGACGAAGCGCGCCGACGCGGGAAAGCGTGACGGCAAGTGCCGGTGCGTTCGTTACGGCATCACCTTGGCGTCCTGGATGTATTGCAGCGTGTAGGCGCTGTGGTAGTCGGTGGCGGGCTTGAGCAGCTTTGCGCCGACCATGTAATCGAAGGTCTTCTTCCAGCGTGCGTCGGTCATGGCGCCGATGCCGAGCGTGGCTGCATCGCCGCCCGTGACGAGCTTCAGCTTCTTCAGTTGCGCGACGCCGTAGGCGAGTTGCGCATCGCTCATCTGCGGGTTGTCTTTCTTGATCAGCGCATTGCCGGGAGCGGGATCGTTGAGATAGCTCTTCCACCCTTCCATCGACGCCTTCACGAAGCGCGCCACCACATCCGGCTTGTCCTTCAGCGTGTCGCGCATCGTGACGATTGTCGTGTTGTACGGCGGATAACCGTCGTCGGCGAACAGGAAGAAGTGCGCGTTCGCATGGGCCTGCTCAGCCTGATAGGTCTCCGATGACGGATAGGCCTGCATCGCCACGTTCGGATCGGCGAAGAACGGTTGCAGGTTGAAGGTGTAGGGTCGCGACTGCGCGTCGGTGTAGCCGTATCTGGCCTTCAGCCACGGCCACCAGCTCGTGCGGCCCGAACCGGCAACCAGAATCGTCTTGCCCTTGAGTCCGGCAAGACTGGTCACGTCGGCATGCGTGAGCATGCCCTGCGGGTCGTACTGGAACGAGGCGGCCACGGTCGTCACCGGAATGCCGGCCTCGACGCCCGAGAGCACCTGGAAGTCGTAGCCGAGCATGAAGTCGGCCTGGCCGCCGGCGAGCAACTGCATGCCGTTGACTTGCGGGCCGCCCATCTTGATCGTGACGTCGAGACCGTACTTCTTGTAGACGCCGGTCGCCACCGCCTGATAGAAGCCCCCGTGTTCGGCCTGTGCGTACCAGTTGGTCAGCAAGGTCACGTGATCTTCAGCGTGGGCGAGCGATGCGGCAAACAGACTGCCGGCGAGCGTGAACGCGGATGCGGCACGCGCGAGCAACGAAGGGGCTGATGCGGCGAAGCGGGAAAGAAAGCGCAAAACACGCATGACGAAGCTCCGTGTGAGAACACACAAGGTGTGAGGGATGGATATGGGTGGATTTGAAACTGAGGATGGCGAAGCAATGGGAGTCGTGCGATGCGGGCACGAACGCGCAGCGCGTGGCGAGATTGCCGATGCGCCGAGGTTAATCGCTCGTGTGAAAAGCTGGGGCAACTGCATCGCACGCTCCTTGTCGGCGGGACCGGACGGTCCCGTTCAAACGCCGACTCGAGGTCGACGTGGGCGCACGATGCGCCCCAAGAGCAATGCCCCACGTTGCCGGCACAGATATGCCGGTCGCTAGCCGCTTCTACTCTGAAGGCGTTCTAAGCGAACTGCGTGCCAGGTGGGGGGAAGCCAGGTGGATTGGGGGGAAGCGGGGTTTGGGTGCGGATGTTGTGCGGCTGGCGCGCCCCGCTATGCGGTACGTGTGCACGTTGGCGAGGCGTGGTGGCACCGTGGGGGTGCAAACGTAGGGCGCTTCAATAGGCTTCGCGTTCTACCGGCACGACGTGGTTCCACGCGCCGAGATCGGCAATCCCGCCAGCGGGACCGCCGGTTGCTACACCTTCCTTAGATCCACTCAAGGAGCCCGTCATGAGCAAACCCCAACCCACCACGCCGCCGGATTTCGAGCATCCGCAGCCTGTGACGCACAGCGACAACGAGAAGAGCAAACTGCCCGAGCGCCACGATGAAACACGCAAACAGTCGCCAGCCGACCGGCCCGGCAAGAAGCCGGGTGAAGGCGAGCCATCAGTCAGTTGAGGTCGTTAAATGCAGCGGCCCCTCGGGACATGACTCGTCCGGGAGGGCTGGAGACTCGTGCGTGGCGTCGCATGCGCAGGCGTGCGGCGCGAAGCCGCGCGAGTCACCGCCATTCAACCCGCCGAACGCCCCGCCTGCGGCGCCCCACCCGTTTCGGCAGCCGGACTTGCAGCAGGACTCGCCGCAGCCTTCGGACCATTAATCAGGCTTTCGATCTGCATGGCGACCAGTTTTGCCATCCGGGTTGCATCGGCGTCCACCGTCGTGCCCGTCATTCCCAGCGCCCCGACCGCCGTGCCCACTGCCTGCGAATTGATGCCCATGGTCGCGACCTTGCCGGGCGCCCTGCCGCTATTCGAATCCAGGTCGATAGCCAGTACGACGGTTGAGTGCCCCGCTACCATCGACGACACCGCGACATGCGTCTTGATGTCGCTTGCACCGCTGCCGAAGCCGATCAACTTCCGTTTGGTCTTGTTGCCTTCGTCGATTGCCGTGAACTCGCCGTCCACCACCAGCCGCGCTCCGCCGCCTTCAGCCGCGGCCACGGCGGCCGAAGCGGCACTTGCCGACGCAACGTGGTCTTTCTCGAGCTGTTCGGCGAGCGCCTTGGAGAAAACGCTTCGAACATGCTTAGCCAGCACGTCGGGCGTCGAATCTTCGTCGGTTCCATGGCGCATCAACCGGTCCCGGTGCAAGCGGCCGGCGATGGAGTTATCCAGCGTGACGGCATCGATGCGAACCGCGAAATCGTGAGTCACGACCCGCTCGGGCTTCGGCACGACCTGCGCCGCGCCATCGTGTTCGACGACTTCGACCGTCGCGCCACCCGTCAGGAAATTGCCGACGCTGCTCTGCGCGTGCGCACCCTGAATCTGTATCGCCGTCACAAGGAGAGCCACGATGACTTTCGGTTTCATTTTTGTTCCTGTTTCGCTGCTGTGACGCTCATATTCGCGACTCAGCCCGTCAAGGACCATCGATTTGCGACGAAGCGGCAGGAGGTGTCGTGAAGTGACGCCGATCAGTCGCGAGAGGGAACGGCCGGTGCGACAGGAGCCACGCTAGCCCGTGCGTCGCGTCCGCTGCGCGTCAACCAATACGTCGCGCCCCGGTCGAGCGCCGTGCATAACACCAGGTAGATGAAACCCACGAACAGGAAGATCTGCACCGGATACACCATCAGGCGGTTATTCACCTGGGTGGCGACGAACGACAGTTCTCCGACGCCCACGATATACGCCAGCGAGGTGTCTTTCACCAGCGAGACCCACTGGTTGACGAACGACGGCGTCATGATGCGGATCGCCTGCGGCAGCAGCACGTAGCGCAAGGCCTGCATGCGCGTGAGCCCAAGCGACAGCCCGGCCTGCCATTGCCCCTCGCCGACCGCCAGAATGCCCGCGTGCACCGAATGCGCGAGATACGCACCGCCGATCAGCGACAGCGCACACACCACCGCCGCGAGCCCCGGCACGTTGACGTGGAACAGCACCGGCAACAGGAAGAAGGTCCAGAAAATCAGCATCAGCACCGGGATGGCCCGGAAAAAACCGATCACGAGCAGGAGCGGCACGCGCGCGATACGGCCGGCCATGGCCAACGCGATGCCGCCGGCCATGCCCAGCACGGCCGAGGCGAGCGCCGACGTCACCGCGAGCACCAGTGTCAAGGCTGCCCCGCCTGGCGGCCCGTCGGGAAACGCACCGACCAGCAGATACGGCAAGTTATTCAATAACAGCGACCATTGCATATCAGCGCCTCGCGAACGACAGGTCACGGCGATGCGCGACAACCAGAGACACCGCTTCGATCACCGCCACGGCCGCGATATACAGCAGCGTCGCCACCCCAAACGCCGCGAAGGTCTGGAAGGTTTCGGTCTCCACCTGACGGGCCGCGTACGACAGTTCGGCGAGGCCGATTGCCATGGTCAGCGACGAGTTCTTGACGAGGTTCATGTATTGCCCAAAGAGCGGCGGCAGCGAGATACGCACCGCCTGCGGCAAGACGACGTAGCGGAACGCCTGCAACGGCGTGAGTCCGAGCGCGGCGGCCGCGTGGTGCTGGCCCTCCCGCACGCCGCGCAGTCCCGCCTGAAACTCCTCGGCGATAAACGCCGCCGTATAGCACGTGAGCCCGATCCAGCCGGCCACGAACTCGAACGACGGCCAACGCACGGCCCACCCCATCGCATGGACCGTGTGCGCCGTATTCAGCCATTGCATGACGGCATCCGGCAGCAAGGTCGCCACGCCGAAATACCAGAACAGCAGTTGCACCAGCAAAGGCGTATTGCGAAACGCGACCACATACGCGCCCGCGGCGTGCCGCGCCGCGCGATAGCGCGCATGGCGCGCCAGCGCCAGCACGAAGCCCAGCGCCGTCGCCGCGACGGCCGCGGACAACGCGAGGCCGAGCGTCACGCCGAAGCCTTGCCATAACCACATCAGATATTTTGGAGCGAGCCACGCCTGCATCGTCTGTCCTGCCGGATTTCATCGAGCTTTAAAACACCGATGGGCACGCCGTGGCGTGCCCATCTACTTTCTTGACGCGAGCGAACGCGCCTCGGGTTCAGGTCTTGTCGCCGATCTTGAAGATGCGCACGAGCGGCGTCTTCGTCTGCGGACCGAACCAGCGGTTATAGATCTTGCCCGCCGAGCCGTCTGCTTCGAGGCCCTTCAAGGTCTCGTTGACGAAGGCCGTCAGGCGCACTTCGCCCTTCGGGATGCCGACGCCCATGTAGTCGTTCGTGATCGTGAACGGCGGAATCTCGTAGTTCTGCTTGTCCGGCACGTTGGCAAGCAGGCCGACCAGTTTCGGACCGTCCTGGGTGATCGCCTGCACATTGCCGGCGCGCAAGGCCGCAAAGGCGAACGGCGTGTCGTCATACGCCACGACCGTGGCCTGCGGGAATTTCTCGCGCACCGCGATCTCGTTGGTGGTGCCCTTGTCCGCGCCGATGCGCAGGCTGTTGATCTGGTCCGGCGACTTCAGCACGCCCTTCTTGGCGAGAAACTGCTGACCCGACGAAAAATAAGGAATACTAAAATCGACCTGCTTGGCGCGTTCATCCGTGATGGTGAAGTTGGCAAGCACCAGATCGACCTTGCCCGACGTGAGGAATGGAATCCGGTTGGCCGGATTGGTCGGCTGCAGCTCGAGCTTCACACCGAGCTTGTCGGCCAGCGCCTTCGCATAGTCGACATCCAGTCCGACGATGTGGTTCGTGGCGGGATCGACGTAGCCGAACGGCGGGTTGCTGTCGAACGTGGCGACGCGCAGGACGCCGGCTTTCTTGATGTCGTCGAGACGATCGGCGTGGGCGACGCCCGACACCGTGACCATCAACCCCAGGAGCCATGCGGCGAGAGTGCTGGATTTCATTTTTATAGAGACCTTCTTGTGTGTGGCGGCCGTGTATTGCAACCCTGTGTTGCAACCCCGGCAAGGTTGCTAAAGCAGCGGCATCGCTGCAACGATGCACGAACGCTACCTTAGCAGCCGCAGCCAGCCCCGCAGAACCAACAAATATTCCTGTAGAAAGCGCGATTTCAGCTAAGCGTCAGGATGATTTGCAAACGCGTATTTGTCGTTTGTCGGCCCACGCGGGGCTGACTAGCATCGAGGCTCGACATCCGATCAGAAGGAAACTTGCCATGTCCGAGCGTGCCTCTTTCAAGCCGCGTGTCATCGAACCGGTGGCCGACAACCAGCCCGAGGGCCTCGGCCTCGCGGTCGAGTTATGGCTGGCGCATCCCGTCGACGGCATAGCCGGCCGCGCCGTCCAGATTCACCTGCGCGGCGACGCGCGAATGGCCCAGGCCGAAGCGTTGCGCGACCTGCTGCATCAACTGGGGACGGACATCGTCGTCGCATAGCGGGCGAGCCCTTTTTCGCCGCCACCACGCCTGGCCGCCCGCCGCTCAGCCTTATCCGACGGGGCTGACGGGATTGGCGGCCAATTCGAAACAGTCATTTCATCCTATCGATACAAATATTCAATAGTAGGGGTATACACTGCCTCCATCGACGTTGCAGACACACCGCTCAGGCCGCTGTCGCGACGCCTTCCTGAACCGAAGTCGAAACGTATATGGAGTCCATCATGAAGACCAAGATTCTTGCTGCCCTGCTGGTTGCCGCTTCTGCCACCCTCGCCGCCCCGGCATTTGCCAGCGGCTACGGCCCGGCTCCGTTCTACCGTCCTGCTGTCGGCGCCCCTGCCTCGCAACAAGGCCAAAGCGCACAAACGGTTGCGGCAGAACGCGCCAACGCGGATGCCAACGCCAATACCAACAGCGCGTACGGTGGCGTAAGCGAACAAGCTTCGCAATCCGGCGTGCGTGAACCGGTTACGGGCCCGCGCTCGGTGTTCTTCGGCCATTGATTCGGCCTCACCGGCTTTAGAAGTTTGCTTCAGGCAGTCGACAAAATAATTTTCGGAGGTCAATCATCATGAAGTCCCTTATTCAAGCTGTTGCTATCGCCGCTGTGCTCGCTACCCCGGTGGTGTCGTTCGCCCAGTCGAACCAACCCGTGACCCGCGCCCAGGTGCGTGCGGAACTGGTGCAACTCGAAAAGGCCGGCTACTCGCCCGCCCGTGGCCGCGATCCGTATTACCCGTCGGATATCCAGGCTGCCGAAGCCCGTGTCGCTGCGCAAAACGGTACCGCGCAAGCGGAGACGACCGGCTACGGTCCGGGCACGAGCGGCACGTCGCAGTCGGGTCAGCGCGCTGAAACGACGCTCAGCACGTACTCGCCGCCGGTCTACGTCGCGCATTGATCGACGGGTTGTTCAGGACAGAGCCGCTCAGCCGGCTCGCGAGCCGCACAAACGAAACAGGCCCGCGCTAGCCGTACGCGCGGGCCTGTTTGCCAATACCGAAATCCTCCGTCGCCAGATTTCTGGTGACTTTGCCCAGCTCCCTGACTGGGCGTTTTTTTGCCCCTCTCCGCTTAGCCTCTGCGAGCGACGGCGCCCGCTTACTGCGCTGACGTCGGCGTACGGCTCAAACCCTCACCGCAGGCGGTACATACCTGCACTCATAGCGCTTCCTGACCGTACCGTTTTCGTCGACGCTTTCCAGATACACGTCGAACTGCCACAGCCGCGCCATATGCTTGAGCACCTCGTCGCTGTCTCCCGACAGATGACGGTTGTCGCTCATGAAGTGCCGCAGCGTCAGGCTCCGGTCGCCGCGCGTGTTCACCGACCAGACCTGGATGTTCGGCTCGCGATGATGCATGTCGTACTGCCGTGACAAGGCCTGGCGCACGTACTGATAGCCGCTGTCGTCGTGGATCGCGGAGACTTCCAGCGCATCGCGCATGTCATCGTCCAGCACCGAGAAGAGCCGCATTTCACGGATCAGGTGCGGTGACAGATACTGCGCCACAAAGCTTTCGTCCTTGAAATTGCGCATTGCGTAATGCAGCGCCGGCAACCACGGGCTACCGGCCAGTTCCGGGAACCACTTGCGATCCTCCTCAGTCGGGTTTTCGCAGATGCGGCGAATGTCGCTCATCATCGAAAAGCCCAGCGCGTACGGATTGATCCCGCTGTAATACGGCTTGGTGACCGGCGGCTGATACACCACGTTGCTGTGCGAATGGAGAAACTCCATCATGAAGCCGTCTTCCAGCTTGCCCTGGTTGTACAGCGTGTTGAGCAGCGTGTAGTGCCAGAACGTCGCCCAGCCTTCGTTCATCACCTGGGTCTGGCGCTGCGGATAAAAATACTGGCCGATCTTGCGCACGATGCGAATGACTTCACGCTCCCACGGCTCCAGCAACGGCGCATTCTTCTCGGCGAAATACAGCAGGTTTTCCTGCGGCTCGGGCGGATAGCGGTCGTCGGTTTCCTCGGGTTCCGGCGTGTGTTTGTTCGGCAGCGTGCGCCACAGCTCGTTCACCTGCGACTGCAGATACGCTTCCCGCTCGCGCCGCGCCGCCGACTCCTTCTGCAGCGACAGCTTTTGCGGCCGTTTGTAGCGGTCCACGCCGTAATTCTGCAGCGCATGGCAGGAGTCCAGCAGTTCCTCGACCCGGTCCAGGCCAAAGCGCTCCTCGCACTCCGCAATGTAGTTCTTGGCGTAGACGAGGTAATCGATGATCGCGTGCGCATCCGTCCACAGCTTGAACAGATAGTTGCCCTTGAAGAACGAGTTATGGCCGTAGGCCGCGTGCGCGATGACGAGGGCCTGCATCGTCATCGTGTTCTCTTCCATCAGATACGCGATGCAGGGGTTCGAATTGATGACGATTTCGTACGCCAGCCCCATCTGGCCGCGACGGTAGCTTTTCTCGGTAGACAGGAAGTGTTTGCCGAACGACCAGTGCCGGTAGTTGACCGGCATGCCGACGGACGCGTACGCATCCATCATCTGTTCAGCGCTGATGAGTTCGAGCTGGATCGGGTAGACGTCGAGCTCATATTGCTCTGCAACATGGGCAATGTGGGTGTCGTATTCCTCGATCAGTTCGAAGGTCCAGTCGGACGGGCACGGCAAAGGCCGTCTATCGGCTACGTTCATACGGACTTCCCTTTGCCCCTCAGTGGGCGTTCCGGTGTGTCCCCGTGCTGCAGCAGCGCCATCGAGACCTGCTCCCGCATCGACGGCGCCTGGATCGGCCGCCGCGGCTTCGGCATGCCCGATCGCTTGCTTCGGCACGCCTTTTTTGCGCTCCGGCTGATAGCCGCGCGCCTCATTGTGCAGATGTTTGGTGCTCATGATGACGCCACCTGCTTTTCAAACAACTCCCGGAACACAGGGTAGATGTCGGCGGCCGTTTCGACCTTCTTCATCGCCATGTGCGGCTGTGACAGCGCAAGCTGCGCATATTCGAGCCACAGGTTCTGTTCTTCGGGCGTTACCTGAATATACGCAAAATAGCGCACCTTCTCGAGAATGTCATCCGAAAGGATCTTGCGGCACTTCGGCGAATCGTCGGTCCAGTTGTCGCCGTCCGAGGCCTGGGCGCCGTAAATGTTCCATTCAGTCGGCGAATACCGCTCCTCCTGGACCTTCTTCATCAGCTCCAGCGCGCTCGACACCACCGTGCCGCCGCTTTCGGTGGAATGGAAAAAGGTGTCTTCGTCGACCTCCTCGGCACGCGTGTGATGGCGAATGAACACCACCTCGATGCGCTCGTAATTGCGCTTGAGGAACAGGTACAACAGGATGAAGAAGCGCTTGGCGAGATCCTTGCGCTGCTCGTCCATCGAACCCGAGACGTCCATCAGGCAAAACATCACGGCCTGACTGGACGGTGTCGGCTGCTTGACGCGGTTCACGTAACGCAGATCGAACGGATCGATGAAGGGAATGCGCCAGATGCGCCCGCGCAGATGATGGATTTCCTCTTCGAGCGTCTTGATGTCGTCGCGGCGATCGTCGGGGTCCGCCTTCATCTCTTCGAGCTGCCGTTCGAGCTCATGCAACTCGTTGACGAGCGGCGCGCCGAGCGCAATGCGCCGGCCGAGCGCGCTGCGCAGCGAACGGACCACGTCGATGTTATTAGGTGTGCCTTCCGCCGCCCAGCCCGCACGAATGCTTTTCCAGGTGGGCACGGCCAGCAGATGGGTTTTGACCAGACGCGGCAATTCGAGGTCGTCGAAGAAGTACTGCATGAACTCTTCGCGACTCAGCTCGAATACGAAGTCGTCCTGACCTTCGCCTTCGTTGCTGGCCTGGTTGCCGCCGCCTCCGCCACCCCCGCCCTGAGGACGCGGAATCTTGTCGCCGCGGATGTAGTCGGCGTTGCCGGGATGCACCATCTCACGCTTGCCGCCGGGGCCATGGCGGAACGACGGTTCCGCAATGTCCTTGCGCGGAATGGTGATGCTCTGGGTATCCTGAATGTCCTTGATGCTGCGATCGCGCACCGCTTCCGAGACGGCACGACGGATATAGCCTTTGACACGACGCAAAAAGCGTTCGCGGTTTGCAATACTTTTGTTCTTGCCAGCTAGCCTGCGGTCGATGATTTGATGAAGCACATCCGGTCTCCCATGTCGACGGGAGTGAGCGCTTCAACGCTGACTCCCATCCCATGCAGCACTCATTCGGGTGCGCGAGACGCACGCTGCAACTGCAACGCTATGTCCATGCAACTTGCGCCTCGCAAGGTGCCCGCGCATTCCTGCGCGGGCGGCACGCTCCTCGTCTCATGAGGCAATCACGATGACTTGCGCACGCGCAGATACCAGTCGCACAACAGCCGCACCTGCTTGGGCGTGTAGCCTTTCGCGACCATCCGGTTGACGAAGTCTTCGTGCTTGCGCTGCTCCTCCGCCGATCCTTTGGCATTGAACGAAATCACCGGCAAAAGTTCTTCCGTGTTCGAGAACATCTTCTTTTCGATCACGACGCGCAGCTTCTCGTAGCTGATCCACGCCGGGTTCTTGCCTGCGTTTGCCGCTCGCGCGCGCAGAACGAAGTTGACGATCTCGTTGCGGAAGTCCTTTGGATTGCTGATGCCAGCGGGCTTCTCGATCTTCTCCAGTTCCGCATTCAGCGACGCGCGGTCGAAACTCTCGCCGGTGTCGTGGTCGCGGAACTCCTGGTCCTGGATCCAGAAGTCGGCATACGTGACGTAACGATCGAAGATGTTTTGTCCGTACTCCGAATAGGATTCCAGATAGGCAGTCTGAATCTCCTTGCCGATGAATTCCGCGTAGCGCGACGCAAGCACGTCCTTGATGAAGGACAGGTACTTCTGCTCGGTTTCCGGTGGGAACTGCTCGCGTTCGATCTGCTGTTCGAGCACGTACATCAGATGCACCGGGTTCGCCGCGACCTCGGTTGAATCGAAGTTGAACACGCGCGAAAGGATCTTGAACGCGAAGCGGGTCGACACGCCGGTCATGCCTTCATCGACGCCGGCGAAGTCGCGGTACTCCTGATACGACTTGGCCTTCGGATCGGTGTCCTTGAGATTTTCCCCGTCATACACCTGCATCTTCGAGAAGAGACTCGAATTCTCCGGCTCCTGCAAACGCGTCAACACCGACATCTGCGCCATCATCTTCAGCGTGCCGGGCGCACACACCGCATTGGCCAGCGAAGAATTGCGCAGCAGCTTCTCGTAGATCTTGATCTCTTCGCCGTAACGCAGGCAATACGGGACCTTTACAACGAAAATCCGGTCGAGCAGTGCCTCATTGTTGCGGTTATTGCGGAATGCCTTCCACTCCGACTCGTTCGAGTGAGCCAGAATCACGCCGTCGAACGGGATCGCACCGAAGCCTTCCGTGCCTTTGAAGTTGCCTTCCTGTGTGGCAGTCAGCAGCGGGTGCAAGACCTTGATCGGCGCCTTGAACATTTCGACGAATTCGAGCAGGCCCTGGTTCGCGAGGCACAGGCCACCGGAGTAGCTGTACGCGTCGGCGTCGTCCTGGGCGTATTGCTCGAGCTTGCGGATATCCACCTTACCCACCAGCGACGAAATGTCCTGATTGTTTTCGTCACCGGGTTCCGTCTTGGCAATACCGATTTGCCGCAGGATGGACGGATAGCGGCGCACCACGCGAAACTTGCGGATGTCGCCGTTGTACTCGTGCAGCCGTTTGACGGCCCACGGGCTGAGGATGCTCTTCAGATAGCGGCGTGGAATGCCATACTGCTCTTCAAGGATCGGACCGTCTTCGTCGTAGTCGAACAGACCGAGCGGCGACTCGTTCACGGGCGAGCCCTTGATCGCATAGAACGGCACGCGTTCCATGAGTTGCTTCAGACGTTCGGCGATCGACGATTTGCCGCCGCCAACCGGGCCAAGCAAATACAGGATCTGCTTCTTTTCTTCGAGCCCCTGGGCCGAGTGCCGGAAGTACGCGACCACCTGCTCGATCACGTCTTCCATTCCGTAGAACTCACGGAATGCGGGGTATACCTTGATGACCTTGTTCGCGAAGATACGCGAGGTGCGCGGATCGTTGCGAGTGTCGATCTGTTCGGGTTCTCCGATTGCCGTCAACATGCGTTCGCCAGCTGTAGCGTACGCGGCGGGATTGTCTTTGCAGAGCGCGAGATACTCCTCGAGCGAGAGCTCATCTTCTCGCGTTTTCTCGAAGCGGGTCGCGAAACTGCTGTAGATATCCATGCTACCTCCTCGCCAAAGTCTAGACCGATGTCGTGCGCGGCGCGCTAATCGGAAACGACATCGCTCGAATTCATCCTAAACCCTTTTAAATTTTTTTTCACGGACTACGTGATGAAAATCGTGCCGTGTTGCCCTCCCTACAATCCTCACTTGGAAACACAGATTCGGTCACCTACAATCTTCGACCGGATTGCCCAGGATTGCAGCCATCCCTACTGCTATCTTGCATGAAACGTCTCGTGTCCCGGCAGCGGCGCAAAGCCGCGCTGTCATTGCAACGTTGCTCGCACAGATTCAAACGCGTCGACTGCGCAAGCCTCGTTGTCTGCCCTATTCTCTGCCGCCGAATTACTTCGCGCTACACCTGCATGTCGTTCGTTGTACCTGCGCTTTTTTCCTCAACGCGCAGCGCAAGGTTTTCGTGCACACGTTTCGCGCTGTGTTACATGTTGGGCAGCCTGGCTTGTGCACAGCACCCGATTGGTTCGTCCATGCAGCGCACGTTTCGTTCACCCTCCATTGCACGCAAACGTACGGTGTCCGACCATGACGCGCGATATCCACAACGCGCTCATGGTCGGCTACTTTCATAACGGGATGTCGGCGGCTCGCGCGCCGGCTTGCATAGGTGTATACGGCTAGGGAGAGGGCTTGGATGCGCCGCCGGCGACAAGGTGGGCGGGCGCGCATCGCTTGAGGTGCCGGCACGGTCTGCCGGCATGCTTGATGAATGGACGACGCGACCGGGCTGGCGCCCGGCCCCGTGCATCAGGTCAACTCGATCTCGACTTCGCCCAGCCCGTCGATATGGCCATGCACGATGCCCGCCCGGTCGACCCGGTGCGCGCCCACATAGGAACCGGTGGTAATGGTCCATTCCGGTTCGATCGTAATGCCCATGGCGGCGCAATGGTTGACGAACCACACCAGCAGTTCGCGCGGATCGCCGACCGGATTGCCGGATGCTTCCGGCACCAGCGACGTGCCGTCGAATGTCAATTCCAGTTCTGGCGAGACGAAATCGAACGTGCGCGCGAATCCCGAGTAGGCCACCGGATGTCCGGCGATCAGCGCGCCGTTGTTCTGCGCGTCGGCCAGTTGCGCGAGCGGGGCGATATTGGGCCACTCGCTGAAGCGGCTATCGACGATCTCGATGGCCGGCAGCACCACGCCGACCCGCGCGAGCACCTCGTCGCGCGCATAGGCCTCGCCGCGCGGCTCGATCGCCTCGCTGAAGCGGAACGCAATCTCCAGTTCCAGCAGGACGCGGAAAAACCCGCCGTGGGCGATGCGCGCGGGCGACCCGAACACCTGCGAAGCCGGAATAGGCGCCCCCGAGGCCGCCCCACCCGGCGCCTTCGCGCCGATTTTCCACGCGCCGGTCGACTGGCCGAGCCCGGCGATGACCGCCTGCTGGATCGCGTAGGCGGTGGCGGCGTCGGGCGGCAGGCTGTCGGGCGGCGGGGCGTCGATCAGGCGGTGCTGCCTGCGCGCGTCAACGAGGCGTTGCGCGAGGTCGTGTGGCGTCATGTCGGTCCTTTCTGGCTGGCGCATTGAATGGTGCGGGATGGCATGAGCGGAGCCGGGCGCTGCCGCACGGCGCAGCGTTCCAGGCAGGCGAAGCGCGGCGCAACCTGCCGCGCCGGATCCAGTCACCCGCCGAGGCTACCCGGAGACAAGCGTAGTCGCGCCCGTCAATGTACCGGATCGCGAGTCGTACCGGGTCGCTTACTACGCTGACAATGAAAAAAGACCACGGTTGCGTATGCAACCGTGGTCTTCGCCGGTCAGTCTCAAGTTGCCCGTTACGCCGGGTTCGCTCAAGCAAACGCCGCTCAGAACGTTTCCCAGTCGTTGTCGCCGCCGGCCGCAGCGGGCGCCGGGGCTTTGCCCGGCGAGGGGCCTTTGGCCGGCGCCGGTGCACTAGCGGTGCCGGCCGCACCTGACGCGCTTGCAGCAGAAGCGGCTGTCGGCGTCACAGCCGGCGCTGCCGCCGCTACCCGAGCCCGCGGCGCCGCAGCCGCAGCCGCAGCCGCAGCCGCCTTACGCACTGCAGGCTTCGCAGCCGGGCGATGCGCGATCGGAGCGGCGGGCGCCTTGAACGCCCCCTCTTCGAGCTGGAACACCGCCACGGCGGTGCGCAGCTTGCCGGCCTGATCTTCGAGCGATTGCGCCGCCGCAGCCGCCTCTTCCACCAGCGCCGCGTTCTGCTGCGTCACTTCGTCCATCTGCGTGACGGCGCGCGCCACCTGTTCGATGCCGCTGCTCTGCTCCTCGGAGGCCGCGGCGATTTCGCCCATGATGTCCGTGACGCGCTGCACCGCGCCGATGATCTCGGTCATCGTGCGGCCCGCCTGGTCGACCAGCGCCGAGCCGGATTGCACCCGCTCCACCGAGGTGTCGATCAGCTCCTTGATTTCCTTCGCCGCAGCCGACGAGCGTTGCGCAAGGCTGCGCACCTCACCGGCCACCACCGCGAAGCCGCGGCCCTCTTCGCCGGCGCGGGCCGCTTCGACCGCCGCATTGAGCGCCAGAATGTTGGTCTGAAAGGCAATGCCTTCAATAATCGAAATAATGTCGGCGATCTTCGCGGAACTCTGGTTGATGTCGCCCATCGTGCCGACCACCTGGCTCACCACCGCGCTGCCCTTGTTGGCAATCTCCGAGGCGTTGGCCGCCAGCGAACTCGCCTGGCGGGCGTTGTCGGCATTCTGCTTCACGGTGCCGGTCAGTTCATCCATGCTCGACGCGGTTTCCTGCAGCGCCGAGGCCTGCTCTTCCGTGCGCGAGGACAGATCGATGTTGCCCGCGGCGATCTGGCGCGTCGCCGTGGCAATCGATTCGCTGCCGCCGCGCACCGAACGCACGGTCTCGGTCAGGCTGCGCTGCATCTTGGCGATGCCTTCGAGCAGTTGGCCCATTTCGTCGCGCGAGGTCACGATCACCGGGCGGCGCAGGTCGCCGGCGGCGATCGCGTCGAAATGCTCGAGCGCCTCGCCAAGCGGCCGGCCGATCGAGCGGCTGAGCGTCAGATACGAAAACAGCGCCGCCACCAGCCCGACGATCACCGCGACAATGCTGATCAGGCGAAACGTCTCGAAGTTGCTCTGGGCAACGTCAAAGCCTGCCTGCGCCTGGGTGAACTGGGACTTGCGCAGGGCGTCGTCGGCGGCCGACAGATCGTTGTATTTGACTTGCAGGTCCTTCGCGGCGGCGACGACCTTCGACTGGTCGGACCCGGCCACGATTGCGGCAAACCCGTCCAACGACTGATGCAGCGTGTCGCGTTTGGCCGATACATCCTGGGCGAGGTGGTCTTCCTCCGCGCCGCGCGGCAGATCGGAATATTTCTTCCACCAGGCGTCCGAGATGGTGCGCATGGCGCGCGCCCGCTCGACCGTCGCCGCCACTTCCGGGGTCCCGAACAGGAACGCCGCACGATCGAGCGCGAGACGCTCGCGCGCCGCGTAGAGCTCGGCGTTGCCGATATCGACGGCGCTCGGCATCTCGTTGCTGAACGTCTCGTGATGGGCGTCGTTCGAGCGGCTCATGCCCGTCAGACCGAGAATCCCGATGGCCAGCAGCAACGCGGCGAGAAAAGCCATCGTCAGACCGATTCGTGCCTTGATGGTGATGCCCTTGTTCAACATGCTTATTCCTGTGACGTATCCAGTGGAGGGTGAGCGTGGCGCGAAGTGCTACCTCGATCTGTCCGGCGCTTTAAAGAATCGGCGCTCTAACAGGCGTTTACGGCACTGAGATCCCATACTTAAAGTTTTTATATGGTCTGAGGAATATGGCGGGGAAAGTTTGTATGAATTACAACAAGGCCGGCGGGGGCGAATGAGGAGGCGTGGGGAAGCTTCCTGGGGAGGCTTGCGGGGATGGCGCGTCGGGTTCAACGCGCCCCCGGATGGAGGGTCAGGCGGCCGGGCAAGGCTGCGCGGCCGCGTAAGAGCTGACTTTGCGCCGGCGCTTCTGCCGCAAACCGCCAGCCGGGCCGCGGCAACCCGTGCTCACACCTTTACACCGCTATGCCGTGGCGGCCCGCCCCGGCCCCGGCGCCCGCCCATGCCGCCGTCGATTCGCGCACGATCAGCCGCGGCGCGACCACCCGCCGGCGCGCCGGTGCGCCGGCCGTGCCGGCGGCGGTGCCGGTGATCCGCTCGATCAGGGTCTGAGCCGCCATCTCGCCGAGCGCGCGTACCGACTGCCCGACCGTCGAGAGGGCCGGATAGGTGAAACGCCCCAGTTCGATATCGTCGAAACCGATCACCGAGCAGTCGCGCGGCACGTTGATGCCGCGCTCCGCAGCGGCGCGCAAGGCGCCGATGCCCATCATGTCGTTGCCGGCGAAGATCGCCGACGGCATCACCGTCTCGAACAACTGGCTCGCCGCGCGATAGCCGCCGGTGCCCGAAAAATCGCTTTCGACAATCCCGCCCGGCGCAATTTCGATGCCGCGCTCCGCCATCGCGCGGATAAAGCCGTGCACCCGCATCGCGCTGACGGCCGTGGCAACCGGCCCGGTAATGCAACCGATCTTCACGTGGCCGAGTTCGAGCAGATGGCGCGTAGCCAGGTAAGCGCCCTTTTCATGGTCGATCTGCACCAGATCCGCCGAGAGTCCCTCGATATTGCGGTCGACCACCACCAGCGGCTCGCGCGCGTCGGCCAGCGCCTGGGCGAGCACGGCGTCGTCGCCGGCCGAGGCCACGATCAGTCCGTCGATGCGCTTTTCCTGCAGCACCCGCAAATAGTTACGCTGCTTGGCGGGATCGTCGTCGGAATTGCAGAAGAACACGCAGTAACCGTTGCGCGCGCAACCGTCCTCGATACCGCGCGCCAGCTCCGCGAAATACGGGTTCGTGCTGTTGGGCACCACCAGTCCGATCGTCGCGGTCGCGCGCGCCTTCAGCGACCGGGCGACCGCCGACGGCACATAGTGGAGTTGACGGATCGCATGTTCGACTTTTGCGCGCACATCGGCCGACACTGGCCGCGAGTTGTTCACGACGTGTGAAACCGTCGTGAACGACACGCCTGCCACGGCCGCTACATCCTTGATGGTCGCCATAACCTGTTGCTCTCCTGCCTGTTTTTCCCGTCAGCGGGTGCGACCTGCACCGTACCGGGCGTTTGCATCAATGACAGATCCAACCTGCTCTATCCACGCACTGCCTTCCCCGCTTGCCTGCTGCCACGCCGGCACACCCCGCCTAGACCCGCTTGCGGCGGCTGCGATAGGTATCCAGCACCACCGCCACCACGATCACCGCGCCGGTGATGATGCGTTTGGTGGGTTCGTTCGCGCCGATCTGCGCGAGCCCCGCCGCCAGCACCGAGATGATCAACACCCCGAAGAAGGTGCTGATCACCGAACCCCGCCCACCCATCAGACTCGTACCGCCGATTACGACCGCCGCGATCACCTGCAGTTCGATGCCGTCGCCCGCATTCGGGTCGGCGGCTTCGAGCCGCGAAATCTGGAACAGCGCCGCGAGCCCGGCGAGCGCCCCCATCAGCGCAAACACGATCACCTTGTACGGGCGCGGATTGACGCCCGCGAGCCGCACCGCTTCCTCGTTCGTGCCGATCCCCACAAGGTAACGGCCGAACACCGTGCGCGTGAGCACCAGATGCGCGACCACCATCACCGCCACCGCGATCAGGAAGGCCGGCGAAATGCCGAAGGCAATCGGGTTCGACAGCACGTCGAAGGCGTCGCCGATATAGGCGGTGCGCGAGTTCGTCATCTGGTACGCAAGGCCGCGCGCCGCTTCCAGCACGCCGAGCGAAACGATGAACGACGGAATCCGCCAACCCACCGTGATCCCGCCGGTCACCGTGCCGGTCAGCGCGGCCGCTGCCATTCCGAGGACGGCTGCCGGCAGCGGCGCCCAGTGCCACTTCAGGGCCGCCACGCTGACCACCGACGCGCCCAGCGCCAGCACCGAGCCGACCGACAGGTCGATCCCGGCGATGATCAGCACGAAGGTCATGCCCACCGCCATCACGACCAGGTCGGGAATCTGGTTGGCGATCGTGCTGAACGTGTCGTAGGTCAGAAAGTGCGAGCTGAGCAGCGAAAACAGCACGATCATCGCCAGCAGCGCACCTGCCAGACCGAGGTAGTTCGAAAATCCAAGGCGCGTGCCCGCCGGCTTGCCGCTCGCGAGCGGCGCGGACGGATCGGCCACCGGCGCTGCGCCCGCCGCGCCCGGGTTGACCTGGGCGCTGCCCTGATTGCCGCCCGGCGGGACCGGTTGCTTCGTCATGACAGACTCCCTGCTTCGTTGGTGTCGACGGCGTGCAGCAGCGTCTCGCGGGCGCGGTAGCCGGCAAAGGCCGCGGCCAGCAAGGCGTCCTGCGTCCAGCCGGCGCGTTCGAACAGGCCCGTCATGCGCCCGGCCGACATCACGCCGATGCGGTCGCAGATCAGCATCAGCTCGCGCAGGTCGCTCGACACCACGACCAGCGCGCGGCCCTCGCGAGCCAGCGCGCCCATCAAGCCATAGATATCGAACTTCGCGCCGACGTCGATGCCGCGCGTCGGTTCGTCGAATAACAGCACGCGGCAATCGCGCGCGAGCCAGCGGCCGATCACGACCTTCTGCTGGTTGCCGCCCGACAGCTCGCCGACAATCTGCCCCGGCCCCGAACTGCGGATCCGCATGGCTTCGATCTGCTTTTGCGCCAGCGCGTTTTCGCGCTTCGCGTCGACCACGCCATGACGCGCCACGCTGCCGATATTGCCGAGCGAAACATTGGCCGCGATCGGTTGCGGCAGCAACAATCCTTCGCCCTTGCGGTCCTCGGTGATGAGCGCGATGCCGAGGCGCACGGCGTCGGTCGGCGAGGCGATCTGCACCGGCGTCGGTGCGGCGCCCGGCGTGGCCGCCAGCGACACCGTGCCGCTGTCTTTCGGGTCGGCGCCGAAGATGAGCCGCATCAGCTCGGTGCGGCCCGCGCCGATCAGACCGCTCACGCCGAAGATCTCGCCCGCGCGCACTTCGAAGGACACGTCGTTCACCACCGTGCCGCGCGTAAGGCCTTCGACCTTCAGAAGCGGCGCGCCGATGTTGCGCACGCCCAGGTCGATCCGCTCGCCCAGCTCGCGCCCCACCATCAGCGTGACGATCTGGTCGCTGGTCAGCGCGTTCATGGCCTCGACCTTGACCAGCCGGCCGTCGCGCAGCACGGCGACCCGCTCGGCCACCCTCGCCAGCTCCTCGAGCCGGTGCGAGATATAGACCAGCGCCACGCCGCGCGACTTGAGCCGCTCGATCTGCTCGAACAGCAGATCGACTTCGCGGGCGGTCAGCATCGCGGTCGGCTCGTCGAGGATCAGCACGCGGCAGTCGCCGATCAGGTTGCGGGCGATCTCGACCATCTGCTGATGGCCGATGCCCAGCTCGCCGACCAGCGTGTCCGGGTCGATCGCTTCGAGCCCGACCTGCGCCATCGCAGCGCGCGCGTCTTCGCGCAGGCGGCGCCGGTCGATCCAGCCGAAACGCAGCGCGCCGGCCTGCGGCAGGCGGTTCAAAAACAGGTTTTCGGCCACCGACAAGGTGGGCAGCAGATTCAGTTCCTGCATCACCATGCGCACGCCGAGCGCCTCGGCTTCGGTGCGACTGGCCGGCGCATACGGCGCATCGGCCAGACGCATGGTGCCGGCGCTCGGCGCCACGAGCCCGCCGACGATCTTCGACAAGGTGCTCTTGCCTGCGCCGTTTTCGCCCGTCAGCGCCAACGCCTCGCCGGCAAAGAGCGAAAGTGCAACGTCGGCGAGCACGGGTTCGGCATAGGTCTTGCCAATCCCCGTCACGGACAATACGGCGGGCAGTGCGTCGTGAGCGGTCGATTCCATCGCGATCCTGGTTCCGGGGCGGCCTCGCATGAGCTTCAGACGGACGACCGCCGGCTGGAGCCCGTGTCGGGCGACCACGTGTCATGCCGGCTCAAGGCAGGTCATGCGCTGGGCTTCCAGCGCACCCCGTCCCGCCGCGTCCGCCGACATGACGCTTATCTCTGGAATAACGGCGGCAGCGCGGCTTTCTTGAGCGTTTATTGAATTGACGCAAGCCGGTGGTCCGAACAGGCCGTCCGGGCGGCCCGGGCGTCCCGTCCAACCCGCAAGGCGCGAGCGCGCCGGACTGCTGCACGAGCGCGCTCCGTGCCTGTCTTAAGCTGAGCTCAGCTTATTTCGTGACCAGATCGACCGGCGTTTCCACCACGCCGGACAATTCGGATTGCTTCTTGTGCTCGCTCAAGGCCTTGAGCGCCGTATCGATGCCGAACACGGCCTGCTTGGCCGCGTACTGATCGGCGGTGGCGAGCACGCGGCCGTCCTTCAGCATCGGCTTGATGGCGTCGATGTCGTCATAGCCGACCACGTAGACCTTGCCCTGCTTGCCGGCCGCGCGCACGGCCGAGACTGCGCCGATAGCCATGTTGTCGTTGCCGCACAGCAGCGCCTTCAGGTTCGGGTATTCGTTGAGCATCGCCGAAGCGACCGCGTTGCCCTTGTCGATTTCCCACTCGCCCGACTGCACCGAGTCGATCTTCGCGCCGACCTGCTGCATGGCCGCCTTGAAGCCGGCGGTGCGTTGCTGCGCGTTGGTGGTGGTCGACACGCCTTCGACGATGGCGACTTCGTCGCCTGCCTTCAGCTTCTTCGCCAGGTAGTCGCCAACCTTCTGCGCGCCCTTGGCGTTGTTGGGGCCGACGAACGGCACGTTCAGGTCCTTCGACTTGAGCACGTCCGGATCGAGCTGGTTGTCGATGTTCACCACGATGATGCCGGCATCGACCGCTTTCTTGACCACCGGCACCAGCGCCTTCGAATCGGCCGGCGCCAGCACGATCACATCGACCTTCGAGACGATCATCTGCTCGACGATCTGGATCTGGGCCGCCGTGTCCGTCTCGTTCTTGATGCCGTTGGTGATCAGGTCGAACTCGTTGGCGTTGTGTTTCTGATAGTCCTTCGCGCCGTTTTCCATGGTAAGGAAGAACTCATTGGCGAGCGACTTCATGACGAGCGCCACTTTCGGCTTCTTCGCAGCCTGCGCGTAAGCCGACGAAAAAGGCAGCGCGGCAGAAGCAGTCAAAGCAACAGCGGCCGCCAGGACGCGGCGGCGAATGCGGTGGTCCATGCACATCTCCAGGTTTATGGGCTCGGTATGAGCCGTGTTTTTAACTTCGCGCAAACGTTTGCGAGGCCCATTCTCAAGGCAGCCAGTTGTCAGTGTCAACGAGTTGCACTGTTGCACTGCACAGGCGGCTGGTCCGTTGCGTGCCGTCGCTGCTGGTTTGCCGCCGCCTGCAAGCTTTGCTGGCGGCGGGCCGTTAATGCTGGACCGATATTGCGCAGGATGCAAGCGGAACACCGGGCGGGCTTGAGGTTATGCGTGGGGATGGGTAGTGAATTAGAGCCAGCCCGCCTTGCGGAAGCGCCACCACAGGAACAGGTCGACCGTAAACATCACGGCGAGGCAGGCCGGATAGCCGTACTTGTAGTGCAGTTCGGGGATGGTCTGAAAGTTCATGCCGTAGATGCCGGCAATCATCGTCGGCACGGCGAACAGGGCGGCGAAGGAACCGAGGCGTTTGGTCACCTCGCTCTCGGCCAGCGAGATCATGCCGAGGTCGACCTGGATCGCCGTGACGATCATTTCCCGGCGGCCGTCGATGGTCCGCACGATGCGTTCGAGATGGTCGTAGATGTCGCGAAAGTAGGCTTCCATCCCTGAGCACACCTGCGGAACGCGGCCGCCGCCCAGCTTGCTGATCGCTTCCTGCAACGGCGCGACGTGATGCTGCAGGCTCACGAGCCGGCGCTTGAGCGAATACAGGTCCTCGATGATCGCGCGCGACGCGCGCAGGTCGTTCTTGACGAAGATCCGGTCTTCGACCTCCTCGATTTCGGCGCCGAGCGCCTCGAGAATCGGGAAATAGCGATCGACGATATCGTCCGCGAGCGCATACAGCACAAAGCCCGCGCCTTCCTTGAGCAGCTTCGGCTCGCGCTCGCAGCGCGCGCGCACGTCGCTAAAGCCGAAGCGGGTGCGGTGACGCACGGAGAGCACGTAGTTCGCGCCGACGAAGACGTCGACCTCGCCGATCAGCAGTTCGTGATCGTCGTCCATCTCGACCGTGTGCATGACCGCGAACAGCGACTCGCCGTACTCCTCGATCTTCGGGCGCTGATGGCCCAGCAGCGCGTCTTCGACAGCCAGCTCGTGCAGGCCGAACTCTTCCGTCATCACGGCGAGTTCTTCCGGACTCGCGTCCTTGAGCGCGACCCAGACGAAGCACTCGGGCCGCGCAACGTATTCGCTGATGTCTTCGATCGGGATGTCGGCGAGTTTGCGGCCATCCTGGTAGGCCGCGCAATTGATCAGCATGATGTGGATTACCTTGAAGACAGCGCGGATTGGCGCGCCGTCGCGGTGGTGCCTGACCGCGACAGCGTGCCTGCGCGTTTGAACACATGACAGCCGCCATGTTAGCGGCTTTGTGTGTCACGGATGTCCGCGAATTGTCACTGCGGCGGAACGCAGCCGCGTGCAACGGGAAAGTTTATTGTGCTACCCGGTGCAGCTCGATGCGGTGATCGGCGTTGAAGCTGGCCGATGCGCGGTTCGTGTAGCGGGTGTCGGCCGTCACCACGAAGCGCATTTCCACAATCGGATCGAACTGCGTCGAGACCGCGATGCGGTGCGCGCCGGGACTCAGGTAGAAGACGACGTGCTCGCCGTTCAACAGGTCGGTGACCTGCTCGCCGTCCACGTACACGAGCGCATCGCGAAAGCGGACGACCAGGTCGCGCGAGCGTTCGCGCCGCACGTCCACGGCGACGAGCCCGTCGCCCGGCTGGGTGTAGCCCGCCTTGACGATGCGCTCCGCCGGCACCGGCTTGAACGCCACTGGCTCCGCCGGTTCCGAGGCGCAGGCGGCAAGGCAGGCGAGCACCACGGCCAGCACTGCGGCTCTCCAGGTGACCAGCAGATGCTTCGGCATGGTGCGTCTCCCCTTTTTATGGATGTGGCGTGCGATGGAGCCAGTGTTTTGCCATCATAGCAACGCGCCGCCAATCCGCCAGCCTGGCCGAATGGCCTACCCCTCACTTGCGCGCGACCTGCAACTTGTTCATGATCGTGACATAGGCGCGGCACGCCGCTCGCCGGCCACGCAGACTCACGCACACATCGCACCACCGCTGCCTGGCTTCACCCACGAGCCGATGCACGCTGCATCGAGTATCCCCGACTTCGATCAAGGAGACTGCAATGTGGTATTTCAGCTGGATTCTCGGTATCGGCGTGGCGCTCGGCTTTGGGATCATCAACGTGATGTGGCTCGAAGCGAGCGGCACGTTCAGCCGTGACGCGGCGCCGAACGACCCGGCTGCCAGCCCGGTTGTCGCGAGCGGAGACAAGCATTTGTGACGTACCTGGTTTTCATCTGCGGACATGCAGGCACGGGCAAGACCACCCTCGCCAGACGGCTGATCGCCCCGTTGATGACGGCAGCCGGCAGCGCGTTCTGCCTGCTCGACAAAGACACGCTATACGGCGGCTACAGCGCCGCCGCGATGGGACTGCTGACCAACGATCCCAACGACCGCGACAGCCCCCTCTTCCTTCAGCATCTGCGCGACCCGGAGTACCGCGGCCTGATCGATACCGCGCGGGACAACCTCGCACTCGGCATCGGGGCGCTGGTCGTCGCGCCGCTCTCGCGTGAAGTGCGCGAGCGCAAACTGTTCGATCGGGCGTGGCTGGGTGTGGGTGACGATGTCGAGATTCGCGTGGTCTGGGTGAGCACGTTGGAAGAGACGGCGCGTCAACGGATCCTCGAACGAGGCGATCCGAACGATGCCTACAAGCTCGCTCATTGGGACGAATACCGGCAACGCCGTTTCGTGCCGAGTGCCGAAAGCAGCGTGGGCCTGTTGAAGTTCGACAATACCGCGCCGGATACGCAGGACTACGATGCGCTGCTGGCGCGGATCGTCGGTGCGTAGCAGCGTTGTGGACCGGCCGCCACCGGCACCGCCGGCTTAGGCGCACAACCGCAACTACAAAAACAGAACGCCCCCGATAAACGGGGGCGCCCTGACAGCCCTCTACGGGGCCGTTCCTTCCTGCCTCCTGCCGACTACTCCCTCACGGCCCTCGGACAGACTCGTGAGCGCACGGCTCAAACCGTCGCCATCGCGTCGAGCGACTGCCCTTCATACAACTGACCGAAGCGGTTCGCGAGGAAATCGCGCAGCGACACCTGCTCCTGACGCACGAACCCGCGCTGCGGCAACTTCTTCTCGCGGAACAGATCCAGCACGGCGCACATGGCGCCTGCCGTGGTGATCTGGATTGCGCTCATCGGCACACCGCAGACCGTCTTCGCGAAGATCTTGCGCGTGAATACTTCCTCCACCAGTTGACCGTCGCGCATCCCCGTCACGGTGATGAAGACCAGCACGACGTCCTGCGCGGTCGACGGCACCGAACGGCGCATGATCGCCTTGAGGTTGTCGCGGTCGGTCGCGAGGCGCAGGTCCTCCAGCAGGAACTTCATCAGTTCGCGATGGCCCGGATAGCGAACCGATTTGTAGTCGAGCGTTTCGACGCGGCCTGCCAGGGTCTCGCACAACGTGCCGAGGCCGCCGGAGGTGTTGAAGGCTTCATATTCGGTGCCGTCGAGCGAGAAGTGCTCGAGCCCTTCGAGCGGCTGCACCCATTGCGTACGGCTGTCGCGGATTGCTTCGCACGGCTGGCAGTATTCGTTGATCAGGCCGTCGACGCTCCACGTCAGGTTGTACTTCAGCGCATTGGTCGGGAATTCCGGCAGCGCGCCGACGCGCATCTTGACATCGCGGATTTCCGTGAAGCGGTTCGCCAGTTCATGCGCGGCGATGCCGATAAAGCCCGGCGCCAGACCGCATTGCGGCATGAACGCGTGATCGGATTCGTCGGCGATCGCGCGGATGGCGGTGGTGGCGCGCACGTCTTCGGTCAGGTCGAAGTAATGAACCCCGGCGCCCTTGGCCGCGGTCGCAACGTTCACCGCCAGGTAGTACGGCAGCGCATTGACCAGCGCGTCGAAACCTTGGACGGCGGCGCGCAGCGCGGCGGCGTCGGCGGAGTCCACGCGGCGGGTCGGGATGCCTTGCTCGGCGAGCTTGTCGAGCGCCGCCTGATCGCGGTCGAACGCGACGACTTCGTAGTCCCCGGTTTCGCGCAGCATATGAGCGATGGTGTGACCGATCAAACCTGCGCCAACGATGGCAACTTTCATATGCTTCTCCTTGTTCTGTGTATGTCTGCAGCTTCGGAAGTGCGCGGCGCCTGGCGCTGCGCATTGCTGAGGGCTGAACCCTTGCGACACAGTTTAGGGAGAAGCAAAAACAGTTTATAGGCGCAAAGTGCTGCGCTATGACCAGCTATTTCGACGATATGACGAGGCGAGACGTCAAATTGACGAAAATGCATAAAAGCGGTGTAAACGTCGGGGTGAAAGTGAGCGGCAATAGCGACTTCTGCCCGCCTCTCCAATCACCCCCCAATCATCCCCCGATCGATCTTGCGCGCCAGAATGATCGACGTCGTGGTTCTCTCGACGCCCTCCAGCGTGCCGATCTGATCGAGCAGGTCATTGAGCCTGTCCGGCGAATCCGCGCGCAGCCATGCGACGTAATCGAACTCGCCGCTCACCGCGCACAGCAACTGCACCTCGGGCATCTTGCCGAGGCGCTTCTGCACATCCGGTCCATGCTTCGGCGCAATGATGATGCCCACATAAGCATAGATGCTCGCATCGAGCACATCCTGGCCAAGCCGCACGCTGTAGCCGGCAATGACGTTGGTGCGTTCGAGCCGCGCAATGCGCGCGATCACCGTCGTGCGCGCCACGCCGAGTTGGCGCGCAAGGTCGGCCACGCTTTCGCGCGCATTGGCCTGCAGCAGCGCAACGAGGTTGCGGTCGAGGTCGTCGAGTTGATCGAGGCGCGGTGGTCTCATCGAAGGCGATCTTTTTTCAAAAGGTTGAACAGCGTGCAGCGGATTATCCCATCACGCCCCAAACCGTTCGATCACGAAGTCAATGAAGCTCGTCAGCTTCGGCGTGGCGCGGCGGTCGCGCGGGTAGATCAGATGCACGGGCGCGCCCGGCGGCAGATAGTCCTCGAGCACCGACACCAGCTCGCCGCGGGCAATCTCTTTCGCGAGCAACGCCTCCGGCTGCAACACCAGACCGAAGCCGCGCAACGCCGCCACCTTGAGCGCCTGCCCGTTGTTCGCGCGAAACCGGCCGGCCCGTAACGGACTCTCGCCTTGCGCGTCGCCGTTCAGGCGCCATACGCCCTCGCGGCCCCAATGCAGAAAACCGAGGCACTCGTGCTGCGCCAGATCGGCCGGCGTGCGCGGCGTGCCGGCTCGCGCCAGATACTCGGGGGACGCACACGCCCGCATCCGGTAAGGTTTCAGCGGCCGCGCGACAAAGCTTGAATCCGCCAGCCTGCCGATCCGCACGGCCGCATCGAAACTCTCTTCGACGAGATCGATCACCCGGTTCGACAGATCGAGTTCGAGACTCACGTCCGGCCATGCGTTCAGGTAGTCGGTCATCGCCGGCGCGAACACTTCGACGCCATAGGTCAGCGGCACCGTTACTTTCAGCACGCCGCGTGGCGCCGCGGTCATCGCCTCCGCAAGCGACTCGGCCTCCTTCACATCAAGCAGAATGCGCCGACACTGCTCGTAGTACTGACGACCAATCTCCGTCAGGCTTTGACGGCGCGTCGTCCGCGTCAGCAGCCGGGTGGCGAGCCGAGTCTCCAGCGAGCGAATATGTTTACCAACCATTGCCGACGAAATATCGAAGCGCTCCGCTGCGGCCGTCAGGCTGCCTGCCTCGACCACGGCCACGAAGATCTCCATGCTGACCAGTTTGTCCACCCGCGTTTCCTGTTCGTTTCGGTTGTAAGCGTTTGTCGCAACGTAGACGCATTGTAGGGATATCGTGATACTAATAGCGAGCTTGGCAAAGCGGGCATTCGGACCGGCCGACAGGCAAGACGCCATCTGCATGACCCGCGCCTCGACCACGCGCTATTTGCGCTGTATCCGAATACGAACGAACATCAGGAGTTTCGATGAAAAAAGCACTGGTAATCCTGGCTTCCACGCTCGCCATGAGCGGCGCCTTCGCACAGACCGCCGCACCGGCCTCGGCGCCTGCCGCAGCGTCCGCAGCAGCGGGCAAGCACGAACGCAACGTCGAAGACCGCATTGCCTATCTGCACTCGCAGCTCAAGATCACCCCGGCGCAGGAACCGCAGTGGAACGCTTTCGCAGACGTCATGCGCAGCAACGGCGAGACCATGGGCGCACTGTTCAAACAGCGTCAGGATGCGGGCGCCCAGTCGGCACTCGACGACATGAAGCAATACGCAACCATCGCCCAGGCGCATGCCGACGGCATGAAGAAGCTGGTCGATGCGTTCGAGCCGCTCTACAGCAGCCTCTCGCCGGACCAGAAGAAGCTGGCCGATCAGACCTTCCATCAAGGACCGCATAACGGCGGCAAGAAGCACGGTAAGGCGCCGCAGTAAGACAGTGAAGCGGTGAGTTCCCCTGCGAGATCCGGACGCTTCCGGTAAGCTCCCTCCAACGCCTGCCCTCACCGGCAGGCGTTGTGCTTTATGCTTCTGGCATTATTCGGCTCTTACCTTATCGGCACCCCGCTTCATGATCGAACTCAAGAACCTCGACCTGCGTTCCGACGCGGCCGCTCAACGTGTCGTCAAGGATGAAACCGTGCTGGTCGAATTCGCCGCCGGCGCTGGCGAACTGATGAGCCTCGAAGGCCCGAATCGCTATGCGCCGCGCGATGCGCTGGTGACAGGCTCGACCGGCGACCGCTGGGTGGTGTCGCGCGATCGCTTCGATGCGAAGTACGTCCCCGCCGAAGCCGCGCTCATCCACGGCGAACCGGGCCCCTACCGGAACCGTCCGGCGGTCGTGCTGGCGCGGCAGATGAACGAGCCGTTCTCGCTGGCGCGCTCCGCGGCCGGCGGCGACGTGCTGCGAGGCACGGCCGGCGACTGGGTCATGCAATACGCGCCGGGCGACTATGGCGTCGTGCAGGCGGCGCGCTTTGCCAAGGTGTATCGAACGGTGGAATGAGGTTGCGCGGGTGCGCAAGTCAACAGCGCCCCAGGGCGGCAAGCCGCCGCCCCGGCTTTGCCGCGAATTCACGCAAACTGTTCGTCGAGTTCGATTGTGACTTCGCGCGGCACCGCCTCGCCGTTCGCGTACTGCTCTTCCAGCGAGCCGATGGTCGCTTCGACATAGGCGCGCAACACCGCAAAGCTGCGCCCGCGATGCCGCGCCGGCATTGCCCGGTAACGCGCCAGCACCGCGGGCGTCATCACCACCGTCACCGTAATGCGGCGTGCCGCCGCGCCGAAGCGCATCGCCACCCAGTGCACCGCCAGGGTCGGCGTGCCATCCTCGGCCGCACGCTGGATGAATTGCGTCTGCTCGGGAAACAGGTCGCTGATGACTCGCGCCAGCTCTTCGAAGTCGGGGCTCGCGCAGTCGTATTGGTAGGCTTCCATTTTGATGGACCGAAAGTTGAAAATCGCCAGAGGGTTTGTGCTGCGTGCTCAGGTCCGCTTCAGGCCCGGGTGGGAGTCCGGGCCTGGGCCGCTTGCGCCTCGCGGCGGAACATCCTGACCAGCACGCCGGCCACGATCAGCGCCAGCAGCGCATACAGGCCGTCCACCGCGTAGAGCGGCACGAGCTTGGCCTGAAACAGCGCGGCGGGTCCTTCGACGAGCGCATGCGCCACGATCGCCAACGGCAGAATCCCGCGCCAGCCGGCTCGTATGCCGCGCCACATCAGCACTGACAAGCCGATCTGCAGCACCAGCGACGCCACCCGCTCCAGCACGAAAATACCCGCCATCTGCGGCGACAAGGTGGCGAGAATCAGGTGGATACGCATCATCGAGTCGACCGGGACGTTGTCCAGATAGCTATCGAGCTGGCCGCGGTTTTCCACCACGGCAAACACGATCCACTGTATCTCAACCAGCACGCCGACAATCCACGCCTCGGCGCCGCCATGGCCGATGCCGTAGCCGAGCGCGGTGCTGTCGCCGGTCGAGGTGGGGGGCGCTTTGCGGACTATCCTGCTCGCCGTCTTGCCGGCCACCATGCCGGGCGGCGTGGCACTCGTAGGACTCGCCGTCGCCCGTCGCCACATCAGGCGCATCGCGACGAAACGCCCCACCTCCTGGCAAATGCCGGCGATCAACGCACCGTAGATGACGAAGTTCAGCGGATGCGACAGCCACGCGGCGGTGGTCTCGTTCTGATGCAGCACGAAGCCGTTCACCGCGCGTTCGATCACCATGGCGCACAGCGCAAACACGGCGATGCCCGCGATCGTATCGCGGCCGTTCAGGCCTAAGGGACGGCGCAGGCGCCGGAACAGCACAATCGGTAAAAGGGCGACGAACAGCGTCGCGAGGGCGAGACAGGTAAGCGTGAGGGGTGCAACGACCATGGGTTTCCTTGCGATGACCGGCGCGCACCCGCTGCGCGCCGCAGCCCGAATGATCGCAGATCAGCGCGAAGTTGACGCGCGCACGATCAATTCGCCGGGCAGCAGGCAGTCGCGAGCAGCCGACTCCACCCCGTCGATACGCTCGTGGAGAAACTCCACCGCGCGGTAGCCGATCTGATAGGTCGGCTGACGGATCGTCGTGATGCCGGCGAATTCGGCCCATTCGGGGTCGTCGACGGAGAGGAGCGCGATGCGCTCCTGCCAGCGTGCGCCATGACGTGCATTCAGATGCCGGGCGAGACAGAGCGCGACCGGGGCATTGGCCGCGAACAGCGCGACGCGCCGCGTGCCGGCGCCAGCGGCCGCTTGTGCGGTATCGGCGCGAAGGCTCGGATTCGCGTCGGACCGGGTACCGTGTGCGAGATCGACGCTCACACCAGGCGTCACGTCCGGAGCCGCGCCCGCTGCGAGGTGAAGCGTCACACCGGGCGACACCTCGAAAGCCGCATCCACCGCGTGGTCCAGTTCGGCGAGCGTCTGTTCGAGCGCCGCCGCATCGCCCAGTTCCAGCACCACCGTGTGGCCGCGAGCGCGCGCCTGGCCGCCGATCGCCGCGCGAAACGCCGCTTCGCGCAAGCGCCGCGAACTGACCCGCTCGAACGGCTGCACGACGAACCAGATATCGTCGAAACCGCGCTCGAGCAGATGATGCGTGGCCAGTTCGACCGCCGCCGTATTGTCGAGCCCGACCATATCGGCGACCAGTCCGTCCACCATCCGGTCCACCAGCACCGCCGGAATGCCGCCCTCGCCCACCGGCCGCAAGGTTTCTTCGCGCACGCCAAGCGCATTGACGATCACGCCTTCCACCCGGTAGGTGGTCAGCAGTTGCAGATAGCGGCGCTCCATCTCCACTTCGTTGGCCGCATGGCAGATCAGCGGCATGTAGCCGAGCGCCTGACAGGCCGCTTCGACGCCCTGCAGCACTTCGACCGAATACGGGTTGGTCAGGTCCGCGACCAGCATGCCGATCAGCCGGTTGCGGCCGCGCTTCAGACCGCGCGCCATCTGATTGGGCTGATAGTCGAGCCGCTCGATTGCCGCCTCGATGCGTGCGCGCAGTTCCGGCGACAACACGCTCAACTCGCCGTTCAGATAGCGCGAAATGCTGGTCTTGCCGGTGCCGGCTTCGCGCGCCACGTCGGTGATGGTGGCGCGGCGCGGGGCGACGTTGTGCGGGTTGGTCACGGCGGGCTCACTTTCACTTTTACTTGCGCAGGACGTCGCGGTTCACGACGTTGCGCGTCAGCGTTCCGTCGAGCGCGGCCACCAGGTTCTCGGCTGCATTCAACGCCATCGCATGGCGCGTCTCGTGGGTCGCCGAGCCGATGTGCGGCAGCGCCACCACGTTGGGCAACGACAGCAGCGGCGAGTCGACCGGCAGCGGTTCGGTTTCGAACACGTCGAGACCGGCCGCGTGGATCGTGCCGTTCCGCAACGCTTCGATCAGCGCCGCTTCGTCGACCGTCGCGCCGCGCGAGGCGTTGATCAGGATCGCGCTCTTCTTCATCGCACGCAGTTCGGCCGCGCCGATCAGATGCTGCGTCTCGGGCGTGAGCGGCACCTGCAGGCAGACGAAATCGGCGCTCGCCAGCAACTCGGCGAGCTCGACGCGGCGCGCACCGTAGGTGTGTTCCGCTTGCGGGTTCGGGCTACGGTTGGTGTAGAGCACCTGCATGTTGAAACCGAGTGCGGCACGCCGCGCCACCGCGCCGCCAATCCGCCCCAGCCCGACGATGCCGAGCGTCTTGCCCTGCACCTCGACGCCGAATTGCGCCGGACCGACGCTGCCCTGCCATTGTCCGGCCTTCACCCAATCGGCCAGTTCGACCACCCGCCGCGCCGTGGCGAGAATCAGCGAGAACACCGTGTCCGCCGTCGATTCGGTCAGCACGTCCGGCGTATGCGCAAGCACGATGCCGCGCTGCGTGAGATCGGGCACGTCGAAATTGTCGAAGCCCACCGAGATGGTGGACAACGCCTTGAGCTTCGTCGCGCCGTCGAGCATGGCGGGCGTGATCTTCACGCTGGCGCCGATCGCGCCGTCCGCGTCCCTGAGCGCCGCGACGAACGCGTCATGTTGCGCGGCATCGGCCTGTACGACCTCGACGTGCTTGTGCAGATACGCGAGCACATCGTCGGGCAACGGCTTGTAGGCGACAATCTTTTTCATCAGCTTATTTTCCTTGCAATGGAGTAGCGACGAGCCTGGCCGAGGCCGACGGTTGCGGCTTCACGGCCAGCGTCAGAATCACCGCGGCGACCAGCGCCGCGCTCATGAAACCATACGATGCAGCGGGCGAGCCGGTTGCGCCGTTCAGATAGCCGACCACATACGAGCCGACGAACGAGCCCAGCGCGCCCATGCCGTTGATCAGGGCCATCGCACCGCCGGCGACGTTCTTCGGCAGCAGTTCCGGCACGATCGCGAAGAACGGTCCGTAGGGCGCGTACATCGCCGCGCCGGCGACCACCAGCAGCGCATACGAGATCCAGAAATGCGTCGGGCCGATTGCATAGGAGGCGGCAAACGCCACCGCGCCGATCAGTAGAAACGGCCAGACAAAGACCTTGCGACGATTCAGTTTATCCGATGCCCACGACGCCGCCAGCATCGCGAGCGTCGCGGCGAGATACGGCAGCGCCGAGAGCCAGCCGGTTTCCACCATGCCGAGCGTCGAACTGTTCTTCAGGATGGACGGCAGCCACAGCACGAATCCGTACACGCCGATGCTCCAGCAGAAATACTGCGCGCAGAGTTTGATCACCGCTGCCGAACGGAAAGCTTCGCCATAGTTGCGCACCGGTTTGATGGTGGCCTGTTCGGCGCGCAGCGTCTCGGCGAGGTCGTCCTTTTGCTGCTGCGTGAGCCACGACACCTGAGCCGGCTTGTCCTGCACGATGAACCACCAGCAGACGGCCCAGAGGATGGCGGGCGCGCCTTCGGCGATGAACATGTGGCGCCAGCCGAACGAATGCACCAGATAGCCCGACACCACCGACATCCACAGGACCGTCACCGGGTTGCCGAGAATCAGGAAGGTATTGGCGCGCGAGCGCTCGCGTTTGGTGAACCAGTTGCTGATAAAGACGAGCATGGCCGGCATCACGGCCGCTTCGACCACGCCGAGCAGGAAGCGGATCACCATCAGCGACGGAATATTGCTGACGATGCCCGTCAGCGATGCGCAGCCGCCCCACAGGATCAGGCTCCAGAACACCAGCTTCTTGACGCTGCGGCGTTCCGCGTAGATCGCGCCGGGAATCTGGAAGAAGAAATAACCGAGAAAGAACAGCGCGCCGATCAGCGACGCGAGCCCCTTGCTGATGCCGAGATCCTGATTGATCCCGGCCGCGGCCGCGAAGCCGAAGTTCGCGCGGTCGAGGTACGCGAGGCTGTAGGTGATGAATACGATCGGCATGATCGTCCACCAGCGGCGAATCGCAAGCGATGAGGTCATGGTTGTCTCCTCCAGTCCCATTCCAGTCTCAAGCAAGAGGGTGGCTATCTACGCCAGCTTCTCCGGCATCTTTCGATGAACCCCTGCTACGCCGGACGCGCAAGCGTCGGCGTGTTCCAATGCATCGAGTTCGGCGCGGGTCGGCAGGCCTTCGGAGTCGCCGATCACCTGGATCGCCAGCGCGCCGATACGATTGCCGCGCGCCACCGCTTCCGGCAAGGTCCGCCCTTCGAGCAGCGCACTGACGACGCCGACCGCAAAACCATCGCCGGCCCCCACCGTGTCGACCACCTTCGCGACCGGCTGCGCGGCGACCACGCCCGCGTCGTCCGCCGTACGGAAATACGCACCACGGGCGCCGAGCTTGACGATCACGCCACGCGCGCCGCGCTCCAGATAGAAGCGCGCGATATCTTCAGGCTTCGTATAGCCGGTGAGAATCTCGCCTTCGCCGATGCCCGGCAGCACCCAGTCCGCCAGTTCGGCCAGCGCGTTCAGACCTTCGACCATCGCCGCCCGCGAAGGCCAGAGCGTCGGGCGCAGGTTCGGATCGAACGAGATCGTTTTGCCCGCTGCCCGCATTTCGCGCGCCAGCAGGAAAGCCAGTTCGCGCGCCAGCAGGAAAGCCAGTTCGCGCGACGAGGCGGAAATCGCCGGCGCAACGCCGGTCAGATGCAGATGCCGCGCCGGCAGCACGTAGGACGACGCGTAGTCGTCCGGCGACAGATGGCTCGCCGCCGAGCCTTTGCGGAAGTACTCGACCGCCGGGTCGCTGCCGTCGTCGTTTTTCGACTTGAGCTGAAAACCGGTGGGATAGCGCTCGTCGGTAACGACGCGCTGCTGGTCGATCCCTTCGCGGTTCAGTGTTTCGCGCACGAACTGGCCGAACGAATCGTTGCCGACCCGGCTCATCCAGCCCACCTTGAAGCCGAGCCGCGCGAGGCCGATCGCCACATTCAGATCGGCGCCGGCGACGCGCTTCGTGAACTGCCCGACGCCGGCGAGCGGTCCTGTTTCGGCGGCGACGAACATCGCCATGGCCTCGCCGTAGGTGATGACATCGAGTGTCGGATTCATCTGCTCTCCTGATCAAGCGGGTTCATGATGCTGCCGGTTCGTCCGGCTCGCGTTTGGTTGGCGTCTGGTTGGCGTCTGGTTGGCGTCTGGTTGGCGTCTGGTTGGCGTCTGGTTGGCGTCTGGTTGGCGTCTGGTTGGCGTCTGGTTGGCGTCTGGTTGGCGTCTGGTTGGCGTCTGGTTGGCGTCTGGTTGGCGTTCGGTTCGCGTTTGGTCGCGGACGGCTTGGTTATCCGGCGCTCGTCGACGAGTCGCTAGGCGGCGGCCAGCCATGCCACGTAGTGCGCGGCGTCCGCGGCAACGCGACTCGGGTCGAACGGGAATTCGATGCCGCGCGGCACGTCACGCGGCAGCAATTGCAGCACGTCGGCGCACAGCGGATCGTCAGCCGCCGGGGCCGCCGCAAAGCGCCGCGCGCCCTCGCCCACCACCGCCTTGCAGTGGATGTATTCGACATGCGCGGCAAGCTGCCGGGCGGCATCGCGTGGCGCAACGCCTGGCCACTGCCAGTTGCCGATATCGAAGGTCATGCCGAGCGCATCCGCGTAGCCCTCGCGTTCCAAAGCCTCAAACAGGCCCGCGAACTGCGCGATCAGGCCGCCTTCGCGCAACTGCCCGTTTTCGATCACCAGACGCGCGGTGGATCCACGCACGCAGGCGGCGATTGTTGCGCCGTTGGCGTGGGCATCGCTGCCAAACCCGCCCAGTTGCAGCTTGACGAAACGCGCGCCGAGCGCTGCTGCTTCATCAAGTGCGAGCCGCAGCGCGGCTTCATCGAGTTCGCCAACTGCCGTGTAGAGGGTTGCGGGCGTCGAGTAAACCGACCACATGCCGTGCGCAGCGATCGCTTCGCCCAGCGTGCGCAAGGCCGGCAAACCAGCCTGCGCCTCAGACGCAAACAGCTCACGCCGCACCTCGAACGCCGTCGCGCCCGAGCGCGCCACCACCTCCAGCCACGCCTCATGGCCGTCGCGCCGGATGGCGTCCGCACCGAAAGCACTCGCGACGATCACTACTTCGGACATGTCGAAATCACCTTTCGTTGTCCCGCTTCCCGACCAATGGAACCGGTTCCATTTAATTGTTTAAAAAAAGCGCCGACGCGCTTCGATGGCTGGATAATGCGCTTCGAGTAGCCCGCCGCGCCATAGTGGAAATCCCTGAAGCAGCTTTGGCTGCGAGACATCAGTCCGCGTCGCCCGCCGTCAATGCCAGAAACCGCTCGACCACCCGCGACGGCGCGCTCGCATGCGGAATCAGGATCGAGAAACGCCGCGTCAACGGCTCCGGGCTGAGCGAGAACAGGCACAGCGCGCCGCTCTCGTGGCGCATCGACATCGCCGACACGAAGCCGATCCCCATGCCCGCGCGCACCGCCTCCTTCACCCCTTCGACCCCGGCAATCTCGAGCGCGACGCGCATTGGCACGCCGGCGCGCGCGAACGCCCGCTCGACCATCTGACGCACGCCCGACCCGGCCTCGCGCAGCACCAAAGGATGGTCGCCGAGCGCCGCCAGTTCGACCCGGCCGGCCGCCGCGCCCGCCTCCACCGTCTGCGCAAGCGGATGGCTGCGCGGCATGATCGCCACGATCTCATCCTCCCGCCACGGCTGCACGGCCGTATCCGGCGGCAGATCCACGCCCACCGGCCCTTCGACCATCGCGATATCGAGCGAAGCCAGCGCGCCGACGATATCGGCCGTATTGCCGTCCGTCGTATGCAGCGTCACGTCCGGATAGCGACGGTGAAACCCCGCAATCAGGTACGGCAGCAGGTAGCTGGCGGGCGTGGTGCTCGCGCCGACCCGCAGCGTGCCGCTCTCGAGTCCGCGCAGCGCATCGCGGTAGGCGTGGGCCTGCCGCCAGGTGTCGCGCAGTCGCGTCGCATAGCTGGCGAGCTGCTCGCCCGCGGGGGTCAGCCGCACGCCGCGGCCGTCGCGCTGATACAGCGGCTCGCCGAACTCGTCCTGCAACTGGCGCAATTGCCCCGACACCGCCGGTTGCGACAGGTGCAAGGCGACCGCGGCCCGGCTGATGTTGCGATGCTCGGCGACGGCGGCGAAGGTTATAAGCTGATCGGGGGTCATGGGGCACAAATATCGGTTCAGCAGATAGTTTAGGTCATAAATGACGATTTTTCATATCGATATATCTAAATTAGGATTAGCCCATCCCATCAGAACCGCCTTGCAGGCGAAGATCATGTCCACCGCTCAACTTCACGCCGCGCCCCAGCACGCCGTCTCCACCACCCGCGGACAGCTCAACGGCATCCTGTTCGTCGCCCTGTTCGCCGCCGCCGTGACCCGCATCGCAGCCGTGCCCGCTATCGCCGGCCTCGGCCTCAGCCCGTTGATCGTCGGCATCGTCGCCGGTGCGCTGTATGGCAACGCGCTGCGCGACGGCATGCCCGCGAGCTGGGCGGCCGGCGTCAACTTCTCGGCGCGCAAGCTGTTGCGCATCGCCGTGGCGTTCTTCGGCCTGCGCGTCAGCCTGCAGGAAATCGCCCAGGTCGGCTTGCCGGGACTGGCCGAATCGGTGCTGGTGGTGGTCAGCACGCTCGTCATCGGCACCTGGGCCGGCATGAAGCTGATGAAGCTCGATCGCGATACGGCCTTGCTCACCGCCGCCGGCAGTGCGATCTGCGGCGCGGCAGCCGTCCTCGCCTTCGAATCGACGCTGCAATCGAAGCCGCACAAGAGCGCCATGGCGGTCGGCAGCGTGGTGCTGTTCGGCACCCTGTCGATGTTCCTCTACCCGATTCTGTTCAAGGCCGGCTGGCTGCATCTGGATACGATCGGCGCGGGCCTGTTTTTCGGCGGCACGATCCACGAAGTGGCTCAGGTGGTCGGCGCGGCCAGCAACGTCAGCCCGGAGGCGGAGCACATCGCCACCATCGTCAAGATGACGCGCGTGATGCTGCTGGTGCCGGTGCTGCTCGTGATCGGCGTGTGGATCAACCGGCCGGCGCGCGGCGGTGCCGCGGGCTCGCAAAACGGCACGCCAGGCGCCGCCCCGCATACGCCGCGCAAGCTGGCGATTCCCTGGTTCGCGCTCGGCTTCCTCGGTTTCGTGGTGGTGAATTCGCTGCACGTGTTGCCCGAAGCGGCCACGCAAACGCTCAACACGCTCGACACCTTCGCACTGACCATGGCCATGACCGCGCTCGGTATCGAAACCCGCATTTCGCAGATTCGCGAGGCCGGTCCGCGGGCGCTGACCACCGGGCTGATCCTGTATGTGTGGCTGATCGGCGGTGGCTTGGGCATCACCTGGGCGGTGCAGCGCTTGCTGGGTTGATGCGTCCGGGTTGATGCGTCCGGGTTGATGCATGCCGGTTGATCCGCCCGGGCTCACCCGCCCAGCCAGGGACCGCCCCTTGCTGCGAGCCCCGCCGTGTGCGGGGCTTTGCGCATGTCTGTGCACAACGCGACGCGCCCGCACGGCATACTGACCGTGCAGGCAGTCGGGATGGGTCAGCCGGAAGCAGCGAAATCAACCGAAAAAGGATCGATCGATGAGCTATGAACTCTACTATTGGGACGGTTTGCAGGGCCGCGGCGAATTCGTGCGGCTCGCCCTCGAGGAAGCGCGCGCCGACTACATCGAAGTGGCGCGCGGCAATGAAGCCCAGGGCCTCGGCACCGGCGCCATGCTGGCCCTGCTGAACAGCAAGCGCGAAGCCTGCCCGCCGTTCGCGCCACCGTTCCTGCGCGACGGCAATCTGCTGATCTCGCAGACCGCCAACATCCTGTTCTACCTCGGCCCAAAGCTCGGCCTCGCACCCGCCGACGAAGGCCTGCGCTACGTCGCCAACGGTCTGCAACTGACGATCGCCGACGTCGTCACCGAGGTTCACGACACCCATCACCCGCTCGCCTCGGGCCTCTACTACGAGGACCAGAAGGACGCCGCGAAGATCCGCGCCCACGATTTCATCGACAACCGGATCCCCAAATTCATGCACTACTTCGAGCGCGTGATCACGCAGAACTACCAGAGCGACGCGCATCTGGTCGGCGACAAGCTGACCTACGTCGACCTGTCGATGTTCCAGTTGATCGACGGCCTGCACTATGCGTTTCCGCGTGCAACCAGGCACTTCGGCGAGCACTACCCGCTGCTTGCCGCGTTGCACGACGCCGTGGCCGCACGTCCGAACATCGCCGCGTATCTGACTTCAGAGCGGCGCCTGGCCTACAACGAATCAGGGATCTTCCGACACTACCCGGAACTCGACAAGGCTGCCCGGTGAAAACGCCCGCGCTGCGCCTTGCTTGTCTGTCCCACGGGCGCGGCGCAATGCTATTCTTGCGCGCGGTTGCTCTCCATTCCTTACCTACCCTGCTGCCGTCGTGCTTTCATTCCTGCTGAAGCTGCGCACCCGTGCGCAAAAACTGTTTCGACTGTCGGAAGCCCATACGATGCTGGTCTGGTCGGTGGTGGTCGGGGTCGCGGGCGCGCTCGCGACCATCGCCTTCCGCGCGGCCATCTCGCTGCTGCAACTGGCGATCTCCGGCGACTCGGGCAGCTTCGTCGAAATGGCGCGGCGCATGCCGTGGATGGAGCGCATCTGGCTGCCGGCGGCCGGCGGGCTGATCGCCGGCTTCCTGTTGCTGATCGCGCGGCGCCATGCCGACAAGAACACCCACACCGACTACATGGAAGCCGTCGCGATCGGCGACGGCGTCGTGCCGGTGCGGCTGAGTTTCTGGCGCAGCGTGTCGTCGCTGTTCACGATTGCGAGCGGCGGCTCGATCGGCCGCGAAGGTCCGATGGTGCAACTGGCGGCGCTCGCCGCATCGCTGATCGGCCGCTGGGTCCACTTCGACCCGGCGCGCCTGCGTCTGCTGGTGGCGTGCGGCGCGGCCGCCGGGATCACCTCGGCGTATAGCGCGCCGATCGCCGGCGCGTTCTTCGTGACCGAGATCGTGCTCGGCTCGATTGCGATGGAAAGCTTCGGTCCCGTCGTGGTCGCCGCGGTGGTCGCCAACATCACCATGCGCGAATTCACCAGCTACCGGCCGCCTTACGAGATGCCGGCGTTTCCGCCGGTGGCGGGCCTCGAAGTGCTGCTGTTCGTCGCGCTGGGCGTGCTGTGCGGCGCGGCGGCTCCGCAGTTTCTGCGCATGCTGGATGTATCGAAGGCGGGCTTTCGCAAGCTGCCCTTGCCGCTGCCGGTGAGGCTCGCGCTGGGTGGGCTCGTGGTCGGCATTCTGTCGGTGTGGTCGCCCGAGGTGTGGGGCAACGGCTATAGCGTCGTCAACTCCATCCTTCACTCGCCGTGGACGTGGACCGCGCTCGTCTTCGTGCTGGTGTTCAAGCTGGTCGCGACCGCCGCCACTGCCGGCTCGGGCGCCGTGGGCGGGATTTTCACGCCGACGCTATTCGTCGGCGCGGTGGTCGGCTCGCTGTTCGGCCAGGGCATGCATGCGCTGTGGCCGCATGCCACCTCGGCGCCCTACGCGTACGCGATGGTCGGCATGGGCGCCTTCCTTGCCGGCGCCACCCAGGCGCCGTTGATGGCGATCCTGATGATCTTCGAAATGACGCTCAGCTATCAGGTCGTGTTGCCGCTGATGCTGTCGTGCGTGGTGGCGTATTTCGTGGCGCGCGCCATCGGCAAGACCTCGATGTACGAGATCACCCTGCACCGCAATCGCGAGGAACAGGAACGCGTGCGCCTGCGCGCCACCCAGATGCGCGAGCTGATTCGCCCTGCCGAGACCGTGGTGCAGCCGCACGCCACCGTCCAGGAGATGACGCGGGTGTTCCTCGAGTATCCGGTGAAGTACCTCTATGTCGCAGACGAAGCCGGCGCGTTCCTCGGCGTCGTCGCGCTGAAGGACATCACCTCCGACCTGCTGGAAAAGCGCGACACCGCCAGCAAAACCGCCGCCGATTACCTGCAGCCGCACTTCGACGTGCTGACGCCCGACATGTCGCTCGGCGTGGCGCTGCAGCACTTCATGGCTTTCCAGGGCGAGCGGCTGCCGGTGATCGAGAGCGTCGCGCATCCCACCCTCGCCGGGGTCGTCTACAAGACCTCGCTGCTCGACGCCTATTTCCGCATGAACCCCACGCGCTGAGCGGGCTGGGCGCGCTGGGTGCGCCGTACGCGCCGTGGCAAAGCGCGGCACACCTTCTACAATGAATCAGGCAGCAGGCCGCCTTGCGCGGCGCGGTTGAAACGCCGCGACGGGCGCCCCCGACGCCCGCGCCTTCGACCGGGAGCGACGATGAGCGACCCCTCCTTCGATGCGATGCGCCGCGATCAGGCGGGCTGGATTTTCGTGCATATCGAGGGCGAGCCGTACGATCGCGGAGAACAGCACGGCCAGTTGCTCGCGAGCGAAATCCAGAACGCCATCCACACCGCGCGCTACCTCGCCAAATGGGACACCGGCGAAGACTTCGACACCTTCGTCAACGCCGCCGTCAGCCAGTTCGCGCCGCAGCTCGACAGTGAATTCGCCGACGAAATCCAGGGTATCGCCGACGGCGCCAAGCTGCCGTTTGCCGAGGTGCTGGCATGGAACGGTTACATGGATCTGCTGCAAAGCTGGTGGCCGAGCCACGTGGCCGCCCAGCAGCCGCGGCTTGGCGTCAAACCGTGGCGCGGCCGGCGCGGCCACCATTGCAGCGCCTTCATCGCCACGGGCCACGCGACCTGCGACGGCCGCATCGTCATGGCACACAACTCATGGGACCGCTATGCGGCGGGCGATGCGTTCAACGTCGTGTTCGACATCGTGCCGGAATCCGGTCATCGCATCCTGATGCAGGGTCTGCCCGGCTGCATCTCCAGCCTCACCGATTTCTGGCTCACCGCCGCCGGCCTGATGGTGACCGAAACCACCATTTCGAACTTCGCCGGCTACAACCCGGCCGGCGCGCCGGAGTTCTACCGCTCCCGGCGCGCGACGCAGTACGCGAACAGCATCGGCGAATGGTGCGAGATGTTTGCGATGGACAACAACGGCGGCTATGCGAATAGCTGGCTGCTCGGCGACGCGAAAACCGGCGAGATTGCCCGCTACGAACTCGGGCTGCACTATTCCGGCTTCGAGAGCACGAAAGACGGTTTCTACAGCGGCTACAACACCGCGACCGATCTGAAGATCCGCAACCAGGAGTGCGTCGGCGAAGGCGAGGATTACACGGACGTGCGCAAGAACGGCGCACGACGGCTGCGCTTCATGCAGCTCGCGGAGCTGCATCGCGGCAAGATCGACGTCGAGCTGGCGAAAGAGATGATTGCCGACCATCACGACGTCTATCTGAACCGCCGCGACAATCCCTGTTCGCGCACAATCTGCGGCCACCTGGAACTGGACGATGCGCGCTTCGGCGGCTCGGATCAGGGGCCGTTCAACCCGTGGGGCGCCAACGACGGCAAGGTGGCGGACAGCGAGATGGCGCGCGAGATGGCCTTCAGCGCGCGCTGGGGCCATCCGTGCGGCCGGCCGTTCGATGCGCAGGCGTTCATGAAACGTCATCCACAGTGGAACTGGCTCAACGGCTACATGCGCGACCGGCCGTCGTGGCCATGGACGCGCTTTGCGGCGCTGCGTTGAAGTCCGCGCGGTTCGCCCGGCCCCGCCGTCCACGTGGTCGTCCGTGTAGTGGTTCGCAACGCGAAAACTTTTTTTCTGCCATGATGGACCGCAGACGGATTCCCTCTCGCGGCCCCGCTCGGTTTTGTACAGCGGTTGCAAGATTTGCCGTCTAAGATGGAAGAAGTGCAGCGCGCCGCGAGCGCGGCTGCGCGAAGCGCGCGCCTCCCCTGCGGCCGCAGGAATGGCACGGCGCTTGCTGCAGCCTCTGCGCTGCATCAGGAAAGGAGGTCGGGCGATGAAAACCTCGACACTGTTGGCCATGGTGACGCTGTCGGCTTCGTGCTTCGCAGCGCCGGTTCATACCGCACTCGACAGCACCGCCAATCCCGTCGCCGAACGCGCCAACGCCGCGCCGGTTGCACCGGCGGCGCCCGGCGTCGATGTCACGGACGAGAACCGTCCGCAGCAGTGGGAACATATCGCGCTGCCCAAATCGCGGCATCTGGAACGCGGACTCACAGCGCAAAACGAACACCTGCAAACCTGATCCCGGTTGACTCCTGCGGCTTGACTCCCGCAGTTTTACTCCCGCCTCACCCCCGCATGAGCGCATCCGGCCACGCAACCGCATCATCTTCCCCCCATCAAGGAGCGCGTGCATGGCCGGCTCGGCTATCCCTGGCGAAGCAATCAATCTGCAGATCGCCGATCTACTGCAGGAAGTGAAGTTTCCGATCAACAAGGACGGCCTCGTCGACCTCGCCCGCGAGGCCGGCGCCAGCAATGAAGTCCTGGCGATGTTCGACGGCTTGCCCGAGCAGGATTACGCGGACATCGCCGCCATCACGCCGCTGCTCGCCGGCAATTTCGGACCCGGCCTCGGTATCTGAGCGTCGATGCCGGGCTCCCGCCCACGTCGCCTCAGTGCGCTTCCTGTTCCTTGAGCCGTTTGCGGTGCGCCGCGACCTTCGCGCGGTTGCCGCAAATCGCCATGCTGCACCAGCGGCGCGCGTGGCCCCGCGTGTGATCGGCAAACAGCAAGGTGCAGCGGGGACCTTCACAGGCCTTCACCTGGGTGAAATCTTCGTCGCAGACCAGTCTCGCCAGCGCCTCGGCGATGGGCAACAGCAATGACTCCGCCGACTTCCAGCGCCGCTGCGCGCGCAATTCGAATCGCGACACCCCAGCCGTGACATCGGCGACGATTTCTTCATAGCGATCGTCGCGCGCAAGGAGTTCATTCAAGGGCGCGAGCTCACCCACATCCACGGCGGCCAGCGGCCGTCCCTTCCTCGTCCGCACAAATCCCCTGAACCACTCGCGCAGCGCGCGCGCCTGTTGCGCTACGGCGTCGAGCTCAGCCGGCGTGGACTGCGCGCGCAGTGCTGCAAGCGCCGCCGGCGGCACCATGCCGGCCTGCTCCAGCCAGGACAGCAGGCCTTCTCCATCGCCGATCCAGTCGACTTCTTCGTCCACCGGTGTCGCAATCGAGTTGAGGAAATCGAGGCCCGGCGCATCGGCCACGAATATCGCGGGAATCTGACGGTAGTCCATTTTCTTGTGATCAATCTGCCATATCGATGAAGACATCGTAACCACTAAAAATGCTCTTGACAAGTTACACATGGAGTTAGTAACCTTTAAAACATCAACAAAGAGGTTACTTAGTGCGATGCAGTAGATGGCACATGACAGGCAGCAGCCACTATCTTGAAAGGAGCGGGACATGTCGTTTGGCAAGGTGAGCGCCGTGCTGGTCCACGGTGCATGGGCGGACGGATCGAGCTGGAGCAAGGTGATCGAGCGTCTGCAGGAACAAGGGATCAATGCGGTTGCGGCTCCGTTGCCGCTCACCTCGTTGAGCGACGACGTGGCCGCGCTCGACCGCGTACTCGAGCGGATCGAAGGTCCGGTGGTGCTGGCCGGTCATGCCTATGCCGGCGGCGTGATCGGCGCGACCCGGTCGGAACAGGTCGCGGCATTGGTGTACGTCGCCGCGCTCGCTCCCGACGAGGGTGAAACGGTGGGCGAGGTGTTCTACCGCGGCGAAGCGCATCCGCAGGCGCCGCAACTCGCACCGGATGGACATGGCTTCATCTGGCTGCCGCAAGAAGCGTTCGGCCGGGCGTTTGCGCAGGAGGCGACGTCGCAGGAGCTGGCCGTGCTCGCCGCGGTGCAGCGTCCGATTGCGGTGGCGTGCATCGGCGAGGCGGTCGGGCGTCCGCTGTGGAAGGACCGTCCGAGCTGGTACCTCGTCGCGGAGCAGGACCGCATGATCAACCCCGTCACCCAGCATTTCATGGCGGATCGCATGAAGGCGCACGTGCGCTCGCACCCGGTCGACCACACACCGCTCGTGACGGCGCCTGACGTGGTGACGCAGGTCATTGTCGAAGCGCTGCAGTCGGTTGCCTGACCCTATTCCTCTGTGGAGAAAATCATGACTTCGATTACGTATCGCCATGCCGACGTCGACGGCTTCAAGGTGTTCTATCGCGAAGCCGGCCGCCCGGGTGCCCCCAAGCTGCTGCTTCTGCACGGCTTCCCGAGTTCGAGCCATATGTTTCGGGACCTGATTCCAGAGCTGGCCGAGCGTTTCCACATCGTCGCACCGGACCTGCCCGGATTCGGCCAGTCCGACATGCCGAGCCGCGACAGTTTTGCGTACACGTTCGACAACATCGCTCATGTCATCGAGCGTTTCACCGAGGTAATCGGCTTCGATCGCTTTGCGGTCTACGTCTTCGACTACGGTGCGCCAACCGGTTTCCGGCTTGCCGTCAGCCATCCCGAGCGGATCACGGCGATCGTTTCGCAGAACGGCAACGCCTATGAAGAAGGCCTGAGCGACGGCTGGAATCCGATCCGCGCGTACTGGCAAGACGCGTCGCCCGCCAATCGCGAGGCGCTGCGTGCGCTGCTCACGCATGAGACGACCGTGTGGCAGTACACGCACGGTGTGCCCGACGCGGCGTCGGTTTCGCCGGACGGCTACTCGCTCGACGACTTCTATCTGAGCCGCCCGGGTGCGGACGAGGTACAGCTCGACCTGTTCCGCGACTATCGAAACAACGTCGCGCTATACCCCACGTTCCAGCAGTACTTCCGCACCCATCAACCGCCGTTGCTTGCCGTATGGGGGCAGCACGATCCGTTCTTTCTGCCCGCGGGCGCCGAAGCGTTCAAGCGCGACATCCCGGGTGCCGTCGTGCGCTTCTTCGATACCGGTCACTTCGCGCTGGAGACGCACGCTACGGAGATCGCGGCGGCGATTTCGGAGTTTCTTGTTCGCTGAGGTTTCTGCCGGTCGGCATCCACTGGCGGAAGACCGTCATGGTTCATCGAACCACGCTTGATTCACTCATCCAGGAGCAGCAACATGTCCAGCAAAGTCGCAATCGTCACGGGCGCGAGCCAGGGTATCGGTCGGTCGACCGCTATCCGGCTGGCGCGGGATTTTGACTCGATCGTGCTCGTCGCACGTAACCGCGCGAATCTCGAAGAGACGGCCGTCGAAGTGAAAAAGGCCGGCGCACAGACGCTTGTTCTCGACCTCGATCTCTCCGAACCCGAGGCCGCGCAGCAAGTGGTGGACGAGACGCTTGCAACGTTCGGGCGTATCGACGCGTTGCTCAACATTGCAGGCGCCGTGCCGCAGATCGACGTGCTCGAGATGACCGACGAGCAATGGGATCGCGGTCTCGCGCTCAAGCTGCATGGCGCGCGCCGGCTGACGATCGCGGCATGGCCGTCGCTGAAGGAAAGTTCGGGATCGGTGGTGCTGATGTCCGGCAATTCCGCACTGTTTCCAAAGGCGCCGTACGCGGCCGTGGGCACGATCAACGCAGCGATCGTGGCACTCGCCAAAGCCTTCTCGGATCGCGGCATCGCCGACGGCGTGCAGGTCAACAGCGTGCTGCCAGGCCCCGTGATGACCGGCCGGCGACGCTCCTACCTGGAACATTGGGCGCCGCTGCACAACATGAGCGTTGAAGAGGCGACGGCAAAGTTTCCGGTTGAAGCGGGAATCGCGCGTTACGGCACGCCGGAAGAGATTGCCGAGTTGATGGCGTTCGTGGTGTCGCCTGTAGCGCGCTGGATGACGGGCTCGACGTTGCGAATGGATGGCGGCGAAGTGAAATCGGTTTGAGTGGCGAGCGGTTGCGCGGTGCGCAAATCACGGCGCTGGCGTGTCGCCGCGTTGATGGCAGCGGGTTTTGCGCGAGCGCGCGCGCGGGTGGCAACAACGCTCAGGCAGCCCGCGCCCGAGGCTCACGCGTGTAGTAAATGTCCCACTCGCCCTCGCCGGTTTTCACGAAGCCATGGCGCTGATAAAAGCGATTCGAGTCGCTATCGCGCAGCGCCCCCAATCGGACCGGCAATGCCTGCGCGTCGGCATCGGCGAGCACGGCGTCGAGCACCGCGGCGCCTACGCCCTTTCCCTGGTAAGCCGGAACGATATACAGATGATCGAGCTGCAGATGATCCGTCTCGGGCCTGATCAGCACAAAACCGGCCTTTGCGCCGTCGACGAGGATGAAGCGGCAATACGCTGCGTCGAACGACGCGAGGAAACGCTCGCGGGCACGCGTCGGATCGAAGCGGCCAATCCGTTCGAGGCTCTCGCGCATCGCTTCAATACGAATCTGCACCAGCGTTTCGACGTCGTCGCCGGTGGTGTGGGCAAAGGTCACGTTCAACTCGTCATGCTCCCCGGATAGCGTGTGCGGGCGTGCCGCGGAGAGGCGGGATGCGCCTGTACGCACCCCGCCGATCCGCCAGTATCGCCTGACTGCTGCCACACGCTCAAGGTCGTTGAGTCGACCCCGCGAGCCTTCATCTCTCCCTGACGCCGTGATCGCGTTTCGCCACCGCCGGGCTTAAACCGGCGACGCCTGCTCGGTCATGCGCGTCGGCCGGGACGGCTTGCGCGAGGCCGCCGCAGCCGTCGTGCCGCGCGGCAGCGAGGCTTCTTCTTCGCGCTCGTCGAAGTCCAGCGCCGCTGCCTGGGCGTCCGCCACGGCGCGCCTTGCTTGCGCCGTGAGCGACACCGCATCCTGCGAGCCTGCGAACTCGTCCGGCACGTTGCTCGACATCTGGCTGAAATGCTCGACCAGATGATCGATAAAGGTCCGCACCTTGGCCGGCAGATGATGACGGCTCGGATACGCAATGGTCACCTCGACCTGCGGCAGGCGATAACCGCCCAACAGACGCACCAGCCGGCCACGCTCGAGGTCGCGGCCAATCAGGTAGCTCGGCAGGATGGCAACGCCCATGCCGAGCAGCGCGAACTGGCGCAGCATTTCGGTGTTGTTCGCCACGATCGCGTTGGTGGGCCGCATCCGCACGTCGCCGCTGCCGTCGAGGCTCGTGAAGACGCGTTCGTCGCCGCCGTATTCGGACGGCAGCGACAGGCTCGGGTGATCCTGCAACTGTTCGGGCCGGGTCGGCACGCCGTGCTTCTGCAAATAGGCGGGCGTCGCGCACACGGTCATGTGACCGGTGGTCAGGCGCCGCGTGACGATGCTCGCGCTGCGCATCTGCCGCGCGATCAGCACGCCCACATCGAAGCCTTCTTCGACCAGATCGACATGGCGATCCACCAGCGTGACATCGGGGATGACGTTCGGATAACGCTCGGCGTACGACTGCAGCACCGGCGCGAAATTATGCAGGCCGAACACCACAGGCGCGACGATGCGCAAGGTGCCGACGGGTTCGTGATTGCGCGCCACCACCATCTGCTCGACCCCTTCGAGATCGTCGAGGATCGGCCGCACGCGTTCGAGATAAACCCGGCCCGACTCGGTCAGCGACTGGCTGCGGGTCGTCCGGTTGAGCAGACGGGTGCCGAGACGCTCTTCGAGGTCGGCCACGTGACGGGTCACGACGGCGGTAGAGATACCCATCGTGCCGGCAGTACGGGCGAAGCTCCCGAGTTCGGCCACTTTGACGAAAACTCGCATCGACTGCAAATGATTCATGAGGCCACTCCTGCCGCTATTAAAGCCAAGCCAACGAACGCCGACGCAGCGCGTAAACGGAGCGTCGGCGACTACGCAAGCCGATGACTACAAGCGGGTGACATCGCACCTCGACGACGGACCATGTGCGTGAGAACCACGCTGCGAGTCGCTCGCACCAAGGCTTGCCCAACGCGTTCGATTGTATCGATCACTCATGGCCCAACCCTGACCTGAAGATGGCAAAACGGTCAGGTAGGCGATGCAGGTGGAATTAAACGGAGTTGCGCGCTGTTCGGGGCGCGAAGCCAACATGGCGGATTGTTCGTGCAGGACAAAAAATACGCGCCCGGCGGGTGCGATTCGATGCCCAGGCGACTAGGTGAAAACCCTAATCTCCGGTATCATGGAGGGCGAAAGGAAGATATCGCCATGCCACATCGTTTTCAGGTTATTGAAAGAATCGCGTTTTCACTGGTCGTGTTGTCTGCAGTCGCCTGCTCCGCCTTCATCGCCTACGAAACCAGCCCCGACGTCCGCCAGGTCCTGCACGCCGGCAAGACCGCCCTGCAATGGAGCGGCGAGTATTCGCTCATCTGCGCGTCGCCCGTGACGGACGCCTGTGCGAATCTGCCGGTTGATTGAGCGCGAGTTGAGCCGGGGTTGAGCGCGGGCTGAATCGCCCTGATTTGCGCACCGCGCAAGCCTCATTGCTCTGCTTCACTGCCCGCTGCACAACCAGCCTCACAGCCCCGGGTCGCGCCCGAACACCACCCGCGCGAAGAATCCCGCCAGCACCGCCTCCGCGGTATCGCTCGAGACGTTTTGCGGGTCGACCGTGTAGAAGTACTGCACGCCGTCGCACAGTCCCATCAGCCCCAACGCCAGCGTTTCGGCCGGCAGCGGCAACGGCGTGCCTGCGCGCGCTGAAAACTCGCGAATATATTCGCTCAGTTGCTGCAGCTTCTCGTGCATGAACGCGTTGAATTTCAGCCTGAAACGGCCGTCGCGCGCGGCCAGCAGCTTCGCCTCCGCCCACAGCAGGAAGCATTTGTTCTCGCGATGCATATTGCTGTAGTACGTCAGCACGCGCGCCTCCATGGATTCGCGCGTCGCGCCTTCTTCGAAGATGCTATCCAGATCCGCCTGCATTTCCTCATGGTCGCGCCTGAGCAGTTCGAGGAACAGCTCGGGCTTGCTGCGGAAGTTCGAATAGAACGCCCCGCGCGTATAACCGGCCGCCTCGGCGATGTCTTCGACACTCGTGGCGACGAACCCTTTCTTCATAAAAATAGCTTGCGCGGCGTCGAGCAGGCGCAGGCGCGTCTGGTCTTTGCTCTGTTCGCGTGTGAGTCGTTGGCGTTTCATGCAGGCGAGTTTACCACCGGAAAGAATTCAAATACGACTATACACTCAGATACAGGTGTGTATTAGAATGCACAGCATCATTTGAAGCAACAGGGTATTGCTCGCGTCGTTTCAAACGTGCCTTCGCTGGCTAGCCGCTGTGGCTTGCCGTGTTCGTTCGCTGTCTCCTGATTGGGGTAATTGTGAATCGTCCCGGTTGTAGCGCATCATCTGCGATGCGCACGCACTCTCATCCGCATCGCCGTTCCACCCCCACACGCCGCATGGCCTACGCCCTCGCGCTGGCCGGCCTCGTCATGCTGGGCGCATGCCATCAGCAACAGGCGTCAGCGCCTGCGCCGCGTCCGGTGGTCGTCGCCGCCGCACATGCCGACGGCAGCCCGCTGTCGGCCTCGTTGCCGGGCGAAGTAGAAGCGCGTTACTCGACGCCGCTGTCGTTCCGGATTGCCGGCAAGATCATCGAGCGGCACGTCCGGCTCGGCGACACGGTGAAGCTCGGCGAAGTCGTGGCCCGCCTCGACCCGGCGGATGCGCAGAAGAGCGCCGCCAGCGCGCAGGCGCAACTCGACGCCGCGCAGCACAGCCTCGTGTATGCCAGGCAGCAGCTGGATCGCGACCAGGCGCAGGCGCATGAAAACCTGATTTCGGCGGCGCAGCTCGAACAGACCACCAATGCGTATGCCTCGGCACTGGCCCAGCGCGATCAGGCGGCACAACAAGCCGCACTACAGAAGAACCAGTTGCAGTACACCGACCTGCCCGCGGATCACGCCGGCGTGATCACGGCCGAACAGGCGCAGACCGGGCAAAACGTCTCGGCCGGACAAGCGGTCTACAACCTCGCGTGGAGCGGTGACGTCGACGTCGTGGTGGACGTGCCGGAAAGCACGCTCGCCGCGCTCGCTGTCGGTCAGACCGCCAAGGTCACGATGTCGGCGCTGCCCGGCCGCACCTTCAACGCCCGCGTGCGCGAGCTCTCGCCCGCCGCCGATCCGCAAAGCCGCACCTATCGCGCGAACCTCACACTGCTCGAGCCCGGCCCGGATGTACGGCTCGGCATGACGGCGGACGTGGCGCTCACCGCAGGCAACAGCGCTGCGCAGCCCGCCGCGTCGTTCACGCTGCCCGCCACCGCGCTGTTCCACGACGGCACCAACCCGGCCGTATGGGTCGTACACGACGGCGACGACGTACTGGAACTGCGCCGCGTGCAGGTCACACGGTATGACGAACGCACCGTCGCCATCTCCGGCGGCCTGAAGGACGGCGAGCGCGTCGTGCTGCAAGGCGTGCACACGGTGACCGCCGGCGAGAAAGTCCACCCGATCGCCCCCCTGCATCCCGAGGACTTTGCTTCATGAGTACAACTACGCATGAACATGAAGAGGGACGCTTCAACCTGTCCGCGTGGGCGCTGCGTCACCAGGCGCTGGTGGTGTTCCTGATTGCGCTGGCCACGGCCTTCGGGATCCTCGCTTACACGAAGCTCGCCCAATCGGAAGATCCGCCGTTCACGTTCCGCGTGATGGTGATCCGCACCTTCTGGCCCGGCGCCACCGCCCGCCAGGTGCAGGAACAGGTCACCGACCGCATCGGCCGCAAGCTGCAGGAAACGCCGTATATCGACTTCGTGCGCAGCTATTCGCGCCCCGGCGAATCGCTGATGTTCTTCTCGATGAAGGACTCCGCGCCCGTCAAGGACGTGCCGGAAACCTGGTACCAGGTGCGCAAGAAGGTGGGCGACATCGCCACCTCCCTGCCGCAAGGCATCCAGGGACCGTTCTTCAACGACGAGTTCGGCGACGTCTACACCAATATCTACACGCTCGAAGGCGACGGCTTTTCCGCCGCGCAACTGCACGACTACGCGGACGAATTGCGCACGGTGCTGCTGCGCGTGCCGGGCGTCGCCAAGGTCGATTACTTCGGCGACCCCGACCAGCACATCTACATCGAGATCGCCAATACGCAGCTCACGCGTCTGAACGTGTCGCCGCAACAGATTGCGCAGGCCATCAATTCGCAGAACGACGTCTCGCCGGCCGGCACCCTGACTACGCTGGACGACCGCGTGTTCGTGCGCCCGACCGGCCAGTTCAAGGACGTCAACGCGCTCGCCGATACGCTGATCCGCATCAACAACCGTTCGTTTCGCCTTGGCGACATCGCCACCATCAAACGCGGCTATGACGATCCGGTCTCCACGCAGATGCGCTACGGCGGCAAGGCCGTGCTCGGCATCGGCGTGACCATGCAGCCCGGCGGCGACGTGATCCAGCTCGGCAAGGCGCTCGACAAGCAGTCGGCCGTGCTGCGCTCGTATCTGCCGGCCGGCCTCAAGCTCGTCGAAGTCTCGAGCATGCCGGATGCCGTCGCGAAGTCGGTCGACGACTTTCTGGAGGCGGTGGCCGAAGCGATTGCGATCGTACTGGTGGTGAGTCTCGTGTCGCTGGGTGTGCGCACCGGGATGGTGGTCGTGATCTCCATTCCGATCGTGCTCGCGGTCACGGCGCTGTGCATGTACCTGTTCGATATCGGCTTGCACAAGGTCTCGCTCGGCACGCTCGTGCTCGCGCTCGGGCTGCTGGTGGACGATGCGATCATCGCCGTCGAGATGATGTCGGTGAAGCTCGAACAGGGCTGGAACCGCACCCGCGCCGCCGCGTTCGCGTACACCAGCACCGCGTTTCCGATGCTGACCGGCACACTCGTCACCGTATCGGGCTTCCTGCCGATCGCGCTGGCGAAGTCGAGTACCGGCGAATACACCCGCTCCATCTTCGAGGTGTCGGCCATCGCGTTGATCGCGTCGTGGCTCGCCGCCGTGGTGCTGATTCCGCTGCTCGGCTATCACCTGTTGCCGGAACGCAAGCGCCAGGATCATGAAGCGCACGACTACGAACACGACATCTACGACACCCGCTTCTACAAGCGGCTGCGCGGCTGGATCACCTGGTGCATCGAGCGGCGCTTCGTCGTACTGACGATCACCGTCGTGCTGTTCGTGGTCGCGCTGATGGGCTTCACGCTGGTCCCGCAGCAGTTCTTCCCGAGTTCGGACCGTCCGGAGTTGCTGGTCGACGTCAGGTTGCCGGAAGGCGCCTCGTTCGAAGCCACGCTGCGCGAGTCCCAGCGGCTCGAAAAAGCGCTGGTGGGCCGCCCGGAAATCGATCATACGGTGGACTTCGTGGGCCAGGGTGCGCCCCGTTTCTATCTGCCGCTGGACCAGCAATTGCAGCAGCCGAATTTCGCGCAGTTCGTGATCACCGCGAAATCGGTCAAGGACCGCGAGAAGCTCGCGCAATGGCTCGAACCGGAATTGCGCAACCAGTTCCCGGCGATCCGCACGCGCCTGTCGCGCCTCGAAAACGGGCCGCCGGTCGGCTTTCCGGTGCAGTTCCGCGTGAGCGGCGACGACATCGCCACGGTGCGCTCGATCGCCGAACGCGTCGCGGCGACGATGCGTGCCGACCATCGTACGGACAATGTCCAGTTCGACTGGGACGAGCCGGCCGAGCGCTCGGTGCGCTTCGAGATCGACCAGAAGAAGGCGCGCGAGTTGGGCGTCACCTCGGACGACGTGTCGAGCTTCCTCGCCATGACGCTGTCCGGCTACACGGTCACGCAATACCGCGAACGCGACAAGCTGATCAGCGTCGACCTGCGCGCGCCGAAGACGGAACGCGTCGATCCCGGCCAACTCCTCACGCTGGCCATGCCCACGCCGAATGGTCCGGTGCCGCTCGGCACGCTCGGCCATATGCACTACGACCTCGAATACGGCGTGATCTGGGAACGCGACCGCCAACCGACCATCACGGTGCAATCGGACGTGATCGGCAACGCGCAAGGCATCGACGTCACGAATAGCGTCGACAAGGCGCTTGCCCAGATTCGCGCGACGCTGCCGGTGGGCTACCGCATCGAAGTGGGCGGTTCGGTGGAGGAAAGCGGCAAAGGTCAGACGTCGATCAACGCGCAGATGCCGATCATGGTCATTGCCGTGCTGGTACTGCTGATGGTCCAGTTGCAGAGCTTCGCACGCGTGCTGATGGTGGTGCTGACCGCCCCGCTCGGCCTGATCGGGGTGGTGGCCACGCTGCTGCTGTTCGGCCAGCCGTTCGGCTTCGTGGCGATGCTCGGCGTGATTGCGATGTTCGGCATCATCATGCGCAACTCGGTGATTCTGGTCGATCAGATCGAGCAGGACATCGCCGCGGGACACAAACGCTTCGATGCCATCGTCGGCGCCACGGTCCGGCGTTTCCGGCCGATTACGCTAACCGCGGCGGCGGCCGTGCTGGCGCTGATTCCGCTGTTGCGCTCGAACTTCTTCGGGCCGATGGCCACCGCGCTGATGGGCGGCATCACAAGCGCCACGGTGCTCACGCTGTTCTATCTGCCCGCGCTGTACGCGGCCTCGTTCAGGGTGCGCGGCGACGAACGCGAGCCGCCGGCTTCATCGACGCAAGCGTCGCATTCGGGAAATTGATCATGGCTACTTCTGTCTTCAAACGTATCGGACAGGCCCGAGCCCTCGTCGTGGGCAGCGGCGCGCTCGCGCTCGCGGCCTGCTCGTTCGGCCCGAACGGCAATGCGCCGGCGATGCCCCAGCCGGCGCACTACGGCGCCGAGCCGCAGCCCACCGAAACGGTGCCCGCGCAAGGCGTCACCCAGCAGTTCGTGGCGGGCGCCAAACCGGTGCCGGCATGGTGGCGTCTTTACCAGTCCGACGATCTGAATGCGCTCGTCGACGAAGGCCTGCGCAACAGTCCGACGCTGGCGGCAACCGACAAGAGTCTCACCGCCGCGCGCGAGCAGTTGCGCGGACAGATTGGCAGTTCGATGCTACCCACCGTCGATGCCGTAGCCCAACCGGCCCGGCAGCGCGCGCTGGCGGTTCCAGAGCTCGGGCCGAATACGTTCCTGTACAACACGTTCGTCGGCCAGTTGCAGGCGCACTACACGATCGACCTGTTCGGCGCCTCGCGGCTCGCCAATGCCGCGCTCGCTTCGCGCGTCAATGTGCAGGTTTATCAGCTGGAATCGGCGCGGCGCGCGCTGGCGGCGAACATCGTCACCGCGGCGATCACCGCGGCCTCGATGCATGCGCAGATCGACACCACCGAGCGGCTCGTGACGCTGGCGAACGAAGACGCGCGCGATGCGGCCCGGCGTTACGCACTCGGCGCGATCTCGCATGCGGATTTGTTGAACGCGCAACAAAGTGCGGCGTCGGTGTCGGCGAGTTTGCCGGGTCTGAAGCAACAGTGGGCGACGACGCGGCATGCGCTTGCGGTCCTGATCGGGCGCACGCCTGACGCCGCGCCGCCGGATATCGATCTGGCGCAGTTGCAGGTGCCGCAGCGGGTGCCGGTGGTCGTGCCGTCGGAGTTGCTGCGGGCGCGTCCGGATGTTCAGGCCGCCGACGCGGCGCTCAAGGCGGCCGCGGCGGATGTGGGCGTGGCCACGGCGCAGATGTACCCGAGCCTGTCGCTGACGGCGTCGATGGGACAAGGCGGTTTTAGCTGGCCGGTGGCGCTCTCCGGTGCGGGCGCGATCTGGGCGGTGGCGGGTTCGCTGTCACAGCCGATCTTTCATGGCGGCGCGCTGCTCGCGCAACGGCGCGCGGCGCAGGCGACGTATGACGCCACGACCGAGCAGTACAAGCAGACGGTGCTCGCCGCGTTCCAGAACGTCGCCGATACGCTGGCGGCGCTCGAACACGATGCGCAGGCGCTCGATGCTGCGAATGTCGCCGCGCGTGCTGCGCAGGGTATTTCGGATGAGACGGCGGCGCGTTATCGGCTGGGGGCGGTGCCGGTATCGGCGGCGCGCTCGAGCGAGCAACAGTTTCGGAATGCGAAGCTCGATGAGATACGGTATACCGGTGCGCGGTTGACCGATACGGCGGCGTTGTTTCAGGCGATGGGGACGCCGCCGGTTGAGGAGGCAGGCACGGCGGGTGGCAAGGGGGCGGGGGCTCCGGCTGGGGAAGGTGCGCAGCCGCCGGTTTCGAGTTCGCAGTCCCAGGGGGGATCGGCGGGCTGAAGGCTCCGAGTGGTTCATGGGCGCCGCGCGACCTCTACGTGATGGATCACCCGGCGTCCCCTCTAACGACTGTCCCGCGAATCGCGACGAAGACGCCACTCCGAATTTCGAACACCCCTCCCACCAGTCCCATCCCCGCAGGAAAAGTCGTGCCTCGACCAGGCACACGTCCGTAGTCCATCCTCACCTACAGCTTGTTGATCACACGCAATCACCATGATTGGCGCTGTGTCGCAGTCCGCTCATCGACGCCCCCTCCTCCCTTGCCTGCCTAACAAGCGCTGGTACCAATTGACAGCCGCTTTATTCAGCGCTTCTGACCGTTCTCGGTGTCAGTGCAGAAATTTCCGATAGCGCGGCCTCCCATTTTTCCTCGATGATTGCGTATTGAGTTAAAAATAGCCTGAATGAGTGAAATACGCTGCTCCGGCACGTGTTCACCGTTCTGAGACGCGGCCAGTACAGCATCGGAATGACATAAATGAGTTACACAGCGAGATATCTACTCAGCGCTGCTTTGATCTTTTGTTCGTCGTACGTATTTTTTCACGGATGGCATCTGCCAAAGCGTGATGTTGAGAAGGCCACGGCCAGTGATGTCAAGGTATGGACAAATCCATATCCCGTGTCATCGCCTGCTCATAAAGAAGCAAGAGAATTTAATGAGTGGATTCAATCGAATAGCGAGCTGGATCAGCTTTCCAACGGGGCTGACGAACTCGCCAAGCTCGAACTGGCTAGTCAACTCGAAGCAAAGGGTCTAGATCGATTGCCCACTGAGATGTTGGAAAGATATCTCCAGCTCATCAATAAAGTTTTGTGATCTCTGGATAACAAGACTTGCAGTGACGTAGCGAAGGGGGAGATTTCCGGCTCGCAGTTGGCGACGCATACCGCTCGGATCATCGAGACAATGAGTGCCGCCGAAGCAAAAACATGGTTTACGACAAGTCAATCCGCCATCGATGCTCAACTCCGCAATCTACCCATTATTTCTGTCGCGAAGGAAGATGTGCAACTGGCTATTTTAAAACTTGCGGCATCGCTTCCTGACTATCGATCAAAAATTTTTCTCTCCAATCTGGAGAATATCCGAACCGCAAACGACGAGAACAGATGCGCAACAGTGCGAACGGTTTTTTCTCAAACACTTTTATTGCCTGAACCTTATCAAGGTTATTTGGCAAGATCGCTATTTTCATTAAAAATATAAATTATGCCAGAATGACAAAGATCTGCCGCACCTGTACCACCGCTCCGCTATGAAACGTGAGCGCACGACGTAGGAATCGCACAAAATGAAGTTAGCGATAAAATTTTTACTCGGTTCAATTTTTATTTTTATTTTATCTTTCATAATAATATTTTTTCCTGGACGTCATCCGAATCCGAAGAACGCCGTCCAAGACGAAATTGCAAATGATCCCGTATTATCGATGAATCCATACTCGGCATCATCGCCGATATACCGAGAGTTTAATCAATACCGCCAATGGATATTGAATAACAAGAAACTGGCTGCTGCCAGCGATACCGCACGTCCATCAGATCTACTGATGTTATCAGGCCAACTGGCGGCAAAAGGAATGCCCCGTCTATCGACCGACCTGCTGGAACAGCGTTTTTCTTCTGTAAATAAGATATTGCCGTCGCTGAACATCCACACGTGTAGCACGCTTATAAAAGGAGGATTTAGCGCTACGGAATTTACAGCGCAATCTGCTCCGAGGATGAATTCATTCGATGCCGATGAAGCTAAAGCTTGGTTCTCTGTCGGCAAAGCGGCTATCGAGGCACAACTGAATGGGGCACCGATTATCGTGCTATCAACGGAAGATGCAGCACGAGGCGTACTGAAAATTTCCAGATCAATGTACGAACCGCAATCCAAATCTTTCCTTTCCGTGATGGCCAACTTAAAAACGGCGAGCGATGAAGATGCGTGCGAAACGGTACAGATTCTCTATTCCAGAGGGAATTCCCTGCCTGAGCCTTATCGAGGCTATGTGGCGCGGATGCTCCTTACAGGAGACGAAGGGAATGAAAAAATTTAACGAGGAACATTTCGAATCGGGGAACAAGAGTAGGCGACATGAACGGCACGACCAGTTCGACAATTGAAACAATTAATCAATTCACCGATTAGACAAGCAAAAATCTCTGACATGATACGTGGTTACGAGATTATCGAAATAACGAAAATGAATAAATATTTCAATTTTCTATGCATATCTACTTTATTTGCCACTTCCATATTCATATGCTCCCGTGGCTTCCATTTTATATCGAATAATAATATAGAAAATAATATGACCGGCACCGCCAAGGTCAACAAGACCGCAGCCGTGGATATTACGGTCAATGATGCTACAGTTTGGCTAAATCCATTTTCAAAATCTTCCCCTATATACCACGAAGCGGAGCTATTTCATCTTTGGTTATTGGATAACAAAAAATTGGCCAACGAACTTGGTGCGATCGCACCAGGTGATAAATTGCGCTTATCTGGTCAAATGATAAACAAAGGGATGGCCCGGTTACCCACTGTCCTGCTGGAGCAACGACTGGTTTCTGTCAATAAAATACTGGCATCGCTGGATCCACATATGTGCGGCAAGTACATAAAAGGAGAAATGCCAGATTCGGAATTCCAAAGCTACGCCTACCCAGTAATGGAATCGTTCGACTCCACGGAAGCGAAGGCGTGGTTTTTCGTCAACAAATCTGCTCTCGAAGCAGAGCTAGAAAAATCAGCACCGATCGTGCTTTCAACTGAAGAAATGCTGCAAGGTATCAAAAAAATTGCACAATCGATCGATCAGCCGCAATCCCGGGAATTTGTTTCCGGCTTATCCAATTTGAACACGGAGAGTGACGAAGTTGCATGCGCGACGGCTCGCACTCTCTATGTAAAAGGCAGCTCTCTGCCCGAACCTTATCGTGGATACATAGCAAGATTGCTTCTTACCATGGACAACGGACATCAGAAAATCTGAACAACCTTTAGTCCTGGTTTCATGCCAATAAATGCAGATCTTCCTCACGATATTTGAACGCAACCATCATTTTTAAATAAGATAACGATACAATGAAATCCGATTTCATCACCGAACTTCTCGCACCGTTGTTTGATACCAGCGCATCGGTTATTGGCGTGATGGGGACTGCGGCAAGTG